>NZ_JAKKFH010000047.1 GCF_022230925.1 Micromonospora alfalfae | reverse complement strand
TGCGCGGTGCATGCCGGCGCGCGGGGTGCGTGCCGGCAAGCGGGGTGCGCGGGGTGGGCGCCTTCGGGCGCGGGCGGCGCGGGGCAGGGTGTCAGGCGGCCGGGAGGTACTTGGCCAGGTCGTCGAGGATCTTGTTGGCGGCGCCGACGCCGATGCCGGTCATCCAGACCTCGTCGGAGACGGGGTACGCCTTGCCGGCCTTGACCGCGCCGAGGCCCTTCCACAGCGTCCCGCCGGAGACCTTGGTCTGCTCGGCGGCGGCCTTGTCGCCGTACGCGGTCACGAAGATGACGTCACCGTCGACCTCGTTGACCCGCTCGGGGCTGACCAGGTCGAAACGCTTGTCCTCCTTGTTGGCGAGCAGCTGCCGTTCGGGGCGGCCCAGGCCGGTGTCGCCGATGACGATGCCGGAGAACGAGTCCGGGCCGTACACCCGGATGTTGCCGGGCAGGAACCGCACGATGGAGACCTTGCGCGCGGAGGCGTCGCCGAGCGTCGCGCCGAAGTCCTTGGCCCGCTTCTCGTACGTGGCGAGCAGATCCTTGGCCTGCTGCTCGCGGCCGAGTGCCTTGCCGTCGAGGAGGAGGTTGTCCTTCCAGGTGATGCCCACCTTGTCGGTGAACACGGTCGGCGCGATGGCGGCCAGTTCGTCGTAGAACTTCTCCTGGCGGAACTTGCTGCCGAGGATGAGGTCCGGCTTCAGCGCGTTGATCGCCTCCAGGTCGGGCTCGGTGAGCACCCCGACCTCCTTGATGCCGGCGAGCTTGTCCGCGCCGAAGTAGGTGGGCCAGCTCTTCGCCTCACCGGCGGTGGCCGCGCCGACGGGCGTGATGCCCAGCGAGAGCGCCGTGTCGATCTTGTCGGTGTCGAGCACGACGACGCGCTTGGGCTCGGCCGGGACCTTGGTGGTGCCCATGGCGTGGGTGATCTCCCGGGTCTCCCCGGTGGTGGAGCCGGCGACCGGGTCGCTCTCACCGCAGGCGGTGAGGCTGGCGCCGAGGGCGACGGCCGCGACGAGAGCTGCGACGAGACGACGCATCAGAGTCCTTTCGAGGGGTGCGAGCCGGCGAGCGGGTTGGCCGCGTCGCCGGTGGAGGGTCGGGCGTCCGGCACGGACGCCCTCGACGGGGAGTGGTCACCAGCGACGGCCGGAGCCGGAGCGTTACCACCCGTGTTCGCGGGAACCACCAGCGGTGCGCCGGTCACCGGACAGGGCACCACCACGCAGGCCAGCCCGAAGACGTCGCGGACCAGGTCGGCGGTGAGGATCTCCCGGGGTGGGCCGGCGGCGACCACTGCGCCGGCCCGCATGGCGACCAGGTGGTCGGCGTAGCGGGCGGCCTGGTTCAGGTCGTGCAGGACGGCGACCACGGTGCGGCCCCGCTCGGAGCGCAGCCGGTGCAGGAGGTCCAGTACCTCCACCTGGTGGGCCAGGTCGAGGAAGGTGGTCGGTTCGTCGAGCAGCAGGGCGTCGGTGTCCTGGGCGAGGGTCATGGCGATCCACACTCGTTGCCGCTGACCGCCGGAGAGGCTGTCCACCGGCCGGTCGGCCAGGTCGGTGACGTCGGCGAGGGCCATCGCCTGGTCCACCGCCGCGCCGTCCTCCGACGACCACTGCCGCCACCACCGCTGGTAGGGCTGTCGGCCGCGCCCGACCAGGTCCGCCACGGTGACGCCCTCGGGCACCAGCGGGCTCTGCGGCAGGACGCCGAGGCGGCGGGCGACCTCCCGGGTCGGCAGGTCGCGGATGGCGGTGCCGTCCAGCAGCACAGTGCCTCGGCGGGGGGTGAGCAGCCGGGCCATCGTGCGCAGCAGGGTGGACTTGCCGCACGCGTTGGGTCCGACGATCACGGTGAACGCGTCGGTGGGCAGGTCGAGGTCGAGCCCGTCGAGCACTGTCCGCTCGTCGTAGCCGGCGACCAGGTCCCGGGTGGAGAGCATCACACGACTCCTTGAGGCGTCACGACGACCGCCGCCGGCCGCGCAGCAGCAGGAAGATCAGGTACGGGCCGCCGATCGCGGCGGTCAGCACACCGGCGGGTAGTTGGGTGGGTGCGAACAGGCGCCTGCCGGCCAGGTCGGCCAGCACCAGCAGGAGGGCGCCGAGCAGCGCCGCGCAGACCAGTGGTGGTCGTTCGGCGCGTACCAGGCGACGGGCCACCTGCGGGGCGACCAGCGCCACGAAGTCGACGGCGCCGACCTGGGCGGTGACCATCGCGGCGACGAGTACGCCGGCGCCGGCGAGGCCGATCCGGCGGGCCACCGGACGCAGCCCGACGCCCCGGGCGGTGTCGTCGTCCAGGGCGGTGCTGTTCAACGCCCAGCCGGCCCAGGCCAGCACCGGCAGCAGCACCAGCAGTGTGCCGGCGATCCAGGCGGCCTCGGTCCAGCCCTTGCCGGCCAGGGTGCCGATCAGCCAGATCTGCGCGCGCAGTCCGTCGATCGGATCGGCGGTGAGCATGACCACCTCGGTGAGCGCCCGGAAGCCGAACGCGACCGCCACCCCGGCGAGCACGAACCGCTGTGCGGCCAGCCCGTGCCGGGCGCCGAGGGCGAACAGCAGCACGGCCGCGAGCAGCCCGCCCACCAGCGCGGTGGGCGCCACCAGCACCGCGGCCATTCCGCTGGTCAGGGCCACTGTCGCGGCCAGGCCGGCGCCCTGGGTGATGCCGATGACGTCCGGGCTGGCGAGGGGGTTGCGGGCCACGCTCTGGATCAGCGTGCCGGCCACGCCGAAGGCGGCGCCGGCCACCGCCGCCAGCACGACCCGCGGCAGCCGAAGATCAAAGACCACGAGGTCGTACGGCGTGCCGGCACCGGAGAGGGCGCGCAGCACGTCGGCCGGGGCGACGTACGGGGTGCCCAGCGAGAGGCTGAGCACCACGGCCAGCAGGAGCAGCACTGTCAGCACGGCGGCCACCAGTACCGCGCGTCGGCGGATCAGCAGGCTGACCGGGCCGATCCGCAGCAGCGACCGCCCGGCCAGCCGGGCACCGTCGGCACCAGGCGGGCCGGCGGGCACGACGGTCGACGAGCCAGCGGACCCAGCCGAGCCGGGCGGGTCAGCGGGGCCAGCCGGGCCGGCAGGGCTGGGCGGGTCAGCGGGGCCGGAGGAACGGCGGGTGGTGGTCACGCGGTCACCACCCGGGCACGGCGGACCAGCACTGCCAGCAGTGGCGCGCCGATCAGCGCGGTGACGATCCCGGCCGGGATCTCGCCGGGTGGGGCGACGAGCCGGCCGACGATGTCGGCGGCGAGCAGCAGCGCCGGCCCGAGCAGTGCGGACACGGCGAGGGTCCAGCGGTGGTCCGCGCCGACCAGGGCGCGGGCCAGGTGCGGCACGGCCAGCCCGACGAATGCGACAGGGCCGGCGGCGGCCACCGCGGCGCCGGTCAGCAGCACGGCGGCCAGGCCGCCACCGAGGCGGACCAGACCGATCCGGTGGCCGAGACCACGGGCCACGTCGTCGCCGAGGGCCAGCGCGTCCAGGCCCCGGGCCACCAGGGCGGCCAGGACCAGGCCGGCGAGGACGAACGGCAGCACCTGCGCGGCGACAGACAGGTCCCGGCCGGCCAGCCCGCCGACCACCCAGAAGCGGTACTCCTCGAAGGTGCGGGCGTCGATGCTGAGGAGCGCGTACACCCCGGAGGCCAGGCTGGCGTCGAGCGCCGCGCCGACCAGCGCGAGGGTCACCGGGCTGGCGCCCTCGCGGGCGCGGGTGGCGATGGCGAAGACCAGCAGCCCGGCGATCAGGGCCCCGGCGATGCCGAACCAGACGTAGCCGGCGAGCGTGCCGACGCCGAACACGGAGATCGCGAGCACCACACCGAACGACGCGCCCGCGCTGATGCCGAGGATGCGCGGCTCGGCGAGGGGGTTGCGGGTGAGCGCCTGGAACAGCACCCCGGCCACGGCGAGCGCGAGCCCGACGGCGAGGCCGAGCGCGGTCCGGGGCATCCGCAGCTCACGGACGATGGTGCTGGCGTCGCCGCCGTCCGGCGCGACGAGCGCGTGCCAGACCTGGTCGACGCCGAGTTGTCGGCTGCCGAGCGCGAAGCTGGCCAGCACTGTGAGCAGCAGCACCAGTGCGGCCCCGACGGTGACAGCGACTCGCCGACCGGTGCGGGTGCCGGGCCGGTTGCGGGCCGGGGTCGGCCGGGTGGCGAGGGTGGTCACGAATCTCCTGCACGTCCATGCTTAGGTTCGCCTAACCTTAGCCGAGCTGCAGAAAGGGGCCTAACTGGCGTCTGTCGATACCGTCCCGGGCTCCGTTGGTGCGCCCCGCGAGCCACCGTCCCCGGCCGCCGCGGCACCGCGCGGCAGGACGTTCAGCGGCCGCATCATCTCGTTGTCCTCGTGCTCCAGCAGGTGGCAGTGCCAGGCGTAGCGACCCGGCAGGTCGAAGTGCGCCTTGATCCGGGTCACCTCCCACGGGTACGCGAGCACCGTGTCCATCCACCCCCGCTCCCCCGAGCCCGGCAGCGACCGGCCCGAACGCCCCCGGCCGAGCAGCTCGAACTGGACCTGGTGCAGGTGGACCGGGTGCACGTGCCGGGTGAAGTTGCGCACCTCCCACACCTCGGTGTCGCCGAGGACGGGCTGCTCGGTTACCGGGTCGCTCCAGCGCAACGGCAGACCCCGGCCGCGCTCGTCGAGGACACCCAGCAGCATGATCATCGACCCGCCGGACATCCGCTCGTTGAGCGACAACCGGCGTACCCGCTGGGCCGGGCCGAGGCGCGGGTGTGACGGCAGCCGTAGCTGCTCCGGTGGCACGCTCGAATCCGCGCCGGCCGCCTCGGTGACCACGAAGCGCAGCACCTGCCCGGTGGTGTGCGGGTCGGCGGGGTCGAAGTCCACCCCGGGCCGACCGCCTGCGTACATCCCGTCCGGCCCTTCGTTGACCAGGTACAGCTCGGTGCCGGCCGGAACGTCGGTGAAGTCGACGATCGCGTCGACCCGCTGGGCCGGGCCGAGTGCCACGCGTTCGTGCGGCACCGGTTCGGGCAGGAGACCGCCGTCGCTGCCGATCTGCCAGACCGGCAGCACCGGCCGGGCCGGCCGTGCGGTGGCGTTCGCGGCCACGCTGAGCAGCAGGAAGCGGCTGTTGCAGGCGTTGAGCAGCCGGAACCGGTAGCGCCGGCGCTGGACCGTCAGCGAGGGCCAGGTGCGGCCGTTGACCACGATCGTGGAGCCGGAGAACCCGGGCACCGAGGTCGGTGGCCCGTCGCCGCCGCCGGAGTACCTCTTTGGATAGCGCAGTTCACCGTCGGCGGTGAAGCTGCGATCCTGGATCATCAGCGGAATGTCGCGGTACGAGATGTTCGGCGCATCGACGCGGGTCGGCGCCGGGCCGGGCAGCACCCCCTCCGGCGGTTCGTCCCCACCACCGAGCAGGTAGAACCCTGCCGACCCGGCGTAGACGTTCTCCCGGGTGAGCCCGAGCACGTGGTCGTGGTACCAGAGGGTGCACGGCCGCTGGTCGTTCGCGTACTCGAAGGTGGCCGAGCCCGGCGCCCAGCGCAGGCCGGACCGCTCGGCGAAGCGGGACCGGAACTCCCGGTACGCGCTGCCGGAAACGGCGAAGTCGGGCGGCAGGTCACGGGCGGCCGGCAGGTACCACGCCTCGGAGTGTCCGTCGCTCTCCTGCGTGCTGTGCGCACCGTGCAGGTGCACCACCTGGGGCACCGGGCCGCGATAGCCCTGCGGACTGCCGTCCCACTGCCCGTGGTGGTCCCGGTGCTCGATGCCACCGGCCGGGTTGGCCCAGTGCACTGTGGGGTCCACCGGCAGCAGGTGCGGCAGGTAGTCGCCCCGCTCGTCGACGAGCTGGTTGACCCAGGTCACCCGCACCGGGCGGCCCACCCGCGCCATGATGGTGGGCGCCGGGTAGCCGAAGCTGCCCGGATGCGCCGTGGAGCCGTAACCCCACACTGTGGTGCGCGGCCACGACGGCGGCAGGATCTGCTGGCGGAACTGTCGCACCGCGATCTCGTACGTGTCGTGCTCGGGATCGGTCGCCACCGTCGGCATGGCCGGGGGGATCCGCAGCGGCGTGACGTACTTCGGGATGTCCCGGGCGTCCAGCAGCGCGGCCGCGGCGAGCGCTCGGCCCGAGGCCGCCCAGCCCGCCGGGATCAGCGCCGCCGCGCCGCCGGTGGCGCCGGCCGCGAGCAGCCCACGTCTGGTGACCATGCCGCACCTCCCAATCGCTTCGAACCTCGATATGAGAATGAGATTCGCGGACGACCACAGGACGGACAGATGGCGGATGACACCCAGAAGAGGGACATTCCCCTCATAGGGTGGGGACATGCGATTCGACCAGCACACGGTCGTCCTGCTGAGCCGGCCGTCGGACCCGCCGGAGCTGCCGCAGGACGCGATCGACCGGTTGCGGTACGCGCACCTGGCCCACCAGGCGGGCCTCGTGCAGCAGGGGCTGGTGCTCGCCGCCGGACCGTTCCTGCACCCCGACGACGAGCAGCTGCGTGGTTTCGTGGTGCTGTCCATCGCCCCGGACGAGACGCGCGGGCTGTTCGCCAACGACCCCGCCGTGCGGGCCGGTCACCTTGTCGCGCGGGTCACGTCGTGGCTGCTTCCGGAGGGCACCCTGCGGTTCGAGAGCGTGCCGGTGCCGCAGTCGATGCTGGAGGCGGCCTCCGGGGACTGACCGGTCAGCCGGCCGAGCCGCTGCCAGCCTCCGCCGACAACTCACCGAGTGGGACCACCCGCAGGGCGTCCATCGGGCCGACGATCACCCGCAGTTGCGGGAAGTGGTCCCGCAGCACCTGCCGGCACCGGTCACAGGGCGCGACGACCTCGCGGCCACGGTCGGCGACAGTGACGATCGTCTCCAGCGCGGTGACGCCCTGCGTGGCGGCCGTGCCGATCACGACAAGTTCGGCGCAGGCACCCCCGGTGGCGTGCTGGACGTTCACGCCGGTGAAGACCCGCCCGTCCGCGGTCCGGGCCGCCGACGCGACAGTGTGGTGCTGGCTGCGGCAGCGCAGCTTGGAGACCGCCGTGGCGGCCTGCACCAACGCGCGGTCGGTGTCGCGCATCTCCATCCGGCTCCCCCAGCGCTCGACGTCGGCCGCCAACTCTAGGGCCCGGTCGTGGCCGTCGAGGGACCGGAGGTGGCCGTCGGAGAGCCGGCCGCTCGGTAACCCAGGGGCGGTGCGCCGCCGGGCTGCCTATCCTTGGGCACGACATGCAGAATCCAACCGCCCCAGTCGCGTCCGACCCCGTTCGCGAGCTGCACAGCCGCCTCACACCTCTGATGTTCCGCGACCAGCGCCGGCTCCAGCGGCGACTGGACGGTGCCCGCAGGCTGCGCGACCCGCAGCGTCGGGAGGCGGCGCTGACCGAGATCACCGCCGACCTGGTCCGGGCCGAGCAGCGGCTCGCCGCCCGGCAGGCGGCGGTGCCCGTGATCACGTACCCGGTGGGTCTGCCGGTCAGTGAGCGCAAGGACGACATCGCCGCTGCCATCCGCGATCACCAGGTGGTGATCGTGGCGGGCGAGACCGGCTCCGGCAAGACCACCCAGATCCCCAAGATCTGTCTGGAGCTGGGGCGCGGGGTGCACGGCCTGATCGGGCACACCCAGCCCCGGCGGTTGGCCGCCCGGACGGTTGCCGACCGGATCGCCGACGAACTGGGCACCGAGTTGGGCGACGTGGTCGGCTACAAGGTGCGCTTCACCGACCAGGTCAGCGAGCGCAGCCTGGTGAAGCTGATGACCGACGGCATCCTGCTGGCCGAGTTGCAGACCGACCGGATGCTGCGCCAGTACGACACGCTGATCATCGACGAGGCGCACGAGCGCAGCCTCAACATCGACTTCATCCTCGGGTACCTGCGGGAGCTGTTGCCCCGACGACCCGACCTCAAGGTGATCATCACCTCGGCGACCATCGAGACCGACCGGTTCGCCAGGCACTTCGCCGGGCCGCCCACCGCCGACGAGCCCGACGGCGTGCCAGCGCCGGTGGTCGAGGTCTCGGGGCGCACCTACCCGGTGGAGGTGCGCTACCGGCCCCTCGTCGAGCTCGCCGAGGGCGAGGAGGACGGCGACGGCGACGAGGAGACCGTCCGCGACCAGATCCAGGCGATCGGCGACGCCGTCGAGGAGCTGGCGGCCGAGGGCCCTGGCGACATCCTGGTCTTCCTCAGCGGTGAGCGGGAGATCCGGGACACCGCCGACGCGCTGGGCAAGCTGGTGCAGAAGAAGCGGACGCTACTCGGCACCGAGATCCTGCCGCTGTACGCGCGGCTCTCCTCCGCCGAGCAGCACCGGGTCTTCGCCGCGCACTCCTCGCGCCGGGTGGTGCTCGCCACCAACGTCGCGGAGACCTCGCTGACAGTGCCCGGCATCAAGTACGTGGTGGACCCGGGCACCGCTCGCATCTCCCGGTACTCCAGCCGACTCAAGGTGCAGCGGCTGCCCATCGAGCCGATCTCCCAGGCGTCGGCCAACCAGCGCAAGGGTCGGTGCGGCCGTACCTCGGACGGCATCTGCATCCGCCTCTACGACGAGCAGGACTTCGGATCCCGCCCCGAGTTCACCGACCCGGAGATCCTGCGAACCAACCTGGCGTCGGTCATCCTCCAGATGACAGCGATCGGGCTCGGCGACCTCGCGGCGTTCCCGTTCATCGACCCACCGGACAAGCGCAACATCACCGACGGCGTCAACCTGCTGCACGAGCTGGGCGCGTTGGACCCGACCGAGGCCGACCCGGCGAAGCGGCTCACAGCGCTCGGCCGGCGGCTGGCCCAGTTGCCTGTCGACCCGCGCCTGGCCCGGATGGTGGTCGAGGGCGAACGCAACGGCTGCGCCACCGAGGTGCTGGTGATCGCCGCCGCGCTCTCCATTCAGGACCCGCGTGAGCGACCGGCGGAGAAGCAGGCCCAGGCCGACCAGGCGCACGCCCGGTTCGCCGACAAGGAGTCCGACTTCGTCGCGTACCTCAACCTGTGGCGCTACCTGCGCGAGCAGCAGCGGGAGCTGTCCTCCAGCGCGTTCCGCCGGATGTGCAAGGCGGAGTACCTGAACTACCTGCGGATCCGCGAGTGGCAGGACATCGTCAGCCAGCTGCGCCAGGTGTTGCGTACCCCGACTGACGGCGATCGGCGTGGTGGGCGGCCGGCGCGCGACAGCTCGGACGACGCGGACGCCGGCCGGGGTCGCCGGGGTGGCGCGGACCTGCCGGAGGAGATCGACACCCCGAAGGTGCACCAGTCGCTGCTGCCCGGCCTGTTGTCGCACATCGGCCTCAAGGACGCCCAGAAACACGAGTACCTGGGGGCGCGGGGCGCGAAGTTCGCGGTCTTCCCCGGCTCGGCGCTGTTCAAGAAGCCGCCGCGCTGGGTGATGGCCGCCGAGTTGGTGGAGACGTCCCGGCTGTGGGGGCGCATCGCCGGCCGGGTCGAGCCGGAGTGGGTCGAGCCGCTGGCGCAGCACCTGGTCAAGCGCAGCTACAGCGAACCGCACTGGGAGAAGAAGCAGGCCGCGGTGATGGCCTACGAGAAGGTCACCCTGTACGGCGTCCCGCTGGTCGCCTCCCGCAAGGTCACCTTCGGGCGGATCGACCCGACCCTGAGCCGGGAGCTGTTCATCAGGCACGCCCTCGTCGAGGGTGACTGGCAGACCCACCACCAGTTCTGGGCGGACAACAAACGACTGCTCACCGAGATTGAGGAGCTGGAGAGCCGGGCCCGACGCCGCGACATCCTGGTCGACGACGAGACCATCTTCGGCTTCTACGACCAGCGGATCCCGGCCGACGTGTCCTCCGGCCGGCACTTCGACAGCTGGTGGAAGAAGACCCGGCGCGAGCAACCCGACCTGCTCACCTTCACCCGCGACCTGCTGATCAACGACGGCCGACCGGGGGTGGACGAGGACGACTACCCGGACGAGTGGCAGGCCGACGGGGTGAGCCTGCCGCTGACCTACCGGTTCGAGCCGGGCACGCCCGACGACGGCGTCACAGTGGACATCCCGCTGCCGCTGCTCAACCAGGTGCCGGCGGAGACCTTCGACTGGCAGGTGCCGGGGTTGCGCGAGGAGACGGTGATCGCGCTGATCCGCTCGCTGCCCAAGGCGATCCGCCGCAACTTCGTCCCGGTGCCGGACTACGCCCGGGCTGCCCTGGCGGCGATCACCCCCGGCGAGGAGTCGCTGCTGGACGCGCTCACCCGTCAGCTGCGCCGGATGACCGGTGTGACGGTGCCCCGCGACGCCTGGGAGCCGGGCAGGCTACCGGCGCACCTGCGGGTGACCTTCCGGATCCTCGGCGACGACGAGAAGCCGGTCGCCGAGGGCAAGGACCTGCCGGCCCTGCAACGCCAACTCCGCCAGGAGGTACGCCAGGTGGTGGCGGCCGCCGCACCGGAGATCGCCCGCACCGGGTTGCGCGAGTGGAGCATCGGCACGCTGCCCCGGACCATCGAGCAGGTCCGCGCCGGTTACGCGGTCACCGCGTACCCGGCGCTGGTCGACGAGGGCGCCACGGTCGGGGTGAAGGTGTTCGACTCCCCCGCCGAGGCGGAGGCGGCGCACTGGGCCGGCACCCGCCGGCTGCTGCGGCTCACAGTGCCGTCCCCGGCGCGGTTCCTGCAGGGGCGGCTGGACAACGAGGCGAAGCTGGCGTTGAGTCGCAACCCGCACGGCGGCGTGCAGGAGTTGATCGAGGACGCGGCGGGCGCCGCCATCGACCGGCTGATCGGTCTGGCGGGCGGGCCGGCGTGGGACGGCGACGGCTTCGCGGCTCTGCGCGAGAAGGTCCGCGCCGACCTGGTCGACACCGTCGTCGAGGTGATGGAGCGGGTCCGCAAGGTCCTCGCCGCCGCGTACGCCGTCGAGCAGCGGCTCGGTGCGACCCGCAACCTCGCCGTGGTGGCGGCGCTGGCCGACATCCGCAACCAGCTCGCCGGGTTGGTGCACGCCGGTTTCATCACCGAGACCGGGTACGCGCGCCTGCCCGACCTGCTGCGCTACCTCACCGCCATCGAGCGTCGACTGGAACGGCTGGGCGGCAACCCGCAGCGGGACCGCCAGCAGCAGGACCGGATCGCCGTGGTGCAGAAGGAGTACGCCGACCTGCTCGCCAACCTGTCGCCGGCCCGCCGCCAGGAGTCGGCCGTCCGGCAGATCCGCTGGATGATCGAGGAGCTGCGGGTGAACGTCTTCGCCCAGGCGCTGGGCACCCCGTACCCCGTCTCCGAGCAGCGGATCTACCGGGCGATGGACGACGCCGAGGGCCGCTGACCGAGCCCGGTCGGGGGTCAGGTCAGTGGCTCGACGCCTGGGGGCAGTTCGCTGAGGTCGATCGCCGACTGGATGTAGTCGAGCAGGATGCGCCGAAGCTCCCGACCGGCGTGGGTGGGTACGACGTCGCGCCGACGGGCCACCGCTATGGTCCGCCGCACCCCGGGCGGGGCGAGCGGGGTGATCCGCACGCCCGGCCGGCGGGCCAGCACGATGCCGGGCACGAGAGCGATGCCGAGCCCCGCCTCGACGAAGCTGAGCACCGCGTCCATCTCGCCGCCGTCCACGGCGAAGGTGGGTTCGAAGCCCGCCTCCCGACACGCCTGGATGGTCGCGTCGCGCAGGTCGTACCCCTCCCGGAACATCACCATCGGCTGGTCCCGCAGGTCGGTGATGCGCAGCTCCCCTGTCGTCGACGCGGTCGCCACCTCCCCCACCGAGGCCACCACCAGGCTCTCCCGCAGGATCGGGTCGACCCGCAGCCCCGGGTCGGCCCCCTGTGCCGGCATGATGATCAGGGCCAGGTCGAGGTCGCCGCGGAGCAGGTCGCGGACCAGGTCCTGGGAGCCGCCCTCCTCGACGCGCAGGTCGATGGTGGGGTGCGCGTCGCGGAAGCGGCGCAGCACCGGCGGGGCGAGTGAGGTGGCCAGACTGGGGGTGGCCCCGAGGCGGACGCGGCCCCGGCGCAGCCCGACCAGTTCCTGGACCTCTCGGGTCGCTGTCTCCACGTCGGCGAGGATCCGGGTGGCCAACGGCAGCAGCACCTCACCCGCCGCGGTGAGCGCGATGTTGCCCCTTAGCCGCTCGAACAGTGGGGCTCCGAGGTCGGCCTCCAGAGCGTGAATTTGCTTACTGAGAGAAGGCTGAGTGATGCCCACCAGGTCGGCGGCTTGGGTGAAATGTCGTACTTCGGCCACCGCGACGAAGTACCGGAGCTGATGGAGCTGCATCTAAATAGCTTACGGCTATCAACACTGCGAGTTTGATGCATTGGACGACTGATCGAAGTGCTCCTAGCGTCGGTCCTGTGGTAATCACGAAGACTCGGTCGCCCATCCGCTCGAACGTCGGCCTCAAGGCCGTCATGGCGGTGACGGGCATCCTGCTGGCGCTGTTCCTCATCGCCCACATGCTCGGCAACCTCAAGGTGTTCACGGGGGAAACCTCGTTCGACCACTACGCGCACTGGCTGCGCGACATCGGCAAGCCACTGCTGCCCGGCGTCTGGTTCCTCTGGATCCTGCGCACCGTGCTGGTGGTGGCTGTCGTCGCCCACATCGTGGCCGCCACAGTGCTGGCCCGGCGGGCCCGAGCCGCCCGGCCGGTCAAGTACGCCCACCGCAAAAAGGTCAACGGCAGCTACGCGGCCCGCACGATGCGCTGGGGTGGCGTGATCATCCTGCTCTTCGTGATCTACCACCTGCTGGACCTGACCACGGGGACGCTGAACCCGGTCGGCAACGAGAGCAAGCCGTACGGCAACGTCGTCGCCGACTTCGCCCCGGAGCGCTGGTACGTCACGCTCTTCTACACGCTGGCCATCCTCGCGGTGGGCTTCCACCTGCGCCACGGCGCGTTCAGCGCGTTCCGCAGCCTCGGCCAGCAGACGCCACGCGGCGAGCGCAGGGCGCGAACCGCGGCTCTGATCTTCGCCGTGCTGCTCTGCGCCGGGTACCTGGTGGTCCCGTTCGCCGTACTCACCGGATTGGTGTCCTGACATGGAACTCTTCACCGAGGGCGACCCGCTCGCCGACACCAAGGCTCCCGCCGGCCCGGTCGAGAAGCGTTGGGAGACCCGGCGCTTCGAGGCCAAGCTGGTAAACCCCGCCAACCGCCGCAAGATGACGGTGATCGTGGTCGGCACCGGTCTGGCCGGCGGCTCCGCCGCCGCGACCCTGGCCGAGCAGGGCTACCACGTCAAGTCCTACTGCTACCAGGACAGCCCACGCCGGGCGCACTCCATCGCGGCGCAGGGCGGCATCAACGCGGCGAAGAACTACCGCAACGACGGTGACTCCGTGCACCGGCTCTTCTACGACACCGTCAAGGGCGGCGACTTCCGCTCCCGGGAGTCGAACGTGCACCGGCTCGCCGAAGTGTCGGTCAACATCATCGACCAGTGCGTCGCCCAGGGGGTGCCGTTCGCCCGCGAGTACGGCGGCCTGCTGGACACCCGCTCCTTCGGTGGCGCCCAGGTGCAGCGCACCTTCTACGCCCGGGGCCAGACGGGCCAGCAACTGCTGCTCGGCGCGTACCAGGCCCTGGAGCGGCAGATCGGCCTGGGCAACGTGGAGATGAACGCCCGGCACGAGATGCTGGAGCTGGTCCTGGTGGACGGCAAGGCCCGGGGCATCGTGGTCCGGGACCTGGTCACCGGCGAGATCAGCACCGAGATGGCCGACGCCGTGGTGCTCGCCTCCGGCGGCTACGGCAACGTCTTCTACCTCTCCACCAACGCCAAGGGCTGCAACGTCACCGCCACCTGGCGCGCGCACCGCAAGGGCGCGTACTTCGCCAACCCGTGCTACACGCAGATCCACCCGACCTGCATCCCGGTCTCCGGCGACCACCAGTCGAAGCTGACCCTGATGAGCGAGTCGCTGCGCAACGACGGCCGGGTCTGGGTGCCGAAGACCAAGGGTGACGACCGCAGCCCGAAGGACATTCCGGAGGACGAGCGGGACTACTACCTGGAGCGGATCTACCCCTCCTTCGGCAACCTGGTCCCCCGCGACATCGCCTCCCGCGCCGCGAAGAACGTGTGCGACGAGGGTCGGGGCGTCGGGCCGACCAAGCTCGGCGTCTACCTCGACTTCGCCGACGCGATCGGCCGGCTGGGCCGCAAGGCCATCGAGGCCAAGTACGGCAACCTCTTCGAGATGTACGAGCGGATCACCGGCGAGGACCCGTACGAGGTGCCGATGCGCATCTATCCCGCCGTGCACTACACGATGGGCGGCCTGTGGGTCGACTACGACCTCCAGTCGAACATCCCCGGCCTGTTCGTGATCGGCGAGGCGAACTTCTCCGACCACGGCGCGAACCGGCTCGGCGCCTCGGCGCTGATGCAGGGCCTCGCCGACGGCTACTTCGTGCTGCCCACCACCATCGCCAACTACCTGGCCTCCGGTCCGCTCGAGAAGGTCGACGCCAGCCACCCGGCGGCCGTCGAGGCGCGCACCGACGTCGAGGACCGCGTCCAGCGGCTGCTCGCTGTCAACGGCGACCGGACCGTGGACTCGTTCCACAGGGAACTGGGCCAGATCATGTGGGAACACTGCGGCATGGAGCGCAGCGAGGCCGGGCTGCGCAAGGCGATCGACGAGATCCGTGCCCTGCGCGAGCAGTTCTGGCAGCGGGTGAAGGTGTCCGGCACCGGCGAGGAACTCAACCAGTCGCTGGAGAAGGCCGGCCGGGTGGCCGACTTCTTCGAGCTGGCCGAGTTGATGTGCATCGACGCCCTGCACCGCGAGGAGTCCTGCGGCGGCCACTTCCGGGCCGAGCACCAGACCCCCGACGGTGAGGCGCAGCGCGACGACGACCGGTTCGCGTACGTGGCGGCCTGGGAGTTCACCGCCGACGGCGAGCCCTCGGTGCTGCACAAGGAAGACCTGAAGTTCGAATACGTCCACCCCACGCAGCGGAGCTACAAGTGAACCTGACCCTGCGCATCTGGCGCCAGAAGGGCCCTGAGGACAAGGGTCGGATGGTGACCTACCCGGTCGACGACGTGTCCCCGGACATGTCGTTCCTGGAGATGCTCGACGTGCTCAACGAGCGGCTGATCCTCGCGGGCGAGGACCCGGTGGCGTTCGACCACGACTGCCGCGAGGGCATCTGCGGCATGTGCGGCCTGATGATCAACGGCGACGCGCACGGGCCGCAGCGCGGCACCACCGCCTGCCAACTGCACATGCGGCAGTTCACCGACGGCGAGACCATCGACATCGAGCCGTGGCGGGCCAGCGCCTTCCCGGTGGTCAAGGACCTGGTCGTCAACCGGAGCGCCTTCGACCGGATCATCGCCGCTGGCGGCTACGTCACCGCGCCGACCGGCAGCGCCCCCGAAGCCCACTCCACCCCGGTGGCCAAGGCCAACGCCGACGCCGCCTTCGAGTCGGCGGCCTGCATCGGCTGCGGCGCCTGCGTGGCAGCCTGCCCGAACGGCTCCGGCATGCTCTTCACCGCCGCCAAGCTCACCCAGCTCTCGCTGCTGCCGCAGGGCCAGCCCGAGCGCTACACCCGGGTGATCGGCATGGTCGACGCGCACGACGAGGCCGGCTTCGGCGGCTGCACCAACGCCGGCGAATGCACCCCGGCCTGCCCGAAGGGCATCCCGCTGAACACCATCGGCCGGCTCAACCGCGACTACCTCGCGGCCACCGCCAAGGGAGCCAACAACACCCCCGGTTCCTGAGGTCCACCGCACCACGCCAGACCGCCGTACCCCGCGCTCTCCGGGGGGTACGGCGGTCTGGCGTTTGGGCCTTCTTTTCAGGAAGTCGGCCTGTCGCCGGGCCTCGGATACCGCGACTTCAAGGAACGCGAGTGGATCAACTCGATTCCGCCTGAGAGGGCCCCACACCGCTCCCCCACGGCCGAAGGCAGGCCAGGGCCACGCGGCCGGTTCAAGTGCCCGCGCCCGGGTAGCAGTCTTCCGAGACGGCAGTGAGAAGGGATGAGGGACATGAAGGCGCTCACCTGGCAGGGCAAGCGAGACGTACGGGTCGAGGAGGTCCCGGACCCTCGGATCGAGGAACCGACCGATGCGATCGTGAAGATCACCTCCACCGCGATCTGCGGTTCCGACCTGCACCTGTACGAGGTGCTCGGGCCGTTCCTGAAGCCCGGCGACATCCTGGGCCACGAGCCGATGGGCATCGTCGAGGAGGTCGGGTCGGAGGTGACCGGGCTCAAGCCGGGCGATCGGGTGGTGGTGCCGTTCAACATCGCCTGCGGCAGTTGCTGGATGTGTTCACGCCAGCTCTACGCGCAGTGCGAGACCACCCAGGTCACCAGCGAGGGCAAGGGCGCGTCCCTGTTCGGCTACACCTCGCTCTACGGTTCGGTGCCGGGCGGGCAGGCCGAGTACCTGCGCGTCCCGCAGGCCCACTTCGGGCCGATCAAGATCCCGCAGACCGGCGCGGACGAGCGCTACCTCTACCTGTCCGACATTCTGCCCACCGCCTGGCAGGCGGTGAAGTACGCGGACACCCCACAGGGCGGCACCCTGGCCGTCTTCGGCCTGGGCCCGGTCGGGCAGTTCTGCGCGCGGATCGGCCGCCACCTCGGCGCGGGCCGGGTGATCGGGCTGGACCTGGTGCCCGAGCGGTTGGAGCTGGCCCGCCGGCACGGCATCGAGGTGCTCGACGTCAGCCAACTGTCCGACGTGCCGGGCGCGTTGATCGATCTGGTCGACGGTCGCGGCCCGGACGCCGTGATCGACGCGGTCGGGATGGAGGCGCACGGTTCGCCGGTCGGCAAGTTCGCCCACGCCGCTGTCGGGCTGCTGCCGGACAAGCTGGCCCAGACGGTGACCGACCGGGCCGCCATGGACCGGCTCTCAGTCCTACACGCCGCGGTCAAGGGGGTTCGCCGCGGGGGCACCGTGTCGGTCTCCGGGGTGTACGGCGGCGAGGCGGACCCGATGCCGCTGATGGAGATGTTCGACCGCGGCATCCAGCTGCGGATGGGGCAGTGTCACGTACGCCGGTGGACCGACGAGATCCTGCCGCTGCTCTCCGGTGACGACGACCCGCTGGGCGTGGAGGACCTGCGGACCCACCGGTTGCCGCTGGCCCGGGCGCCGCAGGCGTACGAGATGTTCCAGAAGAAGGAGGACGGCTGCATCAAGGTAGTGCTCGAACCATGAGTGCGAGGAGCGAGCCGGGGTTGCGGGCCCCGCAGTCACGAACGCAGCCGGTGCCGTGAGCCGGGTGGTCGTGATCGTTGGCGCGAGCAGCGGGATCGGCCGGGCGACGGCCCGGGCGTTCGCCGAGCGCGGCGACCGCCTGGTCCTCGCCGCTCGCGCCACCACGACCCTGGCCGAGGTACGCGCGGAGTGCGCCGACGTCGACGTGCTGACAGTGCCGACCGACGTGACCGAGCCGGGCGCGCTGGACGCGCTCGCACACGCCGCGATCGACCGCTTCGGCCGCGTCGACGTGTGGGTGCACACGGCGGCGGTGATGGCCTACGGTCGCTTCGACGAGCTGCCGGAACAGGTCTTCGACCAGGTGGTACGGACCGATCTGCTCGGCGCCGCCGGTTCGGTGCGGGTGGCGCTGCGGCACTTTCGGGCCACCGGGGCGGGCACGCTGATCCTCACCGGTTCGGTGCTCGGGCACATCACCGCCCCGTACATGAGCGCGTACGTGGCGAGCAAGTGGGGGTTGCAGGGGCTCGCCCGAACCGTGCAGCAGGAGTTGCGCGACAGCCCGAAGATCCGGCTGTGTCTGGTCAACCCGGGCAGCGTGGACACACCCGTGTACCAGCAGGCGGCCAACTATCTGGGCCGGATCGGGCGACCTCCGCCACCGGTCGCCGGCCCGCAGCGGGTGGCAAGGACCATCGTGGACTGTGTGGACCGGCCCCGGCGGGAGGTGTCGGTGGGCCGACTCAATGTGGTGCTGCGGGCCGGCTTCACCGTCCTGCCGGGGGTCTACGACGTCCTCGTCGGGCCGTTGATGCGGGCCGCCGGCCTGAGTGGACGGTCGGTCGCCGCGCATGACGGCTCGGTCTTCGCTCCGAACCCGGCCGGCGAGGCGGTCCGCGGCGGCCACCTGCCCGACCTGCGGCAACTCGTGTCTGGGCCGGTGGGTGCGGTGGGCAACGCGCTGCGCCGACGGTTCGGTTGACCTGTTCGGGACTGTTCGGGACATATTCGGGGGCATCGTGCATCGATCAACTCGCCTAGGGTGGTGGGCCAGCAAGCGCTATGGCACACCACGATCGGGGAGACGATTGACAATGCGACTGAACCGCAGAACCGCGCTCGGGTTGGGCACTGTGGCCACCGCCGGCACGGTGCTGGGCGCCGCCGCCCCGGCGAGTGCCGCCGAGACCACCGAGGCGTCGCCGACCACCCCCGCACGGGCCGCCCGTCGGGTCTCCTCCATCTTCACCAAGCACAGCGCCGAGGCCGGCGGCAACTGGCAGGCGTACGTCAGCGTCGCCGACCCGGCCGGCGCGCCGGTGGTAGCGGTGGAGGCTGACGCGGACCGGCGGATCGAGGCGTACAGCGTCAACAAGATCGCCGTCGCCACGGCGGTGCTCGACAAGGTCGACCGAGGGCTGCTCACCCTGGACCAGCAGGTCGAGGTGAGCGCCGCGATCGTCGTACCGGGCGGTGACGGCATCTTCAGCCTGGACGGCGCGTACCCGAGTCTGGTGACCATCGGGCATGTGCTGGCCAACCTGCTGACCGTCTCGGACGACACGGCGGTGCGGCTGTGCGGGCTGGTCGCCCCGGCGGCCGAGATCAACTCCATCCTGGTCGCCAAGGGCTTCCCGAACACCCAGGTCCAGCCGGTGGCCAACCCGAACCGGTTCTTCCTCGGCACCAGCACCCCCCGGGAGACGCACGACCTGCTGCGCGCCCTGGTCGCCGGCACGCTGCTCTCCCCCGCCTCGACGACGTACCTGTTGGGCATCCTGCGCTCCCCGGTGGCGTTCACCGACGGCATCCGGCGCACCATGTCCTCCGACGAGCGGGCCCGGATCGCCACCAAGGCCGGCTGGTTCGCCGACGCCCGGCACGAGGCCGGCGTGATCTTCGACCGCTCCGGCGCGGCGGTGCTCACCTACGCCCTCTTCGCCGACGGGCAGGCCAACCCGGAGGACTTCGGCGCGACCCACCCGGCCGTGCAGGCCCGGGCCGCCATGGGCCCGAAGTTCCTGGCCGCCGTGGACCGGATCGCGGGCGTCGGCAGGACGTTCCGGATCACCGCCCGACGCCCCAGCAACGGCGGCTAGGGGGTGTTTCGGAAGTGTCGGTCGAGCCGAGCCGGAGTCCAGGCGTCGCCCGGCGACAACGCCGCCGGGCGACGGCTGGGCTCGGCGCAGGCCGGCCAGCACTTCCGACACACGCCCTAGGGCACGCTCTGAGCTCGTCCCGGGTCGGTCGCCGCTTGCCGGCGACCGACCCGGCGTGGCGACCACCGAGGCACGGGTCGGTCCGGGTGACTACCGTGTAGGGCGGACACGTCGGAGGGACGGCAATGGCACGAGCGCAGAACACGGACGTCGAACGGTCGCTCGGGCGGCGGATGCGGGGCGCCGCCGGCCTGGCAGCGCTGGCCGGCCTGGCCTGGGTCGCCCGGGATGTGCCGGCGGCGCTGGGTGGCCGGCTCAGCGGTGCGCGGGCCGAGCGGGCGGCCCGCTCGCCGCAGTTCCGCGAGGGCACCTTCCACAACCGGGCCGGCACCCGAACGATGATCGCCGAGCCGGGGCGCAACCTGGTCCGCGAGCTGATCTTCGGCAAGCAGAAGCGGCGTCCGACGGTAGCCGTGCCACTGGTGCGCCCCAGCGTCGGCGCGTCGGCGGCCGCCGACACCGCCGACGAGCTCAACATCGTCTGGTACGGCCACGCCTCGACCCTGATCGAGATCGAGGGCCGCCGGGTGCTGCTCGACCCGGTGTGGAGCGAGCGGTGCTCCCCGTCGGGCCTGGTCGGCCCGCGCCGGCTGCACGAGCCACCGGTCGGCATCGACGAGCTGCCCCCGCTGGACGCCATCCTGATCTCGCACGACCACTACGACCACCTCGACATGGCAACCGTGCGAGCGCTGCTCGCCGGGCAGTCAGCGCCGTTCCTGGTGCCGCTCGGCGTGGGCGCGCACCTGGACCGCTGGGGCGTCCCCGCCGAACGGATCATCGAGCTGGACTGGTCCGAGTCGCACCGGGTCGCCGGCCTGGAGATCACCGCCACCGCCGCCCAGCACTTCTCCGGACGCGGGCTGCGCCGCGACGGCACGCTCTGGAGCTCGTGGGTGGTGGCCGGGGCCCGCCGCAAGGTCTTCTACACCGGCGACTCCGGCTACTTCGACGGGTACGCCGAGATCGGCGCCGAGCACGGGCCGTTCGACGTGACGCTGATGCAGATCGGCGCGTACGACCGGGCCTGGCCGACGATCCACATGTTCCCCGAGGAGGCGGTCGACGCCCACCTCGACCTGCGCGGCGGGCTGTTCGTGCCGGTGCACTGGGCGACGTTCAACCTGGCCCTGCACGACTGGTCCGAGCCGGTCGACCGGCTGTGGGCCGAGGCGAAGGCCCGCGACGTGCGGCTCGCCGTGCCCCGGCCGGGCGAGCGGGTGGTGGTCGACGAGCCGCCCGCCGTCGACGGCTGGTGGCAGGCCGTGGCCTGAGTCAGGCCGAGCAAGCCGTGTGCCTGAGCAGGCCGTCGCCTGAGTCAGGCCGAGCAGGCCGTCGCCCGACGTCGGGCCGTCGCGGCCTGACGTCGGGTCAGAGCACGAACGCGTCGGTCCAGAGCGCGCCGGACCGGCCGGAGAGCGCGTCCAGCATGGCCACCGCCTGACCGTCGGTGAGCTGCGCGACGAAGTCCACGATGGCTCGCCCCCGGGCACGCCCGATCCGGTCCGGCGTACGCGGGTGCAGCTCCGCCTCGGCCAACTCGACCAGGTCGTGCAGCCGCCGGGGCAGCCGGGACTCCTCCTCCGGGTCGAGCAGCCACTCCCAGAGCGCCTCGACCAGGGTGCCCAGCAGCCGGGCCTGGCCGCGCTGGTGCAGGGCGAGGTCCGGGCGGGCCAGCACGAACCGGTGGTGGACGAACTTGAGCACCTGCACCTCGTGCCACTGGGCGCAGCCCAGCAGCACGTGCCCGGAGCGCACCGACGGCTGTTCGGTGACAGTGATCGCCTCGACGAAGCGGGTGGACCAGCGGGCGGAGAACCGGGCCACGTACTGCTCGGCCTCGATCGAGCCGTCGAACGGCATCGCGAGCAGCCCGTCCACCAACTCCTCGCGGACGTGTTCGACGGCGGCGGCGAACGCGTCGTCGTCCGCGATCCAGGCGTCCTTGCGGTGCAGTTGCCGGCGTAGCCGCTCGATCGCCGCCCCGGGTCGCCGCGCCGCGGTGACCAGCGCCGCGTCGGTGATCGCCCGCAGCTGCCCGCTCTCGCGCTGCCAGGCCATCAACTCGGCGGAGACCGACCCCTGCTGGAGCACCCCGACCCGGTAGAAGTCCTCCACGTCGTGGATGGCGTACGCGATGTCGTCGGCGGTGTCCATCACGGACGCCTCCACTGTCTGCTGCCAGTCCGGGATGCGACCGGCGAACGGCGCGCGGGCCTGCCGCAGGTCGTCCAGCTCGGTGCGGTACGCGCCGAACTTCGAGGAGCCGCTCTCCGGGTCGTCCGGCGGCGGGGTGGCGCCGCGCGGCGGCGGATCCATGGTGCGGGGGTGCGGGTCGGGGTGGTCCAGGCGGGTCCACGGGTACTTCAGCATTGCCGCGCGGACCGCAGCGGTCAGGTCCAGCCCGGTGGTGGCCGCGCCGCGGATCTCGGTACTGGTGACGATCCGGTACGACTGCGCGTTGCCCTCGAAACCGTCGGAGAGACCCAGGCGCTGGCGGGCCAGCCGGTCCAGCACCCGCTCCCCCAGGTGCCCGAACGGTGGGTGCCCGAGGTCGTGGGCGAGCGCCGCCGCCTCCACCACGTCGGGGTCGCAACCGCCGAGCTTGTCCAGCAGGTCACGCCACCGCTCGTCGGCGGTCAACCGCTCGGCGACCGCCCGGGCCACCTGGGCGACCTTGAGGCTGTGGGTGAGCCGGTTGTGCACCAGCAGCCCGGAGCCGACCGGGCTGATCACCTGGGTGACACCACCGAGGCGGGCGAAGAACGGCGAGCCGACGATCCGGTCCCGGTCGGCACGGAACGGGTTGGCCGTGAGGTCGCCGAGGGCCCGGGCGCTGCCGCCGAAGAGCCGCCGGGCGCGCGGCTCCGCAGCAGATTCCATGATCGCCACGCTAGCGCAGGCCCGACGGGACCGCCGCCGGTCACCCCCGGCCGGACGCGGCGGTTCGGCCCTCCGCCCCGGCCGGGCGCGGCGACAGCGCTGGGGGCCGCCCGGCAGAATGCAGGCGGTACCCGCTCTTTGAAGGCGGATCGAGTTGAAGGCGGATCGAGATCGTGACCCAGTCTGTTCATCAGCGGATCGCCGACGAGCTCGGCGTGGCCGAGCGTCAGGTGCGGGCGGCCGTGGAGCTGCTCGACGGCGGCGCCACAGTGCCGTTCATCGCCCGCTACCGCAAGGAGGCCACCGGCCTGCTCGACGACACCCAGCTGCGCACCCTGGAGGAGCGGCTGCGTTACCTGCGCGAGCTGGACGAGCGCCGGGCCGCGGTACTGGAGTCGATCCGCGGCCAGGGCAAGTTGGACGAGGCCCTCGAAGCGCAGATCATGGCCGCCGACTCGAAGTCCCGGCTGGAGGACATCTACCTCCCCTACAAGCCGAAGCGACGGACCCGGGCGCAGATCGCCCGCGAGGCCGGGTTGGCCCCGTTGGCCGAGACGCTGCTGGCCGACCCCGGTCAGGACCCGCGCACCACCGCCGCCGGGTTCGTCGATGAGGAGAAGGGCATCGCCGACGCCGCCGCCGCGCTGGAGGGCGCGCGGGCCATCCTCATCGAGACCTTCGCCGAGGACGCCGACCTGATCGGCACGCTGCGCGAGCAGATGTGGTCGCGGGGCCGGCTGGTTTCCCGGGTACGCGAGGGTCAGGAGACGGCCGGCGCGAAGTTCGCCGACTACTTCGACTTCTCCGAGCCGTACCCGAAGCTGCCCTCACACCGGATCCTGGCGATGTTCCGGGGCGAGAAGGAGGGCGTGCTCGACCTGACCATGGAGTCGGAGGAGGCTGGTGAGGCGGACGCCGTACCGACCGGCCCGACCCGGTACGAGGCGGCCATCGCCGGCCGGTTCGGGGTGTCCGACGCGGGCCGCCCGGCCGACCGGTGGCTGACCGACACGGTCCGCTGGGCGTGGCGTACCCGGATCCTCATCCACCTCGGCGCGGACCTGCGGATGCGGTTGTGGCAGGCGGCCGAGGAGGAGGCCGTCCGGGTCTTCGCCACCAACCTGCGGGACCTGCTGCTCGCCGCGCCGGCCGGCACCCGGCCCACAATGGGTCTGGACCCGGGCCTGCGGACCGGCGTGAAGGTGGCGGTGGTGGACGCCACCGGCAAGGTGGTCGCCACCGACACGATCTATCCGCACGAGCCGCGCCGGCAGTGGGACGCGTCGGTGGAGACCCTCGCCCGGCTGGCCGGGGCGCACGGGGTGGAGCTGATCGCCATCGGCAACGGCACCGCCTCCCGCGAGACCGACAAGCTCGCCGGTGACCTGATCGCCCGGCACCCGCAGCTCAACCTGACCAAGGTGATGGTCTCCGAGGCCGGCGCGTCGGTCTACTCCGCCTCCGCGTACGCCTCGCAGGAGCTGCCCGGGATGGACGTGTCGCTGCGCGGCGCGGTCTCCATCGCCCGCCGCCTCCAGGACCCCCTCGCGGAGCTGGTCAAGATCGACCCGCGCTCGATCGGCGTCGGCCAGTACCAGCACGACCTGTCCGAGGTGAAGCTGTCCCGGTCGCTGGACGCGGTGGTGGAGGACTGCGTGAACGCGGTCGGCGTGGACGTCAACACCGCCTCCGCGCCGCTGCTGACCCGGGTCTCCGGGATCGGCGCCGGCCTGGCCGAGAACATCGTGCTGCACCGGGACGCCAACGGGCCGTTCCGGACGCGTACCGAACTGAAGAAGGTGGCCCGGCTCGGGCCGAAGGCGTTCGAGCAGTGCGCCGGCTTCCTGCGCATCCCCGGCGGCGACGACCCGTTGGACTCCTCCAGCGTGCACCCCGAGGCGTACCCGGTGGTGCGCCGCATCCTCTCCACCACCGGGCAGGACCTGCGCTCGGTGATCGGCAAGAGCGGCATCCTGCGCGGGCTGCGGGCCACCGACTTCGTCGACGACCGGTTCGGCCTCCCCACCGTCACCGACATCCTCGCCGAGCTGGAGAAGCCGGGCCGCGATCCCCGCCCGGAGTTCCGCACCGCCACCTTCGTCGAAGGGGTGGAGAAGATCAGCGACCTGAACCCGGGCATGGTGCTGGAGGGCGTGGTCACCAACGTGGCCGCGTTCGGCGCGTTCGTCGACGTCGGGGTGCACCAGGACGGTCTCGTGCACGTGTCGGCGCTGTCCCGGACCTTCGTGAAGGACCCCCGCGACGTGGTGAAGTCCGGTGACGTGGTCAAGGTCCGGGTGCTCGACGTGGACGTACCCCGTAAGCGCATCTCGCTGACCCTGCGCCTCGACGACGAGCCCGCCGCCGGTGGTGGTGGTGGTCGGACGAGCCAGGAGGGGCGTGGTGGCCCGGCGCAGCGCGCGCCGCAGGGCGGTCGCGGCGGCGGGCAGGGCACGTCCGGTGGCCCGCAGGGCGGTCGTGGCGGCGGGCAGCAGGGCGGTCGCGGCGGCCAGGGCGGTCGTGGCGGCGGCCAGGGCGGTCGTGGCGGGCAGCAGCGGCAGGGCGCGCCGGCGCCGGCCAATGACGCGATGGCGGAAGCCCTGCGCCGCGCCGGACTGGCCTGACCCCGTCAGCGAGGCGCCCGCCACCGGAACGCCAGCCACAGCAGATCTTGGACAGTTTCCGTTCAGACGGCGGGCTCAACCGGTGGTT
>NZ_JAKKFH010000046.1 GCF_022230925.1 Micromonospora alfalfae | reverse complement strand
CGGCCCGGCCCGGCCCGCCCCGCCCCGCCCCGCCCCGGCGATCTTGCACTTTCGGTCGTCCTTATGTCGCTCTCACGGCATAAGTCCCCGCAGAAAGTGCAAGATCGGCGAGGGTTGGCCCGCCCTTCCATGATCGACGCAGGAGGGGGCACGCGGGGAGGGCTATGGGTGGACTGTGGGGTGGGTGGGGCGGGGCCAGTGGGGGCGGTCGGCGTCGCGGAGGGCTGCGGTGCGTACGGCGGCGAGCTGACGCTCCACCTCGACGAACTGGTCCGCCGGCAGCGGGCCCCGGTGCAGCGCGGCGGCGTTCTCCTCGACCTGGGCGACCGTACGACAGCCCGGGATCGGGATGGTGCGACCGCTGCGCGCCCAGATCCAGCCCAACGCGCCCTGGGCGAGGGTGCGCCCGTCGGCGGTGAGCGCGGCACGAACCGCGCCGACCCGACGCAGCCACTCCGGTGCCGGCCGGCCACCCCGGAACCACTCCAACCAGCCCGGGGCCAGCCCGCGTACGTCGTCGCGGGGCAACGTCGACCCGGCCGTGTACTTGCCGGTGAGCAGCCCCATCCCGAGCGGACCCCGGTTGACGCTGGCCAGGTCGTACTTTTCGCAGACGGCGAGCAGCTCGGGTGCGTCGCGCAGCACCGACAGGGCGTGCTGCACGGCGGTGGCACCGGCGGCGGCGTGCCCGAACGCGGCAGCCCGGTCGGTGCGGTCGGTGCTCCACCCGTACGCGCGGATCAGGCCCTCGGCCACCAGGTCCTCGCAGGTCCCGATCAGCGCCTGCGCCCTCGGCACCGCCAGCTCGGCCAGGTGCAGCTGATAGAGGTCGATCCGGTCGGTGTTCAACCGGCGCAGTGAGGCGGTCACGGCACTGCGCAGGTACCCGGGCGACGCGTCCTCGCCGGTGGCCTGCCGGCTCGCCTCGTCGAAGGTGTAACCCCACTTGGTGGCGATCACGGCGTCGTCGCGGCGGCCGGCGAGCGCCCGACCGAGCACCCGCTCACCGTGCCCGGCCCCGTACGTGTCGGCGGTGTCGAAGAGGGTGATCCCCAGATCGAGTGCCCGGCGTACCGCCCGCACCGACTCGTCGTCGTCGACAGCGCCCCAGCCCAGTGGCTGAGTGCCCTCCGCCCAGGGTCCGCCGATCGCCCAGCACCCCATGCCGAGGGCGCTGACCTCGATGCCGCTGCGCCCCAACACCCGTGTCGTGACTGCCATCGGCCGATCGTGCCACCTTCGACGGGCCGGGGCGTAGCAGATCCGCGGGCGGACACTCGGGCGCACGGAGACGGTCACGGTCCGGCATGATCAACGCCATGCGACGGCTCGGAGTGGACATCGGCGGAGTGATCATCGAGCCGGCCGACGACGACGCGGACACCTCGTTCTTCGGCGCGCACTACCTGCGTACCCCGGCCGTCGTCGGGGCGTTCGACGCGCTCGCGGCGCTCGGCCCGGCGTTCGACGAGGTGCACCTGGTGTCCAAGTGCGGGGAGGCCACCGAGCGGCGCACCCGGGAGTGGCTGGCCCACCACGACTTTCCGGCGCGCACCGGCGTCCCGGTGGAGCGGGTGCACTTCTGCCGCACCCGACCGGACAAGGCGCCGATCGCCAGCCGCCTCGACCTGACCCACTTCGTGGACGACAAGCTTGAGGTGCTCGGCTATCTCGACTCGGTGCCGCACCGCTTCCTGTTCCGGCCCCGAAAGGCCGAGGTCGCCGCGCACGCCGCGCTGCTGCCCCGCGTACACCGGGTGGAGAGCTGGTCGGAGCTGACGCCGCTGTTGCGCGCCGACTAGCCGGACCGGTGCGCGGGTCGCGCGACCGGCGCGGCGCGGCCGGCGGCGGTCAGGACGGCCAGGCGCGGGCGAGCAGGTCGCGGGTGTCGCCGAGCAACTGCGGCAGGACCTTGGTGCGGCCGATGACCGGCATGAAGTTCGCGTCGCCGCCCCAGCGGGGCACCACGTGCTGGTGCAGGTGCGCGGCGATGCCGGCGCCGGCCACCCCGCCCTGGTTCATGCCCAGGTTGAAGCCGTGGGCGTTGCTGACCTTGCGGATCACCCGCATGGCGGTCTGGGTGTACGACGCCAGCTCGGTGGTCTCCGGCACGTCCAGGTCGGTGTAGTCGGCGACGTGCCGGTACGGGCAGACCAACAGGTGCCCCGGGTTGTACGGGTAGAGGTTGAGCACCACGAAGACGTGCTCGCCCCGGGCCACCACCAGGCTCTCCTCCGGAGGCAGCTGCGGCCCCCGGCAGAAGGGGCACCCGGTGGGCTTCTCGTAGCCCTCGGCCGGGCGGTCCTCGCCGGAGATGTAGGTCATCCGGTGCGGCGTCCAGAGCCGCTCCAGGCCGTCCGCCATGCCGTCACTGTCCGTGTGCCGTTCCGCCCCTGTCACGAGCCGATCCTACGGAGCCCCGGGGGCAGGCCGCGACACCCGCCTTTCGGGTAACCCGGGACTGCAAGTTCTTGACGGATCAAAGTCGAAGCATGAAACTTCCATGCATCCACGTACTTCCATGCATTGATGGAGGGCTCCATGTTCCGACGGCTCGGCAGATTCCTCGCGGCACTGGCGTTGACCGCCGCCACCACAGTGGCCGGCGTCACAGTCACCGCCGGCGCGGCCCAGGCGGACGGCTGCTACACCTGGGGACGCACCCTGTCCCAGGGGGCATCCGGCGAGGACGTCCGGCAACTCCAGATCCGGGTCGCCGGCTACCCCGGCTACGGCGCGGTGCTCACCCTCGACGGCGCGTACGGCCCAGCCACCCGATCGGCGGTGATCCGCTTCCAGCAGGCGTACGGGCTGCCCGCCGACGGCATCGCCGGCCCACAGACGTTCAACCGGCTCTACGCCCTCCAGGACGACGACTGCACCCCGGCCAACTTCAGCTACCCCGAACTGAACAAGTGCAACAGCGACTGGTCCGGCGGCGCGGTCTCGGCGAGCACCGCCCGGTTCAACGCGCTCGTCTCGATGTGGAAACTCCAGGCCATGCGCCACGCCCTCGGCGACGTGACCATCGCGATCAGCAGCAGCTTCCGCAGCTACGCCTGCAACAGCGCCGTCGGCGGAGCGTCGAACAGCAGACACCTGTACGGCGACGGGGTGGACCTGGTCGGCTCCCCGTCGTTCTGCCGGCTGGCGCAGCAGGCCCGCAACCACGGCTTCGGGCAGATCCTCGGCCCCGGCTACCCCGATCACAACGACCACACCCACGTGGCAGCGGTCGGAGGCTGGTCAGCGCCGAACTGCGGCATCTGACACCCGCCACCGCTCCCGGGCGCAGCACCCTCGCGCCACCTCCGGGCGCCGCGCTCCCGGCGCTACCCCCCGGCGCAGCGCTCCCCGCGCTGCCTCCGGGCGCCGCGCTCCCGGCGCTGCCTCCGGACGCCGCGCTCTCGCGCCACCTCCTTCCTGGCGAAGATCGCGCTCGAACATGGAAGTAGTGGCTTCCCCCACCGGGGAGGCCACTACTTCCTGGATCGAGCGCGATCATGCAGGGCGCGAGCGCCGCGCGGGCCGCGAGCGGGCCCCGTCGAGCGGGCCCCGTCGAGCGGGCCCCGTCGAGCGGGTTGCGGGCGAGCCGTGGGCGGGTTGCGGGCGGCGCGCTGGCGGCGCGCAGTGGTGCCGTTTACTCCGCGGCGGCGGACGGGCCGATGTTGGTCCGTGAGCTGACCACGTCCAGCACGTGGGTCACCGCCTCGGCGACCGGTACCCCGTTGCGCTGGGAGCCGTCGCGGTAGCGGAACGAGACGGTGCCGGCGGCCACGTCGTCGTCACCGGCGATCACCATGAACGGGATCTTCTGCTGCTGCGCCGTCCGGATCTTCTTCTGCATCCGGTCGTCGCCAGCGTCCACCTGGGCGCGGATGCCCTCGGCGCGCAGCGCCGCGACGAAGCCGTGCAGGTAGTCGGTGTGGTCCTCGCGGATCGGGATGCCCACCACCTGCACCGGCGCCAGCCAGGCCGGGAAGGCGCCTGCGTAGTGCTCGGTGAGCACTCCGAAGAACCGCTCGATCGACCCGAACAGCGCACGGTGGATCATCACGGGCCGCTGGCGACTGCCGTCGGCGGCCTGGTACTCCAACGCGAACCGCTCCGGCTGGTTGAAGTCGACCTGGATGGTGGACATCTGCCAGGTCCGGCCGATGGCGTCACGGGCCTGCACGGAGATCTTCGGCCCGTAGAACGCCGCGCCGCCCGGGTCGGGAACCAGGTCCAGGCCGGAGGTCGCGGCGGCGGTCCGCAGCGCCTCGGTGGCCTCGGCCCAGTCCTCGTCGGCGCCGATGAACTTGGGCGAGTCGTCCCGGGTCGACAGCTCCAGGTAGAAGTCGTCCAGGCCGTAGTCGCGCAGCAGGTCGAGCACGAAGCTGAGCAGCGTGGACAGCTCGCCGGCCATCTGCTCACGGGTGCAGTAGATGTGCGAGTCGTCCTGGGTCAGGCCACGGACCCGGGTCAGGCCGTGCACGACGCCGGACTTCTCGTACCGGTAGACGGTGCCGAATTCGAACATCCGCAGCGGCAGCTCCCGGTACGACCGCCCGCGCGACCTGAAGATCAGGTTGTGCATCGGGCAGTTCATCGCCTTGAGGTAGTAGTCCGCGCCCTCAAGCTGCATGGGCGGGAACATGGTGTCCGCGTAGTACGGCAGGTGACCGGAGGTCTGGAACAGCTGTGCCTTGGTGATGTGCGGGGTGTTGACGAACTCGTACCCCGCCTCCTCGTGCCGCCGCCGCGAGTAGTGCTCCATCTCGCGGCGGATGATGCCGCCCTTGGGGTGGAAGACCGCCAGGCCGGAGCCGATCTCGTCGGGGAAGCTGAACAGGTCGAGGTCCGCGCCGAGCTTGCGGTGGTCGCGCCGGGCGGCCTCCTCCAACAGCTTCAGGTACGCCTTGAGCTCGTCGCGGGTCGGCCACGCGGTGCCGTACACCCGCTGTAGTTGGGGGTTCTTCTCCGACCCCCGCCAGTACGCGGCGGCGGAGCGCATCAGCTTGAACGCGCCGATCAGGCGGGTGGTCGGCAGGTGCGGGCCCCGGCACAGGTCCGACCAGCAGACCTTGTCCTCCTTGGCGTCGAGGTTGTCGTAGATGGTCAGCTCGCCGCCGCCCACCTCCATCACCTCGTCGGTGTCCAGACCCTCGCCCTTGACCTCGATCAGCTCCAGCTTGAACGGCTCGTCGGCCAGCTCGGAGCGCGCCTCGTCCAGGCTGCCGAAACGGCGGCGGCGGAACCGCTGCCCGGACTTGATGATCTCCTGCATGCGCTTCTCGAGCTTGCTGAGGTCATCTGGCTGGAACGGCTTGGCGACGTCGAAGTCGTAGTAGAAGCCGTTCTCGATGGGCGGGCCGATACCCAGCTTGGCCTCGGGGAAGATGTCCTGTACGGCCTGGGCGAGGACGTGCGCGGTGGAGTGACGCAGCACGGTGAGCCCGTCGGGCGAATCCAGGCTGACCGGCTCGACGACGGTCTCCTCGGCCGGCGTCCAGTCCAGGTCGCGTAGCTGGCCCTGCGGGTCGCGGACCACGACGATCGCCTTGGGGCCGTTCGCGGGCAGTCCGGCCGCGGCCACCGCGTCGGCCGCCGTGGTCCCGGCGGCGACGACGACGGGGTCGGCCACGGCGGGGGTACGGGGTGCGGACACGGTGACTCCTCCAAGTGGTACGAAACGGTGCCGATCCTCGGCTCCTGCCGATGCTATCGGTCGCCCCGCCCCCGACCGGGAAGGGCACCTCCCTACCGCCGGCGTTGAACCTTTCGCGCCTCGCAGCCGAACTAGAAGGTGTGGCCGGAAACCGGTGCCGGCCGCGTCGACACGGATGGGGGCACGAGATGGCGAGCACGTACGGCGGTGGCCGTCGGCGGCGGATCATGGCGGCGACCGCGGTGACCGCCGCTGGGCTGCTGCTCTGGCCTGGCACGGCGTACGCGGCGGACGTGACGACCACCCCGAGCGAGGCCCGGCAGGGCGAGGCGGTACGGCTGGAGTTCAGCGTTCCGGAGGAACGGGCCGGCACGAAGACCAACCAGATCGAGGTACGGCTGCCGGCCGACGCGCCGATCGCCGAGGTCTACCCCATGTCGGTGAACGGCTGGGCGCCCCGGATCAGCTCCCGCACCCTGGACAAGCCGGTGGCCGGTATCCACTCCTCCGGGGTGAGCACTGTGACGACCGCGGTGACCTGGGTACGGGTCGGTGCGAGTGATCCCGGGCCGGCTCGGCTGGCGCTCTCCATGGGGCCGATGCCGCAGGCCGAGCGGCTCACCTTCGAGGTCGTCCAGACGTACGCCGATGGCACTGTGGTCCGGTGGGCGGACGCCACCGGCCCGCACCGGGCCCCGACGCTCGCCCTGCTGCCGGCGGCGCCCGACGCGGCGGGTCCGGCCGCACACGGCGGGCACGCCGGCCCGGCGGCCGGCGCACCGGCCGCAGCTGACGACGGTGTGGACGCCGCACCGCCGGCCCGGGCGGACGGTGCCGACGAGGGCAGCGCCGACGGGATGCTGGCCGCCGGCCTGCTGGCCGGGCTGGGCGGCGGCGCGGCGATCGGCTGGCTGGTCAGCCGGTGGCGCCGACGCGACCCTAACGAGGCCACCGCGCTCGCCGAGGTGACCGGCGACCCGGACGAGGCCGCGACGCTGGCCGAGATAACCGGCCGCGCAGACGGCACCGCAACGCCAGAGCCGACGCCCGCCAACCCGCAATCCGCCGAACCGCAGCCCGCCGACCCGCAGCCCGCCGAACCGCAGCCCGCCGACCCGCAATCCGCCGACCCGCAGCCGCTGTTCCCGCAGCATCGCGGTGATCCACTCGGCTTTCAGGAAACCGCGGCATCCCCGCCGCCCGGACGACCCGATTTGCAGAAAGCCGAGTTGATCGTGGGGCAGCGCCCGCCCACGGCAGCCCGGTGGACCAGACAGCCCTCGGGGTCAGGGGAGCCAGGTAGGTAGCGGCTCGCGGGAGGCCAGCCACTTCTCGGGCACCCCGCCCGGGGTGCCGACGCCGGTGTGCGCCGCCACCACAGCGCCGACGATGGCGGCAGTGGTGTCCACGTCCCCGCCGGCCCGTACGCACGTCTGGATGGCCGCCGGGTAGTCGTCCAGGTGCGTGGCGGCCACCCAGAGGGTGAACCCGACGGTGTCCTGGGCGGTCACCCGGGAGCCGTTGCCGAGCGCCGCCACCACCCGGGGCAATGGCCGGCCGAGCAGCCCGGCAGCCCGGGACACGCCCCGATGCACCTCGGTGCCCGGGTCGAGCGCGGCGGCGATCCCGGCGAGCAGCCGCTCCGGGGACGGCCGGTGCCCGTCGAGGCGGGCTCGGGCGGCCAGCGCGGCGGCGACGGCGACAGCGACAGCGCCGGCGACCCCCTCCGGGTGCGCGTGCGTCACCTCGGCGGACGCGCGCGCCTGTGCCGCGGCGCGCGCTGTCGAGTCGGCGAAGTACGCGCCCAGCGGGCCGACCCGCATCGCCGCGCCGTTGCCGCAGGAACCCTGCCCGTCGAAGGCGGAGGCGGCGGCCAGCGGCCACGGGGTGCCGGCGCGGATCAGCCCCAGGATGAGCATCGCGCCCGCGCCGTAGCCTCGGCGCTCAGTGCATCGCCCGGCGAAGGAGAGGGCCAGCCGGTCCCGGTCGATGCCGCCGGAGTCGGCCAACTCAGCGAAGACCGAGCAGGCCATTTCGGTGTCGTCGGTCCATTCCCAGGGCGCTGGCGGCAGCGCGTCGGCGGCGAGATCCACTGGCGCCGGCCCCGGCAGGAAGTACTGCGCGCCGAGCGCGTCGCCGGTGGAGAGACCGGCGAGGCTGTCCCGGGCGAGCGCCAGGCGGGCATCGGCGAACAGGGTGAACGACATCGTCGTACCAGCTTGCCCGGTCGCCAGGCACGCCGCAACGCGATCAACTTGCCAGGCCAAGTACGGTCTTGTCGTGGCCTCCGTGCTCCTGGTCGAAGACGATCACGTCGTACGCGGCGCGATGCTGCGGTCCCTCACCGACCGGGGGCACGCCGTGCACGCCGTGGGTACGGCGTTGGACGCCCTGCGTCGGGTCGCCGCGGAGACACCCGACCTGGTGGTGCTCGACCTCGGCCTACCCGACCTGGACGGCTCGGACGCGCTGCGGATGTTGCGCGGCATCACCGACGTTCCGATCATCATCGCCACCGCCCGCGACGACGAGCAGTCGGTCGTCAAGCTGCTGCGGGCCGGCGCCGACGACTACATGGTCAAGCCGTTCACCGGGGCGCACCTGGACGCCCGGATCACCACAGTGCTGCGCCGGGCCGGCCGGGCCAGTCGGTCCGTGCAGCCGGCTGTGCACAGTGTCGGCGGGCTGCGGGTGGACGTGGGCGAGCGCAGCGCCCAGCTCGACGGGGAGCCGCTGGCGCTGACCCGCAAGGAATTCGACCTGTTGGCGTATCTCGCCGCACGACCTGGGCGGGTAGTGTCCCGCCGGGAACTCTTGGAGGAGGTATGGCGGCAGCCATCGGTCGGCGAGGATCAGACCATCGACGTTCACCTGTACTGGCTCCGCAGAAAGATGGGCGAGTCCGCGGCGAAGCCGCGCTACCTGCGCACCGTGCGGGGGGTCGGATTCCGGCTGGTGGCACCGGACTGAGGACGGCGCTGGCCCTGCTCACGGCCGGCATGTGCAGTCTCGTGGCGCTCGCGTTCCTGATCCCGCTCGGGCTCAGCCTGCGCGAGCAGAGTCGGGACGAGGCGATCGCCGACGCGGCGCGGCGCAGCGCGCTGGTGACGGGCGCGCTGGCGGTGAGCACCGACCCGGCGGTCGTCGAGCGTGCCGTGGTGGCCAGCGCCGAAGGCGCCCCCACCCGGCCCGTTGTGCACGGGTTGGGGTTGGACGAAACCGCTGGTCGGGCCAGCGGCAGCGACCTGGACCGGGCCCGCTCCGAGCGCCAGTCGTTGGTAGTCGACGTCGACGGGGGTGCGGCCCGGCTCGATCCGGTCGTCCTCGGTGACCGCACAGCCGTGGTCGAGGTGTTCCTACCGGAGTCGACGCTGGGCGAGGGCGCCGGCGGCACCTGGTTGCTGCTGTTCGCCGTCGGCGCGGCGATGGCCGGCGCGGCGGTGCTGGTGGTCGACCGGGTCGCTGCCCGCGCGGTGGACTCCACCCGCGGTCTGGTCAAGGCCGCGCTCTCCATCGGCGACGGCGACCTCGGCGTACGCGTCGAGCCGACCGGTCCGCGCGAGCTGGCCGAGGCCGGGTACGCCTTCAACCGGATGGCGGACCGCCTGGACGCGGCCCGCACCGACGAGCGGGAGTTGGTCGCCGACCTGTCTCATCGTCTGCGTACCCCGTTGACGGTGCTGCGGTTGGACGCGGAGGCGTTGGAGTCCGACGACACCAGCGTGGGTTCGTTCAGCCCGGCGGAGTTGGACCGGCTGCGCGGGATCCGGCGGATCCGGCAGGCGATCGTCACCCTGGAGGGTGAGATCGACGTGCTGATCAAGACCACCCGTAAGACGGTGGCGCTCGAGGCCGGGCCGGCGATGTGCGACGTCAGCGAGGTGGTCCGGGACCGGATGGTGTTCTGGGCGGCGTTGGCCGGCGACCAGAACCGGCCGCACCGGGTCAACGGCGCCCAGCTGCGTATCCCGGCGCCGGTGCCGCGGGCCGAACTGGCCGCCGCGCTGGACGCGGTGATCGGCAACGTTTTCCGCTACACCCCGCAGGGCACCGCGTTCGAGGTGGCGGTGTCCCGGCGCGACGGTTACGTGGCGATCCGGATCGACGACGCCGGCCCCGGCATCGCCAACCCGGACCGGGCGCTGCGCCGGGGCGCCAGTGACCAGGGCTCGACCGGGCTCGGGCTGGACATCGCCAAGCGGGTCGCGTTGCAGGCCAACGGCTCGGTGAGCATCGACCGCGCCCGGCTGGGCGGGGCCAGTGTGGTGATGCTGCTCGCCGACCCGGAGGCGACGCCCCGGCAGGTCAGCCGCTTCGGTCTGGTCGGTCGGATGGCGCGCGACGCCCGGGACACGAAGGCCACCGGACGTCGCTGGCCCCGCCAGCGCCCCACCGACGACTGACCCGACCGGACCCGGGGCTGTGCGCCGGCGCAAGTCTTCCTTAGATCGCGGTTAACGACCGCGTCGGATCGGCTGCGGGCTGACAGGATCACAGCACGAACCCACCAGTTCCACCGGCCGAGCGCACCACGCACCCCCGGCCGGTGGAGCCGCGCGCGCGGCGGGAGCCACAGGTCCCCCCACACCCACGCTCCCGCCGCGCGCCCTGCTCAACCAACCGGCCCGGCTCACCAACAGGCCCGGCTCAACCAATAGGCCCGGCTCGGCCAACCGGCCCGGCCGGCACCCGAGCGGCCGATCGGCTCAGCCGGCGGTGGCGAGGTACGCGTCGATCTCGGCGAGGATCCGCTGCTGGCCGGCGGCGTCCAGGAAGGACGCGGTCACCGCGTTGCGGGCCAGCCCGGCCAGCCCTTCGGCGCCGACGCCGAGCAGGCGGGCGGCCACCGCGTACTCGTCGTTGAGGGTGGTGCCGAACATCGGCGGGTCGTCGGAGTTGATGGTGACCAGCAGCCCGGCCTCGACCAGCCGGGGCAGCGGGTGCTCGTCGAGGGTGGCCACCGCCCGGGTACGGACGTTGGACGTCGGGCAGATCTCCATTCCGATCTGCCGCTCGGCCAGGTACGCGAGCAGCTGCGGGTCCTGCGCGGCGGAGATGCCGTGCCCGATCCGCTCGGCACCCAACTCGTTCAACGCGTCCCAGACGGTCTGCGGCCCGGTGGTCTCCCCGGCGTGCGGCACCGAGCGCAGCCCGGCGGCGCGGGCCTGATCGAAGTAGGGCCGGAACTGCGGTCGGGGTACGCCGATCTCCGGGCCGCCCAGGCCGAAACTGACCAGCCCGTCCGGGCGCTCGTCGAGCGCGATGCGCAGCGTCTCCTCGGCTGCCGGCAGGCCGGCCTCACCGGGGATGTCGAAGCACCAGCGCAGCTCGATGCCGAAGTCGGCCAGGGCACGCTTGCGAGCGTCCTCGATCGCCTCACAGAACGCCGGCGCGGGAATGCCCCGTCGGACGTGCGAGTACGGGGTGATGGTCAGCTCCGCGTACCGGACCTGTTGGCGGGCCAGCTCGCGGGCCACCTCGTGGGTGAGGATCCAGACGTCCTCCGGGTCGCGGATGAGATCCACGACGCTCAGGTAGACCTCGATGAAGTGCGCGAAGTCGCGGAACTCGAAGTAGTTGGCGAGCGCGTCCGGGTCGGCCGGCACGGGGGTGCGCCCCTCGTGGCGCGCCGCCAACTCGGCGACGATCCGGGGCAGGGCCGAGCCGACGTGGTGCACGTGCAGCTCCACCTTGGGCAGGCCGGCGATGAAGGTGGACAGGTCGGTCACTGGTTCTCCTGGGCATGGTCGCCGGTGCGGGCGACGACGAAGACGCGGCGGAACGGGAAGTACACCTGACCCTGCCGCACCGGGTACGCCGCGGTGAGCCGTACTCCCAGCTCGGCCCGGAAGGCGGACCAGCCGGCGGCGTCCAGTGCGGCCCGGACCGGGCGCAGCGCGGTGCCCTCCATCCAGGCCAGCACCGGGTGCTCGGCGGCGGGTCGAGCCGGCAGCAGGTGCACGTAGGTAGTCTCCCAGGCGTCCACCGCGCAGCCGGCGGCGGTCAGCAGGGCCGCGTAGTCGACCGGGTCGTCCACCGGGTCCGCGCGCAGCAGCGGGGCGATGTCGGCCCGCCAGGTCGGCTGGTTGGCGACCTCCCGCAGGGCGCGGTGCGAGTCGGCGTCGAAGTTGCCGGGGACCTGCATGGCGAGCCACGCCCCGGCGGGCAGCTCGGCGGCCCAGCGGCGCAGCAGCTCCTGGTGGCCGGGCACCCACTGCAGCGCCGCGTTGCTGACCACCACGTCCTCGTCGCCGGCCGGAACCCAGTCACGCAGGTCGGCGACCGCGAAGTCGACAGGCGCGCCGAGGGCCTCGGCCCGCTCGATCATCTCGGGTGAGGAGTCGAGGGCGCGCACCCGGCTGGTCGGCCACCGTTCGGCGAGGACGGCGGTGAGCTGGCCGGGGCCGCAGCCGAGGTCGACCACCGCCCGGGGTCGCTCGGCCGGGATCCGGGCCAGGAGGTCGTGGAACGGCCGGGATCGCTCGTCGCCGAAGCGCAGATAGGTCGTCGGGTCCCACATGGTCGCCTCCCAAACCGTACGGCCGTACTGCTGACGGTACGGCTCGCGTGGCACTGCGGCAACCCGATCACTAGGCTCGGGGCATGGAACAGCGCAGCTTCAACCGGCTCGGCCGGACCGTTGGCGCGGTCGGCCTGGGCGCGTGGCAACTCGGCGCCGACTGGGGCACCGTCAGCGAAGACGACGCGATGGCGGTGCTCGCCGCCGCCGTGGACGCCGGGGTCACCTTCCTCGACACCGCCGACGTGTACGGCGACGGCCGCAGCGAGCAGCTGATCGGCCGTTTCCTGCGCAGCCGACCCGACGCCGGGCTGACCGTCGCCACCAAGATGGGCCGCCGCGTCGAGCAGCAGCCGGAGGCGTACACCCTGGCCAACTTCCGGCAGTGGACCGACCGCTCCCGGGCCAACCTGGGGATGGACACCCTGGACCTGGTCCAGTTGCACTGCCCGCCCACCGCCGTCTTCTCCTCCGACGAGGTCTTCGACGGCCTGGACACCCTCGTCGCCGAGAAGGCCATCGCCGGGTACGGGGTCAGCGTCGAGACCTGCGACCAGGCCCTCACCGCGATCGCCCGACCGGGGGTGGCGAGCGTCCAGATCATCCTCAACGCGGTCCGCCACAAGCCCCTGGAGCGGGTGCTGCCGGCCGCGGCGGCGGCCGGTGTCGGCATCATCGCCCGCGTGCCGCTCGCCAGCGGCCTGCTCTCCGGCCGCTACGACGAGCACACCGAGTTCCCCGCCGACGACCACCGCAACTACAACAGGCACGGCGCGGCCTTCGACGTCGGGGAGACGTTCTCCGGAGTCGACTTCGACCGAGGTCTGGCCGCCGTACGCCGGCTCGCCCCGCTCGTCGACCCGGACCGCACCATGGCGCAGTTCGCACTGCGCTGGGTGTTGGATCAGGCGGGCGTCACAGTGGTCATCCCCGGTGCCCGCGACGCCGACCAGGCCCGACGCAACGCCGCCGCGGCGACCCTGTCCCCGCTCACCGACGAGCAGTTGGCAGCCGTCCGCGAGACCTACGACGAGCTGATCCGCCCGCAGGTGCACCACCGGTGGTGACCCGCGCGCCCGGGGTGCTCGCGTCGCACCACCCGGCCGGCGATGCTGGACGGCGGCGCGCCGCCCCGGGCGGCGGAGAGGGGACGCGATGAGAGGTTGGCTTCCGCTCACCCTCGGCCTGCTGGCCGTGGTGATCGGTGCGGTGTGGACGGTCCAGGGCCTCGGCTACGTCAGCGGCAGCGTGATGACCGACGAGAAGATCTGGGCGGTGATCGGCCCGCTCGTGACGGCGGCCGGGCTGGTGGTGCTCTGGCTCGGCCTGCGCTCGCGTCGACGCTGACCGCTCGCCGCACCGGCGATCCTGAGCAGGCGAAAGCCCCGCATCCCAACCGGGATGCGGGGCTTTACCGTGACCCTTGAACCGGATCGTCCCACTGGCCGGCGGGGGCCGGCCGTCCTACTCAGATGGGACGGACCTGCTCAGCCTGCGGGCCCTTCTGACCCTGAGCGATCTCGAACTCCACCCGCTGGTTCTCCTCCAGCGAGCGGTAGCCGCTGGTCTGGATGGCCGAGAAGTGGACGAACACGTCAGCACCCCCACCATCGACGGTGATGAAGCCGAAGCCCTTGTCAGCGTTGAACCACTTCACGGTTCCCTGAGCCATGTGTTTCTCCCTCTAAAAACTGGCGGCCGTGCACGCCGTCCGGCCGATTGGCCGTTTTTGAGCAGCGGCGCCTGAGGCGGCCCCACGAAGGAGACTTCTCTCAACCCACGCCATCTCGCAACAGCGGGGACCAGCAAATCACGGAGGTAAAAAGTCTGTCACGACCTCTCCGACGAATTTCTCCGACATGTGACCTGACGGATGCCTCAGGTGCGCTGGGCGGCGTGCGATGCCATGCGAAAGCCCCCTTCCCATCGATGCGGAAAGGGGGCTGAAGTCGCTGCTGGTCAATCCGGCCAGCTGCCGGTCATCCGGCGTACGCCGACCGCGCCGCCCCGGTCCACGGCGGCCCGGACGACAGCGAAGATGGCGCCCTGCAACGCCGCCGCGGCCAGGATCTCGCCCCAGCCACGATCCTCGTCGGTCGCGTTGGGCGCCTCACCGTCGCCCGCGGTGACCTTCCAGACCTGCCGGAAGATCGCCCCGGCCACCGCCCCGGCGGCGAAACCCATCAACACGCCGACCGGCCGGTACGCGACCCTGCCGATGCTCTTACTCACCTACGCCTCCCCCGCACGATCATCAGCACCACCACTGTGGCCACCGCGCCGGCCGCGATGGCCGCCCACGGCACCGGGTTGCGGCGCACCAACTCGCCCTTGTCGTACGCCTGTGCGCGTACCAACTCGCCCTTCTCGTACGCCTGCGCCCGCGCCATCCCGGCGCCACGCGCGGCCTGGCCGCGGACCCGAGCGACGGTCTGCGCCGCCTGCTCCCGCATCCGCTCCTTGGCCTGCTCGGCGGACTCCTTCAAACGCGCCTTGACGTCGGCCTTGGCGGCCAACGCCTCCATCGTCTCGCCCAACTCGACCCGGGTGCGACGGATCTCCTCGCGGAGGGCCTCAGTGTCGCCGGTCCCGTTACCGGTCATTGCCGCCCCCTGTCCTTCACCGCGGCGGTGACAGTGTCCATGTCTGCCCGGAGGCTACGGACCGTGGCCGCCGGCACCGGCGGGACGGCACGGCTGACCTGCTTCTTGCCCACCAGGGCGAGGATGCCGGCCACCAGGAAGCAGGCCACCGCCACGATCAGCGCCGCGGCCCAGGCGGGCAACACCAGGTCGAGCAGCAGGATCGCCGTGGCGACCAGCGCACCCAGACCAAAGAACGCGAGCGCGCCACCGCCGCCGAACAGGCCGATCCCGATGCCCGCGTGCTTACCCTTCTGGGTCAACTCCGCTCGGGCCAGCGTCAGTTCGTCCCGTACGAGGCGGGAGATCTGCTCGGTGGCCCGCTGCACCAACTCGGCGGTGGAGGGCTCGCTCCCGTTCTGGGATGTGCGGGCTTTCGCCACGTCAGCCATGCTGTCCTCCTTTCCTCATCACCGCGCTGTATGCCCGAAGTCGCCGCTCGTCAATCCTAAAGCGCGCCAAGCAGCTCACCGTCCCCGTTGTCCGGACGCCGCGCCGCCGATCCGCGGCCAGCCGCCGCGATCACGCCAGAGACGTCCGGCAGCACATCCCCCACCCAAGCCCGACCAAACCTCTCCCAAGGGACCCCCTCCCCCGCCCTCCCGCATCCCTCTCACGCCCTCTCCGCGCGTGATCAAGATGATTCGGTCAGGAAACGCCGGGGTGGGTGACCGAAACCTCTTGATCAACCCCGCTGAGGGAGGTGTGGGGCAGGCGATGCCGGGTGGGGCTGGCCGGCCGGTGCATGACCGCCGGGGCGGGCCGCGCGCGCAAGATCGCGCTCGATCCTGGTTGTAGTGGCCTCGGCGGGGATGGAGGCCACTACAACAAGGAAATTGCACGATCTTGCGGGGGCGGGGCGGGCGGGGGCGGG
>NZ_JAKKFH010000045.1 GCF_022230925.1 Micromonospora alfalfae | reverse complement strand
GCTTCCTTTGGAGCTGATGCCGTAAACGATTCACCCAACGGGACGGGTGCCGGGCCCGCGCGGCCGACTCGGATGTGACGGTGCAACGCCCGGTCCTCTGCGACGCCCGATTCGTTTGCGACATCAGCTCCAAAGGCGTTCGGTGACAGATGCTGGGCCCGCACCGACGGCACGCCGACGGGTCGGAAGGGTGAGGACATCGCCGGCACTAGCCTGGGGCGGCGACGCATTCATCGACCACGAAGGACCAAGGGGACGCATGGCGTACGTGCTGCTGGGGATCGCCATCCTCGCCGAGGTGGTGGCGACCAGCCTGATCAAGAGCACCGCCGGATTCAGTCGGCTCTGGCCGACGGTGGCGTGCCTCGGCGGTTACGCGCTGGCGTTCCTCCTGCTGGCCCAGGCCGTCAAGGAGATCCCCATTGGTGTGGCGTACGCCCTCTGGTCGGGTCTGGGCACCGCGGCCATCGTGGCGATCGGGGCGGTGTTCCTGGGTGAGTCGGTGGGGCTCGCCAAGCTCACCGGCATCGCGCTGATCATCGCCGGGGTGGTCATCGTGAACCTGGCCGGGGAGCACTGACCACCGCGGTCTCCGGTGGCCGGGTCCGACGGGGACCCGGCCACCGGTCCGACGGTCAGCTCGCCGTGCAGCTCACCACCGGCGGGCTGTTGGTGCCGGTCCAACTGCCGAGGAAGCCGAAGCTGGCACTGGACCCGGCGGCCAGCCGTCCGTTGTAGTCGGTGTTACGGGCGGTCACCGTGGTTCCGCTGCTGGTGAGGGCCACATTCCAGGACTGGCTGACGCTCTGGCCGTTGGCGAAGGTCCACTTGGCGCTCCAACCGGTGATCGCCCTCGCGCCAGCGGTCACCCGTACCTCACCCTGGAAGCCGCCCTGCCACTGGTTGGTCACCGTGTACGTCGCCGTGCAAGCACCGGCGGGCGGGGGCGTCGTCGGCGGGGGCGTCGTGGGCGGCGGCGTGGTAGGCGGGGGCGTGGTGGGCGGCGGCGTCGTCGGCGGTGGGGTGCCACCGAAGACGCTTGCCTCGCGGGCGGTCTGCCGGATGCCGTTGACGCCGTTGAAGAGGCGCTGACCCCAGTCGGTCAGGCTCGTCGGATTGAAGTTGGTGGCCAGGTCGAGATACTCGACGCCGCCGCCGTTGCCGCTCCACGACCAGCCCAGCCAGCCGATCCTGTTGGCCTGGCTGTACGCGAGGATGGCGTCCTCGTCCGGGTTGCCGTCGGAGTGGTTGAAGCCGAACTCACCGACCACGATGGGCAGCCCGGAGGTGCGGAACCGGCCCAGGTAGTCGCTGATCTCCGCGGCAGTGTCGAACACCCCGTACATGTGGATGGAGAACACGATGTTGCGGGCCGGGTCGGCGGCGAAGACCGAGGCGGCGTTGTCGCGCATGGTGAACGACCAGTCCTGCCCCCAGTTCGGCGCGTCCACCATGATCGTGTGGGTCAACCCGCCGGCCCGCAGGCGCTTGATCGCATTGGCGTTGTCGGTGGCCCACGAGGCGTAGTTCTGGTTGCCGTACGGCTCGTTGCCGATGTTGACGATGACGTACCTCTCCTGGCCGGCGAGGACGTCGGCGAGGCTGAGCCAGTAGTCGACGGCGCGGTCGAGGGTGATCGCGCCGCTCTGCTCGCCGTACCCGGTGGTGTCGTGCACCTCCAGCACGCAGATCAACCGGTTGGCCTTGCAGAGCGAGATGACGTTGGCGACGTCGGCGTTGGTGTTGCGGGTCCACCGGTCGCCGCTGGAGAGCACCACCCGCACGGTGTTCGCGCCGAGGGCCTTGACGTCGGCGAACGAGCTGGTCTGCTGCGGGTACCAGGTGTGCGCGTGGTTGACGCCGCGCATGACGAATTCGGCGCCGTTGGCGTCGTACAACTTGCCGCCAGCGACGGAGAAACCAGCCGCGGCGTGTGCCGGCTGGCCGAACGCCAGCACTGTGACGAGCAACGCGAGCACTGTCGCGCCAGCGGCGGAGAGTCGAATCTTCATGGCCTTCCTCAGGGAGGACCCCCGGTGCCCGACAGGGGTGGGGACGTGACAGGGGAAGGCGGCTGCAGCCCGGCAGCCGCGCCCGGCTCCCGGCGCAGGCATCAGCGTAGGACGATGGATTGGTCTTCGCAACCGGTTCAGTTGACGGGCCCGCAGCCCGGACAGCCGCAACGGCCCACGCGGACGCAGGCCGTCACGGGGCGGTCATCCCCACCACAGGATGTGCGCCACACCCGGCTCTTAACCGGTTAAGAGCGACGGTAGGCAGGCGGCCGGGATCCGTCAAGCACTGCGGCAGCCGAACCGGACGGGAGGGTTGACCGCCGTGCACCGGGGTATCCCGGGAACGATCCGTCAGCGAGAGGGGATACCAGGATGGTCAGCGTCGGCTACACCTTGATGAGCGAGCAGGCCGGGCCCAAGCAGCTGGTGGACCATGCGGTACGGGCCGAGGCGGCTGGATTCGACCAACTGGTGATGTCCGACCACTACTACCCCTGGCTGGACTCCCAGGGTCACTCCCCGTACGCCTGGTCGGTGCTCGGCGCTGTCGCTCACGCCACCTCCCGCGCGGAGCTGATGTCCTTCGTGACCTGCCCGATCCGCCGCTACCACCCGGCCGTGGTCGCGCAGAAGGCCAGCACCATCGGGGCGCTCTCGGACGGCCGGTTCACCCTCGGCCTGGGCGCCGGGGAGAACCTGAACGAGCACGTGGTCGGCGGCTGGCCGCACGTCCAGCAGCGGCACGAAATGTTCGAGGAGGCGTTGCAGATCATCCGGCCGTTGCTCAACGGGGAGACGCTGACCTTCTCCGGCAATCACTTCGACGTGCCCGACGCCTACGTCTGGGACCGCCCTGAACGGCCGGTGCCGATGGCCGTCGCCGCGTCCGGTCGACAGTCCGCGACGCTGGCCGCCGAGTACGGCAACGGCCTGATCTCCACCGAACCCGATCGGCACATCATCGAGATGTACGACGACGCCGGGGGCGCCGGCCAGCCCCGCTACGGCCAGGTGGCCATCTGCTACGGGCCCGACGAGGCCGAGTGCCGCAAGATCGTGCACGACCAGTTCCGCTGGTTCGGTATGGGGTGGAAGGTCAACGCCGACCTGCCCGGCCCGGAGTCCTTCGCCGCCGCCACCCAGTTCGTCCGCGAGGAGGACGTCGCCGAGGGCATTCCCTGCGGTCCGGACGTGGACGCGCACGTCGAGGCGTTCCGCAAGTTCGTCGACGCCGGCTTCACCCACGTGGCGATCATTCAGGTCGGTGGGGAGACCCAGCCGATGTTTCTGGACTGGGCGCAGGAGCAACTGCTGCCCCGGTTGCGCGAGCTGTGAACCGAGGCGCGGCACCCCGGCCGCCCGGGTCAACCAGCCGCAGCGCCGTCGGCCGGTTCGGGCCGGCCGAACTGCGGCTCGCCATGGCCGCGCCCCGGCCAGCCGGCAGGCTGACCAGCGAGTGGCGGGTCGTCGACGGATTGCGCACCCACACCCGCCGCAGCGCCGACCCGGGAACCGGGGCGCCACCCGTGGTGCTCGTGCACGGTTTGGCGGTCTCGCACCGGTATCTCACCCCGCTGGCCGTCGCCCTCGCCACCACCCATCAGGTGTACGTGCCGGACCTGCCCGGCTTCGGGCTGTCCGAACACCCCCGGGGCGCGTACGACGTCCGCCGGCACGCCGACCACCTGGCTGCCTGGCTGGCCACGTACCAACTGCCGCCGGTCTGCCTGTTGGGGCACTCGTTCGGCGCGGAAGTGGCCGCCGCGGTCGCCGCGACCCACCCCGACGCGGTACGCGCGCTGGTGCTGGCCGGACCGACAAGTGACCCGGCGGCCCGGTCCCGACGGGGCCAGTTCGGTCGTTGGCTGGTGGACAGCCTGCGCGAGGCGCCGCTACAGGCCCCGATCCTGGTACGGGACGTCTGGAACGCCCGGCCCTGGCGGGTCCTCGCCACGCTGTCGCACTCGGTGCGGAATGCGATCGAGGCGGACCTCGTCCAGGTCAGCGCGCCGACCGCCGTCGTGACCGGCGAACGCGACCCGGTCGTGCCGCAACGGTGGCGGGACGAGGCGACGCGGCTGGTGCCGGAGGCGGCCCTGGTAGTCGTTCCCGGTGCCGCGCACAACGTGGTCACGACCGCCCCAACTGCCGTCGCGGACGCGATCCGGCACCTGCTCGCCCCTCAGCCCGCACTCACGGACAGGTGACCATCATGCGCTTCGGCAACACGGAGATCCGCCCGCTCGGCGGGGGCCTCGGCTGCCTCCTGATGATCCTCTTCTCGATCGTGGCCTCGGTGGTGCTGACCGTCCTGTTGAATCTGGTGCTCTGATGGCCCGACGGCTTCAGCCCGGCGACAACTCGAGCGTGGCGAGCAGCGGATAGTGGTCGGAGGCGGTGGCTGCCACGCCGTCGCGGAGCACCCGACAGTCGTGCGTGCGCTGCGCCACCGCAGGGCTGCCGAGCAGGTAATCCAACCGCATCCCGGCGAACTCGGCCCCGCCCAACCCAGTGGGCACTGTGTGGCCGGCGGCCTCCGGGGCATCGGCGTTGCCTGACGGCCAGAGGTCGACAAGGCCGGCCGCGAGCAGCCGGGCGATCGCGCGGGTGTCCACCGTGTCACCGGAGCGACGCAGGTGCCGCCGCCGGTAGAGGGTGGGCATACCGGCCAGCCGGGCGGTGTGGTCGACGGTCGGGTCGAGTGAGTTGAGGTCACCGGCGACCAGCGTCAGCGGACCGTGGTTGCGACGCATCGCGGCGACCAACCAGTCGACCTCCATCCGCCGCCGGCCCCCGGAGTACGGGTAGAGGTGGGTGCCGAGCACAGTGAGCGGGCCGGCGGACGTGGCCACCACGACGCGGGCGGCGGCGTGGTGGAACGGACGACGCACCGACCCGGCCTCGACGACCCGGTACGGCGACCGGACCAGCACCGCCACCGGCTGCCCGAAGCAGGACCGGGCCAGGTGGGCTGTCATCCCCAACCGGTCCGCCACGGTGGTCATCAGCCCGTCCCGGTCGAAGCCGCGCAACTCCTGCAGGGCCAGCACGTCCGGTGCCTGCTCGTCGACGACCTGGACCACCTGATCCAACCGGTCGGGGCCGCCGCGATCCCGGCCGCCGGTGCGGATGTTCCAGGTCATCACCCGCAGCACGACGGCGGCGCCTAGTCGGCTCGGCCGGCCCGCGCCAGCTCGTCGTCGAGGGTGTCCACGTCCTCCGACTCGATGGCCGGTTGGTTGCCTTCCTTCAGGTCCTCGTTGGGGCGGATCACCAGGTAGAGCAGGCCGATCCAGAGCGCGGAGAGCAGGATCGCGCCCATGAAGTCGGTCGGGTGGTGCATCCCCCGGTACATCCGGGAGGTGGCCACCCCGACCGGCATGAGCACTGCCAACCCCACGAAGATCCAACGCCACCACCGGTCGGTACGCGGGAAGACGATGAGGGTGATCGCCAGCCAGACGCAGATGGTGGCGGCGATGTGCCCGGACGGGAACGACGAGGTGGGCATCTGCCCGTCAAGGTTCTCCACCGGCGGACGCGGCCGGTCGATCGCGCGGGCCGACGCGAGGAAGAGCGTCAACTCCCCCACCATCGCCAGCGCCACGAAGAGCACCGGACGCCAGCGCCGCCACACCGCCAGCACCAGCGGGCAGAACACCAGCGAGATCAGCAGGATGGCATGGGTGTCTCCGAACTTGCTCCACCACCAGCTGACGTCGGTCAGCACCTCGGTGTGCCGCTCGGCGAACCACTGCGGCACCTTGGTGTCGAGGGTGTCGAAGAAGGTGCCCTTGGCGTGGTAGCTGACGTACGTGCCGAAGCCGTACAGCGCCCCGAACACGATCACCCAGCCGACCAGCAGCTCGGCCACCGCCGAGCGGGGATGGGCCAGCACGTGTTCCTCGGCCGGGGCGGGGGCGATGTCGTGCCCCGCCTCCGGCTCCAGGCCCTCGGTCAGCGGCGGCACCGGCCGCCCCCGCTCCCGCCGCCACAGCCGGAAGGCGTACGCGGTGACGCCCAACCAGGCGGCCCCGAGCAGCCAGGCGGCCAGTACGTCGGAGACGAAGTGCACGCCCAGCGCGATCCGGGTCAGCCCGACCAGGAGCACCAGCAAACCGGCGCCGACGATGGCCGGCTTACGCCAGCGGGGCGCCATGGCCGGCAGGAACACCAGCAGCAGCGCTCCGTACGCGACGAACGAGCCGAGCGCGTGCCCGCTCGGGAAGCTGTTGCCGGGCGCACTGGCGATCGGCACGTCCACGACCGGGCGGAGCCGGCCGACGAGCGTCTTCAGTGACGGGTCGAGGATCAGACCACCGACCCCCGTGATGATCAGGTAGACGGCGAGCCGGGGCTGGCGCCGGATCAGCAACCCGACGACGGCGATGGTGACCAGCCAGATGAGGATCGGTCGGCCGCCCAGGTCCGTCACCGCCTGGAGCACCGTGACCAGCGCGTGGTGCGGGGCGACGAGGCCGTTGAACCACTCGGCGAGACCGTGGTCGACGTCCTGCAACGGGCTCCACTGCACCCGGACGAGCAACAGCAGCAACCCGAAGGCCACCCCGGCGCCGGTGACGGCCACCAGACCGGCAATGCTCCGCTCGGCGAAATGACCGAGCGGACGACGCGCCACCTCTTTGACCGCGGTCACCCCGCACCTCCCTTATCTGTCTGGCGAGGCGCTTTACCCGATCTGCGTCCGTCGTACACGCCGGTGCCGTCAGAGCGCCGACATGTCCCCGGTGTCGTACAGCTCGGCGCGGTCCGGGTCGGGCTCCCACAGATCCGGTTGGGCGGGCTCCCGCGCGCCGATGCGCAGCGCCTCCAGTTGGGCGGCGAAGGCCAGCCCACCGAAGAGCGCCATCCCGGTCAGGTTGGCCCAGAGCAGCAGCGCCATCATGCCGGTCAGGGCACCGTAGGTCTGCCCGAAACCGTCACTGAACCGCACGTACGCGGCGAGCAGCAGGCTGGCCAGCCACCACAGCGCCGTGGCGATGCCGGCGCCGAAGAACAGCCAGGACAGGCCGGGCTGGTTGCGGCGCGGAGCGTGTCGGAACAGCACGGCGACGGCGACGATGGTCAGTCCGAGGCTCAGCGGGAAGCGGATCACGTCCCAGATGCCGTTGGCGAGTTCGCCCCACTCGTAGTGTTCGCGGACCGAGTCGCCCATCGCACTGCCGCCGACCAGGATCAGGAAGCCGGCGAGGGCGGGCAGGCCAGCGGTGACGGCCAGCACGGCGGCCCGCAGGTATTTGCGCAGTGCCGGGCGGTCCCGCTCGACGCCGTAGATGCGGTTGGCGCCCCGTTCGATCTGGGCCATCGTGGTGGTGAGCGCGAACAGGCCGGTGAGCAGACCGAGGGTGAGCGCCAACTCCCCGGCGTCCTCGACGCGTTCGCCCTCGCCGAGCAACTCGCCGACCATCTGCGCGCTCTGCCCGGGGGTGAGCGCCAGCACGGTGTCGGCGACCACCTGGCCGCCCTCCTCGACGCCCAGCTCGCTGATCAGGCCGGTGAGGGCGATCAGGAACGGCACCACGGCGAGGCAGAGTTGCAGCGCGAAGGCCCGGGAGTGGCTGAACCCGTCGCCGTAGCGGAACCTGATGAACGCGTCCCGCAGCAGGTGCCAGCCGCCCTGCCCGCGCAGTGTGTGCCAGGCGTCGTCGGCGGACAGCTCCTCGTCGGCCATCAGCCGGGTCTCCGGCACGATCCGGGTACTACTCACGGCGGGCTTCCTCGATCAGCTGCTCGCCCCGCTCCCCGGCACCTTGCGCGTCGACGGCCAGGTCGGGGGCGCCCTCGGGCTGGGGGACGCAGAGCCAGAGCGCCTGCGGTCGGACCTCCGCCCGCAGTTGGCGACCCGGGGAGATCAGGTCGCCGTCCAACTCCCGAGGTTGCGCCCGGTTGCTGGTGACCACCACCCGTCGGCCCCGGAACACCTCCAGCTGCGGCACCTGGCCGCTGCGGCGGATCACCGCCCAGCCGAGCGCGAGCCAGTGCCGCAGGTTGCGCGGGGTGAGCACGGCGACGTCGAGCCAGCCGTCGTCCGGCTCGGCCTCGGTCAGCAGGGTCACGCCGCCCTGCAGGCGACCGACGTTGGCGATCAGGACCGAGCGGGCCCGGCGGCGCACCGGCGGGCGGTCGTCGATGCGGATCTGCACCCGCATCGGCCGGTCCCGTAGGTGCCGGGCGGCACCCACCACGTACGCCGGCCAGCCGATGCGGGCCTTCGTGGTCTCGTTCGTGGCTTCGAGCATCTGGGCGTCGAAGCCCATGCCGGCCATCACTGTGAAGTATCGGTCCTCCACCGCGCCGACGTCGAGCAGCCGTCGGCCGCGTTCGACTGCGATCTCCAGCCCGGCGGCCAGGTCGGTGGAGAGGCCCAGGTTGGCGGCGAGCAGGTTGCCGGTGCCCTGCGGCAGCACGGCGAGGGCCACGTCGGTGCCGACCAACCCGCTGACGCAGGACATCACGGTGCCGTCGCCCCCGCAGGCGAAGACCAGGTCGACGCCGTCCTTGACGGCCTGCTCGGTCTGGCCGCGACCGGGGTCGTCGACCGTCGTCTCGTACCACTGCGGCGCGGGCCAGCCGGCCGCGGTCAGGGCGTCGTCGACGGTGCGGCGCAACTCGTCGAGATCGTCGACCTTGACCGGGTTGACCACCACGGCGGAGCGCAACCCGCCGTCGCCGCCCGAGGGCCGCCTGTCCTGTCCAGCATCCACGGCGCCAGTGTGCAGCACCCGGGCGGCTTCAGCGACCCGGCGAGCGGCGCGCGTCGGAAGTGCCACAGACAGGTTTCAAGACGGCCCCACCCGTCAGGCCGCCGCCCGCAGTGCCAGCTCCACCCGTCGGCGCAGATCGTCGAGGTCGACCCCGGACTCGGTGAGCACCAAAGCCCCCAGCCCGTGCCCCTCCCGGAGCACCCCGAGCAGGATGTGTTCGGTGCCGATGTGCTTGTGACGCAGGCGCAGGGCTTCCCGCAGGGACAGCTCGAGCACCTTCTTGGAGCGGGCCGAGAACGGGCCGCCGAGGTACCGCTTACGTCCCCAGCGGCGGCGCGGCGCCGGCACCGCCTCCCGTAGCGCGTCCGGGCCGAAGGACTCCTCGATGCGGGCCACGATCGCGGCCAGGTCGATGCCGATCTCCCGCAGCGCCGCCGCGTCCGCGTCGCCGAGGCCGGCGCCGCCGCTGGCGGTGTGCCGGTGGATGCGTTCGCGCAGGTCGTCGGCGCGTACTCCGGCGTCGGCGAGCACCCGGCTGGCCAGCCCGGCGTCGTCGGCGAGCAGGGCGAGCAACAGGTGCTCGGTGCCGACCGGGCGCTGGCCCTCGACCCGCGCCTCCTCCAGCGCCCGTCGCACCACGTCGCGCGCCCGGTCGGTGAACCGTTCGAACATCACGCCTCCCAGGATGAATTGACCGCCGGTCGCCCGGCGTGCTTCTTGTGCACTGCCTGCCGGCTGACCTCGAGCGCGTCGGCGATCTCCTGCCAGGACCAGCCCTGTCGTCGGGCGTTGTCGACCTGGACCACCTCAAGCCGCTCGAGTAGCCGGCGTAGCGCGCGGACGGCGCGCAGCCCGACCCGGGGGTCGGTGCTGCCGGCTGCCGCCGCGAGTTCTGTCGCCTGACTCATGCCGTCAACATACGTTGACAGTGTGCCTGTGTCAACGCATGTTGACGAACGCTTGCCCGATTCCGCCCGCCGCACCCACACCCGACTTGACAGTGCTATAGCTAGCCGTTATCTATTAACGATCTAGATGAAGGACGTGCTCGGTGCAGGACGTGGTGCTGGCCATGCTGGCCAAGGAGCCGGCGCACGGATACGAGCTGCGCAGCCGGCTGCGTGCCGCGCTCGGCCCGCTGGGCGAGGCGATGAACGCCGGGCAGATCTACGTGACGCTGACCCGCCTGGGCAAGGCAGGGCTGGTGACCTCGCAGCGGGCCGAGGGCCTGCCGGATCGGCCCGAACGCCGGGTGTACGTGCTGACCCCGGAGGGGCAGCAGCGGGTCGCCACCTGGCTGGCAGAAGTGAACTGGCCGAAGCCGGACCTCGCGGAGTTTCACCTCAAGTTGGTGGCTGCCGCTACCGCCCGGCTGGCCGATCCGGTGACCCTTGTCGACGCGCAACGGCGTGAGGTGCTGCGCCGGCTGCGCGACGCCCAACGGGCCGCGTTGGACCGGTCGATGGATCCGGTCGCCGGGCTGCTGCTGGAGGGTGTCGTACTGCGGCTGCGGGCCGACCTGGAATGGCTGGAGGCGTGTGAACGCCTGTGGGCCCAACATGATCCAACCGGGCGGAAGGCGGGGGCGTGACCGGGTCGACGGTGTTGCAGGCGCGTGGGCTGAGCATGTTGTACGGCGGCGAGCGCGCGCTGGTCCGAGCGGTCGACGAGGTCGACCTGAACGTGCCGGCCGGACAGTCGCTGGCGGTGATGGGGCCCAGCGGCTGCGGCAAGTCCACCCTGCTGTACCTGCTCGGCGGGCTGCAGCGCCCGACCGACGGAGAGGTGTGGCTGGCCGACCGCCGGATCGACACGATGAGCGAACGGGCCCTGGCCCGGCTGCGGCGTGACAGCCTCGGGTTCGTCTTCCAGTCGTTCCACCTCATGGACGAACTCACCGCGGTGGAGAATGTGGAGCTGGCCGCGCTGCTGGCCGGTCAGTCACCGGGGCGGGCCCGCAAGCGGGCGATGTACCTGCTGGACCGGGTGGGGCTTGCCGACCGCGCCCGGCACCTGCCCTCGGCGCTGTCCGGTGGGCAGCGCCAGCGGGTCGCCATCGCCCGCGCACTGAGCAACGAGCCGCTGGTCGTGCTGGCCGACGAACCCACCGGCAACCTGGACAGCGCCGCCACCCTGGACGTGCTGCGGCTGTTCGAGGAGCTGCGCACCGCAGGACAGACCCTCGTGGTGGTCACCCATGACCCCCGCATCGCCGCGGTCGCCGACCGGGTGATCGCCATGCGTGACGGCGCGTTCGTCGACGACGTTGCCAGCGCCGCCACCGGCACCCTCTACGACGGGCGGCGCTGACATGGCCGGCCGCCTCCTGCTCGTCTGCCGACTGCTGATGCGGGACCTGCGCCGCCGCCGAACCGAAACCATCCTGCTCCTGACCGCGATCACCGCCGCCACCGCGACACTGACAATCGGCCTCACCCTCAACGAAATCGCCGACCGGCCGTACCAGCAGACCCGGAGGGCCACCGCCGGCCCAGACGTGATCGTCACACCCCGGGCCACCGGCCAGGCCGCATTGGACGAGCTCGCATCGCTGACCACCAAGGCCGGCGTCACCGACCACAGCGGCCCCTTCCCGATCGCCTACCTGACGATGACGGCCCGCGGCAGGTCCGCGCACACCGTCGTAGCGGGCCGGGACACCACACCCGCATCGATCGACCGACCCGCCGTGACCGACGGCACCTGGGTGCGCCCCGGCGGCGTGGTCGTCGAGCGCGCCTTCGCCGACGCCCTCGGTATCCGCACCGGCGACACTGTCAACATCGGCGGCCATCCGCTGCGCCTGATCGGGACCGCGGTCACCGCCGCGAGAGCGACGTACCCCTACGCCGGGTGGCACTACCCCGGCGGCATCCTGGTCGAGCGCGGCGGCCTGGTCTGGGTCGACCGCAGCGACATCGCCACGCTCGCGGGCAGCCAGCCACTGTCGTACACCCTCAACCTCAAACTCGCCGACCCGGCGGCCAGCAGCACGTACCCCATCGGCGACCAACTGACCACCTGGCAGGCGATCAGCCAGCTCAACGGTCGGCTGTACAGCGACGCGCAGATCGCCCTGCTCGTCGGCAGCTGGCTACTCAACGGCCTTGCGCTGGCCGGCGTCGCCGGCATCGTCGCGGGCCGGATCATCGGCCAGCGCCGCCGGGTGGGACTACTCAAAGCCGTCGGCGCCGGACCGGCCATGATCGCCGCCGTCCACCTCGCCGAGTACCTCGCGATCGGGCTTGCCGCCGCCGCGACGGGCCTGGTCGCGGGCTGGCTCGCCGCACCCGCGCTGATCCGCCCCAGCGCCGGACTCATCGGTTCCGTCAACGCCCAGCCACCCGCGCCGCGCATGGTAGTCACCGTCACGGTCCTTGCCCTCGCGATCGCTGTGGCGGCGACTCTGGTGCCGGTGTTGCGCGCCGCCACCACCAGCACCGTTCACTCGCTGGCCGACGCCGCAACGCCACCGCGGCGCCGGCGGTGGCGCATCTGGTTGTCGCGGCGGCTGCCCACCGCCCTACTGATCGGGGTGCGCATCAACGCGCGCCGACCGCGCCGCGCCCGGCTGGTCACCGTGAACACCCTGATCACCACGACCACGCTCGTCGGCATTCTCATGGTCAACACCCAGGCGGTGCACTTCGACCTCGGCTACACCGAATTCGCCAATCCCCGGGTGGAACGGGGCGAGCAGGCCACGCTCGTGCTCACCGTCGTGCTGTGCGTCCTTGCGCTCATCAACGCCGTCGTGAGCGCCTGGAGCGCAGTCCTCGACGCCCGGCAGCCACTGGCCGTCGCGCGGACGCTCGGTGCGACCCCCGCGCAGGCCGGCCTGGGCCTGGCGGCAGCGCAACTGCTTCCCGCCATACCCGGCGTCGCCGTGGGGATCCCGGCCGGCGTCGGGCTTGTTACGTTCGTCAGCACCGGGGAGGTCCAGTACCCACCCCATTCCTCGCTGCTCGCCACCGCGCTCGGAGTCCTGCTCGCCATCGCCGCGCTCACCGCCATCCCCGCGATGATTGCCACCCGGCGCCCGGTCGTGGACACACTCCGGTCCGCACCGACCTGACCGCCGAGCCATCCGATCCCGCCCGCCGCCGTGCCCATCCGACTACCCTCGGTCAGGGACAGCTTGGTCGTGCCGGGCGCGACGCCCGGGAGGTGATATCGGATGGCCGCACCCGCCGACGCAGCGGTGCTGGTCGGCCTCGGCTCGGAACTCGACCTCCCGGTGGTCGAAGAGGCCGCGCAGGAGGCCGCCGGACACGGCCGGCCGCTACACCTGCTGCACACCTTCGACTGGAGCGCGGCCTTCGCCGCGGACACCGTCGCCGCACCCCGCGACCAGGCCGAAAAACTGATCACCCGCGCCGCCCAGCTCGCCCATCAGACCGAGCCGGGGCTGACCGTACGCGGGGAGATCGTCGAGAGCTCCGTGCTGCCCACCCTCATCCGCCGCTCGGAGGGCACCTTCCTGCTGGCCGTCGGCGACAGCGGCATGGCGGGCAGCGGCCAGTGCGTTCCCGCCGAGACGACTGCCGTGCAGTTGGCCGCACGCGCCGGCTGCCCCCTGCTGGTGGTCCGACGTGAGCCGCCGCCGCAGGGCCCGGTGCTGGTGGGCGTCGACGGCTCCCCCAGCTCACACCTCGCCCTCCAGTGGGCCGTGGAGTGCGCGGCCCGCCGGGGTGCCCGACTGCTGGCGCTGCGGGTGGTCGAGTACGACGAGGACACCGACGCGGTAGCCGAGCAGCTCACTGAGGCACTGGCCCGGCACACCGGCCGCGACAACACAGTGCCGACCGAGTGTCGCGTGGTACGCGGCGACCCCGCCGAGGTGCTGATCGACAGCTCCCGCAACGCGCAGGTGGCGCTGGTCGCCGCCCGCGGCGACGAACCGGGCCGGGCCATGCTGGGCGCTGTCGCCCAGTCCCTGCTCTACCACTCCCCGGCCCCGGTGGTCGTCGTCCGCGGCCTGGCCGAGGCGCCGCTGACCGGGTCCGAGGCCCGACCGACGCGGGACCAACGGCCCTGACCCGGGGCGTCCGCAGCGGCCAGGCTGGACGCCGGACGCCCCACTCCTACCCGCGAGAGGCAGCATGATGGAGACCGCTCTCGACGTGCACCCCACCCTCACCGACGACGAGCTGCGCCGGCTGGACGCCTACTGGCGCGCCGCGAACTACCTCACCGTCGGGCAGATCTACCTGCTGGACAATCCGCTGCTACGCGAGCCGCTGGCGCCCGACGACATCAAACCCCGGCTGCTCGGACACTGGGGCACCAGCCCCGGCCTCAACCTGATCTACGCCCACCTCAACCGGGTGATCGTGGCGCGCGACCTCAACGCCATGCTGGTCACCGGCCCCGGCCACGGCGGTCCGGCCATCGTGGCCAACACCTGGCTGGAGGGCACCTGGTCGGAGCGCTACCACGACGTGGCCCGCGACGAGGCCGGGATGTCCCGGCTCTTCCGCCAGTTCTCCTTCCCGGGTGGCATCCCCAGCCATGTCGCTGCGGACGTGCCGGGTTCGATCCACGAAGGCGGCGAGCTCGGGTACGCGTTGAGCCACGCCTACGGCGCCGCGTTCGACCATCCGGACCTGCTGGTGGCCTGCGTGATCGGCGACGGCGAGGCGGAGACCGGGCCGCTGGCCGGCAGTTGGCTCTCCGACGTGTTCCTCAACCCGGCGCGCGACGGCGCGGTGCTGCCCATCCTGCACCTCAACGGCTACAAGATCGCCAACCCGACAGTGCTGTCCCGGATCCCCGAGGCCGACCTGCTCGACCTCATGCGCGGATCCGGCTACCAGCCGTACGTGGTGGCCGGTGACGAGCCCGCCCGGGTGCACCGGACCCTCGCCGCGACGCTGGACCGTGTGCTGAGCGAGATCGCCGAGATCCAGCGGCGGGCCCGCTCCGGAAGCGTCGTCGAACGTCCCCGCTGGCCGATGATCATTCTGCGGACGCCGAAGGGCTGGACCGGCCCGCGTGAGGTCGACGGCACCCAGGTGGAGGGCACCTACCGCGCCCACCAGGTGCCGCTGTCGGGCGTCCGCGACAACCCGGCACACCGGGCCGAGCTGGAGCACTGGCTGCGCAGCTACCGGCCGGAGGAGCTGTTCGACGCGACAGGCGCGCCGGTGGAGGAGCTGCTGACGCTGCCGCCGCGCGGTGACCGGCGGATGAGCGCCAACCCGGTCACCAACGGCGGTGTGGTGCTGCGCGACCTGACCCTGCCGGACTTTCGCGACTACGGCGTGGAGGTACCCGAACCGGGTACGCCGGTCGCCGGCGCGACGGGGGTGCTCGGCCCCTGGATCCGCGACGTCATCAGCGCCAACCCGGAGACGTTCCGGCTGTTCGGCCCGGACGAGGTCGCGTCCAACCGGCTGGGTGCGGCGTTCGAGGTGACCGACCGGGCCTGGGTGGCCGCCACGGTGCCCGGCGACGACCACCTCTCCCCCGACGGGCGGGTCATGGAGGTGCTCTCCGAGCACCTGTGCCAGGGCTGGCTGGAGGGCTACCTGCTGACCGGCCGGCACGGCGTGTTCACCAGCTACGAGGCGTTCATCCACATCGTCGACTCGATGCTCAACCAGCACGCCAAGTGGCTGAAGGTGACCCGGGCCATCCCCTGGCGACAGCCGATCGCCTCGCTGAACTACCTGCTCTCCAGCCATGTCTGGCGGCAGGACCACAACGGCTTCTCCCACCAGGACCCGGGCTTCATCGACCACGTGGTCAACAAGAAGGCCGAGGTGGTGCGGGTCTATCTGCCGCCGGACGCCAACACGCTGCTCGCCACCATGGACCACTGCCTGCGCAGCCGGCACTACATCAACGTGGTGGTGGCCGGTAAGCAGGCCGCCCCGAACTGGCTGACGATGACCGAGGCGATCCAGCACACCCGGCGTGGCCTGGGCATCTGGGAGTGGGCCAGCAACGACGGCGGCACCGAGCCGGACGTGGTGCTCGCCTGCTGCGGAGACGTGCCCACCCTGGAGACGTTGGCCGCCGTCGAGCTGCTGCGTCAGAACCTGCCGACGTTGAAGGTGCGCCTGGTCAACGTGGTCGACCTGATGCGACTCCAGCCGGACACCGAGCACCCACACGGCCTGACCGACAACGAGTTCGACACCATCTTCACCGAGGACCGGCCGATCATCTTCGCGTACCACGGTTATCCGTGGCTGATCCACCGTCTCACCTACCGTCGCACCAACCACGAGAACCTGCACGTGCGCGGTTACAAGGAGGAGGGCACCACCACCACCCCGTTCGACATGGTGATGCTCAACGACCTGGACCGCTTCCACCTGGTCATCGACGTCATCGACCGAGTGCCCGGGCTGGCCGCCAGCGCCGCGCACCTGCGCCAACGGATGGTCGACGCCCGACAGGCGGCCCGCGACTACACCCGCCAGTACGGCGAGGACGACCCCCAGGTCGCCGAATGGCGCTGGGTCCGCGAAACCGACCCGACCACCCCCTGAAGGAGGACGACGTGCGCGACGCGGAGATCCTGGTCGGCTACGACGGCTCCACCGACGCCTCGGTGGCCCTGAACTGGGCCGTGGAGGAGGCGCGGCACAGCGGCCAGCCGGTGCGGCTGGCGTACGTCTTCGAGTGGCTGACAGTGGCCAGTTGGGTCGGCCCGGGCGTGGCCCCCGGCGTGTGGCCGGACGACACCGCCCGCCGGCAGGTCGAGGACCTCGTTCGCAGGGCCGCGGCGGACGCCACCGCGGCAAACCCCGGGCTGCGGATCACCGGCGAGGTGTACGACGGGCCGCCCGCGCTGGTGTTGCAGGAACGCTCGGCGGAGGCCGGGATGCTGGTACTGGGCAGCCGGGGTCACGGCGGCTTCGGCGGCCTGCTCGCCGGGTCGACGGCGGTCTCGGTGGCCGCGCACGCCCACTGCCCGGTCGTGGTGGTCCGCGACGGGCCCTCGGTCGCCGCGCCGGCCGGCCCGGTGGCGGTCGGTGTGGACGGTTCGGAACCCTCGCTGGTGGCGCTCGGCTTCGCGGTCGAACGGGCGGCGCAACGGCGGACGCCGCTGCGCGTCCTGCACGCCTGGACCCCGGGCCCCGGCGGGGCGGCCGGGGTGCCCGACGAACGGGCCGCCGTGGAACAGGCGCTGGAGCCGTGGCGGCGGACGTTCCCCGAGCTGGCGGTAACCGTCGACCTGGTGCCGACGAGCCCGGCGGCGATGCTGATCGAGGCGAGTCGGGACGCGCGGCTGATCGTGGTCGGCAGCCGAGGCCGGGGCGGGCTGGCCGGCATGCTGCTCGGCTCGGTCAGTCAACAGCTCATCCAACACGCCAACTGCCCGGTCGCCGTGGTTCGCGAACGCTGACCGCGGCGGGCGCCCGGGTGGCGGTTCACCGCCGCGCAGGCGTCGGGTCCGACGGGTCGAGGGAGAAGAACTCCTCCTCTTCCTGGGCCAGGTGCAGGCGCAGCAGCGCGTCCAACCCGTAGAGGGTGGCCAGCAGGTCGGGAACCTGATCGGGACGCAGCCGGCCGTCGGCGATCTGGGCGAGTTGGGCGCCGAGCAGATCCACCTGGCGGCGAATCTCCACGTGCGCCCGGCTCATCGTCGAAGTCGCCTCCCCGCTGCCCAGCGGGGAGGCCAGCGCGGGGTAGAGCTGTCGCTCCTCGGCAGCCTCGTGCGGCAGCACCCGCTCGGTCAGCCGGCGGTGCGTCTCGCGTACCGCCGGCACGCACCTCGGCGAGGCCGGGTCCGTGGCGACCAGGTCGGCGCTGTCCCGCAACCCGGCCCGTACGTCGCGGACCGCCTGGTGTTCCGCCGCGTAATGGGCGAGCAACTCCCGGGTACGCGCCGGGACGTCCCGCCGGCGCAGCCCTCCCCGCAGTGCCCGCAGCGCGTTGAGGATCACCAGCACGTCGATGCCCTCCTGGAGGAACGCGCCAGCGACCGGGGGCAGCCGACCGGCCGCCGCCACGAGCATCGCCAGCACGGCCAACCCCATCCCAACGGTGGCGCTCTGCACGGCGATCCGCCGGGCGTACCGGGCGATCTCCACCACGTCGGCGAGCCGGTCCAGCCGGTCCACGGTGAGCACCGCGTCCGCCACGTCCGCCGAGGCGTTCGCGCCTGTCGCACCCATCGCCACGCCCACGTGCGCCTCGGCAAGCGCAGGAGCGTCGTTGACCCCGTCGCCGACCATCACGGTGACCGCCCGGTCGGCCTCCGCCCGGACCCGGGCCACCTTCTCCTGCGGCGTGCAGCGGGCCAGCACGTCGTCCACCCCGACCATCGCCGCGACCTGCGCGGCGGTGGTCGGCTGGTCGCCCGTGACCAGCACGATCCGCCGCAGCCCCGCCGCACGCAACCGACGCACGGTCCGGCGGGCGTCGGGGCGCACCGGATCCTCCAGCAGGATCGCGCCGAGCGGTCCGCCCTCGTCGCTGACCCACACCGCTGACCAACCGGCCAGCTCGGTGCGGGCCCGCGCCCGGTCCGCCCACTCGGGCAGTTCCCCGGTGAACTGACCAACCCGGACCAGGCGCCCGTCGACCCGGCCGCTGACTCCCCGTCCCGGCTCCTCGGTGACGCCAGTCGGCTCGGTCAGTGTCAGCCCACGATCGCGGGCCTGCCGAACCAACGCAGTGGCCAGCACGTGCGGCGACAACTGCTCGACCGAGGCCGCGAGGCGCAACACCTCGTCACGATCACCACCTGGGGCGACGACGGTCTCGGCGGCGCGCGGACGGCCGGCGGTCAGAGTGCCGGTCTTGTCCACCAACAGCGTCCGCGCCCGGCCGAGCAGTTCCAGCGCGCCACCGTCGCGGACCAGCACCCCGCGCCTGGCCACCCGGGACAGGCCGGACACGATCGCGATCGGCGTGGCCAGCAACAGCGGACAGGGGGTGGCCACCACCAGCACCGCCACCGCCCGCACCACGTCGCCGGAGAGCAGCCAACCCAGCCCGGCCAGGACCAGCGTGAACGGCACGAACGCGGCGGCGTACCGGTCGGCCAGCCGCACCATCGGGGCCTGGCGGGCGGTCGCCTCCTGGGCCAGCCGGACGATCCCGGCGTACGTGCTCTGCGCCGCGTTCTTCGTCGCGCGCATGCCGAACCCCGCGCCGGCGTTGACCACACCGCTGGCCACCACCTCCCCGGCCGCCCGCTGGACCAACCGCGACTCCCCGGTCACCACCGACTCGTCCAGCGTGGCGGCCTCGTCGACGGTTCCGTCGACCGGCACCACGTCCCCCGGGCCCACCAGCAACCGGTCCGCCACCGCCACCTGGTCCAGCGGCACGACCTCGATCGCGCCGCCGGGCCCACGCCGACGGGCGGTACGCGGAGCGCGCGCCAGCAACGCCCGCAGGTCGCGGGTGGCCCGGCGCTGCGCATACGACTCCAACGACCGCCCGGTCGCCAGCATCACGGCGATGACCGCCCCGGCCAGGTACTCCCCGACGCCGAGCGCACCGGCCAGGGCCAGCACGGCGATCACGTCCACCCCGAAGCGCCGGTGCCACAACGCGCGCAGCATCGACCACGCAGCCGGCAGCAGCGCGGCCACCGTGACGGCCGCCCAGATCAGGTTGGCCGCGCCCGGCCGGCCGGCGATACGTAACGCCGCGCCGGCCAGCACCCCGATGCCGAGCCCGACGAGTGGAGTCCAGGCCCACCACCGCCGAACACGGCCGCGGACCGGCTGCTCCGGTACGCACCTGGTCGGCTCGGCCCCCACCTGCGCATCGTCGCAGCCGGAGGGCTCCGAGCGGCCCTCCCCCGGATGTTTCGTCCGGTGGACGTACGTCGTGGCGGTGCGTCGAACCTCGCTCGGCGGGCGTAACGGCCCGGCGAGGTCGGGACCTGTGGCCCTGCGGGGGCACCGCCGAAGGCCACAGGATGAGGCGGCAACCCCGGGCGCGGTGACGCGCCATACGGCACGATGAGCAGAGACGGAAAGGTCGTGACCATGAGTCAGGAAAGTCAGCTGACCACCGCGCTGGCGGAGGCCGCCGCCACCGCAGGCCACGCTCCCTCGGTGCACAACACCCAGCCGTGGCGTTGGCGGGTGCTGCCCGACGCGTTGGAACTGCGCTCGGTCGCCGACCGGCAGCTCGCCGCCAGCGACCCCGAGGGGCGGCTGCTCGCGATCAGTTGCGGCATCGCTCTGCACCACGCCCGACTGGCGCTGGCCGCCGAGGGCTGGCGCGCCGTGGTGGAGCGGCTGCCCGACCCGGACGACAACGAGCTGCTGGCCCGGCTGACCGACCTCAGCCACACCGGGGCCGACCCGGACGCCATGCGCATGGTGCAGTGCATGCAGGTGCGGCACACCGATCGGCGGCCGGTCAGCGACGAGCCGGTTCCGCCCACGGCGATCGAGGAGATCACCCGGGCGGTCAGCGAGGAAGGCTGCCGGTTGCAGATCCTCGACCGTGACCAGGTGCTGGAGCTGGCCGCCACCGCCGGGCACGCCGACCGGGTCGAGGCCGAGGACCCGGAGGTACGTAGCGAGCTGGCGTACTGGACCAGCCGGGCTGGTTCGGGCACCGGCCTGCCGGCCGAGGTGCTGCCCGAGCAGCCCGCGCAGACGACAGTGCCGGGTCGGGACTTCGGGCGTCCCGGCAGCCTGCCGGTGGGTCCGGGCCACGACCGGATGGCGGTGTACGCGATGCTGCACGGCGACGAGGACGAACGGGACAACTGGTTGCGTGCCGGCGAGGCGCTCTCCGCCGGTTGGCTGACCGCCACCCGACTCGGCGTGTCGGTGGTGCCGCTCAGCGCGGTGGTGGAGGTGCCGGGCACCCGGCAGACCCTGCGGCAGCTGCTCTCCGGGATCGGCTTCCCGTACCTCGTGCTGCGGTTGGGCATCGCGGACCCGGCACACTCCGGCCCGCCGCACACGCCGCGGTTGACCACCGCGCAGGTGGTCGACACCTCCGCCGTCAGTTGACGGGTCTGGCGACGAGCGGCACCGGCGCTACCATCCCCCGGTGACCAGCAGCGCGCCGTCGCCCCGTCAGGAACCGTCCCCGACACCGTCGCTCGGGCTGAGCCCGCTGTCCCGGGTCCGTCTCGACGAGCTGTTGCAGGAGATGCTGGTCCGGGTCGGCGAGGTGGTGACCAGCCGGGAGCGCCTGCGGGCCCTGCTCGACGCGGTGGTCGGCATCGGCACCAACCTGGATCTGCGCACCACACTGCAACGCATCGTGCAGGCGGCCTGCGAGTTGGTCGGCGCCCGCTACGGCGCGCTCGGCGTGGTCGGCCCGGACCGGTTGCTGCACGACTTCATCGTCCACGGCGTCACGCCCGAGCAGCATGAGCAGATCGGCGACCTGCCGCACGGGCGCGGCGTGCTCGGCCTGCTCATCGACGATCCCCGGCCGCTGCGGATGCCCGACATCACCCAGCACCCCCGCTCCTTCGGGTTCCCGGCCAACCACCCGCCCATGCACAGCTTCCTGGGCGTGCCGGTCCTCATCCGCGACCAGATCTTCGGCAACCTCTACCTGGCGGAGAAGCAGGGCGGCGCGGAGTTCACAGAGGACGACGAGGAGATCGTCGTCGCGCTCGCCGCCGCCGCCGGTGTGGCCATCGAGAACGCCCGCCTGTACGCCCTGGCGCACCGGCGGGAACGCTGGCTCGCCGCCACCGCCGAGATCACCACGGTGCTGCTGGGCGAGGTACGCCGTACCGACGCGTTGGCGTTGGTCGCCCGCCGCGCCCGCGAGGTCGCCGAGGCCGAGCTGGCGCTGGTGCTGCTCTACGACAGCGACACCGAGCAGTTCTCCGTGGAGGTTGTCGACGGCAACGACGGGCAGGCCCTCGCGCTCGTCGGCGCGGTCCTTCCCGCCGTCGACACCAGCTTCGGCGCGGCGGTCGCCCAGGGCCGGCACGACCAGGTGGACGACCTGGCGCACGCCGCGCCGTGGCCGGCGCTGCTGCACACCGGCCAGGCGATGATCTCACCACTCGCCACCGCGGAGACCCTGCACGGTGTGCTGATCGTGGCGCACCGGCCGGAGCGCGGCGGTGGCGCCAGCGAGGAGGATCTGACGCTGCTGGGCAGCTTCGCCGGGCAGGCCGCGCTGGCGATGGAACGGGCGCGCGGCCAGGAGGAACGGGAGCTGCTGGTGGTCCTTGAGGACCGCGAGCGGATCGCCCGCGACCTGCACGACGTGGTGATCCAACGGCTCTTCGCCACCGGTCTGCAACTCCAGAGCGCCGCACCGATGGCCCGCCCCGAGCTGGCCAAGCGGATCAACGCGGCCGTCGACGACCTGGACGCCACCATCCGGGACATCCGCCGGACGATCTTCGAGCTGCGTACGCCGATGACTTCGGAGCTGCGCACCGAGATCCGTGCGGAGATCGAGGTGGCCGCCGAAGCGCTGGGCTTCAAGCCGCACCTGGACCTGACCGGGCCGGTGGACAGCGCTGTGCCGGACGCCGTCCGCCCGGACCTCACCGCCGTGCTGCGCGAGGCGCTGTCGAACGTGGTCCGCCACGCGCGGTGCACCCGCGTCGACGTCGTCGTACGCGTCGACGCCGGCCAGGTCACCGTGGCAGTCACCGACAACGGGGTGGGCTGCGACCCGGCCGCCGCCCGGGGTGGCCTTGTCAACCTGCGCGAACGCGCCAGCCGCCTCGACGGCACCTTCACGATCGCCCCGGCCGAGCCGCAGGGCACCGAGGTGCGCTGGGCCGTGCCGCTGCGCGACTGACCCCCGCGACCCTGGGTCAGGGCGTCTTGCCGAGCAGACGCGTGGCCAGAACGGCGGCCTGCGTGCGGCGCTCCAGGCCGAGTTTGGCCAGCACGCTGGAGACGTAGTTCTTCACCGTCTTCTCGGCCAGGAACATCCGCCCGGCGATCTCCCGGTTGGTCAGCCCCTCGGCCACGTACTCCAGGATCCGCCGTTCCTGCTCGGTGAGTGACCTCAGCTCGCGCGGCTGCTCGACGCCGTTGCGGACGCGCTCCAGCACCCGGGCGGTGATCGCCGGGTCGAGCAGCGACTGCCCGGCCGCGACGCGGCGCACCGCGTCGACCAGGTCGGTGCCGCGGATCTGCTTGAGCACGTACCCGGCGGCACCCGCCATGATCGCTGCGAACAGCGCCTCGTCGTCCTCGTAGGAGGTGAGGATCAGTCCCTTGATGGACGAGTCGACGGCGCGGACGTCACGGCACACGTCGATGCCGTTGCCGTCGGGCAGCCGTGCGTCGAGGATCGCCACGTCGGGCCGCAACGCCGGGATGCGGCGGGCCGCCTCCTGCGCCGAGCCGGACTCGCCGACCACCTCGATGTCGCCGCTGCTCTGCAACAGGTCGGCCAGGCCACGGCGGACGACCTCATGGTCGTCGAGGAGGAACACACGGATCATCTCTCGTTTCTACCCGCTGACCCTGGCCCACCGCACGGGCCGAAGGTCCCGATCGGCACGCGGCGAGCGGGCGCTCGGACCCGACCGGTCGGGACGTCCGGCCCTGCTCGGCGACGACGCAACGATGGACCGTGAAGGTATGCCAGCCAGCGCGGCACCACCCGCCGCCGGCCCAGCGGGAGAGGAGCACCGACATGGACATCGGCTACACCGCAGCCCAGTTGCGGACCGCCGCCGTGGACGCGGTCCGGGCACCGTCGTTGCACAACACCCAGCCGTGGCGGCTCCGGCTGCGCGACGGCGGCATCGAGGTGCTGGCCGACCCCACCCGCCGGCTGCCGGCGACCGACCCGAGCGGGTGGGGTCTGCGGATCGCCTGCGGGGCCGCGTTGTTCAACCTGCGGATCGCCCTGGCCGTGGCCGGTGTCCCGGCCCGGGCGCGGCTGCGCCCCGACCCGGCCGAGCCGGACCTGCTGGCCCGGCTGGTGCCGGACCTTCCACGCCGGCCCACCCCCGCCGAGCAGAGCCTGTACGCGGCCATCCCACGCCGGTTCAGCAACCGCCTGCCGTTCTGGCCGGACCCGGTGCCGGCCGACGCCCGGTGGCGCCTCGGCGAGGCCGCCCGTGCCGAGCAGTGCTGGTTGGAGCTGTTGATCGGGGTGAGCGCGGTCTCCGCGTTCGGGGAGATCGCGCGCAGCGCGCACCGGGTGCTGGAGCGCGACCCCGCGTACCGGGCCGAACGGGAACGGTGGCTGCGCCGGGGGTCCACCCCGGACGGCGTGCCCGCCTCGGCCGGAGGTCCGCGGGGCGAACCGCAGGACGTCCTCCCGGCGCGCGGCTACGGTGGGCGCGACCGCGCCCCCGGGCGGGACTTCGAACCGGAACCCCTGGTGGGGGTGCTGGGCTCGGCGGGCAACACCGCAGTGGACCAGGTGATCGCCGGGCAGGCCCTGCAACGCCTGCTGCTCACCGCCACCGACGCCGGACTCAGCGTGTCGATGCTCTCCCAGCCGATCGAGGTGCCCACGGCGCGGGAGCAACTGCGGCTGTCCCTGGGCCGGTTCGGCACGCCGCAGATGGTGCTGCGGATCGGGTACGGTCAGCCGGGTCGACCGACCCCCCGACGTGGCGTCGACGAGGTGCTGGACCTGCCGGTGGTGCCCGCCTGACCCGCCGGGGCACTGTCAGGCGGCGAGCACGGCGGCCTCCACTGCCGGGTCCAGCCCGATCGAGCTGCGTCGCTGCCGCCCGGCGCGCGGCGGAACCGTACCAACCTCCCGCAGCCAGCGCCAGGTGTCGCCGACTGTCTCGGCCACCGGCCGGCAGGTCAACCCGGCCGCGAGGGCCCGGGTCACGTCCTGCTCCAGCAACCCCCGGTACGGGTGCCCGCGCGGCAGCCAGATCGGCAGGTCGCTCCACGGCTGCACCCCGGCGGCGAGGATCGACGCCGGATCGGTCCAGCGCAGCCTGGCGTCCGCGCCGACTGCGGCCACGCACGCGTCGAGCAGCTCGCCCATCGTGGTCTGTGCCGGAGGACCGACCGCGTTGAACGTGCCGCCCACCTTCCGGGCGCCCGCGTCCAGCATCCACCCCGCCAGGTCGCGGACGTCGACGTACTGCACGGGCAGGTCGGCCGGCGCGGGGGCGAGCACGTCCCCACCCCGCTCGATGCGCCGTAGCCACCAGGGCAGCCGGCCGATGTCCTCGCCCGGACCCAGGATCAGGCCGGCCCGGGCGACCAACGCACGCTGACCGAAGACCTCCCGCAGGGCGCGCTCGGCACCTGCCTTGAGCTGCGGGTAGTCGCCGTCGACGGAACCCGCGTCGGCGGCCACCACCGGGGAGTCCTCCTGCAACCCCGCCACGGCATGGTCGGTGTAGACCGAGCCGCTGGACACGTACACGTAGTGACCGACCGCGTCGACCAGGGCGCGGGCGGCGTCCCCGGCGGCCCGCGGCGCGCCGTCCCAGGTGTCCACCGCGACGTCCCACTCACCGCCGGCCAGCGCGCCCAGGCCGTCCGGCGCGGTGCGGTCACCCCGCAACCGGTGTACGCCGGGCGGCACGCTGCCGTGCAGCCCTCGGTTGAACACCGTCACCGACCAGCCGCGGCGCACCGCCTCGGTGACAGTGGCCCCGCCCACGAAGCCCGTACCGCCCAGCACCAGCAGTCTCATGCGCTCCACTGTGCCGGCACCGACCGGCGGAGGGCGCCGGTGTTCACCGGCAGCGGATCTGCCCGTGGCAGAACCGGACGGTGGGCAGGAGGGTGCTTGCGTTCACGCTCGCCAGCGACGCCCGTCCAGAATGCAGGAAAGCCGCCCGGGGCATGGTCAACGACGCCGCCGATTGCGAAACTGCTTCAATCTGCGTCAGCACGGGCAATCGAGGCGCTTGACACATTTGGTGACCACGCGTGCCGATCAGGTGACAACACGTGCCCGATCGACAGGCCCGACGCTACCCCAGGCTGGCGCGACGTCGGCACGACCCGAACGGAGAAGGGCATGTCCGGCACACCGCTGTCCCTGCCGCAGCCATCCGCGCGGGCACCCGAGTTCGGCCGGGACGCGCTCATCGTCTGCGAGAACCTGGTGCGGATCTACCAGACCGGTTCGATCGAGGTGCAGGCACTTCAGGGCCTGGACCTGGCCGTGGAGAGCGGTGAGCTGGTCGCCGTCGTCGGTGCCTCCGGGTCGGGCAAGTCGACACTGCTCTCCATCCTGGCCGGCATCGACGCCCCCACCGCCGGGCGGGTCCGGGTCGACAGGTGGAATCTGCTGACGATGTCCCGCGCGGACCGGGTGGCCTACCGGCGGCACACCGTCGGGTTCGTACGGCAGCAGACCGCGAGCAACCTGATCCCCTACCTGACCGCGCGGGAGATGGTGGACCTGCCGATGACGGCTGCCCGTACCGCGAAGCAGGAACGCCGGGAGCGCGCCGCCGAACTGCTGGACAGCCTCGGTGTCGCCGGCTGCGCCGACCGCCGCCCCGGGCAACTCTCCGGCGGGCAGCAGATGCGGGTCGCGATCGCTGTGGCGCTGGCCAACCAGCCGCAGGTCCTGCTCGCCGACGAGCCGACCGGCGAGCTGGACGCCGCCACGTCCGCCGAGGTCTTCGGCGTGCTGCGGGACGTCAACCGGCGCTACGGCGTGACGGTGGTGGTGGTGACCCACGATCCGGAGGTCAGCGGCCAGGTCGAACGGACCATCGCGATCCGGGATGGGCGTACCAGCAGCGAGGTGCTGCGCCGCAGCACCACCGACGCGGAGGGCGACACGCACATGATCGCCGAGGAGTACGCGGTGATGGACCGGGCCGGGCGGGTCCAGGTGCCCCGCGAGTTCCGCCAGGCGCTGGCGCTGACCCGACGGGTCCGGCTGGCCCTGGAACCCGACCACATCACGATCCACCCCGACTCGGGAAGCGGCGAATGAGCAGCGAGCCGATGCTGAGCGTGCGCGGCGTACACCGGCGCTTCCGCACCGGGCCGACAGTCGTACACGCACTGAACGGCGTGTCGTTCGACGTGGCCGCCGGATCGATGGTGGCGCTCGTCGGCCGGTCCGGCTCGGGCAAGACCACCCTGCTCAACGTCATCGGCGGCCTGGACCGCCCGGACGCCGGCACCGTGCACGTCGACGGCACCGACGTCACCGCCCTCGACGAGGACGGCCTGTCCCGGCTGCGACGCGAGAAGGTGTCGTACGTCTTCCAGAGCTTCGGGTTGATCCCGGTGCTGTCGGCCGCGGAGAACGTCGCCGCCCCGCTGCGGATGGCCCGCGTCGCCCCGACCGAGCGCGAGCGGCGGGTCGAGTTGCTGCTGGAGCTGATCGGTCTGGCCGACCACGCCCGGCAGCGCCCGGCAGAGTTGTCCGGCGGCCAGCAGCAGCGGGTGGCGATCGCCCGCGCGTTGGCCGCCTCGCCCCAGCTTCTGCTCGCCGACGAGCCCACCGGGCAACTGGACGCCGAGACCGGCCTGTCGGTGATGGCCCTGCTGCGCGGCATAGTGGAATCCGAGGGCGTCACCGTACTGGTGTCGACGCACGACGCGGTGATGATGGCCCTGGCCGACCGGGTGATCCGCATCCACGACGGACACCTCGACGAACAGGCTGCCGGGCAACCGTACGCGCCCGCGCCGGACGCCCGGTGACGCGACGATGAGGCTGGTCAGCCGGCGCGCCCGCGCGCAGTGGCCGTTGCTGGCGGCCCTCCTCGGGGTCGTCACGATCGGCGCGACAGTGCTGGGTACCTGCACCCTGTTGGTCACCCGCACCGCCGAGCGCGCGCTGGAGGTCGCCGTGGCCCGCGCCGCCCCGTCCGCCGTCGACGTGACCGTCTACACCGGCACCGTCGAGGGCCGGGACACGCCGTCCGTCGCCGCCGACACCCGCACGGTGGTGGCCTCCACCCTCGCACCGTTCCCGGTGACAACAACCGCGCGGGCGTCGACGGTGCTGCGGGCGCTGCCGCCCGGGCTCGCCACCGGCACCACAGTCCCGGCCCAGGCGTACCTGTCGGGGCTGGACGACCTGCCGGCCCGCAGCGAGCTGGTCACCGGACGGTGGCCACAGCACCCCGGCGACGCGGTGCTGCTGGAGTCCACGGCACAACTGCTCGGCCTCACCCCCGGTCGCCGGGTGCGCCTCGGTGCCGAACTGGCTCACGCGCCCGTCCCACCCATCGACGTGCTCGTCGTCGGTGTCGTACGCCCGCTGCCGGCGCGTGGCTGGGACCGCGACCCGCTGGCCACGGCCGGCTCCGCCGCCGGCTACCGGGACGGCCGCTTCATGCAGCCGGTCAACGCCTACGGCCCGTTCCTCGTCGACCTGGCCGACCTGGTCACCACCGGTGCCACCGTCGACCGGATGGAGGTCACCGCCCATCCGGACCTGTCCCACAGCAACCGCCACGACCTGGAGACAGTGGTTGAGGCCGTCGACGGTGTCGACCGCCGGCTGGCCGGCACCCTCGGCGACCGCGTTCAACTCGCCCGTGTCGCCTCCGAACTGCCGGCGACCCTGCGGTCCGCCGACGACCAACGGCACGTCACCGCCGCCGCTGTGCTCGCCATCGCCGTCCTCGGCGGTGTCCTGGCCGCGACGGCACTCGTCCTCGCCGGCCGGCTGACCACTGGCATACGCGCCGACGAGACCGCCCTGCGGTCGGCCCTGGGCGCCAGCCGTCGCCAACTCGCCGCCACCGCGACGGTCGAGGCCGGGTTCGTCGCCGCCGTCGCCGCCGCGCTCGCGATACCGGCCTCGTCGGCCCTGCACGCCGGCCTGACCCACCTGCCGCCGCTGGACGGCGCCGGCCTGACCGTCCGGCCGGCCGTCGTCGGCGCCCAGGTCCTCGCTGTGGTCGGCGGTGCGCTGGTGCTCGCCGCTGTCCTCATCGTCCTGGCGATCCGGCCCGTCCCGGCAGCCAGCGACCAGCGCACCCGCCGCGAACTGCTGGCCCGATCCGGTGCCGACCTGATGCTCGCGGTCTTCGCCGCCGCCGGATGGTGGCAGCTGTACGCGCAGCCCACCGACGCCAGCCCACGCGCCGACGCGGTCCGGATGCTCGCGCCGGCGCTGCTGCTCACCGCGGGTGCCGCCCTGGCACTCCGGGTGGTACTACCGGCCCTGCGCGGCGCCGACCGGTTGGCGTACCGCGCCCGCGGGCTGGCGTTTCCGCTGGCGGTCGCCGAGGCCGCCCGCCGGCCACAGGCGGTCGCCGCCGGGCTGCTCGTCGGGCTGGCCTGCGCGGCCGGGACCTTCGGCCTCGCCTTCGACGACACGTGGCACCAGTCGCAGCGCGACCAGGCCGCGCTCGCCGTCGGCACCGACCTGGCACTCACCCTCAGCACGGCGCCGGTGGCCGGCGACGGCGCGGTCCTCAGCGCGGCCACCGCGGGTGCGGTGAGTCCGGCCCTCGACCGTGGCACCGCCGTCGGTCAGTGGCTCGGCAGCGCCGGTGACGCGCCGCGCCTGGTCGCCGTCGACACCACCCGCGCCGACGCGCTGCTGCGGGGGCGGCTGGACAACGACCGCGGATGGGCCGACGTGGGTGCCACGCTGGCACCACCCACCCGGGTCAACGGCCTCGCCGTTCCGGCTGGCGCCCCGCTCGTACTGAGCGGGACCGCCGCCGGTGACACTCCGCCCGTCGTGACGCCCCGGCTGATGCTGCAGGACGCCACCGGCCTACGCACGGCCTGCACCGGTCCCGCCGTACCGCTCGACGGCAGGGAGTTTCGGCTGCCCGCCTGCGCGACGGCTGACGGGCTGCGTCTCGTCGCTGTCGCCCTGCCGGTCACCGCCGACGCGGGCGGCGGACCTGTCGCCGTAGCCGTCACACTCACAGTTCCCCCCGCCGGGCCGGCGGAGGATCCCACCGACGGATCGGATTGGACAGCCACCTCCGCGCCGCCGATCCCGAGCAGGCTGAGGGACCCGACCGTCATGGTGTCCGCCACCCCGACGGGAACCACGTTGCGGATGGCCGCGACCGTCGACCTCGGCGGCGTCGAGGACGCCGCCCGGACCCTCGTCGCCACCGCCTTCCCGGACCCCGGCCCGGTGCCCGTCGCCGTGTCCGCCCGCTTCGCCAGCGAGGTCGGTGTCGAGAGCGGCAGCCAGCTCAGCGTCACTGTCGGCATCACGCCCGTCCCGGTCGTCGTCACCGAGGTCGTGCCGGCCGTCCCGTCCGCCCCCGGCGCCGTCGCCGTCCTGGCCGACCTGGACACGCTGTCCCGCGCACGTGCCGTCACCGGCGACCTGACGTTCCCGGTCGACGCCTGGTGGGTCGGCCACCCGGCCGGCCCCGGTGCCGCCGAGCGGGCCACCGCCCTGCACCTGGGCGCCGTCGCGACCCGCGAGGCGGAGACCGCCCGCCTCATCGGCGGCCCGTTGCTCGCAGGGCTGCCGGCCGCGCTGCGCCTCATCGTCCCGGCCGCAGCCCTGCTGCTGCTGGCCGGCGTCGTCCTGCACGTCACCTGTGATCTCCAGGCCCGCGCCGTCGAGGTGACGCGGCTGCGCGGCCTGGGGATGTCCCGACGCGGCATCCGGGCCGTGCTGCTCGGCCAGCACGCCGGGGTCCTGCTGCCGGTGCTCGCGGCGGGCGCGGCCGTCGGCGCGCTCGCCACCCGCGTCGTCGCTCCCCTGCTCGTGCGCTCCGAAACCGGCGCCGCGCCCGTCCCGGCCACCCAGGCACACTGGCCGTGGCCAGCCGAGGCCGCACTGCTCGCCGTACTGCTGGCCGGATGCATGCTGGCGGTCGCCGTCGTGGTCACCGTCCAGGTCCGTCGGGCCGACGCCACGCACCTGCGGGTGGCGCCGTGAAGCGGTGGCTGACCCGTCGGTGGCCGACGCCGCACTGGCCCAGTATCCGCGGCCGTGGCCGTGCCGACGTCGGACCGCTGCTGCTCACCGCCGCCGTCATCGCGGCCGTCGCGCTGCTCGCCGGAGCAGCGCCGGCGCTGCTCCGCGCCGCCGCCGACGACGCCGTGCGGGACACGGTCCGCCGCGCCGGCCAGGACTCGAACGTCCTCGTCCACGCCAACTGGGAACGCGACGACGGACCGACCGGCGGGCGGGTCCGCATGCCCCACCTCGCCGATGACCTCGGCGACTTCCGCGACCGGGCGACATCGGCCCTCGGGCCCGACCTGGACGCCGCGCTGCTCCCGCCAGTCACCGCTGTCAACGGCCCGATCCTCACCATCACCGACGGCAACGCGCCGCGTACCTTCCAGTTCACCTACCTGGCCGGTGACCTCGACGGCCCGGACGTGACCTGGATCGCCGGCAGCCCGCCCGGTCCCACCGTCTCCGACGAGTACGTCGAGGTCCCCTACGGCGGACCGCCCTGGCCGGTGCAGGTCGGCCTCTCCGAGGCGGACGCCGCCGCACTCGATCTCGGCCCCGGCGATCGAATCCCGGTGAAGGACGGCCAGGGTCGCGACAAGGACGTCCGGATCAGCGGGATCTACCGACCCACTGACAGCGCCGACCCTGCCTGGCGGCTCGCCGCGGCGCTCCTGCGCCCCGTGCCCGGCGCCGACGGCCCGGGGACCACCCGGTTCGCCGGCCTGCTGTCGCGCGAGTCGTTACCGGACGCCCGGCTCGCCGTCGACGAGGACCAACTGCGACGCACCGTCCACTTCGCACCCGTTCCCGACGCGCTCACCTGGGACGCCGCAGCGGCGCTCGCCGCCCAGGTGGTCAAGCTCAAGGCGACCTCGGGCTCATCGAGCGACCGCGACCAGTCCCTGAAGTGGGAATCGCAGCTCGACACCGCCCTGCGCGACGCCCGTACCCGGAACAGCGCCGCTTCCACACAGGCCGCCGTCCTGCTCGCCGGGGTCCTGACCGCCACGGTGCTGGTCCTGCTGCTCGCCGCCAACCTGCTGGCCCGCCGCCGTACCCCGGTGCTGAGTGTCGCCCGGCAGCGTGGGGCGGCGCTACCCGACCTCGGCGCGGAACTGATCATCGAGTCCACTGTGGTGTCGGTGTCGGCCGCCGCCGTCGGGCTCGCGCTCGCGCGCGCGGCCGCTCCGGGCGTCTCCTGGACCTGGGCGGTTCCCGTGGTCCTGGCCGGGGCCCTCGCCGGCCCGGCGTTCGGCACCCTCGCCGCCGCCCGCGCCAGCCGTGACCGACGCCAACCCGCCAACCGGGCCGCTCGGCGCTGGATCCGGGCCACCGGTCAGTTGCGCCGCACCGCGGTGGAGGCGGCTGTCCTGATCGCCGCGGTGGCCGCCTTCGTCACACTGCACCAGCGCGGGCTCCTGCCCGTCGACTCCGACGGTGACAGCGGTGAGCTGACCGGCGACCTCATCCTGCCGATCAGCGCCCTCGCTCTGGGCGCGCTCGTCGGCGCGCTCGTCCTGCTCCGGCTACTGCCCCTCGGGGCGCGGTTCGCGCTCCGAGAGGCCCTGCGCTCGCGCCGCCCGCTGGCCGTGTTCAGTGCCGCCCAGGCGGCCACAACGGCCGGGCGTGCGCTGCCGCTGCTGGTTCTGGTCAGCACCACGGCGCTCGCGTCGTTCGCGCTCATCCTCGGCGCCACCGTCACCCGGGGCCTGACCGACGGCGCGTGGAGCACCGTCGGCGCCGACGCCCGCCTCGACGTCGGCGCCGACGCCGAGGCCGCCACGCCCGCACTCGCCGAGCGCATCGCCGCCGCACCGGGGGTGGGGCAGGTCGTCGTCGCGCAGGTGACCAACTCGGCACGCGTCTTCAGCGAATCGACGCTGCTCACCCCACGCCTGGTCGTCGTGGACACTGCGGCGTTCCAGCGCCTGCTGGCCACCACTCCGCTGCCCGACGCGCCGGCGTTGGCCCGGCTCAGGGCACCCGGTCCTGGCCCCGGGGAGGTCCCAGCGCTGGTCCGTTCGAGTGACGGCGATCTGCGGACCGGCACGCGGCTGCAGCTACCCCGGGACGGGGCCCCGGCGATCCGGCTCGCCGCCGTCGGTGCCGCTCCCTCGGTCGGCGGCGCCACCGACGTCGTCATCGTGGACGCCGCGGCCCTCGCCGACGCCGGGCTGCCCGCCGTTCCGAACACCGTCTGGGTGACCGGCCCCGGCGCGGGCCGGGCCGTGTCGAACACCGGAGTCGCCTCCGACGTCGTGCTGCGGGCGGACGTCCTGCGGGCGCAGCGGGTGGCTCCGCTGACGGCAGGGCTGGTACGGCTGGCGTGGACGGCCGCCGCGGTGCTGCTGGCGCTGGGGTTGCTCGGCCTCATGCTCGCCGCCGCCGCCGGCGCCTCGCAGCGGTGGCAGACCCTGACCCGACTGCGGACCCTGGGCCTGCGGCCACGCGACGCCCGCTGGGTCGCCGCCGGAGAGCTGCTGCCGCCGGTGGTCGTCACCGCGGTGTGCGGCCCGCTGCTCGGGGCCCTGCTCGCGCGCCTGACGCTCGGCCCGCTCGACCTGTGGCTGCTCACCGGTCAGGCCGCCGATCCGACGGCGGTCCTGCCGTGGTGGCTGCTGGGCCTGGTGAGCGTGGCGCTGCTGGCGACGGCCGCCGCTGTCGTACCTGTGGAGTCGGCGCTGCGGCGACGCGACCGGCTGAGCGAGGTACTCCGCGCCGGCGAGTGACCGACTATAAAACCGAGGGCTGCCCACAGATCCCGGAGCATTCGCCCGAGCGGCTGGCTCGTCGGTGGTCACCGGCTCGGTGCAGTGAGGGGCAGCGGTGGGCTTCCACTTTTATGGCAGGCTGCGGTGGTGATCATTAGCTCGCGCAAGGTTGTCCGCATCACCGCAGCAGTGCTCGTCGCGACGCTATGTGGTGCCTGCGGAACAGGTCGCCGAGACGCCGTAGCGGAACCTCCACAAGAGGCGACACCGTCCGCGTCGGCGGCACCACAGCATGAGAATCGAGCCTCGACGCCGGATGGATCCGTCGTGCTGCCATGGGTCGCAGCGGTCGTCGCTCGCGACGACACCTCGATCACCGTGGCCACCGGCATAGACAGTGCAAACTGCGGAGAGCCCACGCGTTCCCCCGAGGCGACGATCACCCATCAGGACGAAACCCAGGTGGTCATTTCGGTGACCACGAGCACTGTGCGAGCAGAGGAAGAAGCCTGCGCCACCACCGGTGACGCTGCGCCCGCTTTCGTGTCGCTGCAGAAACCCCTCGGTGACAGAGTTCTGCGCGACGCCACCACCACCCGGCCGCATCCGACCTACTTTCAGCGGGATGTGCCGGACGTCCTTGCAGACAAGCGGTGGGATCCTTCCGGAGGACACCTGCGGCCCGACGAACGCTGGTTTCAGAGCTTTCGCGACCCTGGCGGCACAACGCTGCTCCTCGACGCGCAGCCCACAACCAGGGTGCACCGGCCCGCCACTGTCGCCACGGTCCCAATCCGCTCACAGCAAGGCATCATCACTACCTACGGCGCACCAGGCTCTTGGACGGTCTGGTGGGAGCTCGGGCAGGTCACCTACTCCCTGTCGCTTGTACCGCCCGACAGCCACGGCTTCACCCTGAAACAGTTCAAGCAACAACTCGCCGGGCTTAGCTGGAGTTGAGCCCCGTTTCTGGGCCCACCTCAGCGAGCTCGCTCGCCTGAGGTGGGTTGGTCACCCAGCAATAGCAAGAGGCCACATCCATCGATCGGATGTGGCCGCTGAGCTGGTGGGCGATACTGGGTTTGAACCAGTGACCTCTTCCGTGTCAGGGAAGCGCGCTCCCACTGCGCCAATCGCCCGTGGCGGCCGCCGAACCCGGCAGCCAAGCCCCAATGGGGCGGATCGCGAGCGGACGACGGGATTCGAACCCGCGACCCTCACCTTGGCAAGGTGATGCGCTACCAGCTGCGCTACGTCCGCACGTCCCCGGCAAGCGCCGGCGACAGGTGAACTCTACCCGATGCCAAGATCGCTTGGCACGGCACCCTGGCCGGTCACGGTTGCGCTGGTCCCGGCCGGGGTACTGAAGGGCTCGACAGCGCACCACACCCCCTTAAGGAGGCTGTCGTGGGTATCGGCACCAGCATCTTCCTGATCGCGCTCGGCGCGATCCTCACCTTCGCACTGGACGCGAGCGTCGGCGGCATCAACCTCGACGTGGTCGGTTGGATCCTGATGGGCGCCGGCGTGCTCGGCCTGATCATGACCACGCTGATCTGGGGTCGCCGCCGCCAGGTCGTCACCACCACCGAGCAGCCGGTGGAGTATCGCCAGGTCGAGGAGCGGCGGGACATCGCACCGCCGCTGTGAACCAGCCAGCTCCACCGCTGGCGGAGCCGCCAGACCACAGTGATTGCGGGCCGGCCACCTTCGGCGAAGGTGGCCGGCCCGTCGCACCGGCGACCCCGCGCCGCAGCGGACGCCGGGATCAGAACTCGATGACCAACCGGCCGCGCACCCCTCCCGCTTCCAGGAGCTGATGCGCGCGGGCCGCCTCCTGCGGCGGGAACCGGCCGGCGACCCGCAGGGTCAGCGCCCCCTCCTCGGCGAGTCGCCGAAGCAGGTCGAGCTTGTCGGGGCGCCCGTCGTACTCGTGCACGTACGCGGACACCATGTCGATCCTGCGCTGGTCGGCCTGCGCCCGAAGCACCGGATCGGGCCCGCCGCGCAGTAGCGCCACGACGCCCCCGTCGCGTACCGCGGGCAGCAACGCGCCGCCGAGCAACGCGGCGTCGACAGCGGCGTCCACCCCGTCCGGGGCATGCTCCTGGAAACGGTCGGCGACATCTGGACCTCGGGTGACCGTCACGTCGGCCCCGAGCGCGGCGACCAGTTCGGTGTCACTCGGCGACGCGTCGGCCAACACCCGGTGACCGGCGGCCTTGGCGAGCTGGACCGCGTACCCGCCGACGGCACCGGCCGCGCCGGTCACCGCGAGGGTGCTGCCGGGTGGCAGCCGCAACTGGTCCAGGGCGTGCAGTGCCGTCAACCCGTTCAACGGCAGAGTGGCCGCCTCGGCGGGTGACACGCCCGCCGGAGCGGGCACCACCCAGGCCTCCGGGAGCACCACCCACTCGGCGTACCCGCCGCCGGCCGCCCGGGTCGGGTTGATCATGGCCATCACCGGGTCACCCGGGGCGAGCGCGCCACTGGTGTCGGAGCCCACCTCATCGATGGTGCCGGCGATGTCCTGGCCGGGCAGCAGCGGATCGCTGCCGCGCAGTCGCACCGGCGTCATACCGGCCCGGATCAGGGTGTCCGCGGGGTTGACCGCCGCGGCGCGTACGCGGATGCGAACCTCGCCCGGGCCGGCGTGCGGCGTCGGAAGCTCGACCACCCGCAGCACCTCGGGCCCGCCGTAGCGCAGCAGTCCGACCGCTCTCATGCTCGACTCCTCATTTCGGGCGCCCCGGCCGCCGACCGTGTCCGGTGTTCAGTTCAGGCAGGTGAGCGCGACCTCTGCGTAACGCGTCAGCGCCGCCCGATCCGGGTTGATGGCACCCATCACCCGCAGGCCCTGAAGGCTGGTGACCAGGAAGCCGGCCAGGTCGGTGGCGCTGCGGTCGGTGGTGATCTGACCCCGCAACTGCGCCTCGGCGAGCAGGTCGTAGAGCGCCAACTCCAGGGACTGGGTGGTCGAGCGAAGCCGCTCGGCGACCCGCACATCCTGGTGCGCCCGTTCCATCGACGCCCCGACGATCAGGCAGGAGAGGTACCGGCCGTCGCCGGTGATGTCGTCCACGGCGCCGATGAACACCTCACGGATGACCGCCCGCGGATCGTTGCCCGAGCGCAGCAGATCGACCATCGGTGTGGCGTAGCGCTGCCGGTACAGGTCGAGCACCGCCAGGTAGAGGCCGTCCTTGCTGCCGAACGCCGCGTAGATCGAGCCGCTGCCCAGGCCGGTCGCCTCGGAGAGGTCCCGCATGGAGGTGCCCTCGTAGCCCTTTCTCCGGAACACGTCCATGGCAGCGTCGACAGCGGCGTCGAGGTCGAACTCACGGGTGCGGGCCATGGCTGAACGCTACCCGCTATCTGGAACGATCGACAAAGTACCGCCGGTCACAGCGGCCGATCCGAGCCGTTTCCGCTGGCCGAGAGCGTGCGACCCCCGCGTTACGATCCAGATCATGAAGCCTCTCGACGCGGTGCTGGCCGCGCACCGGGCGTATCTGCTCGGTTGGAACATCGGTGTCGCCGGGGGGCCGGACCTCCCGACCTACCGCAGTAACGTGCCGCACGCACCCCTCAACGGCGTGCTGCGGGTGGTCGGGCGCACAGCGCAGGACGCGCTCGCCGAGGCCCGCGAGCGCCTGCACGGCGTACCCCGGGTCTGGTGGGTTGGCCCGGACAGCGACGCCGGCACCGCCGACGGTCTGGTCGCCCTCGGAGCGGTGCAGGTCGCCCGCATGCCGATCATGACCGTGGGGATCGGGGCGGTGGCCGAGGTGCCGATTCCGGCCGGTGTGCGGATCGCCGAGACCACCGACCTCGCCACGTTCGTGCCGGCGTATGCCCGGGTGTCCGGAATCCCGGCGGACGGTGTGGCGGCGACGATCGAACGGGAGAAGGCGTTCAGCGGCGACGGCACTGTGCTCCGGCTGGCCGGCCGCCTTGATGACGGCCGGGTGGTCGCGACGGCCGTCGCCTGGATCAGCCGCGGTCTGGTCACCCTCTACTTCGTCGCCACCCAGCCCGAGCAGCGCCGCAGGGGCGTCGGCGCGGCAATGACCAGGGCGGCGCTGGATCTGGCCGCCGAGCGGGGTGCCCGCACCGCCGCCCTCACCTCGTCGGCCGTCGGTGAGTCGGTCTACCGCGGCCTCGGCTTCCGGCCGGTGGGCGAGTTCCGCCTGTTGACCTTCTGAGAGCGGGCGCGCGTCCCGGCGAGCCGCAGTGGATCACGGGTGGCCGCCCCGGCGGAAACCATTGACTACGGGGTTCAGACAGCGTTGTCTTTTACTGGCGCCTGGGGAGGTACGACAGTGATCGACGATGTGTCCCTCGTGTTCTGCGTGACCGCCGACGTGTCGGTGCGCGAGCGGATGGTGCGGCGCCTGGACGGACTCGGCACCCTGGTGATCTGCACCGACCTCGCGGAATTGCAGGCGATGATCGGCGGGCCGGTCATCAGCGGGCCGACGCGGCCGCCCACCGCCACCACCGCGTCCGCCCCCGCTCCAGCCGTTGGCGTGGCCGGCCAGATCAACCTCGGTGAGCTCACCATCGACCCGCTCGACCATCGGGTGACGTGGCGCGGCGAACCTCTGGCCCTGACCCGGCTGGAGCGCAACCTGCTCACCCAACTCGCCACCGCACCGGTCGGAGTCTGGACGTACCAGCGGCTCTTCGAATCGGTCTGGGGCTGCGCGTTCCTCGGCGACACGTCGATCCTGCACTCGGCCGTGAAGCGGTTACGTCGCAAGCTGGACGCCGTCGACGACACCCTGCGCGTGCACACGGTGCGGGGCATCGGCTACCGGCTCAGCGTCGACTGACGACAGTGGCGCCACAAGCGAAACGGCTCGCCACCGGGTCTTCCGGTGACGAGCCGTTCTCGTGGTGGGCGATACTGGGTTTGAACCAGTGACCTCTTCCGTGTCAAGGAAGCGCGCTCCCACTGCGCCAATCGCCCGTGCTTGTTGCCGAGGTGGGGACGGGATTTGAACCCGCGTACACGGCTTTGCAGGCCGTTGCCTCGCCTCTCGGCCACCCCACCGAGGTTGCCCCCGTCATGCGTGGCGGCAGCTCCGAGCGGACGACGGGATTCGAACCCGCGACCCTCACCTTGGCAAGGTGATGCGCTACCAGCTGCGCTACGTCCGCACGCCCCCGGACGTTCCCGGGTGACGGATGAGAACTTTAGCCGAGTAGGTGTTTGACTGCCAACTCGGGGTCGACTCGGCGCGTCAGGGGTGGCCGGGGCTGGACCGGAGCCACAATCGGCAGGCTTCCTAGGTGGCTGATCTGGTGCCTGATTCGCGCATCGCCCATCACCCTCCGACATCACTACGCAATGATCGTCATCATCGCGTCGCAAGCCCGACCATCGACGTCCGCACGCCCCGACAGCGCGCAGCGGACCTCGACGAACGCCCTCCATGGAACGATCGACGACACCCGGAAGAAGTGTCCGGCTTCCGACTGTCACCGCGCGGATCGGCGCGCGGTGGTAACTGTTCGTGTTCAGTCGGATGGGCTACGGTAACGGTCGTGACGAGACGTGCGGCCGAGATCCGCCTGGATGCCCTGCTGCGCACCGCCTGCGACGTGATCGTGGAGCGCGGTCTGGCCAACACCCGGACGGCGGACGTGGCGAATGCCGCGGGCGTGAGTCAGGCGTTGGTGTTCTACCACTTCGCCACCAAGGAGCGGCTGCTCGCGCAGGCCTTCGCGTACGCGGTCGAGCAGGATCTGGCCCGCCTGGACGCCGTGACCCGCTCCTCGGCCGCACCGCTGACCAAGCTCCGCCGGATCCTCAAGCTCTACACCCCGGCCGGGCGGGCGACCTCCTGGTCCATGTGGATCGACGGCTGGTCCGAGTCGCTGCGTACCCCCGAACTGGAGAAGGTCTCCCGGCGGCTCGACCTGCGCTGGCGACAGGACCTGGCCGCGGTGATCACCGCCGGGGTGGCCGACGGCACCTTCCAGTGCGCCGACGCCGACGGGGCCGCCTGGCGGATCAGCGCGGTGATGGACGGCCTCGCCGTCCAACTCGCCGTGCACGACCGGGTGATCTCCCGCCGCCAGTTCGGCGAGTGGGTCCGGCTGGTCACCTCCCGAGAGCTCGGCCTGGACCCGACCGACCTGGACTGAGCGGGGCCAGCACCGATCCCCCGCACCGGGCCGGGCAAAACGGACACAGCCCGCCCCGTCGACCGGAACAATCGGCAGCATGGACCTCCTGGAGGCGTACCGCCGAAGCCTGGCCGAGTTCATCGACCGGGTGGATCAGATCGAGCCCGGCCAGTGGTCCGACCCGACACCCTGCTCGGACTGGGACGTCCGCACGCTCGTCAACCACGTGGTGAGCGAGGACCGGTGGAGCGTTCCGCTGCTCGCCGGCCGGACCATCGACGAGGTCGGCGACCGGCTCGACGGTGACCAACTCGGCGCCGACCCGATCGCGACGGCCCGGGAGGCCGCCGCGCAGGCCGAGGTCGCCGCCACCCACCCCGGCACCATCGATCGCACAGTGCACCTCTCCAGCGGCGACACCCCGGCCACCGAGTACCTCCAGCAACTCCTCGCCGAGCACCTCGTGCACGGCTGGGACGTGGCGGTGGCGATCGGCGCACAGCCACGGCTCGACCCGGACGCGGTGCACGCCGCCGCCCACTGGTTCGCCGGCCAGATCGACGCCTACCGGCGCAACAATCTGGTCCACACCGGCGTACAGGTGCCCGACGACGCCGACGAGCAGGACCACCTGCTGGCCGCGTTCGGCCGCGACCCCGACTGGGCGCCGGGCGCCTGACCAGATCTCGATCTGTTGGTGCGACAGCGGCTCGGGACCTTGCCGTGACCTCGGGAGACTGATATCCACAGATGCGCATGCGTCACCGCGCATCTGTGGCCGGCGACACGCCGGCCATCCCGCTCCCACGAGGAGGTCCCGTGCCACAACCGGAGTGGTCACCCCCGATGAGCCGGCGTCGACGCCGGCTCATCGCCATCCTGGCGACGACGGCGACGGTCGCCGCGCTGCTCCCCACCGGCGCGAGCACCGCGGCCCCCACCGGCGGCGCGACGTCCGCCGAGCGCCGGTCCGGGCCGTTCGCCGAGGGACACACGCCCGCCGATGCCGACAACCGCACCGGTACGGCGGCACCCGACGCCCGCCAACGCGGCCTCGCCCGCGCCGTCGACCCCGACGTCCGGTGGAACCGGCTCGGCACCCCGCAGGCGCTCGGCCCCGGCCGCAGCCCGCTGGCCAGCGGGCTGCCCGCCGACCCGGAGGCTGCCGCCCGCGCCTATCTGACCGCCAACCACGACCTGTTCGGCATGGACGCCGCCACGGTGGCCAGCATGGAACGGGTGCTGGTCCGACCGATCGGCAGCGGCACAGTGGTCACCCTCCGGCAACGCTTCGGCGACCTCCCCGCCGGGCCGGACGGCCTCGTCACCCTCGCGGTCACCGACGGCGCGGTGCTCTCGGTCAGCTCCTCGCTGGCCCGCAACACCGGCACGCCAGCGCCGGCCACCCGCACCGCCGAGCAGGCGTACGCCGCCGCGCTCGCCGACGCCAAACTGACCGCCGACGCGGTGGCCAGCCACACCATCCGGTCGGTGGCGGTGCCCACCCCGCTGGACGGGCCACGGGCCGCCTACGAGGTGACCATGATCGGCGCGGACACCGAGCACCCTGCCGCGTTCACCAGCTACGTGGACGGCAGCACCGGGCAGGTGCTGGTCCGCGAGGACCTCGTCGACTTCGACTCCGACAACCCGAGCTGGGCGGTCTTCCCGGCCACCCCGCCCCGCGACCTCGGCCCCGGGCAGGACCCCCGGGTGCGCTGGTGCGGCGACCCGGCCCCCGGCTGCCAGGCGGCCTTCCGCGACCCGGCCACCGGCCAACAGTGGGACGTCGACGCGGCCACCGGCACACCAACCTTCACCTCGCGCGGCAACTCGGCCAACACCGTGTTGTCCTGGGGTGCGAACACCCCGGTCGTGCCGGCCCCCACCAGCCCCGAACGCCGCTACGAGTACCAGTTCACCGACCAGTGGCACCAGGCGAAGTGCAACCCGGGGGTGTTCACCTCCGCACAGCGCAACGACGCGGACGCGTCGATCGCCAACCTCTTCGCCATGCACAACCGGATGCACGACTGGTCGTACCAGCTGGGCTTCACCGAGTCGGCGTGGAACCTCCAGGCGGTCAACCTCACCCCGTCCGGCCTGGGCGGTGACGCCGAGCAGGGGCGTGCCCAGCAGGGCGCGTTGTCAGGCAACCGGAACAACGCCAACCAGGGCACCCCGCGCGACGGGTTGCCGCCGACCACCAACATGTACCTCTGGCAGCCGCAGGCCGGCGGGCCGTACCCGCCGTGCGTGGACGGCGACTACGACATGACGGTGATCGGTCACGAGTACACCCACGCGATCACCAACCGGATGATCGCCGGCCCGGACAGCGGGATCAGCGGCCACCAGGGCGGGTCGATGGGTGAGTCCTGGGGCGACCTGCTCGCCGCCGAGTACCTCTTCCAGCACGGGCTGCGCGCGCCCGGCGAAACGCCCTTCATCACCGGCGGCTACGTCACCGGCAACCTGGTCAGCGGCATTCGCAACTACGACCTGAGCCGCAGCCCGCTCAACTACTCCGACATCGGCTACAACACGGCCGGCCCGGCCGTGCACGCCGACGGGGAGATCTGGGGCGCCACCAACTTCCGGGTCCGCTCCGCCCTGGTGAAGCGGTACGGCCTCGGCACCCCGCAACGGCAGCTCGACTGCGCACTGGGCACTGTCGCGGCAGACAAGTGCCCGGGTAACCGGCGGTGGTCGCAGCTGGTCTTCGACTCGTTCCTGTTGCAGGCCGCCAGCCAGGTCAGCATGCTCGACATGCGGGACAACATGCTCACCGCCGACCTGCTCCGCTTCGGCGGCGCGAACCAGGACCTGATCTGGGCCGAGTTCGCCCGCTCCGGGATGGGCCGGGACGCGGCCACCAACGGTGCCGGCGACACCGACCCGACGCCGAGTTTCGCCTCGCCGCGCGGCGGCAACGCGACGCTCACCCTGCGCCCACGGGGAGACAGCGCCGACGCGCCGATCCGGGTGTACGTGGGGGCGTACGAGGCGCGGGCCGTGCCGGTGGCCGACACCGACCCGGCGACGCCGATCCCGGACACCGTGGAGATGGTGGCCGGCACGTACGACCTGCTCGCCGTGGCCCCCGGGTTCGGGCACCAGCGGCTCAGCGTGGTGGCCAAGGCCGGCCAGGACGGGTACGTCGACCTGCGGATGAGCCGCAACCTCGCCTCCGCCGCGTCCGGCGCCACCATCAGCGGTGACGGGGTCAACCTGGACCAGGTCGTCGACGACACCGAGGCGACGAACTGGGCGTCGGTGGACGGGGTCGCCGGCCGGCAGCTCACAGTGGCGCTGCCGGGCGACGCCCCGCAGACGGTCAAGCGGGTGAACGTCAGCGCGATGCTGCGCCCGGCGATCACCGGCGACGCCGACACCGGCGCGCAGAACGCGCTCACCGCGCTGCGTTCGTTCGCGGTGTCCGCCTGCAACGCGACGACCACCGACTGCGCCGATCCGACGCGTTGGCAGCGCATCTACACCAGCGCCGGGGACGCGTTCCCCGGCGGGGCGTACCGGGCGTACAGCCGCGACATCAACCTCCGGACGTTCGCGGTACCCACCACCCTCGCCACCCACCTGCGCCTCGAGGTGCTGGCGAGCCAGTGCACCGGCGGCCCGCACTACGCGGGCGAGCAGGACGACGACCCGGCCACCACCACGGACTGCGCGACCGCCAGCCCGGCCCGGAGCCAGGTCAGGATCGCCGAGTTCCAGGCGTTCTCGAAGTGACGCAGTGGGGCCGGCGGATGTCCGCCGGCCCCACTGCCCTCGATCAGCGGTGCGCTCGACGCCAGGGATCCGCGACGGCCGGGCGTTCCCAACGTCGGTCCACCGGGGGGTCGTCGCCCTCGTCGGCGTCCCCGGCCGTGGCCCGGGTCAGCTGCCGCAGCCGCAGCAGCAGCCCCACCCCGAGGAAGAGCAGCAGCCCGCCGAGCAGGAAGGCGACCTGCACCACGCCGAACGCGCTGGACTGCGACACCGGGCGGTCGGCCGACGGTGGTACGGCGTCGGCCGGGTAGTCGGCGGCCGGCTCCTCCGTTGTCGCACTCTCGTCGTCGGTCGGCTCGCTCGCGGATTCGGTGGGCTCCGGCGGGCTCTTCGTCGGCTTCGGCTTGCTGGTCGGGTCGCCGCCCACCCCCACCACCGAGCGGGTGGCGGTCTGCCGGGCCAGCAGGCGCAGGTTGGCGTCGTACGCCTCGGCCGCGAGGGTGACCCGCCCCTGGGTGACGTCCTCGTCGAAGGCCACCCGGTAGCGGGCCGTGACGGTGCGGCCCGGGCAGAGCGTGCCCGGGTCGAGCTGCCGGTCGGTCAACCGGGCCACGTCACCCTCGGTGCGGATCTCCAGCGGAAAGTCGCCGGTCTCCTCCACCCGGTCCATCTTCACCTGGTCGAGCCGGAGGCCCCCCTGCACGCTGAGCACCATCGACCAGCGCACCTTCGCGCACCTGGCGCGCCGGTCCGTCTGGGAGACCACAGCGGAGATCGTCCGCACCTGCTCACCGGCGGTGAACCGTCCCGGCAGGCCGCTCATCTCGGTGGTGAAGGCCGCCTGTGCCGGGGCGGCCACCGCCAGCTCCACCCCACTCAGACAGGCCAGCACCACCCCTGCCCTCAGCGCATACCGCCACACCGTCACCACCGCCGTCCTCCGTTCGGTCGCCTCCACCCCGCAACGCTAGAAGCGGGGGACCGCACCGACCAGACGGGTGTGTTCGCACCGGACGGCAAGGACGGGGTGGGTTTTCACCGACCGTGGTGAACCGGTCACCACTCCCCCGCGACACGCCGGGAGTCGGGCCGCTGGGAGAATCACGCCGTGTCCGAGCTCTCCAGCACGTTCGTCCGGCTGCACGCCCGGTTGGCCCCGGTCGCCTTCGTTCCCGAGGTGCGGCTGCACCAGGCTGACGAGCCGATCGGCCTGTGGGAGCTGACCGAGGGCGAGTTCTCCACCGACCGGCCGCCGCCGTTCTGGGCGTTCGCCTGGGCCGGCGGGCAGGCCCTCGCCCGCTACGTGACCGACCGCCCGGAGCTGGTCGCCGGCCGGCGGGTGCTCGACCTCGCCTCCGGCTCCGGCCTGGTGGCCATCGCCGCCGCCCGCGCCGGCGCGGCGTCCGTGCGGGCCGTCGAGGTGGACGAGTTGGCGGTGGCGGCGGTCGCGCTCAACGCCGAGGCCAACGGGGTACGCGTCGACGCCGAGTTCGGCGACATCCTCGACGGCGACGCCGGGGATGCCGAGGTGGTGCTCGCCGGAGACGTCTTCTACAGCGAGGCGATGGCCCGCCGCGTCCTGCGGTTCCTGCTGCGCGCCGCCCGGGCGGGCGCGCCGGCGCTGGTCGGTGACCCCGGCCGGGCGTTCCTGCCCCGGGACCGCTTCGACGAGGTGGCCGAATACGACGTGCCGGTGCCGGAGGCGCTGGAGAGTGTGCGGGTGAAGCGCACCACCGTCTGGCGGCTGCGGGCCGGGCTGCCGGGGGCCTCCGGCTAGCGTGTCCGGGTGCTGTTCCGCAGCTGGGCGCAGGTGGCCGACCCCGCATGGCCGGACGTGGCCCGGGTGCCGGACCACGTCGGCGGCACCCACCTGGTCGTGACCCGGCACGCGCTGGTCCGCCAGGTCCTCGCCGACCCGGTCACCTACCGGCCGGACAACGCGCTGGACGCGGTGACGCCGATGCCGGTGACCGCGCTGCGGGTGCTCGCCGGGCACCGGTTCCGGCTGCCGCCGACCCTGGCGAACAACTCGGGCGTCAGCCATCCGCAGATCCGGGCGATAGTCGCGGAGGCGTTGCACCCCGCCCGGGTGGCCGCGCAGCGGCAGTGGCTCACCTCGCTGGTCCGGGAGCGGGTCGCCCGGATCGACGCCGCGCTCGACGCCGGCGAGCCAGTCGACCTGTACGCGGACCTCGCCGCCGACCTGCCGCTGCTGGTGCTGGCCCGGCTGGTCGAGCTGCCGGACGCGCCGGTCGGCGCGGTCAAGGAGTTCGCCCGCGCCGCGCTGGAGCTGTTCTGGGCACCACTGGACTCCGACCGGCAGGTGGCGCTCGCCACCGAGGTAGGCCGGTTCCACCGCGTACTGCGTGACTTCGCGGCCGTCGGGGGCGGTCTGGCCGGGGAGCTACGCGCGGCCGGGCACCCGCCGGACGTGGTGGTCGGCGCGCTCTTCTTCCTGTTGGTCGCCGGGCAGGAGACCACCTCGCAGTTCCTCACACTGCTACTGCACCGGTTGGCCAACGAGCCCGTCGTCCGGGCCGGCCTGCGCAGCGGCGAGGTCGCGGTGGCCGACGTGGTCGAGGAGGGGCTGCGGCTCGAACCACCGATCGTCACCTGGCGGCGGGTGGCGACGACGGAGAGCACGCTGGGCGGCACGCAGGTGCCGGCGGGCAGCAGCCTCGTGCTGTGGCTGGGCCGCGCCGGTCGGGACCCGGCGGTGGTGGAGTCGCCCGACGAGTTCCGTCCGGGCCAGCGTGGATCACGCCGACACCTGGCGTTCGGGGCGGGCGCGCACCGTTGCGTCGGCGACGTGCTGGCCCGGATGGAGGCGGCAGTGGTGGTGGCCGAGGCCGCGCCGCTGCTGGACGGGGTGGCGGTGCTCCGTCCGCCCTGGTGCCCGGACAATCTCACCTTCCGGATGCCGGACGCGTTCGTGGTCCGCCGCCTCCCCGAGGCCACCGGGCTGACCGGATCCTGACATCCGCTCGGTATGTTTCCGGGCGTGTCAGCCATCCCCACCCGTCGGATCCCTGCCGTCGTAACGCTTCTGGCAGTGCTGGCGTTGACTGCCTGCACAGTCGGTCCCAGCCACTCGGCGCACGCGCGGCAGGCCGCAGCGCTCCAGCCGACTCCGTCCGCGCCAGTGCCGACCCCCTCGGTCTCGCCGTCCCCGACCGCGAAACCCGCGTTCAAGAGCCTGGCCTGGTACGTGTCCCAGGTGCCGACGTTTCCCGAGGCGCCGCAGCCGCAACCGGTGGAGCTGCCCACCACCGGTTCGGCCGCGTTCTGGCACCGCCTGCCGACCGACCAGAAGGTCGCCTTCATCACCATCGACGACGGTGGGCTGGCCCGCCCGCCTGGGGTGATCGACTTCATCTGGGAGGCGCGCATCCCGGTGACGATGTTCCTCAACTCTCCGGCGGCGACGGAGCACACCGACTACTTCCGGCAGATCGAGGCGGTGGGTGGGGTCGTGGAGAACCACACCATCAGGCACAACTCGCTGGCCGGCCGGTCGTACGACTATCAGAAGCAGGAGATCTGCGGCGCCGCCGACAAGCTGGAAGGGCTGTTCGGCAAGCGGCCCACCCTGTTCCGGCCACCGTTCGGTGAGCATGACAGCAGCACGCTGAAGGCCGCGCACGACTGCGGCGCGAAGGCGGTCTTCCACTGGACCGAGACCGTCCACGAGGGGAAGGTGCGCTACCAGACCCCGGAGAAGGTGGTCCAACCTGGCGACGTGCTGCTGATGCACTTCCGACCGGCGCTGATGGACGACCTGCTCGCGGCGTTGAAGGCGATCCACCGGGCCGGGCTCACCCCGGCACTGTTGGAGCAGTACGTACGGTGATCAGCCCGCCACCGACCTGACGAAAGTCAGGGGTGGGTGGTGCCGTTCGGGCGCGGCGGCGCGGCAGCTCGCTCGCCTAGCGTCAGCGCATGATCACATTACGTGGGTTGACGAAACGGTTCGGGTCGACCGTCGCGGTCGACGCGTTGACAGTCGACATCGCGCCCGGCCGGGTCACCGGCTTTCTCGGCCCCAACGGCGCCGGCAAGTCCACCACCATGCGGATGATCCTCGGGCTGGACCGTCCGACCGCCGGGCAGGCCCTGGTGGGCGGGCGCGCGTACCGGGAGTTGCGCCGGCCGCTGCACGAGGTGGGCGCGCTGCTCGACGCCCGGGCCATCCACCCGGCCCGGTCCGGCCGGGCGCACCTGGGGGCCATGGCGCACAGCAACGGCATCCCGACCCGCCGGGTCGACGAGGTGTTGGACACCGTCGGGCTGGACGGGCGGGCCGCCGCCAAGCCGGGGCGGACGCTCTCGCTCGGCATGGGCCAACGGCTCGGCATCGCCGGCGCGCTGCTCGGCGACCCACCGGTGCTGATGTTCGACGAGCCGGTGAACGGACTCGACCCGGACGGGGTGCGCTGGGTGCGGCAGCTGATGCGCTCACTGGCCGACGAGGGGCGGACGATCTTCGTGTCCAGCCACCTGATGAGCGAGATGCAGCTCACCGCCGACCAGCTCGTGGTGATCGGCCGGGGGCGACTGCTCGCCGACGAGCCGATCGGCGAGGTGATCGCCCGCAGCACCGTCGCGGTCCGGGTCCGCAGCCCACACCCGGACGGACTGGCCGCGCTCGCCGCGCGCCTCACCGCCGCCGGCGCGACAGTGGAGGCGGCGGACCGGAACGAGCTGACCGTCGTCGGCGCCACCGCCGACCAGGTCGGCGACCTGGCCCACGAACTGGGGGTACGACTGCACGAGCTGAGCGCACACGCCGCGTCGCTGGAGCAGGCGTTCATGGAGCTGACCGCCGACAGCGTCGAGTACGCGGGCGGCCCGATCGAAGGTGGGCACCGATGAGCACGCAGACCGACACGGGCACCCGCCCCGCCATCGCGCCGGCCGCCGGTGCGGCGGCCGCCTTCCGGGGTGCGGTGGCCGCCGAGTGGACCAAGCTCGCCTCGGTCCGGAGCACCTGGTGGACGGCGCTGGCCGGCCTGGTGGTGATGGCGGCGAGCGCCGGCCAACTGGCCATCTACGTCGCCAACGGCAACACCAACGACGACCCGGCCGACGACGCCGGCGTCGTCACCGTCGGCAGCGTGCTGATCGACTCGGTCGAGCTGACCCAGTACGTGGTGCTGGCGTTGGGCCTGCTGGCGATCACCGCCGAGTTCACCAGTGGCACCATCCGCACGACGTTGCAGTGCACCCCGTCGCGCGGTCGGGTGCTGCTGGCCAAGGCCGCCGTCACCGGGGCGGTGACCTTCGCGCTCGGGCTGCCGCTCGGCGTCGTCGGTGTCCTGGTCGCCCGGCCGGTGCTCGGCGAGTGGGGCAGCGCTCCGGTCATCGACACGATCGGCGACATCGTGGCGGTGGCGACCTACCTGGCGCTGATCGGCGTGCTCGCGCTGGGCCTCGGTGCCGCGCTCCGCAGCGCGGTGCTCACCATCGTCGTGCTCCTCGCCACCCTGATGATCGTGCCGCTGTCCCTACAGGAGCCGGACATCGAGGTGCTGAACCGGATCGCCGACGTGTTCCCCGGTGTGGCCGGCGGGCACTTCCTGGCCGGCGACACCGAGCCGTACCCGCCATTGGGCGGGCTGCTCCTGCTCGCCGGGTGGGCCGCCGCCGCGCTACTGCTGGGCCGAGTCGCCCTGCGCCGCCGCGACGCGTAGTAGGTGCAGGTTGAGCGGGGGCCACCCGGCCCCCGCTCAGCCGTCGACCAATCCCGCCTCGTACGCCAGGATCGCCGCCTGCACCCGGTTGCGGACGTCCAGCCGGGTGAAGATGCTGGTCAGGTAACTCTTCACGGTGCCCTCCACGAGGTGCAGCCGGCGGGCGATCTCGGCATTGGAGAGGCCCGCCCCGACCAGGGCCAGCACCTCCCGTTCCCGCTCGGTCAGCCCGGCCGCACGGTCCCGGGCGGCGGGTCGACGGGCCAACCGGTCGGCCCCCAGCTCGATCACCCGACGGGCCACCCTCGGCGACAGGTACGCCCCACCGTCGGCGACCGCGTGCACACCGGCGATCAGCTCACGCGGGTCGCCGGCCTTGAGCAGGAACCCGCTGGCACCGTGCCCGAGCGCCCGGGCCACGTGGTCGTCCTCGCCGAACGTTGTCAGCATGATGGTCGCGGTGTCCGGCACGATCCGGCGGATCTCGGCGGCGGCGGCCAACCCGTCCAGCCGCGGCATCCGGATGTCCAGCAGCGCGACCCGGGGTCGGTGGGCCCGGACCAACTCCACCGCCGCGTGCCCGTCGCCGGCCTCGGCGACCACCTCGATGCCCGGGTCGCTGGCGAGGATGGCCCGGACGCCGGCCCGGATCATCGCCTCGTCGTCGGCCAGTACCACCCGGATCGGCGGTGTCCCCGTCGTGTCGGTGTCCACTAGGCGATCCACTCCTTGCTGACCAGCCGGCCGTCGGTGAAACAGAGCCGCCAGGTCGGCGCGGCGAGGGGAAAGTTACCGTCGGTGTAGTACTCGCAGCCGGCCAGGTCGACCGCCGCTGTGCGTTCCAACTGCCGCCGGGGCAGCCCGACCAGCTCCGACCGGGCCGCGCCGACACGCAACTGGTCGAAGGTGGCCCGGTCCAGCACCGTCCCGGCGGTCGCCACCGGGTAGTAGACGAACGAGAGCACCACTGCGAAACCGACCGGGGCGACGAGCGCCACCAGCAGGCTGCGTCGGACCCGCCGCCGGGCGTCGTGCAGCCGCCGCTCGGCGTCCACCGGCCGCTCCGCCGGACCCTGTCGCTCGTCGGACCAGGACGCGAGCCCGGCCTCGGCCGCCGACCCGATCGGCTCCGGCGGTGCCGCGGTGGCCGGCAACACCGCCCGTACCGCGAACCCGCCGTCGGCCCGGTGGCCGGCGTCGAGCGTCCCGCCGGCGAGGCGGACCCGCTCGGCGAGGGCGAGCAGCCCACTGCCCTGCGACGGTGGGGCGGGCAGCGGCCCGGCCGGCGGCGCGTCGTTGACGACTGTCACCTCGACCCGGTCACCGTCGCGGGTGAGGCGCACGTCGACCGGGGCGCCCGGCGCGTACCGGGCCGCGTTGGTCAGCGCCTCCCGGACGATCCGGTGCGCCGCGTGCCCGGTCATCGGCGGTAGGTCCGCGACCACCGGGGCAGTGTCCAGCCGTACCGCCATCCCGGCCTCCCGGGCGCCGTCGACCAGGTCGGCCACGGTCTCCCCGCTCGGACGCAGCGACGCGCCAGCCTCCTCGCGGAGCACCCCGATGATCTCGTGGAGTCGCTCGGTGGCGGCGGAGACGCTGGCCCGCAACTCCCCTGCCGCGGCCCGATGGCGGTCGTCCAGGTCGGCGGCGACCTCCAGGGCGGCGGCGCGCAACGCGATCAGGCTGAGGTCGTGACCGAGCGAGTCGTGCATCTCCCCGGCGATCCGAGCCCGCTCGCGCAATCGGGTCCGCTCGGCGGTGCCCCGCTGCTCGCGGGTCAGCGCGTCGACGTGCCGGCGACCCGCGTCGGTCAACTCCTGCTGCTGGCGGCGGTACCGGCCGACCAACCAGGGGAACACGGCGGCGAAGAGCAGCACCGAGGCGAGCAGGAACCAGGTGGCCGCGCCGGCGCCGAGCAGCCCCAGGTTGAGCGCCGTGCCACCGGCCACGATCAGCACGAAGACCATGATCGCCGGACCCGCGGTGGCGCTACGCCGCCCGGCGAGATAGCTGAAGACCGGAATCGCGAACATAAAGTTGCCATCGACCAACGACCCGAGCACCGCCAGCACCGGGGCGACCAACGGCTGACGTCGACCCGCCACCACCGCCGCGCCGAGCACCAGCAGCTTGCCGACCAGAAGCGGCACCGTGTACCGCGAATAGGGCGGGTTGGCGTCGGCGTAGCCGATCGGGGCGGCCACCACCGCCCAGAGCAGCACGTCCAGCAGCAGGCGACGCCGCCGGTGCAGCCAGCCCGGCGACGGGAAGTCGAGGATCCGCACGGCGGTCAGGCTACCGACGCCCGACCTGCGCGGACACCGACGAAAGTCAGGTGTTCAGCCGCTCTCCTCGGCCCAGACCCGCCAGTCGTCGAGCACACCGTGCAGGGCCGGGGTGAGCCAACCCGGCGCGGACCGCCGGAACACACCCGGGTCCATCGCGCCCGCGCCGTCGGGCAGCGCGCCGAGAAGGTTCGGCACCAGATCGGTGAGGTTCGTCCAGTGCACCAACTCCGGCCGGGCCGGCCAGGCGCCGATCACCACACCGGCCGGCACCGCCCTACGGTCCAGTGCCTCCAGGGTCAACGCGGTGTGGTTGAGCGTGCCCAACCCGGCGCGGGCGACCACCACAGCGGGCGCGCCGAGCGACACCGCCAGGTCGGCCATCGTCCACGGCTCCCCCGACGGCCGCAGCCCCATCGGAACCAGCAACCCGCCCGCGCCCTCGATCAGCACGAGGTCGTGCTTGTCGGCCTCCGCGCGGACGGCGTCCACCGCCGTGTACAACTCCAGCGGCGGCAGGTCGGCCACCCGCGCTGCGGCCAACGGGGCGAGCGGATCCGGGTAGCTGGCAAGGGTCCGACCGGTCAGCGGCGCAGCCAGCCGGTTCACCGCGTCCACGTCGCCGGGCTCACCGCCGGCCGTACCGGTCTGACCCGGTTTGACCACCGCCACCCGCAGCCCGGCGGCCTGCGCGGCGGCCGCGATCGCCGCTGTCACCACCGTCTTGCCGACCTCGGTGTCCGTTCCGGTAACCAGCACCGACCCCGCCCACCCGGTCATGACGCCCCCTGGGTTCGCGACTGCGGGGCTCGCCGAGCCGGCTCGCTCCGCGCGCTCACGGCGCGGTGTCCACGATGACGTCCAGCGCCCGCTCGAACGCCCTCCGGGGCACCCCCGCGCTCACCGTCAGGCGCAGGCGGGAGCGGCTGTCCGGGGTGGATGGTGGCCGGAAACAGCCCACCGCGACGCCCCGGTCCCGGCAGTCCGCCGCCCACGCGGTCGCCGCCTCCGGCCCCGGGGCCGTCACCGAGATCACCGCCGCGTCCGGGGCGGAGACGGTCAGCCCGGCCGACCGCAGTCGACCCACAGCCAGTCCCACCCGGTCGGAGAGTTCGGCGCGCAGGTCGTCGCCGGCCTGGGCGAGCCGCAGCGCGGCGTGCACACCGGCGGCGACCGCCGGCGGCAGTGCCGTGTCGAAGATGAACGTGCGCCCGGTCTCGACCAGATGCCTGACGAACTCGGCCGGGCCGGCGACAACGCCACCCGCGCCACCGAGCGCCTTGGACAGGGTGGCGGTGACCACCACGTCCGGCTCGCCGGCCAGCCCGGTGGCCGCCACCGCGCCCGCGCCGGCCGGGCCGGTCAGTCCCAGCGCGTGCGCATCGTCGACCAGCAGCAGCGCGCCGTGACGGCGGGCCACGGCGTGCAGCCGAGCCAGCGGGGCGAGATCACCGTCGACCGAGAAGACCGACTCCGTCACCACCACCGCCGGGCGGCCGGGAGCGGCAGCGAGCGCGGCGGCTACCGCATCGACATCGGCGTGCGGGGTGACCACCGTCTCCGCACCGGAGATGCGGCAGCCGTCGATCAGCGACGCGTGGTTGTGCGCGTCGGAGACGAGCAGCGTCCGAGGTTGGACGAGCGCCCGCAGCGCGCCGAGGTTGGCCAGGTAGCCGGAGGAGAAGACCAGAGCGCCGTCGGTGCCCAGCCAGCGGGCCAGGTCCTCCTCCAGCGCCCGGTGCGCGTCGGTGGAGCCCCGGACCAGTCGCGACCCGGTAGCCCCCAGCCCGTACGCCGACAGGGCCGCCGTGGCCGCGACGATGACGTCCGGGTGGGTGGCCAGGCCGAGGTAGTCGTTGCCGGCCAGATCGGTCATCTGATCGTCGGCCGGACGCGGATGCAGTCGCCTGGTGAGCCCGGCCTTCGCCCGCAGCTCCGCGCGGCGGTCGAGCGCCGCCAGCCAGTCCGCCACCGTCACCCTCCCCCGCTGTGCGTGCCGGTCAGCCCGACACCCGCCGGGCGAAATTACCACCCGCCGCCACCGGCCCGACGATTCCACTCGGTGCGAGCTGTCCACGAGCTGCCAGGGCGTTCGGGCTGATCGGGTGGTCCAGGGCCTGTTTCGAAGCCCCTGGCCGGCCCGGGGCTTTGGCACAGGCCTAGTAGGGTACGAGCCATGCCAGAGATCCTCGACCAGGCCCGGACCCAGGTCCTGGGTGACGGTGTCGGCCTCGATCAGGCCGGCATCCTCGCCGTGCTGAACCTGCCCGACGAGCACCTGCCCGCCGCCCTCCAGCTCGCTCACGACGTGCGGATGCGCTGGTGCGGCCCGGAGGTCGAGGTCGAGGGAATCGTCTCGCTCAAGACCGGCGGCTGCCCGGAAGACTGCCACTTCTGCTCGCAGTCGGGCCTGTTCACCTCGCCGGTGCGCTCGGTCTGGCTGGACATCCCGTCGCTGGTCGAGGCGGCGAAGCAGACCGCCGCGACCGGGGCGACCGAGTTCTGCATCGTCGCTGCGGTCCGCGGTCCGGACGCCCGGCTGATGAAGCAGATGCGCGAGGGCGTCGCCGCCATCAAGGCGGCCGTCGACATCCAGGTCGCCGCGTCGCTGGGCATGCTCACCAAGGAGCAGGTCGACGACCTGGTCGACATGGGCGTGCACCGCTACAACCACAATCTGGAAACCTGCAAGTCGTACTTCCCCAACGTGGTCACCACGCACTCGTGGGAGGAGCGCTGGGAGACCCTGCGGATGGTGCGCGACTCCGGCATGGAGGTGTGCTGCGGTGGCATCCTCGGCCTCGGTGAGACCGTCGAGCAGCGGGCCGAGTTCGCCGCGCAGCTCGCCGAGTTGAACCCGCACGAGGTGCCGCTCAACTTCCTCAACCCGCGCCCCGGCACCCCGCTCGGTGACCGTCCGGTCGTGGAGGGCAAGGACGCGCTGCGGGCCATCGCCGCGTTCCGGCTGGCCATGCCGCGCACCATCCTGCGGTACGCCGGTGGTCGCGAGATCACCCTCGGCGACCTCGGCACCCGTGACGGTCTGCTCGGCGGCATCAACGCGGTGATCGTCGGCAACTACCTGACCACGCTGGGTCGACCGGCAACAGCCGACCTGGAGCTGCTGGACGAGTTGAAGATGCCGGTCAAGGCGCTCTCCGCCACGCTGTGACGACAATGACGACTACGCAAGCGTGGTGCGACAGGTGCGGTGAGTCGGCGACGGCCACCGCCCACCCCGCCTGCGCGTCGGCCCGCCAGTTGGAGCCACCCCGGTTCTGCCACCGCTGCCGTCGCCGGATGAAGGTGCAGGTGCTGCCGGTGGGCTGGTCGGCGGTCTGCGTCGAGCACGGCGAGATCCGGGGCTGAGCCGGTGCTGCGGGGGCGGGTGGTGACACTACGACCGGCGACGGTCGCGGACGTGCCGGCCCTCGCCGCGATCCGGGCCGACCCGGAGGTACGCCGGTGGTGGCGGGGCGGCGACGACCTGGCCGACTCCGTGCGCGCCGACCTCGCCGACGACGACCTGCACGTGTACGCGATCGAGCACGACGGCCGGGTGATCGGCGCGATCCAGTGGTACGCCGAGGCGGACCCTGACTACCGGCACGCCAGCCTGGACGTCTTCCTCGACCCGGCGGAGCGTGGCGCCGGCCTCGGCGGCGACGCCATCCGCACCCTGGCCCGACATTTGATCGACGAGTACGGCCACCACCGCTTCACCATCGACCCGGCCGCGGCGAACAGCGCCGCCATCCGGGCGTACGCGAAGGTTGGTTTTCGCCCGGTGGGGGTGCTGCGCCGCTATGAGCGCGGCGCGGACGGCCGCTGGCACGACGGCCTGTTGATGGATCTGCTCGCCGACGACCTGGTGGAGTGACTCAGCCGTCCCACAGCAGGTGGCCGTCGGGCAGTCGGCGGGCGCCCTCGGCCGGCCGGTGCGGGCTGAGGCGGCCGTCCGGCATCAGGTGCGCCACTGGGACTCCGCTGCCCAGCGTCGCGACGTCGGCGATCAGCCGGCGGTGGCAGCGCCACCACACGCTCTCGCTGCACATGACCGCGGTGGTCCGACGATCCGCCCCGGCGAGCACCTCGGCGAGCGCGTCGTCGAACTCGGCCGTCCGCGTGTGGGCGGCGTACGCCCGGAACGCCGCGACCGTCCACCAGGTGTCCGGCTCGGGTTTCCCGGCGGGGACGTGCCGTCGTCCGCCCAGTCGCGGCTCCCAGCGGTAGTCGACGCCCCACTCGGGCAGCCACCGTTCGAGCTCCTCGCGGCGGACGTCCGGGTTGGTGCGGCTGGCCGGGTATCGCCGCACGTCCACCACCTGGGCGATCCCGGCCCCGGTCAGCAACTCTCCCAGCCGGCCCCGATCGGCAGCGCCGTGTCCGACGGTCAGCAACTCCCGCACGATCGTGGCTTGCCCGAAATCCCGCCGACCTATCCCCCCGAGTCCGCCCGCGAGGGCCGGGCAGTGCAGATCTTGGACAGTTACCGTCCGCGCGGAACGGTAACTGTCCAAGATCTCGTCGCGGTGCCGGTCAGGCGATGGTGCAGGGTGTGTTGTTGACGGTGAAGGCCGTCGGTTTCGGGTTGGCGCCGCTGTACGTGCCGTTGAAGCCGAAGCTCACCGACGCGCCCGCCGCGATCGTGCCGTTGTAGGACAGGTTCGTGGCGGTGACCGCCGCGCCGCTCTGGCTGATCGTCGCCGACCAGCCCTGGCTGACGCTCTGCCCACCGGGGAAGCTGAACCGCACCGTCCAACCGTTGATCGCTGTGGTGCCGGTGTTGGTGATCGACACGTTGGCGGTGAAGCCGCCGCCCCAGTCGGTGGTGGCGTACCCCACAGTGCAGGTGCCACCGACCGGCGGCGCCGCGGTGGTCACCGCGACCGGCGTGGACGCCGCGGAGGTGTTGCCCGCCGCGTCCACTGCCACCACGTAGAACTGGTACGCCGTCGAGGCGGTCAGCCCGGACACCGCCTGGGTGGTGCCGGTCGGCGAGCCGACAAGCACGTCGGTGGCGCCGGCCTCGCGATAGACCCGGTAGCCGGTGACGCCCACGTTGTCGGTCGACGGGGTCCAGGCCAGTGTGAGCCCGGTGGCGGTGACGGCCGAGGCGACCGGCGTGCCGGGGGTGCTCGGCGCTGTGGTGTCGGCGGTGCCGGCCGGCGGCGTGGTCACCGTGAGCTTCGGTGAGGCGGCCGACGTGTTGCCGGCCCCGTCGCGGGCCACGACGGTGAACTCGTACGACGTCGCTGGCAGCAGCGTCGTGATGGTCAACGTCGTGCCGGTGACCGGCCGGACCAGGACCGTGTCGCTGTTGACCTGGACCTCGCGGACGTCGTACCCGGCGAGGCCGCTGCCGCCGCTGTCAGTGGACGGCGCCCAGGTCAGGGTGACGGTGCGGGGGCCGAGGTTGGACGCCACCGGGGTACCGGGGACGGTCGGCGCGGTGGTGTCCGGTACGACCGGGCCCGGCTCCTCGCCCCACACCCGGGTGGCGCCGGAGTAGAGCGGCACCTTCCGGTTGGGCCCGGCGGTGGCCTGGTACGACGGGTCGTTTGTCGGGTCCCAGGTGCCGCCCTCCGGCACGCCGACCTTGAACTGGACCTCCATCCGGTGCTGTGACTGACCCGCCGGGGCGATGGTGTACCCGGCGCAGTTCACCTCGACGTACCAGATGTCACCGCTGTACTGCTTGGCTGTGGTCGGGGACGGGCAGCCCTGGGTGTAGCCGGCGGTGACCTGCACCGGGCCGGTGCCGTCGGGCCGGAAGTAGTACCGGAACCGGCCGTCGGTCAGCGCGCGGGCCGGGAACGCGGACTTGTTGTAGACCATCACCTTGAGCCCGGTGGCCCGAGGTTCGGCCTGCGTCACAGTGGTCTCCACTGTCAGCTCGTCGATGTCCGGCGTCTCGGCGACCGGGAAGTTCGCCAGCGGCGTGCCGCCGTACTCGGAGGTCAGCCGGACCAGCGCGGACGTGAAGCCGGCGTTGTAGTCGGTGGCCACCTCGTTCATCACGTAGTCCGAGCGGCTGTCGCTGTACGCGTCGTTGGCCGAGGACGGGCCGCCGACCAGCGCGCCGTAGAGGGTGTGCCGGGTCTCCACCGGCACGGTCTGGCTGTCCCACCAGGAACCGTGCGCGGTGCGGTGGTGCGGGTTCTTCGGCGAGTTGGCGCCGAACCCGATGACGTAGCTGGAGTTGCGCGGGTTGTCGCCGAGCGCGTAGTTGATCTGCCGGACGGCGAAGTCGTGATAGCGGGCCTTGCGGGTGGTGTCGGTGGTCTTGTCGCTGTAGACCAGCGCGGCGAAGGAGGTGTTCGCGGCGTAGCGCAGCGCGCCCCAGGAGTCGAGCACCGCCATCCCGCCCGGCGAGTACGGCACCCGCTGCCCGTTCACCCCGACGGTCCAGTAGTCCAGCCACCGGTTGGCGTCGTCGACGTACTTCTGCTTGCCGGTCAGGTTGGCCAGCAGCACGTACGCGCCGAACTGCTTGTTGTCCCAGGCGATGGTCCACTTGTAGGAGCGGGTGGTGGACTGGTTCTCGGTGCCGAGCTTGTCGTACTCACTCTCGGCCTTGGTCAGGTAGCTGGCCTCGCCGGTGGCCCGGTGCAGCCAGATCGCGGCCCAGACCAGCTCGTCCTGCCAGCCGCTCCACGAGCGGTAGAAGCTGGTGGCGTCGGTGATGCACTCGTGGTAGGCCTTCCGCACCGTGTCGGCGAAGGTGTAGAGCTGCCGGGCGTGCCCGAGCAGCTTGTCCGCGTAGGCCGCGTCGGTGGGCCGGAACACCATCGAGGAGGCGGCCATCGCGGCCGCCGTCTCCCCCGCCAGGTCCGCGCCGCCACAGCTGGCATCGATCTTGTACGCGGGCCGCGCCATCGGCAGCACCTCGGCCGGACCCCACCACTTGTGGTCGTCGTCGCCCTTGCCCACCTGTCCGTAGAGGACGTTTGCCGACGGGTGCGCCTTGATGAAGTAGTCGTTGACGAAGCGCAGGTTGTTGAGCAGGTGCGGCAGTTGCCCGGAGGCGGTGTAGCCGCTGCGGTACTCGACAGCGCCCCAGGCGAGCATTGTGGCGCTGAACGCCATCGGGAAACCGAACTTGACGTGGTCGCCGGCGTCGTACCAACCGCCGGTGAGGTCCACGCCCGCGCTGGCGCCGTCGGTGAGCGCGCTGTCTCCGCGCCAGGAGACCCGGTTCCAGTCGGGCAGTCGACCGGACTGCTGCGCCTCGTAGAAGAGCAGCGACTTCTGCAACGCCTCGGCGTAGTTGTAGGTCGCGGCGGGCGCGGCGGAGGCGGGCTCGGACGGTGGGGCGGTCACCGCGAGGGACGCGCCGGTGAGCAGCGCGACGCCGAGGGTCAGCAGCCGCCGCGGCCAGGGCTGGTCGGCGGCCGGCGACCGGCCGGGCTGGCCGCTGAACGGCCGGGTCAGGTGGCGCATGGCGGACTCCTGTCGGAGGCGCCGCCGGCGGTCGCACCGACGCGGGACGGCGTACGGGCGGCACGGCCACCGGCGACAGCGGGGTGGCGGTGTGACCATGGGCCATGGAAGCGCTCCCATGGATAACCGACAATGTAATGGGCGGCTCGCTGGTTGGGAAGCCTGGCAACCAGGACCTACGTGCGCGGCACCGCTTCCGTACTCGCGAGTAACCATTGCGGACCATCTCACACCATCGACAGTCTTCGATCTGTGAATCGGGTTTGCGCAGCTCACGACGGTAGCTTCCGCGACGGTTTTCGCGCCGTTCGAGCGCTTCGTCGGCCAGCCAGACAAACGTACTGTTGCTGACCCACTACCAAGCGCGAGACAGTACCGCTCACCAGCGGTGCCGTCGACGCCGCCGCTCCCTGGTCAACCCTGAGGAGAAGCGATGGCACTACGACTCGCCGACGGCACCACCTGGACCGACATCCTGGCCCGCGCGGTGGCCGCCGCCCCGGAGGCGTTCGGCGCCGAGGTCGACGGCGTCACCACACTGCACAACCTGATCGAGGGCGAATGGCGCGCGGTCGGCCAACCCGCCCCGGTCCGCACCCCGGTGGACAACACAGTCCTCATCAACCTGCCCCGGGTCGACGCGACCACCGCACGTGCCGCGGTGACCCACGCCGCCGCCGCGCACCGGGCCTGGGCCCGGACCCCGCTGGCCGACCGCAAGGCCCGGGTCGCCGAAGCCCTGGACTCGCTCACCGCCCACCGCGACCTGCTCGCCCTGCTGCTGGTCTGGGAGATCGGCAAGCCGTGGCGGCTGGCCTGCGCCGACGTGGACCGGGCGCTCGACGGCGTCCGCTGGTACGCCGACGAGATCGACCGGATGCTCGCGGACGGCCGCGAACCGCTGCCCGGCCCGGTCAGCAACATCGCGTCCTGGAACTACCCGATGAGCGTGCTGGTGCACGCCGAACTGGTCCAGCTCCTGGCCGGCAACGCGGTCATCGCCAAGACCCCGTCCCAGGGCGGCGCGGTGTGCCTGACCGTCGCGCACGCGCTGATGCGCCGGGCCGGGCTGCCCGCCACGCTCGTCTCCGGCAGCGGCGGGGAACTGTCCGAGGTGCTGGTCCGGGCACCCGAGATCGGCGCTGTGGCTTTCGTCGGCGGCCGGTCCAACGGCGGCAAGGTGGCCGCCGCGCTGCTCGACAGCGACAAGCGGCACTTCATCGAACAGGAGGGTCTCAACGCCTGGGGCATCTGGAACTTCACCCAGTGGGACCTGCTCGCCACTCACCTCAGGAAGGGTTTCGAGTACGGCAAGCAACGCTGCACCGCGTACCCCCGCTTCGTGGTGCAGCGAGACCTGGTCGACGAGTTCCTCGACATGTACCTGCCGGTCGTCCGCTCGGTCCGCTTCGGTCACCCGCTCGCCGTCGGCGACGACTGGGCCGCCGGTGACCCGCTGCCCGAGCTGGACTTCGGGCCGCTGATCAGCGCCGCCAAGGCCGACGAGCTACGCCGCACCGTCGACGAGGCGGTCCGCGGCGGCGCGATCCCGCTGCACCGCGGCAAGCTCACCGGCGCGCCGTTCCTCTCCGGGCAGGACACCTCGGCGTACGTGGCGCCGTCGGTGCTGCTCGCCCCGCCCGGACGGTCCCGACTGATGCACGCCGAGCCGTTCGGTCCCGTCGACACGATCGTCGTGGTGGACACCACCGACGAGCTGCTGGCCGCCATGAACGCCTCCAACGGCGCGCTGGTGGCCTCGCTGGCCTGCGACGACACCGACGAGGCCGGCAAGCTCGCCGTCGACCTTCAGGCGTTCAAGGTGGGCATCAACAAACCGCGCTCACGCGGTGACCGGGACGAACCGTTCGGCGGCCGGGGCGCCTCCTGGAAGGGCGCGTTCGTCGGCGGCGACCTGCTGGTGCAGGCCGTCACCGTCGGCGGAGACAGCCGGCTCTACGGCAACTTCCCCGACTACACCAGCCACCCCACCACCTGAGCACCGCAACCAGGGCCCTAGGCGAACGCGCCAGTGCGCTCCGCCGAGGAGGCGACGGCGAGCGGGACGGTGAGAGTGAGCAGCCCACCGTCGCGCTCCGTCACGGCGGGCCGACCCAGCCGGTGCAGCGTACGCAGCATCGGGTCGTTGGTGGCCTGCACGTGCAGCACCAGCGCCGCGTACCCGGACCGGTCGGCGTGCTGGACCACCCGGCGCAGCAACGCCGAGCCGAGCCCACGCCGCTGCCAGTCGTCCCGCACCAGCAGCGCCACCTCGGCCTCGTCGCCCTCGCCGAGCAGGTTCGCCATGGCGACCACCGACTCGGCCGTACCGTCGGAGCCGGTGGTGCCAGCGATCAGCGTCAGCCCTCGGCTCGGCTCCAGCAGTCGACGCAGGCGGGCCGGCTGCGGCAGCGCTGCCCCGCCCAGGTAACGCCGCTGCCGGCTACGCGGTGAGCACGCCTCGTGCAGCTCCAGCACGCCGGGCAGATCGTGGGCGCTGGCCGGCCGGACGGCCACCTCCGCGCCGTCGGGCAGCACCATTGTGACCTGTTCGGCGGCCCGGCGCGCCACGGTGGCGGCCAGCTCGACCAGGGCCTGCGCCCGCGCGTACTCCGCCGGGGTGAAGTCGGGTGCGGCCCGGCGCAGCGCGAACGAACCGCCCGCCGGGTCGGCCAACAGCATGCCGGCCCCGGTGATCCCTCGTTCGCCGCCGACCGACGCGGGTCGCCAGCTCACGACGTCGGCGGCGAGCAGGGTCCGCAACGCCTCACCCGTCGCGTCCGGGTCACGCACCAGCCGGTTGGCCAGCCCGAGCACCCGGGTGGGCTGGTCGGCCAGACCACGCGCCTCGCTGCGCGCCACCCAGCAGTCCCGGCCCCGACCACGCTCGACCGCGGCGATCAGCTCGGCCTCGTCGAGCGCGTCCGGCGCGTCGACCAGGAAATCGTCCACCGCGCCCTGCTCGGTGGGCTGCACCTGCACGGTGAGGATGTTGACCCCGCGCAGCGCGAGACTCGCGGTGAGCACCGACAGGTAACCCGGCCGGTCGTCCACCGTCGCTCGGATCCGCCACAACGTCATGGTTGGCTCCCTTCCCCGGGTACCACCCTCGTCCCCCGCTGTTGCCGCCCGATTGCCCGGCGGTGACGGGTTGCGCTCGGGAGCGTGACCCCGCCGGGCGGGTCACCGGATCCGCCGCTACGCGAAACGGCCGCGGTAGCCGATGGGGCCCTCGCCGACCCGCTGGTAGGTGCCCAGGAACCCACCGCCGCCCAAGGCGATCGTGCCGTTGTTGCCGCGCAGGTCCCGCCAGGCCAGCCTGCTGAGCGGGTGGTCGCGTACCCCCACGGCGAGGAGCAGGTCACCCGAGCGGTGCCAGCCGCCGGCCCAGCCCTCCTGGGTGTGGAAGCGCCGCGCCTCCTTGGCGACGGTGCCGCGCTCGGTCAGCCGGCCGCGGAACTCCGTCGGCTCTCCACCCGGCTGCCGCCGCCAGCCGTAGAAGGCCTGCTGTTGCTTCTCGAACGTGATCGCGTACTCGGCACCGGACGTGTCGGCCCACGCCACCTGGTCGAGGACGGACTGCTCGCCCCGATCGACGAAGATGGTGACCTCGCCGACGGCACTCGTGTACCGCAGCACCGGCTCCGCGATCGCCTGCCGGACGAGGGCCAGGCCCGCCTGGTCATGCGCGTACATCGGGTCGACAGTGACCCGGTAGAGCCACAGCATGCTCCGGGCGTCGACACCGCTCGCGATCCGCATCGTGTTCCGGCCGGCGACCAATTCCACGGCCGGGACCGCGAAGACCAGCCGTTGCGGAAGCCCACCACCGTTCGGGATGCGGAACTCGTCGGCCAGCGGCCGGCCGTTGAGGACAACGGTGAGCGGGGCGTACCCGGGACCCCCGGCCAGCATCGACGCGAGCGCCATCAGGGTGACGCATGCCTCCCGGACCACGGCCGGGTCGGGTACGTCGAACTCGAACTCGACCGACCCGCCGGCGTTAATCGAAAGGTGGTCGTCCGCCGCCGAGGACCGGTGCACGCCGGTGATCTCGACGTTGCCGAGGCGGGGCGGCTCGGTGCCGAAGTCCGCGTAGGTGGGTGCCATCTGGATCCCCGGCCGCCGCCCGGGCACCGGCGCGGCAGCCGGCGGGTGCGGCAGCTTGGCGTCCCCCTCGTAGCCCTGCGGCGCACCGGACCGGGCCCGGCCGCCCGCGGCGGTCTCCGCGCGATATTCATCAGTGGACTTGTTCATCCCGAGGAGACTAGATCAACAAATCCGGCCTCCGCGGGCTGCCCGGTCGACGGGTGGCGCCTCAGGGGTTGGCGCTGACCGGTGGTGCGCCGACCAGGTCCAGTCGGTCGCCGAGGATCACCGCGCAGGCCCGGACGAGCTGGGTGAGCCGATCCACCTCGGTGCTGTGGAACGCCGCGGCGGAGAGGGTCTCGCTACGCTCGCGGGCCACCACCAGCACCAGGCCCGCCCGGCCGAACGGCGCGATCGCGTGGTGGGTGCCGTCGGGCGTGGTCATCGACCGCCCGCGCAGCGGGGTCACCTCCGGCAACCGCGGGGGTACGGGAGCACGCCAGCTCGCGTGCCCCACCGTCGCCCCGCCGCCCCCGCTCCGCGAGGCCCAGTCGACAGGCACCACGGCGCCCACGGCCCAATCGGCGGCCAGCAGCCCCGGCACCGCGTCGACAAGGGTGGCCAACCCGTCCGCCGGGTTGGCCGCGACCTGGGCCAACAGCTCCGCGTCCTGGCCTGTGGTGGTGGGCGCGCCGATCGCCCGCCACACACCGTCCACCCGCACCCCCGGTATCGCCGCGAGGCCGGCCAGCAGCCGCTCCACCCGCGCCGCGCCCGGCCAGACGACAGTGAAGTCGTCCACCGCGCGCCCGCCGAGCCGTTCGAGGACCACCACCTGGACGATGTCCGCCCCGGAGACGCCCAAGGTACGGGCAACCTGACCCAGGGTGCCCGGACGGTCCGGCAGGGTGACCCGAACTCGCAGCAACATGTCTGTCCCTCCGCTCGGCGGGCCGGCGAAGGAGCGGCCGGCAGGCTGACCCCAGCCTGGTCGTTGACCATTTCGTCCCTGTTGCAGGGGCATGTCCCGAGCGGAAACTTACCGGTCGGTGACCGAGCGGTTTCGGCAGGTGAGGAAGCGGACGCCGACGCTCAGGGCAGCCCGCCCAGGGGCAGGACCGGTGTGGAGGCCAGCTGTGCGTGGTAGTCCGCCGCGGACGTCTCCCGACCCCACTGGGGCATTCCGGCGGGCAGGTCCAGCCGGTCGGTCTCCACCTCGATGAGGGTCAGCTGGGGCGGTGGTCCGTCGATGCCGGCCAGGATGGCGGCCAGCTCGCCTTCGGTCCGGGCGACGTGGGCGGTGAAGGTCCTGTCCCGCGCGAACACTGCGGGGAGTTCCGTGTACCGCCAGTTGTCGATGTCGTTGTACGGCTGGTGCCGTCCGTCGACTGCCCGTTCGACGGTGTAGCCGCCGTTGTTGACGACGACGATGATCGGGCGTTGGTTCGTGGCGAGCATCCGGCTGATCTCCTGCACTGTCAGTTGCAGTGATCCGTCGCCGGTGATCAGCACCGTCCGTCGATCCGGTGCCGCCACCGCGGCGCCGAAGGCGGCCGGTGTGGCGTAGCCGATCGAGCCCCAGATGGGCGGTTCCACAACGGTGACCCCGGCGGGCAGCCGCATCGTCGCCGCGCCGAAGGACGGGGTGCCGGTTTCCGGGACGAAGATGTCCCCCTCACGCAGCATGCTCTGGATCGCCGGCCAGAGCCGTGCCTGCCGGATCGGTTCGTTGTTCGACGGGTCGAGTACGGGCGGGTCGCCCGCCAGCAGCGGCGCGCGTGACCATTCCGTCGTACGGTTCGGGGCGATCTCGTGCAGGCACCGCAGCGCCGCCGGCAACGCGATCGGGGCGAAGCGGGTGCCGGCGACGACGGCGGCGTCCCGGTGCAGACTGATCACCCGGTCCACCTTCAGGTCGGCGGTGAACAGGCCGTCCCAGTCGAAGAACGTGGTGCCCACGCAGACCAGGGCGTCCGCGCCCTCCACCACCTCCGCAACCTCATCGGGGCTGTCGCCGCCGTTGTAGATGCCCACGTAGTGGGGGTCGGACTCGTCGAGCAGTCCCCGTCCCAGCGACTGCGCGGCGACCGGCCAGTTTCGGTCGGCGACCATGGCGGTGACGGCCGCGCCGAGGTTGAAGCGGATCGGCAGGTTTCCCACCAGCATGGCCGGCCGCTCGGCACCGGCGAGCAGTCGCCGGGCGGCCGCGGCGAAGGCGTCGAGCTGCCCGGGCGCCACCACCGGCTCGGGCCTGGTGAACCGTTTCCCCGGGCCGGCGACCTCGGCGTGGGCCACGTCGCCGGGAATCCGGATGTAGACCGGGCGCTGCTGCGACCAGCACTCGGTGAGCACCCGATCGACCTCCCCCGCAGCGTTCTGCGCGGTCAGCGAGGTCTGGGCGACTGTCACCTCGCGCGCCACCCGTATCCAGTGGTCGAAGTCGCCGTCGGCGAGCGAGTGGTGCATGGAGGTGTGCTGCCGCATGATCTCTTCGGTCGGACCGCCGACGATCGAGACGATGGGTACCGACTCCGCCATGGCCCCGGCCAGCGCGTTGACCGCCGACAGCTCGCCGGGACCGAACGTGGTGAGGATCGCGGCCACACCCGCGAGGCGGGCGTACCCGTCGGCGCTGTAGCCGGCGTTGAGCTCGTTGCAGCTACCGACCCACTCGATCCCGTCGAACGCCTCGATCTGATCGAGGAAATCCATGTTGTAGTCCCCCGGCAACCCGAAGACATGGCGCACTCCGAGGTCGTGGAGCCGGCTGAGCAACAGCTCGCCGACCGTTGTCGTACCCTTGCTCGCCTTCACCACGATTGACCCCCGTCGCTCCGAAGACCGCCGCCGCGATCCGCCCTCAAGACGATATCCAGGCAGTTGTCGGAAAGGCGGAGATTGTCCGTCATGCCGGCTCAACCGGCGGCGGCGCCACGTCCGAGCGACCGAAGCCCTCCCGACGACGCATCCGACGAATCTGACCTTGACAACGTGAACGGGCTGCCATCAACTAGTCGGATGAGTGATCCGGCCGTCGATGCGTCACGGCCGGCGGCCGTCCCGACCTCCCCAGCAGGGCTGGACCTGGACCGACTCGCCCACCATCTGGCAACGCACCGACCCGAGCTGGCCGTCGGGCCGCTGCGTGCCCAGCTGATAGCGGGCGGCAAGTCCAACCTCACCTACCTGCTGCGCCTCGGCGACCGCGAGGTGGTGCTGCGCCGTCCCCCGCTGGGGCACGTGCTGGCGACCGCTCACGACATGGCGCGCGAGTTCCGGGTCATCTCGGCGCTGGCGCCGACCGAGGTGCCGGTCCCGGGCGCGCTGCTGCTCTGCACCGACCCCGAGGTGATCGGCGCGCCCTTCTACCTGATGGAGCGGATGCCCGGCGAGGTGTTCCGCACCCGCGCGCAGACCGACCCGCTGGGCGACGAGCGCCGCCGGGCCCTGGCCATGGCGATGATGGACACGCTCGCCGCGTTGCACAGCGTCGACCCGTCCAGCGTCGGGTTGGCTGACTTCGGCCGTCCCGAGGGCTACCTCGCCCGGCAGGTCCGCCGCTGGGCCGGGCAGCTCGACCGCTCCCGCAGCCGCCCACTGCCCGGCATCGACGAACTGCGTGACCTGCTCGCCGCGACCGCCCCGGAGGGCGCAAACGCCGGCCGGATCGTGCACGGCGACTACCGGCTGGACAACCTCCTCGCCTCGGCCGACCCGGTCGCCGTGCACGCGGTGCTCGACTGGGAGATGGCCACCCTCGGCGACCCCCTCGCCGACCTGGGGCTGCTGCTCACCTACTGGGACGTGCTCGGCGGCAGCGACACCGCCGCCGGCAACCCCGTCGCCGACGGGCTCGGCCCGCGCGCCGGCTTCCCCACCGGCAGCGAGCTGATCGACAGGTACGCCGGCCGCAGCGATGCCGACGTCGGGCCGCTGCACTGGCACGTGGCTCTGGGCTGTTTCAAGCTCGCTGTCATCTGCGAGGGCATCCACTACCGCCACACGCTCGGGCAGACGCTCGGCGAGGGCTTCGACCGGATCGGCGAGATGGTGGCACCGCTGGTCGCGCACGGGCTGACCGCCGCCAGGGAGCGGTGATGGACTTCTCATACGACAGCCGGACCGAGGAGCTGCGCGCCGAGCTGACCCGGTTCCTGACCGAGCACGTCTATCCGGCCGAGGCCGTGCACGCCGAGCAGGTGGCCACCGGGGACCCGTGGTCGCGTACCCCGGTGTTGGCCGAGCTGAAGGCGGAAGCCCGCAAGCGCGGCCTGTGGAACCTCTTCCTGCCCGACCCGCGTTACGGCGCCGGCCTGACCAACCTCCAGTACGCCCCCCTGGCCGAGCTGACCGGGCGCAGCCCGCACCTCGCTCCGGAGGCGGTCAACTGCGCGGCACCGGACACCGGCAACATGGAGCTGCTGGCCGAGTTCGGTTCGGAGGCGCAGCAGAAGCGCTGGCTGATGCCGCTGCTGGAGGGTGAGATCCGCTCGGCGTTCTGCATGACCGAGCCGGATGTCGCGTCCTCCGACGCCACGAACATCGCCACCCGGATCACCCGCGACGGCGACGAGTACGTGATCAACGGACGGAAGTGGTGGTCGTCCGGGGCCATGGATCCTCGCTGCGAGATCTTCATCGTGATGGGCAAGACCGACCCCACCGCCGACCGGCACCGCCAGCAGAACATGGTGCTGGTCCCCCGGGACACCCCCGGGGTGAACGTGCGCCGGGGCATGACCGTCTTCGGCTACACCGACGGTTCGCACGGCGGGCACGCCGAGATCGACTTCACAGACGTCCGGGTGCCCGCGGAGAATCTGATCGGCGCCGAGGGCACCGGCTTCGCCATCGCCCAGGCCCGGCTGGGGCCGGGCCGGATCCACCACTGCATGCGATTGATCGGAATGGCCGAGCGGGCATTGGAGCTGCTCTGCAAGCGGGCGCTCGGGCGGATCGCGTTCGGCCGACCGCTGGCCGAGCAGGGCGTCGTCCGGGAGTGGATCGCCGAGTCCCGGGTCCGCATCGAGCAGGCCCGGCTGCTGGTACTCAAGACGGCCTGGCTGATGGACACCGTCGGCAACAAGGGCGCGCACACCGAGATCCAGGCCATCAAGATCGGCACGCCGGCGATGGCGGAGTGGGTGATCGACAAGGCCATCCAGGCCTACGGCGGCGCCGGTGTCAGCCAGGACACCCCACTGGCCGCCCTCTGGGCACAAACCCGCACCCTGCGCCTGGCCGACGGTCCCGACGAGGTGCACCGCAACTCCCTGGCCAAGCGCGAACTCCGCCGCTGGGCCCAGTAACCCCGCCTGGCCGCCGCACTTCCCCGCCGCCCGCGCCCACCCCACACGCCGCGCCCACCCCGCACGCCGCACGCCGCAGCCACACGCCGCACGCCGCACGCCCCCATGCCGCACGCCCCATGCCGCACGCCGCACGCCGCACGCCGCACGCCGCACGCCGCACGCCGCACGCCCCAGGCCGCAGGCCGCAGGCCGCAGGCCGCACAAGATCGCGCAACTTCCTGGATGTAGTGGCCTCCTCAGGCACGATGACCACTACATCCAGGATCGAGCGCGATCTTGCGCTATGCGCGGGCGCGGGCGCGAGGTGACGCGGGCGCGAGGTGACGCGGGCGCGAGGTGACGCGGGCGCGGACGCGAGGTGACGCGGACGCGAGGTGACGCGGGGTGGGTGTGGGTCAGGCGGAGGCTCGGTGGACCAGTTGGGTGTCCAGCAGGATGTGGGAGGCGGGTAGCTCCTCGCCACGGATCCGGGCCACCAGCAGGCGGGCCATCTGCCGGCCCATCTCCTCCACCGGCTGGAAGACAGTGGTCAACGGCGGCTCCGCCCGTAGGGCGATCGTCGCGTCGTCGAAGCCGATCACTGCGACGTCCTGCGGCACGCGGCGACCGGCCTCGCGCAGGGTACGCAGCGCACCGAACGCCATGAGGTCGGAGGCGACGAAGACCGCGTCGAGGTCCGGGCAGGCGTCCAGCAGGCGACGCATGGCGGCCGCGCCGCTGCCCTCACTGAAGTCGCCGTACGCGATCAGGTCGGGGTTGACGCCGGCCCCGGTGGCCTTGACCGCCTCGGTGTAGCCGGTCAACCGGGCCAGGCCGACGCCCATGTCCTGCGTTCCGGCGATGGTGGCGATGCGTCGCCGCCCCTGGCGCGCCAGGTACTCCACCGCCTGCCGGGCCCCGCCAACGTTGTCCACGTCGACAAACCAGGCCGGTTGGGCGCCGGGTTGCAGCATCCGGGCGGGCCGACCGCCGAGCACGGCGGGCAGGCCGCGCTCCTCCAGCAGCGTCGGCAGCGGGTCGGAGTCGTGCAACGACAACAGCAGTACGCCGTCGACGTGCTGGTTGGTGAGGTGGTGCTCGACCCGCTCCCGTTCCACCGGAGACTGGGCCATGGCCAGCCAGAGCTGCATCGGCGTCTCCAGCAGCCCGGAGCTGATCCCCCGCACGATCGCGGCGAAGAACGGCTCGGTGAAGACCCGCTCGCCGGATTCGGACACCACCAGCGCGACGGAGTCGGTCCGCTGGGTGACGAGCGCACGGGCGGCCCGGTTCGGCACGTACCCCAGCTCGGCGATGGCCTGTTGGACCGCGGCCCGGGCCTCCGGGCTGACCTGGGGCGAGCCGTTGACCACGCGGGAGACCGTGCCCCGACCGACGCCGGCACGCGCCGCGACCGCATCGAGGGTCGGGCGCCCGAGCGACCGGGTGCGCTGCGTTGTCATCGTCTGCTCCTCCGACGGCGGGCGGACCCGGCGCCACCTGCGAGAGGTGGACGCCGGGGCCGTCCTGATGGCTGGCCCGAGCCTATTGTGCGGCCAGACCGTTGCGCCGGATCACCGAGGCGTACCACTTGGCGCTGGACTTGGGGGTGCGAACCTGGCTGTCATAGTCGACGTGGATCATGCCGAACCGCTTGGTGTAACCCCAGGCCCATTCGAAATTATCCATCAGCGACCAGGCAAAGTATCCCCGCAGAGGCACTCCGGCGTCGATCGCCTCGTGGGCGGCGCGCAGGTGGGCGTCGAAGTAGGCCAGCCGATCGACGTCGTCGACCTGCCCGTCGACCACCGAGTCGACGAACGCGGAGCCGTTTTCGGTGACGTACAGGGGCAGGTCGGTGTAACCGTGCACCCGGCGCAGCGTCTCGGTGAGACCCGGGGCGTCGATCTCCCAGCCCATGTCGGTGACCGGAACGCCACGGGTGACGAACCGGACGTCCTCGCTGCCCGGCCAGCACGAGGGGGCCGGGTCGGCCGCCTCGCCCTGGACCGGCGCGGCGACCACGTGCCTGCTGTAGTAGTTGACCCCGACCAGGTCCAGTGGCGTGGAGATGGTCGCCAGGTCGCCGTCGCGCACGTGCTCGAAGTCGGTCACAGTGCTGAGGTCGGCCACCAGGTCCTCCGGGTACGACCCGCGCAACAGCGGATCCAGGAAGAACCGGTTGGCCAAGCCGTCGATACGCCGGGCGGCGTCGGCGTCGGCGGGACTGTCAGTGGCCGGGTCGACCGGGTAGAGGTTGACTGTCACGCCCACCTCGGCGGCCGGCCGGGCGGCCCGCATTGCCTGCACGGCCAGGCCGTGACCGAGCATCAGGTGGTGTCCGGCACGCACCGCGTCCGCTCCGTTGGTGCGGCCGGGGGCGTGCACGCCGGAGCCGTAGCCGAGGAACGCTGAGCACCACGGCTCGTTCAGGGTGGTCCAGTAGCGCACCCGGTCACCGAGCGCGTCGGCCATCAGTGTGGTGTAGTCGGCGAAGCGGGCCGCGGTGTCCCGCGCCGGCCAGCCGCCGGCGTCTTCCAACGGCTGCGGCAGGTCCCAGTGGTAGAGGGTGAGCCACGGCTCGATGCCGTTGGCCAACAGCTCGTCCACCAGTCGCCGGTAGAAGTCCAGGCCGGCAGGGTTGGCCGCACCGGTACCGGTGGGCTGCACCCGGGACCAGGAGACCGAGAAGCGGTACGACTTCAGGCCCAGCTCGGCCATCAGCGCGACGTCGTCGCCGAGGCGGTGGTAGTGGTCGCACGCCACGTCCCCGGTGTGCCCGGCGACGACACGACCCTCGGTGTGGCTGAAGGTGTCCCAGATCGACGGGGCACGGCCGTCCACGGCCGCCGCTCCCTCGATCTGGTACGCCGCCGTCGCGGCCCCCCAGAGGAATCCGGGTGGAAAGGTCAGCCCGGGACGCTCGTCGAGGACGTCGACGGCGGGTGGGCTGGCGGGGTTGCTCACGACTTGACGGCACCTTCCATGATCCCGCCGATGATCTGGCGGCCAAACACGAGAAAGACGATTACCAGGGGGATGGTGCCGATCGCCGTGGCGGCGAACACCTGGGAGTAGTCGGTGTAGTAGGCGTACGAGAGGAAGGAGAGCGAGACCTGGAGGGTCGGGTTCTCCGGGGTGAGGATGGCGTACGGCCAGAGGAACGAGTTCCAGGTCTCCATGAAGGTCAGCAGACCGAGGACGCCGGCGGCCGGGCGCAGCGCGGGCAGCACGATGCTCCAGTAGATCCGGAACGTGCTCGCGCCGTCGACGCGGCCGGCCTCGATCAGCTCGTCGGAGATCGCCTGGCTGGCGTACTGCCGCATCATGAACACGCCGAAGGCGGTGACGAGGAACGGCACGGTGACCGCGTAGAGGGTGTCGTACCACCCCAGGTCCTGCATCATGCCCCAGAGCGGGATGAGCCCCATCTGGGTCGGGATCATCATCGTGACGATGATCGCCAGCAGGAGGGCGTTGCTGCCGCGGAACTTCAGCTTGGCGAAGGCGAACCCGGCCAGCGAACCGGTGAGCACCACCGAGACGGTGACCACCGAGGAGACGATGATCGAGTTCATCATGCCGGTGAGGAAGTTGGCGGCGTCGTTGTCGAGCACCCGCCCGAAGTTGTCACCGAACGCGCCACCGGGGGTCAGCGGCGGCGGCACGTCGTTGATGTTGTCCAGGCTGCGGGTGCCGATCACCAGCATGTAGTAGAACGGGTAGATCGACAGCAGCGCCGCCAGGACGAGCGCCAGGTAGGTCAACGGGCTGGTGCGCCACAGGCGCTGGGAAGCCGAGATCATCGATCTCTCCTCACTTCGCCGAGCGGCGGACGAGTAGGAAGTTGAACAGCGACACCACGATGATGATCATGAAGATCGCCCAGGCGACCGCAGCTCCGTAGCCGGCGGTGTTCAGGTTCACGATGCCCATCTCGTACATGTACATGGCCAGCGTCTGGAACTCCCGCTGGTTGCCGCCGATGATGTTGCCGTTGCCGAACAGCAGGGGCTCGGTGAAGAGCTGCATGCCGCCGATCGTGGACAGGATGACCACGAAGATGAAGGTGGGCTTGAGCATGGGCAGGGTGATCTGCCAGAACTGCCGCCACGGACCGGCGCCGTCGATCTCCGCAGCCTCGTAGAGGTCCTTCGGGATCGCCTGCATGCCGGCGAGCAGGATCAGGGTGTTGTACCCGGTCCACCGCCAGTTGACCATGGAGGAGATGGCCGTCCAGGAACTCCACCGGTGCCCGTCCCAGTCGACAGGGTCGACACCGACGAAGCTGAGCAGCCAGTTGAACAGGCCGAACTCCCGCTGGAACAACATTCCGAAGACGATCGCGACAGCGGCCACCGACACCACGTTCGGCATGAAGATGGCCATCCGGAAGAACGTCTTGGCGCGCAGTAGGGACCGGTTGAGCAGGTTCGCCAGGAAGAGGGCGAGCAACAACTGGGGGATGGTCGACAGGGCGAAGATGCCGAACGTGTTGACCAGCGCGTTCCAGAAGTACTCGTCGGACACCAGCCGGGTGTAGTTGTCGAAGCCGATGAACGTGTGCTCGCCGATCATGTCCCAGTCGTGCAGCGACATCCAGGCGGTGCGCAGCATCGGGTACAGCCCGAATACACCGAAGAGCACGAAGAACGGGGCGATGTAGAGGTACGGCGAGTACTTGACATCGAGGCGGTTGAGTAACCTTCCCCGTCGACGTCGGCGAGAGACGTCGGGAGAAGGCGGTGCTGCTGGCGACGGCCGTGCCGTCGTGGCCGACAGGCTCATGCGAATTTCCTTTTCCGGCGAGGCCCGGGGGCCCTCGCGCAGGGCGCTACGCGGAGGGGACCGGCCGGTGGCGTCCGGGAAGCCCCGAACGCCACCGGCAGGGAATCACTCAGAAGGCACCCTGAGTCTTTGCGTCCTTCGTGAACTGCTCCCAGGCCTTGGCCTTGTCGGCCTGCCCGTTCTCGAACGCCCGCAGGGCCGGCTCGAGCGCGTTCTCCTTCACCGCCTGGTGCTTCGGGCCCAGGTGGATCGGCTGGATCTTGGCGACGCTCTCCCCGAAGATCTTGCCGGTCGGCGCGTTGCTGAAGTACTCGTTGGTGTAGCTGAGGAACGCCTCGTTCTTCAGCGCCTCCAGGTTGGTGGGCAGCGGGCCCTTGAGCTTGAAGGCCTCCACCTGGCTCTTGGCGTTGGTCAGGTACTCGGCGAGCTTCGCCGCCTCCTTCGGGTACTTGCTCTGCGCCGGAACGGCGAGCCACGAGCCGCCCCAGTTACCGCCGCCACCAGGCACGGACGCGACGTCCCACTTGCCCTTGTTGGCCGGACCGGAGTTGTCCGACACGATGCCGAGCATCCAGGACGGGCAGAAGGTAGCCGCGAAGGTGCCCTGCTTGAAGCCACCCGACCACTCCGGCGACCAGGTGGACGCCTTGGCGGAGATGTCCGCCATCGAGGTGGCGGTGTCCCAGGCGTTCTTCACCGCGGGGCTGGTGTCCGCGATGACGTTGTCTTCCTTGTCGTAGAACAGGTCACCGTTGCCCTGGAAGAGCACGCCGTTGGAGACGGCGGTGATCGAGTCGATGAACGCCTTGCCGCCGCTGCCCTGCTTGTACTTCAGGCCGGCGTCGTGGAAGCCCTTCCAGTCCGGCCAGAGCGCCGACACCTGGTCGCGCTCGGCGGGCAGACCGGCAGCCTGGAACAGGTCCTTGCGGTAGCAGACGGCGAGGCTGCCGACGTCGGTCGGCAGGCCGATCAGCCGACCGTCCGGCGCCTTGCCCAGCTCCCACTTCCAGGGCAGGTATTCCTTCGAGTGGTCGGGGACCAGCGGGCTGAGGTCGGCCCAGTTGCGCGCGTTGGGCTTGAACTCGTTGAGGATGCCCTCTTCCAGCGCGGTGACGTCCGCCGCGCCCTTGCCGGTGGCCAGGTAGCGGACCAGCTTCGGCCGGTACTCACCGAGCTGTGCGGTCTTGCGCAGCTCGACCTTGATGCCGGTGTCCTTCTCGTACTGCTTGACGAGCTCGTCGTAGCCCATCTCGCCGAACGTGTCGACGACCAGCTTGGCCGGCTTCTCGCCGGCCGCCGGCTTGTCGTCGTCCTTGCCGCAGGCCGCGAGACCGCTGATTGCGGTGACCGCAGCCAGGGCAGCGACCGCCAGGCGGGTACGCCGCGTGGTGACACTCATGCGCTGACCCCTCTTTCCGGTGGTGAGGCTGATGTGTGTGGTGGGGGGTGTCTCATCGCGCCAGGCCGGGGATGCGTGAGTGACCCATGCCACCTCCGGGAGCGCTCCCATGAGATTGCCGGCGGGTAACGGGAGTGTCAATAGGGCGATGGGAGCGTTCCCAGATCGTTACCGCTGATCACTCCCGCAACAGCCACCCCAGCGGCACCACCCAAAGCGGGTCTCAGCAGAAGCTGGAGCGGTTCAGCAGAAGCGGCGCAGGAGGGTGGTCGCCCGTTCCGGGTCGAAGCCGGACGGGTCGAAGGCCGGACCCGCCCAGTCGCGCAGCACCGCGTGGCGGGAGCTGACGAGGTCGGCAGGGGGACTCTGGTCGTCCAGGGCTTCCAGGAGCGCCTGGTAGCCCAACGGCCCGCCGACACCCTCCGGCGGGCAGGCCCGCTCGCCGGCCAGGCAGACCGGGTACCGCTCGTCGGGGTCGGCTGTCAACGCGTCCTCCACGACCAGGTCGTGCTCCCACCAGTCACCGAAGTCGTACGTGTAGGAGAACCGGCTGCCCTTGCCGAGCACCGCGTCGAGCCGCACGTCCAGCTCGTCGTGCGACGCCAACTCCCCGTCCGGGTCCGGCTCGCCGTACTGCACCGCGTCGATCTCGAACGAGTGCAGGTGGCAGTCCCGCCAACCCATCGCGTGCTGCACCACCCGGTGCAGCCGGTCCAGCGTGTAGCCGGCCGGCACGAGCACACGGCGCCACACCGGCGGCCGGGTCCCGCCGAGGGACATCTTCAGCTGGAAGATCTGACGCGACATGCTGTCCTGTCCTCCCGCGGCTTAGGCTGCGAGCATGATCTGCCGAGCGTGCCGGGCCCGGCGACACGACGACTGCCCGGGCCGGAACTGGTGCGACTGCCAGCACCGTACCGCCGAACCCACCCCTCCGGTCACCGGTCCGGCCGGCGAATGACCGTCGGAATTCCGATCCGACGGCTCTGGCCCGAGCCGTCGACGCAGCCCCTCGACGACACCGAACTGACCGCCCTCTACGGCCGCGCCGACCAACCCCGGCTTCGGGTGAACTTCGTGACCAGCCTGGACGGCGCGGTCAGCGTGGACGGCTACTCCGCGGGGCTCTCCGGCGAGCCTGACAAACGGGTGTTCGGCCTGCTGCGGATGACCTGCGACGCCCTGGTGGTGGCCGCCGGCACGTTCCGCCACGAGGGGTACCGGGCGGTCCGTCTGAACGAGACCCGCCGCGCCTGGCGTCGGGCCAACGGGCTCGCCGAGTACCCGACACTGGTGGTCGTCTCCGGCTCCCTCGACCTCGACCCGGCGCAGGCCGCCTTCGCCGACGCGCCGACCCGCCCGATCGTGCTCACCCACGCCGACACCGATCCACCGCCCGGGCTCACCGACGTCGCCGACGTGCTGCGCTGCGGCACCGGGCGGGTCGACCTGGCCGCCGGCCTCGCCGAGCTGCACGGACGCGGGCTGACCCAACTGCTCTGCGAGGGCGGCCCGCACCTGTTCGGCGCGCTGACCGCCGCCGACCTGGTGGACGAGCTGTGCCTGACCGTCTCGCCGCTGCTGGCCGGGCCCGGCCCCGGCCGGATCACCGCCGGCGACACCGCGCCGCCCCGGCATCTGCCGTTGCGGCACGTGCTCGCCGCCGAGGACGGCGTCCTCCTGCTCCGCCACGCCCGCCAGTAGGTCGGTTGGCGCGCATCGAGGCGCGGATGAGATCAGTCCGTGAGCACCGCCCCCGGAGCCCACGGGATCCGGTAGCGCTGGCCGTCCGCAGTGCTCGCCCAGACCTGCACCTCGTCGTACGGCTCGGCGGCGACCACCTCCGCCACCGCGCCGCGCGGCGCCGGGCCGACCGGGTGTGACACGCCTGCGGCGACGACCTCGACGGTACGACCCGGCGGCGCCTGGACCAACACGTAGAGCCGACCACCGGAGCGCCGCGCCACGGCCACACCCAGCCCGCTGCCGGTGGCTCGGACCGCCGCACAGGCCGCGTCACCGTCGACGCAGGCCAGGTCGTACGAGAGGTAGTCGCTCAGCCGCCGCGGATCTCCCCCGTCCGGGGCGGTCCAGACCTCCGCCGCCCGACCCCCGGCGGCCCGCTCCGCGCCGTGTGGCTCCCGTCCGACAAGCACGAGCGTCTCCGTCCCGGCACGGCCGACGGCGACCACCTGCGCCTGCGTCACGGGTCGACCGTCAGGATCGACGATCCCGGCCGGGACGTCGACAACCGCGCTCGGCACGATGCCGCCGGCCTCGCCGTCACCGCGACCGACCGGCCCCAGCTGCGAACCCAGCAGCACCCCCACGGCGACCGCCACCGCGGCCGTGCCGCCCGACAGCAGCAGACGTCGGCGACGCCGCGCCCGGCCACCGGTGATGACCCGGCGGGCGAAGTCGGGCGGCAGTTCCACAGTTGCGACAGCATGGTCGAGCAGGCCGGCCACCTCGTGGTCACGCATGGTTCTCCTCCGCGAGGTCGAGATCGAGTGGAGTGACACCGGCGGCTTCCAGTCGGGCCCGCAGACGGTGCAGACCACGGGAAGCCTGGCTCTTCACCGAGCCCACCGAACAGTCCAGTTCGGCGGCTGCCTCCGCCTCGGAGAAACCAAGCCAGTACCGGACCACCACCACCGCCCGCATCCGCGGTGGAAGCTCCCGCAGTGCCTCCAGCAGCAGCTCCCGGTCGTCGACACGGGTCATCTCATCCTGCTGCGGCGTCGCGTCCGGAAGACCGGCGACCCGACGTCGGTTCCACGGCGAGCGCCACCGGCTGACCAGCCGGTTGGTCATCGCGCGACGCAGGTAAGCCTCCGGCTGCCGTTGCCGGACCACGTGCCAGCGCGGGTACGCCTGCTCCAGCACCTCCTGCAGCAGGTCCTCGGCGTCCGCCCGCTGCCCGGTGATCAGTACGGCGAAGCGGAGCAGTCGCGGGCCGCTCGTCGCGACGAAAGCGCCGAAGTCGTCATTCATGCGTGCTCCATGCCTAGGTAACGCGACCGGCGCCCCGCGAGTTGAGTCCGGACCTCGCGCGGGTACACGTACACGACTCCCGCCCACCTGGTGCGCTCGGTCGAGCACCGAGCGTCATGAGTGTGACGGCGCATGGTGTCGTCCGCCGCGTCGCGTGGCGACCTGTCGTACTCCTCGGGCAGGATGCACTGCATGCGCGCCGACAGTGATGCCCGAGCGACCCGAGCGACCCGATGACCGACGCCGAGCTCGACAGCCCGGGCGAAGTCGTCGGGCGGGTGCTGGGCACCGCCGATGCCACCCCGTTGCAGTTCTGGACGGCAGTCGCGCCCGGCAGCTACCTCCAGCTCGACGACGTGGTGGTCACCCGACGGGAGCTGCCGGACCGGGAGCCGGTGACGATCGCCGGGGTGGTCACCCAGGTCCGCGCTCGGCACGAGGGCGCCCAGTTCGAGTCCGACGTGTTCGCCATCGCCGACGGCACGCTGCCCGCGCAGGTGCAGGAGGCGGCCGAGGTCACCACCACCCGGGTCGATCCGGAGCTGTACGTGCCGCCGACCCCGGGCGCCGTGGTGCACCGGGCCGAGGGGGACGCCCGGGCCCGCGCACTGCACTTCGACCGGATGGAGCGGCGCATCCCGATGGGCATGGGTCGCGACGGGGTCCCGGTCTACCTCAACGCCGACTTCCTCGACGGCAGCCGGGGCGCGCACGTCTCCATCTCCGGCATCTCCGGGGTGGCCACCAAGACCAGCTTCGCCACCTTCCTGCTCTACTCGGTCTTCCGCTCGGGCGTGCTGGGTGGCGACGCGGTGAACGCCAAGGCGCTGATCTTCAACGTCAAGGGTGAGGACCTGCTCTTCCTCGACCACCCCAACACCCGCCTCGACGAGCCGACCCGCGCGGCGTACGCGAAGCTCGGGTTGAGCGCCGGCGCGTTCCCCGACGTGCGGGTGTACGCCCCGCCCCGGGCCGGTGACGCGGCCGGCACGCCGGATGTGAGCAGCCGGCTCACCGGGGTCGACTCGTTCTACTGGACCCTCGCCGAGTTCTGCTCCGACCGCCTGCTGCCGTACGTGTTCGCCGACGCCGACGACGAGCGCCAGCAGTACACGATGGTGGTCCATTCGGTGGCCGCGCACCTGGCCCGCTACGCCCAGCCCGCCGACGGCGGGGTGAGCATCGACGGGGTCCGGCTCGGCTCCTACGGCGATCTGGTCGACCACATCGTCGATCAGCTCAACGACGACGAGACCCGCTCCGACTGGGCGGGTAGCGCGGTCGGGCTGGGCACCGTCAACGCGTTCGCCCGGCGGTTGATCGGCAGTAAGAAGGACCTGGCCCGGCTGATCCGCGGCGACCTCGCCACCCGCCGCCCCCACTCGATCAACACGAGCGAGTCGGCCCAGGTCACTGTGGTCGACCTGCACAACCTTCCCGACCGCGCGCAGCGGTTCGTGGTCGGTGTGACGCTCAAGAGCGAGTTCGAGCGCAAGGAGAAGTCCGGCACCGCCAAGCCGCTGCTCTTCGTCGTCCTCGACGAGCTCAACAAGTACGCCCCCCGGGAGGGCTCCTCGCCGATCAAGGAGGTCCTGCTGGACATCGCCGAGCGGGGCCGCTCGCTCGGGGTGATCCTGATCGGCGCGCAGCAGACGGCGAGTGAGGTGGAGCGGCGGATCGTCACCAACTCGGCGATCCGGGTGGTCGGCCGGCTCGACCCGGCGGAGGCGTCCCGCCCGGAGTACGGCTTCCTGCCGCCCGCGCAGCGCCAGCGGGCGTTGCTGGCCAAGCCGGGGACCATGTTCGTCAACCAGCCGGACATCCCGGTGCCGCTCTGCCTGGAGTTCCCGTTCCCGGCCTGGGCCACCCGGGTCTCCGAGGCGGGCCGGGCACCATCGGAGACGCTGCGCTCGATCACCCAGTCCGCCGACCCGTTCGCCGTGGTGGGCTCCGGCGGCGGCACCGACGACGACATCCCGTTCTAGCTAGGGGCCGGCACAGCCATGAAGATCCTGCACACCTCCGACTGGCACGTGGGAAAGGTGCTCAAGGGGCAGTCCCGGGCCGACGAGCACAAGGCCGTGCTGGCCGGGGTGATCGAGATCGCCCGTGCCGAACAGCCGGATCTGGTGATCGTCGCAGGTGACCTCTACGACACCGCGGCGCCCAGCTCGGAGGCGACCCGCCTGGTCACCAGGGCGTTGACGGCGTTGCGGCGGACCGGCGCGGACGTCGTGGCGATCGGCGGCAACCACGACAACGGCCCGGCGCTGGACGCGCTACGCCCCTGGGCCGATGCCGCCGGCATCACGCTGCGCGGCGGGGTGCGGGAAAACCCGGACGAGCACGTCATCGACGGCACCACAGCAGGTGGCGAGCGGTGGCGGCTGGCCGCGTTGCCGTTCCTGTCCCAGCGGTACGCGGTGCGCGCGTTGGAGATGTACGAGCTGACCGCCGCGGAGACCAATCAGACGTACGCCGACCACCTGGGCCGGGTGCTGGGGCGACTGACCGAGGGATTCACCGAACCGGACCGGGTGCACCTGGTCACCGCGCATCTGACGGTGACCGGCGCGGCCGCCGGTGGTGGCGAGCGCGACGCGCACACGGTGTTGGGCTACGCCGTTCCGGCCACCGTCTTTCCGGCCACCGCGCACTACGTGGCGCTGGGTCACCTGCACCGGGCGCAGCGGGTCGCGGGCCCCTGCCCGGTGCGGTACAGCGGCAGTCCGCTCGCTGTGGACTTCGGTGAGCAGGAGAACATCCCCTCGGTGACGATTGTCGAGGTGACGGCCAGCACCGCAGCCCGGGTGCGGGAGGTGCCGGTGACGGCGGCGAGCGCGCTGCGGACGGTGCGGGGCACCCTGGCCCAGCTCGCCGAGATCGAGGCGCCGGACGCGTGGCTGCGGGTGTACGTGCGGGAGCAGCCCCGCGCCGGCCTGCGCGAGGAGGTCCAGGAGCTGCTCCCCCGGGCTCTGGAGATCCGGATCGACCCGGAGCTGTTGGCCGCGCCGGGCAGCGGGGCGCGCATCGCCCAGCGGTCGGGGCGTTCGCCCCGGGAGTTGTTCGCCGACTACCTGGACAGCCGGGGCCACGCCGACGAGGGTGTCCGGGAGCTCTTCGACGAGCTTTTCGAGGAGGTCGAGCACTGATGCGTCCGATGCGGTTGGACATGGCCGGGTTCACTGTCTTCCGAGACGAGACCACAGTCGACTTCACCGACGCCGACTTCTTCGCGCTGATCGGCCCGACCGGTTCGGGCAAGTCGACAGTGCTGGACGCGATCTGCTTCGCCCTCTACGGCATGGTGCCCCGCTGGGGTGGTGCCCGAGGGTTGGCGAACGCGCTCGCGCCGTCGGCGACCGAGGCGCGGGTCCGCCTGGTCTTCGAGTCCGGCGGCGCCCGGTACGTGGCGACCCGGGTGGTCCGCCGGGACGGCCGGGGCAACGTGAAGACCGCGAACGCCGGGTTGCAGCTGATGCCGGCCGGCTTCGACGTGACCAAACTCGACACCGGGTTGAGCCCGGACGACCTCGGTGAGGTGGTGGCCGGCACCCCTGCCGAGATGGAGCAGGCGGTGCTGGAGGCGGTCGGGCTGCCGTACGAGCAGTTCACCAGCTGTGTGGTGCTGCCGCAGGGGCAGTTCGCCGACTTCCTGCACGCCAAGCCGGCGACCCGGCAACAGATCCTGGTCAACCTGCTGGGCCTGGGCGTCTACGAGGACGTGCAGAAGAAGGCGACGGCGCGCGCCGCGCAGGCGGAGGCCCGGCTGGAGGCGGTCGACCAGGTGCTCGCCGGGTTGACCGGCGTGGACGACGAGGCGTTGGCCGAGGCCGACGCCCGGGTGGAGCGGATGGCCGAGCTGGCGGCCGCGGTGGCCGAGGCGGTGCCGGAGCTGGCGGCGGCCCGGGTCACCGCCGGGGAGGCCGCGGCGGCGCTGACCGCACTGGACGACGAGTTGACAGTGCTGGCCGGGGTGCGCGCGCCGGCCGGGGTGGCCGCCGTCGCTCGCGCGGTCGCCGCGGCACGGGCCGACGCCGAGGCGGCGGCGACCGGGGTGTCGCTGGCCGAGGAGCGGGAGGACAAGCTGCGCGGCGAGCTGGCCGCCGCCGGTGACGAGAGCGCGCTGCGACTGCAACTGCGGGCGTACGACGATCGGGATCGGCTGTCCGGCGAGGCGGAAACGGTCCGGGCGACGGTGCGCGCGGCGAATGACGAGCACGCCGCCTCGGTGGCGGCGCTGGCCGCCGCACGGGTGGTCGCCGAGCGGGCCGACGCCGAGCTGGAGGCGGCCTTCCGGGCGCACGAGGAGGCGAAGGCCACCGACCTGGCGGTGAGCCTGCGGGTCCACCTGCATGCCGGCGCGGCGTGCCCGGTGTGCGAGCAGCCGGTGGCCGAGGTGCCGGCGGTGCCGGCCGATTCGGCGGTGGCGGCCGCGACGGCGGCGGGCAAGGCCGCGCGGGCCGCTACCAAGGCCGCGCAGGCGACGGTGCAGGAGCGGGACACGGCGGCGCGGGAGCTGGAGCGGCTGCTGGTGCAGGCGCGAGCCCGGCAGGAGCAGACGGAGGCCCGGTTGGCCGAGCTGGACGGGCAGCTCTCCGGCGCGGCTGAGCCGGCCGTGCTGCGCCGGGAGTTGGCCGAGCACGCCCGGTTGCGGCGTGCGCTGGAGGAGGCGGCGACCGCGGTTCGGGCCGGTCGCGAGACCGCTCGGCAGGCTCGGGCCGCTGTGGACGCCGCCGAGGAGCGGCTGCGCTCGGCGTGGCGGGCCTTTGACACCGCCCGTGACGGGTTGGCCCGGTTCGGCCCACCGGCGACCGATCGGGACGACGTGGCTGCCGCGTGGGCGACGCTGACCGAGTGGGCGACCACCGAGGCGGACCGCCGCCGCGTCGAGCGGGCCGGTCGGGCCGCCGCCGTGGCGGAGGCCGAGTCGGTGGCCGACGGGGTGCAGCGGGAGATCGCTGGCATCTTCGCCGCCGCCGACGTGCCGGTCGGGGACGACCCGGTGCACGCGGCGACGGTGGCGGTGGAGCGGGCCGACGCCGACCGACGGCGGCTGCACGAGCGTCGCGAGCAGGCCGGGACGTTGCGCGAGCAGCGGGCGGGGCACGAGCGGGAGGCGCAGGTGGCGCGCGCGCTCGCCGGGCACCTGCGGGCCAACAACTTCGAGCGGTGGTTGCTGGCGGAGGCGTTGGACCTGCTGGTCGACGGCGCGTCGGGGATCCTGCGCGAGCTGTCCTCCGGGCAGTACGAGCTGGTGCACGACAAGGGTGAGTTCGTGGTGGTGGACCACCATGACGCGGGGCTGCGTCGCGGCGTGCGCACCCTCTCCGGGGGTGAGACGTTCCAGGCGTCGCTGGCGCTGGCGTTGGCGCTCTCCGAGCAGTTGGCCGGGATGTCCACCACTGCGGCCAGCCTGGAGTCGATAGTCCTGGACGAGGGTTTCGGCACGCTCGACGCCGCCACCCTGGACACGGTGGCGGCGACCCTGGAGAACCTGGCGGCCCGGGGCGATCGGATGGTCGGGGTGGTCACCCACGTGCCGGCGTTGGCCGAGCGGATCCCGGTCCGCTTCGAGGTGCGCAAGGATGCCCGGTCAGCGCGCGTGGAGCGGACGGGCCGGTGAGTGACGCCGCGTTCTTCGTCGATTCGTGGGATCCGGCGTACGGGGCGTCGTTCGAGGCGTCCGCCGCCGGGCCGGCCGCGCCGAGCAGCGCCCAGGTCGACGCGGACGTGGAGCTGCCCGCCGTGGACTGGCGGGCGATCGGGGTACGCCCCGGGGTGCGGGCGCCCGACGTGGTGTTGCTCGTCGACGGGGTTCGCCGCATCGACGCGAGCATCTGGACGGCGGAGACCGACGGCGTGTCGTTCCCCGGGTTGGCCGCCTCGTATGCGGCCGGGGTGGTCCGGTGTGACCTGGGTCGGGGTGCGGCGCAGTTGGCGGGCACCCGGGTTGGTCGGGGCCTGTTCACCGCGAGCCCCTCGGCGCAGGACGTGGTGGCGGGTGCGATCCGTTACCCGGTGCACAGGGTGGGTGGCACCGGTGAGCTGGCGAAGCTGCCGGCGGCCGTGCAGGGCCCGCTGACCGCGTTGGAGGTGGCGGTGTCCGACGCCGCCCGGGTCGACGGTGACCTGTTGGTGGTGGACGGCCCGTTGCGTAGTCGCCGGCAGTTGCCGCGCACCCTGGGCTACATCAAGACGCAGCACAGTCAGTACCTGGATGCCCGGCTGACCGCGGTGGTGACGGGCATGGCGTCGGGTGAGCGCTCCCCGGTGTTCCGGCTCGGCACCGCCTGGGGCGGTTGGTCGTGGTATTTGCGGCTGCCGGTGGCGATCGGCGCGCCGTGGGCGGGCATCGTCCGGGTGGAGTGCTCCGCCGACCTGCCCGTCGAGGCGGCGATCGAGCTGGCCGACCTGTCGCTGGCGACCCTGCCGCGCTTCGCTTCCACCCCGTACAAGGATCCGCGGGCCCCGCAGAACCTGATCCCGATCGCCGGTCTGGAGCGTCGACTGCGGGCCCTGCTCGGCGATTCCCGGCTGCTGCACCGCGCGTTGACCGCCGCGGCCCGGGCCGCCCGATGAGCGCGGAGACTGGTTCCGGTGGGGCGTAAACGGGCTGGTGACCGGGTGGTCGAGCAGGTGGACACCGGGCTGGCGGAGTTGGTGCCGGATCCGGATCGTGCCGGCTCGTGGACGCTGCTGCTCGACGGCGCGCCGCAGTCGCACGTCGACCTGACCGATCCCACCCACCTGGAGTTCGAGTACGTGCGGCGGTTGGCCGCGGCAGTGGATCTGATCGCACCTGCCGGTGCGCCGCTGCGGGTGCTGCATCTGGGTGGTGGCGCGCTGACCCTGCCCCGGTACGTCTCCGCCACCCGACCCGGATCGACCCAGCGGGTGTCCGAGGTGGACGGTGCGCTGGTGGAGCTGGTCCGTCGGGCGTTGCCGTGGCCGTCCGACGCCCGCTTGCGGGTCCGGGTGGAGGATGCCCGCGCGGTGCTGGCGTCCACCCGGGAGGCCAGCTACGACGTGGTGGTCGCCGATGTGTTCGCCGGTGCGCGTACGCCGGCCCACCTCACGTCTGTGGAGTACGCGGCCGAGGTGGCCCGGGTGCTGCGCCCCGCCGGTTGGTACCTGGCGAACCTGGCCGACGGTCCGCCGCTGCGGCACGCCCGTGGGCAGGTCGCCACGGTCCGTTCGGTGCTGCCGCAGGCGTGTCTGGTCGGGGACGCGGCGGTGCTGCGGGGGCGCCGGTACGGCAATCTGGTGCTGGTCGCCGGGCGGTCCGCACCGCCGGTGCCGGAGCTGACCAGACGCGCCGCCGGTGACTGGTTCCCCGGTCGGGTGGTGGCCGGCGACGACCTGGACCGCTTCGTCGGTGGCGCGCAGGTGGTGCGGGACGCCGACGCGACCGGCTCCGATCCGCCACCGCCGGGGCTGTTCTCGGTGCGCCGCTGACCGTCCACTCCATATCGGTGGGGAAGTTTTTCCGTCGTTTGTTGATCCGCTGGGGCCGGCGCTGCGTACCACCGGGCGGCCCACCTCGTGGGCCGGCGTTGGTCACGGACATCCCGGAGGTCTGCATGCACGCGGTGGCGGCCGGTTGGCATGGCGACGCGGTACGCGCTGACTGGTTGTCGGCGCGACCCTCGTCACGGTCAACCTCGTCTGCCCGGGGGGTCGACGCGCGGGCGACGCCTCGCCAGAATGGTCCGGTGACGCCGCGACCGGCGCCCGGACGCCATCAGGCGACGACAACCGAGGCCAGCCACTCCGACCAGTTGATCCGTCAGCTCTACGCCGAGCATGCCGGCCCGTTGCTGATGTTCGTCATGCGCCTGACCGGGGGGGACCGGCAGCGCGCGGAGGACATCGTCCAGGAGACGCTGCTGCGGGCCTGGCGCAACGCGCACCGCCTGGGCACCCAGGGGCAGGGTTCGCTTCGGCCGTGGTTGGTCACTGTGGCCCGCCGCATCGCCATCGACGAGCACCGCAGCCAGGAGGCCCGGCCGCCGGAGACGTACGACCGGGACCTCACCGCGTTCGCCGAGGCGGACAGCACCGACCGGGTGCTGCGGACCATGACTGTGGCGGACGCGCTGCGTACGCTCAGTCAGTCGCACCGGGAGATCCTGATCTCGACGTACTTCCGGGGGCGGACGGTGCCGGAGGCCGCCGAGGAGTTGGGTCTGCCGCTCGGCACGGCCAAGTCGAGGGTCTACTACGCGCTGCGCGCGCTGCGCACGGCTCTGCAGGAGCGGGGGGTGACAGAATGAGCCGGCCGGACCATATGGACGTCGCGGCGTACGCGCTCGGTGTGCTCGATGAGCAGGACACTGAGCGGTTCGAGGAGCATCTCGCCACCTGCTGGGCGTGCGCGGCCGAGTTGGAGACGATGGTGCCGGTGGTCGGGCTGCTCTCCGACATCGACGGCGAGACGATGATGGCGCTGGAGCAGACGGCGACCGACCCGGCTCTGCTGGACCGGACGCTCGGCGCCGTCCGGGCCGACCGGCGGCGTACCCGGTTTCGTCACATGCTCGCTACGGCCGCCGCGATCGTGGTCTTCGGCGGTCTGACCGGGTACGGCTTCGTCAGCGTGACCGGGAACGAGCAACCGCCGGGGGTGCTCGCCGAGTCGACGCCGAGCGCGCCGAACGACCCGACGACGAGCGTGCCGACGGCCGCGCCGAGCGGCCCGGGTGTGGGCGGCACCGAGGTGGAGGGCGATCAGGTCGAGGCGACCGACCCGACCACCGGTGTGCAGACCACGATGTTCCTGGTGACCAAGGACTACGGCACCCGGATCAATTTCAGCCTGCGGAAGCTGCCCGGCCCACGCATCTGCCGACTGGTGGTGGTACGCAAGAACGCCACCACCGAGGTCATCTCCACCTGGTCGGTGCCGGAGGGCGGGTATGGCACCAACACCCGGCCGCAGGGTCTCGAACTGAGCGCCACGACGTCGGCTCTGCCGCCTGACATCAAGCAGCTCCAGGTGCAGTCGGTGGATGCCAACGGCGTGGCGAGTCCGCTGGTCACCGTACCCATGTAAGCGCGCCTACCGCATCGGCGCCGGTCATTGCCACAATGACCGGCGCCGATCTGTCGTTGCGTGAAGGGTCCCTCGCGGGGGCGTACGCATGGCGGCGGGAAACGGTTCAATCGGATTACGTGAAATTGACCACTGTTACTACTTCAACCTTGACAGCCTGCCCGCCGTACCTATGGGTGAACTGTCAAGAATGAGGAGGGCACGTGGCACAGATGAAGCGGACCGTCATCGTCGCGAGCGCGATGGTCGCACTAACGGCCTGCGCTCCCGCGGGTTACGACGGGGCGAACTCGAGCGCGGCCGAGCCGGTCGCCGTCGCCGCGGCCGAGCCCACCGCGACGGTTGAACCTGAGGCCTCGGCTTCCGCGGAGGCGCCCGCCGCCGACGCCCCGCCCGCGGACGTCGACCTGACCGAGAAGTTGGTCGGTAAGAGTGTCGCCCGGATGGGCAAGGTGGTCACCGACCAGGACGGCTGGATCCTGTACCGCTTCGACAAGGACACCGCCGACCCGCCGTCGTCGAACTGCGTCGACAAGTGCGCCGAGGTGTGGCCCCCGGCACTGACCGACGGCAACCCGGAACTCACCGGCGTCTCGGACGACAAGGTCAGCAGCGTGACCCGGCAGGACGGCACCCGGCAGCTCACCGTCGGCGGCTGGCCGGTCTACCGCTACATCGGTGACAAGAAGCCCGGCCAGTGGAAGGGCCAGGCTGTCGGTGGCACCTGGTTCGTGGTCCAGCCGGACGGCAAGAAGAACCTGAGCTGCCTGCCCAAGGGCACGCCCAAGGCGGTCGCACCGCCGGCGGACAGCGGCTCGAACGACGCCGGGGGCGCGGGCTACTCGTACTGAGCCTGGTCGCCCACGAGGGCACGGTGGTCGGTCGTCGCCGGGGAGGGCGCGGCCGGCCACCGTCGTGTCCGGGGCGGGTTCCCGGGCCGGACCGGTACGGCGGTCGTCAACCCCCACCGTGACCTGGCAGAGTAGCGGGGTGACCGAGACCGAACCCGCCGCGACCAGGGTGCTGCGCCCACCGGTCGGCTACCGGCTGGCCGCCTCGGTCCGCGCGCTCACCTTCAGCCCGTACGATCCGTGCGCCCGGGTGGCGGCCGGCACCTTCTGGTGGGCCACCCGCACCCCGGACGGTCCGGCCACGCTCGCGCTGCGACCGGCTGGCGGCGAGTTGCTCGCGGAGGGGTACGGGCCGGGCGCCGAGCACGTCCTCGCCCGCGCCGACGCGATCGCGGGGCTGCGCGACGACCTGACCGGCTTCACCGAGCTGGCAGCGGCGCACCCGTTGGTCGCCCGGCTGGCCCGGGAGCACCGGGGCCTGCGGATGCCCGCGACCGGGGAGGTCTTCCCCCGACTGCTACGCGCGGTCTTCGAGCAGAAGGTCACCGGCAAGGAGGCCTACCGGGCGTACGCGGCGATGGTGCGGCACTTCCGGGAGCCGGCTCCCGGCCCGTTGCAGCCGCTGCTCCTGCCGCCCGCGGCAGCCACCGTGGCCGCGGCCCCGTACTGGGTGTTCCACCCGTTCGGGGTGGAGCAGCGGCGCGCCGACACGCTCCGTCGCGCCGCCGCGCTCGCCGACCGCCTGGAGCGCAGCACCGACGCCACCGACGCCACCCGCCGGCTGACCGCGATCCCCGGCATCGGGCCGTGGACGGCCGCCGAGGTGGTCCGGATCGCGTACGGCGACCCGGACGCGGTCAGCGTCGGCGACTACCACATCCCGAACGCGGTGGCCTGGGCGCTCGCTGGCGAACCGAGGGGCGACGATGCCCGGATGATGGCCCTGCTGGAGCCGTTCCGAGGTCACCGGGGCCGGGTCTGTCTGCTGCTGGAGGCGGCCGGCATCCGGGCGCCGAAGTACGGCCCGCGCGCCCCGATCCGCTCGTTCGCCAGGTTCTGAGTCGCTCCAGCGCCAGGTGTTTCAGCGACCCGCGCAGAGCCGACGCAGGGTACGGCCGAGCCACCAGGCGTACGCGTGCTGCACGGCCCGTACCGCCGGGCCTCCGGCGCGGGTGAACCAGCGGTCCGGCAGGCTGAACGCGCGGACCTCGAACCAGACCGCGCCGCTGTCGTCGCGGACGACCTCGAAGGCCTCCTCGCCCCGCTCCGGGTGCCCGGGCAGGGTGCCGTAGCCGAAACCGGCGAGCGTGGGCGAGTCCTCGCTCCAGACCACCTGGCAGGGCCCCCAGAGGCGGGCCGGACCGACGCCGAGGCCGGAGGTCACCAGGACACCGGTGGTGGCTCGCGGCGCGTCGGTGCGAATCCGGACGCCAGCGGCGCGGTGCAGCCGCCAGCTCAGCACCGCGTCGGCGGCGGTCTCGAAGGAGCCGCCGGGCAACGGATACCGGTGGCGCAGGTGGTGGTACCCGCCGGGCAGCGGCCCGTGCCGGGTCGACCCCACCTCCGGGTACGTCAGCTCGGCCACCGTTGCCCCCTCGAGCTCGACCGGACACGGGTCAGGGTACGGCCGGCGCGGTCGGGCCGCCCGTCGATGACAACGGCCGCTGTGGTGTGCTGCCCGGATGAACGCCGAGGCGAGCATCGTTCCGGCCGGTGTCGTGGACGCCGGCGAGATCCTCACGGTGCAGCGTGCCGCGTACCTGAGCGAGGCGCAGCACTACAACGATCCGTTCCTGCCTCCGCTGACCGAGACGTTGGACGAGGTCGTGACGGTGCTGACCGGCCCGGGCACCGTGCTCGCCGCCCGGTTGGGTCACCGGCTGGTCGGCTCGGTGCGGGCCCACCTGGACGGGGACACCGCGCACGTCGGCCGTCTGTCGGTCGCTCCGGACCAGCAGGGGCGGGGTGTCGGGGCGCAACTGCTCACCGCCATCGAGCGGGTCTGCGCCGGCCGGGCGGCCCGCTTCACCCTGTTCACCGGGGCGGACAGCGGGCGCAACCTGCGGTTGTACCAGCGGCACGGCTACCGGATCGTGGCGCACCGCCCGGACCCGAACGGCATCTCGTTGGCAGTGCTGGAGAAGCCGGCCGTCAGCTCCGCTCGCAGCGACGCCTGAGCCCGTCGGCCTCCATCCGCACGTAGCGGCGGAACAGCCCGCCGTAGAGCCAGCCGATCAGGCCGGCCAGCGGGCCGGACTGGTCGATGACCAGCTCGACGCGGGTACGACCGTCGGGCAGCGGCAGCAGCCGGTGCTCCCCAGTGGTCCGCACACCCGGCGCGGCGGAGACCCAGACGAACTCCCGCTCCTCGGTCAGCTCGGTGACCTGCCAGAGCGCCGGCCGCAGCTTCGGCTGGGTCAGTCGTGCTGTCGCGCCGACGGTCAGCGGACCCGACTCCCCCCGCTCGGCCCGGGTCACCGAACCCGTCCATTCGGGCCAGCGGGGCACGTCGACCAGCACCGCCCAGATCTGCTCGGCTTTCGCGGCGACTTCGGTATCGGCCTCGAACCGCATGGCGTCCCCTCCCCGGCGACGCCGCTCGGCACCACCACGGGTGCAGACGAGGCCGCCGGGAGCAGTGTGACAGCGACCTTCAAGCGCCGTCTCTCCTCAGTGGAGGCACCTGGGCCCGGCACCCGAAGGTTCCCGGCCACACGCCGCCGCCCGGGTCAGGCGGCCTCGTGCAGGTCGGCCAGTGTGAGCGGGGTACGCCGACGCAACAGCTCCTCCAACTCGGGCACCGAACCGACCTCGCCGAGCACGTTCCGGCCGCCGCCGAACCGTTGCGGGTAGCGGCGGGTCAGCCGGAAGCGGTAGCGGCCCCGGATCAGCTCGACGCTCACCCGCCACCGCCCGCAGCAGTCACAGACCCACTCGGACACCTCGCGAAAGTAGCTCTGAGCTGGGGTTATTCGATTCGCCCGGTGGGGACGAGCGACGCGTAGGCGGACACGCCGCCCCGTCGTCCACGGTGATCTGCCTCACGACTGTCGGCACCGTCTGATTGACTGGTCGGCGTGGACCTGCCGATCAACCCGCCGGTCGAGCCGATGCTGGCCAAGAGCGTTCCCAAGCTGCCCACCACGCCCGGGGTGACCTACGAGCCCAAGTGGGACGGGTTCCGGTGCATCGTGTTCCGCGACGGCGACGAGGTGGAGTTGGCCAGCCGGGGCGGCAAGTCGATGACCCGCTACTTCCCCGAGGTGGTCGAGCAGGCCCGCCGGCAGCTTCCGGAGCGGTGCGCTGTCGACGGGGAGCTGATCGTGATTCGGCGCGACGGGCCGAGCGGCCAGCCCCGGCTCGACTTCGAGCTGCTGGCCCAGCGGGTCCACCCGGCCGCGTCCCGGGTGAAGATGCTGGCCGAGACCACCCCGGCCGACTTTGTCGCGTTCGACCTGCTGGCGATCGGTGACGAGGCACTGCTCGACCAGCCCTACCCGCGCCGCCGGGAGCGGCTGGTCGAAGCGCTGGCCGGGGTACGCCCGCCGGTGCACGTCACCCAGGTCACCACCGACCCGGACACGGCGCGGCGCTGGTTCGACGTCTTCGAGGGCGCCGGGCTGGACGGTCTGATGGTCAAGCCGGCCGATCTGCCGTACGAGCCGGGCAAGCGACTGATGTTCAAGGTCAAGCACGCCCGCACCGCTGACGCTGTGGTGGCCGGCTTCCGCTGGCACAAGTCCGGCCCGGTGGTGGGCTCGCTGCTGCTCGGCCTGTACGACGACGCCGGGGTGCTGCACCACGTGGGCGTGAGCGCGTCGTTCAGCATGGCCCGCCGCGCCGAGTTGCTCGACGAGCTGGCGCCCTATCGGGACACCGGCGGTGTGCACCCCTGGGTGCACGGCGACCACGAGCGTGGCCAACGCATCCCGGGTGGGGTCAGCCGGTGGACCGGCACGAAGAACCTGGAGTGGGAGCCGGTGCGCCCCGAGCTGGTGGTCGAGGTGAGCTACGACGCCATGGAGGGTGAACGGTTCCGGCACACCGCGCAGTTCGTCCGGTGGCGCCCGGACCGCGACCCCCGGTCCTGCCGCTACGACCAACTCGACCGGCCGATCCGCTTCGACGTGGATCAGGTGCTGCGCGGCGACCCGACGGCCACCGTGGACCGAGCCGCCACCGGCTCGGCGTAGCCTGGCCGTCGACCCGATTCCGGAGGACCACGTGACCCGCACCGCCGACCAGCCTCGGATGGCGTCCCGCCGCCGGGTCCGTCGCACTCTGGCCGCCTTCGTCGTCGCCGCGCTGCTCACAGCGGGTTGCACGCTGCCGGCGTTCGCGCCGCGCACCGAGGTGGAGGGCGCGGCCGCCCCGACCGGCAGCGCACCGAACTGGCGGCCCTGCCCGGAGGTGCCCGACGAACTGGTCGGGCGGAGCGCACCGAACATGCGCTACGAGTGCACCCGGATCGCGGTGCCCCGTGACTGGGGCACCGGCGGCGGGGCGAGCGCCGGCCCAGGCGCCGGGCAGACCTTCGAGATCGCCCTGCTGCGCGCCCGCTCCACCAAGCAGCGCGACCGGGTGGGCTCGTTGGTGATCAACCCGGGTGGTCCGGGTGGTTCCGGTGTCGACACCGCCGTCTACCTCTCCTTCGGCCCCCAGTTCGGCGGGCTGCCCGCCTCGATCACCGAGCGCTTCGACATTGTCGGCTTCGACCCGCGCGGGGTCGCCCGGTCCAGCCCGGTGAAGTGCATCTCCGACGCCGACCTGGACGCCAGCTTCGGTTTCGATCCGGATCCGGCGAGCCAGTCGGCGTTCGACGGCTTCGTCGGCCTGAGCCAGCGGATCGGGCGCGGCTGCGGCGACCGCTACGGCGACCAGTTGCCGCTGTACGGCACCGAGCAGGCCGCCCGCGACATGGACGCGGTACGCGCCGCAGTGGGCGACGACAAGCTCACCTACCTGGGCTACTCGTACGGCACCCTGCTCGGTGCCACGTACGCCCAGCTCTACCCGCAGCGGGTGCGGGCGCTGGTGCTCGACGGCGCTGTCGACCCGCAGCAGCGACTGGTCGAGGGCTCGGAGAGCCAGGCCCGCGGCTTCGAACGGGCCTTCACCAACTTCACCCGCTGGTGCGCGGCGAACGCCGGCCGCTGCCCGATCGCACCGGACGCCCGCGCCGCTGTCACCTCGGCCATCGACAAGGCCAAGGTCTCCCCGGTACGCGGCGCCGACGGGCGGGAGGCCACCAGCGGCTGGGTCTTCTACGCCGTCATCTCCTCGCTCTACACCGAATCCGGCTGGCAGGAGCTGGCCCAGGCGATCGACAAGCTCGCCGAGGGCGACCCGAAGGACGTGTTCCGGCTCGCCGACGCGTACGCCGGCCGGGAGAACGACGGGCACTACTCGAACCTGTTCGACGCCAACCTGGCCATCAACTGCGCCGACGAGACGGAGAAGCCGAGCCGGGAGCAGATCCGCCGGTTGCAGTCCGAGTGGCGCGGGAAATACCCACTGTTCGGGCCGGCGTTGGCGGTCGGCATGCTGAGCTGCGTGGAGTGGCCGGGCGGGCGCGACCCGTACCCGACGGGCAAGGCGAACGGCGCGCCGCCGATCGTGGTGGTCGGCACCACCGGCGACCCGGCGACGCCGTACGAGCAGACCCCACGGCTCGCCTCGATGCTGGGCGTCGGCCGGGTGCTCACCTGGGAGGGCGAGGGCCACACCGCGTATCCGCAGACCTCCTGCATCACCAACGCTGTCGACGCCTACCTGATCGACCTGACGGTGCCACCGGAAGGGCAGCGCTGCCCGGCCCGCTGACTGGTTGGGTTGGGTTTCGCTGTGCCAGGATCACCAGCATGAGCGACGTGACCTACCGGGAGGCGGTCCGGGCCGACCTGCCCGCCGTCATCGCCCTTCTCGCCGACGACGTCCTGGGGAAGGCCCGCGACTTCACCGAGGTCGACGAGGCGTACGAGAAGGCGTTCGCGGACATCAGCGCCGATCCGCGCAACCAGCTCATCGTGGCCGAGCAGAATGGCGAGACGGTCGGCTGCCTACAGATCACCTACATCCCAGGTCTGGGTCGGCACGGCAGCGAACGGTCCCTGATCGAGTCGGTGCGGGTCCGCTCCGACCGGCGTGGTCAGGGGCTGGGCCGACAGCTGATGACCTGGGCCGTCGACCAGGCCCGTGAGCGTGGCTGCGCACTGGTGCAGCTCACCACCGACAAGACCCGCGCGGACGCGCACCGCTTCTACCTGGGCCTCGGCTTCGTGGCCAGCCACGAGGGCATGAAACTCGCGCTCTGACCCGCCGTCCTCCTGGTCATCGTCGCGTTCTGGCTGCCCGCCTGGCGCGGTGTCTATCTCCAACGTGCTCGCCTGCGGCAGCCTCACCGGGGCGTACTGGTATTTCGAGGCCGAGGACCCCTACGTCGAACACGAGTTGATCTCGACGGGGCCGGGTGCCGGTCTTCTCCTCGCCCTGCTGGGCTGCCTGCTGATCCCGCTCGCCGGGTCTCTTCCCGACGGCCAGAAGCGCACCGACCAACCCAGGATCGACCGGCCCACACACGACCGGCCCGATCAGACGCGGTAGGGGAACTCCCTCGCCCTACCGCCGTACGTAGGCTGTGGAGCTGATGTCGTAGACGAGTCACCGTCCGGCGATTCGTTGACGACATCAGCTCCACATCGAGCGCGGACCACCACCCGCCGCCCAGCCACCCGCCGACCACCATCCGCCGCCCAGCTACCCGCCGCCCAACTGCCGCACACGGCGGGGCGTGGGACAGCGTCGGGCAGCAGTTCGATGGCGGTCAGCCGTTGACCAGGCGGCCGTCGCGCAGGACGAGCACCCGGTCGGCGAGATCGATGAGGGCCGGGTCGTGGGTGGCCACCAGCGCCGTCATGCCGCGGGCGTGCACCACCGCGCGCAGCAGGTCCATGATGGACCGGCCGGTCTCCGAGTCGAGCTGACCGGTGGGCTCGTCGGCGATGAGCAGGTCCGGCTCGTTGGCCAACGCACGCGCCACCGCGACCCGCTGCTGCTGGCCACCGGAGAGTTCGTACGGGCGCTGCGCGGCGTGCCCGCCCAGGCCGACCAGTTCCAGCAGCACAGCGACGCGCTCCTCCCGCTCCGCGGCCGGCACCTGCGCCAGCCGCAACGGCACGCCCACGTTCTCGGCGGCGGAGAGGATCGGCACCAGCCCGAAGGTCTGGAACACGAACCCGACGGTGCCCCGGCGCAGCCGCAGCAGCTCCGCCTCCCCGGCCGAGGTGACCTCGTGCCCGGCCACCACCACCTGGCCGCTGTCCGGCCGGTCCAGCCCGCCGATCAGGTTCAGCAGCGTGGTCTTGCCGGCCCCGGACCGACCTCGGATGGCGACCAACTCGCCCCGGTTGGCGGTGAACGACACGTCCCGCACCGCGTGCACGGCGTGCTCACCACGACCGAAGGTCCGGCTGACCCCACTGACCCGGACCACCTCGTCGGGGTGCGCCGCTGGCGCACCGCCGAAACCTGCCGCTCCGGTCACCACCATGTCCTGCCGGCTCATGCCCGCGCCCCCCGATCGTCCGAGGCCCGGTTGCCGGGCCGTACCTGCACGTGGTCCGGCTCCAGGTCGAGTCGGACCCGCTCCTTCAGCGAGAGCGCGTCGACGAACGCAGCGGGTAGCTGCATCCGACCGTTGCGGTCCAGCACCGCGTACTCCTCGCTGACCAGCTCGGTGTTGCCGTCCGCGTCGATCCGCGCGGTCCGGCGTACCTCGGAGGCGGTCCGACCGTCGCGGATCGCGACGGTCCGGCGGACCTGCGTGGCCACGGCGTGGTCGTGGGTGACGACCACGATGGTGACGCCCAGTTCCGCGTTGATGGTGCGCAGCGCCGCGAAGACGTCCGCGCCGGTCGCCTCGTCCAGCTCACCGGTCGGCTCGTCGGCGAAGAGGACCTCCGGGTCGTTGGCCACCGCCACCGCCACCGCGACCCGCTGCTGCTCGCCGCCGCTGAGCTGGCCCGGCCGCCGGTCGGCGCAGTAGCCCACACCGACCAGGTCGAGCAGTTCCCGGGCCCGCGCCCGGCGGGCCTTGGCGCTGCGCTTGCCCGCCAACTGCATCGGCAGCTCGACGTTCTCCAGCGCGTTGAGGTACGGCAGCAGGTTGCGGCCGGTCTGCTGCCAGACGAACCCGACCAACTGCCGGCGGTAGCTCAGCCGCCGCTTCGCGGAGAGCGAGAGCAGGTCGTAGTCGGCCACCCGGGCGATACCGGCGGTCGGGGTGTCCAGGCCGGAGAGGATGTTGAGCAGTGTCGACTTGCCCGAACCGGAGGCACCGACGATCGCCACCAGCTCACCCCGGTCGATGACCAGGTCGAGCCCCTGCAGGGCGACCACCTCCACCCCCTCGGTCTTGAAGATGCGCACCAGGCCGTCGCAGACGATGTGCCCGCGTAGGCGGTCCTGCCCGCCGGCCCGCTCGGCGGCGCGTTGTGCGGCCCGCTGTTGCAGGGCGGCCAGGTCAGGCACCAGTGGAGTCTGGGCGGTAGCGGTCATCTCAGCTCTCCTCTCCGAGCCGAAGCACCTCTCCGAGGCGCAACCGGCGGTTGTTCAGGGCCTCGACGGCGACCGCGAAGCCGAGGGCGACGGCCCCGAGCGCGAGCACCGCGGCGACCAGGCTGGGCTCGAAGGCCACCCGAACCGGCACACCACTGGTGAACGCGGACAGGCCGAGCACCGGGTTGAGTAGCAGGGGCAGCACCGCCCCGACGAGCGCGCCGGTCAGCACCGACACCGCTACCAGCGGGGTCAACTCGACCAGCAGCAGCCCGCGCCACTGCCGGCGGGACAGGCCGAGGGTACGCAGCCGGGACAGCACCTGGCCCCGGGCGCGCGCGCCGGCCAACACCGTGAACGCGATGGCCAACAGCCCGAGCACCGTGCCGCCAGCGGCGCCGGCCACGAACCCGAAGGCCAGCACTCCGTTCGCCCCGCCCTGGCCAAGGTCCCGGCGGACGTCCGCCCTGGTGTCGACGGTGACGCCGATCAGCCGTTCCCGACCGGTGACCGTGCCGCCCCGCTGGTAGCGCTCCTGCCCCTGGTCGCCGGCGACGCGCAGCGCCTCGGCGTCCAGCGAGTCCCCGGCGATCAGCAGGCTGGTCGGCACGGGTGTGGTGGTACGCGTCGGCAGGGCCTGCCAGGGCAGGATCACGAACCGGCTGGTGTTCGCCGCCAACATCGGGAACCCGTCAGCGGTGCCGGCCACCCGGAACTCGTACCGCTGGCCCTGCACCACGATGAAGGCGGAGTCGTCCAGACCGGCCTTCGCCAGGTCGGCGGCGACCGCCGGTGAGACGATCGCCGGCAGCGGACCCGGGCCGGGTCCGGCGGTGCGCAGCGCGGCCGGAACCGACACGTCCACCTGGGACTGGCGGGCGACGGTGTCCAACCCCGAGCCGTCGACAAGCAGCACGTCCGTCTGCTCGATGAAGGCGTCGGTGCCGGCCTCGTCGGAGGCGAACCGCTCGTCGTCCTCGAACAGCACCCGGGTGACGGCCCGGACCCCGGGCAGGCGGCCCAGTTCGTCGATGGTGTCGGGTGCGAAGCGTTCGCCACGGATCACCGCGTCGGCGGGCACGATCTGCGCGGCGGCCCGTTCCCTGCTCGCGTCGACGCCGGCGGCCACTACCGCGCAGAACGCCGCGGTGCCGATCGCCAGCACCACCACCACCAGCGGGGCGGCGACCGCCGCGCGGCCGGCGCGGGCCGTGCCGAGGAACGCCACGCTGCCCCGGGTACGCGCGGCCAGCCGGCTGACCAGCAACAACGGCCACGGGTACGCGCGCAGCGCCAGCACCGCCGCCGCGACCGCGAGGAGCACCGGCACCGACACGAGTAGCGGGTCCACCTCGCCGAGGGTCAGGCCCCGCCGACGCAGCAGCACCGCCGCGAGCCCGGCCAGGAGCAACAGGGAGACCTCGACGGTGAGCCGACGGGCCGACGGGCGCACCCGGATCAGGTCCCGGCGCCCCGCTCCCCCGGCCGGTACGGCCAGCGTCGCCAACGGCAGTGCCAGCGTGACGAGCACTGCCACGCCGATGACGTACGGCGTGGTGGGATCCGGGGCACCGGGGAACAGCGTGCCCAGCCACCAGCCCAGCACGGCGGCGATCGGCACCACCAGCACCGACTCGGCGAGGCTGCGCCGGGCGCCGGCGGTGGCCCCGCCCCCACGGGCACGCAGCAGCGCGAACTCCGAGCGACGCCGCCTGGTGGCGAGACTGGCCGCGAGCACTATGAGCCCCGCCAGGGTGGCCAGGACGCCGGCCGCGATCACCGCGAGCAGGGTCCGGACGGCGTCGATCTGGGCGGCGAACGCGCGCAACGGAACGTCGGCGCCCTGGGTCAGGGTGATCCCCGCCGGCCGGTTGCGCTGCATCACCTGAAGGCCGTCGATTATCTGGTCCAGCTCGCGGGCGTCGATCCGGTCGACGCCCAGTCGGTACCGCCAGTTGGACTGGATCGGCCAGCCCTCGGCGGCACGCTTGTTGAGGGGCGACTGCGCGACGACGCCGACGATGACGAACGGCTGGCCATCACCCTGCGGTTCGATGATCCGCAGCAGCTGCGGGAGCCCGTCCCAGATGCCGTTGGCGCGATCGACCGGGCGGAACAGCCCGGTCACCGCCAGCGGCGCACCGCTGATGAGTCTGCCCTTGTCGTCGGTGTTGCCGATGCGCAGTTGGCTGCCGGCGCGCAGGTTGAGCTTGCGGGCCACGTCGACGTCGAGCGCCACCTCGATCGGCCGGTCGGGAACGTACGTCTCGCTCGGCCACGCCCCCTCGACCAGGGTGCTCGCGCCCTGAATGTCGGGCATGGCCCGCAGGCTCATGTCGACCAGCAGGTTGCGGGCCGCCAGGTCCGGTCCGACCACGCGGGCCGCGGCGGTCTCGACGCTGTACCACCGCTCGGTCACTGCCGAACGCACCGGCGGCGGCATCTCGGCGGCCAGGGCGTCGAACCGTTCGGCGGCGTCGCCCATCGCCGTCCGCCGCGAGGTCGCGGGCTCAATGCTGGTGGTGTACGAGAGGTCCCGGCGGGCGGCCGGCTCGCTGTTGAGCTGCGCTCGCAGCCCCTGTTCGGCGAGCCGGTTGACCAGCCGGGGCACTCCACTGATCAGCAGCGTGACCACAAGTGTCAGCACCGCCAGCAGCAGGAACTGACCCCCGTACGCCCGGACCCGCCGGACGGCCGCCCCGACGCTCATCGTTCTCCCCCGATTCGCAGCTGCACCGCCGCCACCCGCTGACGGATGCCGGTGGCGATGAACGCGCTGAAGGCGAGGGCCGCCAGCAGCAGACCGGCAGCGGTCAGGCCGATCGGCACCCAGGGCAGCACGAACGCCGCCGGGGGGATCGGCCGGCCGGCGGCCGGGGTGAGGATGACCAGTGGGGCCATCGTCGCGCCGACCACGGTGCCGAGTAACAGCCCGACGCCGACGCCGATGCCGGCGAGGAACGTCTGTTCGGCGAGCAGCGCCCGGGCCATCAGCCGGGGCGTGGCGCCGAGGGTGTGCAGGACCGCGAACTCGCCGAGCCGACGCCGGGCGGTGGCCCACACGTCCACCATCAGGCCGACGAGGGCGAGCAGCACCGCGCCGAGCGCGGCGGCGAGCATCCCGGTACGCGAGCCGCGCCAGTACGGGTCGTCGGCGGCCGCCTCGATGGCCGCCTCCCGGTTGAGCACCGTGACGCCCGGGAGTGCGCTGACCGCTTGGGCGGCGGCGTTCGCGTCGGCGGCGCCGACCCACCATTCGGGTACCTGTCGCACCGCGCCGCTGCTCCGGATCATCGCGTCGACAGCGGCCGGCAGGTCCAGCAGCACACCGGCCGCGGTGGTGGTCGTCGGCACGGCGCTCAACTCGCCGACCAGGTGCACCGGCACCGTCACCCCGGAGAGCGTGAGGTCGACGGTGTCGCCGACGTTCAGGCTCAGTGCCTCGCGTACCTGGGGGGTCATCAGCACCGGCGCGGGCTTGCTCACCCCGCCCGCCACGACGGAGAACCGGGTGGGCGGTTGGTACGCGAACTGCCCGCCGGGAATCACCTCAACGGCGTGGACCGCTGCGAAACCGGCCCCGGCGGTCTGCACCGGCGTGGACGCGACGCCGGGGGCCGCCAGCACCCAGTCGCCGCTCAGCTCGGCGGGTCGGGTCGTGCCGTCGGCGTTGACCACCGCCAACCCGTCCACCTGGAGTCGGTAGGCGTTGCCGGCCGCCAGCCCGCCGTCGGCTTCGAACCCGGCCAGCCGCAGCCGCGCCCCGTCCACGTCGGGCAGTTGTACGGAGAACCGGGTGGCCCGGCCGTCACCGTCGGCGTTCGCCGCCGGCAGCCGCAGGGCGAGCCCGTCGGAGCTGGTGACCAGCAGCGTCACCGCGACCTTCAGCGACCGGGCGGCGCTGCTCACCGGGGTACGGACCGTGCCGGTGATCGCCCGCGCCCCGGCTGGCAGTTCGACACCGGCGGGGGCCCCGCGCTCATCGATCATGCGCTGGTACTGCTCCGACGCCGACCCGTCCCCGAGCCGGTCGGCGAGCCGGACGACGCCCGGGGCGCTGGCCGGGTCGACACCGATCACCGTCGCCGGCAGGTTCTCCCGCCCGACCCGGATCTCGTCGCGCCACGCCGGCAGCACCCGGTCCACGCCTGGTAGCGCGGCGAGTTCAGCGGCCCGGGTCGGTGGGGCGCCCCCGGTCCGTTCGGTCACCCGCAGGTCCGCGCCGACCGTGTGGCCGGCCTGCTCGACCTGGGACCGCTCGCCGGTGCTGATCAGCGACCAGGCCAGTGTGCTGCCGCCGACGGCGAGGGCGAGCAGCAGCACCGGGCCGGCGTGGGGACGCCGGCCGGCCTGCCACATGCCGAACATGGTGGCGGTCCAGGGACGTCGGTCGACGAACCGCTCCGCGAACCGGGTGAGCGGCGGGAGCACCCGCAACGCCAGTACGGCACCGGCCAGCACGCCGAGCGTCGGGGCTGCGACCAGCAGCGGGTCGAGCCCGAGCTGTCCACCCGAGCCGGCCAGCGGGGAGGCGTACCGGCGCAGCTGCACCCAGGCGAGCACGGCGAGCGCCACGAGCACCAGGTCGACGCTGGCGCGTTGGACGCTCGCGGACCGGTTCGGCCGGGATCGGGCCGCCATGTCGGCGACGTAGGTACCGGCGCCACGCAGCGTCGGAAGGACCATGGCGACGAGGCAGCCGGCCGCGGTGGCCGCTGCCGCCGCCCAGACCAGTGTGGTGTTGCCGCCGGCGGTGTAGACGTCACCCGACCCGCCGGGTCGGATGTACCGCAACGCCTCACCGGCGATCAGCGGACCGAGCACGGCGGCGGGGGCGACCACCAGGGTCGCCTCACGGGCGGCCAGGCCGGCCAACTGCCGACGGGCGGCCCCGCGGGCGCGCAGCAGCGCGGTCTGTGGGCGGCGGTCCTCGTGCAGCAGCGCGGCGACCAGCACCAGCGCGTAACCGGCGAGCACCAGGATGAGCAGCAGCGGGGTGGCCAGCGACGAGCGACCCACCAGGTCGGCGCGGCCGATCCGGTCCAGCAACTGCGGCATCTTGGTCACCGTCTGCCCGGAGCTGCCCAGTTGGGCGGCCTCGGGCACGGCCGAGACCGCCTCGGTGAGGGCTTTCCGAACGGCGGGCAGGTCGGCGGTGTCGACGCCACCGAGGTCCGGTTGCGCCAGCCAGGACGCCGACACTGAGCCCGGGAAGGTGGCCGCGAAGTCGGCCGGGTCGAGCGTGAACGGCCCGTACGAGGTGCCGGAACCGACGCTGCCCGCTCCCACGCCGGGGGCCAGCAGCCAGTACGCGTCCGCCGGGTCGCGGGGCCGCCAGGTGCCGGCGAGCACCAGTTCCCCGCGTCGTTCGGTGGCCCGGTCACGCACCGGGACGCGTTCGCCGACGGTCAGGCCGAGGGCGCCGGCGACCCGCTCGGGCAGGCTCACCTGGACGGGGTTCGCTCCGGGGCTGGGCCAGGCTCCGCTGGTCAGCTCCGCGTGGCTGGCGAGGTCGGCGAGGGTGGCCAGGTTCGCGAAGACCGGTTCGTCGGCCGTACGCGGGATCTGCCCGAGGTCGCCGGTCAGTTCCCGGCCGGTGCCGTAACGGGCGGCGGTGACACTGACCGGGACGCCGCCGAGCCCGGTGGCGAACTCGGCCCGGACCGCCTTGTCCCGGGCGGCGAACTCGGCCGCGTCCCGCCCGCCCGAGCCGGTGACCAGAAGGCCGCGCTCCTCGGCGGGCGAGGCTCCGACCAGTGCCCGCTGCCCGGCGTCCACCGCCCGACGGTTGTAGTCGGACAGCCCAGTGACCAACGCGACGGCGACGAGGGCAGCGATCACCGCTGCGACCAGCAACCCTCGCGCCTCGCGGGCCCGCCTCCACACCAGCTTCATCCGACGCCTCCCCTGGCCCTGGCGGGCCGACGACCATCAAGACAGGCCACCTACCGGGAAAGGTTCGCGCCCGTTACATGATCGTTATTGCGGGAGGGGTCAGCTCAGGCCGGCCAGCGCGCCTGAGCGGCTAACTGCCGCCTCGGATGTTGCGGATGCCGAACACCACCGCGCCGAGTACGAGCACGACGCCGAGGAGTTGGAGACCCGGCGAGTCGTCGGCCTCGCCGTGCACGATTCCGGCGACGCCGAGGGCGACCACGAGAACGGCGGCGACGGTCAGGACGTACTTCATCCGGTTTCCTCCTCGACCCACTCCAGCAGGTCTCCGGGTTGGCAGTCGAGCACTCGGCACATCGCTTCGAGGGTGCTGAAGCGGACCGCCTTGGCGCGGCCGTTCTTCAGCACCGCCACGTTGGCGGGGGTGAGCCCGACGCGCTCGGCGAACTCGCCGACGCTCATCTTGCGCTTGGCCAACTCCACGTCGATGCGGACGACGATGGGCATCAGATCACCGCTTCCATGTCGGTCCGCAGGGTGGTGGCCTGCCGCAACAGCGCCCGCATCACCACCATGAGAAGCCCCAGCACGCTGACACCCACCGTCAGCAGGAACAGCAGCAGCGGCAGCCCCGGGTCGTCGGCGTTGAACCCCACGTAGAGGAAGACACCCACGAGCACCAACCACGCGGCGGCGATGGCCCAGACGATCGCGTCCACCCACTTCAGGGACGCTTCGGTGAAGATGCGGTCGCTCTTGACCAGGCTGAGCAACTTCCAGGTCGCGACGATGACGATCTGGACGCACAGCACCCAGAACACCGCCACGACCGTTGCCGGCCACCTGAGGTAGGCGTCCTGCGGCGATTCCTGGGCCATGTGGGCGAACTGCCCGGGCAGGGAGAAGGTCTGAAACAGGACCAGGACCCCGAACAGCACCACGAGGAAAACTCTGAGAGCGGCAACCGCTCGATGCTCTGTAACCATGCATCGAGTTTCGCTCGTTACCTATCGAAAGTCAATCGACTGCTTCAGGCCTCTCACGACGACGTCGGCTTCGCCTTCTGGGGATAGAACGTCTCGTGCCGGGCCAGCATGGCGACGAATTCGCCGATCTTGCGCTCGCGGGTCTCCGCCCGCTTGACGGCGTTGAGGCGATGGATGAGAGCGAACCGGTTGGCCTTGGTGAGCACGTCGAGCATGGCCTGGGCGGCGGGCTCGGCGGCGATGGCGGCGAGCAGATCGGCCGGCACCTCCGCCTCCGACGGCGGGGCGTAGGCGGCCGCCCACCGCCCGTCCGCCTTCGCGGCATCCACAGCGGCGTGGCCCGCCGGGAGCATGCGCCCCTGCTCCTCCAGCCGAGCCACGTTGGCGACGTTGCGTTGGGACCACGAACTGCGGGACCGGCGTGGGGTGAACCGGATCCAGGAGGACTCCTCATCCCGCTTCCGGGCCTGCCCGTCGATCCAGCCGACGCACAGGGCCTCGTCGACCGCCTGTTGCCAGGTCACCGTGGTGACGGTGCCGCCCTTCCTGGTCAGGGCGAGCCACACGCCGGGCGACGTGGCGTGGTTTGCCGACAACCACGCGCGTAGGGCGTCGGCGTCCGCGACGACCAACTCATCCAGCTCGGCGCTCGTCATGCACGCAAGCTATCCGCCGGGTCCGACAGCCGGTGACCACCGTGGGACTCGATCAACGCCGTCGGCGGCAGCGACCGCGCGGTCGTAGAACTCGTCTGGTCGCACCGCCATGCGGCAGAGACTGGCACGACAAGATCCACCTGATCGACTGATCGACTGATCGACTGATCGACTGATCGACTGACTGACGGCTGCGGCTGCAGCGGCGGCGGCGGCGGCGAAACGCGCCCTACGCTCGTCGGTGGTAGTGGTTGCGGCGCGGAACCTGCTCGGGGTCGAGCCAGGCCGGCGGCACGAACTCCGGATGGTCGTCGTCGCCGAGCCGGACCACCCAGTCGGCCTGGTGGACGTGCCGGTGGTGGTGGCCGCAGAGCAGCACCGCGTTGTCGAGGCTGGTCGGGCCGCCGTCGGCCCAGTGCCGGATGTGGTGGGCGGCGCACCATCGCGGCGGCCGGTCGCAGCCGGGGAAGGCGCAGCCGCCGTCGCGCAACACCAGCGCCCGCCGCAACGGCCCGGTGATCAGGCGGCGTTGCCGGCCCACGTCGAGCACCTGGCCGGCGCCGCCGAGCACTGCGGGCAGGATGGCGGCGTCGCAGGCAAGCCGGCGAACCGCGTCCGGGGTGAGCCGCAGGCCGATGTCGAGGGCACCGGCACCCAACTGCCGCGCCAGCCCGTCGTGGTCGGTGGTGACGACGATCTGGGCCGGGTCGCCACCGTTCTCGGGCAGTTCACCGGTACGCAGCGCCAGCCGGCACACGTCGGCGAGAGCGTCGTGGCGGCGCTGGCCGGCACAACGGGTGTCGTCCGGCCCGGCGGGTGCGCTCAGCGGGTCGATGACGGCACGCAAGAGTGCCGCGGCCTCCGCGTCGAGGGTGCCGCTGAGCCGTAACCGCCCGCCGGTCTGCTCGGAGATGGTGACGTGCCGATCGCGGGAGGCCCGGGCGGCCTCGGCGGCCAGGGCCGCCGCAGCGGCGGCGTCGGCGAGGTCGGGAGCGACGTGATCGAGGATCCGGGTGCCCATCCGGCGCAGCAGGGTGGGGTCGAATTGCGCCGCCCACCCGACCAGCACACCGACTGCCTTGTCGGCCACCTCGACGCCCGCCGACGCCGTCACAGTGGCGGCCGTGTCGGCGACGACCCGGGCCTGCTCCACGCTGACCGCCCCGCTCGCCAGGGCGTCGCGTACGCCGGGCGGGGCCACGTCGAGCGAGGCGGCGAGACCGACCAGCCGACGGGCGGCGGAGACGTCGAGTCGCAGGCGGTGACGCAACCACACCGTCGTCGAGGAGGCGCCCTGCGCGAGCGCGGTGCCTCGACCGTCCAGTTCACGGACCACCGCCAACTGCGCTGCCGCCAGCCGTTGCTGTAGCCGGTGGGTGGTGTCGAGCGCCGCGATCAGATCGCGCTCGGAGAGGGCCCAGGCCGGGGCGTCGACGCAGGCCGCCACCGCACTCTCCGCCCGCACCAACTCATCGATCACGAGCAAAGCCTAGAACAGGTGTACGACAATTCCGGTCGCGCCGGACCACCCGTTAAAGGGCTTCGTCAACCCTCAGCCAGCCCCGGCCGGCGCTCCCGAATCCACGCCATTACGTCCGACCTCCGCCAGAGCTTTCCCATCGCCAGCACGGCGACCGGCTCCGGGAAGTTCCGCTGATTGGCGATCACGGCCGACCTGCTCAAGCTCAACCCCGACCCAGCACCCGACCCACGGGCGCTGTTCGACAGGTTTCTGGCGTCGACGGCTCAGCCGAGGCCATGACAGCAGGGGGTCAGGCGCTGTCGTCGTCCGGGGTGCGCTTGGCACGGCTCGGCTGCACCCGTTTGGGTTCGCCGGGCATCTTCGGGTGGTCCGGCGGGTACGGCAGGTCGCCCTGGCCGGCTGCGGCGTCCCGCTCGGCCCACTCCAGCAGCGGGGTGATGTCCCACGGCGCGTCGTCGATGCCGGCGTGCGGATCACCTCGTTCGGCGAGCCGGGCTGGCACGGTGCGCAGGTCGAAGTCGTCCGGGTCGACGTCGGGTAGCTCGTCCCAGGTGACCGGGGTCGAGACGGTGGCCCGCGCGTTGGCCCGCAGCGAGTACGCGCAGGCGATGGTGCGGTCGCGCGCCATCTGGTTGAAGTCGACGAAGACCCGGGTGCCGCGCTCCTCCTTCCACCAGGCGGTGGTGACCAGGTCGGGGTTGCGGCGCTCCACCTCCCGGGCCAGCGCGATGGTGGCCCGGCGCACCTCGGTGAACGTCCAGCGGGGTTGGATGCGCAGGTAGACGTGCACGCCCCGGCCGCCGGAGGTCTTCGGCCAGCCGGTCGCGCCCAGCTCGTCGAGGAGCGCGCGGACCTCGCCGGCGGCCCGCGCGGCGTCGGCGAAGTCGGTGCCGGGTTGCGGGTCCAGGTCGATTCGCAGCTCGTCGGGGCGGTCGACGTCGGCGGCCCGCACGGGCCACGGGTGGAAGACGATGGTGCCCATCTGCGCCGCCCAGGCCACGTGCGCCAGATCGGCCGGGCAGAGCTCCGCCGCGGTCCGCCCGCTCGGGAAGGTGATCTGCGCGGTCGTCACCCACTGTGGCACCCCCCGGGTGGGCACCCGCTTCTGGAAGAACGCCTCGCCGTCGACGCCCTCGGGGAAGCGTTGGAGGGTGGTCGGCCGGTCCCGCAGGGCACGCATGATCCCGTCGCCGACCGCGAGGTAGTAGTGGAAGACGTCCGCCTTGGTGAACCCCCGCTGCGGGAAGATCACCCGATCCGGACTGCTCAGCCGTACGCTGTGCCCGGCCACCTCGACCTCGGTGACCGCTGCCTTGGTGCCCGCCATCTCGCGACCATATGCCACGCCCCCGACGTTCGACGTACCGTTGGGTGGTGAGTCTTGACGACAACGAGCTGCCCCGTACCGACGAAGAGTGGCGGGTCCGACTGACCCCCGAGGAGTTCCACGTTCTACGGGAGGCCGGCACCGAACGCCCGTGGACGGGCGAGTACGTGGACACGAAGACCCAGGGGGTCTACCACTGTCGCGCCTGCGGGTTGGAGCTGTTCTCCAGCGACACGAAGTTCGACTCGCACTGCGGCTGGCCGAGCTTCGACGACGCCATCCCGGGCCGGGTCAAGGAGATCGAGGACCGCAGCCTCGGCATGGCCCGTACGGAGATCCGCTGCGCCCGCTGCGACAGTCACCTCGGGCACGTCTTCCACGGCGAGGGCTTCACCCCGAAGGACACCCGGCACTGCGTCAACTCGGTCTCCATCAAGCTGGAACCCCGCTGACCAAAGCGCCGGTCAGGGCGTGACTGCGCTCACTGCGTACCCCTGAGCAGCTTGACCTCGGCGGTCCGGGACTGCTCGATCCGCCGGGCCAGGTCGCGGACCTGCTCGTTGCGGCCGACGCCGACGTGGGATCGGGCCAGGTCGGCGGCCGATCGCTGGTGGTCGGCGAGCACGTCGCGCAGCACGCGGTCGACGTCGGCGTCCGGCGCGGTCCGCAGCCGGTCGAGCGCGGCGTCGTCGCCGTGTCCGTCGTGGTGGTGTGCTGCCGCGCTGGCGCCCGGCCCGGTCGTGGGCAACCAGCCGCGCATGGCGGCCAGTTCGTCGGCCTCGGTCGCCTCGACGGCGGCGGCCAGGGTGCGCAGCGCGTCGTCGCGCACCCGGTCCCGTGCCAGCCGGACGATCTGGAGGGTGCGTTCGCTGTGCCCGACCATGGTGCTCAGGAACACCACGTCGATCCCGCTCATCGCGTCCGCCTCGATCGAGGGCCCGGCACTCGCGGACCCGACGCCCGCGTCCCCGGCCGCGGTCGATCCGGCCGGGGAGGCGGGGGCCGGCTGCGGCAGGGCCGGCGGGCTCGACGTGGGCGGTCCGGCGCAGGCTCCGGTGAGCAGCAGAGCCGCGACGAGGGACACCAGCGGGGTACGGCGGGGCATGCCGGTTGCTCCGTTCACGCGAGAGCGGCGACACGGGTGCGACCAGGGGCCGCACCCGTGCGGTCAGACCTGGAGCCAGAGCGCCGGTACGTTCGGCGGCTCCCAGCCCGGGATCGCGGTGTGCGCCTGCCGGCAGCGGTACGTCGCTCCGCCGTAGGTGACCTGGTCGCCGACCTGGTAGGCCCGGCCCGTCGTCCAACTGCCGCCCGGCGCTGGCGGAGTGGTCGGAGTCGCGGTCGGGGTGGGCCGTGGGGTGGGTGAGGTGGTGGGGGTGGGTGTCGGGTTCGACCCTCCGCCGCCGATCTGCACGTCAATGCAGGAGTAGAAGGCGTTCGCCGTGTCGGAGATGTTCCACACCGCGAGGATCTTCTGCCGGCCGGAGAAGCCGCCGAGATTGACGTTGTGCGACACAGTGGCGCCCGGCTGCTGGCCGTTGCCGTTCACCACGCCGACCCGGGTGTTGCCGATCCAGTACTCCCAGTTGCTGGTGGCGTGCCGGGCGGTGTTCACCCAGGTGAAGGTCAGTGAGCTGCCCACCGAGGTGGCCGGCCAGCCCCGACTGTCGTCGTTGAGGACGGCGAACTGGGCGATTCCGGCATTGCAGCTGCGCAGGCCCTTGGGCCCTTCGACGCTCTGCGGCTCGTACTTGATCTGCCCGCAGTCGGGCACCCGGCCCTGCGCGCAGAGCGCCTGCCTGCTCGGTGGGGCGGAGACGTAGCCGTGCGCCTGCGCGGGGGCGGCGACGGTGAGGGTGGCGGCGACGGCGCCCGCCGCCACCAGCGGGATGGTGATTCTTCGACGCATCGGGGCAGCTCCTTCTCCAGGTGCGGTGAGGTGCCCCTCAAAGTAATTTAAACATTGTTAACAGTAAAGACTCTCATCGATAAATACATCGATGGCGGCAGTTTTCTAACCGAGCCGGAGCAGGCTGCCCCGGTCGTCGACCTGGTCGGCCGACTCGTCGTCCAACCAGACGCCGCCGGTGCCGAGGTAACGGAATCGGTGCTCCCCCGGCGGCAGCTTCACCGTCACCGTCCTGGTGCCGTCGCGGCGGGCCACCAGCTCGTGTCGACCAGGCTGCCAGCCGTTGAAGGAGCCGACGACGCTCACCGGGCCGGGCGGGACATCGCGGGGCAGACAGAAGGTGACCCGGGTCTGGTTGCCGAAGAGCCTGTTGCGCTTGATCACGGTGATCCTCCCGGGGGTTACGGCGGTTCACCTGGCACAACGGGCAACACGCCGACGCCGACACGCCGCCGCAGTGGCCAGGCATCGACGTTCCGCCCTCAGGGCGGAGCCGCCTGGGGGATTCTGTAGGCACTTGTCCACTTAACGGAGGTTTTCGGTGGCAACCTGCGAGGTCTGCGGCAACGACTACTGGATGGCGTTCGAGGTGCACACGGTCAGCGGCGACGTGCACACCTTCGACTCGTTCGAGTGCGCGATCCAGCGCATGGCACCGATCTGCGAGCACTGCCAGGTCAAGATCGTCGGGCACGGCGTCGAGGTCAACGGCCGCTTCTTCTGCTGCGCGCACTGCGCCCGCGCCGTCGAGGGCGCGGTGGGCGCCGAGATCCGCGACGCCGTCGGCGCCCGCCCGGCCTGACCGCGCCCGCCCGGCCACCTACCTCGCACCCGACCGGGCGGACCCAGGCGAACACGCCCGACCTACCATCGGTGGGTGCCCCAGCAGACCACCGAACTCCGGACGGCCTCCTTCGCCGACCTGACCGCCCGCACCCTCCACGACCTGCTCAAACTGCGCATCGACGTGTTCGTGGTGGAGCAGAACTGCCCGTACCCGGAGCTGGACGGGCGGGACGTCGAGCCGGGCACCCGGCACATCTGGCTCACCGACGGCGGCGCGCCGCTGGCGTACCTGCGGATTCTGGCCGACCCGGACGGTGTCGCCCGGATCGGCCGGGTCGTGGTCGCCCCGGCGGCGCGCGGCGGCGGACACGCCGGCCGACTGATGACGGCGGCGCTGGAGGTGGTGGGCAACCGGCAGTGCGTGCTGGAGGCCCAGTCGCACCTGGTCGCGTTCTACTCCCGGCACGGCTTCGCGGTCAGCGGCCCCGAGTACGTCGAGGACGGCATCCCGCACACGCCGATGCGACGCGAGGCCATTGACGGCTGACGATCGAACTGGCATGGTGCCGGGTAGCGCCATCGCGGGAGCCAGCGATCAGGCACGGGAGTGGGCAACTCCCGACGATCCGGGTGTCGACGTCCGACCTCATCCCCCCGGGGGCTCCATGTTCACTCTCACCCGATCACGACGTGCGCTCTGGCTGTTCGCCGTCGCGGCGACCGCCACGCTCCTGTCGGCGACCGCACTGACCACCATCCTGGCCAAGCCCGCCTCCGCGCATGGTTCGGTCGTCGACCCGGCCTCGCGCAACTACAGCTGCTGGCAACGCTGGGGCGGTGACTTCCAGAACCCTCGGATGGCCACCGAGGACCCGATGTGCTGGCAGGCCTGGCAGGCCGACCCGGCCGCCATGTGGAACTGGAACGGCCTGTTCCGCGAGGGTGTCGGGGGCAACCACCAGGCCGCCGTCCCCGACGGCCAACTGTGCAGCGGCGGACGCACCCAGAGCCCTCGTTACAACGCACTGGACACCGTCGGCGCCTGGAAGACCACAGCGGTGTCGAACAACTTCCGGCTGCGCTTCTTCGACCAGGCCAGTCACGGCGCCGACTACATCCGGGTGTACGTGACCAAGCAGGGCTTCAACTCCGCCACCCAACCGCTCGGCTGGGGGAACCTTGAGCTGGCGGGCCAGATCGGCAACACCCCGGCCTCGCAGTGGGACCAGGACACCGGTGGTGTCTCGATCCAGATCCCGGTCAGCGCGCCGGGACGCACCGGACGGCACATCGTCTACACCGTCTGGCAGGCCAGCCACTTCGACCAGTCGTACTACCTGTGCAGCGACGTCGACTTCGGCGGCGGATCGACGACCCCGCCGCCCACCACGCCCCCGCCGACGACCCCGCCGCCCACCACCCCGCCGCCCACCACCCCGCCGCCCACCACCCCGCCGCCGACCACGCCCCCGCCGACCACGCCCCCGCCGGCCGGTGCCTGCACCGCGACGTACCAGGTGACCGGTCAGTGGTCCGGTGGCTTCCAGGCCGAGGTGAAGGTGACCGCCGGCGGTTCACCGACCCGGGGCTGGTCGGTGAGCTGGAACTACAACAACGGCCAGCAGGTCACCTCGTCGTGGAACGCGACGGTCGGCGCCAACGGCACGCTTGTCACCGCACGTAACGCGAACCACAACGGCACCCTTGCCGCCGGAGCGAGCACCACGTTCGGTTTCCTCGGCTCGTGGAACGGCAGCAACCCGGTTCCGCTGGTCTCCTGTACGACGACCAGTTGATCCCCGTCCGGCGCCGCACCCGGGCGGGGGTGCGGCGCCGGCCGGTGGGAAATGCGGTGGTGCCCGCCAGTCCGTCCGGGCACCATCCCCGCATGATCGAGATCAGGGTGCTCACCCCCGACGACTGGCCGACCTGGCGTGAACTGCGGCTGGCCGCCCTCACCGAGGCACCGGGGGCGTTCGGCTCCCGGCTCGCCGACTGGCAGGGCGACGGCGACCGCGAGCAACGCTGGCGCGACCGGCTGAGCATCCCCAACTCACACAACGTGGTGGCCGTCCTGGACGGGCGGCCGGTCGGGATGTCGAGCGGTGTGCCCACACCGGATCCGCTGATGATTGACCTGATCTCGATGTGGGTGCACCCCGACGCCCGCGGCACGGGTGTCGCAGACCGCCTGGTGAACGAGGTGGCGCAGTGGGCCCACGAGCGCGGCGCCACCCGGCTGAGGCTCAACGTCAGGCTCGACAACGCGCGAGGGAAGGCCCTCTACCGCCGCGCCGGCTTCCGGATGACCGACGAGCCGGGCAACCTGACGCCCGACGGCGAACAGGTCATGCTCCGTCCCCTCTAACCCAGCCGCGCCGCACCCCCGCCCCGCCCCTGCCCCACCCTCCCGCGATCTTGCACTTTCGGTCGCCCAATCGCGGCTTATGCCCTTTTCGCCGGGACAGAAACCGCAAGATCGGCGAGGGCGGGGCGGGGGCGGGGCGAGGGGCGGGGCCGGGGTGGGCGGGTCAGACCAGGCAGTTGACGATCTCGGCTACCGAACGGCGGCGGCCGGTGTAGAACGGGACCTCTTCGCGGACGTGCCGGCGGGCGCCGGAGGCGCGCAGGTCCCGCATCAGGTCGACGATCCGGTGCAGTTCGTCGGCCTCGAAGGCGAGCATCCACTCGTAGTCGCCGAGCGCGAACGAGGCGACCGTGTTGGCCCGCACGTCCGGGTAGCCGCGGGCCAACTTGCCGTGCTCGGCCAGCATCTCGCGCCGCTCGGCGTCGGGCAGCAGGTACCACTCGTAGGAGCGGACGAACGGGTACACACAGATGTAGGGGCGAGCCTCCTCACCGGCCAGGAACGCCGGGATGTGACTCTTGTTGAACTCCGCCGGCCGGTGCAGCGCCATCTGCGACCACACCGGGGTCAGCGCCCGCCCCAGCGTGGTGCGGCGCAACCGCAGGTAAGCGTCCTGGAGCGCGTCGGGGGACGCGGAGTGCCACCAGATCATCACGTCCGCGTCGGCGCGCAGCCCGGAGACGTCGTACACGCCCCGGACCACCACGTCCTTACCGGCCAACTCCTCGAAGAGGGACTCGACCTCACCGGTGACGTTGTCCCGCAGCGACGGCAGCGGGGCGCTGGCCCGGAACACCGACCACATGGTGTAGCGGATGCTGTCGTTCAGCTCCCGCAACCGGGCCGCGTTGGTCTGCTCGGTCATCTCGCCGATCCTCCCAGTGCTGTGATGATCTCCTCGGCCGCCGTCTCGCCGGAGCGGACGCAGACCGGGATGCCGACGCCGTCGTAACCGGCGCCGGCCAGGACCACTGTGGGGTGCGCTGCCCGCAGCGCCGCCCGCGCGGCGGCGAGCCGGTCGGCGTGCCCCGGCGTGTACTGCGGCAGCGCACCGCCCCACCGCTGCACGTGCCCGTCGACCGGGGCGGGCAACGGGGTGCCGAGCACCGCCGACAGCTCCCGGTGCACGGTGGCCGCCAGGTCCGCGTCGGGGCGCTGAAGGTGCGCCTCCTCGCCGTAGCGGCCCACCGAGGCGCGCACCAGTGCCAACCCGTCCGGCTTGCGCAGGTGCCCCCACTTGGTGGTGAAGAAGGTCGCCGCCTTGATCAGCAGGCCCTCGGTGCTGGGCACCAGGAAGCCGGACAGCTCGGGCAGTCGCGGTTGCGGCAACGCCATGGTGACCAGCGCGACGCTCGCGTAGTCCAGCGCGCCGACGCCCGCCGCCACCGCCGGCGCGGGGCCGGCGAGCAGCCGCGCCGCCGGTCGCGCCGGCACCGCCAGCACCACCGCGTCCACGTCGACCAGTACAGGGTCACGGGTCGGGCCGACGGTGAGCCGCCAACCCGTGTCGGTCGCTGTCAACTCGCGCACTGCGGCGTTTCGCCGCACCGTCGCGCCGCTGGCCGTCACCGCCGCCTCGACCAGGGTGCTCAGCCCACCGGCGAGGGTCCCGAAGACCGGGGCGCCGGGCGCACGCGGCGCGGCGGCCTGGGCGGCCCGGACCGCACCGACCAGTGTGTGCTCCACCCGGGCCGCACGGGCCAGCGCCGGCATCGTCGTGACCAGGGAAAGATCGTCGGCGCGGCCGGCGTACACGCCGCCCAGCATCGGGTCGACCAGCCGCTCGACCACCTCGTCGCCGAAACGGGACCGGACCAGCGCGCCCACCGAGACGTCAGCGTCCGGCCCGACCAGCGGCCGACCGCCGTCGGTGTCGGCGTCCGCGGCCGGGCGGGCGACAGTGGCCACCCGATCCAGATCCCCGGGTACGCCCACCAGGGTGCCGCCCGGGATGGGGCGCAGCCCTCCGTCGATGACCAACGCGGCCTGCCCCACAGTGGGGTGCACGATCTTCTCGGCCAGCCCGAGCCGGCGGGCCAACGCCACCGCCGCGCTCTCGGCGCCGGTCGGGTCGCGCATCAGGAACGACTCCGCGCCGAACTCCACCGGCTGACCAGCCAGCTCCCCGGTGCGGAGCTTCCCGCCCAGCACGCCGGACTGCTCGTACACGGTGATCTCGGTGCCGGCCGGTGCGCTGTCGCGCAGGCGGACCGCGGCGGCCAGACCGGCGATCCCGCCGCCGACCACCGCCACCCGCCAGGGCCGCCGCATTCCCGGTCAGCCCTGGTCGGCTCGGCGGCTGGACAGCTCGTGCACCAGCGCGACCACCCGGGTCAACACCTCCGGGTCGGTCTCCGGCAGCACCCCGTGGCCGAGGTTGAACACGTGCCCGGGGGCCGCCCGGCCCTGCTCCAGGATGCGGCGCACCTCGGCCTCGACGACCGGCCACGGCGCGAGCAGCACGCACGGGTCCAGGTTGCCCTGTACCGCCTTGTCCGCGCCGATCCGGCCGGTGGCCACGTCCAGCGGCGTACGCCAGTCGACACCGACCACGTCGGCCCCGGCCTCGCCCATCGCGCCGAGCAGCTCGGCGGTGCCCACCCCGAAGTGGATCCGGGGCACCCCGGCGTACGACCGCTCCGGCTCGGCGCGTCTGTCGCCGCGCCCCGACCCGGAGCAGTCGTCGGCCAACCCGCTCAGCACTGTGGTGGAGTGCGGCAGCACGAAACGGCGGTAGTCGGCCTCGGAGAGCGCGCCGGCCCACGAGTCGAACAGCTGCACGGCGGAGACGCCGGCCTCGATCTGCACCCGCAGGAAGGCCAGCGTCACCTCGGCCAGTCGGGCGCAGAGCGCGTGCCACAGCTCCGGATCGCCGTACATCAGGGCCTTGGTCTTCGCGTGGGTGCGCGACGGCCCGCCCTCGACCAGGTAGCTGGCCAGCGTGAAGGGCGCACCGGCGAAACCGATCAGCGGGGTGTCCCCGAGCTCGATCACCAACTGCCGGACTGCCTCGTCCACGTACGAGACGTCGTCGCGGGTGATCAGGCGGATCCGCTCCACGTCGGCGGCGGTGCGGATCGGCTCGGCGACCACCGGGCCGGTGCCCGGCACGATGTCCAGGTCGACTCCGGCCGCGGCGACGGGCACCACGATGTCGCTGAACAGGATCGCCGCGTCCACGCCGTGGCGGCGCACCGGCTGGAGGGTGATCTCGGTGACCAGCTCCGGGCGCCGGCAGGACTCCAGCATCGGCACGCTCGCCCGGATCTCCCGGTACTCCGGGAGGGAGCGGCCGGCCTGGCGCATGAACCAGACCGGGGTGTGCGGGACGGGCCGACGTCGGCAGGCCCGGATGAAGGGCGAGTCGGCCGGTCCGCCGGGGCGGGATTCTCCGTCTCGGGCGACAGTGCCCGTGGTGTCCGTGGTCATCGCCGCAATCGTGCCACGCCCGCCACCCCCGACAGGGTGGGGGTGAGAGGAAGGGCACCGTTCCTTACCGCGGCGTCGAAGCGAGGGCCCCTCGGTGAGCGTCGGCGCGCCGTCGAAGCGGGGGGCGGGCGTCGGCATAGGCTGCCGACATGGCCCCCCCGATCGCGCTCCCGGAGACGTTCGCCCGAGCGGTCGCCGGGCTGCGGTCGGCCGCCCCCCGGCCGGAGATCACCCTGGAGGAGGTCGGCGCCCCCCAGCGGCTGGCCCCGTACGCGTTCGCGCTCGCCGCGACAGTGCTGCGCGACGACGACGAGGTCGCGACCGGCCGGCTGATCCTGCTGCACAACCCGATCGGGCACGAGGCGTGGCAGGGCACCCTGCGGCTGGTCACCTACGTGACCGCCGAGTTGGAGGTCGATCTGGCCGCCGACCCGCTGCTGCCAGGGGTCGGCTGGACGTGGCTGACCGACGCGTTGGACACCCAGGACGCCGGCCACCGGGCGATCGGCGGAACGGTGACGCAGACCATGTCGACCCGGTTCGGCGATCTCGCCGGCCCGCCGACCATCGGTGACATCGAGATCCGCGCGTCCTGGACGCCGATCGACGACGACCTGACCCCACACCTGCTCGGCTGGTGCGCGTTGCTCGCCTCCACCGCCGGTCTCCCCCCACCCGGCGTCACCGCCCTCTCCGACCGCCGGCCGGCCGGCGCAGCCTGACGTTCGGCCCTCGGGAGGACACTTTGCGGACACCTGATCGACACACGCCGGACCGGCTGCACCCGCCGGATCTCCGCGCGCACTAGGGTTGGCAGGTGACCGACGAACCACCCCTGCGCCGTCGGCCCACCGAAGAACTTCCGGGAAACGCACCCCAGCACCCGCCGTCGGCCCAGCCGCAGCCGGCGGGCGAGGGGGCCGACCCGGCCGACGGTGGGCCCGTTCCGCTGATCGCCCCGCGTGACGGCACCCCCGATCCGGTGGCCGCCCCGGCCGAGCTTGCCGAGGTCGTGGCCCGCTTCGCAGCGGGCACCGGCCCGGTCGCCCTGGACGCCGAACGCGCTTCCGGCTACCGCTACAGCCAGCGCGCGTACCTGGTGCAACTTCGCCGGGCCGGTGCGGGCACGGCGCTGATCGACCCGCTGCCCCTGCCCGACCTCAGCGCGCTGGACGCGGTGATCGGTGAGGCCGAGTGGGTCCTCCACGCGGCCAGCCAGGATCTGCCCTGCCTGGCCGAGGTGGGGTTGCGTCCACGCCGACTGTTCGACACCGAGCTGGCGGCTCGGCTGGCCGGGTTCGAACGCGTCGGGCTGGCCGCGCTCACCGAGCAGCTGCTCGGGTTCACACTGGAGAAGCACCACTCGGCGGCCGACTGGTCGAGCCGACCGCTGCCCGAGTCGTGGTTGACGTACGCCGCCCTCGACGTGGAGCTGCTCACCGACCTGCGCGACGCTCTGGACGCCGAGTTGACCCGGCAGGGCAAGTCGGCCTGGGCCGCTGAGGAGTTCGCCGCGCTGGTCCGCACCGGGGCACGCCCGCCCCGGGTTCGGGCGGAGCCGTGGCGGCGCACCTCGGGCATCCACCGGCTGCGGGGGGCGCGGGCCCAGGCCCGGGTCCGCTCGATGTGGTACGCGCGGGACCAGATCGCGGCCCGACGGGACGCCGCTCCCGGTCGGGTGCTGCCCGACTCGGCGATCATCGCCGCGGCCGAGCTGGACCCGAAGGACGAGAAGACCCTGCTGACCCTGCCCGGCTTCGGTGGTCGGTCGGTCCGTCGGCTGGCCCGCACCTGGCTCGCCGCGCTCGACGACGCCCGGCAGCTGCCGGAGGGTTCCCTGCCGGTCTCGCCGGCGGTGGAGGGCCCGCCTCCGCCGCACCGATGGGCTGAGCGGGACCCGGTGGCGGCCGGTCGACTGGCCCGCTGCCGGGAGGTCGTGATCCGCATCGCCGGTGAGCACAACCTTCCGCCGGAAAACCTGATCACTCCGGATTCGGTCCGCCGGCTGGCCTGGACCCCGCCGGAGGAGATCACCGAGGAGGCGGTGGCGGAGACCCTCCGCGGCCTCAACGCCCGCGAGTGGCAGATCGGCCTCCTCACCCCCGACCTGACCGAAGCCCTGACCCCAAAAACCCCACCCCCCTAACCCACCCCACCCCCACCCCACCTCCACCCCACCCCCACCCACTGCGGTTGATCATGAAGTTGTTGCCATCCAGACCGGCGTGTCCCGACAACAACTTCATGATCGACGAGGGCTGGCGGATCGGGGTGGTGTGGGGTGGGCCACAGGCGGGGGTGGGGACGGGGTTGGTTACTGGCGAGTAGCATCCGAGGGAAACGTGCCCGTGTCGGCGACCCTTGTTCCGGTCCGGCGTGCCGCCCGGCGCGAAGGCCGAATCACGGTCGAATAGGAGGCTCAAGTGCCCCGTGAAGTTCGCGACGTCGTCTTCGTCGACGGCGTCCGCACCCCGTTCGGCAAGGCGGCTAGCATGTACGCCAACACCCGCGCCGACGACCTGGTGATCCGCTGCATCCGGGAACTGCTGCGTCGCAACCCGAAGCTGCCCCCGGAGCGGGTCGAGGAGGTCGCCATCGCGGCCACCACCCAGATCGGCGACCAGGGCCTCACCATCGGCCGCACCGCCGCCCTGCTGGCCGGGCTGCCCAAGACCGTCCCCGGCTTCGCCATCGACCGGATGTGCGCGGGTGCGATGACAGCGGTCACCACGGTGGCCAGCGGCATCGCCATGGGCGCGTACGACATCGCCATCGCCGGTGGCGTCGAGCACATGGGCCGCCACCCGATGGGTGAGGGCGTCGACCCCAACCCGCGCATCATCGCGGAGAAGCTGGTCGACCCGTCCGCGCTGGTGATGGGCGCCACCGCGGAGAACCTGCACGACCTGGTCCCGCACATCACCAAGGCACGCACCGACGCGTTCGCGCTCGCCTCGCAGCAGAAGACCGCCAAGGCGTACGCCAACGGCAAGCTCCAGGACGACCTGGTGTCGATGTCGATCCGCGACGCGGAGGGCGGCTGGGGCCTGGCAACTGTCGACGAGGCCCCGCGGGACACCTCGTTGGAGAAGCTCGGCACCCTGAAGACCCCTTTCCGCCCGCACGGCAAGGTCACCGCGGGCAACGCGGCCGGCCTGAACGACGGTGCCACCGCGAGTCTGCTGGCCGACGAGGCCACCGCCCGCGAGCTGGGCCTGCCGGTCGCCATGCGGCTGGTGTCGTTCGGCTTCGTCGGAGTCGAGCCGGAGGTGATGGGCGTCGGCCCGATCCCGTCGACGGAGAAGGCGCTGCGCCTCGCCGGGCTCAGCATCGACGACATCGGCCTGTTCGAGCTGAACGAGGCGTTCGCCGTGCAGGTGCTCGCCTTCCTGGACCACTTCGGCATCGCCGACGACGACGCGCGGGTCAACCCGTGGGGCGGCGCTATCGCCATCGGTCACCCGCTGGCCTCCTCCGGCGTGCGGCTGATGACGCAGCTCGCCCGCCAGTTCGCCGAGCACCCCGAGGTCCGGTACGGCCTCACGGCGATGTGCATCGGCATCGGCATGGGCGGCACTGTCATCTGGGAGAACCCGCACTGGGAGGGTGGCAACAAGTGAAGGCACCGAACGAGGTCGTCACCCGGGCGCTCCTGCGCCAGGTGAACGTGCCGGGGCTGGACCGGCCCGCCGCCCTGATCACGCTGGACAACGGCTTCGACCACACCAAGCCGAACACCTTCGGCCCGGGTGGGTTGGCCAGCCTGGACGAGGCGATCACCGCCGCGCTCGCCGCCGACCCGGCGTTCATCGCGGTCACCGGCAAGCCGTACATCTTCTGCGTGGGCGCGGACATCGTCGGCCTGCCGCAGCTCGCCGATCGCGCGCAGGCGCTGGAGATCGGCCGGCTCGGCCACCGGGTCTTCGCCCGGCTCAAGGACAGCAGCGTCCCCACCTTCGCGTTCGTCAATGGCGCGGCGATGGGCGGTGGCCTGGAGCTGGCGCTGCACTGCCACTACCGGACGCTCTCCGGCGGCGCGGCAGCCCTCGCGCTGCCTGAGGTCTCCCTCGGTCTGGTGCCCGGCTGGGGCGGCACCCAGTTGCTGCCGAACCTGATCGGCATCCCCGCGGCGACCCAGGTGATCATCCAGAACCCGCTGATGCAGAACAAGATGCTCAAGCCGAAGCAGGCTGCCGAGCTGGGCATCGCGGACATCCTGCTGGAGCCGGCGGACTTCCTGGAGCGGTCCCTGGAGTGGGCTGCCGGCGTGGTCCGGGGTCAGGTCACCGTGACCCGACCCGCCGTCGACAAGGACATGTGGGCGGGCGTGCTCTACTTCGCCCGGGAGACGCTGAACCAGCGGCTGCACGGCGCGGTCCCGGCCGCGTACAAGGCGCTCGACCTGCTGGAGACGGCGAAGGACGGCGACTTCGCCGCCGGCACCGCCGCCGAGGACGAGGCCCTCGCCGACCTGGTCTTCTCCGAGGAGCTGCGCAGCGGCCTGTACGCGTTCGACCTGGTGCAGCGGCGGGCCAAGCGCCCGGCCGGCGCACCGGACAAGGGCCTGGCTCGCACGATCACCAAGGTCGGCATCGTCGGCGCGGGTCTGATGGCCAGCCAGCTGGCGCTGCTGTTCGCCCGCCGCCTCCAGGTGCCGGTGGTGATGACCGACCTCGACCAGTCCCGGGTGGACAAGGGCGTCGGCTACGTGCACACCCAGATCGAGAAGGCCGTCACCAAGGGCCGGATGGACAAGGGCACCGCCGCCAAGCTGTACGGCCTGGTCAGCGGCACTGTCGACAAGAGCGCCTTCGCGGACGCGGACTTCGTCATCGAGGCGGTCTTCGAGGACCTGGGCGTCAAGAAGCAGGTCTGGGCCGAGTTGGAGAAGATCGTCTCTCCGGAGGCGGTACTCGCCACCAACACCAGCTCGCTGTCGATCACCGAGATGGCCGCCGAGTTGGAGCACCCGGAGCGGGTGGTCGGTTTCCACTTCTTCAACCCGGTGGCGGTGCTGCCGCTGCTGGAGATCGTCCGGGGCGAGCGCACCGACGACGTCACCCTGGCGACCGCGTTCGCAGTGGGCAAGCAGCTCAAGAAGTCGAGCGTGCTGGTCAAGGACGCTCCGGCGTTCGTGGTGAACCGGCTGCTCACCCGCTTCCTGGGCACCGTCTTCGCCGCCGTCGACGCGGGCACTCCGCTGGACGTGGCGAACAGCGCACTGGACCCGCTGGGCCTGCCGATGCGCCCGCTGGCCCTGCTCCAGTTGGTCGGGCCGGCCGTTGCGTACCACGTGGGCGGCACCCTGCACGCCGCGTATCCGGACCGGTTCGGGGTCAGCGAGAACCTCAAGCGGATCGCCGACTCCGGGCGGCCGATCGTGGTCGACGACCAGGTCAACGAGGAGGTCGCCAAGCTGCTCGTGGTCGGTGACCAGCCGCTGACCGCCGAGCAGGTACGCCAGAACGCCCTCGACGCGCTCGCGCAGGAGATCCGGCTGATGCTGGACGAGGGCGTGGTCGCCGAGGCGCAGGACATCGACCTGTGCATGATCCTGGGCGCCGGCTGGCCGTTCCACCTGGGCGGCGTCACGCCGTACCTGGACCGGACCGGCACCTCCGAGCGGGTCACCGGCCAGCGGTTCCTGCCGCCCGGTGCGGCGAGCCTGCCGGCCTGACGAGATCGCAGCACCACAGTCGCGGTGGTCGGACCGTCCCTGGTGGACGGACCGGCCACCGCGACCGTTTGTGATCAGAGAACTGCTGGGTGCGGGTTTTCGCGGGTACGACGGGCGCGCCGCGCCGGGTTAGGATCACGCGTTTTGCACCCCCATCTTGGAGCTGACTGATGTCCCAGCCGCCGGCCAATCCCTACGGCCCGCCGCACGATTCCCCCGACCCGTCGCAGCAGCCGGGCCAGCAGCCTGGTGGCTGGCCGCCGCCGCAGCAGCAGGGACAGCCGCAGCAGCCCGCTGGCTACCCACCCGCGCAGCCCAGCTTCCCGCCCGCGCAGCCCAGCTTCCCGCCCGCGCAGCCCAGCTTCCCGCCCGCGCAGCCCAGCTTCCCGCCCGCGCAGCCCGGTTTTCCGCCCGCGCAACCGGGTCAGCCGTACGGTGACCCGAACCTGGCCGGCGGCCCGCCCCCGGCGAAGAAGTCGAACGTCGGCAAGATCGTGCTGATCGTGTTGGCAGTGGTGCTGGTGCTCTGCGTCGGCGGCGCGGCGATCATCTGGTTCGTCGCCAAGGGGCCGGTGAACGACGTGCTCGACGCCAGCAAGACCCGGGTGGTCGCGCCGGCCACCCTCGCCGGCCGGCCGAAGCTGACCAACCCGGAGCTCCAGAGTGCTGCCGAGCAGGCGGTCGCCGGGATGAAGACGGCGGCGGGGAACGAGACGAGCACCATCGCCGCCTTCTACGGCGACCCGACCAAGCAGGACCTCGTCATGATCGCGGGCGTCTCCGGGCTGCTGTCGGACCCGAAGAAGGAGCTCGACGCCTATGTGGACGGCCTGTCCAAGCAGCTGACTGTGGACACGATGACGGCAGTCGACGCCGGTCCGCTCGGCGGCGAGGCGCGCTGCGGCGACGGCAAGGCCGCGACTGTGCCGCTGGGCATCTGCGTCTGGGCCGACCGGGGCAGCCTGGGCATGGTGGTGATGTACTTCAAGTCCGCCGACCAGGCGAAGGCCGAGTTCACCACGATCCGGGGCCAGGTCGAGAAGCAGTCCTGATCGGTGCGCGACAGGGGCCCCGGCCACCCTCGGGTGGTCGGGGCCCCTGTTGCTCTCCTGAAGCGCGCCGACCGGCCGCGGTTGGCACGGCGGCCACCCCGGGGCCACCGATACTGTGCCCTTGCGCTAAGTGTCATCTCCCGCAACACTTAGCCGCATGGCACAGTATTCGGCGCAGCTCGACGGCGTGTTCGTCGCCCTCGCTGACCCGACCCGGCGCTGGGTCATCCGCCGCCTCGGCCACGGTCCGACGAGCGTCGGCGACCTCGCCCGCGAATTTCCGATGACCCTTCCCTCGTTCATGAAGCACGTGCAGACGCTCGAGTCGAACGGACTGATCCACACGACCAAGTCCGGCCGGGTGCGCACCTGCGTGCTCAACCGCGAGCGCCTCGCTGTCGTCGACGACTGGCTCGCGGAGCAGCGCCGGATCTGGGAGGAGCGCACGGATCGCCTGGAACGCCTCGTCACCGATGAGCAGGAGAACCAGCAATGAATCCCGACCTGGACCTGAGCATGGCGCGGATCATCCGCGCACCTCTCGCCGCCGTGTGGAGCGCCTGGACCGATCCGTCCCGCTTCGAGAAGTGGTGGATACCGGCGCCGGCCCTGTGCCGCGTCGATCGCTTGGACGTCCGGCCCGGTGGCGGACTCGTGACCCGACTGAGCGAGGACGGGGTGGAGTTCGTCCCGCACCTCGACGCATGCTTCCTCGTCGTCGACGATCTCGAACGGATCGTGTTCACCAACGTGATCGACAGCGCCTGGCGGCCCGCGCATCCAACCCCGGTCCCGATGACCGCGGAGATCACCATGAAGGATCATCCGGACGGCACGGACTACCGGATCATCGTCCGTCACGGTGATCCCGCCGCTCGTGACCTCCACGAGAAGATCGGCTTCGCGGACGGCTGGGGCTCGGTCACCGAACAACTCGCCGGGCTCGCCGAGCGCCAGGGGGCGCTGTGAAGATCGTCCTTACCCAGTTCGTCACTCTCGACGGCGTCAGCCAGGGGCCCGGCTCGCCGACCGAGGACACGAGCGACAACTTCACCCGGGGCGGCTGGCTCGTGCCCTACCTGGACGAGGTCTTCGTCCGCCGGACCTCCGACTGGTTGGATCTCGCCGACGGTCTGCTGCTCGGACGGCGGACCTACGAGGCGTTCGCTCGCGACTGGCCGCAGATCACCGACCCGGACGATCCGTTCACCGAACGCATGAACTCACTACCGAAGTACGTCGTGACCAACACCCTCGCGGAAGGTGGTTGGCACCCGACGACGGTGCTCCGCGGAGACCCGATCCACACCGTCGGAGAGCTCAGGGCTCAGCCAGGACGGGAGCTCCAGATCCACGGGAGCGCACGACTTGGCAAGGCTCTGTTGTCGGCCGGCCTCGTCGACACACTCCGGCTCGTCGTAGCCCCCGCCGTGGCCGGTTCCGGGCGGCGGCTGCTCGACCATCCGAGCGCATCCGTCGGCCTCCGACTGGTTCACCACGAAGCGACAGCGAAGGGCCTGCTCCTGCTCGAGTACGAGCATGTCGGCGCTGCCCCGGTGGCGGAGTACGAGGGCGCGACGGCCTTCGTCCAGTCACCCGCGCCAGGGCACGGCCCGGCCACAGCCTGAACCTCGCGGTCAGGTCCCGCCCCGGGAGTGTGGCACCGGGCGCCGGCCACGCGAAGGTGGCCGACGCCCGGTGCCGTACGTCGACTGTCAGGCCGGTTCGACACCCGCCGCCGCGGCCCGCGCCGCTGCCGCTGCGGCCCGCTCGGCGGCGTTGCCGAGCACGCAGAACTCGTTGCCCTCCGGGTCGGCGAGCACCACCCAACCGCCGCCGGTCGGGCCGACGTGGTCGGCGACGAGCGTCGCGCCGATGCCGAGCAGCCGCTCGACCTCCTCGGCCCGGGTGCGGTCGGCGGGTTGCAGGTCCAGGTGCAGCCGGTTCTTCACGGACTTGCCCTCGGGCACCGCGATGAACAGCACCTCCGGGCCACCCGGCGGCAGAAGCATCGCCTCCGGGTCGCCGGGAAAGTCGTCGGGCTGCCGGGGGCAGTCGAAGACCTGCGCCCAGAAGCCGGCGAGGGCGTACGTGTCGTGACAGTCGATGCTGATGTTGTGAATCGTCGAACTCATGCCTGGTCCTCCACAGTGGTGTCGACCCGCTCCCCGGCACTGCGGAGCACGCAGAACTCGTTTCCCTCCGGGTCGGCGAGAACCGCCCAGCCCGTCCCGTCGGTGCGCCGCTGGTCGGCGACCATCGTGGCCCCGAGGCCGAGCACCCGCTCGACCTCCTCGTCGCGGGTCCGGTCGACCGGTTCCAGGCAGATGTGGACCCGGTTCTTGGTCACCTTGTCCTCGGGCACCGCTTGGAAGAACATGTTCGGCGTGGCACCGTCCGGCGGCAGCAGGGCGGCTTCCGGGTCACCCGGAACGTCCTCCGGGAGCCGGGCGTAGCCGAGCACCGCCGACCAGAAGCCGGCCAGGGCGTACGTGTCGTGACAGTCGAAACTGATGTTGCGGATCCGTGGATGCACGGGTGGTCTCTCCATCTTCGGATGGGGACGCTCCGCCGCCGGGGGTCAGCCTGCGAGGACCCGGGGTGCGGAGCCTTGACTGATGGACATCGCGCACCCCCTTCCACTCTCCGAGCTGACCCGGCGATCTTGCCACCGGCCGAGTGGGGCGCGCAACCCCGATCAGCCGGCGACGGACACCGTCGCGGGCACGGCCGGGGCGTCCGACGACGGCAGGGTGACAGTCACCTCCAGGCCACCGCCGGGCTGCGCGACCACCCGTACGGCGCCGCCGTGCGCGGTGCAGACCGCCCGGACGATGGACAGCCCCAGGCCGGAGCCACGGGCTCCGGTGCGTTCCCGGCCACCACGGCGGAACGGCTCGAACAGCCCCGGCACGTCGGCCTGGTCCACCTCGAAACCGGTGTTCCCCACCACCAGCCAGGACCGGTCACCGTCGGTGCCGGTACGCACCCAGAGCCGCCCGTGCAGGTGGTTGTAGCGGACCGCGTTCTCGATCAGGTTTCCGGCCAGCCGGTCGAGCAGCCCCGGGTCGCCGACGACCGGCGCCGACTCCAGCGACGTCTGCACCCGCAGGCCGATCCGTTCCACCTCGCGGCGCATCGCCGACAGTGCGTTGGCGGTGCCCGCGGCGAGGTCACACTCGGTACGCCGGCCCAACTGCCGCCCAGCCTGCGCCTCGCTGCGGGCCAGCACCAGCAGCGCGTCCACCAGGCCGTTGGCCCGCTCGGAGGCGTCGCGGACCACTGTCGCCATCCGTCGGTACTCGGCGGTGTCCGCGTCGTCGTCGCTGAGCGTCACGTCGATTTCCGTCCGCATCACGGCGAGCGGGGTACGCAGCTCGTGCGAGGCGTTCGCCACGAAGCGCTTCTGGGCCTCGAAGGCGGACGCGATCCGGTCCAGCATGGCGTCGAACGTCTTGGCCAACTCGGCCACCTCGTCGTCGGCGCCCGAGTAACCGATCCGCTGGTCCAGGGTCGCCTCACCGAGCCGCTGGGCGGTCGCCGTGACCTGGTGCAGTGGGCGTAACGCCCGACCGGCCACCGCGTACGCGCCGGCCACCCCCATCACGCTGATCGCCAGCAGCGCGACCAGGCCCTTGGCCAGCAACTCCCCGGAGGCGGCATCGACCAACTGCCGCTGCCACTGGGCGGCGTCCATCTGCCGGCCGTCGGAGAGCAGCACCATCGTGCCGGGCACCAACTCGTCGGTGGGTCGCAACGCGTCGCGGACCAGCAGCCAGGCCAGCAACACCAGGATCGCTCCGGCGCCGATCAGCAGCACCCCGTTGAGCAGTGTCAGCCGCAACCGCAGGGTGGGTCGCAACCGCCGGCTCATGCGCTCACCTCGGCGGTGCGGTAGCCCGCGCCGACCACCGTCTCGATCAACGGCGGGTCACCGAGCTTCTTACGGAGCGTCATCACCGTGACCCGGACGATGGTGGTGAACGGGTCGGTGTTCGCGTCCCAGACCCGTTCCAGCAGCTCCTCGCTGGAGACCACCGCGCCCCGCGCCTTGAGCAGTTCGCTGAGCACACCGAACTCCTTGTTCGTGAGGTCCACCGGCACCCCGGCGCGGGTGGCCACCCGGCGGGCCGGGTCGAGCACCAGGTCGGCCAGTTCGAGCACCGGCGGCGCGGCCGGGGTGGCCCGCCGGCCCAGCGCCTGCACCCGGGCGACCAGCTCGTCGAAGGCGAACGGTTTGGGCAGGTAGTCGTCCGCGCCGAGCTGCAACCCCTCCACCCGGTCGGCCACGGTGCCGCTGGCGGTGAGCATCAGCACCCGGGTCAACGCGCCGGAGGCCGCCAGGTCGGCGCAGATCTGGTCGCCGTGCACACCCGGCAGGTCGCGGTCGAGCACCACCACGTCGTACCTGGTGATGAACGCCGCCTCGTGGCCGGCGTCGCCGTCGTACGCCACGTCGACCGCCATCCCCCGCTTGCGCAACCCCCGTGCGATCGCGTCGGCGAGGTTGCGCTCGTCCTCGACCACCAGTACCCGCATCCCGGCCTCCTCGCTGCTGACCACCGACAACCTAGTGCCGGCCGGCAACCATCGTCCCTCGCCGTCCGCGCCGGCCGGCGTTGCGGGCCACCGCGGCGTACGCGATGCTGGCCGGCGGTATCGAGCGACGGACGGACCTGGCATGACCACTGCGGCACCACCCACCCGGCGAGACATCGCCTACCGGGGTTTCCACCTGCCGGCCGACACGGCCAGTGGCAGCGGCGACGGCCTGCTCGCCAGCGGTCGAGGGCTCACCCTCGACGGCGTCGCCCCGCAGGGCACCTGGACGTCGCCGCCGGTACCTGTCGGCTTCGCCGTCGCCGAGGTGGTGCCGTCCTGGACGGCCGACACCCCGGACGGCTGCTGGATCGCTGTCGACCTGCGCGGCTGGCACGACGACGCACCCAGCACCGACTGGTACCGCCTGGCCCACTGGGCCGCCGACGACCACACGGTACGACGCACCTCGCTGCCCGGACAGCGCGACAGCGCCGCCCGGGTCGACACCGACACCCTGATCGTGACCGGAGCGACGGTCACCGGTTGGCAGGCGCGGGTGACCTTGTGCCGGCCCGCCGGCAGCCCGACCGGCCCGGTGCTGCGCAGCATCGGCGCGGTCGCCACCGGCCCCACGACGGCTCACCAGGGGTACGCGGGAGAGCCCGTCCCGTCCGCTGCCTGGGGCCGGGTGTTGGACGTGCCCCGCTACTCGCAGCGGCTGCACGCCGGCCAGTACCCGCAGTGGGGCGGTGGCGGGGACTCATGGTGCAGCCCCACCTGCACCTCGATGGTGCTCGCCTACTGGGGCGCCGGGCCGACGCCGGACCGTTACGCCTGGGTGGAGCCGTCCGGCCCTCGTCCGGTGGTCGTCCACGCCGCCCGGCACTGCTACGACCACGCGTACGCCGGGGCCGGCAACTGGCCGTTCAACACCGCGTACGCCGGTCTGCACGGGGTGGACGCGTTCGTCACCCGGCTGCGGTCGCTGGTCGAGGCGGAGGCGTTCGTCGCCGCCGGCATCCCCCTGATCGTCTCCGCCGCGTTCCGGGCCGACGAGGTGCCGGGGCTCGGGTACGACACCGCGGGGCACCTGATGGTGCTTGTCGGCTTCACCGCCGACGGCGACCCGGTGCTCAACGACCCGTACGCCCCGGACGACGACGCGGTCCGTCGCACCGTGCCCCGGCAGGGGTTCGAGGCGGTCTGGCAACGCGGCAGCGGCGGGGTGGCGTACGTGCTGCGGCCCGCGTCGGCGCCGCTGCCCCCGCCGCCCACCCAGGCGAACTGGTGATCAGCCGGCCAGTTTCCAGAGCTGGTAGGAGCCGGTGGTGGTGGCGATGCACACCAGGTAGCCGGTGACCGCCTGACACCCCCCTGTGACATCGGGTAGCACGTCCACGATGTGCACCTTTCCGGCGGCGATGTCCAGCTCGCCGACGAGCACCCCTCCGTCGGGATGCCGGCGCAGGCCGAGCAGCCGGCCGCCAACACCTAGCTGGTACAGCTCCCACCGGCCCAGGTCGGCCAACTGCTGGCCGGTCAGCGCATCGAGCACGACGTACTGCTCCGACGGACCGACGCCGCTGATGTTGGCCATCAGCCGGCCGTCGGTCGGCCAGGCCCACCCCCACTGGCTGCTGCGCCAGCGCACCTCGCCGGTTGCCGGGTCGAGCGCCTGCAACTCGTTGTTGCCGGTGCGCAGACACAGGACGGGTCCACAGTCCAGCGCGAAGTCGATGTGCACCCTGGCACGGGTCCAGCGGGGCTTGAGCTGGTCCAGCTCGTACGCGGTGACAGTGCCCGAGCCTCTGTCGAGGACCAGCAGCAGGTCGTTCGACAGGTCCAGTCCGATCCGACCACCGTCGGGTGGGCGCAGGTCGGCGCGGGCCAGCACCGCGCCGGTGTTCGCGTCGCGTACCTCGACCGGCCCGTCCAACTGGTTGAGCACCACCCGGTCCACCCCGAGCCCGGTGTCCCGCACCCTCATGTCGGGGCTGAGGCCGGACAGCTCCCAGCGGACGGTGCCGCAGCACGGATCCACAGCGCGCAAACTGGACGGTTCGGTCTCGCCGCCGTTGCGCAGCAGCAGGTTGCCGTCGGTCAGCTTGGAGACGGCGCCCGGCTGCTGCCACCGGTACGCCCCGGTCGCCCGGTCCAGTGCGACGGTGAGTGTCTCCCGACCCTCCGGGCCGATCTCGTACCCGGTGGCCAGCAGCGTCCCGGCCAGCGGAATCATCCCCCAGTACCGAGCCTCCGCTGGCAGCGTCACCTGCCAGACCGGCTCGACGCCGGGCAGCCGATACGCGGCCAGCCGCGCCTGCCGCGCTTCGGTACTGGCCGGCTCCATGACCAGGAGCAGATCACCGTCGATCATGACATCGGACCCGGGCCGGCCCGGCAGCGTCACCGGGGCCCGCCGGGGCGGTACGACGGCGGACGCGGCGAGCGTGACCAGCGCCAGCACCATGACCAGCGCAGAGCGCAGCGGGCGACCGTGAGCGCGAGGTGGGCGGGGCGTCGACTCCGGGTCCGGGTCGTCCCGCAGCTCGCCGAGGTCGATCACCGAGTCGGTCACCGCGTCAACCTCCACAGAGCGGTAGTGCCGTCGAGGCGCTGGCAGAGCAGGACCGGCAGGGACGCCTGGCAACTGCCGGCGATGCCCGGCAGCACGTCGACGATGCGCGTTCGGCCGGCCACCAGGTCCAGTTCGGCGACGACCATCCGACCGTCGTCACCCCGCCGCACACCGACCAGCGGGTCGTCCGGCCGCAGCACCGGCATCAGACTCCACACGCCCAGCTCGGTCCGCATCTGCCCGGTGGCCGCGTCCCGCACCGCGTACCCCTGGCCGGGTCTGGCCATCAGGAGCCGACCGTACCGGACGTCGGCCAAGACGTCCTGGCCCGGTTCCGACCACCGCACGGCGCCGGTGCCCGGGTCGAGCACCTGGAGGCCGCCGGTCTGCGGCACCGCGCAGAGTAGACCGCCGCATTCGAGCACATGCGACACCAGCGTCACCTCCGAGGTCCAGAGTGGCTCCAACTCGGCCAGCCCGAAGCTCACCAGCCGGGTGCTGCCCGGCGGGACGAGCAGCAGCAGGTCGTCGACGATCTGCACCCGCTGGTACGCCGACCGGTCACCGGGCAGCGTGTCGATGCTGCGCAGCAGTCGGCCGGTGCCGGCGTCGTGCACCTGCACCTCGCCGGTCGGTTGCAGGAGCACGAACCGGTCGACCTGCCCCTCGGGAGTGAGGTGGTAGGTGGGGCTGGCGGCCGGCGGGATCGGCACCGACCAGAGCACCAGGCCGGTGTCGGGCTCAACGCCGCTCATCGCGCCCGACCCGTCCTCCCGGCCATTGGTCACCAGCAGGCCACCGCCGGGCGTCGGCTGGGGAGCGCCGGGATGCTGCCAGCGTTGCCGGCCCGTCGCAATGTCGAAGGCGGTGGTCTGGAACAACCGGTTGGGGGCGCCGACCGCCAACGCCAGCACCAACCCCTGCTCGACCCGGACGTCGAGATAGTTGCCGGTGCGGGCCAGCGGCGCCTGCCACCGCCGCCGCACCTCGGCACCGGTCGGTGCCGGCTGGGCGTACGCGGTCAGGTACCGGGCCCCGTCGGGTGCCGGCGGATCGACGACGAAGACGCCGTCCCCGGCCAGGTACGCGGTGGCCATCCGCGACGCCGGCACCACGCTCACCGTTCGCTGCGTTGCCGGCGCGGCGCCGGCCAGCACCACCAGGCTGAGAAACAGCACAGTCGCGCTGCGCAGCGGGCGACCAACGGCGCGCGGGCGGCGCACCGGAGGTGCCGGCACGGGCTCGTCGCGCATCTCGCCCAGCTCGATGATCGACAACGACCGTTCCTCCGTCACCAGGTAAAGCTGGCCGACGGGTCACTCTCCGGCAAACCGACAGTCAGCGCACCGGCCCGGCAAAAGCGACGGAACCCCGCCTGTACGATGGCGCGTCGTGGCTGTGCCGGTGGTAGACCCTTCGCTGATTCCCGTGACCGACGCCGATCCGGCCGAGGTCGAGTCGACACGGCGGCCTCGACGCCGTCCGGCCCGAGCCGACCTGTTGGCCCTCGGAGCCTATGTGCTGCTGGGCGTCTTCGTCTGCCTCAACTACTGGGGTGACGTCAACGGCCGGGTCTCCTCGCACCTGCCCACCGACCACAGTTGGTTCGAGTGGCTGTTCGCGCACGGCGAGTACTCGGTGCGGCACCTGGAGAACCCGCTGTTCACGGCCCGTCAGAACGCCCCGGACGGGGTGAACATGATGGCCAACACCTCGCTGCTCGGGGTGACGCTGCCGTTGGCCCCGCTGACCATGCTGCTCGGCCCCCAGGTGATGTACTCGCTCTACCTGGGCGCGGCGCTGGCGGCCACCGCCGGCACCGGGTACTGGATGCTCTCCCGCCACCTGGTGCGCTCCCGTGCGGCGGCGTTCGTCGGCGGCGCGTTCCTCGGCTTCGCGCCGGGAATCATCCACCACGCCAACGGCCAACCGAACTTCGTTTCCAACTTCCTGCTCCCGCTGATCGTGGTGCGGGTGCTGACCCTGGGTGAGCCGGGCCGGTGGCGACGCAACGGGCTCGTGCTCGGTGCGCTGGTGGCGTACCAGATCTTCATCAACGAGGAGATGCTGCTGCTCACCGCGCTGGCCTGCCTGGTCATCGTGCTGGCGTACGCCGTGCAGCGGCCGCGGGCCACCCGGGCCGCAGCCGGCACGTTCCTGGCCGGGCTCGGCGTCGCCGGCGGGCTGGCCCTGGTGCTCACCGCGTACCCGATCTGGTTCCAGTTCAACGGCCCGCAGTCCTACCGGGGCCTACAGGGTGGCGTCTTCCACAACTGGGGCGAGGACCTGGTCGCCTTCGTCACCTTCGCCCGGGACACCTGGGCCGGTGACCCGGCCGTGGAGAAGACGATCGGGCTGACCGAGCAGAACACCTGGTTCGGTTGGCCGCTGGTGCTGCTCTCTGTGGTGGCTCTGGTGCTGCTCGTACGCCGCTCGCTGGCCGCCCGGATCGCCGCGGTGCTCATCGTGGTGTTCAGCGTTGCCGCGATCGGGCCGTTCGTGCGGTTCAACGGTGTGGAGACCGGCGTGCGCGGCCCGTGGTCGTACGTGTCGGACGACCTGCCGCTGGTCGAGATGATGATGCCGACCCGGTTGACGCTGGTGGTCGCCGCCGCGGTGGGCGTACTGCTCGCGTTGACCTGGGACGCCGCGCACCGCCAGGGGCGCGCGGTGGCCGACCGGCCGCGGGTGCCGGCCCAGCGGGTGCCCGAGACGACCTCGGCGACGTCCGACGACGAGCCTGCCGCGCCGGCCGTCACGCGCCGCCGGTGGCTGCGCCCGGTGGGGTACGCGGCGGTCGCGCTCGCCGTGCTGCCGCTCTTCCCCCGCCCGCTGCCCGCCCAGCAGATCGACCCACCGCCGCACTTCATCACCGCGGGCGGCTGGCGGCCGTACGTGCCGGCGGGCCGAACCCTGGTGCCGGTGCCGATCCCGAGCAACGTGCACGGTCTGCCGACGCTGCGGTGGAGTGCGCTGACCGGGCAGGAGTTCCCCGTTCCGGGCGGCTACTTCATCGGCCCGAACGAGCTGGGTGAGGGGGTCTTCGGTGCGCCGAACCGACCGACCAGCTCCCTCATCTACGCCACAATGGACAGCGGCACGCTTCCGGCGCTGACCGACGAGAACCGCCGGCAGGCCGTCGAGGACCTGCGGTTCTGGCGGGCGTCGGTGGTGGTGCTCGGGGCGCACCCCCGCGAGGCTGTGCTCCGTGAGCTGGTCGCCGCCCTGCTCGGGCCACCGCAGCGGGTCGACGACGTCTGGGTCTGGGACGTGCGGGCCCTGGTGGGTTAGTCAGCCGACCCGGTCCCGGACGTCCCACAACCATCCGCCGTCGACCGGTCGGCCCGGGCCGAGCAGGTCGTCGACGGTCCGGCGGACCGGGTCAGAGTGCTCCAGGTGCCCGAGTACGACCACCGCGGCACGCCAGTGCCGCAGGTCCTCGACGGCCCGGCGGCGGTCGGCGTCGGTGAGCACCGGCACCGCTCCGGTCTCGGCCACCTGCCGCAGCAGCACCGACGTGGGCCGGTCCGGCGCGCCCCAGCGGGCCGCCGGGTCGTCGGGGCCGCTGGGGCCGATGAAGTAACCGCCAGGCGCGGCGAACCCCAGTCCGGTACGGGCGGACCAGAGCATCACCGGGCTGCGCCCGGCACCGGTGACCGGGGGCACCGCGACCACCGTCCGACCGGGCGGCACCAGCGGACGCCAGCCACCGGCGGCGAGAAACGCCGGCACCGGCGCGACCGGCACCACGCGGATCGGAGTCGGAAACAGGGGCAGCAACGCGGCGGCGACCGCGCCGGCCCACAGCAGCCGCACCGGTAGGCCCGGCGCCACGTTCGGCCTCCGCGCGGCCCGGACCCGGTCCACTGACAGCGCCACCAGCACACCCAGCACCGGAACGCAGACCAGCGCGAACCGGGCCGGCACCGCGAGATCGAGCAACGGCAGCCCGCCGACCAGCCGGTACGGCCCCGCAATGCCGGTGGCCGCGCCGTCCACCCGCAACTCGTCGCCGAGCGAGAGCAGGGCGAAGACCACGCCGCAGGCGGCCAGTGCCCGCACCAGTGGTCGTCGCCACTGCCAGATCACGATCACCACGGCGAGCACCAGCAGACCCGGGCCGAAGAACGAGTTCTCCTCTGTCGGATTCGGCGAGAGCAGCCCCGGCAACCAGTCGTCACCCAGCACCGTCTGCCGGGCCGACGCGGTGAACGAGGCGACGTCCAGTTGGAAGCCCTGCGTGGCGAACGCCATCCCGGAGTAGTGCTGCGGGCCGTGGAACTGGAACCACAGCGGGTACGCCAGCGGCACCGCCGCCACGCCGGCCGCCACCGCCAGTCGACCGAAGAGGGCCGGCGCCAACCGCCGTGCGGCCACCCGGTCGGCGAGCGCGTAACCCAGCGCGAATACGCCGGCCGCGAGCACCAGGAAGACCAGCACCTCCTCGCCGATGAAGACCTGCCAGACGAGCAGCAGCCCCAGGCCGACGCCGGGCCGCCACACGCCGTCTCGCGTCGTCTCCGCGGCCGGCCGGAACACCAGGGCGAGGATCGCGGGCACCAGGAACTGGGCGGCGATGTGCAGGTGGGCGCCCGCCTGGGCGATCATGCCCGGGGCGAAGCCACAGATCAGCCCACCCACCGCGGCCGGGGCCCGGCTACCGACCAGCCGGCGACGCAACAGCACGTACCAGGCGACGGCCGTCCCGGCGAGGCAGCAGACGACCGCCACGCAGAACGCCACCTGCGAGCCGAAGAGCACTGTGACCGGGGTGAGCGGGACACCCAGGCCGAGCACCGAGGTGTTCGCCATCAGGTTGACCCCGTCGGGCGCGTTCAACAGGGTGCTGAAGAGCGGATTCTCCCCCTCGACCACCGCGTGCGCCGCGTGGGCCAGCATCCACTCGAAGAGGATCTGGTCACCCGCCTGGTGGAACAGCCGCCACTGGTGACCCCACTGCCCGCTGGTCACCAGCACGGCGAGGCCCAGATAGCCGGCGACCACCAGCGCGTCCCGCAGCCAGGCCGAGCGGGACGCGCCGACCGTCGCCGGGGGCGAGATGTTCGGGGACGTCGTCCCGGCGGTCATCAGACCGAACGGTCGCTGATCGTCCGGACGTCCCAGACCCAGACGTCCAACTCCTGGCGGCCCGGACCGACCAGTTCCTCGACGGTACGTCGCAGTGGCTCGGCGTTCTGCTGCCGCACCGGCAGCACCAGGATCGCCGCGCGCCAGTGCCGCAGCTCGTCGGTGAAGCGGCGACGCTGCCGGTCGTCCAGCTTCGGCGTACGGCCGGTGGTCGCCACCTCCTCCAGCATCTGACCCACCCCGCTGGGACGACCGCCGAACCGGCCCGCGTCACCGGTGTTGCCGTTGCGGGGCGCGAGGAAGTAACCGCCGGGGATCTTGAAGTCGAGGTTGGTGGCCGCCGCCCAGCGCATGCCGTGCGTGTTGCCCATGCTGGGCACCGGGATCGGCACCAGCGTCTGGTCCGGCCCGACGTACGCCCGCCACCGGTCCGCCGTGATGAAGTCCGGCACCGGCGGCCGGGAGACCATCCGCAGCGGCATCGGTGCGATCGGCAGCAACGCGAAGGCCAGGCCCGCGGCGGTGAGCACGTGGACGGTACGACGGTCGGCCGGGCGTAGCGCCCAGGCCCGCTCGACGGCGAGTGCCAGCAGCAGGCCGATCACCACGCTGGTGATGAGCCCGAACCGGGTCGGCACCACCGCGTCCAGCAGCGGCAGGTGGACCAACCACTGCCACGGCCCGGTGATCAGCTCGCGGTCCCACCAGGAGACCCCCTCGCCGAGAGACAGCACGGCGAAGAACACGCCGGTCACCGCGAGCGCCCGAACGATCAACTCCCGGCGCAGCCAGACCACGATGCAGATGGCCAGCATCGACAGGCTCCAGCCGAAGAAGGCGTTCTCCTCGGAGTAGTTCGGCGCCAGGTTGGTGTTGGCTCGCTGGTTGCCGCCGAGGGTGGGCGAGCCGGGGGCGAAGAAGGCGGCTATGTCGTTGCCGTAGTCCTTCACCGCGTCACTGAGCCCGTGGTAGGCCATCGGCCCGGCGAACTGCACGTAGAGCGGGTACGCCAGCAGCGCCCCCGCCAGCAGCGCGCAGGTCACCACGCCGACGCCCAGGGGCCGCCACGCCGCCCGCCACCGGGCCGGCTCCTGAGCGAGCACCGCCAGCAGGAAGACGCCGCAGGCCAGCGCCGTGAAGAGCAGGATCTCCTCGTTGATGAACGCCTGCGCGGTGACCAGCAGGGCGAGCAGGGCCCCGTCCCGCACCGGTTTTACGGACCGGGTGAGCACCAGCACCCGCCACACGATGAACGGCAGCAGGAACTGGCTGATGATGTTCGGGTGCCAACTGGCGTGCGAGAGCATCGCGGGCGAGAACCCGCAGAACCAGCCGCCGACCGCCGCCGCGAGCGGGGTACGCACCAGGTGGCGGGAGAGCATCAGGTACCAGGCCATGGCGGTGCCGGCGAGACCGAGCGTGACCAGCACCACGAAGGAGACCGCCGGCCCGAAGAGCAACGTCACCGGGACCATCGGGATGCCCAGCGCCAGCACTGCCGTGTTGGCCATCAGGTTGACGCCGTCGGGGTAGTTGAACTGCTCGGTGTAGAACGGGTACTCGCCGTGCAGCACCACGCGTACCGAGTGGGCGAGGAAGAACTGCACCTGCGCCGGGTCACCGGTGTAGAGCGAGGCCACCCGACCGGAGGGGTCCGGCCAGATCCGGCTGGTCACCCAGAGTGCGGCGAGCAGGAACAGCCCACCCACCGCCAGGTGCTGCCGACGCCGGGTCCACCGCCGCCACCACGCCCGTGTCGGCACCGCGCTCTCGGCCGGCGCTCCGGGCTCGGCCGGCGTTGCGGTCTCGGTCGGCGTTTCGGGCTCGGTCGGCGTTTCGGGCTCGGTCGGCGCTCCGGGCTCGGTCGGCGCTGGGGTGGGGGCGGCCGGCGCTGTGGGCTCGGCCGGCGCTGTGGTGGGGGCGGTCAGCGCGGGCGGGCCGGCGAAGAGGCCGGCCGGTGTGCGGTAGCTCACCAGCTCGGCGGAGTCGACTGCCGCCTCCGGGTGCGGCGCGGGCAGGGCGCGGGACTCGGCAGGCGTCACAGTCGGCGGAGTCTACCGGAGCAACCAAAACGCCCTAAACCCCCGGTGCTGTCCATTGTGGTGGTTCGGATGCCGGCCAACTGAGGTGCCGCATCGGACATCTCGTACTATGGCGCTTTCCGACAGCGACGGCGAGGCGATCGGGGGCGGATCAGGTGACTCCAGGCCGTCGGTACGGCAGGGTGCTTCCCGTCCTGCTGAGCGCGCTACTGGCCGGCACGGCCTGCGGCCCGGTAGCCGAGCGGAAGCCGCAGGACCTTCGGGTCGGGTACGACAGCCTGGACGGCACCCTCGCGGTGTGGCCGCCCCGGGGCGACCTCTCCGGGGACGCCACGGCGACGGCGGCGGTCACCGCTGCGGTCCGGGGCTGGCGGTCACCGGCCGACGACCGCGCGCACCTGCCCTCCTCGGGCATCCTCTTCTCCGGTCGGGTCGACGGCGCCCCGGTGGCGCTGGTGGCCGCCGACGTACCCGGCGAAAGCGCATCCTGGCTGCTGCAACTGACCCGCGAGGGCGACCGGTACGCGGTGACCCGCGCCACCGAGTACACCGATCCGGGTTACCTGGTCTACTCGGACGTGCTGCCGGTGCAGACGACCGGCGGCCGGCGTTACCTGGTCTCGGCCCGGGTGCAGAGCCTGCTCGGGCCACAGGACCGGACGTTGACCATCGCCGACGGTCTCAGCGCACCGGTCGACGTGCCGTCCTGCACCGCCGTCGGCGTGACTGCGACGCTGCGGACCACCGAGTCGCTCCCCCGTGGGCGGGCCGCCGACCGGCTGCTCGACCTGGGCACCGGCACCGTCGACCCGCGCTACCCGTTGGTCCGCGACGAGTCCGGCACGGGCCGGCGGGCCCTCAACGGCCTGGACACCTGTGTGCTGTCCGGCGATCGGGGCCCCTTCGGCAGCATCCCCCGCCGAATCGGGGACCAGGACGCCCCACGCTCGGTGCCGACGTCCTGGCCGATGGCGAAGCTGACCGTACGCTCGCTCGGCGAAGTCGCCCTTGGCGGCGGCGAGGCGGCCGAGTTGCAGCAGCTCAGCTGGGACACCGACGCCGGCGCGATGACGGCGGTGATCTATCGACCGGCCGACGGGAGCGCGCCCGTCGTCTCACCCGCCGACCGGGCCACCCCGTTGCAGGCGTACCAACTGCCGGTGCCCGGTCAGCCGCTGGTGGTGCTGAGCTGGCGGCCCACCCGGGACAGTTCCCTGTCCGTTCCGCCGGGCACTCCCCTGTTGGTCGAGCGCCCCGGCCTGGCGGTCATCCCCACCCCGTCGCGCTCCCAGACCTACAGCCTCGCCAACAGCGACAAAACCCACTACCGCTCAATCTCCCCCCGCTAACCCCCGCTCCCGCTCCCGCTCCCGCTCCCCGCCCCGCCCCGCCCCCTCCCGCGATCTTGCACTTTCTGCGCCGACAAATCGGGAATCAAGGGGCATTCCGTCGACCAAAAGTGCAAGATCGGCGAGCGGAGTGGCGAAACGGAGTGCCCCCACCACCGCACCGGCACCGCACCACCGCACGGCACCCCTCACCCGGTCGATCATGGACTTGTGGTGCCCCACAAAAGTCGCGAATCATCAGCATCCGCCCACCATTAGTCCTTGATCGACCCGAGATGGCGGGGGTGCGGCGGGCCGGGCCGGGGTGGGTGGCGGCGGGGCGGGATTGAGCGAGGCGGCGGGCACCCCTCGAAGGGGGCCCGCCGCCTCGTGTTACCTGCGGTCAGTTCTGTGCGGCTGCGTCGCTGGGGGTGAGGCGGTCCGGGGTGGCGTCCAGGCCGGAGATCCAACCGGTGACGTTGCGGGCCACGTCCTGGGCGGTCAGGCCCAGGTCGGCGAGGATCTGCGCGCGGGTGCCGTGCGGGTGCCACTCGGCCGGCACACCCAGGTCCTTGAGCGGCACCCGGACGTCGGCGTCGCGCATCGCCTGGGCGAGCGCGTCACCCACACCGCCGACCCGGACACCGTCCTCGACGCTGACCACGAGCCGGTGGCGGGCGGCCAGGTCGACAAGCTCCGCCGGGACCGGACGCACCCAGCGCGGGTCGACGACGGTGACCCCGTAGCCCTGCTCGGCGACCCGGGCGGCCACCTCCATGCCCAGTTGGCCGAAGGAGCCGACGGCGACGAGCAGCACGTCGGTACGGGCGGACTCGGCCAGCACGTCGACAGGGCCGACCCGGCGCAGCGCCGGCAGGTCCGCGGCGACGGTGCCGGTCGGGAACCGCACCACTGTCGGGCCGTCGTCGACGGCCAGCGCCTCGCGCAACTCCTCGCGCAGGGTGGCGGCGTCGCGGGGGGCGGCGATCCGCAGCCCCGGCACCACCCCGAAGACCGACATGTCCCAGATGCCGTAGTGGCTGGGGCCGTCCGGGCCGGTGATGCCCGCCCGGTCCAGCACGAAGGTCACCGGCAGCTTGTGCATCGCCACGTCCAGCAGGACCTGGTCGAAGGCGCGGTTGAGGAAGGTGGCGTAGACCGCGACCACCGGGTGCAGCCCGCCGAGCGCCAACCCGGCCGCCGAGGTTGCGGCGTGCTGCTCGGCGATGCCCACGTCGTACACCCGCTCGGGGTACTTGCGGGCCAGCTTGGCGATGCCTGTCGGCTCGGCCATCGCGGCGGTGATACCCACCACGTCCGGACGTTCGTCGGCGACGGCGAGCAGCTCGTCGGCGAAGACGTGCGTCCACTTCACCGCCGGGGCGGCCAGCAGCGCGCCGGTCTCCACGTCGAAGGCGCCGCCGGGGCCGTGCAGGCAGTCCGCCTCGTCCTCCTCGGCCGGGCGGTAGCCGTACCCCTTGCGGGTGACGGCGTGCACGATCACCGGGCCGCCGAAGTTCTTGGCCGCGCGAAGCGCCGCCTCGACCGCCGCCACGTCGTGCCCGTCCACCGGGCCCACGTACTTGATGCCGAGGTCCTCGAACATGGCCTGCGGGGCGACCGCGTCCTTGATGCCCTTCTTGACGGCGTGCAGCACCTCGTACATCGGCTTGCCGACCAGCGGGGTGGAGCCCAGGGCGTCCTTGACGGTGTCGAGGACCTTCTCGTAGCCGGGGTTGAGCCGCAGCGAGGAGAGGTGGTCGGCCAGCCCGCCGATGGTCGGCGAGTAGGACCGGCCGTTGTCGTTGACCACGATCACGAGGGAGTTGCCGGCGGTGGCGATGTTGTTCAGCGCCTCCCAGCACATGCCGCCGGTCAGCGCGCCGTCGCCGACGACTGCCACGACGCTGCGTGCCTCGCCCCGCAGGGCGTACGCCTTGGCGAGGCCATCGGCGTAGGACAGCGCTGTGGAGGCGTGCGAGTTCTCGATGAGGTCGTGCTCGCTCTCCGCCTGGCTGGGGTAGCCGGAGAGGCCACCGCGCTGGCGGAGCTTGTCGAAGCCGGCCTGACGCCCGGTAAGGATCTTGTGTACGTACGCCTGGTGGCCGGTGTCGAACAGGAGCCGGTCCCGGGGGGAGTCGAAGACGCGATGCATGGCGAGCGTCAGCTCGACCACACCGAGGTTGGGCCCGACGTGCCCGCCGGTACGGGAGACCTTGGTGATCAGGAAGTCCCGGATCTCGGCGGCGAGGACGTCCAGTTCCTCGCCGGACATCCGCTTGACGTCCTGCGGACCGCGAACCGTCCCCAGCAGCCGGCCGTGGTTGGCCGTGTCCTCTTCAACACTCATGACCGGAGAGTCTATCGGCCCTGCGGTACTCCGCAGCCTGGCCCGAGCCCCACGCACCCGCACCGGGCGAGGAGTGGGCAGCTGAGCACCCGGTCAGGCGCCGCCCGGGGTGTTCTCCAGCGCGTCCGGGGGGAGCAGCAGCCCGACCTGCTCGACGTGCTGCGTCATCGGGAAGAGGTCGAAGCCCCGTAGCGCCGCCAGCCGCCAACCGAGGTCGGCGAAGGTCCGCACGTCCCGGGCGAAGGCGGCCGGGTCACAGGCCACGTACGCGACCGCCCGCGGACCGGCGGCGGCCAGCGCGCGGACCACCTGGGCTCCGGCCCCGGAGCGCGGCGGGTCGAGCACCACCAGGTCGACCGGGCCGGTGATTCGTCGGCGGGCCAGCGCGGTCTCCACCCGGGCCGACACCACCTCGACGCTGGGCAGGTCGGCGAGGTTCTCCCGGGCGGCGGCGACACCCTGCGCGGCTGCTTCGACGAGTGTCACCCGGCCGGTCGCGCCGATCCGTGCGGCCAGCCCGGCGGCGAACAGCCCAGCGCCGCCGTAGAGGTCCCAGGCGACCTCGCCCGGCTGCGGGTCCAGCAACTCCAGCACGGCGGTGGAGAGGGCGTCTGCGGCGGCCGGGTGCACCTGCCAGAACGCGGACACGGGCAGCGTCCAGTCCCGTCCGGCGGCGACCTCGCGGACCTCGGTCGGGCCACTGACCGGGGTGGGCACCCCGTCGCGGATCTCCGTGACGGTCACGTCCCCGCCGGTGCTGGCGACGGTCTCCACCGCATCGGCGGCCGGCCAGCGCGCGCCGGTGGGGGTGAGCACCGGCAGCTGCTGGATGGCCGGGTGGGCGATCCGGCAGCGGTCTATCGGCACCACCTCGTGCGAGCGGTGCTTGAGCAGGCCGGCCCGGTCGGCGGCGTCGACCGCGTAGCGGACCCGGGAACGCCAGCCGAGCAGCCCACCGGGCAGCGCCTCGACCCGGACGCCGAGCCGGTCCAGCTCGACGTCGGTCAGCCCTCCGAGGCGGACCAGTTGCTCGCGGACCACAGCGGTCTTCCAGGCCAGCTGCGCGGCCGGTGCGACGTGCTGGAGGTCGCAGCCCCCGCAGGCACCCGGCTTCGCGTACGGGCAGGGCGGCTCCACCCGGTCCGGTGAGGGCTCCAGCACTGTCACCGCGTCGGCCCGGACGAACCCCCGGTGCACCTCGGTGACCTCGGCGATGACCCGCTCACCCGGCAGCGCGTGCCGGACGAAGACCACCTGCCCGTCCACCCGGGCGACACAGTGCCCGCCGGGGGCGACCGCGTCGACGGTCAGCTCGACCCGGTCCGTCTCGGCCAGGCCCCGCTCGAACGTCGTCGAGGCCGACGCCGTCGGTGTCCTGGGTGTCGCGGTCCGCGGACCGCCCGGCTCAGTCACGAGTGTTCCCCATCATTTCGCTGTTCTCGGGCCCGCCCTCGCCGGGCGGCGCGCTGGCCACCGGCGGCGCGGCGACCAGCGGTGGCACGGCGCTCCGTGGCCCACGCGCCGGTGTCCGGGACAGCGTGGCGTCCAGCCGGTCCAGGTTCTTGCTCGCTGTCGACGCGAGCTGCCACGGCACGCTGACCACCATCACCCCAGGTTCGAAGAGGAGCCGGCCCTTGAGGCGCAGGGCGCTCTGGTTGTGCAGCAGGTTCTCCCACCAACGGCCGACCACGTACTCCGGGATGAACACAGTGACCACGTCCCGGGGCGACTTGCGGCGGGTGGAGGCGACGAAGTCCAGGATCGGGCGGGTGATCTCCCGGTACGGCGAGTCGATCACGGTGAGCGGGATCGCCATCTCCCGTCGCTCCCAGTCGGCCTGCAGGTCCCGGGTGTCCTTCTCGTCCACGTTGACGGTCACCGCTGTGAGCGTGTCCGGCCGGGTGGCGCGGGCGTAGGCGATGGCCCGCAGCGTCGGCTGGTGCAGCTTGCTGACCAGCACGATCGCGTGGTTGCGGGCGGGCAGCACGGCCCGGCCCTCGTCCGGCGGGGTCAGCTCGACGGCGATCCGGTCGTAGTGCCGGCGGATCGCCAGCATCAGTACGTAGATCACCGCCATCGCGGCGATCGCGATCCAGGCGCCGAGCAGGAACTTGGTGATCAGGACGATCACCAGCACCGCGCCGGTCAGGCCCGCGCCGAACGTGTTGATGGCACGGGAGCGGTGCATCCGGCGGCGCGCCTCCGGGTCCCGCTCGGTGCGCAGGTGCCGGTTCCAGTGCCGGATCATGCCGGCCTGGGAGACGGTGAACGAGACGAAGACCCCGACGATGTAGAGCTGGATGAGTCGGGTCACCTCGGCCTGGAAGCCGACGATCAGCACGATCGCGAAGAGGGCCAGGAAGACGATGCCGTTGGAGAAGGCCAGCCGATCGCCCCGGGTGTGGAACTGGCGGGGCAGGTAACGGTCCTGGGCGAGGATCGAGCCGAGCACCGGGAAGCCGTTGAACGCGGTGTTCGCGGCCAGGAAGAGGATCAGGGCGGTCATCCCGGCCACCACGTAGAGCAGGATCGACCCGGAACCGAAGACCGTCTCGCCGAGCTGGGTGGTGACCGTCTTCTGCACGTACCCCTCGGGGCCGGAGACGATCTGCAGGCCCGGGTCCTCGACGAACTGGAGGTGGGTCAGCCGGGACAGCCAGATGATCCCGACCAGCATGCTCACCGAGATGGTGCCGAGCAGCAGCAGGGTGGTGGCCGCGTTGCGGCTCTTCGGCGCCTTGAACGCCGGCACCCCGTTGGAGATCGCCTCGACACCGGTGAGCGCGGCGGCGCCCGAGCTGAACGTCCGCAGCAGCAGGAAGATGAGCGCGAAACCGGTCACGCTGTGCTCGGCCTGGATCACCAGGTCGGCGCTCGGCGCGCGCAGCTCGTCACCCAGCACGAAGACCCGGAACAGCCCGGTGAGCAGCATCCCGCCCATCACGATCACGAAGCCGTAGGTGGGGATGGCGAACGCCGTGCCCGACTCGCGCAGCCCACGCAGGTTGACAGCGCTCAGCAGGACAACCGCGCTCACCGCGATCAGGACCTTGTGGGTGGCCACGAACGGCACCACCGAGCCCAGGTTGGCCACCCCGGAGGAGACCGACACCGCCACCGTGAGCACGTAGTCGACAAGCAACGCGCTGGCCACCCCGACGCCGAACTTCGGCCCCAGGTTGACGGTGGCCACCTCGTAGTCGCCGCCACCGGACGGGTAGGCGTGCACGTTCTGCCGGTAGCTCGCCACCACGGTGAGCATGACCACGACCACTGCCAGCGCGATCCACGGCGAGAAGACGTACGCGGAGGCGCCGGCGATGGAGAGGGTCAGCAGGATCTCGTCGGGCGCGTACGCGACGCTGGACAGCGCGTCGGAGGCGAACACGGGCAGCGCGATGCGCTTCGGCAACAGGGTGTGCTGGAGCCGGTCGGACCGGAACGGTCGACCGAGAAGAATCCGCTTCAGCAGCGAGGTGGGACTGGCCACGAACGCCAAGAGTACGACCACCACGGCGGGGGCGCGGGGGTGGGCGATCATCGCTGCTCGCGACGGCGGGGTACGGTCGGTCCCCGCTCGTGACCGGGACGTGGCAGGCTCGCACTCGAAGGCCGCCGGCAGCGGGAGTGGTACGCACCTTGGGAGGGACAGCGTGCACGTCGTGATCATGGGATGTGGTCGGGTCGGGTCGACCCTCGCCCACAGCCTGGAGTCCCGAGGGCACTCGGTGGCGGTGATCGACCAGGACGCCGACGCCTTCCGCCGGCTCGGCCCCGACTTCGCCGGGATCACGGTGACCGGGGCCGGTTTCGACGGTGAGGTGCTCCGGCAGGCCGGCATCGAGCGCGCGGACGCCTTCGCGGCGGTGTCCAGCGGCGACAACTCCAACATCATCTCGGCCCGGCTGGCCCGCGAGACGTTCGGCGTGTCCCGGGTCGCCGCCCGCATCTACGACCAGCGCCGCGCGCAGGTCTACGAGCGGCTGGGCATCCCCACAGTGGCGACAGTGCGGTGGACGGCGGACCGGATGCTGCGACACCTGGTGCCGGAGGGCAACGTGGAGATCTTCCGCGACCCCACGAGCACCGTGTCGATCGTCGAGGTTCCCGTACACAAGGACTGGATCGGCCGACCGGTGCGGACGCTGGAGGACGCGACCGGGGCTCGGGTGGCCTACCTGATCCGCTTCGGCATCGGCACGCTGCCCACCGGCTCCACCGTCATGCAGGAGGGCGACCAGGTGTTCATGCTGGTCAGCGATGACATCGTGGCGACGGTCACGTCGGTGGCGGCGACGCCGCCGGAAGGAGGGCACTGAGCCATGCGGGTCGCCATCGCGGGCGCGGGCAACGTGGGCCGCTCGATCGCCCAGGAGTTGATCGACAACGGCCACCAGGTGATGCTGATCGAGCGCCAACCCAAGATGTTGCGCCCGGACCGGGTGCCGGCCGCCGAGTGGGTGCTGGCCGACGCGTGCGAGCTGAGCAGCCTGGAGGAGGCCGACGTCGCCGGCTGCGACGTGGTGGTCGCGGCGACCGGCGACGACAAGACCAACCTGGTGCTGTCGCTGCTGGCCAAGACCGAGTTCGCGGTGCCCCGGGTGGTCGCCCGGGTCAACCGGGCCGAGAACGAGTGGTTGTTCACCGAGCAGTGGGGCGTGGACGTCGCGGTGAGCAAGCCGCGGGTGATGGCCGCGCTCGTCGAGGAGGCGGTCACCGTCGGCGACCTGGTCCGGCTGATGACCTTCCGACAGGGCGAGGCGAACCTCGTCGAGATCACCCTGCCGCCGACCGCCCCCTACGTCGGTCAACCGATCCACGCCGTGCCGCTGCCTCGCGACTCCGCCCTGGTGGCGATCCTGCGCGGCAAGCGGGTCCTGGTGCCCAGCCCGGACGACCCGATCGAGGCCGGCGACGAGCTGATCTTCGTCTGCACCGCGGAGGTGGAGGACGCGGTCCGCGCGGTGATCCTCGGACCGGACAGCGTCGAACGGACCCGCAGCTCACGCTGACCCCGGCGGGCGCGCTGAGCGATCCGGGTGGCCCGGCCGTCGCTCAGGCGCTGGGCAGCGGGGCCGGCGGCGACTCCCGGGTGACCCGGCGCACCGTCCAGACCGTGATCAGCAACAGCAGCGCGTACGGCGGGTAGCCCAACGCCAGCCGGGCCACACCCAGGGCGGTGTCCTGGTGGGCCAGGTAGAGCCCGGCCTGCACGCCCACCTTGGCCAGCCAGACCACGCCCCAGAGCACTGTCAGCTGGGTGAAGGTGCGCACCAGCTTCGGGTCGGACCGCCACTCCGAACGGCCCTTGGCCACCAACACCGACCAGATCCAGCCCACCAGCGGCTGCCGGATCGCGGCCGAGATCAGCAGGGCGACGCCGTAGCCGATGCCGTAGAGGATGCCGGGGAGGTAGAAGTCACGCTCGTCGCCTGTGCGCCACGCGATGGCCGCGCCGACGCCGACGCCGAAGAGCCCGTTGACGGCGTGCCGAACCGGCCGACGCTGAGCCAGCCGCAGCCCCGCGATCAGCACGGCGACCGCGATCGACGCGATCACCGCCGGCCGCAGGTCGCCGATCACGTTGGCGACGACGAACACCACTACCGGGATGCTGGACTCGACCAGCCCGCGCCAGCCGCCGAGCTGGTCGGCCATCTGCTCGGCGATCGTCGGCAGCGGCTCCTCGTCCTGAGGGTCGGTCTCCGGCTGTGCCGCCCGGTCCTGTCCCGTCGTCATCGCCGGCCTTCCGTCCGCAGTGCCGTCACTTGGGCGAGTCCAGCTCGTAGTAGGGGTTGTAGATGACCTTGCGGTCGTCGCGCACGGCCACCCGGCCACGGGCGGTCAGATGCCGGCCCGGCTCGATCCCGGCGATGTGCCGTCGACCCAGCCAGACCAGGGTGACCACGTCGCTGCCGTCGTACAGGTCGGCCTCAAGGGTGGGCAGATTGGTGCGCGGCGTGTAGACCACGGTGCGCAGCCGACCGGCGACCGAGACCAGCTGACCCCGGGAGCACTGCTGGGCGGGGATTCCGCCGCACTGGGCGCTCTCCCGACGCAGCTCCTGCGCGTCGATCTCGGCCTCGCTGGCGGTGAACCTCTGCAGGATGCGCCGCAGCGACACCCGGCCCTCGTCGGTCGTCATGACCTCCGCGTCACCCTCTCCACGCTCGCCGTCCCCGGCCGGCCCCGGCGGCGCCGGAACCGTGCCGCCAGCGTACGCCGACGGGGCTGGTTCCGGCGGGCCGGTGCGCGCCGGTCAGACCTGACGCGGCGCGGCGGCGGCGTCGCCCGCCTCGGCCTCGGCCTGGTCGGCGATCTCCCGAGGCAACCGCAGCGGCAGTGGCTCGCGGACCGGCTTCGCCTCCTGCCCACGGTCGACCACCAGGCCGTCCAGGCACTCGACGAGCGGGCCGGCCATGGCCGGATCGGTGGCCACCGGCCCCTGGAAGACGCCCCGGACCATCCAACGCGGCCCGTCGATTCCGACGAACCGCAGGTGCGTCGCGCCGTCCGGCGTATTCACCTGTGCGTGCAGCTCCGGGCCGTACTCGCCGGCGACCTCCTGCGCGCTCGCGCCGTCGCGGAGCAGCGACTGCCGGATCTCCTCGCGCACCTCGTCCCAGATGCCCTCGGACCGGGGGGCGGCGAAGACGCCCAACTGGAGCGCGTTGTCACCGTGCACCAGCACCACCTGCTGGACCACACCCTGCGGGTCGGCCTGCACCCGCACCTCGACGTCGGCGATCGCCGGGATGTGCAGGCTGCCCAGGTCGAGTCGCTGCACGTCGTCGTAGCTCTCGGAGATGTCGTAGGGGCCGCGCTCCAACGTCGGCGTCGCATCGCCCTGGTCCGGGACCTGGGTAGCCCGCTCGCCACGGGTCTGCCGCTCCGCATCGGCCCGCTTTCGGGAGAAGATCACTGCGCCTGCCCTCCGCTGTTCACACTCACCCTGCCACCTCTTCCGTCTGCCCGCGGCCCGGCTCGCTCGGCCGCCGCTCGACCCGGTCCTGGCCCGTCGGCGACGGCACCAACCCGGCGTGCCCACCGGTGGACCCGTGCCCACCGGCCCCGCGTCGGGACGCGGGCAGCTCGACCACCGGCTCGAACCGCGCCCGCGCGACCTGCTGGACCACGAGCTGCGCGATCCGATCGCCGCGGGAGATCTTCGCCGGCACCTCCCGATCATGATTGATCAGGTTGACCAGGATCTCACCCCGGTAGCCGGCGTCGACCGTACCGGGCGCGTTGAGCACCGTCACGCCGAGCCTGGCCGCCAGACCGGAGCGGGGATGGACCAGGGCCACGTACCCCTCCGGCAGCGCGATGGCCACGCCGGTGGGCACCAGGGCACGGCCGCCGGGTGGCAGCTCCACGTCCGCGGCCGCCACCAGGTCGGCCCCGGCATCGCCGGGATGGGCGTACGTGGGCAACGGCAGCTCCGGGTCGAGCAGTTGCACAGGCACGGGTACGACGTCGGTCACGGGTCCCCTCTTCCGTCCGGTTCGCGGGGTGACCCTGCCATCCTGCCGGTTCGTCGAGCCGTCGTGCGCCGTACCCTCGCAGGAGTGAGCATGTCGCCCTCCCCGTCCGCCGATCAGCCGCCGGTCGCCGCCCGCGCGGCCTACACCGAGCGGCTGGATCTGCCCTGGTGGCTGTGGCTGGCCGGGCTGGTCGCCGCCGCGTTGCTGGCCGTCGAGATCTGGATGGGCGCCTCCGGCGTCCGTACCTGGCTGCCGTTCGCCGTGCTGGTGCCGCTCACCGCTGTCGGGCTGTGGTGGCTGGGCCGGATCCGGGTCGGGGTGGCCGACGACGAGCTGCGGGTTGACGACGCCCGCCTACCGGTCCGTTTCGTGGCCGACGTGGTGCCGCTGGACGTGGCCGGCCGACGTGAGGTGCTCGGCGTCGGCGCGGACCCGCTCGCCTTCGTGGTGCAGCGACCGTGGATCGGCGGCGCCGTGCAGGTGGTCCTCGACGATCCCGCGGATCCGACCCCGTTCTGGGTGGTGAGCACCCGCCACCCGGTCGAGCTGGCCGAGGCGGTGCTGACCGCCCGGAACGCCCTGGCGGCTACCCACCCGACCGCGGGCGAGCCGGGCTGACCCGACGCCGAAGGCGTCGCTCAGGAGCCGGCCCGACGGCATGGGCCCGCTCAAGAGCCGATCCGAACGGCGGGGAACCGCTCAGATGCCGGCCCGAACGGCGCAGGGCCGCTCAGGTGCCGGCCCGAGCGGCGAGGGCCGCTCAGGTGCCGGTGGGCGGGCCCGGGAGGGCCGCCGGTGGCGCGGGGCGGGCGATGCCCCGCCGACGCAGGTCGACCTGGAGTTGCTCGGCCATCTGCTGGGTGGCCCGGCGGTTGAGGAAGCTGGCCACCGCCGCGCCGGTCAGGAACGGCCCGAGCGTGGTGAGGTTTCGCCCGAAACGCCGCAGCAGCATGTCCCGCAACTCCTTGCGGGCGGCGGTGCCGAGCACCGCCCCCACTCCCACGCCGGGCACCATCGGGTTGACGCCGCGTTGAGTGGCCCAGGAGTGCACCAACGCGACCGCCCGTTGGCTGCCGGCGGCCGGTAGTGCCACGCCGTGGATCTCGTGCAGCTCGCCGACGAGTTTCAGCTCCACCGCCACCACGGCCACGGTCTCGGCGGCGAGCAGCACCGGCGCGGAGAGCAGGGTCGGGGCAACCGCCCACTCGACGGCGGCGACGCCCCCACCGGCCGCGCCGATCGCGGCAGTGGTCCTCGACGCGTTGCGGATGAGCCGGTCGGCCAGGGCGGCGTCGTCCAGGCCGGGGAAGTGCCGCCGCAGCGTGTCCAGGTCTCGTACCGGGACGTGCGGGGCTACCTCGGCGACGGCGTCGACCATCCACCGCACGGCGGCGCGGGGCTTGAACAGGTCGGAGATGCCCCGCGCACGGGCCTGCCCGACCATCCGGGTCAGCAGTTGACGGCGTCGGGCCGGCGCGATGTCGTCGGCGGTCAACGCCGCGACGGTGGCACCGAGGTCGTCAGCGCCACCGTTGGCACCAAGGTCGTCAGTGCCACGGGTGACGCCGAGGCCGTCAGCGCCGCCATCGGTGGTGCCGCCTCGATCGCTCATCGGACCTCCCGGTGCTGTGGCTACCCGCTACGAGTCAAGCAGGTACCCACAGCTGCCGCATGCCTACACCGGCAGCGGCGACCCCGTTCAGGAGGCCGCCGCCGGTGTTGTCGTGCTTGTCAGACGCACTCGCGGCAGATCAGCTCGCCGTTACGCTCGACCGCCAGCTGGCTACGGTGGTGGACCAGGAAGCAGCGGGCGCACCGGAACTCGTCCTGCTGCATCGGAAGCACCTTGACCGTGAGCTCCTCGTCGGCCAGATCGGCACCGGGCAGCTCAAAGCTCTCGGCCACCTCGGCCTCGTCGACGTCCACCGCGCCCGACTGTGAGTCGACGCGCCGTGCCTTGAGCTCTTCCAGGCTGTCCTCGCCGAGGTCGACCTCGTCGCGACGCGGGGCGTCGTAGTCGGTGGCCATCGGTTTCACTCTCCCATATCGATGTTGTCGCTTCCGGTTGTAACGCCGGACGACGCTGTTTCGGTTCCGCTGGCCGGCCACCACTTGTGTCGGGCACCCGACCCGAGGACCGAACGGGTCGAGCTCGCCGGGGCGACTCCCCTGCGAGCGCGGAACCTTACCCCCCCTTGGGCGAGGCATGTATACCGCCCTTGCGGCTGAGATGTACGCCCCCGCACGCGAAGTTGTTCCCAATGTGATTCAGGCGACACGAAGATAGGGGTAGTAGTACCCGGTTCGCGGTCGGCGCGCCGGCATGTCGGGCTGTTTCCACGCGACGGCCGGACAACCGTTAACCTCAGCGGCGTATTCGACGGCCGGCGGCCTGAGCGATCGTTCCCGGCCGCCACCACCCACTGAGGTCCGGGGAGTGCCCTGATGAGTTTTGCGCGCGTGCGAGCACTCGTCGTCGTCGGCCTGCTGGCGGTCATCGCCCTGGTCTTCGTCGTCGTGGCCGTGGTCCGCGACAGCCAGGGCAACGTGGGCACCGCAGCGGGTTGCCCCGAGGGCTGGCCTCTGGCGGATCTGACCCTGCGCGAGCGCAAGGACGTCAAGATCAACGTGTTCAACGCCACGGATCAGCCCGGTCTCGCCCACACCGTCGCCGACGAGTTCAGCAATCGACAGTTCCAGGTCAAGAAGACCGGGAACGAGAAGAAGGTCAACAGCGTCGCGGTGCTGCGGTACGGCCCGAAGGGCGTCGGTTCCGCGCACCTGCTCCAGGCGTACTTCCTCAACAACGCCGTGCCGGGCTACGACCCGAAGCGCGCCGACGACACCGTGGACGTGGTGCTGGGCAACGGCTTCCAGCAGCTCGCCACCACCACCGAGGTCAACCAGTCGCTCGGCGACTCGGGTCCGCCGGAGGCTCCCAAGGGCTCGTGCCCGTCCCCACCCGCCAAGTGACGGCGTAACCGGCCCACCGCCGCGCCAGGTCGGCGCCCAGCACCGACCTGGCCCGCTACCTGGCTCACCGGCTCTGACCCGCCGACCTGGCCCGCCAGCCCCGACCCGCCGACCTGGCCCGCCAGGTCTGGCCCGCCAGGTCTGGCCCGCCGGCCAGAGCTGACCGCCGGGAGGCCGGAGCCAGCCGCCGGAAGGCCGGAGCCGGCCGGCGGAAGGCCGGAGTCGGCCGGCGGAAGGCCGGAGTCGGCCGGCGGAAGGCCGGAGCCGGCCACTCACAGCCGGCCGACCCGGTCCGCCGGTCAGGGACCGCCGGAGGCGTCCAGCGCGGCCAACCGGTCGTGCAGCGGCGCGAAGAGCGCGGGCGGGGCCGCGACCACCAGGTCCGGCCCTGGCGGCCGTCCGGCCAGGCCGGCGACCCGAGCCCCCGCCTCGGCGGCCACCAGCCCGCCGGCCGCCAGGTCCCAGGCCGCAAGACCCTTCTCGAAGTACGCGTCGAGCCGCCCCTCGGCGACCAGGCAGAGATCCAGCGCCGCGGCCCCGAGCCGGCGGATGTCGCGTACGTGCGCGATCAGACCGGCCACCACCTGCGCCTGGTGCGCCCGACGGCCGGCGTCGTAGCCGAAGCCGGTGCCGACCAGCGCCTGCCCGAGATCGACCTCGCCGGAGCACCCCAGCCGGACACCGTCGCGCCAGGCGCCACCGCCGGCTGTGGCGGTCCATTCCTCGCCGGTGCTCACGTTGCGCACCACTCCGGCGACCACCACCCCGTCCACCTCGGCGGCCAGCGAGACCGCGGAGTACGGCAGTCCGTACAGGTAGTTCACAGTGCCGTCGATCGGGTCGACGATCCAGCGCACACCGCTGCGAGTCGCCCCGGAAGCTCCCTCGCCGTACTCCTCGCCCAGCACCGAGTCGTCAGGGCGCAGCGCGGCCAACGCGTCGAGGATCTGCCGTTCGACCGCCCGGTCGGCGGCGGTGACCACGTCGGTGACGGTGCTCTTGGTGGCGGCGACGACGACCCCCTCGGCGCGCATCCGGTACGCGGTGTCCGCCGCGTCCCGAGCCACCTTCACCGCGATGGTCAGCAGCTCCGACGGGGTCGTGGCCGAGTTGGTCATGATTCGCCTCTTTCCGCACTCCGGGCGCATGTGGGTGGGTGAAACTACCGACCCGACTTCCGAAGATCATCGTTCCCGACGCCGTACGACGGCACCAGACCAGGATCTTCGGCACCTGGGATCCGCTGCGAGGTGGGCGCACCCGCACCGCCCTCGCAGCTTGAGCGGCCGACCTCCGGCAATATGCCCCTTTAGGTTGGTAATGTCGCTTAAATGCTTACCGCCCCGTCCATGCTCGGCTCACAACCGTTGCCCAACCGCGACCTGGTGGGGACGCCACCAGCCGGACGAACAGCGACCTCGGTGATCCACACGCGCACTCTCCCAACCGCCACGTTGACCTCGTACCGCCTGCTCAAACGGCAGTTCGGACACGATCTGCGCGCCACCGGCCTCGATGACGGAAGCCCTTCGCCGGCAGCGCGGCTATCATTACCGCGAAGCCCATATCTCCGCCCCACCGACGGTCCCCACCGGCGGTACGCGGTGCGGAGCAGGATGATCGCCGCAGACGGCGTTACAATTCACCCCTGCCCACGCGGCACGGACCGCCGACCACCGGCCGGACCGTGACACGAGGGTCCCTCAACCACATCGCCCGGCACGGTAACCCTCGCTGCGCTGGACGAACCCGCCGTGCCCGCTCTTCGCCTCCGGAAGGTCATTCGTGACAGAACCCCGCCAGCCCGGCGCCGACGTTCGCTCGCTCACCGACACCCTGATCGCCCACGCCCAGAGCGCCGGTGGTCAGCTCACGTCGGCTCAGCTCGCGCGCACCGTCGAGTCCGCCGAGGTGACTCCGGCCCAGGCCAAGAAGATCCTGCGGGCGCTCTCCGAGGCGGGAGTGACCGTCGTGGTGGACGGCTCGGCGAGCACCCGCCGCCGCGTCGCCGCGGCCCGCTCGACCACGCCAGCGTCCCGGGCCACCACCGCCAAGACCACCAAGAAGGCCGCCGCGCCGGCCCCGAAGCAGGCGCCCGCCGGCGACGACGCCCCGGCGACGTCGGCCCCGCGCAAGGTGGCCGCTCGCAAGGCGACCGGCGCGGAGGCTGCGACGCCGACGAAGGCGACCAAGTCGACCCGAGCCACCAAGGCGACGGTGGCAGCGGCTGCCGGAGCCAAGCCGACCAAGGCTGGCGGCAAGGCCAAGGGCGAGGGCGCCGAGGGTGAGATCGATCCGGAGGAGCTGGCCGCCGCGATCGAGGACGTGGTGGTCGAGGAGCCGGCTGAGCTGGCCCAGGCCGCCGAGACCGACGCCGCCGCCTCGGCGACCGACAACGACTTCGAGTGGGACGACGAGGAGTCCGAGGCCCTCAAGCAGGCGCGACGCGACGCCGAGCTGACCGCCTCCGCCGACTCCGTCCGCGCGTACCTGAAGCAGATCGGCAAGGTTCCGCTGCTCAACGCCGAGCAGGAGGTGGAGCTGGCCAAGCGGATCGAGGCCGGGCTCTACGCCGCCGAGCGACTGCGGGCTGCCGACGAGGGCGAGGAGAAGCTCGTCCGGGAGATGGTCCGGGACCTGGGCTGGATCTCCCGCGACGGCGAGCGGGCCAAGAACCACCTCCTGGAGGCGAACCTCCGACTGGTGGTGTCGCTGGCCAAGCGCTACACCGGCCGTGGCATGGCCTTCCTCGACCTCATCCAGGAGGGCAACCTCGGTCTGATCCGGGCCGTGGAGAAGTTCGACTACACCAAGGGCTACAAGTTCTCCACGTACGCCACCTGGTGGATCCGACAGGCCATCACCCGCGCCATGGCCGACCAGGCCCGCACCATCCGCATCCCGGTGCACATGGTCGAGGTCATCAACAAGCTTGGCCGCATACAGCGTGAGCTGCTCCAGGACCTGGGCCGCGAGCCCACTCCCGAAGAGCTGGCCAAGGAGATGGACATCACACCCGAGAAGGTGCTGGAGATCCAGCAGTACGCTCGGGAGCCCATCTCACTGGACCAGACCATCGGCGACGAGGGCGACAGCCAGCTCGGCGACTTCATCGAGGACTCCGAGGCCGTGGTCGCGGTCGACGCGGTCTCGTTCTCGCTCCTGCAGGACCAGCTCCAGCAGGTGCTGCAGACGCTCTCCGAGCGTGAGGCGGGTGTGGTACGGCTGCGTTTCGGCCTGACCGACGGCCAGCCGCGGACGCTCGACGAGATCGGCCAGGTCTACGGGGTGACCCGGGAGCGGATCCGGCAGATCGAGTCCAAGACGATGTCGAAGCTGCGTCACCCGTCCCGGTCGCAGGTCCTCCGGGATTACCTGGACTGAGCGGGTTTCGTCAACCGAACGTGTCGTTTTGACCACCTGGTGTGCAACACCAGATGGTGATCGTCCGGATGCACGAATGTGATCGTTGACGTGGCACCCTGGGTGCACGGCACACTGTCCCTTCCAGGTGTGACCTCGGTCCCCCGCGGGCACACAGGGAAGGCAGTGCCTAGTAAGGGTGTTGCACGATAGGTGAGCAACGACCGAAGAGATTGTTCATCGGTGACGACCAGAGGAGGAAGGCGATGACCCCGACCCTCACGCCGCCGCCCGTGACGGCGGCTCCCCCAGCCGCCGATGAACGGTGCGACCGCTGCAATGCTGCCGGGAAGCTCCGGATCACTCTGGCGGGTGGGAGCGAGTTGGTGTTCTGCGGGCACCACGCGAACAAGTACGCGGAGGATCTCGTGAAGATCACCGAGCGGTTCGCGACGGAGCCCGATTTCAGCTGGCGTGGCGCCGACCTGATGGCGAACTAAATCCGCAAACCGACATAGCTGACCGGAGGCACCCCGAGGGTGCCTCCGGTCAACTTTTTTCTGTCCGAGCGCCCCGCACCCCGCACCCCGCGCCAAGATCCGAGCAACTTCCCTGATGGTGCTGCCTCCGCCACGCCGGAGACAGCACCATCCCTGTTCCTGCGCGGTCTTGACGACCACACCGCCCTCCGGCAGGCCGGGAGCGAGGTCTGGGCGCCACCGACCGTCAAGGTCACGCTCGAAGCAGGATGTAGTGGCCTCCCCGACTCACCGACACCACTAGAACCAGGATGGTGCGCGATCTTGGGATCGGGACGCCCCGCACAGGGGCATCCATCGCCGTTCCGGGCAGGCAAACCGCAGCACCGCCCAGGCCCCCGTTGATCCACTCGGGTTCATGGAAGTCGCGCTGTCCACCTCGCTCGAACACCGCGGCGTCAAGGAAGCCGAGTGGATCACGGCGCAAGCGCTGACACCGACCCACACGCTCGCAGGGACACCGACCACCACGGGAGCACGCCACGCCGCAGGTACCACGCGGCCCCGGTCACGGCCCAAAGGCGACACGGCCGACACGGCGCAGTCCGCCACGGCCCCGGAACCGGTCTAGAGGGTCTGCACGGTGGCGATGCGTTCCTCAAGCTGCTCGATGGTGGCCTGGGCGCTCGGCGGTCCGCCGCAGAGCCGGCGCAACTCGGCATGGATCTTGCCGTGCGGCTGGCCTGTCCGATGGTGTCGGGCGGCCACCAGAGCGTTCAGTTGGCGTCGGAGCGCCACGCGACGCTGAGCGGCGCTCATGGGTGCGGGTGGCGCTGCTGTGGCCGCAGCGGCCGGCTGAGCGGCCCCGTCGGCCGTACGGCGGCGTTGGGCGGCGAGCTGTGCGGCCTGCCGCTTGGTCAGCAGCAGCGAAACCTGGTCGGCGGTGAGCAGACCGGGCAGGCCGAGATATTCCTCTTCTTCGGGGGTGCCGGCCTGGGCCGCGGTGCCGAACGACGCGCCGTCGAAGATCACCTGGTCCAGCTCGGCGGTGGCGGAGAGCGCCGCGAACCGCTTCTCCAACTCCCCGCTGGCCTGGTCGTCGCGCTGCGCGCGTTCCAGCAGGTCGTCGTCGAAACCGTCGGCTTCCTTGGGTTTACCGAGTACGTGGTCGCGCTCGGTCTCCATCTCGCTGGCCAACCCGAGCAGGTGCGGCACGCTGGGCAGGAACACCGAGGCGGTCTCCCCGGGCCGGCGGGCCCGCACGAACCGGCCGATCGCCTGGGCGAAGTAGAGCGGCGTGCTGGCGCTGGTGGCGTAGACCCCGACTGCCAGTCGCGGGATGTCGACCCCCTCGGACACCATCCGCACCGCCACCAACCACCGCTGGTCGGAATCCGCGAACGTCGCGATCCGGGCGGACGCGCCCTGGTCGTCGGAGAGCACCACGGCGGCCTTCTCGCCGGTCACCTGCTCGATCAGCTTGGCGTACGAGCGGGCGGTCTGCTGGTCGGTGGCGATGATCAGACCACCGGCGTCGGCCATGCCCGCGTTGCGCAGCACTGTGAGTCGGGCGTCGGCGGCGCGCAGCACCTGCGGCATCCAGTCGCCGGCCGGGTCCAGGGCGGTACGCCACGCCTGGGCGACCAGGTCCTGGGTCATCGGCTCACCCAGCCGGGCCGCCAGTTCCTCCCCCGCGTTGGTACGCCAGCGGGTCTCCCCGGAGTACGCCAGGAAGAGCACCGGCCGGACCACGCCGTCGCGCAGCGCGTCGGAGTAGCCGTACACGGAGTCGGCGCGGGAGCGCAGCAGCCCGTCCCCGCCCCGCTCGTAGCTGACGAACGGGATCGGGTTGTCGTCGGAGCGGAACGGTGTCCCGGTGAGCATCAGTCGGCGTACGGCGGGTTCGAAGGCGTTCTTCACCCCGTCGCCCCAGGACCGGGAGTCGCCGGCGTGGTGGATCTCGTCGAGGATGACCAGGGTGCGTCGGGTCATGGTGCGTCGCCGGTGCACCTGCGGGGCCATCCCCACCTGCGCGTAGGTGACCACCGCGCCGTGGAAGTCGGCCGCGGAGTGCAGGTCGGCGTTGCGGAAGGCGGCGTCGAGCTGGATGCCGACCCGGGCCGCGGCGTCTGCCCACTGGTTCTTCAGGTGCTCGGTCGGGGCGACCACGGTGACCGCCTCCACGGTGCCGTCACCGAGCAGTTCGGCCGCGATCCGCAGGGCGAAGGTGGTCTTGCCGGCACCGGGCGTGGCGACCGCTGTGAAGTCGTCGCTGCGGCGACGCAGGTATTCCACCAGCGCCTTGCGCTGCCAGGCGCGCAGCGCCGGGAACGTCTCGAGCACCGGCGTCCGGGCTGCCACGCGAAGCTCCTCTCCGACCGCACGATGGCGGACCCCGGGCGAGGGCCACGAGGATCCGCCGCCCATGAAAACGCCTCCGCGCAGAAGCTGCCGCGAAGGCCGGCTCAGCATAACCAGCACGGGCCGTCGGGCCCAGGCGACGCCACGCTGGTCACAATCCCGCACCCAATCGAACAGCGGCCCGACCGTCTCACCACTCCCGGTCGGTGCGTGGATCCGACCCGTTGGCACGCGGCGGGCGCAGCGTGGCCACCGGCGCGGACCAGCGTCGACGCAGCGCGATCAGGCGTAGTCCGAAGACCAGGACGGCGGCGGCGGTGAGCGGCAGGGGCCCGGTCTGCCTGGTGACGTACAGCAGAACCACCAGGACCGAACCGGCCAGTGCGGCCAGCGCGTAGATCTCCCGGCGCAGCACGACCGGGATCTCGGCGGTGAGCAGGTCGCGGCCGAGCCCGCCGCCGATCGCGGTGAGCATGCCGATCAGGCAGGCCCCTACCGCCGGTACCCGGGCGTCGAGCGCCTTGAGCGTGCCGGTGACGGTGAACAGTGCCAGACCGGCCGCGTCCAGCACCAGCACCGTGGTGCGCAGTCGGGCCAGTTGCGGGTGCAGCCAGAAGACGGCGAGCGCGGTGATCGCGGCAGTGGCCGCGTACCGCCAGTCGGCGAAGGCCAGCGGCGGCACCTCGTCGATGACCAGGTCCCGGAAGATCCCACCGCCGAGGGCGGCCACGAAGCCGACGAACGCGACACCGAACAGGTCCAGTCGCTTGGCCACCGCCGCCGACGCCCCGGAGGCGGCGAACACCGCCACCCCGCTCAGGTCGGCGAGGAGCAGGGCGGTGGAGGTGGTCACCGCCGCAGGCTACGTCGCCGGCCGGAGCACCGGCCGAGGTTCACTCACGGTACGAGTCGTAGATCTCCTTGCACTTGGGGCAGACCGGCGAACCCGGCTTGGCCGCCTTGGTGACCGGGAAGGTCTCGCCGCAGAGAGCGACGACGAAAGTGCCCATGACGGCGCTCTCGGCGATCTTCTCCTTGCGGACGTAGTGGAACATCTCGGGACCGGTGTCGGCGTCCTTCAGCTCCGGACGCTCGAGAACCTCTGTGCTCACGTCTGCACCTCCGACCGACAAGTTTGGCAGGTCATCATGGCCGGGTCCACTTGAGGCCGGCCGAGGCCCCACCCCGTACGGTGCCCGTGTGACTGACTTTCGCATCAGCTACGGCACCGAGGTGGCCGAAGCCCAGCGCGACGGCCGGCCCGTCGTCGCCCTGGAGAGCACCATCGTCTCGCACGGTCTGCCCCGGCCGGAGAACCTACGCGTGGCCAGGGAGATCGAGCGGACGGTTCGGGACGCCGGGGCCGTTCCGGCGACGATCGGCATGATCGCCGGTGAGCTGGTGGTCGGCCTGGACGACGCGCAGCTGACCAGGCTGGCCACTGTCGACGGCGTGACAAAGCTCTCCGTCCGCGACCTCGCGGTCGCCGCCGCGACCGGCGCGGACGGCGCTACCACCGTGGCCGCGACAAGCGCGGTGGCCGCCGCCGCCGGCATCGGCGTGTTCGCCACCGGCGGGCTGGGCGGGGTGCACCGGGAGGCCGAGCACACCTTCGACGAGTCGGCGGACCTGGTCACCCTGGCGCAGACCCCGATCGCGGTGGTCTGCGCCGGGGTCAAGTCGATCCTCGACGTGGGCGCGACGTTGGAGCGCCTGGAGACCCTCGGGGTCGCTGTGGTCGGTTACCGCACCCGCCGGTTCCCCGGCTTCTACCTGACCGATGCCGGCTTCGATCTGGACTGGTCGGTGGACTCACCGGAGCAGGTCGCCGCCGTGCTTGCCGCCCGGGACGAGCACGCCGTGCACACCGGAGGGCTGCTGATCGCCAACCCGCTGCCGGTCGACGAGCAGCTCGACCCGGAGCTGCACGACCGGACTCTCACCGAGGGCCTGGCCCTGCTGGAGCGGGACGGGATCACCGGAAAGGCCGTCACCCCTTACCTGCTCGCGCACTTCCACTCCTCCACCGAGGGCGCGAGCCTGGCGGTGAACGTGCGGATCATCCTGCGCAACGCCGACCTGGCGGCGCGGATCGCGGTCGCCTCGGTGGCCCGCGGCACCGCCGTCCCGGCATGACCCGACCGGCCCGCGTGGTCGTCGTCGGGGACGTGATCACCGACGTGGTCGCCGTGTTGTCCGGGCCGCTCGCGGCCGGCTCGGACACCGGGGCCGCGATCAGTCTCGGCGGCGGCGGTCAGGCGGCCAACACCGCCGCCTGGATCGCGGCGCAGCGGGTGGACGTCACGCTCGTCGGGGCCGTCGGTGACGACGACGCCGGGCGGGACCGGGTCGCCGAGCTGGAACGGGCCGGCGTCGACTGCGCCATCGAGCAAATCGAGGGCGCCCCGACCGGCACTGTCATCGTGTTGGCCGCCGACGACGAGCGCACCATGGTCAGCCAGCGGGGCGCGAACCTGCGGCTGAGCGCCGCGCACGTCGAGCAGGCCCTCGCGGCGGCGTCCGGCGCTGGGCATCTGCACCTGTCCGCGTACACCCTGTTGGACGCGGAGTCGCGCGGCGCGGGGCTGCGGGCGTTGGCTGCCGCCCGCCAGCGCGGGCTCACCATCAGCGTCGACGCGGCCTCCGCGGCGCCGTTGCGGCGGGTCGGCGCGGCGGCGTTCCTGAGTTGGGTACGCGACATCGACCTGCTCCTGGTCAACGCGGACGAGGCCACGGTGCTGGCCGGCGGGCTGGACCCGGCGGCGCAGGGGCGGGCGCTGTCGGCGACGGCTCGGCGGGTGGTGGTGAAGCGCGGCGCGGCCGGCGCGGTCTGGGTGGACCGCACCACGCCGGTCTGTGTGGCCGAGGCGCGGCGGGTGGCGGTGGTGGACGTCACGGGCGCGGGCGACGCCTTCGCGGCCGGTCTGCTCACCGCGTGGCTCGCCGGTGCCACCCCGACCGCGGCGCTGAGCCGGGCCACCGACCTGGGCGCGCTGGCCGTCTCCACGGCGGGCGCGCGGCCACAGTCGTAGCGGCCGACGCGCGGCCACAGTCGTAGCGCTGCCCTGACCGCTCGAACCCTGGCCCGTTCGCGGGTCAGGGTTCGACGTCGATGACCTTGTGTGGGCGTTCCTCGGCGGTGAGGCTCATCGGCGGGGTGTCGTCCTGTTGGCGGGGGTGGAACCGGTTGGCCAGCCGGTGCTCTTCCTTCGGCGGCCGGTCGTTGGCCAGCAGCACGGCCAGCCAGGGGATGAGCACCATGCCGAGGCCGCACAGCGGCAGCCAGAGCCAGAGCAGTGGGGCGTTCGCACCGACCAGGATCGCGCCGACGATGATGCACAGCACCCGGATGCCCATCATCAGGACATAGCGGCGCTGGCGACTGTTGAGCTGATCGTCCTGGCTGCGCGAGGCGTCGGTGATCAGAATCGGCTGGTACGCCTGACGCTTCACCATGGACCTCCTCGAGGGGGTTACGCCTCATCCTGTCACCGCAGGTCCGTGATCAGCGAACTTCGACCCATCCCGTCGCGTGTTACGCCCGTGGTACGCTCCGCGATGTGGGCAGCAGGTTCAGCTTCACCGACGAGGCGTTGGCCAACCTGAGGGTCTACGACGTCACACCCGGGGAAGTCTGGGAGGCGCTGCACAGCGCCCGACGGGTCATCCGTCATCTGGGTGACGACGTGATGGTGGTCTACGCCGCCGCCCGTCGGGGCCGCCGGCTGGCGGTGCTGCTCGCCGAGGCCGATGGCACCGACAACGACTGGGACATCCTCTCCGCCCGCGAGCTGAGCGACGTCGAGTCCAAGCGCTACGACGAGGCCGTGCGGAGAGACCGCCGATGAGGAGGCCGTGACGATGCACCGTAACGACGCGACCAAGCAGTTCCACGGCGGCGGCGAACGAATCGCCGAGCTGATCGACGAGAGCCCGGCGGCGGAGCTGCCCACCCCCGACAGCGACGTGCCGATGGTGAGCCGCTCGGTGCGGCTGCCACTGGACACCTACGAGCGGGTCCGCGCCGCCGCCGACGCCCGGGGCATCGGGGTCACCACGCTGATGCGCCAGTGGATCGAGGCCGGCCTGGCCGACCTGGACGACTCGGCAACCGTCTCGCTGGCCGACGTCCGGCGCGCGCTGGCCTCGCTGGCGCACCCCACCGCCGCCTGAGCAGACAGCTCAGCCGCCGGTCGTCTTCGCCTTTGCCGCCGCCTTCATCTGCTGCTTGAACTCCCGCACCCGACGCAGCGAATCGGCGTCGGTGACGTCGGCCACCGACCGGTACGCGCCCGGGTCGCCGTAGTCCCCGGCCGCCTTCCGCCAGTCCTGCGGGGTCACCCCGAACCGCTTGCCGAGCAGAGCCACGAAGATCTGCGCCTTCTGCTTGCCGAACCCAGGCAGCGCGGCGACCCGGCGCAGCAGCTCCGGCCCGTCGGCGACCTCGGCCCAGAGCAGCGCCGCTTCACCGTGGTAGCGCTCCACCAGCACCTGGCAGACCTCCTGCACCCGGGCCGCCATCGCCTTCGGGAACCGGTGCAGTGCGGGCGGCTGGGCGAAGAGCGCGAGCAGGGCCTCCGGGTCGTACCCGGCCAGCTCCGCCGCGTCCAGGTCGTGGCCGAGCCGCTGCTGCAGCACGTACGGCGACGAGAACGCCTTCTCCATCGGCACTTGTTGATCAAGAACCATGCCGAGGAGCAGGGCCAACGGGTTGCGCTCCAGCAACCGGTTGGCCTCTGGGTCGATGGGCAGAACGAGCGTCATGCGGACCATCCTGCCCGGCGCTCCGATCGGGGCGGACACCGACGCTCCGACACCATCCGGCGGGTGACCCTGACCCGGGACGCGACGGGAGGCAGGATGTCGGGGTGGACGAACACGACATGCTGCTCTCCCCCGCCGGCGTCGACGCGCTGCGCAGCGCACTGACCCGGACCGGATTCACCAGCCACGGCATCGCCGAGCGGCTGGGCGCCCAGGCGACCGCGGCGGTCGCCCGCAACGACTACCGGGCCGCGCTGCGCGCCACCGAGGAGGGCGACCCGCTCGGCACCCTGATCCGGCTGTTCATCTGCGCCCAGACCGAGTCGGAGGCGGCGGTGACCGCTGCGCTGACGCCGCTGAGCCTGGCCGAGGCCCTCGCGGGCGGGCTGGTCGAGCGGTACGGCGACGGCCTGCGTGCCGGCATCGACCTGGAGCCGTACGGCGAGGACTGGTGGGTGCTCGCCGACGTGCCGGCCAGCGCCCGCCCGGGTCGCCCGTTGCACGCCGAGCACGTCCTTGGCGTCGGCGGGGCGACCCACACCCTGATCGGCGCGACCATGCGCCGGCCGGTCGACACCGCACTGGACCTGGGCACCGGTTCCGGCATCCAGGCCCTGCACCTGGGCACCCACGCCCGGTCCGTGACCGCCACCGATCTCTCCGAGCGGGCGCTGCGCTTCGCCGCGACCACCGCCGCCCTCAACGGTCAGGACTGGGAACTGCTCCGCGGCGACCTGGTCGCCCCGGTGGCCGGTCGGCGGTTCGACCTGGTGGTGAGCAACCCACCGTTCGTGGTCGGACCCGGCACGACCACGCACGTGTACCGCGACTCCGGCCGGGTCGGTGACGCGATCGGCGCCGAACTGGCCGCCGCCGCCCCGGACCTGCTCACCGAGGGCGGCACCATGCAGTACCTGGCGAACTGGGTGCACGTCGCAGGCGAGGAGTGGGACGAGCGGGTGGCCGGCTGGTTCGCCGGGACCGGCCTGGACGCCTGGGTGATCCAGCGCGAGGTGGCCGACCCGATGGCGTACGTCGACCTGTGGCTCACCGACGTCGGTGAGACCGCCGACCCGCAGCGGATGGCCGCCTGGCTGGACTGGTTCGACGCGCACAAGGTGGAGGGCATCGGCTTCGGCATCGTGTCACTGCGTCGGGGCGGGCACGCCGACCCGGTGGTGCGGGTGGAGGATCTACGCCAGCGGGTGCAGCCACCGCTGGGCGACCACGTCGCCGCCTGGTTCGACCGCCAGGACTTTCTCCGGGTACGCGACACCGAGGCGTTACTCGCCGAGCGCTACCGGGCCGCCGAGGGCCTCCAGCTGCGACAGGAGGCCACCATGGGCGACGAGGGCTGGGGGGTGGACCGGCAGGTCATCGCGATGCCGCACGGCCTGCGTTGGACCGAGGAGATCGATCCGCTGGTACTGGCGCTGGTCGGTGGCGCCGATGGCCGGCTGCCGCTACGTGACCAGCTCGCCCTGCTCGCCGCCGCGCACGACGTCGAGCCCGACGAGATGGCCGAGGCCGCCGGCCCGATCGTGGCGCACCTGGTGGAGCGCGGCTTCATCGAGCCGGTGAGTGCCTGATGCGGGCTGTGGTGCAGACCGTCGGGCGGGCCAGCGTGACTGTGGACGGCGAGGTGGTCGGTGCCATCGGGAACGGCCTGCTGGTGCTGCTCGGGGTGACCCACACCGACACCGCGGAGACCGCTCAGACGATGGCTCGCAAGGTGCACGAGGTACGGATCCTGGACGGTGAGCGGTCCGCCGCCGACGCCGGCGCGCCGATCCTGGTGGTCAGCCAGTTCACCCTCTACGGCGACGTCCGCAAGGGCCGCCGACCGAGCTGGACCGCCGCCGCCCCCGCCGAGGTCGCCGAGCCACTGGTGACAGCTGTGGTCGACGCCCTACGGGAACGAGGAGCGAAGGTGGAGACCGGTCGCTTCCGCACCCACATGTTGGTCGAGAGCACAAACGTTGGCCCCCAAACCCTCCTCCTAGACCTCTAACCCCACCCCCACCCCCCCACCGCCCCTGTTGATCATGAAGTTATTGCCCGCCGCCTCGGCGTGTCCTGGCAACAACTTCATGATCAACGGACGAAGAGGGTGGGGGTGGGGGGTGGGGTTAGGAGAAGAGGCCTCGGCGGGTCAGGGACTGGCGGAGCCAGTTGTCCAGTTCGGCGGTCCAGTCGGTGCGGTCGGCCGTGGCGTGGTCGACAGTGAATCGACCGAAGGCGTCCCGACCCTCGGTGAAGACACCGCCGCGCTTGTCGACCTCCAACACCACCTGCATCTGCTGCGCGTCGGCGATGAAGGTGACCTCCAACTGGTTGATCGAGCGGGCGTACTGCGGTGCCGGACTGAACTCGATCTCCTGGTAGAACGGCAACGTCTGGCGTACGCCGTAGATGTGGCCACGTTCCACATCGGCGCGGGCGAACCGGAAGCCCAACCGCAGCAGCGCGTCCAGCAGTCGCTCCTGCGCCGGCAGCGGGTGCACCGACACGGCGTCCAGGTCTCCCTTGTCGACGGCGCGGGCGACCTCCAGCTCGGTACGCAGGCCCATCGTCATCCCGTGCAGGTGCTGCCCGTACAGCTCGGTGACCGGTGTCTCCCACGGCACCTCGAAGCGGAACGGGAGGTCGTAGCGCTGCCCGGGCTCCAGCCGGAACGAGCCGGTGACCTGTTGGCGGTGGAACTCCTGGGTGGTGTCGTAGTCGTTGTCGCCGGTCTCCACCTCGACCCGGGTGACCAGGCCGAGGGTGACGTGGTCGATGTCGACCTGGTGATCGCCGCCCAGCACCTGGATCCGGCCCTCCAGCTGGCCGCCCGGACGGCAGTTCGCGTTGGCCAGCACCGTCTCCACCGACGGACCACCGACGCCCATCGCCTTCATGAGCCGCTTGAAGACCACACCGTCCTCCAACTGTCGTTTCCGGCCGACCAGAGATGGCCGGCCGTCCGCAACGTAGCCGGGGCGGGCAACCACACACTCGGACGACACACCGCACCAGCGATCCGACGCGATTCCTGTCGGGTGCCCGATCGCCTCACTCCCGTTTTACGCGCCGCCCGCCAAGCTGTTGTCACACCGGCACCACTGGGCCGGGAACACGGCACCGACGTGGAAACGGGGAGAGACAGAGATGGTCCTTCAGATGACGGAACACCGGACGCGCCCGGCCACCACGACCGACACCGACGGGGCCCCCGAAGCCCTCGTCGACCTGGACGCCACCGACGAGCGCGGCATCTCCACCGACCTGGTCCGGGCCTACCTCAACGGGATCGGCCGGACGAAGCTGCTGACCGCCGCGCAGGAGGTAGACCTGGCCCGGCGCATCGAGGCGGGCCTGTTCGCCGACGAGAAGCTTGCCACCTGCACCCCGGTCTCCGCGGAGCTGCGAGCCGACCTGGAGCTGATCGTCGCCCAGGGTCGGGCGGCCAAGGACCACCTGTTGGAGGCGAACCTGCGGCTAGTGGTCAGCATCGCCAAGCGCTACACCGGCCGTGGCATGGCGTTTCTCGACCTGATCCAGGAGGGCAACCTCGGTCTGATCCGGGCCGTGGAGAAGTTCGACTACGCCAAGGGCTACAAGTTCTCCACGTACGCCACCTGGTGGATCCGACAGGCCATCACCCGCGCCATGGCCGACCAGGCCCGCACCATCCGCATCCCCGTGCACATGGTCGAGCAGGTCAACCGGATGGTCCGGGCCCGCCGCGAACTGGCGGTGACGCTGGGCCGCGAACCGACGGTCGCCGAGGTGGCCCGCGCACTGGAGATCCCGGAGATCCAGGTCATCGAGCTGATCTCCTACGACCGGGAGCCGGTCAGCCTGGACCAGGCCGTCGGCGACGACGGTGAGAGCGCGCTCGGCGACTTCGTGGCCTCGGTGGACCCGCGTATCGACTCGGGCGACGCCGCCGCCCAGGGCGAGCTGCGCAACGAGGTCAGCATCGTGCTCTCCACCCTGTCCCAGCGGGAGCAGGCGGTCATCCGCCTCCGGTTCGGCCTGGACGACGGCCGCCAGCGCACCCTGGACGAGGTCGGCCGGGAGTTCGGCCTGTCCCGGGAGCGGATCCGGCAGATCGAGAAGGTGACGCTGCTGAAGCTGCGCGCCCCGGAGCGGGCTCAGCGCCTGGAGGCGTACGCCTGCTGACGCATCCGGTTCCCACGGAAGGCCCCGGCGGTTCGCCGGGGCCTTCCGTGCTGTCGGGGTGCTTGACTGGGACACCGTCCGCTGAACCACGAAGGAGAGCGACGATGAACTGGACGCTGGAAGTGGTGATCGTGCCGGTCTCCGACGTGGACCGGGCGAAGAAGTTCTACGCCGACCAGCTCGGCTTCACTGTGGACCACGACACGGTGATCAGTGACGACGCGCGCATCGTCCAGCTGACGCCGCCCGGCTCGGGCTGTTCGATCGTGATTGGCAAGGGCGTCGTCCCGGAGATGCCGCCAGGCTCACTCAAGGGGCTGCAACTGGTGGTGCCCGACCTGAAGCGGGCCCACGAGGAACTGGTCGGGCGCGGCGTGGAGGTCAGCGAGATCCAGGTGGTGGGTCGGAACCCCCGGCCGGTGCCGGATCCACTGGACAACGTCGGCTTCGTCTTCTTCGCCGACCCGGACGGCAACACCTGGGGCGTCCAGCAGATCTCCAGCCGCGCCTGACCGGGCCCGCTCACAGACGGCGGGGGCCGGTGTCCGGGCGGGCGGCCACGCCACCCACCCCTACCTGTGCGTGCAGGATCGAGATGCCATCGGGGCGGGCGAGCACCGGGTTGAGGGTCAGCGAGCGCACCCGGGGCTGTTCGTCGGCGAGCTGACCCACCCGTAGCAGCAGATCGGCAAGGGCCGCCCGGTCGACCGGCGCGGCCCCCCGGTGCCCGCGCAGCAACGGCGCCGCCCGGGGCTCGTCGACCAGCTCGGCCGCGTCCCGGTCGGTCAGCGGCACCGCCCGCCAAGCTCGGTCGCCGAGCAGCTCGGTGGCGACCCCGCCCAGGCCGAAGCCGACCACCGGCCCGAACGCGGGGTCTTCCACCACCTCCACCACGCAGGCCACGCCGGGCGGGACCATCGGCTGAACCAGCGCCTCCGCGCCGAAGGTCGCCGCGAGGTCGGCGTACGCCCGGCGGAGAGTCGGCTCGTCGGGCAGGTCCAGTCGGACCGCGCCGAGGTCGAGTCGGTGCCGCAGCCCGGGAGCGGCCGCCTTGAGCGCAACCGGGAAGCCCAGCCGCGCCGCCGCGTCGACAGCAGCGTCGACCGAGTCGACGGACACCGAGGCCACCACGTCGATGCCGTACGCGGCCAGCAGCGCGCCCGGGTCGGTGCCGTCGGCCCGGAGCGCGGCCTGCGCGGCAGCCCGATCGAGGTCGGGCAGCTCCGGTGCCACCCCGGGTGGGCGGCGAAGCCACTCGGCGTACCGGTGCGCCCGGGCGAGCGCGCGGACCGCCTCCTCCACGCCGCCGTACGCCGGCACCCCCGGTGGCAGCCGGCCTACCAGGAACGTCGCCACTGTCGGCTTGCCCAGCGCGAGGGCGGACGGCAGTGCGGCGGTCACGTCGGCGTCCACAGCGGTCAGCTGGCCGGGTAGCGGCGGCGCGAACACCACCACCAGGGCGTCCACCCGTTCGTCAGCGGCCGTCTCGGCGAGCGCGGCGGCGAACGTGGCGGCACCGGCGCTCGGCCCGACGTCGCGGGGATAACCGTCGGCCACGCTCAGGCCGTGCCCGACGCAGGCCGTCGCGGCGAGCCCGGTGAGGGCCGAGGAGTTGCCGACCACACCGACCCGGCCGCCGGCCGGCAACGGCTGGTTGGCCAACAGCACACCCACGTCGAGCAGCTCCGGCACGGTGTCCACCCGAATCACCCCGGACTGGGCGAAGAGCGCCGCCACCGCCACCTCGTCCGGCCCGGCGGCGTCACCGACCCCTGGCGGGCGGGCCGGCGAGGCGAGCGCGACGACCGGTTTGGCGCGGCCGATCCGCCGGGCCAACCGGGCGAACTTGCGCGGGTTCCCGAAGGTCTCCAGGTAGAGCATGATCACGTCGGTGGCGGGGTCGTCCTGCCAGTACTGCAGGAGGTCGTTGCCGGAGACGTCGGCCCGGTTGCCGGCCGAGACGAAGCTGGACAGCCCGAGGCCCCGCCGGTCCGCCTCGGCGAGCAGCGCCACCCCGAACGCACCGGACTGACTGAAGATGCCGACCCGGCCGGCCGGCGGCAACGCCGGGGCGAGGGTGGCGTTGAGGCGTACCGTCGGGTCGGTGTTGGCCACGCCGAGGCAGTTCGGGCCGACGACCCGCATCCCGGCCGCGTGCGCCGCGCGGACCAGTGCCCGCTGGGTGGCCGCGCCCTCGCCGCCGGCCTCGGCGAAGCCGGCCGAGATGACCACCAGGCCGTGCACCCCCGCGGCGGCCGCGTCGGCGACCACGGCGGTCGCCGCCTCCGGTGGGACCGCCACCACCGCCAGGTCCACAGGCGTTCCGGCATCAACCGCCGACGGGTACGCGGGGAGACCCGCCACTGTCGACGCGCTCGGATGCACAGGCACCACCGCACCGGTGAACCCGCCGTCGCGCAGGTGCCCGAGCACCGCCGCGCCGACGCCCTGGCCGGTGGCGCTGGCACCGTAGACGACTATGCCGCGCGGAGCGAGAAGCCGGGCGATCGAGCGGGCCTCGGTGCGGTGCTCCCGGCCGCGCTGCACCTCCAGGCTGGCCTCGGTGGGCGCGATGGGGAAACTCAGGTGGACCACGCCGTCGGCGTACTCGCGCTGGACCTGGTAGCCGAAGTCGGCGAAGACCCGCAGCATCGTCCCGTTGGCCGGCAGCACCTCCGCGACGAAGCTCATGATGTCGTTGCGGCGGGCCGCGTCGGCCAGGTGTTCCATCAGCACCGAGCCGATGCCCCGCCCCTGGTAGGCGTCCTCCACCACGAAGGCCACCTCCGCCTCGGGGGCCTGCGGGCCGAGCCGCTCGTACCGGCCGACCGCGACGATCCGGTCGGCGGCCAGCACCACGAACGCCTCCCGGTCGTGGTGGTCCACTGTGACGAAACGGATCAGATCCCGCTCCGGGATGCGCGGGTACGGCGAGAAGTACCGCAGGTAGCGGGTGCGCTCGGAGAACCGGCTGTGCATCGCCACGATGCCCGGCGCATCGGCCGGGTCGATCGGGCGCAACTGGACCGTGCTGCCATCACTGAGCAGCACGTCGACCGGATGGTCCACTGTCGGCACCGGTACGCCCTCCCCCGGCCCGGCTCAGTCCCGTGGATCGTGCGGGTCGAGCCCGAGCAGCGGGAAGACCGTCTTGCGGGTGGCCGCGATCGCCCGGTCCACCGCGTTCGGCTCGCCGGTCGGCTGCCACGGCTCGTACGACGGGTCGGCGTCGTCGGTCATCCGCAGCGGCACCTCCCGGCCCAGACGTCGGGAGGCGACCAGGTCCCGCCACGCGGGTGGGGTGAGCGTGGCCGGGTCGATCGGGTCACCGGTGGCCACGGCCAGCAGGTGACTCCAGGCCCGGGGCACCACCTCGACGAGCGCGTACCCGCCGCCACCGGTGGCCACCCACCGGCCGTCGCACAACTCGTCGGCGAGCGCCCGCATCGCCAGGTAGGTGGCCCGCTGCCCGTCCACTGTCAGGTTCAGGTCGGCGAGCGGATCCAGCCGGTGCCCGTCCGCGCCGCACTGGCTGACCAGCACCTGCGGCCGGAACGCGCGCAGCACCGACGGCACTATCGCGTGGAACGCGCGCTGCCAGCCGCTGTCGTCGACGCCGGGCGGCAACGGCATGTTGACGGCGGTGCCCTGCGCACCCGGCCCACCCGTCTCGTCCGGGAAACCCGTGCCCGGGAAGAGGGCCAGCGGGGTCTCGTGCAGGCTGACCGTCAGCACCCGAGGGTCGTTCCAGAAGATGTCCTGCACACCGTCGCCGTGGTGCACGTCGACGTCCACGTACGCCACCCGCTCCGCGCCGAGGTCGAGCAGGCGGGCGATGGCCACCGCGGGGTCGTTGTAGACGCAGAAGCCGGAGGCTCGGGCGGACATCGCATGGTGCAGCCCACCGGCCACGTTCACCGCCCGCCGGGCGTCGCCGCGCCAGACCGCCTCGGCGGCGGCCACCGTCGCGCCGGCGATCAGCGCGCTGGACTCGTGCATCCCCTCGAAGACCGGGTTGTCGGAGGTGCCCAGCCCGTACCCGGCGAAGAGCGGGTCGCGCGGCGCGTTGCGCACCGCGGCGAGGTAGGCCGGCGCGTGCACCCGGGTGAGTAGGGCATCGTCGGCGGGCTCCGGCTTGATCACCCGCACCCCTGGCCGATTGAGGATGCCCAGCTCGCGGGCGAGCGCGATGGTCAGCTCCACCCGGACCGGGTCGAGTGGATGGTCACCCATGTCGTAGGCGAGCAGCGACTCGTCCCACACCACAACAGTGTCGTCGGACATGAGCCCATCGTCGCACGAGGATCGGCGCCGGCCCACCGCACGCGCTGGTCAGCGGCCAGGTATCGGCCCGGAGGCGACCGGTCGGGCCGGGTCCGCGACCCAGTTGCTCCACGATCCAACGTAGAGCGCGGCGTCCGTGCGGCCGGCCAGGTGCAGCGCGAGCACCGCCTGGGCGGCGGTCACCCCCGAGCCGCAGTACGCCCCGACGGCCCGCCCCTCGGTCACCCCGGCGGCGGCGAACCGCTCCCTCAGCACGTCGGCGGCCAGGAAACGGCCGTCCGGCCCGACGTACTCCCCGGCGGGCAGGTTCGCCGCTCCCGGCACGTGCCCGGCGACCGGGTCGATCGGCTCGACCTCGCCCCGGTAGCGCGGCGCCGCCCGTACGTCGAGCAACGCGGCGTCGTCCGCGGCGGCCAGCGCGGCGGCCTGCCCGGCGTCGAGCACCGGGAGATCACCGGGGCGCACCACGACGTCACCGGGGGGTGGGGCGGGCGCGTCGGTGGAGACGGGCCGGCCGGCGGCCACCCAGGCCGGGTAGCCGCCGTGCAGCAGGCGTACCGGCCGGTGACCCGCCCAGCGCAGCGTCCACCAGGCCCGTGCGGCGGCCATGCCGTCGCCGCCGTCGTACACCACCACTGGGTGACCGGCGCGGACGCCGGCGGCTCGCAGCGCGGCCTGCAACGTGGCCGGGTCGGGCAACGGGTGCCGGCCGCCGGCGCCCGGCGCCCCACAGAGCGCGGTGTCCAGGTCGACGAAGACCGCCCCGGGCAGGTGGCCGGCGAGGTAGTCGTCGCGCCCGGGCGGGCCGACGAGCCGCCAGCGGACGTCGAGCAGGGTGGGCGGATCGACCTGGTCGAGTTCGGCGACGAGCCGATCGACCTCGACCAACGGCTCCTGGGTACCGGACATGGCGACCATCCAACACCATTCGCGTGGAGGGCACGCGGTTCGGCGAAGGTCACCAGCCGTTCTCCGAGGTAACATCGTGCACCGGAGGGCCGCTGACCTTATGAAGTCTCACGACCTGGTCGATACGACCGAAATGTACCTGCGCACCATCCTCGAATTGGAAGAAGAGGGGGTGCCACCGCTGCGTGCCCGGATCGCCGAGAGGCTGCAGCAGAGTGGCCCCACCGTGAGTCAGACCGTCGCCCGGATGGAGCGCGACGGCCTGCTCACAGTCGAGGGAGACCGGCACCTGACGCTCACCGCCCTGGGTCGCGGCAGCGCCGTGTCCGTGATGCGCAAGCACCGCCTCGCCGAGCTGCTGCTGGTCAACGTCATCGGAATGCCCTACGAGGAGGCCCACGAGGAGGCCTGCCGCTGGGAGCACGTGATGAGCGACGCAGTGGAGAAGCGGGTCTACGACCTGCTCAACCGGCCGACCCGTTCCCCGTACGGCAACCCGATCCCCGGGCTTCAGGAGCTGGGTTCGCCGGCGGCGGAGACCACCGAGGCCGCCGAGGGCGAGCGCAACCTGGCCTTCCCCGGCCTCTCCGGGTCGGTAGTGGTGCGCCGCATCTGCGAGAGCGTGCAGAAGGACGCCGACGTGCTGCGCCAACTCCACGCCGCGGGTGTCGACCCGGGTGCCACAGTGACAGTGGCCCAGGAGCGCGACGGGGTGTCGATCGACCGCTCCGGTGACCGGGTGCGGCTGCCCCGCGAGGTCGCTTCCCGGGTCTTCGTCGCCGCCAACTGACCAACCGGGCACCCGGGCGTCACAACGCCCGGGTGTCCACCTTTTTGGCCAACGCGGTCAGGTCGCCGGTCAGCTTCTCCACAGCCGAACGCGCACTGCCGCGGGCCGTGGTCCAACTCACAGTGGCCAGCCGTCCGTCGCCGGCCAGCCAGCCCACCTCGGCGACCGGGCCGTGCCCGCTCGCCGCGGCGGTGGTCCGCTTGTACGCCTGCTGACCCAGCCCGGTGACCTTCGCCGCCTTGTCCGGCACCACGTCCGCGCCGAAGCTGGCTTTGTCGATCGTGGTCTCGGTCACGGTGAGCGTCAACTCCGGCAATGTGGCACCTGCGGCCCGGACCACACAGGTGTGGGTGTCGCCCTGTTCACTGGCCGCCGCCACGTCGAAGCGGACCTTCACCGTCTGCTCGATCACCGCGAAGTCCAGCAGGCGGCAGGCGCCGCCCGAGGAGGCAGCCGCCACGTCAACAGCTATCGGCACCGGCGGCGGCACCGCCGCCGGTTCCGCCTCGTCGGCGCAGCCACTCACCAGCAGCCCGGCCAGCCCGGCGACCACGATCCGCCCGCGCACACTCCACCCTCTCGCCGACCGACGGCGGAAGGTGCCCGCCAAGTGTCCGTCGGACACCGTACGGGGTGTCGGTGTCGCACGGAAGTCCCCGTTTACGCCTGTTCCGAGGGTGGATCGTCCACGTACGGACAGTGCCGGCAGCCGCGCCCGCAGCACGTTCCACGGCGGGCCAGGAAATTGGCGCTGAGCACGAACAGCCCGCTCGCCGGGTCGAGGTAACCGGCCTCACCGGCGGCCAACGCGGCGGTGTGCGCGGCGAGGATCCGGGCCCGGTCGGGGTGTTCGGACGGCAGCCGGGACGGGTGCGGCTCGGTGAGCGGCCGGTCGGCCAGGGGTGGTCGCTCTCCGGTCACCGCAGCAGTCTAGGGACCGGTCGTGGTCAACCTCCCGCTGCCCGGATGCCCGACATGCCTCTGCGTCGTCGCGGCGACCGGTCGTTTCGTCGTACGGTCCGACGACGATCGGGTTCGACATCCATCGACGCATATGGAGGAGACACGGTGCGGAAGATCGTTGTGCAGATGAGCCTGTCGTTGGACGGGTTCTTCGAGGGCCCGGGTGGCGACATCGGCTGGCACCAGGTCGACGAGGAGTTGCACCAGCACTTCAACGACGTGATCGCCCCGATGGGTGGGTTCCTCAGCGGCCGGGTCAGCCACGAGCTGATGGCCTCCTACTGGCCGACCGCCGATCAGGACCCGACCGCCAGCGGCCCGGAGCGCGAGTTCGCCCGGATCTGGCGGGACATGCCGAAGATCGTCTACTCGCGCACCCTCGACCACGCCGACTGGAACGCCACAGTCGTGCGCGAGGTCGACGTCGAGCAGGTCCGCAAGCTCACCGCCGAACCGGGCGGCGACCTGGCGCTCGGCGGGGCCGACCTGGCCGCGACGTTCGCCCGGCACGACCTGATCGACGAGTACCGGATCTACGTCCACCCGGTGCTGGTCGGTAAGGGCCGCCGACTCTTCCCCGACGCCGAGACTCCGACCGGTCTGCGGCTGGTGGAGAGCCGGGTCTTCGGCAACGGGGTGGTTCTGCTCCGCCACCAGCGGGTCCGCTGACCGATGGCCACCACATTCGACGCGATCGACGGGACCATCCTCGCGTACCGGACGGTCGGGGTTGGGGATCCGCTGGTCTGCCTGCCGGGCGGGCCGATGCGTGACTCCGCGTACCTCGGTGACCTCGGCGGTCTGGGCGCGCACCGGACGCTGGTCATCCTCGATCCGCGGGGCACCGGTCGCTCGGCGGTCCCGGCTGACGTCTCGACCTGCCGCTGCGACCGCATGGTCGACGATGTGGAGGCGCTGCGCGGCCACCTGGGCCTCGACCAGCTGGATCTGCTCGGGCACTCAGCCGGCACCAACCTGGCTCTGCGGTACCTGACCCGGCACCCCGATCGGGTGGGCCGACTCGCGCTGGTGAACCCGAGCATCCGAGCGGTAGGGCTGCAGGTGACCGACGCGCAGCGCCAGGAGGTCACCGATGCCCGGGCCGGCGAGCCATGGTTTCCGGTGGCCGCCGCGGCGGTGGAGTCCATCCTCGCGGGCCGGGCCGGGCCGGGCCCGCCTCCCAGCAGGAGATCGCTCCGTTCCTGTACGGCCGGTGGGACACTGCCGCTCAGGTCCACCAGGCCGCCGAGTCCGGCCAGCGCAACGAGGAGTTGGCCGGGATCTTCAGCTCCGAAGGCGCCTTCGATCCGCCGGCCACCCGTGCGGCCCTCTCCGCCCATCGAGGCCCGGTGCTGCTGCTCGCCGGCGCTGTCGACCTGGCCGCACCGCCGGGCCTGGTGGCCCAGTTCGCCGAGCTGAGTCCACGCGCCGAGCTGGTCGTCCAGCGGGGCGCCGGGCACTACCCGTGGCTCGACGACCCCGAAGCGTTCACCGCGACGGTCGCGGCGTTCCTCGCCGGCCCGGATGGTGCTTGAGTCTCCACCGGGGGGAGACGCGAGGGTGGGGGCATGAGCGGGCAGACGTTTCACACGATCGGCGACCTGGCCCGACGGACCGGCCTGAGCGTCAAGACCATCCGGTACTACGCCGACAGCGGGGTGGTGCCGCCGACGGACCGGAGCCCGGCCGGCTACCGGCGGTACGGCAATGCGGCAGTGGCCCGGTTGGAACTGGTCCGGACGCTGCGTGACCTCGGCCTGGACCTGGCCACCATTCGGCGGGTGGTGGACCAGGAGGTATCCCTGCCCGAGGTGGCCGCCGCACACGCCGAGGCGTTGGCCGTGCAGATCCGGGTGCTGCGGCTGCGCCAGGCGGTGCTCACCGTCGCGGCGAGGCGCGGGTCGGGCCCGACCGAGGTGGACGAGCTGCACCGACTGGCCCAGCTCACCGCCCGCGAACGCGGGCAGTTGGTGGCGGACTTCCTGGACGGCGTCTTCGCCGGCCTCGGCGACCAGCCCGCGTACCGGGGTGCGGTCGTCTCGTTGACACCGGAGCTTCCCGACGATCCCGACACCGCGCAGGTCGAGGCGTGGCTGGAGCTGGCCGAGCTGAGTCGGGAGCCGGAGTTCCGGGCCCGGATGCGGCGGCTGGTGCGGCAGCACGCCGCCGACAACGACGTCCCGGGGCTGCCCCGCCCGGACGCCGTCGCGATGGTCCGGGACGCGGTGGCCCCCGCCCTCGCGGCCGGTCTCGACCCGGCCAGCCCGGACGCCGATCCGGTGGTCACAGCCGTCACCAACCGGTACGCGAACCTGCACCATCACTCCGACGAGGCCGACGTGCGTCGACGGCTGCTCGATCGGCTGGAACCGGCCAACGACCCCCGCCGGGACCGCTACATCGACCTGTTGGCGGTGCTCAACGGCTGGGCGACCGGCGACGCGACGGCGCCTGCGGTGGACTGGTTCATCCGAGCCCTGCGCGCCCGGATGCCCGAACCGGCTCGTTGAGCTGGCCGGCGTCCAACCAGCGGCCTGGTGACGTCAGCCGAACCAGGTCAGCGCCTGGCCGTGACCTCTGGCCCAGGCCAGCGGCTTTCCGTCGAGCGCGAGGACGTTGTGCAGCACGTCGCTCGGTGGGGCGGGCAACCCGTCGTACCGGAGCACCTCCGGCCCCTCGTTCGCCACCCAGTGCCCCGGCAGCTCGCGGACCAACCGGACGAACGCGTCCCGGCGCGGCTGCGGCACCTGGTAGAGCACTGACGTGTGGAAGACCACAAGCGTCGCGTCGGTCGGCGCCCGCGCGGCCAGCGCCGGCAGGTCGTCAACCAGGTCGCCGCGGACCAGCAGCGGCGGGTCGGCCGCGGCAACCGCCGCCGCCGCGCGCAGCCGGGCCCGCCGGTGGGCGTGCTCCGGCCAGATCAGGGCGTCCAACCAGGACACGTCGTCGCTGTCGGTCACGTCGAGCGGGTTGAGGTCCAGGCCGGCCCGCCACACCACCTGGGGTACGCCTGCCGGCGGTGCCAACCCGTTGGCCGCGCAGTCGAGGACCAGCTCACCGGAACCGACCCGATGGTCGCCGTAGCGGTACGCGTACCGGTCGGGGTAGAGGCAGAGCCCGGCCGACGCACCGACCTCCAGCAGGGCGAGGGGCTGCGGCAACGCGGCGAGCACCGGCAGCAGGACCGCGCACCGACCGGCCTCGTTCGTCTGGGTGGCCCGGGTGAGCATCTGCGTCTCGATGGCCGGCCAGTGCGTCATCACGTAGTCGTGGAACGCGGCCGGGTCGTCGACAGGGCCACCGAGCCAGCGGACGACGCCGAACAGCAGATTCGGCTGGCGTTTGGCCGGCGGTAGCCCGTCGAGCACTGTGAGCAGGTCGTCGTCGCGGGCCACGGCCTGCGACAGGCGCTCATACGTGGGCGACACCCCGCGCGCCTCGCGGCTGCCGAACTCGGCGTACGTCTCAGCTGTCGTCATGCCTCATCGTCGCAGCCCATTCCTCGGTATTTCAGCCCCCGTTCCCGTGCGCTGACTCACCCGCCTCGTAGAGTGCTGCGGCGGCTGGACCGTTGAGCAGCAGCTCAGCGGGGTCGCGCAGGGGCAACGGGGAGGAAAGTGTCGTGCGGGGTGACGGTGTCCGGGTACTGATCGTCGGCGGAGGTGTCGCCGGACTGGCGACGGTGGCCGCGCTACGCGAGTGGGGTGCCACTGTCGACGTGGTCGAGCGGGCATCCGGGCCGACCGACTCCGGCACCGGGATCTACCTCACCGGCAACGCGACCCGGATGCTCGACGTACTCGGTCTGGCCGAGCCGGTCTCCGACGTCTCCGTGGAGATCACCCGGCAGCGCAGCGCGAACCAGCGCGGGCGTCGCCTCTTCGACATCGACGTGGCCGCGCTGTGGCGGGGCGTCGGACCGTGCGTGTCGCTGCCCCGGGCCCACCTGCACCGGGCACTGCTCGCCGGCGTCGGCGACACCCCGATCCGCTGGGGCCGCCAGCCGGTCGCGCTCCTGCCAGAGGGCGACCGGGTCGCCGTCGAGTTCGACGACAACAGCACCGGACGGTACGACCTGGTGCTCGGCGCGGACGGGGTGAACTCGACGGTCCGCCGGCTCGCCTTCGACGGTCAGGCGGCCCGCGACCTCGGCCAGTACGCGTACCGGTGGGTCGCACCCCGCGTCGACGACGAGCCGGTCTGGTCGGTGCAGTTGGGGCGCGGTCGGCAGTTCCTGACCATCCCCATCAGCGCTGAGCACACGTACTGCTACTACAACGACGGCCCGGTGGCCGACCGGCCCGGCTGGCGCGACGAGCTTGCCGCGACGTTCACCGAGCCGGTGGCCACCATGCTCAAGGCCCTCGACTACGACGACAGCACCCTGCACGCCGGGCCGAACCAGGAGGTCGTGCTCGACTCCTGGTCCCGGGGCCCGGTGCTGCTGATCGGCGACGCCGCCCACGCCACCTCGCCGAACATGGCCCAGGGCGCGGCGATGGCCCTGGAGGACGCCGTCGTGCTCGCATCCTCGTTGGCCGCTGCCGGGTCCATCGCCGAGGCCCTGCGCGGGTACGAGGCGCGACGCCGCCCGCGTACCGACTGGGTGCTCAGCCAGACCCACCGCCGCGACAAGGCCACCGGGCTCCCGCCCGCGCTGCGCGACCTGGTGATGCGCCGCCTCGGCGAGCAGATGTTCCGCTCGAACTACGGCCCGCTGTTCGCCCAGCCCTGACCGGTCCGACGTGACCGGCCGGCCACGTCCGGGGCGGTGCCAGCGCCGCTCAGGGCAGCTGGCCCGGCCGGTCGACGATTGCGATGCGGAGTAGCGCGACAGCCGTGTGCAGGGACTCCTTGCCGTCGCGCACCACCGACCCACGGCGGCCGAGGAAGACGTGGGTGTCGCGGTCGAAGAGCAGGTCCTCGTTGCCACCGATCACACCGGGCATCCGGATCGCCACCCCATGCCGACCGGCAGCGTCCACCACGTCGCCCGATATGACGACCGCCCCGGGCTCCCGTGCCAACAGTTCGAACAGCGCCGCCAGCGATCGGGGTGGCACGTAGCCCTGGAGCATCAACCGCGCGGTGGTGTACGCCATGCTCTCGTCCCCGTAGACGGCCTCCTCATCGGCTCCTTCCGGGAGGTGCAGGTCGACCGGGTTTTCCCGAAGGTATCGAAGCAGCTCGTCCGGGTCGGTGGGCAGGTCGCCGTGGTATGCCGGCGGCTGGAACGCGTCGAGATCCTTCGTGGGATCGGTGGCATCGTTGATCCGGAGCTCCCGCAGCTCGCCCCACCCGTTCGGGTCGCTCTCCGGTCGGTAGCGTCCCTGCGTGTACGCGACTCCACCGGCCGACTGCCACAGCTGGTTCCGAATGGTCTGGTAAGGCCCGCTGGCCGGCAGGTCCCGGATCGTCGCCAGGTTTTCCGTGAAGACGTACTGATCGGGTCGGGCGGTGAGCTCCGGCTGCTGCCGGGCTGCTTCGGCCGCCAGATGGAAGATCTCCGACGCGCTGGCAGTCGGCGGCTGGTCGCCCACCCTGATCGTCTGCACCACCAGCGCACCGGCGGTCAGCGTCACCGCCAGCCCGAACGCTCCGGCCAGGCGCCAACCGTGGAGGAACCGGGCGCGGCGTCCGGCGGGACGGGCCTCCGACGCCGCCTCGGCCCGTTGGGCCACGTGTGCGGTCAGATCCCGCAGGAGCTGCTCCTCGAAACCCTGCGGCGACGGTTCGGTCTTGTTCATGGCGTCATCTCCGTCTCATCAGGCGAGGGTGGTGACCGGGCGGGCGAGCACGGCGCGGACGACGCGGCGGGCACGATGCAGGCGGACCCGAGCGGCGACAGGTGACACCCCGAGCACTGCCGCCGCCTCCGCGACGGTGAGGCCGTCCACGGCGACGAGTTCGACGAGCGTTCTGGTGCCCTCGGGTAGCTCGCGCAGCGCCCTGTGGGTGCGGCGGGCCGCCGACTCGGCGTCGATCCGCTCCTCGATGCGGGCGATGTCGTCGGGGCTCAGGTCCCGTCGCCCGGCCAGTCGGCCGGTCACCCGCAGCCGTTGAGCCGCCCGACGCCGCTCGTCGCCGATGACGTTGCGGGCCACCCCGTACAGCCAGCCGATCTGACTCCCCCGGTCCGGCCGGTAGCCGGCCGCCGACTCGATCACCGCCAGGAACACGTCGGCGGTGAGGTCGGCGGCGAGATGCGGGTCGTCGACCCGCCGCGCCACGAACCGGCCCACCGCCTCCAGGTGCCGCCGGTAGAAGACCTCGAAGGCCACCGGATCGGCTCCGATGCCGGAAATGTCGTCATCGGCTCGGCTCGGCTCATTCACAGGCCGTCCTCCCTCGTAGCCCTCACACCCCTTCTTCGTAAGGCGGAGCACGAGTGTTACCGAACCATCCCGGCGCGAGTCCGCCGGCGCTGCTGGCCCAACTGGGCAATCGCCCTGCTGATGCGGCATCATCGGATCACCGGCGACTGGCGGCACGGGGATGGTCAAACCATCGGGGAGCCTCTCGCGGGCGTCGACCGCCTGGGCGCCTGCGTCGAGGGACCGTCATGACCACAACCAGCGCATCCGCCGAGCACCACACCCCGTCCGGCACCGCCCGGCTCCTGCCGGGCGCACCGGTCGCCGAAGCCGTCCTGGCCGAGACCGCCGCCGCAGCCGCCCAGCTGCGCAGCCGCGGGATCACACCGAGCCTCGCCACCATCCTCGTCGGCGACGACGACGCCAGCGCCGGTTACATCGCCATCAAGCAGCGCCAGGCCGCCGCGCTCGGGTTCGACTCCCCGCACGCGCACCTGCCTGCCACAGTCACCCAGGCCGAACTGCACCAGACCATTGCCCGGTTCAACAACGATCCGGCCGTACACGGGCTGCTCGTGCAGTACCCAGTTCCGGGGCATCTGGACTACGACGCGGCGTTGCAGACCATCGACCCGGACAAGGACGTCGACGGCATGCATCCGCTGAACATGGGGCGTCTCGCCGTCGGCCTGCCCGGCCCGTTGCCGTGCACCCCCGCCGGCATCGAAGCCCTCCTGGCGTACTACGAGATCCCCGTCGCCGGTCGTGAGGTAGTCATCCTCGGCCGGGGCGCCACCCTGGGCCGCCCCCTGGCCATGCTGCTCGCCCAGAAGCGCCCGACCGCCAACGCCGCCGTCACCGTCGTCCACACCGGGGTGCCCGACTGGGCCCGCTACACCCGCCGCGCCGACATCCTCGTCGCCGCCGCCGGCGTACCCCGGATCGTGCAGCCTGAGCACGTCAAGCCCGGCGCCGTCGTCATCGGCGCCGGCGTCCGCTACGAAGGCCGGCGCCTCCTGCCGGACGTGGACGAAGCGTGCGCCGAGGTCGCCGGCGCCATCACGCCCCGGGTCGGCGGGGTCGGCCCGACCACAGTCGCGATGCTGTTCCGCAACGCCGTACGCGCCGCCGAGCGAGCCAGCCAGTAACCCGGCCGCCGAGATCACTTGATGCTGAGTAGCCCGGTTGTCCACAGCTACTCAGCATCAAGTGATCGAGGCGGCTTCACCTGAGAGAGTGATCATGGATACCTCTGATCACCCGATCTGGCGCAAGTCGAGCGGCACCAGCCAGAGGTCATCCCCGGAGTTCTTCTGCATGATCGACTCGGGTTGCATGAAGCCGCGGTATCCGGGCGAGATTGATACGCCGGTTTCACGGAAGTCGAGTTGATCATGCGGTGAGCGGGCAGGTCCATCGACCCTGCCACGAGCGGAACGCCGCGAGCGCGGCAGGTGATCCCTGCCGCGCTCGCGGGTGGTTCGGTGATACGCGTACGTCAGCTGCAGCCGCTGGTGGAGCCGCAGCCCTCGCAGACGTAGCAGCTACCGGCGGGGCGCATCTTCGTACCGCAGGTGAAGCAGAGCGGTGCGTCGGCGGCCTTGCCGATCACGGCCTCCAGCAGTTCGGTGCTGGAACCCACGCTCGGAGCCGGCTTGGCGGCGGCCACGTCGGCCATCTCCTGGGCCGGCTGGGCGACAGCCTCCGGCTTGGCCGGAGTCTCCACCGGAGCGGACGACGCCATCGCGGTCAGCTCGGCGCCGGTGACGCCGGCGGCCTCCGCGTCGGCCTCGGCCCGCAGCTGCGCGGCCCGCTCCGAGGCGGTGAAGATGCCCAGCTCGGCGCGGCGCTCGTAGGGCAGGAAGTCCAGCGCCAGGCGACGGAAGATGTAGTCCATCACCGAGGCCGCCATCCGCACGTCCGGGTCGTCCGTCATGCCGGCCGGCTCGAAGCGCATGTTGGTGAACTTGCTGACGAACGTCTCCAGCGGCACGCCGTACTGAAGGCCGATGCTGATGGCCACCGAGAAGGCGTCCATCACGCCGGCCAGGGTGGAGCCCTGCTTGGACATCTTCAGGAAGACCTCACCGAGGCCGTCGTCCGGGTAGGACGACGCGGTCAGGTAACCCTCGGCGCCACCGACGGAGAAGCTGACCGTCTCGGACGGGCGCTTCTTCGGCAGGCGCTTGCGCACCGGCCGGTACTCGATGACCTTCTCGACTGCGGCCGGCGCGGCCTCGACGGCGGCCGGCTCGGTGGCCTTGTTGGACTTGCCCACCGAGAGCGGCTGGCCGACCTTGCAGTTGTCCCGGTAGATCGCCAGCGCCTTGAGGCCGAGCTTCCAGCCCTCGAAGTAGATCTTCTCGATGTCCTCGACGGTGGCCGCCTCCGGCATGTTGACCGTCTTGGAGATGGCGCCGGAGACGAACGGCTGGATGGCCGCCATCATCCGCACGTGACCCATCGGGGCGATCGACCGCTCGCCCATGGCGCAGTCGAAGACCGGGTAGTGCTCCGGCTTGAGGCCGGGGGCGTCCACCACGTGGCCGTGGTCGGCGATGTGCTCGACGATCGCCTCGACCTGCTCCTCGGGGTAGCCGAGGCTGCGCAGGGCGCGCGGCACCGTCTGGTTGACGATCTGCATCGAGCCGCCGCCGACAAGCTTCTTGAACTTGACCAGCGCCAGGTCCGGCTCCACGCCGGTCGTGTCGCAGTCCATCATGAAGCCGATCGTGCCGGTCGGGGCGAGGACGCTGGCCTGCGCGTTGCGCCAACCGAACTTGTCACCGATCTTGTTGCCCTGGGTCCACTGCTTGGTCGCCTCGCGGACGATAGCGGTGGCCACCGGGCTGGTCGGCTTGATCTCGTCGTTGGCCGCGGCGTGCTTGCGCATGACCCGCTTGTGCGGCTCCGCGTTGCGGGCGTAGCCGTCGTACGGGCCGACGACGCCGGCCAGCTCGGCCGAGCGGCGGTAGGCGGTGCCGGTCATCAGCGAGGTGATCGCCGCGGCGACCGAGCGGCCCTGGTCCGAGTCGTACGGCAGGCCGGTGGCCATCAGCAGGGCACCGAGGTTGGCGTAGCCGATGCCGAGCTGCCGGTAGGCGCGGGACGTCTCACCGATCTTCTCGGTCGGGAAGTCGGCGAAGCAGATCGAGATGTCCATCGCGGTGATGACGAACTCGACGGACTTGACGAACTTCTCCACCTCGAAGCCACCGTCGGCGCGGAGGAACTTCATCAGGTTGAGCGAGGCCAGGTTGCACGAGGAGTTGTCCAGGTGCAGGTACTCCGAGCACGGGTTCGACGCGGTGATCCGCCCGGTCTCCGGGCAGGTGTGCCAGTCGTTGATCGTGTCGTCGTACTGCAGACCGGGGTCGGCGCACTCCCAGGCGGCCTGGGAGATGGAGCGGAACAGGTTCTTGGCGTCGACGGTCTCGATCACCGAGCCGTCCAGCCGGCCGCGCAGGTCGAAGCCCTTGCCGTTCTCCACCGCCGACATGAACTCGTCGGAGACCCGAACCGAGTTGTTGGCGTTCTGGTACTGCACGCTGACGATGTCGGAGCCGCCGAGGTCCATGTCGAACCCGGCGTCACGCAGCGCGCGGATCTTGTCCTCCTCGCGCGCCTTCGTGACCACGAACTCCTGGATGTCCGGGTGGTCGACGTCGATGATGACCATCTTGGCCGCCCGGCGGGTCGCACCGCCGGACTTGATGGTGCCGGCGGAGGCGTCCGCGCCGCGCATGAAGCTGACCGGGCCGGAGGCGTTGCCGCCGGAGGAGAGCAGCTCACGGGACGAGCGGATGCGCGACAGGTTGACCCCGGAGCCGGAGCCGCCCTTGAAGATCAGCCCCTCCTCCTTGTACCAGTCGAGGATCGAGTCCATCGAGTCGTCGACGGCCAGGATGAAGCAGGCGCTGACCTGCTGCGGCGACGGCGTGCCGACGTTGAACCAGACCGGCGAGTTGAAGCTGAACACCTGGTTGAGCAGCATCCAGGTCAGCTCGTGCGCGAAGACCTCGGCGTCGGCCGGGTCGGCGAAGTAGCCGTACTCCTCACCCGCGGTGCGGTAGGTGGTGACCACCCGGTCGATCAGCTGCTTGAGCGACCACTCCCGCTCCGAGGTCCCCACCGCACCCCGGAAGTACTTGGTGGTCACGATGTTGGCCGCGTTGACGCTCCACGACTCCGGGAACTCCACCCCACGCTGCTCGAAGTTGATCGAGCCGTCCCGCCAGTTCGTCATCACGACGTCACGGCGCTCCCAGGAGACCTCGTCGTACGGGTGGACCCCCTCGGTCGTCCACACCCGCTCGATCTTCAGCCCCGCGCCTGCCTTGCTTCGTGAACGGCTAGTTGTCACGCCGTCGCCCCCCTCGTCTGCGCGGTCACCCACCGCGCGTCCCAATCTCTTGAAAAACTGTGAAGATTCAGCTGGTACGGCCGGCGGCCTCAACCGCACCGGCCCGGCCCTGCTCCCGCGCTTGCGCCGCGGCCCGCAACGTCTCGATCTCGCGCTCGAAGTCGGCGAGCGAGTCGAACGAGCGGTAGACGCTGGCGAACCGCAGGTAGGCGATCTCGTCCAGGTCGCGTAGCGGACCCAGGATCGCCAGGCCCACGTCGTGGCTGGGGATCTCGGCGGCCCCCTTGGCCCGGACGGTCTCCTCCACCCGCTGCGCGAGCAGCGCGAGTGAGTCGTCGTCCACCGGCCGGCCCTGGCACGCCTTACGCACCCCGCCGATGATCTTCGTGCGACTGAACGGCTCGGTCACCCCGCTGCGCTTGACGACCGCGAGGACCGCCTCCTCGACGGTGGTGAACCGTTTGCCGCACTCCGGGCAGGACCGCCGCCGTCGGATGAGCTGGCCGTCGTCGGCCTCCCGCGAGTCGACCACCCGGGAGTCAGCGTGCCGGCAGTACGGACACCGCATTCGCCAACCTCCTAATAATGATCAACTGCGAGCACTCCGGACACCCTCGGACACGACTCACCGCGACGGTGCCATCCTCGGATGACGCCGCCGTGATCGACGTTACGGGAGTGCGGTCGGTAGTCAGACCCAACCTGTAGGCAACTTACGCCCGTGTCACTACTACATCTAGGGGTCGACCGTATGTCGCTGCGGAAGCCGGGTCAAGTTGGCCGGCGTGTCCGGCGCGTCACGGACCATCCGGTCACCCACGCACCGCACAGCGCCCGAAGACCCAACGTCACGATGCCGCCCGGGTTACCGGCCAACCGGCCGGACACGGCCGGAAAATGGTCCAGGATCGAACACCAGTGCTACCTGACGTACCATTTATCAGAACATCCGTACGACCGGAGCGCTTTTTCACCCCGACACGCCGGTGAGAGGTCGTACAGATGTTTGAAAATGACTGATCTCACCTATACGGTCATGAACAACGTGGCACCACCGCACGCACCACGAGCCGACGAGGCACCCAGCGCCGACCAGGGAGGACGGACGTGACCGAGGACCGGGCCAGCCGGCCGAAGAGCCCGCAGCAGATCACCGAGGCGGGCCCGCCAGCCACCCGACGCCGCAGCGCCGCGCGCAGCCGGACGGGTCAGCCCGCCGTGCGCCCGGTCACCCCGGTGGTCAGCACCTTCCCCGACCCGGCGACAGTCGACCTGACCGCCCGCCAACGGCGCATCCTGGAGTTCATCCGCACCTGGGTGGAGCGCCACGGCTACCCGCCGAGCGTCCGCGAGATCGGCGAGGCGGTCGGCCTGGTGTCGCCGTCCAGCGTCGCCTACCAGCTCAAGGAGTTGGAGAAGAAGGGCTTCCTGCGCCGCGACCCGAACCGGCCGCGCGCGGTGGACGTGCGCGCCCCCAGCGAGGCGATCGACGACGAGCTGTCGAGGGCACAGCGGCCGACCCCGGCGTACGTGCCGATGCTCGGTCGGATCGCCGCCGGTGGGCCGATCCTCGCCGAGCAGGCCGTGGAGGACATCTTCCCGCTCCCCCGCGAGCTGGTGGGTGAGGGCGAGGTCTTCATGCTCCAGGTCAAGGGCGATTCGATGCTCGACGCGGCGATCTGCGACGGCGACTGGGTGGTCGTCCGGCAGCAGCCGACCGCCGACTCCGGCGAGATCGTGGCCGCCATGCTCGACGGCGAGGCGACAGTGAAGACCTACCGGCGGCGCGACGGGCACGTCTGGCTGATGCCGCAGAACCCGGCCTTCGACCCGATTCCCGGCGACGACGCCACCATCATGGGCCGGGTCGTGGCGGTGCTACGCCGGATCTGACCGATCGGCGGGTGGGTGCCAACGGCGCTCACCCGCACCGCTCGTCAGGGCAAATGAGCGGCTCAGCGTCCGATCAGTAACGGTCGCCTCGGGGACCGCGACCGCCCCCGGGATACTGCCCGTACGGGTCGACGGGCGAGTCGTCGTCACGTCGCCGGCTGGGCCGCTGGCCCCGGTAGTCGGGCTCCTGCCCGCCGCGCCGGGGAGGCTCCGCCCGACCAGGCTGACCGCCGTCGCCGCCGTACACACCACCGCCAGGACGGCCACCGCCGCCCTGCGGACGACCACCGCCACCGGCCGGAGGACGGCCACCGCCGCCAGCCGGAGGACGGCCACCGCCGCCAGCCGGGGGACGACCACCGCCGCCAGCCGGGGGACGACCACCGCCATCGGCCGGGGGACGACCGCCACCACTGGCCGGGGGGCGACCGCCGCCGCCGTAAACGCCAGCACCGCCGCCGTCCGGGCGCGGCGCACCGTAGCCACCGTCAGCCGGAGCCGGCCGGCGGGCACCGCCGTACACGGCACCGCCCGCCGGGGCCGGGCCACCGCGACCCGCACCACCCGCCGGGGCCGGGCCACCGCGACCCGCACCACCCGCCGGGGCCGGGCCACCACGACCCCCACCGCCGCCGTAGACCGCGCCGCCGGCCGGCGCGGCGCCCCCGTAGACACCACCCCTGCGGTCATCGTCGGCCGGGAAGCCGTCGACGGCACGGCTTCCGCGCGGGCCGAACGGCTCACCATCCGGATCCGACAGGTCGGACGCGTCAGCGGTCGGCGGCCGGCGGCGCGCGCGAACGATGCCGAAGATCCCGGCGGCGACCAGCAGCAGGCCGATCAGCCCGACCGCCCCGACCAGGTACGTGATGTCGTCGAGGCTCAGCCCAGCGGTCCAGGACTTCGAGGCGGCCGGCTTGGCGCCGTCCTCGGCGGCCAGTGGCACGGCTGTCGACGTGGACGGGGTGTAGCCGAGGATGTCGAGCGGCTCGTCCTCGGTGAACCGGCCCGCGTCGGAGACGGTGACGAACGACTTTCCGTCCGAGGTGTAGCTGATGGCCTCGCCGAACGGGTCGGCCAGCGGCGTCACCCGCGGCTTGCCGGTGGTGAGCGCGCCCACGATGTCGCCATCGGTCACGTCGAACTCGAACGCGTCCGCGTAGGTGCGCAGGACCACCCGGGAGCCGTCCGGCGCCCGGGACGCGCCGGTGATGGCGATCCGGCCGAACGTGTTGAGGGTGTTCTCCGTCTGGGTCTTCGGCAGCGTGAGCTCGCCGGCCTTACGCATCGGCACCGGGTCGGTGTCGCCGCTCTTGAGGGCCGCCGACGGCGTGTAGATCTCCGCCTTGCCGCTGGTCACCTTGGTGATGATCAGCGGTTTCCCGTCGTCGCCGATGAGCAACGCCTCAGCGTCGTGCGGCTTGGCCTCGGGGTAGGAGAGCCGGTGCAGCGTCGGCTTGGAGCCGGTGACCGGCATCGACCAGAGCGCGACGCGGCTGCGGCGCTCCTTCGAGTCGGGGTTGTCACCGGTGTCGGCGATCCAGAGGGTGCGGCCGTCCTTGGACAGGGCGAGATCCTCGGTGTCGAACGGACCCTGCCCCGAGTAGTGGACCGGCTCCTTCGAGATCTTGCACTTGCTGTCGAGGAAGAACACCCGCTTGCGCGCCGCGACGTCGGTGCCGTCGTTGATGACGATGTAGCCACTCTTGGTGGCTACCAACCCGGAGAGCTCCCGTAGGCGCTCGTCGGTGATCGTGCATCGCTTCTGGCCAGGGTTCGCGGCGGGCGGCCCGGACGCCCCAGGGGCGGGAGCCGCTGCGGCGACTCCGGCGAGCGCCACGGTTGCCCCGAGCAGGCCGAGGGCAACCGTGACCGAGGAAACAACGCGGCGCATTCGGCCAGTGTCGCATGCCGCGCGTTTCCGGTGGATGACGCCGTGGCCGCTCAGGACCGGCTGCCGGCCGCCTGCCCCTGCCGCTCCACGTCGAAGGCCGTCAGCTCCGCCGCCAGCTCCGCACCGACGCGGACGTGCAGCAGAGTCCCCTCCGGCAGGTGCGACGTGCTGAGCACCTCTCCCGTGCGGTGCGCCCGAGCGACCAGGTCACCCCGGTCGTACGGCAGCACGACCCGGACCTCCACGGCCGGGCTCGGCAGCCGCTCCTCGATCGCCGCGCGCAGCTCGTCCATGCCCCGACCGGAGTACGCGGACACGAAGATCGCGTCCGGCCAGAGCCGCTTGAGCCGCAGCAGAGTGTCCTCGTCGGCCGCGTCGGTCTTGTTGACCACCAACAGCTCGGGGAGCCGGTCCGCGCTGACCTCGGCAAGCACCGCGTGGACCGCCCGGACCTGCTCCTCCGGATCCGGGTGGGTGCCGTCCACGACGTGCACCACCAGATCGGCCTCCGCGACCTCCTCCAGCGTCGAGCGGAACGCCTCGACGATCTGGTGCGGAAGGTGTCGGACGAAGCCGACCGTGTCGGAGAGGGTGTAGAGCCGCCCGTCCGAGGTGGTGGCCTTGCGGGTCGTCGGGTCCAGCGTGGCGAACAGCGCGTTCTCCACCAGCACGCCCGCGCCGGTCAGACGGTTGAGCAAGCTGGACTTGCCGGCGTTGGTGTAGCCGGCGATGGCGACCGCGGGCACGGCGTTGCGGGAACGCCGGGCGCGCTTGGTGACGCGTACCGTCTTCATGCTCTTGATCTCGCGACGCAGCCGGGAGATGCGGTGACGGATGCGCCGCCGGTCGGTCTCCAGCTTGGTTTCACCGGGGCCACGAACACCCACACCGCCGCCGGCGCCGCCGCCCCGGCCGGAACCACCGGTCTGCCGGGAGAGCGTCTCACCCCAACCGCGCAGTCGGGGCAGCAGGTATTGGAGCTGGGCCAGCTCGACCTGCGCCTTACCTTCCTTGCTCTTGGCGTGCTGGGCGAAGATGTCGAGGATCAGCGCGGTGCGGTCGACGACCTTGACCTTGGTGCGCTGCTCCAGGTTGCGCAGCTGCGACGGGGAAAGCTCACCGTCACAGATGACCGTGTCGGCGCCGGTGGAGAGCACCACAGCACCCAGATCGTCGACCTTGCCACGGCCGATGTACGTGGCCGGGTCGGGTCGGGTACGACGCTGGATGAGCCCTTCGAGCACCTGCGAACCGGCCGTTTCGGCCAGCGCGGCGAGCTCGGTCAGCGAATTTTCCGCGTCGGTGACGGTGCCTTCGGTCCAGACGCCCACCAGGACGACCCGCTCCAGCCGCAGCTGGCGGTATTCCACCTCGGTGACGTCGGTGAGCTCGGTTGACAGGCCCGGGACGCGTCGGAGGGACTGCCGCTCCGACAGATCCATCTCGCCGGTGGTGACGTCGTCGAGCTCGTCCTCGACGGGGACAAAGCTCTCCTGGTCTCGCAAGCGGTTCTCCTGTCCGTTTTGATAAGTAGAACGTAATCCTGACATGACACAACGCCGAACGCACCTGCTATATGCCCATGGTGAAGGTCGCCAAAAGTGGGGGCGAATGCTGGTCGGCCGCGACAACCCGGTAGAAATGCGGGCGGCGGCCGATCGGCCGCACAGCCGTTACGGAGGGATCCCGTGGCCATCACCCGACTGCCCAGCGCCGGATTTTCGATCACCATCCGGATCGCCGTCACCGCGGACGCCTCCTCGATCGGCCGGCTCACCACCTCCGTCGGCGAGGCCGGGGCGATCGTCACGGCGCTGGACGTGGTGGACTCGGACCCGACCCACGTGATCGTCGACCTGACCTGCGACACCGCCGACGCCGGCCACGCCGACCAGGTGGTCGACGCGCTGACCGCGCTGGACGGCGTGGACGTGCGCAAGGTGTCGGACCGGACGTTCCTGCTGCACCTGGGCGGCAAGATCGAGGTGACCTCGAAGGTCGCGCTGCGCAACCGCGACGAACTGTCCCGCGCGTATACCCCGGGGGTGGCCCGGGTCTGCATGGCGATCGCCGAGAACCCGGCCGACGCCCGGCGACTGACCATCAAGCGCAACACGGTCGCTGTGGTCAGCGACGGCTCGGCGGTGCTCGGTCTGGGCAACCTCGGCCCGGCCGCGTCCCTGCCGGTGATGGAGGGCAAGGCCGCGCTGTTCAAGCGCTTCGGCGGGGTGGACGCCTGGCCGGTGGTGCTCGACACCCAGGACACCGACGAGATCGTGCAGATCGTCAAGGCCATCGCGCCGGCCTACGGCGGCATCAACCTGGAGGACATCGCCGCGCCGCGCTGCTTCGAGATCGAGGCCCGGCTGCGCGAGGCGCTGGACATCCCGGTCTTCCACGACGATCAGCACGGCACCGCGATCTGCGTGCTGGCCGCGCTGACCAACGCGTTGCGGGTGGTGGGCAAGCGGCTCGAGGACGTCCGGGTGGTCGTCTCCGGAGCCGGCGCGGCCGGCACCGCGATCATGAAGCTGCTGCTGCGCCAGGGCGTCGGCGACATCATCGCGTACGACCGGGAGGGCGCCCTGCACCGCGGCCTCACCGGGCTCAACTCGGCGTGGCAGTGGCTGGCGGAGAACACCAACAAGGAGAACTACTCCGGCGACCTGCCCGGCGCGATCCGTGGCGCCGACGTGTTCATCGGGGTCAGCGCGCCGAACCTGCTCACCGGCGACGACATCGCACAGATGGCGAAGGACTCGATCGTCTTCGCCCTCGCGAACCCGGACCCGGAGGTCGACCCGCGCGAGGCGCGCAAGCACGCCGCAGTTGTCGCCACCGGCCGTTCCGACCAGCCGAACCAGATCAACAACGTGCTCGCGTTCCCTGGGGTGTTCCGCGGCATGCTGGACGCGCACGCCGAGGAGTTCACCGAGGAGATGGCCATCGCGGCCGCCCGTGCCATCGCCGACGTGGTCGGCGAAGAGAAGATCAACCCGACGGTGATCGTGCCGAGTGTCTTCGACTCCCGGGTCGCCCCGGCGGTCGCCGCCGCCGTGCGCGCCGCCGCGAACAACCCCAGCCCGCTCCCGGCCGCCGACCCCGGCCCGGCCGACCTCCCCGAGATAGCGGCAAACGCCAGCGCCACCCCGTAACCCCCACCCAGGCCCCCCGGCCCCGCCCTCTCCCCCGTCGATCATGAAGTTATTGCCGTGACACGCCGAGCTGGCTGGCAATAACTTCATGATCGACGCGGTGCACCTGGGGGGTGGGTGGGTCGGGGTGGGGGTGGCGTCAGGGGCGGAGCTTGGTTGGGTCCAGCTCGCCGGTCGCCACCAGGACGGCGGGGCCGGAGAGCCAGCAGGAGTTCTCGGTGACGGTCACCGTCAGGCGTCCGCCGGGCACGTCGACGGCTACCACTCCGGTGTCCCGGCCGAGGTCGCGCAGGGCCACCGCGCCCACCGCGCAGGCACCGGTGCCGCAGGACAGCGTCTCGGCGCTGCCGCGCTCGTACACCCGCATCACTGAGTGCTCGTCGGTGCCGTCGACCGGGTCGCCCGCCACGATGAACTCGACGTTCACCCCGCTCGGGAAAACCGTCGGGTCGAACCCGGGCGCGACGGTCAGGTCCAGCGCCGACAGCTCCACACCGGCCGGCAGGACACAGACCAGGTGCGGGTTACCGACGTCCACCACCGCACCGGTCACTGTCAACCCGCCCACGGTGGCGGCGGAGCTGTCGTACACCTGGGGTCGGCGCATCTCGACGGACACGGCGTCGCCCTCGACCAGCGCACGCACGACGCCGGCCCGGGTGGCCACCGGCAGCGCCGCGCCGGCGGGCGTGGCCAACCCGGTGTCGAGCAGGTAGCGCACGAAGACCCGGGCGCCGTTGCCGCACATCTCGGCGAACGAGCCGTCGGCGTTCCAGTAGTCCATGAACCACTCGGCCTCGCCGGCCAGACCCGCGCCGTCCGGGTGCTTGGCCGCGCGGACCACCCGCAGTACGCCGTCCGCGCCGATGCCCCGACGCCTGTCGCAGAGCGCCGCGACCAGCTCCGGGGTCAGGTCGAGCTGACCGTCCGGGTCGGGAAGGAGGACGAAGTCGTTGCCGGTGCCGTGGCCCTTGGTGAACTCCACAGCCCCATCATCGCGCAGCCGCCGGCACCAGACGCAGGGCGGCCCCGATCAGGTCTGGTTCCGCCGAGTCCAGCCAGTGGATCCGCGGGTCACGGCGGAACCAGGACCGCTGCCGGCGGACGAAGCGCCGGGTAGCCCGGACCGTCTCGTCGTGCGCCTGCGCCTCGGTCAGCTCACCGGCGAGCAGGCGCAGCACCTGCTGGTAGCCGAGCGCCCGACTCGCCGTCCGCCCCTCGGGCAGCCCGCGCCCGACCAGCTCACGGGTCTCCGGCACCAGGCCGTCGGCCCACATCCGGTCGACCCGCAGCGCGATCCGCTCGTCCAGCAGGCCGGTGTCCAGGTCGACGCCGAGTTGCACCGACGGGTAGTACGGCGTGGGTTGCGGCAGCGAGGCGGCGAACGGCGCGCCGGTCAGCTCGATCACCTCCAGGGCCCGGACGATCCGCCGGCCGTTGGCCGGCAGGATGCTCTCGGCGGCGACCGGGTCGGCGGCGCGCAGCCGCGCGTACAGCGGGGCCGGGCCAACCTCGGCCAACTCCCGTTCCAGCCGCTCCCGCAGCGCCGCGTCCGTGCCGGGGAACTCGAAGCGCTCCAGCACCGCCCGCACGTACAGGCCGGAGCCACCGACCAGCAGCGGCACCCGCCCCCGGGACAGGATGTCGTCGATGGCCGTGCGGGCCAGTCGCTGGTACTCCGCGACGCTCGCCGGCTCGGTGACCTCCCAGATGTCCAGCAGGTGATGCGGCACCCCGTCCCGCTCGGCGACTGTCAGCTTGGCGGTGCCGATGTCCATGCCCCGGTAGAGCTGCATCGAGTCGGCATTGACCACCTCCCCGTCCAGGGCATGCGCCAACGCGATGCTCAGCGCTGACTTGCCGGCCGCGGTCGGACCGACCACAGCCACCACCAGGCCCGTCACGCCCGCTCCCAGGACGCCACGAAGTAGGCCACCCCGTAGGGCACGGAGTCGTGCAGCAACTCGCCGCGCCACCCACCACCGGCCGCCCGGGCCGCGCCGGCGAGCACCTGCCACGGGGCGCGACCGGCGGCCTTCAGCTCCGTCGACACCACCGGGTCGAGGTCGAGCAGGGCGTCCAGGTCCGCGTCGGCCAGCGCCGCGGCAACCCTCTGGTCGTACGGAAGAGCGCGCGCGTCGTCGTACCCGGGTGCTTTCTCTCCCCGGCAGGCCGACCCGTCGCCGAGCACCAGCGACGCCACCCGGTCACCGGCGGCGCCGACCTCGTCGGCGAGCGCGGCCAGCTCGGCCGGACCGGCGTCGGCGGCCACCTGCACGGCGGTCACCGGCGGTCGGGTGTCATGACGGGCCAGCAACCACGCGCCGATGGTCAGGCTCAACGGCAGCACCGCGCCCCGGTCCGGTTGGTCCGGCACCAACGGCACGTCCAGATCGACACCCCAGGGCTGGAGGGAACCGGTCGCCGGGGTGCGGATCGGGCCGGTCACCGGGCCGGTGCCCAACAGCACCACAATGTCCGGATCGGTGGCCAACAGCCGGCGTACGGCGGTGTCACAGGCCGCCCGCAGATCGTCCAGCTCCGGGGCTGCGGAGCCGGCCACATCGGGCACGAGCAGGGGCGGATGCGGGCAGACGGCGGCGGCGACCAGTGGCACCCGTCCACCGTAGCGGGAATCCCCGGTGCGTCTCCGCGCCGATCCGGTCATTCGGCCCCTAGGACACCGTATGGTCACGGTCGGCGATAGGCGCTCGACGCGGACCGGGTCGGACCTGTGACAATGCCGGAAGCAACTTGGCTGCGCCGTGGCGGCGACGGGGGATCGATCCCTCGACGCCGGGAGAACGAGGATGGGCACATGAGCGACTGGACTGCCTTCGGACGGGTGGACGCGGACGGCACCGTGTACGTCAAGACCACCGAGGGAGAGCGGGTGGTCGGATCCTGGCAGGCGGGAGCACCGGAGGAGGGCCTGGCGCACTTCGCGCGTCGCTTCGCCGACCTGGTGACCGAGGTGGACCTGACCGAGGCGCGACTCAAGTCGGGTGCGGCGGACGCCGGGCACTCGTTGAGCACGATCCGGCGGATCCGTGCCACGCTGCCCGAGGCCAACGTCGTCGGCGACATCGACGCGCTGGCCACCCGCCTGGACAAGCTGGCGACCCTCGCCGAGGAGAAGGCCGGCGAAGCGCGCGCCGCCCGGGACGCCGCTCGCGGCGAAGCCCTGGCCCGCAAGACCGCGCTGGTCGAGGAGGCCGAGAAGCTGGCCGCCGAATCCACCGGGTGGAAGACAGCCGGGGACCGGCTCAAGGAGATCCTCGACGAGTGGAAGACCATCCGCGGGGTCGACAAGAAGGCCGACGGTGAGCTGTGGAAGCGGTTCGCCGCCGCCCGGGACGGCTTCACCCGCCGCCGCGGCGCCCACTTCGCCTCCCTTGACTCCCAGCGCAAGCAGGCCCAGACCGCCAAGGAGGAGCTGGTAGCCGAAGCGGAGAAGCTCTCGGACTCCACCGACTGGGCCGCCACCGCCAACCAGCTCAAAGACCTGATGACCCAGTGGAAGGCCGCGCCGCGCGCCTCCAAGGAGGCCGAGCAGAAGCTCTGGGAACGATTCCGGGGTGCGCAGGACGCCTTCTTCAGCCGGCGCAGCGAGGTCTTCTCCGCACGGGACAACGAGCAGCGCGGCAACCTTGAGCGCAAGCAGGCCCTGCTCGCCGAGGCCGAGGCGTTGGACATCGACGCCGACCCGAAGGGCGCCCAGGCCAAGCTGCGGGAGATCCAGGCCCAGTGGCACGAGGCCGGCCGGGTGCCCCGCGAGGCGGCCGCCGGGCTGGAGCGTCGACTGCGCGTCATCGACGACAAGGTCCGTGACGTGATGGACTCGGCGTGGCGCCGCACCACCAAGGAGGACAACCCGCTGCTCGCCCAGATGCGGGCGCAGGTGGCGGAGGCCGAGGACCGGCTGGCCCGGGCGCAGAGCGCCGGGGACGCACGCCGGATCAAGGAGGCTGAGCAGGCCCTCGCCTCCAAGCGGCAGTTCCTCCAACTCGCCGAGCAGGCCGGCTGAGCTGACCACGTCCGGAGCCCTCGGTCCCCAGCGGGACCGGGGGCTCCCGCGTGTCCGGCCTCAGCCCCCCGCGCCCGCCTCCAGGCGCCCCCGCCGAGCCCGCGGCCTCGCACCACCGCGTCCCACGCCACCGCGTCCCGCGCCACCGCGTCCGCGTCCGCGCCCGTGTCCAGGCCCGCGCCCGCGCCCGTCAAGGTCATGCTCGATCCTGGATGTAGTGGCATCGGCACGCCTACAGACCACTACATCAATGTTCCAGCGCGATCATGGAGGGCGCACGCGACGCAAGGCGGGCAGCGCGAGCGGGGACCGCACACCAGGCGCGCGGGGGACCGCACCAGGCACGCGGGCGAGCGGGGACCACACACCAGGCACGCGGGCGAGCGGCAGGACCCGGACGGCAGGGGCGCAGCGAGGGTCAGGTTGACGCATTGACGTGGGCTGATCAGAATGAGCGACGGAGCCAGGTAGGGCCACCGGCGCGAGGGCGACGAAGGCGGAACATCCGCCGTCGAGGGTCGCCGGTGAGCTTCCGCGAGTGACCACGTCCGCGTGACATGGGCCGTTGTGTGCTGTCCGCGTACCCCTGGGGACCGTGACGTGCCGACGGCCGCCCGCCGGCGTCGTTTCTGGACGACGTCGGACCTCCGAAGTGGAGCTCGAATTGTTCCGTCCTAAAGCTCTCGGCGGCGCGCTCACCGCGCTCGTCACCGTCGCGGCTGGCGTGTTCCTCGCCGCCGCCGTCAGCACCAGCCCGGCCGTTGCCGCCGGTACCGGTACGGGTTATCTGCACACCAGCGGCAACCAGATCGTTGACAGCACCGGTGCGACTGTCCGGTTGACCGGCATCAACTGGTTCGGCATGGAGACCGACAACAAGACCTTCCACGGGCTGTGGTCGAACAACCCGTGGCGGGGACAGCTCGACACGATGGCCCGGTTGGGTTACAACACGTTGCGGGTGCCGTACTCGAACGACGCGCTGAAGTCGGGTGCGACAGCAAGTGGGATCAACGACTTCGTCAACCCGGACCTGATCGGGCTGTCGCCGTTGCAGATCCTGGACAAGGTGATCAACTATGCCGGCAGCAAGGGCATGCGGATCATTTTGGACCGGCACCGGCCGACGGCCGCCGGGCAGTCACCGCTCTGGTACACGTCGACGGTTTCCGAGGCGACCTGGATCAACGACTGGAAGATGCTCGCCCAACGGTACGCGGGCAACCCGACGGTGATCGGCGCCGACCTGCACAACGAGCCGCACGCGGAGGGAACCAACCCGGCGGCCACCGGTGCGTGCTGGGGCTGTGGCGACACCACCCGGGACTGGCGGCTCGCCGCCGAGCGGGCCGGGAACGCCATCCTCGGTGTCCAGCCCAACTGGTTGATCTTCGTGGAGGGGGTGAGCTGCCCCAGTGGTGGCCTCTCCAACGTCTGGGACGGCGACACCAGCAACGACGAGGACTGCGGTTGGTGGGGCGGCAACCTGTCGAAGGCGGGTCAGTTCCCGGTGCGGCTGAGCGTGGCGAACCGGTTGGTCTACTCGCCGCACGAGTACGCCACCTCGGTGTACCGGCAGACCTGGTTCGACGCCCCGGACTACCCGGCGAACATGCCGGCCATCTGGGACAAGTACTTCGGTTACCTCTACAAGCAGAACATCGCCCCGATCATGATGGGCGAGTTCGGCAGCACCCTTGTCGACCCGAAGGACAAGGTGTGGCTGGAGAAGCTGATGGCGTACACCGGGACCGGGGTGACCGGGATGTCCTTCACCTACTGGTCGTGGAACCCCAACTCGGGTGACACCGGCGGTATCGCGCTTGACGACTGGACCAATGTCAACACCGCCAAGCAGGCGATCCTCCAGCCGTACCTGATCGCGCCGTCCGGTGGCGGCACCAGCGGGCCGCCGACCGGTGGGCCGACGGACCCGCCGACGGATCCGCCGGCGGGCGCCTGCACGGCCACCTACCGGCAGGTCAACGCCTGGCAGGGCGGCTTCCAGGGCGAGTTGACGGTGAAGAACACCGGCTCTGGCGCTGTGAACCCGTGGTCGGTCACCTGGAGTTGGCCGTCCGGGGTGACGTTGGGCAGTGGCTGGAACGCCACAGTCACGCAGTCCGGTACGACTGTCACGGCGGCGGCTCCGAGTCACGCCCCGTCCCTGCCGGCGGGCGGGTCGGTCACAGTGGGCTTCACCGCCAACGGCACGGCCAGCGCGCCGGGCACTGTGAAACTCAGCGGCACCGGCTGCTGATCCACCGGGACGGCCGGCACGCAGCCACCGGGACGGCCGGTGCGCAGCCACCGGGACGGCCGGTGCGCAGCTACCGGGACGGCCGGTGCGCAGCGCATCGGCCGTCCCGGCCATTTACATTCAGGGTCTTCTATGTTCTTATCGGGAAAGCGCTTGCCTCTTTGTTGGTGGGCGCGAGCGCGGGAGCCGCTTTCCTTCACGAACCTGCACTGGCGGGCCCGAGGACCACTGGTCCCGGCCGAGATTCGCCGCCCACGGGCATGGGCGTCGCGACACCTCCGTCCGCCTCACCGAAAGGAAGCAGCATGCGCACAGGACGGCGTCGAATGACGCTGATCGCCACCACGGCCGCAGCCACCGCCACACTGGTCACCGCCGGGCTGTTGACCTCCGTGTCCGCCCAGGCGGCCGCCGGCTGCCAGGTGGCCTACTCGGTCGCCAGCCAGTGGCCGGGCGGATTCACCGGCAACGTCACCGTCACCAATCTCGGCGACCCGGTCTCCGGGTGGACGCTGCGCTGGTCCTACGGGGCCGGTCAACAGGTCAGCCAGGCGTGGGGTGCCACCGCCTCGCAGAGCGGCAGCCAGGTCTCCGCCACCAACGTCGACTACAACGGCAACCTGGCGACAAACGCCAGCGCCACGTTCGGCTTCAACGCGAGTTGGAACAGCTCCAGCAACCCGGCTCCGAGCAGCTTCAGCCTGAACAACGTCGCCTGCACCGGCAGCACCGCACCGACCACGCCGCCGCCGACCGACCCGCCACCGTCGAGCACTCCCCCGCCCAGCACGCAGCCGCCGTCGACACTGGTCGGCTGGGCCACCCAGAACGGCGGCACCACCGGTGGCGGCAACGCCGCCACCACCACAGTCACCACGGCCTCCGCGCTGACCAGCGCGCTGAACGCGACCGGCGCCGCGGTGATCCGGGTGTCCGGAACGATCACCTGCTCGGGCATGCTGCGGGTCCGGTCCAACAAGACCATCCTCGGCAACTACGGCGCGACCATCGTCGGCTGCGGGCTCAACGTCAGCGGTGACCGCAACGTGATCATCCGCAACCTGACCTTCCGCAACTGGAACGACGACGCGATCAACGTGCAGGAGTCGGCCACCAACATCTGGATCGACCACAACAGCTTCAGCAACGGGTACGACGGCGCCGTCGACATCAAGCGCGGCTCGGACTTCGTCACCGTCTCGTGGAACCGGGTCTTCAGCCACGACAAGACCATGCTGCTCGGTCACAGCGACGACAACGCCAGCCAGGACGTCGGTCACCTGCGGGTGAGCTACCACCACAACTGGTTCGACGGCAGCAACCAGCGCAACCCCCGGGTGCGCTTCGGCAACCCGGTGCACGTCTACAACAACTACTACCGCGCCAACGGCGGCTACGGCGTGGCGTCCACCGAGAACGCCGGCGTGCTCGTCGAGGGCAACTACTTCGAGAACGTCGACGACCCGTACCACCTCGGTGAGGGGGATTCCGGGCCCGGCCGCCTGGTCGCCCGCAACAACCACTTCGTCAACTCACCCACCGGCCAGGCCGGCGGCAGCGTGGCCAGCATCCCGTACTCCTACCAGCTGGACACCGCGAGCAACGTCAAGTCCATCGTGACGGCGGGCGCCGGCGCCGGCAAGATCACCGTCTGACCACGGAGGGGCCCCTCGTCGAGGGGCCCCTTCCGTGCGGTCAGTGGGTGGCGCAGCCAGCGACGGGAGCGGGCGCGACCGGCGGTGCGCCGATCGTCGGCAGACCGAGCAACACCCCAGGGGTACGCGGGGAGCGACCCGCCTCGGCCGCGTCACCGGCCCGGGTGCGACGGTGCGCCACCGGCGGTCCGTCGGCGTTCAGGTGGTGCGGCGCGGCGTACGTGACAGTGGTGTGCACGATGTCCCCCGGCCGGATCTGCCCAGCGAGGGACTCCCCGTCGGCGGTCTCGGTCGCGAAGTGCACCAGTCGACCGTCGCGGGCCCGACCGGACATCCGGCCGGTCCGCTCGTCCTTGCGGCCCTCGCCGACAGCGACCAGCACCTCGACGGTCTCACCGACGAGGCGCTTGTTCTCCGCCCAGGTGATCTCCTCGACGCAGGCGATCAACCGCTCGTAGCGCTCCTGCACGACCTGCTTGGGCAACTGGTCGTCCATTGTCGCGGCGGGGGTGCCGGGCCGCTTCGAGTACTGGAAGGTGAAGGCCGAGGAGAACCGGGCCTCCCGGACCACGTCCAGGGTGCGCTGGAAGTCGGCCTCGGTCTCACCGGGGAAGCCGACGATGATGTCAGTGGTGATCGCCGCGTCCGGCATCGCCGCGCGGACCTTCTCGATGATCCCCAGGTAGCGCTCGGAGCGGTAGGACCGGCGCATCGCCCGCAGCACCTCGTCGGAGCCGGACTGCAACGGCATGTGCAGCGAGTGGCAGACGTTCGGCGTCTCGGCCATCGCCGCGATCACGTCGTCGGTGAAGTCCTTCGGGTGCGGGCTGGTGAACCGGACGCGCTCCAACCCGTCGATGTCGCCGCAGGCCCGCAGCAGCTTGCCGAACGCGTACCGGTCGCCGAACTCCACGCCGTACGAGTTGACGTTCTGCCCGAGCAGGGTCACCTCCAGCACGCCCTCGTCGACGAGCGCGCGCACCTCGGAGAGGATGTCGCCGGGGCGTCGGTCCTTCTCCTTGCCGCGCAGCGCCGGCACGATGCAGAACGTGCAGGTGTTGTTGCACCCCACCGAGATCGACACCCAGCCGGCGTACGTCGACTCGCGGCGGGTGGGCAGCGTGGACGGGAAGACGTCGAGGGACTCCAGGATCTCCACCTCGGCTGCGGCGTTGTGCCGGGCCCGCTCCAACAACACCGGCAGCGCGCCGATGTTGTGGGTGCCGAAGACCACGTCCACCCAGGGGGCCTTGCGGACGATGTCGCCCCGATCCTTCTGGGCGAGGCAGCCGCCGACCGCGATCTGCATCCCGGGGTGCTTGTCCTTCACCGGGCGCAGCCGACCGAGGTTGCCGTAGAGCCGGTTGTCCGCGTTTTCCCGCACCGCGCAGGTGTTGAAGACCACGATGTCCGGGGTGTCGTCGCCAGCCTGTGCACGCTCGTATCCCGCCTGCTCAAGCAGGCCGGAGATGCGTTCGGAGTCGTGCACGTTCATCTGGCAGCCGTACGTGACGACGTTGTAGGTCCTAGCCACCCTGTTGGTGCCCCTTCCCCTCGGGCTACCAGGGTAGCGGCCCGGTCCGGGGGGACCTCCGACCGGCATTGTCCGGTCCTGCGGCGTCGACCCGGCGACCTGGCGACCCGTGGTGAGGGTCGACGGCCCCGGCTGGCGCGCCCGACCCGGACTGGCGTCTTCGATCAGAACAGGTGCGGGTTGATCATCCGAACGATGAGCCGCTCTTCGCGCAGGTCCTGCACGCTGGGGTGCTCCGGGCCGATGACCTCGGCCAGCCGGTCCGCCACCGCCCCGACGTCCTCCACGGGAGCGCCGCCGCCGACGTGCCTCGACACCAGGGCGAGATCACCGAGGCAACGCAGCGTGTCGGGGTGGTCCGCGCCGAGCACCGCCGACAGCCGCGCGGCGGTCTCTCGCAGCAGGTCCGACGCCGACACCCGGTCATCCTCCTCGGCGAGACACACAGCGTGGTTCACCTCGGCGGCGAGGGTGTGCGGGTGGTCGGGGCCGAGCACCTTGCGCAACTCAGTGGCCGCCCGGGCAGCCGACGCACGGGCTTGCGACCTGCGGCCGAGCGCGTGCTGAGCCGCGGCGATGTTGGTCAACGTCGCCAGGGTGCACGGGTGCTCCCGGCCGAGCCGCAGACCCAACTCGTACGCCTCGGTCACCGCGTTCATCTCGGTCAGCGCCTGAGCCGCATCGCCGACGGCCAGCAGATTCGCCGCCCGGCTCGCCCGGCATGCCACAGTGCCGGGGTTGTCCGGGCCGAAGCGTTCGTCGAGTTCGCGGTACGCCGTCTCGAACATTGGCGCGGCCTCGCTGCCCCGCCCGCAGCTGTGCAGGGACACCGCCAGGTTGATCTGGGCGACGAGACTCTGGCCGTCATCCGGCCCGAGCACCTCGCAGTACGTGTCGTACACAGTGCGTAGCAGGGTGGCCGACCTCTCGTATTCGCCAGCTTCCCGCAGGTCGATGCCGAGGCGCATGGCGGAGACGAGGGTGCCCGGGTGGGTCGGGCCGAGCACCAGCCGCCGCCGTTGATGCACCTCGTCGTCCCAGCGACGGGCCGACCGGTAGTCGCCGACCAGCCGGTACGAGACGGCGAGGTCGCTTGCCGCGGTCAACGTCCGTGGGTGGTCCTCGCCGAACACCTGGAGCCAGGAGGCGTAGGTGGACCGGTTCCGTTCCAGGGCCTCGGCGTAGCGGCCGAGCGCCCGCAGGTCAGCGCCGAGGCCGCCGGCGGTCATCAGGGTGTGCGGGTGCAGCGGACCCAACAGCCGGTTCTGCTCGGCCAGCACCGCCTCGTCCAGGTCCCGGGCCTCGTTGAACCGGCCCAGGCTGCGCAGGATGTTCGCCCTGTTGAACCGCAGGTGCAGCAGTTGGCGGCCCAGCACCGACGCCTCGACCTCGTCGTGCGTGTCGCCGAGCCGAGCGGACCAGGTCTCGTCCACCTCCTGGCTCAAGGCGTCGGCCTGGTCCAGACCGCCGCGCTGCCACAGATAACACACCCGGTCGATCAGCAACTGACACACCGGCTCGTCCAGGCAGGCCAGCGCGTCGGAAACCTCCAGGTGCGGCCAGAGCATGCGCAGCCGGGCCCAGGTGGTTGGGTCGCCCACGTCGCCACGGGGCCGGGACGCGGCCAGCACCAGGTGCACCTGGTGCTGGGCAGCGGTGATCTCGTCGTCGGTCATCCGGTCGCGGACCACCGCCTGCAACAGCCGGTGCACCTGGACCCGACCGCCCTGGACGTCCAGTTTCAGCAGTGCCAGGCGGTTGATCTGCTGAACCAGGGCGCCGCGCACGAGCCGCTCCGACACCGATGGGTCGAACGGCACGAGAGCAGCCGCCATCTCGTCGCTGTAGAGGAGTTCCAGGGCGATCTCCGGGGCCAGCACCGAGCAGAGCTGCAACAGCCGGTACGCGGCGGGCGCCTGGTTCAGCAGCCGGTTCAGGGCCAGGTCCCAGGTCGCCTCGATGGAGAGGGCGGTGGGACCGTGCCGCTCGATCTGGCGCAGGTAGTCGGCGACCGCCGTGCCGGTGTCGGCGAGCCAGGCCCCCGCCGCGGCCACCGCGATCGGCAGGTCGCCGAGCGCCTCGGCCACCCGGTCCGCCTCCTCGGCGCTGATGGTGGGCACCCGCTGGGCGAGGTGCGCCACGCTCTCGGTGCGGTCGAAGACGTCCACCTGGATCGAGTTCGCCCGGTCACCCCAGGCGCGGTTGCGGGAGGTCAGCAGGACGTGCCCGGGGCCCTGCGGCAGGAAGGGCTCGATCTGGTCGAGCTCTTCGGCGTTGTCGAACACGATGAGCCACCGCTCGTACGGCTCACCGCGCCCGAGCACCTGGAGCATTGACCGGACCGTGTCGGGCAGGGTCGGCCCGGCGAGGATGCCGAGACGAGCGGCGAGGTCGGCGAGGGCGGTGTCGACGAACTGCGGCGGGTCCGCCACGATCCACCAGACCACGTCGTACGCGGCCTTGAACCGGTGGACGTATTCCAGAGCCACCTGCGTCTTACCGACGCCACCCATGCCCTGCAGAGCGACCGGCAGCACCACCGCAGTACCGCCGCTGCGCAACTGCGCGCGCAGCCGCGCCAGGTCGTCCTCCCGGCCGGTGAAGCGCGCGTTCCGGTTGGGAGCGTTGAAGACCAACGGCTCGGTGCCGGGATAACGGGCACTCCCGCCCGCCGGGCCGTCCGCCGAGGGCGGCACCGGCCGGCCGACCAGCCGCAACACCCGCTCCACGGCGGTCGTGGCGCTCACGTTGACCAGGTTGGTGGAATTCTGCGACTGGAATTCCGCCAGCGGACGAAGGTCGGCGACGTACACGGCCAGGGCGGTGGCACCGGTGCTCCGGTCCCGGTCGGGCAGAGCATTGGACGACGTCGCCAGGTAGGCCGATGAGACCACCGTCAGCGTGCGCGGGGCGGGGACGCCGACGCTGGCCGTGGGCTCCACCACCCGCAGCCCCGCCGAGTTGAGCACCCGCTCCAGCCACTCGGCCCAGATGGCGTCCTCCGGTGCGTACCGCAGCATGATCTCGTCGTCGATCGCCTCGGTGCGGCGGCGGAAACGGGCCTCCCCCCGCTCCCGCACCGACTCGTCCATCAGCGGCAGCGCGGTCACCGCGCCGTCGGTGAGAATCCCCGTCAACGTCTCGTACGCGGCCAGCAGTGACGTCGGCGAGCCGGGCGGATCACAAAACGTCGCCAGCTTCTCCTCGTACGCGTAGAACGGTCGGTACGGCACCTCCACCGCGGCCCAGTAACGCCGCCGTTCCGCCTCGGTCATGCCGGCCGGCAACCCGGCGAACCGCCGCATGGCCAGCAGGCGACCCGCCTCCGCCCGCTCCTTCTCGGCCTGGTCGACCCGCATCGGCACCGGCAGGACCCGGATGTCGCGCCGCCGGTACCGGTCCCGGACCGAGTGCGCCACCCGGGCCGCGCCGTCGATGCCCTGGTCGCTGAGGGTGAAGCAGTCGACAAGGGTGTCGGGCAGGTGCAGGGTGCAGATGTCGGCGACGTCGCTGAGCCCCGTCCGGCTGTCGATCAGGGTGAAGTCGTACTGGCGCTTCATGTCCGCCCGCATCGCCTCGAAGAACTGCGCCCCGCCCAGCCGGTTGTAGAAGTTGTCCCAATCCAGCCCGCTCACCGAGACGGCGTAGTCGCTGTTCTGCCGGCCGGCGGAGAGGAAGTCGAGACCGCCGTCGCCGGGGAAGTTCCAGCGCAGCGGGAACGTGTGCCGCCCGAGCCGGGCGTACTGCTCCATCCAGCGGTCCGGCCGCTCGTCGACCCGGGTGGTCTCCCACTCGTAGTCACGGATCATGTCGATCACGCCGCTGGCGCCCTGGATCGCCTCGGCGTCGAGGAACGGATGGAAGAAGCGGTGCAGACCGGGGGACTCGAGGTCCCAGTCGGCGACGAGCACCCGCCGGCCGCTGGCCGCCAGGATCCAGGCCACGTTGGCCAGCGCCATCGTCCGACCCGTTCCCCCCTTGAACGAGTAGAAGGTGACGACCTGGCCTTCGCGATCGTTGTTCATCGGCATGCTCCGTGGGGACGCGGTGGGCCCGGCCTGGTGTCGTACGCGCTCAGAACGGATGAGGGTCGATGATCCGGGCGACCAGGCGCCCGTCCCGCAGCGCCCGCACGCCCGGGTGGTCGGCCCCGACGACCTCGCCCAACGAGACGACCGGGGCGGCCGTCGGCGGCCGGTCGCCCACGTTCTCGCGCACGACGAGCGCCAGGTTCGCCTGGCACCGCAGGGCGTCCGGATGGCGGGAACCGGACGCGGCCAGCCAACGCTCGGCGGTTGCGCGGAGGTGATCGAGCGCGGCGTCCCGGTCCCCCTCCTCGGCGAGGCAGATCCCGAGGTTCTCCTCAGCGGCGAGGGTGTGCGGGTGGTCCGGGCCGAGCACCTCGCGCAGGGCAACGGCCGCCCGTTCGGCAGTCGCGCGAGCCTCGGCAACCCGGCCCACGGCCCGCTGCGCCACGGCGAGGTTGCTGAACGCACCGAGGGTGTGCGGATGGGTGGCCCCTAGCCGCTGCTCGTAGATCCTTGCCACCTGCGTCGCCTCGGCCACCGCGCGTTCGGTCTCGCCGAGTGCCAGCAGATTCGCGACCAGCGCCGCCTGGCAGATCAACGTTTCGGGATTGTCCCGCCCGAACTTCTCCTCGAGCACCGGGTACGCCGCGTCGAGCAGTGCGGCTGCCTCCGCCAACTGGCCCGCGCTCCGCAGCGACACCGCGAGACTGACCTGAGCGTTCAGCGTGTCCCCCGCCTCGCTGCCGATCTCCTTCAGACTGGCGAGTTGTTCGTGCACCGTGCGCAGCATCTTGGCCGAGTTGGCGTACTCACCGGCCTCCCGCAGGTCGCGTGCCAACTGGGCGGCCGAGTGCACTGTGTACGGATGTTCCGGGCCGAGCACCTGCCGGCGGAGCTGGAACACCGCCTCGTCCCGACGGCGCGCCGAGCGGAAGTCGCCCACCAGGCGATAGGAGTGTGCGAGGTTGTTGGCCGCGAAGAGCGTGCGTGGATGGTATTCGCCGAACTCCTCACTCCACGCGTCGTAGGTTTCCTGATCACGCTCGATCGCGTCGGTGTAGCGGCCGAGGGCGCGCAGATCGGCACCCAGGCTGCCGGCGGTCATCAGGGTGTGCGAATGCCTGTCACCCAGCAGCGCCCGTTGCGCTTCGTGAGTCTCCTGGTCCAGTTTGTGGGCCTCGACGTAGTGGGCGAGCGCCCGCAGCACGTTCGCACGGTTGAAGCGCAGGTGCAGCAACTGCCGACGCAACGTGGCGAGTTCCTCGGTGCCGTAGAGGCGATCCCGCCGCTTCGACCAGACCGCGTCGACCTCCTTGGCGAACGCGTTCGCCGCGTCGAGTTCTCCCTGACGCCAGAGATACCGCACCCGGTCGATCATCAGCTCCCGGACCGACTCGTCCTTGCTGCCCATCGCGCCCGAGGCCTCGATGTGCGGCCAGAGCCTGCGGAACCTGTCCCAGGTACGCGGATCGTCGGCGTCACCGCCAGGCCACGCCTTGCCCAGCACCAGGTGCGCCCGGTGTCGGGTGTCGGCGATCTCGTCCGGGGTCATTCCGCCCCGGACCACCGCCTGGAGCAACCGGTGCACCAGGATCCGTTGCTCGGACATGTTCATCGTGAGGAGCGCCGACCGGTTGATCCGCTGGACCAGCCGCCCGATCATCATGGGCTCCGACACGGCGGGATCGAACGGCGCCAACGTCTTCACCATCTCGTCGTTGTAGAGCAGACCCAGGTCTATCTCGGGGGCCAGCACCGAGCAGAGCTGCAACAGCCGGTAGGCCGCCGGGAACTGGGCGCGCAGCCGCGCCAACGAAAGATCCCAGGTGGCCTCCACGGAGAGGGCGCTGGGACCTTGCCGCTCGATCTGCTCCAGGTACGCGTCGACCGAGGTACCGGTGTCCGCCAGGTAGGCGCCGGCGGTGGCCACCGCCACCGCCAGGTCCCCGAGCGCGTCGGCGATCCGGTCCGCCTCCTGCTCGGTGAGGGTGGGCACCCGACGTTGCAGGTGGGCGACGCTCTCCTTACGGGCGAAGACGTCGACCTGGATCAGCGTGGCCCGCTCCCCCCAACCCTGGTTGCGCGAGGTGAGCAACACGTGCCCGCCGCGCGGCAGGAATCGCTTGAACGGGTCGATCTCCTCGGCGTTGTCGATCACCAACAGCCACCGCCCGGGCTCACCCCGCCCCAACGCCTCCAGCACCGCGCGTGCGTTGTCCGCCTGGTCCGGGTTGCCACCGACGCCGAGCCGGTCGGCGAAGGCCGCCAGCGACTTCTCCACGTCGGCGCCGATCGACTCCGTAGCGCCAGCGGAAATCCACAGCACCGCGTCGTAGGCGGACTTGAACCGATGCGCGTATTCCAGGGCCAGCTCGGTCTTGCCGACCCCACCCATCCCCTGCAATGCGACCGGCACGGCAACCGGTCCGGTCAGGCGTCGGCGCAGGAGGGCCAGCTCATTCTCCCGTCCGGTGAACCGCGCGTTGCGGTTCGGGGCCTCGAAGACGGCCGGCTCGGCGGCCGGGAAACGCAGGCCGCCGTCCACCTGGCCCTCGAGTCGGAGCGGTAACGGGCCCCCCACCAGCCGCAGTAGCCGCTCAGCGGCGGTCGCCGCGGTGATGTTGGCCAGTTGGGTCGAGGAGGCCACCGCGAACTCCGCGAGTGGCCGCAGATCGCTCACGTAGACCGCGAGCGGAGTGGTGTCGACGGTCGGGTCCCGCGGAGGCAACGCGGCGGGGGGCAGGGCCACGTAGGCAGGGGAGAGAATGGTCAGCGTACGGGCCGGCGGGCGGGCGCCGCTCTCGATCGGCTGGGTTCCGTCGACGACGCGAATCTGCGCCGAGCTGAGCACTTTCTCGATCCACTCCGCCCAGACCGCGTCCTCCGGTGCGTAGCGGAGCATGAGGTCGTCGCCGGGGAGCTTGTGGCGACGCCGGAAGCGGGCCTTCTCCCGCTCGCGCACCGACTCGTCCATCGGCGGCATCGCGTGCACCTCGCCGTTGGTCAACTGCGCGGTCAGCGTCTCGAACGCCGCCAGCAGCGATGTGGGCGAGCCCGGCGTGTCGCCGAAGGTCGCCAACGTCTCCTCGTACGCGTAGAAGGGCCGGTACGGCACCTCCACCGCCGCCCAGTAGCGGCGCCGATCCTCCTCCGTCATCCCGGTGGGCAGACCGGCGAAGCGGTGCATCGCGAGGGCACGCCCGGCGTCGGCTTTCTCCTTCTCCGCCTGGTCGACCCGCATCGGCACCGGCAGGATCCGAATGCCGCGGCGCGAGGGGTGCACGGCGACGGTTCTGGCGACCTGAGCGGCACCCTCGATGCCCTGGTCGCTGAGGGTGAAGCAGTCGACAAGGGTGTCCGGTAGGTGCAGGGTGCAGATGTCGGCGACGTCGCTGAGCCCCGTCCGGCTGTCGATCAAGGTGTAGTCGTACTCGCGCTTCATGTCCTCGCGGAGGGCCTCGAAGAACTGCGCACCGCCCAACCGGTGGTAGAAGGTGTCCCAGTCCAGCCCGTTCACCGAAACGGCGTAATCGTCGTTCTGCCGGCCAGCGGAGAGGAAGTTCAACCCGCCGCCGCCGGGAAACTCCCAGGCCAGGGAGAAGGCGTACCGGTTGACCCGGGCGAACTGCTCCACCCAGCCCTCCGGCCGTACCGCCTCGCGGATGGTCTCCGACTCGTAGTCCCGGATCAGGTCGACGACCCCGGCCGTGCCGCCGATCGTCGACACGTCCAGGAAGGGGTGGAAGAAGCGGTGCAGCCCTGGCGATTCCAGGTCCCAGTCGGTGACCAGCACCCGCTTGCCGTTGGCAGCGAGGATCCACGCGACGTTGGCCAGCGCCATCGTCCGGCCCGTTCCGCCCTTGAACGAGTAGAAGGTGACTATCTGACCGTCGCGCTCAGTGCTCATCGGGCATCTCCGGGGCTTCGAACGATGACGGGGTCGGGTTGCGAAGGCTGGGCGGCCGGGTAACAGGCCCCGGTGCCGGGAACACCGCGCCGTGCTTCAGGTAGAGCCGCCGGGCCTCGGTCACCACTGTCGGCATCAGACCCGCGAACTCGTCCGTCCGCCCGACCCACCGCGCTCGCGTCGCGCCCGCGTCCTGCAGCACGCCCAGGACCAGCCGCGCCAGGTCGGCGCCGCGGTGCGCGTCGCGCGGGTCGTCGGCGTCGGTCACCACGAGCGGTACCACCCACGGCGGCAGTGCCCGCGCGGCGGCGCGCAGAGCGGGTACACCGCCGGAAAGCTCGGTGAACCACGGGTCGATCAGAAGGGCGCCGGGGCGGATCTCGAGCAGGTCCCCGGCGTCGGCGAAGTCACTCGTGTGCACCGACAGTCCGAGCCGCTCGGCGATGCTCGCGGCGTACTCGGCCACCGGAAGCTCCTGCCGGGCCCCGAAGGGACGCCAGAGCCGGCTGCGCTCCGCGTACCAGGACGCCTCCCGACCCTCGGGCGGCCGGTCCCGGGTGGGTGCCAGCACCGTCACCACGAAGTCCGGGTTGGCCGCGATCCGCCGCGACACGTCGAGCGTCGGCGCCCGGGACGGACGCAGCCAGACGCGTTGGGTGGGCTCCACGATCCGCCGGGCCAGCCGCCCGAGCAGGATCTGGTACGGCTGCTGGTACGCGCCGAGCATGCAGAGCGCACGCATGCCGTTCTCGGCGTACTCGGGCACGTCCCGACCCAGATCCAGCGCCGCGTCGAGTTCGGGATGCTCCTCCCAACTGGGCACCGGGATCCAGAGGACCGGCACCACGTGGTCGGCCGGCACGACCTGGGACGCCGACTCCCCGGCCGCGCGGAGCAGCCGAGTCAGGAAGGACTCCTGCTCGCCCAGCGCCCATGATCTGCTGAAGTAGCCCGGCGAGTAGAGCGGCACGAACACCTGGGCTGCGCCGATGGCGTCCGCCAGGGCCGCCTTCACGTCGGCGCCCGGTGGGATGGACTGGTCGATGAAACCGATCTCCACGCCCGGCCGCGGGGACACCAGCCGACCCACCTCCGCCGACAGATCCGCGAAGAACCGGTCGACCCAGACGTCGGTGTCGGTGCGGGCACCCAGCAGCGGCGCCGAATGCGCGTAACTCAGGAAGAAGTAGGTCTGGCGAGTCGGCGCCCGCCCCTCGGCGGTGAGCGGCGTCATGCGGCTGCCTCCTCGGTGAAGAGCGTGCGCAGCTCATCGATGCCCGCGGGCACCAGCGGGTGGACGTGATAGGCCCGATGGATCGCCACCACCCGCTGGGCGAGACGCCACACCACCGCGCGGTACGCCTGCTCCCGTTGCATGGTCAGCAAGCCGTAGACCCCTTCCTGCTCGTACTGGCGCGCGACGGTGTTGTCATCAGGTAACGCGGTCGGCGAGAACCGTTGGATGGCACGAATGCTCGGCGGCAGCGACGCCTCGGTGGTCGGTGACCAGTTGACGGGCACGATCGCCGTCTCGTGCGCGGAGCTGCCCGGGACGCGTGGTTCGATCTGACGCCGCGCGAAGGCATGCCATTCCATGGCACACCAGGTGCTGCTGATGAACGAGCTGGACACCAGCGGAATGAACACCTGGCAGGTCCCGGCGGCGCGCAACAACTCGGGGGTCCAACGCTCACCGCCGCCCAGTGAGCTGTCCATGAATCCGGGGTCGACCCCGGTCGGCAGGCCGACCAGCTCGCTGACATGGGTGGAGAGGTCGTCGAAGAACCGCGAGAGGTATTCCTGGGGGGTGTTACCGGCGCGCCGGATCTGCGGACGTGAATAGCTCACGAAGAACAGCGGGGTTCGCGTATCAGCGACTACTACCGCTTCGCTCACCGTCGTTCCTCCGCCGTCCGGAAAGCGACCGGAGTTTCAGCCTAAGGCGTTCGTCAATGCCGAGGACAGAGTCGGTTGCCGCCTCGTCACTCTACGACGAAGGCCACTGTGGCGGGTATCGGCAGCACGCCGCACGGGTCTCTGCCGAGTCCGAGGAATCGGACGAGACCGCTGGTGTCGTACATCCGACCAATTGGCGGCTGTGCGCCCAGGTAAGGGTCCAGGGCAGGCTCTGCGGCGCTCAGCGGTGCCGCCCTCCTGGTTCACCGGCGCACCGCAAGACGGTGCACGTTGAACCAGTCGATCGCGAAGTCCACGGTGGCACGCACTGGCAGCAGGCGCGCGCTCGCCCGCCCCACCCGACCGTGCCGCACCAACGGCGTCTCGTCGAGCGTGGCACCCACCGCCGGGAAGTCCCGGTCGTCCAGGTCGAGAGCCCGGAAGTCGAGGCGGACCCGCCGCCCGTCGACAAGCCGGAAGCACTGGTAGTCGCGCAGGGGCGGCGGCACCGGAAGCCGGTACTCGGCCAGGTGCAGGGCGGTGCACGCCTCGTAGCCGAGGCCGAGCAGCAGGATCTGCCCGTCCGCCGCGTAGAGCTCGCCCATCGGTGAGCGTTCTCCCAGGTGGCAGGTGAGGTCATGGTTGTCGGTGAGCTGCCGGGCCTGCGGACCGAGCGCGGCGAACGAAGTCTGGGGGTGGTCGCTACGCACGGCACCGGGGGCACACCGGACGTACTCGGCAAGCGCCCCCATCCGCTGCGACGGGGTGGTCCGGCGGTCCCAGCCCGGCAGCGCCGCCTCGTACCGCTCGCGCTGCGCACGGTCCATCCCGGCGGTTGCCGCCAGGTGGGCCCGGGAGGTGGTCGAGTTGCCGTCGGTCTGGGTGGGCACCAGGAGCGTGCCAGCCGGGCCGAGGACGTCCCGCAGGGCACCGGCGAGGGTCGCCGGGCCGTGCGTCAACGGGCCTACCCGGCGCAGGGCACAGTGCACCAGCAGGCACGCACCAGGGCGGACGCCCAATGCCCGCAGATCATCGGCGAGGCGGAGACGGCCCAGTGTGGACGGCTGGCGCTCAGCCGGACCCTGCACGGGTTTCCTCCAGTGCGTGGCGCAGCCGGCCGACGAACCGCTCACCGGCCGCGGTGAGCGACCGGCTGGCCAGCAGCGCGTCCGCACCGTCCCGGGTCCACGCCAGGAACTGGGCCGCGTTCGCCGACGCGTCGCCAGGGTCGGCGGCCGCCCGGGACTGCCAGACCTGGGTGATGGCGAGGTGGGCGTAGACGCCCTGCAGGACGCCCTCCGGTGGCCGCAGGTCGGGGCGCCACGGCACCCGGATCTGGGCGCCCTGGCCCGGTTCGACAAGGTCGTACAGGTCGAGAACCGCCCCCAGCTTCGCGTGCTGCCACTCGTGCACGAGCAGCACCGCCATCGTCTCCGGGTCGGAGTGGGGGGTGACGGCGACAGCGCCGAACGCGTGCCGGGCGGTGGCACTTCGCAGGGGTCGCGCCGGGTCGGGCGCCAGTGGAACGACGGCACGCAGGCCGCCGTCGAGCGCCGCCGCGTGCGCCGGCACGTCCCGGTGCACGACCCGCCAGGCCTCGGCCAGGGTACGGCCCAACGCGCGTGCCGCCGGACCGTCCAGGCGGGACTGGACCGGCTGGCCGTAGCAGTCGCGGTACGGGTCACCGTCCTCAAGGAGCAGCCGGCCACCGGGCACCGGCACGTCGCGGGTCGGAAACCATCCGGTCGACGGCGGCGCCATCGGATCGAGGAGCACCGTCTGCTCGACCGACCCACCCCGGACCCGGAACTCGCCGGGTCGGACGGTCACCTCGGCGCTCTCCCCCAGACCGGGCAGCACCAGGCTGCCGAGCGCGGGAAACGTGATCGTGTCGGCCTGTACCGGCACGTGCAACGCGGCCGGGACGCCGGCCCGCAGCGCCGCGGCGATGGCCAGCGCCGGCAGTGGGTCGACTGCCGCGCCGAGGCCGGGCGGGGCCGACGAGTGAAGGCGACGCACCAGCCCCGGCCGGACGAAGGGGTGCGCCAGGATCGCGCGGACCGCCTCCGACGCCGACTGGTCGAGGTGCACGAGCAGTTCCCAGGCGGGCGTGCTGCCGGATCCGTCCCGGGAGGCCGCCAGCAGCGCCCGGGTGATGGAGAGCTGGGTGGCGGCGAGCAGCGCGAGCGTCGACGCAGACCCGTGCCCGGTCGCCAGGTCGTCCAGCAACTCGTCGACGGGCGAGGTGGTCGACCCGTCGGCCGGGACCGTTGGGGTGGGCGGCGGGTAGGCGTCCACCGTGTCGATCAGGCGCAGCAGGTCGGCGCAGTACACCGAGGGGTTGTCGAAGCCGGAGCCGGTCCGCCACCGGTGCGCGTACAGGCCACCGCCGCACCTGTCGACCACCCGGCAGGCCCGACAGGTCGCGCAGAGCCCGGCCACGCCGTCCTGCCGTACCGCGACCCCGGGGTGCCGCGTGACCTCGTCCACCGAGTGGTCGAACACGTCGAAACCGGTGCCGGCCGCGCCGTGGTACGCGGTCTTCAGTGAGTCGACCTGCTCCCAGGTCCCGTCCGCCTCGACGACCAGGACATCGGCTGGTGCGAGGCCGAACGCCTCGGTGCCGCTGCCACCCGGGCGCAGCGCCTCGAACATCCGGATCGACATCGGCCGACCGTCGTCCACCCACCGCCGGTGAATCCGCCCCAGCCAGTCCGCGTACGGGGTGGGCTCGGGGCCTGGACGCTCCGGCGGATGGTCCCAGGTGGCGTGGGGCAGCAACAGGTCGACGCGGGGCGGGCTCTCGGCCAGCAGCGCCTCGTACACCAGGTCGGGATCGTTGCGGACGTCGATCGTGCAGAGGATGCCGGCGTAGCTGGCGCGGTGCTCCGGCCGACGGAGCAGGGCCAGCGCCCGCCGGACGTGGTCGTGACTGCTCCCGCCGTGGGCGAAGACCCGGTGGCGGTCATTTGCGGCCCGGTCGCCGTCGAAGGACACACCGACCCGCACGTCGAACTCGACGAACAACCGGCACAGTTCCTCGTCGAGCAGCACGCCGTTGGTCTGCATGCGCAGGTCGAGTCGCGTCCACTGGGTGATCGCCGCGCGCAGTTCGGCCATCACCTCCCGTAATCCCGCGGCCCCCAGCAGCAACGGCTCACCTCCGTGCAGCACCACGTGCACGACCGGCAACTCGTGCTCGCGGGCATGCTCGGCGATCCGCTGTGCGACCGCCCGAACCGTGGCCAGCGGCATCCGCACCGGTCGACCACGCCAGGTCTGGTCGGCGTGCTGGTAGACGTAGCAGTGGTCGCAGCTGAGGTCGCACCGGCTGTGAACCTTCAGCACGAACTGGCTGATCCGTCGGCATGACCCGCCCGCTGCGGAGGGACCGCACCGACAGCCCGCCATTCAGATGGCCGAGTTGAAGGCGGCCACGGGCACCGTGCCGGAGGGCACCAGCTCATCCGCGACGACATGCCGCCGGACCGCCTCGACCAGATCAGCGTGCGTGACGGCGAGCAGGTCCAGCGGGGTGTCCAGGCTCCGTGTGAAGTCGGCCAGGCCCGGACGGGATGGGCGGGTGGATGCGTTGTCCACAATGATTCTCCGGGTCCCGCGGACACGCCACGGGAGGTGTGATGGACGGCCCGAGGGCCCTGACGCGCCACCAGAATAGGCAACAGCCCCAACGATGTCATCGTTGGTCAAGTAGCGCACCAACCGAGGAGGAACTCACATGTGCCGGAGCATCAAGACACTGCGTGAGCCGTTCACCCCGCAGGTGACCGACGCGGACGTCGAGGCGGCAGCGTTGCAGTACGTCCGGAAGATCTCTGGTTTCCGGGCGCCCGCCGCGCACAACGCTGCCGCGTTCGACGCCGCAGTGGCAGCAGTGGCCGAGGCGACGCGCACCCTGCTCGACCAACTGGTGGTGCGGGGCGCCGGATCGGGCACCACCGACCGGTCGGCCACCGCCGCCAGCTGATCGTCGCTGACCGGCACGGCACCCGGCCGGGCCTGACCCTGGAGAGGGTCAGGCCGCGGCGAGCGCCGGAGCGACAGTGTCGGGTGCCCAGCGTGAGCGGTGGCACTGCGACCAGCCCCGGCAACCCGGGTCACCCAGCGAGCAGAGCCGCAGCCTGCTGAACACCTCACCGTCCTCGGTGTCCCGCACGTCGAAGTGCACCGGACGGACCGTGCCGTCCGGAGCGACGAGCAGGTGCCGGCCCGCGTCGAGCGTGTCGTCGCGCAACAGGCAGTTGCGGCCCAGCAATCGGGCCAGTGCGGCGATGCTCGCGTGCTCGGAGAGCTCCTCGGGCACTCCGTAGCAGTCCACCACCGTCGCGAATTCGCCCGGCGCCTGCCAGACGTCACACACCACCGCGTACGCCGGCAGCCGCGCCGGGTCGGCCACCGCCAGCGGCATCACCACCCGACCAAGCGCCTCCGCCAGCGCCGGGTAGACCTCCACGGGTTGAGCCCCGTCGATTCTCCAGTTCCACAGCTCGGTCATTCCGCCTCCTCGCTGCGTTCGTCCCCACCGGCCTCCGGATCGGGCCTTACACACGATGGTGGGGGGCATTTGACCCCAGCCGGGCGCAAGTTACCGGTCTGTGACCATTCCGGGCAAAATTTCCCTGAGCGGCATTGCTCGGAGTAGCGGGAAGGTGACAGTTTATCGGGTACCGTGCGCCATCCCCACCACCGCCACCGCGTGTCCCGCCGCCTGTCGGCCGCCCCCGGTCAGCGCAGGACGACCAGGTGCTCCCCGCGGGGCAGCAGCTCGCCCACCACCGGAGCGCCGGGCACCTCGCCGGCGACCAGCAGGCCACCGGAGGTCTGCGCGTCGGCCAGCAGCAGCCGCTCCGCCTCGTCCGCCGCGCCGAAGTCTGTCCACGGGGTCACCCACTCCAGGTTGCGTCGGCTGCCACCGCTGACGAACCCGTCGCGCAGCGCCTCCCGGGCACCGGCCAGATAGGGCACCCGGGCGGTGTCGATGGCCACAGTGACCTGGCTGGCCCGGGCCAGCTTCGAGGCGTGCCCGAGCAGCCCGAACCCGGTCACGTCGGTGCCGCACCGAACGCCGGCGGCGACAGCCGCGTGGGCGGCCTCCCGATTGAGCGCGCTCATCGTGGCCACCGCCTCCGGGAAGCTCTCCCCGGTCGCCTTGTGCCGGGTGTTCAGCACACCCACCCCGAGCGGTTTGGTCAGCGACAACGGCACCCCGGCCCGTCCGGCGTCGAGGGTGATCAGCTCCTCCGGTCGGACCGTGCCGGTGACCGCGAGACCGTACTTCGGGCCGTCGTCGTCCACGCTGTGCCCGCCGGCCAGGTGACAGCCGGCCTCCCGCGCCACGTCCTGGCCGCCGCGCAGCACCTCACGGGCCAGCTCCAGCGGCAGCACGTCCCGAGGCCAGCAGAGCAGGTTGAGCGCCACCAGCGGGGTGCCGCCCATCGCGTACACGTCGGAGAGCGCGTTGGCCGCGGCGATCCGACCCCAGTCATAGGCGTCGTCGACCACCGGGGTGAAGAAGTCGGCGGTGCTGACCAGGCCGGTGCGCTCGTCAAGGCGCACCACCGCCGCGTCGTCGCCGTGGTCCAGCCCGACCAGCAACTCGGCAGTGCCGGTCGCCGGGCCGAGACCGGCCACCATGATCTCCAGCTCGCCCGGGGGAATCTTGCAGGCGCAGCCACCGCCGCGGGCGTACTTGGTCAACCGTACGGGTTCGGTCATCCACCCATGATCGCGACAACGCGCCACGATCACCACCGTCACGACCCATCCGGTGACCAAAATCGGACGCACCCGAACGATCGTGACCGGTGTTACCGCTCCGTGACCCGCTGGGTTGCGTTCTGCCACATCAGGCCGCCTACAGTGGCCGCACCGGGGGTCAACCGACCCCGATCCGGGAGACGACAGGGGACGGTGGACGACGTGACGACGGGCGAACCGCTCATCGTGCTGGACGCGGTCAACAAGTGGTTCGGGCCGCTGCACGTGCTGGACGACGTCTCACTGTCGGTGGGTCGGGGCGAGGTGGTCGTGGTGATCGGCCCGTCCGGCTCCGGCAAGTCGACGCTGTGCCGCGCGATCAACCGACTGGAACCGATCAACTCGGGCACCATCACCTTCGACGGTCAGCCGCTGCCGGCCGAGGGCAAGCCCCTCGCGAAGCTGCGCAGCGAGGTGGGCATGGTGTTCCAGTCCTTCAACCTCTTCGCGCACAAGACCATCCTGGAGAACGTCACCCTCGGCCCGATCAAGGTCCGCAAGGAGAAGCCGGCCGCCGCCCGCGAGCGCGGCCTGGCCCTGCTCGACCGGGTCGGCATCGCCAACCAGGCGGACAAGTTCCCGGCCCAGCTCTCCGGCGGCCAGCAGCAGCGGGCGGCCATCGCCCGGGCCCTGGCCATGCAGCCCAAGGCGATGCTCTTCGACGAGCCGACCAGCGCGCTGGACCCGGAGATGGTCGGCGAGGTGCTCGACGTGATGACGTCGCTGGCCAGCGACGGCATGACGATGGTCGTGGTGACCCACGAGATGGGCTTCGCCCGGCACGCGGCCAACCGGGTCATCTTCATGGCCGACGGCAAGCTCGTCGAGGACGCCTCCCCGGCGGAGTTCTTCGACAACCCACGCAGCGATCGGGCGAAGGACTTCCTCTCCAAGATCCTCACGCACTAGGCGTCCGTAGTGGAGCGTGCCGCACCTCGGTGGGCTCCGTTGAAGAAGGAGAAGAGTATGCGTATGAAGAGCGTGGCGGCGGTCGCCATGATGGCCTCCCTCGCCCTGTCGGCCGCCGCGTGCGGCAAGGAGGGTGAGCCGACCCCGAGCGCGGGCGGCAGTGCCTCCGGTGCCGCCCAAGGGGACAACTGCAAGAGCTCCGGCGCGACCTTCACCCCGAAGACGGACGCCGCCGTCGCTGGCAGCCCGACCTTCGAGAAGATCAAGGCGGCCGGCAAGGTCTCCATCGGCGTCAAGTTCGACCAGCCGAACCTCGGCTACAAGGACGCCCAGGGCAAGCGGTGCGGCTTCGACATCGAGATCGCCCAGTACGTGGCGAGCACGCTGGGCATCGACCCGGCGAAGATCGAGTACAAGGAGATCGCGTCGGCCAACCGGGAGACCGCGATCAAGGGTGGTGAGGTCGACTACTACGTCGGCACCTACTCGATCACCGACAAGCGCAAGAACGACATCTCGTTCGCTGGCCCGTACTTCGTTGCCGGCCAGGACCTGCTGGTCCGTAAGGACGAGTCGTCGATCACCGGCAAGGACACCCTCAAGGGCAAGAAGGTCTGCTCGGCCACCGGCTCGACCCCGATCCAGAAGATCCGCGACGAGGGTCTGACCGAGCCGGACAACATCGTCGAGTTCAAGACCTACTCCGAGTGCGTCTCGCAGTTGCTCGACAAGAAGGTCGACGCCGTCACCACCGACGACGCCATCCTCAAGGGCTACGCGGCGCAGAGTCCGACCGAGCTGAAGGTGGTCGGCCAGCCGTTCAGCACCGAGAAGTACGGCATCGGCCTGCCCAAGGACGACAAGGCGCTGCGCGACTACGTCAACAACCAGATCGAGGCGTCGTTCAGCAACGGCACCTGGCAGAAGATCTACGACGGCACGCTCGGCCTGTCCGGCTCGGCGGGCACCCCGCCCGCCCTCGAGCGGTACTGACCGACCGGCTCGAAACGAGTTGCGGCGCCGGGCGGGGCTCGTCCCCGTCCGGCGCCCGTCCGAGGACTGAGAGCGAGGCATGGGCGAGTTCTTCCGCGTACTGACGGACAACGGGCAACTGTTCGTTGACGGATTCACCAACGCCGTCAAACTTTTCCTGATCGCCGCGGTCGGCAGCCTCGTCCTCGGCACGCTGCTCGGCGCGATGCGGGTCTCCCCCGTGCCAGCGCTGCGCGCGTTCGGCGCCACGTACGTCAACCTGGTGCGCAACACCCCTCTGACGCTGGTCTTCGCGTTCCTCGTGTTCGCGGTGCCGAAGCTCGACGTCAACATCGAGTACTTCTCCAGCGCTGCCGTCGCGCTGACCGTCTACACCTCCGCCTTCGTGTGCGAGGTGATCCGCTCCGGCGTGAACACCGTCGCCGCGGGGCAGGCCGAGGCGGCCCGCGCGCTGGGCATGACCTTCGGTCAGGTGCTCACCCTCATCGTGCTGCCACAGGCGCTGCGGGCGATGGTCCCGCCGATGATGAGCGTGTTCATCGCGATGCTGAAGAACACCACGATCGCCGCCGGCTTCTCGGTGCTGGAGGCCGGCGCGATCCCCGCGTACATGGCCGAACGAGGCGAGCCGCAGTTCGCCGTCCTGCTCTGGATCACCATCGGCTTCCTGATCTTGATCCTGCCGCTGGTGGCGTTGCAGCGGTTCCTGGAGCGCAAGTGGAGGGTCGCCCGATGAACGAGCATGCGAACCCCACGGTCGCGAACGGAAGGTGGCTGAGTTGAGCCAGGCGTCGATCCTCTACGACCTGCCCGGGCCTCGGGCCAAGCGGCGTAACGCGATCCTGGGCGTCGCCTCCACGGTCGGCATCATCGCTCTCATCGCCTTCATCGGCTACAAGTTCGCCGACACCGGTCAGTTCGAGGCCCGCAAGTGGGAGCAGTTCCAGTACGCCTCGGTGCAACGCGAACTGCTCGGGGGCCTGGGGGCAACGCTCAAGGCGGCCGGCATCGCCGCAGTCCTGGCGCTGATCTTCGGCGCGTTCTTCGCCAGTGCCCGACTGAGCGACAAGTGGTACCTGCGTAGCCCGGCGACCTTCGTGGTCGAGCTGTTCCGGGCGATCCCGCTGCTCATCCTGATCTTCTTCGGGTACTACGTTCCGTTGCAGTACGGCTGGTCGATCGACAAGCTGTGGGCGCTGGTCATCGGGCTGATGCTCTACAACGGCTCGGTGCTCGCGGAGATCTTCCGGGCCGGCATCAACGCGGTGCCGTACGGGCAGACCGAGGGCGCGTACGCGATCGGTATGCGGAAGAACCAGGTGCTGCGGCTGATCCTGCTGCCGCAGGCCGTCCGCTCGATGCTCCCGGCGATTGTCAGTCAGCTCGTCGTGCTACTCAAGGACACCGCGCTCGGCTTCATCATCACGTACCCCGAGCTGCTCTTCGTGGGTAAGCAGATCGGCGGCCGGTTGCCGTTCGGGCTGCCGTACGTGCCGACGTACCTGATCGTGGCGGCGATCTACATCGCCATCTGCGGCGCGCTGTCGGCCCTGGCCTGGTGGTTGCAGAAGCGGATGGGCCGCAGCCGGCGGACGGCGGCGAAGGTGCTGCCCGCCCAGAACGCCGGCGAGGACGCCGCCCGGATGATCTGACCGGCCCACCGTACGCGTGATCGACTCGAGTTTCTCAATATCGGGGTGCTCCGTCCTTGGGGGCACCCCGATATTGCTGATTCGTGGTGATCAGGCTGGTCAGCTGGCGATCCCGGTGACCTCGGGACCTCGGGACCTCGGGACCTCGGGGAGGTCACTTCCTATTCGATCTACTTGGTCAGGTCGCGGGAGAGCACGGCCGCCCCGATGTCGTCCACGTCGGACACCCGGATCTTCCGGGCGGCCCGCATTACGACGTCCACGATGAATACTTCCCGTGCATCCGAAGACTTGTCACGGCCACTGAGCCTTCCCGAGTAACGGTTGGTGGCGTTGTGTGATCACGTCGTGCGGCCGTGGTCGATGTGGAGCAGGACCAGGGCTGCGGCGGTGATCCGGCCGATGCTCCAGGGACACGGCCACCCGTCCGGAGCAGTGCTGTTCTACACGTTCCCCCCGTGGTTGTCGTGCTTGCCCGACTGCCACAGATCCACCCCTGGCGTCGGCCCGGTGGCGCGGCGCCGATCGGTCTCGATCAGTGTGGCCGTCGATGCTGACGTGGGCGTAGCCAGCCATCTTCGCGGCCAGCAACACCGAGTGCAGACCGGGCGCCTGGGCGGCGAGCACGGTGAGGCCCTCAAGCAGGTACGCGCACCCGGTCGGCCGGCTGATCGTGTTGTCCTTGGCCAGTTGCGAGATGCGGGTGCCGTCGACCATCCACCGGATCACCAGGGCAGCCTGCTTGAAACAGCCCAACGACCGGGTCCCGGCGCGGGTGGCCAGCCGCTGCCCTTCGACGTGCGGAAGGCCGGACAGGAACGAGACGGTCGCCTCGCGTACGGGCAGGATGGCGGTGTATATGAATTCGCAGCGACGCAGAACCTCGATGACGGTGATCCCGGGAAGGACTACCTTCATAGCGAGGTTCTGCGTCTTTTCATTGCACCGCGACAGATCCGGCCGCGTCTGGACCGCCAACCACGTCGGCCACTCCAAGAAAGGTGATGACTACGTGTTGATACAGGGAGTCGCGAAACCTTCCCTGGTAGTCATTCCGAGGGTCGCAGCGAATGCCTGGTTGCAGTACTTCCGACCATTAGAGCCAGCAGTGCTTACACTCGAAATGCACGACTTGCCTCTTCCGCATCCAGTCTCATGCGTTGTCACAATTCCGCCGACCTGGGCGGTCGCGATTCTGGCGCGACTGGTGTAGCCAAGTTGCTCACCCGAACATGTGACCCTAGTAGAGGCCTCGATGTAGCCGTTCCACGTTTGGCCGATCCAGGCCCAGCCGGCGCATTTACCGGTATCGAGCGGTGAAACCTCCACCGAGAAGTTCGAGGAAGCTTGAACGCGATAATCTGGGTCGGCGGCCGCCCCGGCCGCCAGCGCGGGGGAAGCCGGGACCATCATTAGAACAGTAGCCGCGAAAATTGCCGAGAGCAGCGGACGGAGGCGCCGAAAATTGCTCTTGTGAATTTTCATCCTGCAACCCTATGTGCAATATTTATTGCCGTCAAGGGCAGCGACGATGTGACTGTCTCGGTGAAAAGCTTGCCGAGCCGACTCCTTGCAGGTCAGGCGAGTTTCACGAGTCTTGAAAATCGATGAGGCCGGGGCCTGAGGTGCGACAGCATTTAACCAAGGCCCAATGCGTCGACCAGGAGACCGACCTATTCTGTTTCCCCCTCCACGATTCTGCTCAGGCTGCACCGCTGCCCATGCCGCACCCCGCAAGTGCGGGAGATCCTCGTCCTGCACCACATCCGACAATCGCCACGCGCCGTAGAAACCGCGCAGTCTCAGATGCGCCCGGTGAACCGTCGTCGACACAGCGAAGCGGTCAGCGGGCGATCTCGGTGACCCGGGACTCGCGGACCACTGTGACCCGGATCTGACCCGGGTAGGTCAGCTCCTCCTCGATCTGCTTGGCCACGTCGCGGGCCAGCACTGCCGCCCCGATGTCGTCGACGTCGTCCGGCTTGACCATCACCCGGATCTCGCGGCCGGCCTGCATGGCGAAGACCTTGTCCACGCCGAGCTTGCCGGCGGCGATCTCCTCGATCCGCTCCAGCCGCTTGACGTACGCCTCCAGGCTCTCCCGGCGCGCGCCCGGCCGCCCACCCGAGCAGGCGTCGGAAGCCTGGGTGAGCACGGCCTCGATGGTCTGCGGGGGCACCTCGTTGTGGTGCGCCTCGATGGCGTGCACCACGTCCTCGTGCTCGCCGTACTTGCGGGCCAGGTCCGCGCCGATGATGGCGTGGCTGCCCTCCACCTCGTGGGTGAGCGCCTTGCCGATGTCGTGCAGGAACGCCGACCGTTTGATGATGGGCACGTCCAACCGCAGCTCGGCGGCCATGATGCCGGCGATGTGGGCGGTCTCGACCAGGTGCTTGAGCACGTTCTGCCCGTACGAGGTGCGGTAGCGCAGCCGGCCGAGCAGGGTCACCAGCTCCGGGTGGATCTCGGTGATCCCGACCTCGACCAGGGCGTCCTCGGCGGCGCGGAGGCAGAGCTGCTCCACCTCCTGCCGGGCCAGGTCGTAGACCTCCTCGATCCGGTGCGGGTGGATGCGCCCGTCCAGGACCAGCTTCTCCAGGGTCACCCGGCCCACCTCGCGACGGACCGGGTCGAAGCAGGAGAGCAGCACCGCCTCGGGGGTGTCGTCGATGATCAGGTTGACGCCGGTCACCGACTCGAAGGCGCGGATGTTGCGTCCCTCCCGGCCGATGATCCGCCCCTTCATCTCGTCACCGGGCAGGTGCAGGACGCTGACCACGCTCTCCGCGGTCTGTTCGCTGGCGACCCGCTGGATCGCGTCCACCACTATGTGCCGGGCCCGCTGCTCGGCGGTGTTGCGCGCGTCGGACTCGATGTCCCGCACGAGCAGCGCCGCTTCCCTCTTGGCAGACGTCTCGATGGCCTCGACCAGCTCCATTCGGGCGGAGTCGGCGGTGAGCCCGGCGACCCGCTCCAGCTCCCGGCGGCGCAGCTCCTCCGACTCGGTCAGCTCGGCCTCCCGCTGGGAGAGCGCGGCCTCCCGGCCGGCGAGGGCGGCCTTCGCGGCGGTGAGCTGCCGCTCCCGCTCGGCGAACCGCTCCACCTCCTCGGTGTGCATCCGCTCCCGCTCGTCCATCCGAGCGGCCCGACGTTCCACCTCGGCGGCCTGCTCCCGGGTGGTGGCGGCGAGCACCGCGACCTCCCGCTCGCCGCTGCGCCGGGCTGCCGTCCGCAACTGTTCGGCGTCCGCCTCGGCCTGCTTGTGGGCGCGTTCCAGAACGGTGTCCGCCTCGGCCCGGGCGTCGTCGAGGACCCGACGCGCCTCGGCGCGGGCTGCCTTCGCCTCGGCCTTCGCCGCCGCCGCCTCGGTACGGGCCGCTGCGGCCGCTGACTTCGCCACGTCGATGGTGCTGTTCGCCTCGTCGGCTGCGGTCCGCAGGGCGGCGAGGGACTGCTCCTGGCGGTCCTTCTCGGCGATGAAGGCGGGATCCTCCGGAGCCGGCGCGGCGCCCACCCGGCGCAGTGTCCGGATGCCGACCAGCACGGCCCCGATCACCACCACCGCGAGGACGAGGACGGCCGCGAGGAGCACGACGTCGAACGCGTTCATGCCGGGACCCCGTCGGGTCTACCGATGAACCTGTGCCGCCGCCCCGCCATGGCCGCCTCCCCTAACGTCGAGACCGCAGCGACCGTGCCGGGGGCACACTCCTGCGGCTGTGGACGCCCGACCGGAGCGGCTGGCCGTGGGTAGCTTTCTCCGCCGGCGGTGCCCGTGGGCAGCGTCGGCGACCGGGTGCAGTTGTCGCAGCGTTCCGGACCGGCCAGTCCGGATCTGCCGCCAAAGGCCGCGGAGTCGGCCAAAGTGATGCTGTTCTGTTACGCGATCTATGTTGTGCGCTTAGCCTGCGCTGGTCGGGCAATGTGAGCCTGTATGGCGAGGCTAGGTCGCCGGGGGTGCTCTGGTCAAGGACTCATGATCAAACCCCCCGAACGGAGAGAAGTTGAACCGTCACCGCGTGCTGATATCACGCCGGACAGGAAGGGACAAACTCCGCGAGGTGTGCCGCCCCCTGGACGTGTCGGGCCTGCTCAGCGCCGTTCAGGCGGCCGTCAGCCACTGCGACGACCGAGCAAGGTGTGACTGATCCGTCTCACCAGAGGTCAGCTGGCTCCGACCGCCACCGCCGCCGCGACCAGCGCCGCGTTGTCCGCGGCGGGTGAGCCGTCCGGCAGACACAGAGTGTCCTCAAGCCCGATTCGGGTGCCCAGACCCCGGCGTACCGCCTCGGCGAGGACCGGCCAGGTCGCCGGACCCTCGCCGTGCAACAGCACCGACGGCGCGCCCGCCGGCAGCGCGGCGAGAATCCGGGAGGCGTCCGCCAACGCGACAGCCACGTCCTCGGCCATGCACTCGACCAGAACCCGCCCGGCCGGCACCCGCCACCGCCGGTACGCCGCTACCGCGTCGAGCGTCCACAGCCCCGCCTCGACGAGCACACCGCGCCCGTGCAGGGCGGCCGCGACCGCCTCGGCACCGGGCTCGTGCACGTTGACCGAAGCGAAGTCGGGCAGCACCGGCCAGGCCCGGACGGCGGCCACGCGGGCAGCCGGATCCGGCGTGATCCAGGCGCCGGTGCTCACCCCGACCGGCAGCCCCGGCCGAGCGGCACGGATCGCGGTCAGCGCGTCGGCGATCACCGCCGGCCGCAGCGACTCGGCGCCGGCCTCGTCGCGGGGATGGACGTGCACGGCCGCGACGCCGAGCGTCGCGCAGCGGGCCGCATCGGCGGCCAACTCCGCCGCCGTGAGCGGCACTGCCGGATGGGCCTCCCGGCCGTGCCCACCGTTCAGACATGCCTTCAACATCGGGCCCGCACCTCCATCGGGAGTCGCAGCGGACCGCTCACTCGACCAGACGGTTGTCGCGCTCCAACTCGCCCTCGGCGTCGGCGAGCGCATCGGCGTCGATCTGCTCGGCGAACTCGGCCGCCTCGGCGCTCTGCGCGGCGAGGGCGTCCTTCACCGCCCGGATGGCCACACCAGGCGGGTAGCCCTTGCGGGCCAGCATGCCCACCAGCCGGCGGAAGACCGCGTCCGGCTCGCCCCGGGCCGTGCGCAGCTTGCGCTCCACCAGGCCACGGGCGGTGTCCGCCTCGGTCTCCTCGTCCAGCTCATCCAACGCCTCGGTGGCCACCTCGCCGTCCACGCCCTTGCGGCGCAGCTCGTTGGCGAGCGCCCGGCGAGCGAGGCCGCGCCCGGCGTGCCGACTGGACACCCAGGCCCGGGCGAACGCGGCGTCGTCGATGATGCCGACCTCGTCATACCGGTCGAGCACCTCGGCCGAGACCTCCTCGGAGATGCCCCGCTTGGCCAACGCCCCGGCCAGCTCGGCCCGGGTGCGGGGCCGGACGGCAAGCTGGCGCAGGCAGATCTCGCGGGCCAACTCGGACTCGTCGCGCGGAGGGGCCGGAGACTCGACGGTGTCGGCCTCCTCGGACCGACCTCGGCGGCCTCGTCGAGGGCGGGGCGCATCGGTGGCGTCGCCCGTACGAGGCGGACTGGCATCCCAGCCCCGCCCCGTACGAGCGCGTCGTCCTGCCATGGGTCAGCGACCGGTCAGAAGTCGACCGGCGGCAGCTCCGGGCCACCGGCGGCGTCACCCGCGCCGACCCCGACGCCGAGCTTCTCCAGGATCTTCTTCTCGATCTCGGCGGCCACGTCCGGGTTTTCCTTCAGGAACTCCCGGGCCTTCTCCTTGCCCTGGCCGAGCTGGTCGCCGTCGTACGTGTACCACGCTCCGGACTTGCGGATGATCGCCTGCTCCACGCCGACGTCGATCAGCGAGCCCTCACGCGAGATGCCCTTGCCGTACATGATGTCGAACTCGGCCTGCTTGAACGGCGCGGCGACCTTGTTCTTCACGACCTTGACCCGGGTGCGGTTACCGACCACGTCGGTGCCGTCCTTGAGGCTCTCGATGCGTCGCACGTCGAGCCGGACCGAGGCGTAGAACTTCAGCGCCCGACCACCGGTGGTGGTCTCCGGGCTGCCGAACATGACGCCGATCTTTTCCCGCAGCTGGTTGATGAAGATCGCCGTGGTGCCGGTGTTGCTGAGCACACCGGTGATCTTCCGGAGCGCCTGGCTCATCAGCCGGGCCTGGAGGCCCACGTGGCTGTCGCCCATCTCGCCCTCGATCTCGGCGCGTGGCACCAGGGCCGCCACCGAGTCGATCACGATGATGTCCAGAGCGCCGGAGCGGATCAGCATGTCCGCGATCTCCAGCGCCTGCTCGCCGGTGTCCGGCTGGGAGACCAGCATCGCGTCGGTGTCGACGCCGAGGGCCTTCGCGTACTCCGGGTCGAGCGCGTGCTCGGCGTCGATGAAGGCGGCGATGCCGCCGTTGCGCTGGGCGTTGGCCACCGCGTGCAGTGCCACGGTGGTCTTACCGCTGGACTCGGGGCCGTAGATCTCGACCACCCGGCCACGGGGCAGGCCGCCAATGCCGAGGGCCACGTCGAGCGCGATGGAGCCGGTCGGAATGATTGCGGTCTGGACGACCGGCCGGTCACCCAGCCGCATCACCGAGCCCTTGCCGAATTGCTTGTCAATCTGAGCGAGAGCAAGGTCGAGTGCCTTCTCCCGGTCAGGCCCTGCTGCCATGGTTGCCACCCCTGCCTTCGCCGGCGTCTTTGCTGAGCTTCGCGTCACGCGGACACGCTAGGCGCTAGGTCCGACAGAAAACCAGCCGACGGGCCGCGAGCTGTGGACGAGCACCCCGCTGTGGACAATAGCCGAACAGGTGTACGACTAGACAAGCGACACGCGGAACCGGCGAAAAGGCTGCTCAGCGTAGTCGAGCGGGCACCCGGTCGGGGTACGCGGCGCACACCGCCCGCCACACCACGTGCGTCTGCTCCCCCGATGCCAGGGCCTGCTCGATGGTCCGCCCGCCGAGCTGGGACAGCACCTGATCGCGGGCGATGCTGGCCGCATAGCCGGGCCCGAACGCCTCGTCCAGCCGCGTCCAGAAATCGGTCAGCCGCACAGTGATCAGCCCTCCTCGTCCGGTGCCCCGGTCGGCACCGGGCGCAACGCTAGCGCCACCAGGGGCACCGCCGCGACCGCCGCGAGCAGGGTGAGCACGGGATATCCGGCGAACTGCATGACAAACCCGCTGACCACTGCGGCGCCGGCCCCGGCCAACCCCATGATCAGGTCGGACAGCCCCTGGACGCTCGGCCGCACCTCCGCCGCCACCGACTCGGACAGCAGGGTCGAGCCGGCCACCATCGTCCCCGACCAGCCCAACCCGAGCAGAACCAGACCGACCGAGAGTCGAGGCGTGTGATGCCCGGCGGTGCCGGCGACAGCGCAGGCGGCCAGCAGCAGCCCGACCCCACCGAGGATCACCGCCCGTCGACCGAACCGGTCGGTGAGCCACCCGACCACCGGGGAGAACGCGTACATGCCGGCGATGTGCAGGCTCAGCACGATGCCGACCAGCCGCAACACGTCGGCGTCGGCGTGCGACTCACCGAGCCGGACCGGAGTCATCGCCATCACCGCCACCATCACCAGGTGACCCACCGCCACGGCGGCGATGCCGAGTCGGGCGGCGGGCTGTCCGCGTACCACCGACCAGGCCGCACGCATCCCGGCGCCGCGCGGCGCGCGGCGCGCGACCGGCACGGTGGCCGGGGTCGCGCCGCCACCTGCCGCCGGCGCCTCGGCCGCCACCGCTGTCGCCGTCGCATCGGCGGCCGGCGGCACATCGGCGGCCGGTGCGTCGGCCGCCGCGAGCCGCCGCGCCGTGAGCAGCGGGTCGGGCCGGAGCAACCCGAGGAGTACGACGGCAGCCAGCACGAACGCTGCCGCGCTGAACGCGAACGGGCCGGCCAGCGGGGGCAACCCCCAGCCGGTGGTGACCCGGTCGGCCAGCGCGGCGAAGTTCGGCGCGGCCACCGCACCGATGGTGGTGGCCCAGACGATCAGGGAGAGCTGCCGCCCCCGGCGGGCCGGCTCGGCGAGATCCACCGCCGTGTAACGGGCCTGGAGATTCGCTGCGGTGCCCCCGCCGAAGAGCAGCATGCCGAGGAAGAGCAGCGGCACCCAGCGGGTGGCAGCGGCCAGCACCACCAGCAGGCCACCGACGGCGCCTACCGCGTACGCCAGCACCAGACCCGGCCGGCGGCCGTGCCGCGCCATGATGCGGGTGACCGGGACGGCGAGCAGCGCGGCGCCGACCACCCCGGCGCTCTGCGCGACACCGGCCACCGCGGTCCCGGCGATCCGGGCCGCGAGCAGCGCGCCCACGGCGATGCCGATGGTCACACCGACCCCGCCGATGATCTGGGTGGTGAAGAGCAGCCGCAGGGTACGCCGCTGGATCGACGCGACGTCGGGTCGGGCTGCGGTACGCGGCGCGGTCAGGTCGGTCGCCATCGGCGCTCCTGTCGGAAGGGGTGCCTCATCCTCGCGCACCCGCACCGACCAGCGGCAGTGGGTTTCGCCGGAACGGGGTCGCCCACACCCATGTGCCGGGTGAGCGGCGCTGTTGACCACCGTCAAGGACGTGTTCAGCGGGATCACGGCGGGCGGCTGAGCCGTTCTATCCAGGCGATCCTGGTGTTTCCGGTGGGTTGGGAGCGTCCAGCAGGGATGCCAGCCGACCGATCCGAGTCAGTGTGAGCGCGGCGACGGCCGCACTGACGGCGGCGACCACGCCGAAGATCACCGCGAAGCCCTCGTTGTCGGCGGCGAGCAGAGCCAGCAGGATCAGCCCGAGGGAGATGCCCAGGACGGACAGCAGCGCCGCCCAGGTGGCCCGCCGCTGCCCGGCGAGATAGCCGGGCAGGTCGGCCCGTACCGTGTCGTCCTCGGGCACGGCGCCGGTGCGCACTGCCTGGCGCAACGGGTACCCCTCGGGATCCTGCCGGGCCTCGCCCACCGCGCGCTGCCCCAGATAGATCGAGGGGCCGATCCATACGGTGTTCAGAGCGGCGCCCAGTACGGCCTCGACAAGTGACTCCTGTCGGTCGAAGAGCCAGCGCAGCGGCAGCCCGATGAGCACCGTCATCGGCACCCAGTACACGGCCATGAGCTGCAAACCGGTCGCCCGCTCGAAGAACCGCCTCACTCCCCCGCGACGCCCGGCGGCGGCCACGGCCGGCGCATCCGCACGACGCTCCACATTGTCTACGCCCATCGACCCCCGTTACCCACGCACGCGATCCGCGACGCACTGTCAATCTTGGACAGTTTCCGTCATCGGCTGACGGAAAGTGTCCAAGATCTGAACAGGTCACTGCGGCGCGCACTGCCGCTCGCGGGTCGCCGGTCAGCCGGGCAGGGCGCGGGTGACGACGGTGAGGTCGGCGACCAGGCCCTCGTACGCCTTGTCCTGGTCGTCGGCCCGCAGGACGGCGGACGGGTGGATGGTGGCCAGCAGCCGAGCCTGCGGCGCGTCGGCCCGCTTTCCGGCGTTGTCCACCGGCACCTGTTCGAAGTCCGCGGGGTGTTGGGCCGACTCCGGCCAGGGCAGCAGCTCGCCCCGCTGCCGGGTGACCCGGAAGGACGGGCCGAGCAGCGCCTTGGCGGCGGTAGCGCCGAGCACCACCACGACCTCCGGACGCAGCCGGGCGAACTCGGCGACCAACCAGGGGCGGCAGGCGGTGATGTGCACCTGGTTCGGGGTCTGGTGGATCCGCCGCTTGCCGCGCAGCTCAAAGCGGAAGTGTTTTACGGCATTGGTGAGGTAGAGGTGACCCGGGTCCAGCCCGGCGTCGTCGACCGCGCGGCGCAGCAGGCGTCCGGCCGGGCCGACGAAGGGCAGCCCCTTCTGGTCCTCCATGTCGCCGGGCTGCTCGCCGACCAGCACCACGCGGGCGCTCTCGTCGCCGCGACCGAAGACCGTCTGCGAGGCGTCCCGGTACAGCTCGCAGCCCCGGCAGGCGCCGGCGGCGGTACGCAGGTCGTCGATGGTGTCGGCGTCGGGCGGGATGAACCGCTGGGCGCCCGGAGCGCTCCCGGTCTGCTCGGCCATGCCGACTGTTATATACCCGTTCGATGCTCGCCGCCGGATACGCCCCGGCACCCCGGCCACGACGCGTCAGTACCCGTTTCCGCCTCCGTCGCCGCCGGACGCGATCGCGATCAGCACGATGATGACGATGATGATCGCCACCGCCACCGCGATCCAGATCCCCTTACGAGCCCCACCAGAAGCCATGTCCCCCACCTCCGGGCGCCCGCATACCCGTCCCCGCCGCCCCGAATCCCCGCGATCTTGCACTTTCTGCCCGGACCAATATGCACAGGTCCGACATTCGGCCAACACAAACTGCAAGATCGCGGGGGGCGGGGGGCGGGGGCGGGGGCGCGGGGGCGCGGGGGCGCGGGGGCGCGGGGGCGCGGGGGCGCGGGGGCGCGGGGGCGCGGGGGGGGTTAGGTGGGGAAGCCCTGGGAGGGGGGTGGGTTTTCGGCTTGGGCCAGGGCCGCCGCCAAGGGGGCCAGGTCGGCGGCGTCCAGGGAGCTGACTGTGATGCGCAGGGCGGGCGGGGCGGCGATCCGGTAGAGCGCGCCGGGGGCCACCGCCCAACCCGCGTCGCGGAGCGCGGTCACCGTGCTGGTCTCGTCCGCGACCGGCAGCCAGACGTTGATGCCGCTGCGACCGTGTGCGGTCAGGCCGTGCTCGGCCAGCGCGGCGAGCAACCCATCGCGGCGCTGCTCGTAGCTCTGCGCCGCCCGCTGCACCAACTCGGTGACCGCCGGGTCCCGCCACAGGGCGAGTACCAGGCGTTGCAGCACCGTGGAGACCCAGCCGGCGCCGACCCGGGTACGGCCGCTCACCCGGGCCACTGTCGTCTCGTCGCCGACCAGCACCGCCATCCGCAGGTCCGGGCCGAAGGGCTTGCTCACCGAACGGAGGAAGGCCCAACTCGCTGTCGCACCGGCGAGCGGGTGCAGGGGTACGCGGGCCAGTTCGGCCGCGTGGTCGTCCTCGATCAGCAGCAGGTCCCGTCGGCCGGCGAGCAGTGTCCGCAGCGCCTCGGCGCGGGCCGCGGAGACGGCGGCGCCGGTCGGATTTTGCGCCCGGCTGGTGACGATCAGCGCCCGCGCTCCGGCGGCGAGCGCCGCGGCCACCCCGGCGACCAGCGGCCCCTCGTCGTCCAGTGGTACGCCGATCGGGCGCAGGCCCAGCGCGGCGACCAGGTCGAGCAGGTTGGCCCAGCCCGGGTCCTCGACCGCCACCGCGTCGCCGGGGCGCAGGTGGGCGCCGAGCAACCGCTCGATGCCGTCCAGCGCACCGCCGGTGAGCGTCAACTCCCCGGCCGGTACGCCGTCGGCGCGCAGCCGGGCACGGGCCACCTCGGCCAGTTCGGGCAGCACTCCGGCATCGGAGTAACCGACCGAAGGGCCGTTCTCGATGGCGAGCGCCGCCAGGTGCGGGCCCAGCGGGGGCAGCAGACGGGGGTCGGGTTCACCCCGGGACAGGTCTCGGGCACCGGGCAACGGTGGGGGGCGCAGCGCGGAGCGGCGGGCGGCCACCGGCGGGCGGGGGCGTACCCGGGTGCCGTGCCGACCGGCGGTGGCGAGCAGGCCGCGCTGGCGCAACTCCCGGTAGGCGCGGGCGACGGTGGCGGGGCTGACCCCCAACTCGGCGGCGAGTGCCCGCACGGGCGGCAGCGCGGCCCCCGGTGACAGGGCGCCGGTACGGATGCCCGACTCGATGCTGGCCGAAATCTCGACGGCTGTCGTACCGGTGAGCTGATAGCGTGCTGACACAAATAAGAGATTGTACTAGAACAAAGGGGCGCGCGCATGTATCCACCCACCGCCCGGACCACACCCCACCGCTCCCGCGACAAGATGAGCTACGACCAGGCCGCCGCCCACGCCCTGCTCGACGAGGCGTACGACTGCGCGCTCAGCTTCACAGTCGACGGCCAGCCACGGGTGCTGCCCACCCTGCACGTCCGCATCGGCGACACGCTCTACCTGCACGGCTCCACCGGCAGTCGGCCGCTGCTCGCCGCCCGGGGCGACGACGGGTTGCCGGTCTGCGTCGCGGTGACACTGCTCGACGGGCTCGTCTACGCCCGCTCCCAGTTCCACCACAGCGCCAACTACCGCTCGGTCGTCGCGCACGGCACCGCCCGACTGGTCACCGACGAGCGGGAGAAGCTCGCCATGCTCACCGCGCTGGTCGAGAAGGTCGGCGCGGGACGCAGCACCGCCACCCGTCCGCCCAGCCGTCGCGAACTGGCCGAGACCGCCGTACTGGCACTGCCACTGCGCGAGGTGTCCGTCCGGGCGCGCACCGGCGGCGTCCGCGAGGACGAGGCCGACCTGGACCTGCCGCACTGGGCCGGCGTACTGCCGCTGCGACTGACCGCCGGGGCGCCCGAGCCGGACGCCGGAGTCACCGCGCCGCTGCCGGCATACCTGCGCACGCCCCGCACGCCCTGGCACGACCCGGTGCAGCTGCACGGCGAGCACGTTCGGCTGGAGCCGCTGGAGCTGGCCCACACCGACGAGTTGCACGCCGCCACAGCGGACCCCGTGGTGTGGCGGCACCTCAGCGTCGCGCCGCCCACCGCCCCCGCCGAAACGGCCGAGGTGATCGGCACCGCCCTGGCCGCCCAGCACCGGGGCGAACGGGTGGCCTGGGTGCAGCGGTGCGCCACGACCGGGGCGGTGGTGGGCAGCACCTCCTACTACGACATCGACCCGGAGCGGCGGGCGGTGGCCATCGGGCACACCTTCCTCGGCCGGCAGTGGTGGCGTACCGGAATCAACACCGAGGCCAAGCTGCTGCTGCTCAGCCGGGCCTTCGACGACCTGGGCGCGGTACGGGTCGCCTGGCACACCGACATCCGCAACGTCCGCTCCCAGGCGGCCATCGAACGGCTCGGCGCGACCCGGGAAGGGGTGCTGCGGATGCACCGGCAACGCCCGGACGGCTCCTGGCGGGACACCGTGCAGTACGCGATGACAGTCGACGAGTGGCCGAACGCACAGGCCAGGCTGCGAGAAAGACTTCTGCGGACGGCACCGGTGGCGTGATGATGGCGGGCGTGCTGGGGATCACCGACATCTGGACGTACGTGCTGGGCACCGTGGCCATCATCCTGCTGCCCGGGCCGAACTCACTCTTCGTGCTCTCCACGGCGGCCAAGCGGGGCGTCGCGGTCGGCTACCGGGCCGCCGGAGGCGTGTTCGTCGGCGACGGGGTGCTGATGTTCCTCTCCGCCGCCGGGGTGGCGTCGCTGCTCAAGGCGTACCCGCCGCTGTTCATGGTGATCAAGTACGCCGGTGCCGCGTACCTCGGTTATGTAGGGGTGACCATGCTGCTCGGCGCCGTGCGGCGCTGGCGCGACCGCAACGACCCGAGCACGCCGCGGCTCATCGACGCCGCGGAGCCGGCGGCGATGCGCAGCCCGTTCCGCAAGGCGCTGGTGATCAGCCTGCTGAACCCGAAGGCGATCCTGTTCTTCATCTCGTTCTTCATCCAGTTCGTCGACCCCGGCTACGCCTGGCCGGCGCTGTCGTTCCTGCTGCTCGGGCTGATCGCGCAGGTGACCAGCGCGCTCTACCTGACCGCGTTGATCTTCGCGGGCACCTTCCTGGCCGCCCAGTTCCGCCAACGCCGCCGCCTGGCGGCGGGTGGCACCACGGCCGTGGCAGCCCTGTTCCTGGCCTTCAGCCTCAAGCTGGCCACCGCCAGCGCCGGCTAACCCCCACCCCGCCGGCCAGCCCGCCGCGATCTTGCACTTTCGGTCGTCGAAACGCGCACTCTGAGCTGGTTTGTCGCCGCAGAAACTGCAAGATCGCGGGGGTGGGAGGGCGGGGGCGCGGGTGGGGGTGGGGTGGGGGTGGGGTTAGGTGCCGTCGCCGCCGGAGCCGCCGCCTCCCACGCCCGCGCCGCCGGCGGTGCCGCCCAGGCCGTAGCCCGGGCGGATCGGCTCGTCGGGATGGCGGCTGACGTGGGCGGACCCGGTGATCTGCGCGGACCAGTCGGCGTGCGCGGCCGCGGCGGCGTGCCGGTTGATCGCCTGGCGGATCCAGCCGTCGACGGTGGCGACCCAGTCCCGCCGGTCGGCGTCCTCGTGCCAGATCCGGAACCGGCTGATGCTCTGGTGGGTGATTCCGGCCAGCGCCAGCCGGCGATCCATCCAGAGGATCGCCTCCAGGCCCGCCGAGTTGGTCACGAAGATCACTTCCAGCTCGGTGATCGGGCCGGCGTAGAGCGGCCCCACCCAGTAACCCCAGCGTTGGTGCAACGGCAGGGTGTGCTCCACCCCCGGCAACCCGCCCTCCTGCAACCCGGACTGGCGGATCATGAAGCCCAGCGTGTCCAGCGCCGCCAGCACGTGCTGCTGGGTGGGGATCGGATGCACGAACACCGGCACCATCGCCCCCTGGTCGAGGTCGGGGTCGAGCGACACTTCGGTCCGCAGGCCCATCCGCAGGCTCAGCAGCGGCACCCCGCCGAAGGTGGTCACCGGGGTCTCCCACGGCAGCGGGAACGCGAAGTCGACGGCCCGCCGCCGACCGGCCGGTACGACGAACCGGCCGGCGATCGGCAGGTGGTGAAACTGCATGAGACGTCGGGCCGCGGCCGGATCGTCCGGCTCGACAGTGGTGACGAGGCCAAGTCGGATGTGCCGCACCAGCACGTCCTCCGGGCCGGCCGCGAGGGTCACCCGCCCGGGCAGGCGCAGGCCCGGGCGGGTACTCGGGTTGGGCAGCGTGGTCTGCACGGAGAGCCCGGTGCCACCGGATTCCGGTGACACTCCCGTCAGCCGCACCGCGCGCCCCCTCCCGGGACGGGGCCCCGCCGGCCCCACCAGGCGCGCCTACCCGGTCGGGGTCGGCTCAAGCCCGCCGCCGGGGCGAGCGTTGACCCGGCCGCACTTCATCAGTGCGGCCGGGTCGGCAGGTCAGCGCAACCGACGCCCGCGCGGAACCGTGTCGGTCTCGTCGTCGAACTCCCCGATGACCTCCTCGAGGAGGTCCTCCAGGGCCACGAACCCGATCGGCCGGGCCGGGCCACCGCCATTGCGGACCAGCGCGAGCTGCGACTGCCGGGCCCGCATCGCCGCCACCGCCTCGGTGACCGAGGACGTCGCCGGCAGGGTGAACGCGGGGGTCATCAGCTCCCCGGCGGTGGCGACCCGGCCGGTGGTCACCACCCGTACCGCCTCCCGCACGTGCACGAGCCCGCACACGTCGCCCGCCTCGTCGAGTACCGCGAGCCGGGATCGGCCGCTGCCCCGGCTGACCTCTTCGATCCGCTCGGCCGGGTCGTCCCGGCGGACGGTGACCATGGTCGAGAACGGTTCCATCACCTGCGCCACCGAGGTGCCCTGCAACTCCAGCATGCTGGTCAGCAGTTGGTGCTGCTCGGCGCCGAGCAGCCCGTGCTCTCGGGACTGCTCCAGCAGGATCCGCAGCTCGTCCGGGCCGTGCACCTGGGCGAGCTGGTCCTGCTGATTGACGCCGAACAGCCGCAGGATCGCGTTGGCCAGGGCGTTCAGCGCGGAGAGCACCGGCCGGGAAACCCGGGCGAAGGCGCGGAACGGCAACGCGAGCAGCGTCGCCGAGCGCTCCGCGTCGGTGATCGCCCACGACTTCGGTGCCATCTCCCCCACCACCAGGTGCAGGAAGGTCACCACCCCGAGGGCGAAGACCAGGGCGATCAGGTGACTGGCCGCGTCCGGTATGCCCACCGCGTGCAGCAGGGGGCTGAGCAGGTGCTCGATCGCCGGCTCGGCCAGCGCGCCGAGACCCAGTGTGCACAACGTGATGCCGAGCTGCGCGCCGGCCAGCATCAGCGACAACTCGCGGACGCCGTCCAGCGCGGCGCGTGCCGCCCGGCCACCGTTCGCCGCCGCCTGCTCCAGGCGGTAGCGCTTGCTGGCCACCAGGGCGAACTCGGCGGCCACGAAGAACCCGTTCAGCGCCAGCAGGATCACCGAACTGAACAGTGCGATCCCGGGGCTCATGCGGTCACCTCGGGTTTGGTCAGCTGCAACCGCACCGAGTCGGCCACGTGCCGGTCCACGGCCAGCACCTCGACCAACGCCCGGGGCTCCATCTCGTTGTCCTCGCCGTCCGCACCCTCCGGCTGCAGGCTGATCTCCAGCCGGTCACCGACCTCGGGCACCCGGCCCAGCTCCCGCATCACCAACCCGGACAGGGTGTCGTACTCGGGGGCCTCGGGCAGGGCGATGCCGGTGCTGTCGGCGACCTCGTCGATCCGCCAGCGGGCCGGCACCACCCAGGACCCGTCGTCCTGCCGGGCCGGTGCCCGCTCCGGTGGGTCGTCCTCGTCGCGGATCGGGCCGACCAGCTCCTCGGCGATGTCCTCCAGCGTGATGACACCGGCGAAGCCGCCGTACTCGTCGACCACGCACGCCATCTGCCGGTGCCCGGACCGCAGGCGGTCGAGCACCGTCGGCAGGGGCAACGTCTCCGGCACGAGCAGCGGCGGCCCGGCCACCGCGCTCACCGGGGTGGTGGCCCGCTCCGCCGGGGGTACGCCGAGCACGTCGGCGATGCCGACGATGCCGAGCAGGTCGTCGACGCCCTCCGCACCGCGTACCGGGAAGCGGGAGTGGCCGGTGTCCAGCAGCTCGACCACCCGGCTCACCGGTTCGTGCCCCCGGACGGTGTGCACGTCGACGCGCGGCACCATGGCCTCGCCGGCTGTCAGTTCGCGGAAGTCCAGACCTCGGTCGAGCAGCGTGGACATCTCGGCATCGAGGCTGCCCTCCTCGCGGGACTCGGCGATGATCTGTTCCAGGTCCGCCGGGGTGGCGCCGCTGGGCAGTTCCTCGATCGGCTCGATGCCGATGCGGCGCAGCAGCCGGACCGAGGCCCGGTCGAAGAGCCGGATCAGCGGCCCGGCGACGGCGAGGTAGATCAGGGTGGAGCGGCTCAGCGCCCGGGCCAGTTGTTCGGCCCGGGCGATGGCCAGGTTCTTCGGGGCCAGCTCACCGAGGACCATCTGCACGATGGTGGCGATGACCAGGGCCAGCGCCACCGACAGCGGCAGGCTGACCGCCTCGCTGACGCCGGCCACGCCGAGCAGGTCGGCGAGACCACCGCCCAGGTACGGCTCGGCGACGTAGCCGACCAGCAGCGCGGTGACGGTGATGCCGAGTTGGGCACCGGAGAGCATGAAGGAGAGGCGGCTGGTGACGGTAAGGGCCCGGGCGGCGGCCTGATCGCCGTCATCGGCGAGCTGGCGCAGCTTGCCCCGGTCCACTGCCACGTAGCCGAACTCCTGCGCCACGAAGTAGCCGGTGGCGGCAGTGAGAATGGTGATCAGAAGGAGACCAACGACGATCAACACGGGTCGCTCAGGGCTCCCGGGGTCGTCGGTACGGGGATATGCCGGGCACGACCCGGCTGGCTACTGCTGCCCTCCTGGGCAGAAGAGTCGATCATGCCGTCATTTTATCGGCGCTGCCTGGGACTCCGCTGGGGGTGGGCCGAAGGAGCGCAACGTCCGGTTCAGCGGACGCCTCCAGCGTCCCGCCGGGTCGGCAGGCCCGGCCCGTGGCGGTCGTCACGCCGGGCCCGCCGACCCGCTGCCTGGTCCGCGTTCGGCCAGCTCATCGGCGTCGAGCAGACTCCGGTCGAGCCGCCCCGACCGGTACGCGGCCCGCCCGATCATCTGCGCGGCCACCGGCGCGGTCGCCAACTGGAAGACAGCCACCAGCAGGATCATTCCCAGGTCGGCCGGGGACCGCAGCCGCAACGCGATGCCCAGCAGCAACAGGAGCACCCCCAGCACCTGCGGCTTGGTGGCCGCGTGCATCCGGGACAGCGCGTCCGGGAAACGCAGTACGCCGATCCCGGCGGCCAGGGCGAGCAGCGCGCCGGCCACCAGACAACCGGCGCCGAGCCAGTCCGCGATCGTCGCGATCACTGCTGCTCCCGGACGGCGAAGCGGACCAGCGACACCGAGCCCACGAAGCCGAGCAGGGAGAGCACCACCAGCACGGGCAGCGTGGTGGCGTGCCGGTTGACCGCCGCCTCGGCGCCCACCGCGCCGACCATCGTGGCGAGCAGCATGTCCGCGGCGATCACCCGGTCCACCAGCGACGGGCCACGGTAGAGACGGGCCAGCGCGAGGAGCGCGGTGACCGACAGCAGTGCGGTGAGGACGACGGCCAGGAAGGTGGTCACGGGCGGGTTCCCTTCTCGGGTGAGGTGACGTCAAGTCGGCGCAGCTCGCTGGTGGAGCCGACCGCGCGGACGATCCGCCGCTCGACGGCGAGCGCGCGGGCCCGGGCCACGCCGAGGTCGGCGGGGCCGTGGGTGTCCAGGACGTGCAGGTAGAGCGTTCCGGAGTCCCGGTCCACCTCGAGGATCAACGTGCCCGGCACCAACGAGACCACCTCGGCGGTGAGCGCCAGGTTCAGGTCGGTGGCCACCCGCAACCGGACCGCGATGATCGCCCCACGCGGTCGGTAGCCGGGCTGCACGGCGATCCGGGCGATGTGCAGGCTCGCGCTGACAAGCTCGACGGCGAACCGGCCCGCGAACGCCAGCAGCGGCCACGGTCGCAACCGGCCACCGAAGCTGACCGCCGGCAGCGGGTAGAACACCAGCACGGCCGCACCCACCAGCAGGCCACCGACCAGGTTGGCCCAGTTGATGTCGCCCCAGAGCAGGTTCCAGACCACCACCAGCCACCCGAGCGCCACCGCCTGGTCCCGCCAGCGCCCGAGCCGGCCCCGCCCCACCACCGCGGGCCCGGGGGCGTCGGGAGCCGGCTCCGGGGAGCCCGTCACGGCACACCGTCCGGCAGCACGGCACGGACGTACGGGGTGCGCAGCCGCAGGTCCGCGGCAGCGTCGGCGGTGACGTCGAAGAGCGGACCGGCCAGCACTGTCAACGCCAGCCCGATGGCGACCAGGGCAACTGTGGCGCCGACCATCAGCCGCGGCAACTGAACGACCGGCTTGCTGGTGGCCAGCCGGGGCGAGCGCCAGAAGGCGATGTTCCACACCCGGGACGCCACGTACAGGGTGAGCAGGCTGGTCAGCGTCCCGGCCGCGACCAGCACCCCGGGCAGCGGCCCGCCGGCGGCCACCCCGGCCTGGAGCAGACCGAGCTTGCCGAGAAAGCCGGAGAACGGTGGCACTCCGGCGAGGTTCATGGCCGGGATGAAGAAGAGCACACCCAGCAGCGGCGCCACCCGGGCCAGCCCTCCGATACGACGCAGGTCGGTGCTGCCGGCACGTTCCTCGACCAGCCCAGCGACGAGGAACAGCGTGGTCTGGATGGTGATGTGGTGCACCACGTAGAAGATCGCGCCGGAGAGGCCGGCGGCGGTGCTCAACGCCACCCCGAAGATCATGTAGCCGATGTGACTGACCAGTGTGAACGAGAAGAGTCGCTTCAGGTCGGACTGGGCCACCGCACCGAGGATGCCGATCACCATGGTCAGTCCGGCGACGACCATGAGCAGGATGTGGGCACGCCCACCGGGAAACAGCAACGTCTCGGTACGGATGATCGCGTAGACACCCACCTTGGTGAGCAGACCCGCGAAGACGGCGGTGACCGGGGCCGGCGCGGTGGGGTAGCTGTCCGGCAGCCAGGCCGACAGGGGGAAGACCGCCGCCTTGACCGCGAAGGCCAGTAGCAGCATCAACTCCAGGGCCAGTCGGACACCGTCGGGCAGGTCGTCGAGACGCTGGGCGAGCTGGGCGAGATTGAGCGTGCCGGTGGCCGCGTACACCAGACCCACCGAGGTCAGGAAGATCATCGAGGAGAGGATGCTGACCACCACGTACGTCGACCCGGTCCGGATCCGGGTCTCGGTGCCCCCCAAGGTGATCAGCACGAAGCTCGCGGCCAGCAGGATCTCGAACCCGACGAAGAGGTTGAACAGGTCACCAGCCAGGAACGCGTTGGTGACGCCGGCGGTGAGCACCAGGTACGTCGGGTGGAAGATCGACACCGGCGAGCTCTCGCTGGTATCGCTGCGACCCTGGCCGATCGAGTAGAACAGCACGCAGAGGGTCACCGCCGAGGAGACCACCAGCATCAGCGCGGCCAGTTGATCGGCCACCAGGACGATGCCGACCGGCGCCGGCCATCCACCGACCGCCACCACCACCGGCCCGTGCCGGTACGCCTGCACCAGCAGCAGCACCGCCACCGTGAGCGTGCCGCTCAGGCACAACACACTGATCGCGCGCTGGAGTCGGGGCTTCCCGGCCAGCAGCAGGGTCAGCGCCGCACCGAGCAGCGGCACCACCACCGGCAGTGGCACCAGGGCGCGCATCACGACTCGTCCCCGCGTCGTAACCGGCGGCGGGCCGGCTCGGGATCGACCTGCTCCGGATCGCCGTTCGGGCCCTCCCCACCGCGATCGACAGCACCCACCTCGTTGCGCCCGGCCCGCCGGATGATCTGCCGGTCCTCCAGGTCGTCGGGCACCTCGTCGTCGCCGGAGAGATACCAGCTGCGGTACGCCACAGCGAGCAGGAACGCGGTGAACCCGAAGGTGATCACAATGGAGGTCAACACCATCGCCTGCGGCAGCGGGTCGCTCATCCGGTCCACCGGACCGGTGCCGACGACCGGCGCCCCGCCCGACCGCCCGCCCAACAGGATCAACAGGTTCACCCCGTTGCCGAGCATGACCACCCCGAGCAGGATCCGGGTCAGGCTGCGCTCCAACAGCAGGATCACACCGCACCCGACCAGCACCGCGACGGCCAGCACCAGCACCAACGTCGGCCCCGCACCGCTCCGCGTCACAGCGCCACCCCTGTTCGCGACCGCGGGGCTCGCAAACGCGGCTCACTCCTCGCGCTCACCGCGCCACTCCTGTTCGCGACCGCGGGGCTCGCAAACCCGGCTCACTCCTCGCGCTCACCGCGCCACCCCTGTTCGCGACTGCGGGGCTCGCAAACCCGGCTCACTCCTCGCGCTCACCGCGCCACCCCTGTTCGCGACCGCGGGGCTCGCAAACCCGGCTCACTCCTCGCGCTCACGCCCGGTCCCCCTTGTCGACGGCCAACCCGCCGGCAGCTGTGCCGGTGGCCTCGATGTGCCGGTCCACCTCGGCACCGAGGCTGCGCAGAATGTCCAGCACCAACCCGATCACGACCAGGTAGACGCCGATGTCGAAGAAGAGCGACGTGACCAGATGGGCGTCGCCGATCAGTGGCAGGGCCCGATCGACCTTCGCGCTCTCCAGCACCGACCCGCCAACCAGCAGCGCCACCACGCCACTGCCGACAGCCATGGCCAGCCCGGCGCCGAGAATCGCGCCGGCGCCGATCGGGGCCGCCTCGGTCAGCTCGTACCGGCCGCCAGCCAGATAGCGCACCACCAGGGCGAGACCCGCCACCAGCCCGCCGGCGAACCCGCCACCCGGCGCGTTGTGCCCGGAGAAGAGCAGGAACAGCGAGAACAACACGACGGTGTGGAAGATCAGCCGGGTGACCACCTCCAACACGATCGAGCGGCGCTCCTCGTAGAGGGTCGGACCACCGCGCAGCCAGACCGGCCGGCCGCGTCCACCCTCCCCCTGCTCGGAACCGGGCCGGCGCGGCCGCGGCCCGGTGCGGGAGCGCTCGAAGATCAGGCTGGCCACCCCGGTCGCGGCCACCACCAGCACCGCCAGCTCGCCCATCGTGTCCCAGGCCCTGATGTCGACAAGGGTCACGTTGACCACGTTACGGCCGTACCCGTGCGCCACCGCCAGGTCGGGGAAGGCTGCGGAGATGTCCGGTGCCCGCCGTGCGCCGACGGCGGTGAGGGCCAACCCGGCGGCCACCAGCCCCGCCGCCACCCCGATCACCCGACGGGCCCAGCGGGTACGGCGCAGCGGACGGGCCGAGAACCGCTCCGGCAGGCGACGGAGCACCAGCACGAAGACCGCGATCGTCGACGTTTCCACCAGAAACTGGGTGAGCGCCAGATCGGGCGCTCCGTGCAGCACGAACAACATCGCCGTGCCGTAGCCGGTCATGCCCACCAGCAGCATCGCGGTCAGCCGGCGACGGGCGCCGACCGCCAGCACCGCCGCCACCGTGATCACCACGACGACCACCGGTTGCAGCGCGCTGTCCCAGAGCGGAATCCGCGCCCGCCAGGGGCTGGCGGAGAACATCGCCGCGCCCGGCACCAGCACCAGGGTGACCAGGATGATGCCCAGATACTGCGGCAGTGAGCCGCGCTGGGTCGCGCTGGTGACCTCGATGGCCAGCCGGTCGAACCGGCCGATGACCCACTCGTACCCCTGGTTTCCCCGCACCGGCGATCGGAGCCGGGCCAGCACCAGGGTGAGCGGCCCGCGCACGGCGAAGAGCAGGCCGCCGCCGACGAGCGCCAGCACTGACAGGCCGAGCGCTGGGGTCGGCCCGGCCCAGAGCGCCAGGTGCGCGTCGACCCCGCCGAGCAGATCGGCGTACGGGCGCAGCAGGTCGTCGAGCACGCTCGCGGCCGGACCGGCGAGCAGACCGACACCGGCGAGCACCGCAGGCGGGACCAGCAGCGACGCGGCGATCGGCCCCGGCGGGACCGGCGCCACACCGGGCCGGTCGGCGAACGCACCCCAGAGGAAGCGGGCGCTGTACGCGACGGTGAGCACCGTCCCGGCGACCAGACCGGTGAGGAGCAGTGGCTGGTCGGTGAACGCCCCGAACACCGCCTCCTTGGCCACGAAGCCGACCAGCGGCGGCACACCGGCCATCGACGCCGCGGCCAGCACGGCGACCACGAACAGCGGCCGGGACCAGTGCCGTAGCCCGGACAGCTCGCGCAGGTCACGGGTGCCGGCACCGTGGTCGATGATGCCGACGACAAGGAACAGCGCCGCCTTGAACAGGGCGTGCGCCAGCAGCATCGCGGTGCCGGCCAGCGCGGCGTCCGGTGTCCCCGAGCCGGTCACCGCGACCAGCAGACCGAGCTGACTGACAGTCCCGTACGCCAGCAGCAGCTTGAGGTCGGTCTGGCGCAGCGCGGCCCACCCGCCGAGCAGCATGGTCGCCACGCCGGCGACCTGCACCACCGGCCGCCACGGGCCGACAGTGGCGAGCGTCGGCGCGAGCAGCCCGACCAGGTAGACGCCGGCCTTGACCATGGCGGCGGCGTGCAGGTAGGCGCTGACCGGCGTGGGTGCCGCCATCGCCACCGGCAGCCACGAGCTGAACGGCAGCACCGCCGACTTGGACAGCGCACCGGCCAGGATCAGCAGCACGGCGCCCACCAGGTACCCGCCGCCGGGCAGAGGCTGCGCGCTGATCTGCGACCAGCGGTAGGTGCCGGCGTGCTCGCCCAGCATGATGAAGCCGACCAGCATGGCGAGGCCGCCCAGCGTGGTGACTGTCAACGCCTGCGCCGCCGCCCAGCGACTGGACCGCCGTTCGGTGCTGTGCCCGATCAGCAGGTACGAGAAGATCGTGGTCAGCTCCCAGCCGACGTAGAGCAGCAGCAGGTCGTCAGCGAAGACCAGGACGAGCATCGCGCCCGCGAACGCGACCAGGACCGCGGCGAACTGCGCCAGCCCGATGGAACCGGCACCGAAGTAGCGGGCGCTGTAAACCAGCACCAGCGCGCCGACGCCGCCGATCAGCAGCGTCATCAGCCAGGACAGCGTGGTGAGCCGGAACGCGATGTCGAGGCCCAACTGCCGGATCCACGGGTACGTCTCGACCACCGCCCCACCGTCGGCGACGGCCGGGGTGCGAGCCACCGCCCAGCAGAACGCGGCGGCCGGCGCGAGCGCCAGCGGGTAGCACGCGCGCGGACCCCACCAGCGGACGAGCACGGGCGCGGCGAGGGCCGCCACGAGATGGAGGACGAGCAGTACCAGCACCTGCGCTCCCGATCGACATGGCCGACGCCCGTGGCAGCGGTGGCGCCTAGCAGCGATCAGACGCCAGTTCCTCCCCCGCCGGGCGGTTTTGCCAGAATTCGCCCGCCAACCCCGTAGCGCGCCTCAACCCCACCCCGGACTCGCAACCTCTCCGCCTGCGTGACTCGCAACCTCCCCGCCTGCGCCGATCTTGCAGTTTCGGCTGTCGAGACGCACGTAATGCCCCCTATGCGGCGACAGCAAGTGCAAGATCGCGGGGAACGAGCAGCCCGACCCCGTCGATCATGGAGTTGTGGTGCCTGGCTTGGTGTCTTACGGGGTATTTGTCCCCCACCACAACTCCATGATCGACCGGGCGAGGCGGGGCGGGGCGAGGCGAGGCGAGGCGAGGTGGGCGCGGTGGGGCCTCGTCAGGGCAGGAGGGCGTTGTTGAGGGGTTGCGCGTCGTCGGGGATGGGGCGGTCGCGGCGTAGCTCGGCCAGCAGGTCGAGGCGGCCGAGTTGGCGGGCGACCCGGTCGACCACCCGCTCGGCGGCGGTCAGCGACCGCACCGACAGCAGGCGGCCACGGCTCTCGCGACGCAGCACGAAGTAGTGCACGGCAACGCGGACCTGACCCCGGTCGGCGGCGCTGGCCTGGGCGGTGCAGAGAACCATCTCGCGCAGACAGTGGGCGAGACGTTCGGCGAGCTCGAGCTCGGGGCCGTGCAGACCGGCGCGGAGCGCGGCGAGGTGGCTGTCGACCTTGCGAATCAGCACGTCGGTGCCCGGTTCGACAGTGCGCTGCTCACCGGCCATCAGATCACCTCACCCCGGTTCGCGTTGCGAGTGAAGTTACTTTATGTTGCTCCTCAGAAGCAAGCAGTTAAGTGAGACTTAACGTATTAAGCGCACGTTCCACGCTTTTTGCCTCTTGCTGGCTCATTCCGTCGTGAGGTCGCTCGTGGATGTCGGACCGGCGGGGCACGATGGACCGGTGACCGGGGCAGAGGCAGACGCCGGCGCGGTGCTGGCCGGGTTCGGTCCGGCCACCCGCGCCTGGTTCGACAACGCCTTCGCCGCCCCGACCGCCGCGCAGACCGGCGCCTGGCGGTCGGTCGCCGCTGGCCGCAACGCGCTGGTGGTGGCGCCCACCGGCTCGGGCAAGACGCTCGCGGCCTTTCTCTGGTCACTGGACCGACTCGCCCGCGAGCCAGCACCGGCCGAGGCCCGCCAACGGTGCCGCGTGCTCTACGTCAGCCCGCTCAAGGCTCTCGCCGTCGACGTGGAGCGCAACCTGCGCGCCCCGCTGGCCGGCATCCGGCAGGCGGCCACCCGGTTGGGCGTCGCACCGCCCGACATCACCGTCGGCATGCGCACCGGCGACACGCCCGCCGACGAGCGCCGAGCTTTCGCCCGCACTCCGCCGGACATCCTCATCACCACCCCCGAGTCGCTGTTCCTGCTACTCACGTCCGCGGCTCGCGACTCGCTGCGCGGCGTCCAGACGGTGATCGTCGACGAGGTGCACGCGGTGGCCGGCAGCAAACGCGGCGCCCACCTCGCCCTCTCCCTCGAACGCCTCGACGAGTTGCTGCCCGCCCCGGCACAGCGCATCGGCCTCTCGGCCACCGTCCGGCCGATCGACGCCTGCGCGCAGTTCCTCGGCGGCGCCCGCCCGGTCGACGTGGTGCAGCCGGCCACCCCGAAGACCATCGAGGTCAGCGTGCAGGTCCCGGTGGAGGACATGACCCGCCTGGACGAGCAGGAGCAGCCACCGGAGGACGACCTCGGCGGCCCCGGGCCTCGCCGGGCGTCGATCTGGCCGGCCGTGGAGGAGCGGGTCTTCACGCTCATCGGGCAGCACCGCTCGACAATCGTCTTCACCAACTCCCGGCGCAGTGCCGAGCGACTGTGCGCCCGGCTCAACGAGCTTGCCGCCGAGGCGGTGGCCGCATCCGCGTCGGGCGAGGGCGCGATCGGCGTACCGGAGGGGTTGCCGACCGGCGACGACCCGGCGGGCGACGGTGACCCGGCGTCCGGCGCGCAGAGCTGGGGTGGCCCCGCCGGTCCGGTGCGCAACCGGCCGCCGGCCGAGGTGATGGCCCAGTCCGGCGCGGCCACCGGCGCGGCGCCCGTGATCGCGCGCGCCCACCACGGCAGCGTCTCCCGGGAGGAACGCAAGCACATCGAGGAGGCGCTCAAGTCCGGCCAGCTCCCGGCTGTGGTGGCCACCTCCAGCCTGGAGCTCGGCATCGACATGGGCGCGGTCGACCTGGTGGTGCAGATCGAGGCGCCGCCCAGCGTGGCCGCCGGCCTGCAACGGGTCGGCCGGGCCGGGCACCAGGTGGGCGCGGTCTCGCGGGGGGTGGTCTTCCCCAAGCACCGCGGCGACCTGCTCTCCTGCGCGGTGGTCGCCGAGCGGATGACCGCCGGCGCGATCGAGGAGCTGCACTACCCGCGCAACCCCCTGGACGTGCTGGCCCAGCAGATCGTCGCGATGGTGGCGCTGGAGCCGTGGCCGCTCGGCGACCTGGCGGTGCTGGTCCGCCGGGCCGCGCCCTTCGCCGAGCTTCCCGACTCGGCGCTGCACGCAGTGCTCGACATGCTCTCCGGCCGCTACCCGTCCACGGCGTTCGCCGAGCTGCGTCCCCGGCTGGTCTGGGACCGGGCCACCGACCTGCTCACCGGCCGCCAGGGAGCGCAACGCCTCGCGGTGACCAGCGGCGGAACGATCCCCGACCGGGGCCTGTTCGGGGTGTTCCTGGCCGGCGCCGAGCGGGCCGCCCGGGTCGGCGAGCTGGACGAGGAGATGGTCTACGAGTCCCGGGTCGGCGACGTCTTCCTGCTCGGCTCGTCCTCCTGGCGGATCGAGGAGATCACTCCGGACCGGGTGCTGGTGTCGCCCGCTCCGGGCCAGGCCGCACGCATGCCGTTCTGGAAGGGCGACCAGCTGGGCCGGCCGGTGGAGCTGGGCCGGGCCATCGGCGCCCGGGTGCGCGCTCTGCTGCGCCAGACCGACGAGGCGGCCCTGGCCGCGCTGCGCGACGGCGGGTTGGACGACTGGGCCGCCCGCAACCTGATGGCCTACCTGCGCGACCAGCGGGAGGCGACCCGCTCGCTTCCCGACGACCGCACGGTAGTGGTCGAGCGGTTCCGCGACGAGCTCGGTGACTGGCGGCTGGCCGTGCACAGCGTGCTCGGTGCCCGGGTCAACGGACCCTGGGCCCTCGCTGTGGGCCGCCGGCTGGCCGAGCGGTACGGGGTCGACGCGCAGGTGATGCCCTCCGACGACGGCATCGTGGTGCGTCTTCCGGACACCGCCGACGAGCCGCCCGGCGCCGACGTGGTGGTCTTCGAGCCCGACGAGATCACCCAGCTCGTGGAGGAGTCGGTCGGCACCTCCGCCCTCTTCGCCGCCCGTTTCCGGGAGTGCGCCGCCCGGTCGCTGCTGCTGCCGCGTCGCGACCCGCGCCGCCGCCAACCGCTCTGGCAGCAACGGCAACGCGCCGCGCAACTGCTCGACGTCGCCCGCGAGTACGCGGACTTCCCGGTCACCCTGGAGGCCGCTCGGGAGTGCCTCCAGGACGTCTTCGACCAACCCGCGCTGGCCGGGTTGATGCGCGACCTGGCCACCCGCAAGGTGCGGCTGGTCGAGGTGGAGACCAGCGCGCCGTCGCCGTTCGCGCGGTCGCTGCTCTTCGGCTACGTCGGCGCGTTCCTCTACGAGGGCGACGCCCCGCTGGCCGAGCGCCGCGCCGCCGCACTCGCCCTCGACTCCACGCTCCTCGGCGAGCTGCTCGGCCGGGTTGACCTGCGGGAGCTGCTCGACCCGGCGGTGCTCACCGAGACCGACCGGCAGCTGCGGTGGCTTACCGATCAGCGCCGCCCCCGCGACGCCGAGGACGTCGTCGAGCTGCTGCGGGTGCTCGGTGACCTGAGCGACGCCGAGTTGACCGAGCGGGGTGTGCCGCAGACGTGGCTCAGCGAGCTGGAGGCCACCCGCCGGGTGCTGCGGGTCCGAATCGCGGGCGAGCAGCGCTGGGTGGGCGTCGAGGACGCCGCCCGCCTGCGCGACGCCCTCGGCGTGGCACTGCCGATGGGGGTGGCCGAGGCTTACCTCGCCCCGGTGGCCGACCCGTTCGGCGACCTGGTCGCCCGCTACGCCCGCACCCACGGGCCGTTCGCCGCGGCCAGCTGCGCGGCCCGGTTCGGGCTCGGGGTCTTCGTGGTCGAGCAGGCGCTGCGCCGGCTCGGCGCCACCGGGCGGGTGGTGTCCGGTGAGTTCACTCCGGATTCCGCCGGCGCTCAATGGTGCGACGCCGAGGTGCTGCGGATGCTGCGCCGCCGCTCGCTGGCGGCGCTGCGCCGGGAGATCGAGCCGGTGCCGCCCCGGGCCCTCGCCACGTTCCTGCCGCGCTGGCAGCAGGTCGGCTCGTCCGCCCGAGGTGTGGAGGCGCTCGCCGCCACTGTGGAGCAGTTGCAGGGCACTGCGGTGCCGGCGTCCGCGCTGGAGCGGTTGGTGCTGCCCGCCCGGGTCGCGGACTACTCCCCCGCCCAGCTCGACGAGCTGTGCGCCAGCGGGGAGGTGCTCTGGGCGGGGTCGGGTGCGATCTCCGGGGGCGACGGCTGGGTCACCCTGGCGTACGCGGACGCCGCGCCGCTGCTGCTCCCGCCGCCCGACGAGGCGTTGACCCGTACCCCGCTGCACGACGCGGTGCTCGACGCGCTCGGCGACGGGCAGGCGCTCTTCTTCCGCCCGCTGGCCGACCGGGTCGGGTCGACCGACGACGCCGCGTTGACCGCTGTGATCTGGGATCTGGTCTGGGCGGGGCACCTCAGCAACGACACCCTCGCCCCGCTGCGCGCGGTGCTCGGTGCCGGCGGCGCGCACCGCTCCCGGCCGTCCGCGCCCCGCACCCGTTACCGGCGGCCCGGTCGGGTGGCGCTGCCGACCCGGGGTGGCCCGCCGACAGTCGCCGGCCGCTGGTCGCGTCTCCCGGATCGGGACCTCGACCCGACCCGGCGCGCCGCCGCGCTCGCCGACCTGCTGCTGGAGCGGCACGGGGTGGTCACCCGGGGCGCGGTGATGGCCGAGCAGGTGGTCGGCGGGTTCTCGGCGGTCTACCCGGTGCTGTCGGCGCTGGAGGAGCGCGGCGCGGCCCGCCGGGGTTACTTCGTCGAAGGGCTCGGGGCGGCGCAGTTCGCCGTACCCGGTGCGGTGGACCGGCTGCGCGCGCTGGCCGAGCCGACCGACGGCGCCCGGGGTCGGGGCGCGGTGGCTACTGTGCTCGCCGCGACCGACCCGGCCAACCCGTACGGCGCGGCGCTGCCCTGGCCGGAACGGGTGATCGACTCCGGCGACGGTGCCACCCCGGCGACCGGGCACCGGGCCGGCCGCAAGGCGGGTGCCCTGGTGGTGCAGGTCGGTGGTGACCTCGTCCTCTACGTCGAACGCGGCGGCCGAACGCTGCTGTCCTTCACCGACGACACCGACACGCTCGGTGCGGCCGGCAAGGCGCTCGCCGACGCCGTCCACTCCGGGGCGTTGGGCGCGATGTCGGTGGAGCGGGCCGACGGCGAGGCGGTGCACTCGTCGCCGCTGCGGGACGCGTTGACCGCCGCCGGCTTCCGGGCCACCCCCCGCGGCCTGCGCCTGCGCGGCTGACCAGTCGGTTACGGCCCCCCTGGCGACCGGGCTTGCGCGGCCGCCGAGGGCAAAGCCGCACAGAGCCTGATGTCTGTGAGTCATCACGATGACTCACAGACATCACAGTCAATAGAACAGCACGTCTCGGTCACGCCGACGCGTCAGCGCTCAGTGCAGGTCGTTGAGCACCTTCTCGTAGCGCGGGCGGTCGGCGGCCGGGGTCTTCGCCTCCAGGTAGTTCAGCACCACAGCGCCACGCCGGTACGACTGGCCACCCCAGGTCTCCGCGATGTCGCTGGCGCTGGTCTCGTCCGGGAAGACGTAGACGGTGACGGCGTCGGTGGCCATCAGCTCGGAACAACCCAGGCCGAGGCCGTCCGGCCCACAGTCGACCGAGCGGTCCTTCGGGCGCGGCACCTTCAGGCCGGCGGCCCGGAAAGCGTCGACTACCTGCTTCGCGCCGGGCGCAGCGGCCGGGCGCTTGGGCAGCACCACCGGCGGCGGGCTGGCCGGCCGCCGCTGCGTCGTGCCCTGCGCGGCGGCGGAGGGCGGGGTCGCGCCGTCGGCACTGGGTGCGGTTTGGGGCGTCGGCAGGCCGGTCGGGGCCGCCTCGGACGAGACGGACGGGTTCGCGGTCGGGCTGCCGTCGTCGTCACTGCCACAACCGGCGCTGAGGGCGACGGCGACCAGCAGGATTCCGACTGCGGGGAGGTTCCGAGTTGTCACCAGGGCAGTCTGCCCAACGTCCTCCGGCGGCGGGAGGGGCCGGTCGGCCACTGCGCTGTCCCGTATCCGCCAGCACGCCGCTGTTCTACTAGCCTGCGGGCATGTCCGCAGTGCCCTGGATCTCGCTGACCACCGACTACGGCCTCACCGACGGCTTCGTGGCCGCCTGCCACGGGGTCGTCGCCCGGATCGCGCCGGCCGCCCGGGTGATCGACGTGACCCATCTGGTGCCGCCGGCGGACGTCCGGCGCGGTGCCGCCGTGCTGGCGCAGACAGTGCCGTACCTGCCGGTGGGAGTGCACGTGGCGGTGGTCGATCCGGGAGTGGGCACCGCCCGACGGGGAGTCGCGCTGGCCACCCCGGGCGGGTTGCTGGTCGGCCCGGACAACGGGTTGCTGCTGGACGCGGCCACCGCGCTCGGTGGGGTGACCGACGCGGTCGAGCTGACCGGGTCGCGCTGGCTGGCCCCCCGGGTGTCCGACACGTTCCACGGTCGCGACGTCTTCGCGCCGGTGGCGGCCCGGCTGGCGCTCGGCGCGCCGCTGGCCGACGCGGGCCCGCCGGTCGACCCGGCCGGGTTGGTGCGACTTCCGACTCCGACGGTGACCCGGGACGCGGAGGGCTTCACCGCAGAGGTGCTGACCGTGGACCACTTCGGCAACGTCCAACTGGCCGCGCCAGCCGGGCTGCTCGATCCGCTGCCGGCCACGCTCCGGGTGGGCCCGCCGGGGCCGGTGCCGGCCCTTGTGGCGGTGCACGGGCGGACCTTCGGCGACGCCCCGGCCGGTGGCCTGGTGGCGTACGTCGATTCGGCCGGCCTGGTCGCTGTCGCTGTCAACGGCGGGCGAGCCGCGGACCTCCTCGCGACCTCCCCGGGGGACCTCCTGCGGGTATCGGGCTGATGTTCGACTGTGGAATGCTTCTCCGGTGGGTGAGCATGTGGTTCCTGTGGGCTGTCCCTGCTGTGCATCCCGGACCGGCGGGGGGACCTGCCCCGTCTGTTTCTGGACCGACGACGGCCAGACCGACGCCGACGCCGACGCCGTGCGGGGCGGCCCCAACGGCGACCTGAGCCTCACGCACGCCCGTCTCAACTACGCCGTCTACGGTGCCAGCCACCCGCGCTACCAGGACATGGTGCGCACGGCTCGCCCCGACGAGCGCCCCTGACGTCGACGGGGCGCCCGACGGGGTGAGCGTGGCTCAGCAGACCGGCACGCTTCCGCCGTACACGCTGGAGATGTACGCGTGGCTGACGTACTGGCCACTGGTGAGACGGTTCCAGCGGGTGGTGGTCCGGTAGGGGCCGGCAACCGACTGACCGGTGACGTAGCACTGGATCGGCACGTGGGCCAGCCGGGCGGCGAGGCCACGCGTCGCGTACGACGTGCTGGCCCCGGTGCGGATGTTGAGCGGGCCGTCACCGACCACGCCGCGCGGCCCGCCTCCGGTCCACAGGTAGGCGACGTCCACCCAGGCGTTGGTGGTCAGCCGCAACCCGTCCCAGAACGTGCCGTCGGCCAGGTCGATCCCGGCCGGGTTGAGCACGGTTCGCCCGAACTGGTCCCGTCCGCCGTTGTAGCCGGACTGGTACGCGGCCTGCGCCTCGGGCCGGCCCTGCGGCAGGTTCTTCCAGTTCTCCCGGACCGATGAGGGGTTCCAGTAGTCGTCGCGGGTGTTCCACGGCCCGACGTCCCAGACCGGGGCGTACTCGCAGCGGGAGCCGCTCGTGGTGCAGACCCGCACCGTGTAGTCACCGGTGTTGAGCGGGGAAAGGCCGCGCCGCGACGGCAGCGCCGCGAAGTGGTCCCGGGGTTGCACGGTACGGCCGTTGGCGGTCAGTTCACCCACCAGCCCGATGCGGGTGGCGTACACCCGGTAGGTGCGGCCGGGCGTGGCGGCGGAGACGGCGGCGTTCGCGTCGGCGGTGAGCTGCACACGCCGTACCGTCGCCGTGGCGCCGCCATCGGGGGCGGTGAGCACCACCCGGGTCTGCACCCGGCTGACCGGCCGGTCGAAGACCGCGCCGGTGGTGGCCGCCCGCCACTCCGTCCAGCCGGCGGCCCGCCAGCCGCGGACCTGCGCCTCCACTGTCGCCCCGGCCGGAACCGCGGCGTTGATCTCGGCACGGACCCGGGTGGCCGGCCGGGCGAGGGTGCGGGGAGCGGTCAGCAGCATCCCCTCGGCTACCGCGCTGTGCGGGCTGCGGGCGCCGCGCCCGTTGGACCGGGCCTCCCGCAGGCGGAGGCCGGCGCTGGTACGCCGGACGTTGACATCGTCGCCGTCGACGATGGTGAGGTCGGCGCTCCACAGTTCGTCGCCGGGTGCCGCGGCGACGAGGGTGACCGGAGCGCCGCCGGGCGCGGCCGGAGCAGGGCCGGTCGCGGGTAGGAGCGCTGCGGTGAGCAGGAGGGCGAGGGTGGCGATGAGGGCGACGGATGGGATACGACAAGAGGGTCGCGTCATGGGCATTCTCCTCAGAACCCCCTGACCTTCGCATGTCAGGAGATCATGAGGAACCTGAGTACAAATAGCGACACATGCGAATCTTGCTCGAAAGAGGGAGGATGGCAGAGTGCCCGAAGGCGACACAGTCTGGAACACCGCGCGCGTGCTGCACCGTGCGCTCGCCGGCGCGCGGATCACCGGCAGTGACTTCCGGGTGCCACAACTGGCGACCACGGACCTCACCAACTGGACCGTCCGCGAGTCGGCCAGCCGGGGCAAGCACCTGCTGCTGCGGCTCGACGCCCCGACCCAGGAGCACTGGACCCTGCACTCCCACCTGCGGATGGACGGCGCCTGGCGGGCGTACGCCCCAGGGGAACGCTGGAGCGGCCGGCCCGCGCACCTGATCCGGGTGGTGCTGCGCAGCCCCGGCGCCGTCGCGGTCGGCTACCACCTGCACGAGGTGACCCTGGTGCCGACGTCGGAGGAGGACCAGCTGGTCGGCCACCTCGGCCCCGACCTGCTCGGCTCCGACTGGGACCCGGCCGAGGCGGTCCGTCGGCTCGCCGAGCACCCGGAGCAGACAATCGGCGAGGCGCTGCTCGACCAGCGCAACCTGGCCGGCGTGGGCAACCTCTACAAGTGCGAGGTGCTGTTCCTGCGGGGCGTGTCACCGTGGACCCCGGTCGGCGGAGTGCCCGACCTGCCGGGCCTGGTGGCCCTCGCACAGCGGCTGCTCGCCGCCAACCGGGGCCGGTGGACGCAGAGCAGCACCGGCTCCCTGCACCGGGGGCAGACCAGTTACGTGTACGGCCGCCGCGCCCAGCCCTGCCGCCGTTGCGGCACCGCGATCCGCAAGGAGGAGCTGGGCGAACGGGTCACCTACTGGTGCCCGGTCTGCCAGCCCGAGCGTCCGGGTCCGTCGTCATCCGACTGACCAGGCTCCCGCCAGACGGGATCCATGGCAGAAACGGACGATTGGGTAATTCCTAACCGGCCGTCGGAGTCGCATGCTGCGGTTGAGCGCTCACCGACCGTCAGCAGAGTGCCGAGGTCCCCCACGCCGGGGTGGCGGCCCTCGCGCCCCGAACCGGGGAGAGTCATGGCGATGTTCCGCAGACTCCGCTCCACCTTCTTCGAGCGGACCACCCGCGACACCGAGGCCGACGGCCGGGCGGCGTCCGTGCCGACCCCGCGTACCGCCGAGGAGGCCGTTGTCACGCCGAGCCTGGACCCGGCCGTCGTGCCCCGCTACTTCGGTCCGGTGCCGAACTTCGCGTACAGCCCCCGCCCGACGCGCGGCCCCGACGGGCAGGTGGTGGCCGGAACCGGGCTGCGCAAGTTCGTCGACCCACTGCCCGTCCCGGGCCAGCCAGGCCACGGAGACCTCGGCAGCCACCTGCCGGTGGCGGTGCCGGACACCATCAGCTATCCGGGCTGCGACTACTACGAGATCGGCCTACAGGAGTACGCCCAGCGGCTGCACCGGGACCTGCCGGTCACCCGGCTGCGCGGCTACCGGCAACTCAACCTGGGCACCGACCCGGCCGGACACAACACTGTGGCGCCTCCGGAGCGACAGTGGCACCTCGGGCCGATGATCTACGCCCGTCGAGGTCGACCGGTCCGGGTGAAGTTCATCAACCAGCTCCCCACCGGTCGGTCCGGCGAGCTGTTCCTGCCTGTCGACGACACCATCGAGGGGGCCGGTCCGGGCCCACTGGACGGACCGGCGCCGTACCCGCAGAACCGGGCCGTGCTGCACCTGGCCGGGGCGCAGACCGGCTGGACCAGCGCGGGCAACCCGGGGCAGTGGATCACCCCGGCCGGGGAGATCACCCCGTACCCGACCGGCCCCGGCCTGGCCCACGTGCCGGACATGCCGGCGCCCGGCGCCGGCGCCACCACTCTCTACTTCCCGAACGAGCAGAGCGGCCGGCTGCTGTGGTTCCACGACAACACCCTCGGCCTGGCCCGGCTCACCGTCTACGGCGGACAGCTCGCGCTCTACCTGCTCACCGACCCGGCCGAGGACCAGCTCGTCGCCGACGCGGTGCTGCCGGCCGACCAGGTGCCGTTGGTGATCGAGGACAAGACGTTCGTTCCGGACGACACCCAGCTCGCCGCCGAGGACCCCACCTGGGACCGGGAACGCTGGGGCGCCCTCGGCAGCCTCTGGCACCCGCACGTCTACCAACCCCGGCAGAACCCGTACCGGTCCGGCGGACGCAACCCCACCGGGCGGTGGGACTACGGACCCTGGTCCCGCAACTCCGCCCCGGCCGACGCCCACGCCGACGCCCACGCCGACGGCTGGGTGCCGAACCCGTATTACGATCCGGTCGGCGCGCCGGACGAGCCGCCGCTGAGCCCCGGCGTACCGCACCCGTCCGCAGTTCCCGAGGCGTACGGCGACACCCCGTTCGTCAACGGCGTCGCCTACCCGTACCTGGAGGTGCGGCCACGCGCGTACCGGTTCCGGATCCTCAACGCCTGCCTGGACCGCAGCCTCAACCTCCAGCTCTACCGCGCCCGCTCCGACGCGGCGATGTGGACGGCCGACGGCACGCTCGCCGACCCCGACGCCGGTGAGGTGCCGATGGTGCCCGCCGCGCGGGCGGCGGACCGTCCGGCGGGGTGGCCGACCGACGGACGCGACGGCGGTGTGCCGGACCCGCGCGCCGCCGGCCCGGAGTTCATCCAGATCGGGAACGAGGCGGGCCTCCTGCCGGCGCCGGTGGTGCTGCCGAACCAACCGATCGGCTACCGCTACGACCGGCTCGACCCGACAGTGTTGAACGTCGACGGGCACACGGTGCTGCTCGCCCCGGGCGAACGCGCCGACGTGCTCGTCGACTTCTCCGCCGTGCCCCCGGGCAGCACGCTGATCCTCTACAACGACGCCCCGGCCCCGCTGCCCGGCTTCGACAGTCGCTACGACCAGCACACCGACGCCCCGGACCGCAGCGCCGAGGGCGGCCCGCCCGCCACCGAACCGGGGTACGGCCCGAACACCCGCACAGTGCTCCAGTTCCGGGTCACCGGGACGCCCGAGCCGCCGTACGACCTGGGCCGGCTGCGCGAACGGCTGCCAGTGGCGTACGCGGCCAGCCAGCGTCCGCCGATCGTCCCGCAGCCGGCGTACGACCCGGCGTTCGGCACCCGGACCCCGGCGCAGACGACGGTGCCGGTGCACGCCACCACAGTGACGTTCACGCCGACGGCCGGAACCGGCCCGGTGACAGTGCCGATCGCTGTGAAGACCGCACAGCAGATCGTCGAACCGGACCACGGCCGGTCGGCGGGCCGGCTCGGCGTCGGGCACCCACACGCCGGGCCGCTCAACCCGACGACGCTGCCGCTCGGTGCGACCGACCCGGTCACCGAGGTGCTCTTCGCCACCGACCCCGCCGTGCCGGTGGGCTCCCCCACCGACGGCACGCAGCTCTGGCGGATCAGCGGCAACGTCCGGCAGACCGAGCCGTTGCATATCGCCGGCTGCGACGTGCAGGTGATCAACCGGGTTGGCTGGGACGGCACGCTGCGACTCCCGCACGGCACGGAGCTGGGCTGGAAGGGAGTCGTCCGGGTCAACCCGCGGGAGGACGTGGTGGTGGCGCTGCGCCCGGTCGCGCCGACGCTGCCGTTCAAGCTGGGGGACAGCGTCCGGCTGCTCGACCCCTGCCGCCGGGCCGGAGCGCGGACCGGGTCGACGCCGGTCAGCCCGATCGACGGTCGACCGGCCACTGTGGTCAACCAACTGGTCAACCTGGGCTGGGAGTACCGCTGGCACAGTCAGCTCGCCGGCCACCGCGACGGCGGGATGAGCAGGCCGCTGGTGCTGCGGGTGACGCCGAAGGCGCCGACCGGGCTGACCGCCACACCGGTGTCCGGCTCGGCCACCGCGCTACCGGCGATCGCGCTTGCCTGGACCAGCAACGGCGGGCGACCGCCAGCCACCAGCCACGTGTTGCAACGGGCCACCGACGCCACCTTCGGCGGCGAGGTCACCACGATCACCGTCGCGGCCGCCGCCACCCGCTACACCGACGCGACAGTGACCCCCGGGGTGACCTACCACTACCGGATCCGGGCGGAGAACGCGGTCAGCTACTCGTCCTGGTCGAACGGGGTACCCGCATCGGTGCACCTGGCCGCGCCGAGCGGTCTGGTCGCGACGCTCCCGCCAGCCGCGCCGCTGCGCGTGGCGCTGCGCTGGACGAACCGCTCGTTCGCCACCGGCATCGACGTGCAGCGGGCCACCAACCCGACGTTCACCAGCGGCCCGGGCACCACGGCGATCGGGGTCGGCGACAGTCACCTGGACGCGGCAGTGGCACCTGACACCACGTACTACTACCGGGTGCGGACCACCTACCTGGGCTCCGCCTCGGCGTGGTCGACAGTCGCCACTGTGACCTCGCCGCCCGCGCCGGGAACCCCCGGCGGGGTGAGCGCCACCGCCAGCGCACCGGGGCCGGACACCGCGACGGTGATCCTGGCCTGGGAGGCGAGCACACCGGGCGGCCCTGGGTCCGGGTTCATCGTGCAGCGGGCACTCGACCCGGCCTTCGAGCAGGCGACGGCCACCTTCACGGTGACCGGGCGCGGCTTCACCAACACGGGGTTGGCCCGGGGCGTGACGTACCACTACCGGATCCGGTCGTTCAACGTCGTGGGCACCTCGCCGTACACCGGCCCGGTCCTGGTGACGACACCACCGTGACCGGCGGGGGTCCGCGGGGCGTGCGCTGTCAGCGCGTCGGCGCGCGCAGCGGGGTGCCGACGGCCCGCAGCTCGGCAAGTGCCCCGGCGACCCCGTGCAGCAGGTCTGTCGCCTCGGTGAGCCGGTCGGCGGCCGGGTGGGCGGTCTCCGGTCGGGAGTCCTCGGCCAGGTAGCCGGCGGCGGCGACCACAAGCCGTTCGTACGCGGCCACCCCGCCCTCCAGTTGAGCGGTCAGCGCGGCGTGCGCCTCGGCCAGCGAGGGCCGGGCGTCGGCCGGGGCCAGCCGCAGCGCGCGTTCGACGCTGGCCACCCGCGCGGCCAGGTCGCGCAGCGAGCGGTCGGCGGCGGCGGCCTCCAGGACCGCCGGCTCGGCCAGCCCGGTGAGCCGGGGGGCCATCCCGGCCAGGGTGAGCGCCGCCCGGTCCAGTCGGGCCCACTGCTCCCCGGCGCTGGTGCCGCGCAGCGCGATCCGGGAACGGACCCGGCGTACCTCGGCGAGCACGCCCGGGCCGACCGGCAGCCGCTCGACGGCGGCGATCAGTCGGGCCCGTGACCGGGCCGCCGCTTCGGCCGGGTCGAGAGCGGGGGGCGCCGGCTGGGCGGCCAGGGCGCGCACGTCGATCCAGCGCCAGGCGGCGAGCGCCACCGCGCTGCCCGCGGCGCCGGCCCAGGCCGCGTCGGGCAGACCAAGGCCGGCGTACGGAGTCAGCACCACCGCCGCGCCGCTGAGCCCACCGGCCAGCACGCTCCACCGTCGGGCCGACCGGCGAAGCCGGCCCAGCCTCCGGAAGTACCGGGTCCGCTCGTCTGCCACAGTGACCCCCTCGATCCGGTCGTTCAGCCGGCGGCGGTCGGGTCGCCGGTGCCCCGCTCGCGAGCCATGCTGGCGCGCAGTTCGTCAAGCCGGGCGGCGGCCGTCGGGTCGTTGGCCGGGCCGGTCTTCTCGGCCTGCGGCACGGCCGGTCGCTGGGCCGCGCCGCCGAGCTGCTCCCCCGCCATGCTGGACCGGATCTGCTCCAGCCGGGCGGAGCCGGCCGAGTCGATGGTGGCCTTCTGAATCTCCAACATACGGCCCTCGACGGAGTTGCCGGCCAGTTCGGCGCGACCCATCGCGTTGGCGTACCGCCGCTCGATGCGGTCGCGCACCTCGTCCAGCGACGGGGTGTTGGTGGGCGCGGTCAGCGACGACATCGACTCCAGCGAGCGGGCCACCGTCTCCTGCATCTTGGCCTGCTCCAGCTGGCTGAGCAGCTTGGTGCGCTCGGCGAGCTTCTGCTGGAGGATCATCGAGTTGTTCTCGACCGCTCGGCGGGCCTGGGCGGCGGCGCCCAGCGCCTGGTCGTGCAGGGTCTTCAGGTCCTCGGTGGCCTGCTCGGCGGAGACGAGTTGGCTGGCCAGCGTCTGCGCGGACTGCTCGAACCGCACCGCCTCGGCCTCGTCGCCCTTGGCCCGGGCCTGGTCGGAGAGCACCAGGGCCTGCCGGGCGTTGCCCTGCAACCGCTCGACCTCGGTCATCTGCCGGGACAGCTTCATCTCCAGCTGACGCTGGTTGCCGATCACCGCGGCAGCCTGCTGGACCAGCGCCTGGTGCTGCCGCTGGGCATCCTCGATGGCCTGCTGGATCTGCACCTTGGGATCGGCATGCTCATCGATCTTCGCACCGAAGAGCGCCATCAGGTAGTTCCAACCCTTGACGAACGGGTTCGCCATCTCCGCGGTATCCCCTCAGTAGCGTCGCTCCACCACGGCCGGGCCGGCTGGACCGGCTGACCGTGACCGGCAGGTCTCCATCGTCCCAGCCGAACGCCAGTGAGGCATCCGTACCGGGCGGTCGACAGCACCGGCGGCTCCTGCGAGCAACCCTACGCGGCCGGGGCCACCCCGCCCATGGTCAACTGGATCGGCGGCTCAGGCCGCGCAGACCACATCCCGGTCGCGCTCGGTCGGGCGGACCCGGGTGCTGCGCAGGGTGGCCTTGAGCGGCGAGTCCTGGCGGACCGAGACAGCGACAGTGCCGTTGGAGGTGACCTGACGGACACCCCGGTTGGTGCTCTTGGCTGCGGCGTCGGCCGGCTCGTCCTGCATCGAGACGAGCACCCCGGGCATCTGCTCGGCGAGCGCCACAGTGTCGCTCACCTCACGCAGCAGCTCGGAGAGGCGGGCACCGAGGGCGTCGCAGATCGCGGCGAGCAGCTCGCTCGACGGCTCCTTGTGCCCGCGTTCAATCTCGGAGAGGTAGCCGAGGCTGACGTTCGCGGCGGTGGAGACCTCACGCAGCGTGCGCTGCTGGCCCTGCCGACGCGCTCGCAGTGCGTCACCGATCACCCGGCGTAGCAGGATCATCGCACCTCCCCCTGAGGGATACCTCGCGCCCGCCGCTGGGCGGCCGGTCGCGGCGGACCGCGCCGACCCCGAACGTCGGAGCCTTCCCGCAACCGTACCCGTTGCGGGCCCGGGCGACATCCCGCCCCGCCCGTCGGTTCGTCGGGACGGGCTCACCGGGGCGCGCCGCCGCCCATTTCCGCAGCGCGCCGAATGGTCCCGCCCGCAGTTCCGGCCCGGGTCCCGGCCTGTGTGGTTCTGGCCCTGGCGTTCACGGGGTCGCGTCAACCAGTCGCTCGGCGAGCAGCCGGAGCGCCTCGACCACGGCCGCCGCGCGGACGTGGTCCCGCCCGCCGCCCAGGTCGAGCTGCCGGACCGCCCCGCCGTTCGGGCCGGCGACCGCGACGTAGACGAGGCCCACGGGCTTCCCGTCCTGCGGCTCGGGGCCGGCGACTCCGGTGGTGGCCAGCCCCCAGTCCGCGCCGCACCGCTGCCGGCCGCCCTCGGCGAGCGCCGCCGCCACGTCCGGGTCCACCGGCCCCCGCTCAGACAGCAGGTCAGCGGGTACGCCGGCCAGTGTCGCCTTCAGCTCGGTGGCGTACACCACGAGGCCACCCCGGTAGATCCCGCTGACCCCGGCGATGTTCACGATCGAAGCGGCGAGCGACCCGCCGGTGAGCGATTCGACAGTGGCCAGGGTTTCGTGCCGCTCGGCCAGCCGGTGCACGACCCCTGCCGCCGCACTGCCCACCTCAGCCCCGTCCACCTCAGCACCACCCACCGCAGCACCACCCACGCCGCCACCGTCCGCCGACACCCCAGCCCCCATGCGCCAGTTCCTTCCCCACCCATCAACCCCCAACCCCAACCCCCAACCCCGACCCAAGCGCGTCGATCATGAAGTTAGCGTCACGACACGCCGCTGCGGAGGGCAATAACTTCATGATCAACGGCGGGGTGGGCGGGGCCTGGGGGCCTGGGGGGGGTACGGGGGTTAGCGGGGGCGGCGGAGGCGGAGGGCTTGGGCTATGTAGTCGAAGCCGGTGGCGACAGTGACCAGTACGGCGGCGGCCATGATCCAGGGGCCGACGGTGGCGAGCGCGGCCGGCATCGGCCAGAGGTACCAGGCGATGGCGAGGATCTGGAGCGCGGTCTTGACCTTGCCCCCTCGGCTGGCGGCGATGACGCCGTGCCGGATCACCCAGAACCGCAGCCCGGTGATGCCCAGCTCGCGGACGAGAATCAGCGCGGTGACCCACCAGGGCAGTTGGTCGTACCAGGAGAGCAGCACCAGCGCCGCGCCGGTCAGCGCCTTGTCGGCGATCGGGTCGGCCACCTTGCCCACCGACGTGACCAGCCCGAAGCGGCGGGCGATCCAGCCGTCCACCAGGTCGGTCGCCGAGGCAACGGCGAAGATCAGGCAGGCTGCCATCCGCCAACCGGCGTGGGTCATCCCGGACATGATCACCGAGGCGGCGAAGACCGGCACCAGCACCAGCCGCAGGGCGGTCAACGCGTTCGCCGCGTTGACGACCGGCACCACTGCCACCACCCGGCCCGGCGTCGACTCCGTCGCCCCGGTCACCGCCGCACTCCGCTCGGGCCGCCGTGGCGTTCCCGGCACCGCACCACCTGGGTCCCCCGCTCCGCTCGGGCCCGCCGTCACCGTGCCGCGCCGGGCGCCGCCGAGATCATCTCATCCGGCACAGCGAGCAGGTCCACCCCTTCGGTGCCGGTCACCGTTGCGCGCACCAGATCGCCAGGGCGCAGCGCGGCCAGGTCGACCCCACCCTCGGCCGGGGCGACCAGGGTGGTGGAACCGTCCACCTCCGGCGCCTGGTGGGCCGCCCGGCCCTCCACGACGCCGTCCTCGATCGTGTCGACAAGCACCTCGACCGTCGAGCCGAGCCGGTCTTCGGCCCGCTGCGAGCAGAGCTCGTCGGCGAGGGCGCTGAGCCGGTCGTAGCGCCGCTTGATCGTCGCAGCGGAGACCTTGCCGGGCAGGCCGGCAGCCTCGGTGCCGTCCTCGTCGCTGTAGTCGAACATGCCGATCGCGTCGAGCCGGGCCTCGGTCAGGAACCGGACCAGCTCGTCGACGTCGGCGCGGGTCTCGCCGGGGAAACCGACGATGAAGTTGCTCCGGGCGCCCGCGTCCGGGGCCAGGGCGCGGGCACTCGCCAGCAGCTCCAGGAACCGGTCGGTGGAGCCGAAACGCCGCATCCGGCGCAGCACCGGCTCGCTGGAGTGCTGGAACGACAGGTCGAAGTACGGTGCCACGCCCGGGGTGGTGGCGATCGCCTCGATCAGCCCGGGCCGGGTCTCGGCCGGCTGGAGGTAGCTGGCCCGCACCCGGACGATGCCGGTCACCGCGGCGAGCTGGGGCAGCAGCTTCTCCAGGGCGCGCGGGTCACCCAGGTCCTTGCCGTAGGAGGTGGAGTTCTCGCTGACCAGCACCAGCTCCCGTACGCCGGTCTTGGCCAGCCACTCCGCCTCGGCGAGCAGCTCGTCCGGGGTACGCGAGACGAAGGCCCCCCGGAAGGCCGGGATGGCGCAGAACGCGCAGCGGCGGTCGCAGCCGCTGGCCAGCTTCAGCGAGGCCACCGGACCGGTGTCGAGCCGTCGGCGCAGCACCTGACGGAGGTGTGCCGGGGTGTGCTCGTCGGTGTCGACGACGGTGCGGGTCACAGTGCCGTGGCCGGGCAGCGAGACACCGCTGTCGCGGCGCTGCACAGGGGTCAGCGGCAGCAGCTCGCGCCGGTCCCGTGGGGTGTGCGCGGTGATCTGCTCGCCGGCGACGACAGCGTTCAGCCGCGCGGCGATGTCGGGGTAGTCGTCGAAGCTCAGCACCGCCTGGGCCTCGGGCAGGCTGTCGGCCAACTCCCGGCCGTACCGCTCGGCCATGCAGCCCGCGGCCACCACCTTGGCGCCCGTTCCGGCGGCGGCGAGCAGGGTCTGGATCGAGTCCTGCTTGGCCTTCTCCACGAAACCGCAGGTGTTGACGACCACCACGTCGGCGCCCTCGCCGTCGGTGGTCACCTGCCAGCCGTCGGCGTGCAGGCGGGCGGCCAGCTCCTCCGAGTCGACCTCGTTGCGGGCACAGCCCAGGGTCAGCAGGGCGACGCGACGGCCCTCGGCGTGGTCAGCGGGAGAAGGAGAGGTGGCAGACACCATCCGAGGGTACCGGGCCGGTCGGGTAAGCCCACGCACGCGGGCTGCGGCGGAGACTGTCGACACGGAGGCGAACGTCATTCCGGTCAGCGCGCCTCGGCGCCAACCCGGGTGAGCGCGTCCAGCAGGAACACCTCGGTGCCGGCCAGGCCGGTGGAGCAGAAGACGGAGATCTGGTCCGCGGTGGTCCGGCCGGGAACCGCGCCGGCCAGGATGCCGCCCAGGTCGCGCAACCGCCCGGCGTACGGGGGTGAGGCGGCGAGCATCGGCGGCTGGTAGTCCGCCGCCTGGGCCGGTGAATCGGTGACCAGCAGGTCGGCGGTGTCCAGCAGGTCGGTGCCGAACTCGCTGCGGTCGCGCTGCTTGAAGCCGACAGCGTTGACGTGCGTTCCGGGGCTGAGGTCGGCGGCGCAGAGCACCGGGGTCGGGCTGGTGGTCGCCAGCACCACCAGGTCCCGCCCGGCGACGGCCACGCCCGGGTCGGCCACCGCACGGGCCGGCACCCCCAGTTCGGCACGGACCCGGGCCGCGAAGGCCTCCCGGCGAGCGGCCGAGCGGCTGTGCACCACCACCTCACGCAGCGGGCGGACCGCGGCGGTGGCCCAGACCTGGGTCCATGCCTGCCGGCCGGAGCCGATCACCCCGAGGGTGGCGGCGTCGGGACGGGCCAGCGCGTCGACAGCGAGGCCCCCCAACCCTCCGGTACGACGGGAGCCCAACTCCTCGCCGACGGCGACCGCCCGGATCGCCCCGGTCCGGGCGTCGTGCAGCACCACCAACTGCTCGCCCTGCGGGTGACCGAAGGTGTCGTACGAGCGGAAGCCGTACCACTCGCCGACCAGGTGCCCGGCGGTGAGCACCATCCGTCCGCCGCTCAGCGGTGCGGCGGCCCGGGGCGGCGCGATCAGGCGGCCCTCGTACGCGGCCAGGAGGGCGGCGCGCATGGCGTCGACAGTGGTGGCGGCGTCCAGCGCGGCGGCGACCTCGGGGTCGGCGTAGAGCATGGTCATGCTGGCGATACTGCAAGTTGAAGTCAAGTGGAGGTCAACGGACCGTGGTGATGGTCACCTCCCCGCCACCGGGGCCGGTGCTAGCGTCGGCACCAGTGGCCGGATGCTCGTGGCCGCTCCGGACGAGTGGTGGGCGTACCCGGTCAGGCCAAGACGCCCCGCGTGACGTGCAGACTCGACTCGTCCCGGCGCGGAAGCCCGGGCGCTTCCGGTGAGGTGAAGCGATGGCCTGGCTCGTACTGGTGATCTCGGGACTGTTGGAGACAGCCTGGGCGATCGCCCTGGACCGCAGCGCCGGTTTCAGCCGGCTGGTCCCGTCGGTGGTGTTCGTGGTGACCCTGCTGCTGAGCATGGCCGGGCTGTCGTACGCGCTCCGGGACATTCCCGTCGGCACCGGCTACGCGGTCTGGGTCGGCATCGGCGCCGTCGGCACCGCGTTGATCGGGATGCTGGCCCTCGGCGAGTCGGCGAGCCTGCCCCGAATTCTCTGTCTCCTGCTGGTGGTCGCCGGTGTGATCGGGTTGAAGATCTTCCACTGAGGCGCCCCGCCGGGCAGGCGTGGCGAGCACCCACAGTGGGTAGTGATCGATTCGTCACGACAGGCTCTCACCCGGAGGAAGACATGGCCGACATGCCGAGCACCGCCCGTCCCCGCAGCAACGCCGCCCGCATCCTCACCATCGTGGGCTTCGTCTTCGCGGTCCTGGCCCTGCTGCTCAACCCGGTCATCTTCGGAGTGCTCGGCGTCATCGCTGGCGTCGTCGGCGCGGTGCTCGGTGACAAGCCGCTGGGCTGGTACGCCGCCGCGGCCAGCGTCGTCGCCGCGATCATCAGCCTGGTGATCCTCGGCGCTCTGATCAGCAACTGACCGCTCCCCCGTCGCGGGCCCGCCGGATCCCGGCGGGCCCGTCGCGCGTCCAGGGTCGAGCGCCGGTCAGTCCACGTCGCCGCGCAGGCCGGCCAGGACCTCGTCCAGCTCGTCCGGCTTGACCAGCACGTCGCGCGCCTTCGACCCCTCGGACGGACCGACCACCCCCCGGGTCTCCATCAGGTCCATCAGGCGGCCCGCCTTGGCGAAACCGACCCGCAGCTTGCGTTGCAGCATCGAGGTCGAGCCGAACTGCGAGGTGACCACCAGCTCCACCGCCTGCACCAACAGGTCCAGGTCGTCGCCGATGTCCTCGTCGATCTTCTTCTTGTTCTCCTGTGCCGGGGCCAGCACGTCCTTGCGGAACTCCGGCTCACGCTGGTCCTTGCAGAACTTCACCACGTCGGCGATCTCGCGCTCGGTGACCCACGCGCCCTGGATCCGAACCGGCTTGGAGGCGCCCATCGGCAGGAAGAGCCCGTCACCACGGCCGAGCAGCTTCTCCGCGCCCGGTTGGTCGAGGATGACCCGGGAGTCCGCGAGGGAGGAGGTGGCGAAGGCCAGCCGGGACGGCACGTTCGCCTTGATCAGACCGGTCACCACGTCGACCGAGGGACGCTGGGTGGCCAGCACCAGGTGGATGCCCGCGGCCCGGGCCAACTGGGTGATCCGGACGACGGAGTCCTCCACGTCGCGCGGCGCGACCATCATCAGGTCGGCCAGCTCGTCCACGATCACCAACAGGTACGGGTACGGACGCATCTCGCGCTCGCTGCCCGGCGGAGCCGTGATCTCGCCGTTGCGGACCTTGCGGTTGAAGTCGTCGATGTGCCGGACCCCGTTGGCGGCGAGGTCGTCGTAGCGCATGTCCATCTCGCGGACCACCCAGTCCAGCGAGTCGGCCGCCTTCTTGGCGTTGGTCACGATGGGGGTGACCAGGTGCGGGATGCCCTCGTAGCCGGTCATCTCGACCCGCTTCGGGTCGATCAGCAGCAGCCGCACCTCGTCCGGGGTGGCCCGGGTGAGGATGGACACCAGCAGGGTGTTGAGGCAGCTCGACTTGCCCGCGCCGGTGGCACCGGCGATCAGGATGTGCGGCATCTTGGCGAGGTTGGCCACCACGTAGCCGCCCTCGATGTCCTTGCCGAGCGCCACGACCATCGGGTGGTGGTCGCTTGTCGCCGCGCGCGAGCGCAGCACGTCGCCGAGGGCGACGTTCTCCGGGTCGGTGTTCGGGATCTCCACGCCGACAGCGCTCTTGCCCGGGATCGGACTGAGGATCCGTACGTCCGGTGACTTCACCGCGTACGCGATGTTGCGGGACAGCTGAGTGATCCGCTCGACCTTGACGCCGTGCCCCAGCTCCACCTCGTAGCGGGTGACGGTCGGACCACGGGTGAAGCCGGTGACCGCGGCGTCCACATCGAACTGGTCGAACACGCCGGTCAGAGCGGCGATCACCTCGTCGTTCGCCTTGCTGCGGGTCTTCGCGGCGGCCCCGGCGCTGAGCATGTTGGCCGGCGGCAGGGTGTAGTCCCCGGAAAGCCCGGTCAACGCGAGCTGCTCGGCACGGGTCGGGGCGGGCGAGTGCTCCGGCGGCTCGACCGACGGCTTCCGGCTCGCCGGCACCTTCGCCGGAGACTTGCGCGGCAGCACCATGGTTTCCTGGAGGTCCGCGCCGTCGACGTCCTCGAAGTCGTCCGGGTCCAGTGGCGGGGGCATCCGCTTCGCCGGTCGCTTGCGCGCCGGCTTGACGGCCACCTCGTCCGCCTCCTCATCCGCCTCCGGTGCGCCCACCAGCCCACCGGCGAGCAGGCCCAGCCTCTCCGGGATCTTGTTGATCGGCGTCGCGGTCACCACGAGCAGGCCGAAGAGCAGCAGCAGGACGAGCAACGGCACCGCCACCCAGGCGGTGACCGCCCGCTCCAGCAGCCCACCGACGCCCGCGCCGACCAGACCGCCGGCGAAGTCCCGCTCCAGCGGGTCGGCCGGGTCCTGACCGATCTGGAGCAGCGCGGCGGTCGACACCAGCAGCGAACCCCAACCGATCAGCCCACGGCCCCGGTGCTCCGGATCGGCCGGCTGACGCATCAGCCGCCACGCCCCGATCATCAGCAGCACCGGTACGACAACCGAGATCGCGCCCAGGAACAGCCGGATCGTGTCGGCCAGTCGCGTGCCCACCGGCCCCGCTCCGGACAGCCAGAGCGCCACGGCGCTGAGCAGGGCGAGCCCGAACATGAGCAGCCCGGCACCATCCCGGCGGTGCTCCGGGTCGAGGTCGCGGGCCGAGGCGGCCTGCCGGCCAGCGGCGCGCACCGCCCAGCCCATCCCGTGCGCCAGCCCCATCCACAGTGCACCGACCGCACGGCCGACGTAGACCGCCGGGCCGGGCCGGGGCGGCGTGGTGCGACGTCGGACCGGTGCCCGGGTGTTCTTCTTCGCCGGCTGACGGGCACGACTGTTGGTGCCACCGCGCGGCGACGCGCCGCGCCGCCGGCTCGCCTGAGAGGTACGGCCCGCCATAGAGTCACGGTAACGGTGGGGCCGGGCAGATCCCCGCTTTTCCGGGTCGTGTCCGCGCGTCGTAACACGAACCCCACCGCCGGTCGTGATATCCGCCTCAGAAGGGATGCCCCATGGCGTCGCCGGAAATCGATGGCGATCCGGACGATCCGCTGGCCGGGCACCCTGGCGCGCTGCGTCCGCTGACCGGCGAACTGGTCGCCGCGGTGCTCGCTGCCCGGGGCCGGTCCGTCGGCCCGACCCCGGACGGCGATCTGGTGGGCACCTTCGACGACAACCTGATCTGGTTCCTCCGCGTCGGCGGGGACGGGGAGCTGCTCCAGATCCGCACAATGGTCGATCCGACCTTCGGCATCGAACGGGTGCCCGACCTGTACGCGTTCTGCAACTCCTGGAACCACGACCGGCTCTGGCCCAAGGCGTTCGTCCACGTCGCCGACGACGGCCGGGCCCGGGTGTACGGAGAGGTGATCACCGACCTGGAACGCGGCGTGACCCCACACCAGCTCGATCAACTGCTCGACTGTGGCATCTCCACCGGCTGCCAGCTGTCCGTGGCGGTCCGTCGACTGCCCGGCGCGGTGCCGTCGTGACCGGCCGGGACGACGTCACCGGCAGCCGCACCGGCACGCCACCCACCGGCTCCGGTGACCGCCTCGCGCGGGGCCGCGTACCGGCGCTGGAGGCCGCGCTCGCCGAGGCCCGGGACCTCCCCGACGGCCCGGCCCGGCAGGTGGCCCTGGAGCGGCTCGCCGAACGCGCCGACGCGGCCGGCGACGTCCGGTCCGGGATGGACGCGCGGTTCGCGCTGATCGAGGCGTACCTGCTGCACGGGGAGCGGTGGCGTCTGGTCGAGCCGGTCCGGCGCTGCCGGGCCGCCGCCGACCACCGACCCGACCTGCTCAGCGAGACGGAGACCGGGCTGCTGCTGCGTTACCAGCGGTACGCGGTCGAGGCGCTGCTCGGCACCCCCCGGGTCGGACTGGACCAGACGCGGTCCCTGCTGCACGACCTTGCCCACCGCGTCGGCGCGGACGGCCCGGACACACCGACCGTCGCGGAGCTGCACTGCCGGATCGCCGATCACCTGGGCGACGAGCCCACCGCCCGGCACTGGTACGAGCGATGGTCCGGAAAACGGCCGGGACCGGCCGGCGGCTGCCCGGGCTGCGCCTCGGCCCGGCGTGCCGAACTGCTGGCCGGCTGGGGCGAGTGGCGTGCCGCGGTCACCGAGCTCGGGGAGACCGACGGCGACCCGCGGTCCTGCACCGACCAGCCCGAGCGGGACCTGGTCGCCGGTCTGCTGCCGGCACTGCGCACCGGCGAGCCGGCGCGGGCGGCGACGGCGCACGTGCGGGCGTACCGCCGGCACCGCCGGGAGCGCGCGGCGTTCCCGCACCTCGCCGCGCACCTGCGATTCTGCGCGCTGGGCGGGCACCTGGAGCGCGGGCTGGCCATTCTGGTCGAGCAGTTGCCCCGGTTGGACCGGCCGACCGACGACCTCGCCGCCATGGAGTTCGCCGCCGCCGGGGCACTGGTCTGCGGGTTGGCAGCCGACGCGGGGCTGGGCGGGCGGACGATGCCCCGACCGGCGTACGGCGAGCGGACGGCCACCGAGTTGGACGTCGCCACGCTCGGGGCGCTGCTGCTCGGGGTGGCCAACGAGTTGGCCGGCAGCTTCGACGCGCGCAACGGCACGGGGCACCACTCCGGACGGATGGCCGCCTGGCTGGCCGAACGCCCGCTCGCGGCGCCGGTCCCGCTGCCCACCGACGACGAACCTGACGGGCCCGACGACGATCGGGCCGACGTCCAGGCCGACGCCGACGCCGAGCCCGAGCTGGGCGAACGCGAGTTGTCCGCGCTCTCCCTCGCCATGATCACCGGGATCCTGGACGGGCGCGGCGACCGGTACCTGGTGGACGAGGGCGAGACAGTTGTCGGCCACTGGGAGGGGACGGTGATCCAGTTCCGGCGGGCCGGTGAGCGCGGCGAGGTGCTGCACGCCCGCGCCATGGCCAACCGCCGGCTACCGGCGGCCCGCCGCGCCGAGGCGTACGCCTTCTGCAACGCCTGGAACCACGACCGGCTGCTGCCCAAGGCGTACGCGCACGACCTCGGCGACGAGTTGGTGCTGGCCGGCGATGTGGCGACCGACCTGGCGCACGGGGTCGCCCCGGCGCAGTTGCGGATCCTCATGGACGCGGCCATCGCCACCGGCATCGCGTACGCCGAAGCGGTCGCCGCGCTGCCCTGATTCGCCAGTGGCGTCAACGGTTGCAGTTGCCGCGCGACTGCACGACATCCGACAGCTCGCAACCGGGAGAGCGGCACCGGGGTGATATCGCCGTCAGCCCACCGCAACCCCTCGGGAGTCGTCATGAACCGCCCGCTCCGCTCCGGCATTATCGGTGCCGCCGTGCTCGCCCTGTCCGCCCTCGCCACCCCGACCGTTGCCGGTGCCGCCCCTGCGAACCCGACCGTCTCGCCGAGCACGACGGCCGGGAGCGCCGCGCCGACGATCCTGGCCCGGGGCGACATCGTCTTCCTCGGCGGCGACCCGTGGCACCCGTCGGGTCCGCTGGAGGTCAAGGTCGTCAACGAGGGTGCGACAGCGGCGAAGGGCTTCTTCGTGCTCCGACTGCCACAGGATGCCGACCTGACCGCGGGCGGCGACTGCCGGGCCGGCGACGGTGCGCCGAGGACCTGGGTCTGCGGCGGCGCGGAACTGCCCGCCGGGGGCGATCGGACGTACCGCATGACGGTGACCTCATCGGCTGCGCAGCCGGTCTTCGGGGTGACCGAGTGGGGTTCCGTCGCCGGTCAGGACGCCACCGGCCGCGCCGACCGACCCACCGACTTCCGGATCAACTGGCCGGACCGCACGACGCTGCGGCTACGGGCCACCGCCGGCCCGGTCGTCGACGGTGCCGCGACCATCCGGGTCCTGGTCACGAACACCGGCACGTTCGACATCGGCGGGTACTCGTTGAACGTCGCCACCCCGGACGGTGTGCGGGTGACCGCACCGGGGTGCTCCGACAGCGGCCGGATGAACGGTGTGGGCTGCGAGATCCTGCGCGAGCGCCGCCTCGCCGACGGCGCCACGGACAGCTTCGACGTACGGATGGCGGCCACCGGCGGCACGAAGAACGTTCGCCTCTGGCTCGCGCCCACCAACCGGTACACCAACCCGGACACCTCGGTGACGCTCCGCCTGACCGGCGGCGGATCCGGAGGCGGCGGCGTGGCAACCACCGCGCCACCGGCCGACCCGACCACGCCAGCGACCACGGCACCGGCCACGCCCGCCGTGGAGGCGACGGAACTGCCGCGCACCGGCACGACCACCATCGTGTACGGCCTGATCGGCGTGTCGCTGCTGGCCCTCGGCGGCGGACTGCTGCTCCTGCGACGCCGGCTCCAGCGCGGCTGACCCGCAACGGCGAGCCCGATCGGGAACCGGCGATGCCCGCCCGCACCTCGTGTGCGGACGGGCATCGTGACGCGTGCGGTCAGACCTCGACGACTGTGGGCACGATCATCGGCCGACGACGGTACTTGTCGTTGACCCACCGCCCCACCGTCCGCCGGACGATCTGCTGAAGCTGGTGCGGGTCGGTGATGCCGTCCGCCGCGGCCCGGTTGAGCGCCTCGGTGACCAGCGGCACCACCGGGTTGAACGCCTCCGGGTCCTCGGAGAAACCCTTCGCGGAGAGCGTCGGGCCGGCGACCACCTTGCCGGTGACCGAGTCGACGACCACGGTGGTGGCGATGAAGCCGCCGTCACCGAGGATCCGCCGTTCGGTGAGCAGCGACTCGCTGACGTCACCGACGGCGAGGCCGTCCACGTAGACGTACCGGCTCTTCACGTGCCCGACCAGGCTGGCACGGCCCTCGACCAGGTCGACCACGTCGCCGTCCTCGCAGAGCACCACCCGATCGGCGGCGACCCCGGATTCGATGCCGAGCCGGGCGTGGGCGCGCAGGTGACGCCACTCGCCGTGCACGGGCATCAGGTTGCTGGGCCGGACCACGTTGAGCAGGTAGAGCAGTTCCCCGGCGGGGGCGTGCCCGGAGACGTGCACCTTGGCCACGTCCTTGTGCACGACCACCGCGCCGGCCCGCGCGAGCCGGTTGATCACCCGGTAGACCGAGGTCTCGTTGCCGGGCACCAGTGAGGAGGCCAGCACGACCGTGTCACCGGGGGCGATCGTGATGTGCCGGTGGTCGCCGCTGGCCATCCGGCCCAGCGCGCTCATCGGCTCACCCTGTGAACCGGTGGACATCAACACGATCTGCTCCGGCGGCAGCGTGGTCGCCTCCTCGATCCCGATGACCAGGCCGGCCGGGATGTTGAGCAGGCCGAGGTCCCGGGCGATGCCCATGTTGCGGACCATGGACCGGCCGATCAGCGCGACCTTGCGGCCGTGCTCGGCTGCGGAGTCGAAGACCTGCTGCACGCGGTGCACGTGCGAGGCGAACGAGGCCACGATGATCCGGCCCTTGGCCTTCGCGAAGATCGAGTCGAGCACCGGGCCGATCTCCCGCTCGGGGGTGACGAAGCCGGGGATCTCCGCGTTGGTGGAGTCGGAGAGCAGCAGGTCGACGCCTTCGGCGCCGAGCCGGGCGAAACCGGCCAGGTCGGTGATCCGGCCGTCCAGCGGCAGCTGGTCCATCTTGAAGTCGCCGGTGTGCAGCACCAGGCCGGCGGGGGTGCGGATGGCCACCGCGAGGGCGTCCGGGATCGAGTGGTTGACGGCGAAGAACTCACACTCGAACGGGCCGAGCCGCTCACGGCCGCCCTCCCGCACGGTCAGCGTGTACGGCTGGATCCGCCGCTCGGCCAACTTCGCCTCGACCAGGGCGAGGGTGAACTGTGAGCCGACCAGCGGGATGTCGGGCTTGTGGGCGAGCAGGTACGGCACCGCGCCGATGTGGTCCTCGTGGCCGTGCGTCAGCACGATCGCCTGGACGTCGGCGAGCCGGTCCAGGATCGGGCCGAAGTCGGGCAGGATCAGGTCCACACCGGGCTGTTCGACGTCGGGGAAGAGCACCCCGCAGTCGACGATCAGCAACTTGCCGTCGTACTCGAAGACGGTCATGTTCCGGCCGATGGCGCCGAGCCCGCCGAGCGGGATGATCCGCAGGCCGCCCTCCGGCAGCGGCGGGGGTAGTTCCGCCTCGATGTGCGCCTCGGTCACGCGTCCACCTCGTTCTGCGACGCCGTTACTCGACGTCCATCGTGTCGTTCGTTCATTCGGGCAGCTCCAGGCCCGCTGCCGCGAAGTCCGCGCGCAGCTGGGCGATCTCGTCGTCGGTGGCGTCCACGAGCGGGGGTCGCACCGGGCCGGCTGGCAGGCCCAGCGACGCTAGGCCCGCCTTCACCAGGATCGCGCCCTGGGTACGGAAGATGCCGGTGAACAGCGGCAGCAGCCGCCGGTGCAGGGCCAGCGCGGCCGGCATGTCCCCCGCGTCGTACGCCTCGATCATCTGTGCGGTCAGCGCCCCGGTGAAGTGTGTCGAGGTGCCGACCACGCCCACGCTGCCGACGGCCAGCGCCGGCAGGATGAGGGCGTCCTCGCCGCTGTAGAAGGCGAGGCTGGTCCGGCTGGTGACCCAACTGGTGGCGGTCAGGTCGCCCTTGGCGTCCTTGACCGCGACGATCCGACCGTGTTCGGCGAGCCGGACCAACGTCTCGGTGTCGATCGGCACGCCGGAGCGGTGCGGAATGTCGTACAGCATCACCGGCAGGCCGGTGGCGTCGGCCACCGCGGTGAAGTGGCGCAGCAACCCGCTCTGCGGCGGCTTGTTGTAGTACGGGGTGACCACCAACAGGCCGTGCGCGCCCGCCTTCTCGGCGGCGGCGGCCAGCTCGATGGTGTGCCGGGTGTCGTTGGTGCCAACGCCCGCGACCACCTTGGCACGGTCACCGACGGCCTCCACCACAGCCCGGATCAGGTGTTCCTTCTCCGCGTCGGTGGTGGTCGGCGACTCACCGGTGGTGCCGTTGACCACCAGCGCGTCGTTGCCCTGCTCGTCGACCAGGTGGCTGGCCAGCCGGGCGACGCCGTCGAGATCGAGGGAACCGTCCGGGGTGAACGGGGTCACCATGGCTGTGAGAAGCCGGCCGAAGGGGCGGGACGCCGGGCGGGACGCGGCGTCGAGGTGGTCGTGCGTCATACCCTCCAACCTAGCGGACGACCAGCCGGGGCCCGCCGGGGAAGGGCTCAGGACGCCTCGTGCGGGCTGGCCGCCACGTCGGTGCCGTCCGGCAGCGTGGTGATCGCGAAGTCGGCGAACACGTTCGGGGCGACCCCCTGGAGCTGGCGCAGGCACTCCACGGCCAGCTCACGGATCTCCACGTCGGCGTGCTCGGTGGCGCGCATCGCGATGAAGTGCCGCCAGGCCCGGTAGTTGCCGGAGACCACGATCCGGGTCTCGGTGGCGTTGGGCAGCACCGCGCGGGCCGCCTGCCGGGCCTGCTTGCGGCGCAGCGTCGGGTTCGGCTCGTGGGAGAAGCGCTGCTCGAGGCCCTCCAGCAACTCGGTGTACGCCCGAACGCTCGCCTCGGCGGCCTCCACGAACTTCTTGTGCAGCTCGGGGTCGTCGGCGATGACGGCCGGCTCGACCATTGCCGCGTCCCGCTCCGGGACGTAGCGCTGCGACAGCTGGGAGTACGAGAAGTGCCGGTGCCGGATCAGCTCGTGGGTGAACGAGCGGGACACCCCCGTGAAGTAGAAGGTGACCGACCCGTGCTCCAGCACCGAGAGGTGCCCGACCTCGAGGATGTGCGCCAGGTAGCCGGCGTTGGTGGCGGTCGCCGGGTTCGGCTTCTTCCACGACTGGTAGCAGGCCCGACCGGCGAATTCGGCCAGCGCTTGGCCGCCCTCAGCGTCGGTCGACCACGGCACGTCGTCCGGGGCCGCGAATTGGGTCCACGCGATCAACTTGACCTGGGGCTGCACCATGTCCGGCATTCCTGGGACTTTAGTGGTGGGGTGCCGCCCAACCCAACTCAGGCGCGCCCCGTGCAATGTCGATCACTCAGACAGCCCAGAACCCGCCGCCGCCCCGGGGCGTTGTCCGAGGCGGGGCCCGAGGTCTGGGTCTGGGTCTGGGTCTGGGTCTGGGTCTGGGGTCTGGGTCCGGGTCCGGGTCCGCGGTCTGGGTCCAGGTCCAGGTCCAGGTCCAGGTCCAGGTCCAGGTCCAGGTCCAGGTCCAGGTCCAGGTCCAGGTCCAGGTCCAGGTCCAGGTCCAGGTCCAGGTCCAGGTCCAGGTCCAGGTCCAGGTCCAGGTCCAGGTCCAGGTCCAGGTCCAGGTCCAGGTCCAGGTCCAGGTCCGAGGCCGAGCATCGTCATCGAGGTCGGGGCGGAGAGTTCCATTGGCGTCCTTTGGAGCTGAATCGTTGGCGACATCAGCCCCGGCGGGTGGGCCACCGAAGCCGGCAAGCGAGTCCCGAGCACCGCTCGGCCCCCAAGCGACCCGAGCGCGCCGAGCGATCGGGGCTCGAACGAGCCGAGCGACCCGAACGAGCCGAACGACCGGGCCCCGGCGGCCTCGGCAGCCGCCTCCGCTCGCAAGATCGCACAACATCATGGAAGTAGTGGCATCCGTCGCGCCCGACCCCACTACATCCAGGATCGAGCGCGATCTTGGGGCGAGGAGCGTCGGGCCGCCGTGCGCCGCAGACGCGGCTGTGCGGCTGTGCAGCTGCTCGGTGGGTGATCGACACGGGCTCCTGAAAGTCGCGCTATCCGGGTCGGATGGATGGTCCGATTTTCCGGATGCCGAGTCGATCATGGGTGGTGGGCGCGCTGAAGGAGTCCCCCTGATGTCGTAAACGAATCAGGTCCAAAGGACGCCCGAACAGCGCCATCCGCCCGAGCCCCGCCATCCGCCCGAGCCCCGGCATCCGCGCAGCGGCGCGTCCGGGCAGCGACGCGGCGGACGGGGACGCGGTCAGACGTAGAGCGAGGTGAACGGCGCCCAGGGCAGGTTGCGTAGCACCGAGAAGGCCAGCCACGCGGCCAGGAAACCGCCGATGACCTTCGAGCTGATCCGTAGCTCGGGCAGTCGCCAACCGAACGCCTGGTTTCCCGCCCAGGCCACGAAGAGGTACGCGAGGAACGGCAGCGCGAAGACGAACAGGAAGTGGTGCCGGGCGGCGGCCGGCAGGTCGCCGTGCAGCACGTACCAGAGCGCGCGGGTGCCACCGCAGCCCGGGCAGTCCAGCCCGGTGGTCAACTTGAGCAGGCAGGTGGGCGCTGCGTCCGGGTCGGCGTAGGTCGGGTTGCTGAGCAGCGCGTAACTCATGCCGATGGCGACGCAGCCGACTGCGGCCAGCGGCACTGCCCAGCGCGGGGAACGTTCGTAGAGTCGCAACACGAACCGGGTGAGCCGGTCCGGCTCAGGCGTCGGGTAGCCGCCTGGCGGGGTGGTCGGCCAACCCTCCGGACCCGAGCCGCCGGGACCGAAACCGCCGGGACCCGCGCCGGCGGGAACGAAACCGCCGGGATCCGAGCCGGCGGGACCCGTTCCACCGTCGGCCGGCGCCGTGTGGACCGCGCCGGGGGCGGGGTGCGGCTGGTCGACCGGTCCGGGAGCGCTCGTCACGCGCTCACGGTACACCGGACACGCCGGCCAACGCGGCGGTGAGCGGACCGGCCAGATCGCCGGCCGCTGGTGGGGCCACCGCGTCCAGGCCGAGCCAGCCGGCGAGGCGGTACAGCTCGGCGGCGAGCGCGACGGCGGTCTCCCCCGGGTCGGCGCCGGGTTCGAGCCAGGCGGCCGGCACCAGCAGCACCCCGGCCTTCCGGTCGGCCTTCAGGTCGACCCGGGCGGTGAACCGGTCGCCCTGCAGGAACGGCAGCACGTAGTAGCCGTAGACCCGCTGTGGCGCCGGGACGTAGATCTCGATCCGGTAGCTGAAGTTGAACAGTCGCTCGGTGCGGGCACGTTCCCAGATCAGCGGATCGAAGGGGCTGACCAGTGTGTTGCCCCGCACCCAGCGGGGCAGCCGGGCGGACGTGTGCAGCCAGGCCGGCTGCCGCCAGCCCGACACGGTGACCGGCACCAGCTCACCGGCCTCGGCCAGCTCCGCGACGGCCTGCCGGGCGCCGGCCAGCGGCAACCGGAAGTAGTCGCGCAGCTCTGGCTCGGCGGCGACCCCGAGGGACCGCGCGGCGAGGGAAACCAGCGTCCGGTACGCCTCGGCGTCGGTGGGTGTGGGCTCGGCCAGCACTGCTGCGGGCAGCACCCGCTCGGGCAGGTCGTAGCGGCGGGCGAAGGAGGTGCTGCGCTCGGCGGCGGTCACCTCCCCGGCCCAGAACAGGAACTCCAACGCCCGCTTGACCGCCGACCAGTTCCAACCCCAGTTGCCGGTTTCGCGGGGAGCGTCGTGCTCGATCTCGGCGGCGGTCAGCGGCCCCCGGGCGGCCACTTCGTCCCGCACCCAGGCGACCAGCTCAGGCTGCTCCTGGGCGATCCGCCGCATGCCGCCCCAGGATTCGCTGTGCGCGCGGGCCATCCGCCAGCGCAGCGTCGGGTGCAGTTCCACCGGGACCAGCGACGCCTCATGGCCCCAGTATTCGAACAGCTCACGCGGGCGTCGGTAGGCGGCCTGGTCGAGCAACGTGGTCGGGTAGGGCCCGAGCCGGCTGTAGAGCGGCAGGTAGTGCGCCCGTTGCAGCACGTTGACCGAGTCCATCTGGATCAACCCGACCCGGCCCAGCACGCGACGCAGGTGCCGGCGGGTGGGCACGCCCGTCGGCGCCGGGTCGGCGAAGCCCTGGGCGGCGAGCGCCACGCGGCGGGCCTGGGCGAGCGAGAGCGATTCCGGTGCGGTCATCGTCGGCGACATTAATTCATCGGTACGACGCCGGTGCGGGAAGCTGGACGTGACGACCAACGGGGCATAGAACGGTGCAATGCTGACCATCCGTCGGGAGGAGCCGGACGACGCCGAGGCGGTCGCCCGGGTACACGTGCACGGCTGGCAGGCGGGCTACGCCGGCTTCATGCCGGACGAGGTGCTCGGTCGGCTCAACGTGGTGGCCTGGGCGCAGCGTCGTCGCGACGTCGGCACCGCCGATCCGGAACACCCGTTCACCACAGTGCTCGGCGAGGTGGACGGGTTGGTAGTGGGCTTCACCACCTTCGGGCCGTACCGTCGCAACCAGGATCGGGACGACCTGGACCCGACGGTCGGCGAGGTGGTGGCGCTCTACGTGGAGCCGGCCCACTGGGGTGACGGGACCGCGGCGGCGTTGCTGGACGCGGCCCGGAGCGGGCTCACCGAGCGGGGTTGGGCCGGCTACCGGGCGTGGGTGCTGGCGGACAACCGGCGGGCCCGGCGTTTCTGCGAGCGCGTCGGCCTGTCACCGGACGGTGAGCGGTCGACCTACCAGGTGCCGCTGGCCGGTGGGGGCCTGCCGGTCGGGCTGGTCGAGCTGCGGTACGCCGGACGCCTCGACCGCTGACCCGTTCGGGGTCAGCCACCGGCGGATCGGCAGGAAGGCCAGCAACGCGAGACTGACCCACACGTAGGCGTTGCTGCCCAGGAAGCCGTCGACGCCGGTGAAGTCCTTCTCCCAGAGCCAGACGGTCCGGCTGATCAGCACCGCGTACCCGATGGTCGCGGCGGCCAGCAGGACCTGCCGTCGGCGGCCGGCCGGCGCGGCCATCGCGTTGTCGACAAGCAGGATCAGGGCGGGCAGCAGCCAGACCAGGTGGTGCACCCAGGTGACCGGGCTGACCAGGCACATCACCGCGCCGGTCAGCGCCAGGCCGGTGGCCTCGTCGCCGGCCACGACGGCGGCCCGGGAGCGCCAGGCCCAGAGTGCCAGGGTGCCGAGCACGAGCAGCAGCCACAGCACTGTGCTCGGGTGCTCCGGGTCGAGCCGGGCGACCACCCCGCGCAGCGACTGGTTGGAGACGAAGGCCAGTTCGCCCACCCGCCCGGTGTTCCACAGCGCCTCGGTCCAGAACTCCCGGGACGCGTCAGGGAAGAGCGCGGCGGCCAGCAGCGACACACCGCCGGCCGTGCCGCTGGCGGTGAGCGCCGCCCGCCACCGCCCGGTCACCAGCAGGTAGACGATGAACACGCCAGGGGTCAGTTTGATCGCCGTGGCGAGGCCGATGCCCACACCGGCCCACCGGTTTCCGGCCGGCAGCAGCCGCAGCAGATCCACCGCCACCAGGAAGAGCAGCAGCGTGTTGACCTGGCCGAAGTTGACAGTCTCCCGCATCGGTTCGAACGCGGCGGCCAGGCAGAGCGCCACGGCGAGGGCGAACCACCGGGTCCAGCCGGCGCGGCGGGCGATCGGGTCGACCAGCCACCAGATCAGCACCGCTGTGGTGGCCACGCTGGCGAGCACGCTCACCACGATCGCGGCCGTCCACGGCAGGTACGCCATCGGCAGCATCACCAGCGCGGCGAACGGCGGATAGGTGAAGCCGTACTGGGTGCCCGGCTTGAGGTAGTCGTAGATCTCCCCGCCGTCGTGCACCCACCAGGTCAACGCGCCGTAGTAGACCTTCAGGTCGAAGAACCCGTGCCGGACGGCGGCGACGGCGAGGAACCCGGTGACCGCCGCGGCGAGCACCACCACCCCGACGACCTGCGCGGTTGTCCTGTTGGCACCCTGCGCCACCGTCGTCTCCCTCGCCCTGCGTAGGCTTCCGTCCCATGGCTCTCGGGTACGTCCGCCCGGCGCGTCCCGAGGACGCCGGCGAGATCGCACGCATCCAGCTCGCGACCTGGCGGGTCGCGTACCGCCGGATCCTTCCTCGGCATGTGCTCGACAACCTGGACGAGGCGTTCCTCGCCCGGCGGTGGAGCGCCGCGGTGCTGGAGCCGCCCTCGGGCGCGCACCGGGTGCTGGTCGCCGTCGAACAGGCCGAGCAATCGTATCTGGTGGGGTTCGCCGCCTCCGGCCCGGCCGACGGCGAGGCGTTGGCCCCGGGTGAGCCGGCCGAGGCGCTCGGCCCGGACGTGGCGGCGGTGACCGACCTGCTGGTGGAGCCGCGGTGGGGCCGGCGGGGGCACGGCAGTCGGCTACTCGCCGCCGCCGTCGACCTGTGGCGGGAGGACGGGATGAGTCGGGCGGTGGCCTGGGCGTTCGAGGGTGACGAGGCGACCCGGAAGTTCCTGACCAGCACCGGTTGGGAGCTCGACGGGGCGGCCCGGGCGCTGGACGTCGACGACATGCTGGTGCCTCAGGTGCGCCTGCACGTGGCCGTTCCGGCCGAGAAGGTCGAGTGACAGGTGCGGCGGTCCCGAGGTCGGGGCCGCCGCACCGACCGGGTCAGCCCTTGTCGGAGCCGTCGTTGGCGTCGCGGACGAAGTACCGCTGGAACACCACGAAGATGATCGCCACCGGGATGGTGGCCAGCAGCGCGGCGCCGAGCTTGAGCGGGTACTGGGTGCCCTTGCCGAGCGAGCCGCTGACCAGGTCGGCCAACCCGCGCGGCAGGGTGAACAGGTCCGGGTCCTGCACCGACACCAGGCTGTGCGGGAACTCGTTCCAGGAGCCCTGGAACGACAGGATGGTGAGGGTGATCAGCGCCGGTTTCGCCATCGGCAGCACCACCGACCAGAAGGTACGGAAGATGCTCGCCCCGTCGATCCGGGCAGCCTCCTCGACACTCACCGGAATCGATTCGAAGAACTGTTTCATGATGAACACGCCCGCCGCGTCGGCCAGCAGCGGCACCACCAGACCGGCGTAGCTGTTGTAGAGCCCGAGTTGGTTGAGCACCAGGAACTTCGGGATCAGCAGCACCACCCCGGGGACCGCCATCACCGCGATGACGGCGGCGAAGAGTCCGCCCCGGCCGCGGAACCGCAGCCGGGCCAGCGCGTACCCGGCGAGCGAGTCGAAGAAGACCCGGCCGATGGTGACCAGCACCGTCACCAGCAGCGAGTTGCCCAGCCACAGCGGGAAGTTGGTGCCGGCGAAGATCCGTTCGAAGCCGGCCAGCGTGAGCGGGTCCGGGAACGGTGAGAGCGGGTTCGCCGCGGCGTCGGGCTCGGTCTTGAGCGCGTTGCCGATCTGGATGACGAACGGGTAGAGGAACACCAGCCCGAAGAAGACCAGGGTGGCGTACCCCAGGAAGCGGGTGGCCAGGGTGCGGGCCGTGCGCTGGTGACGCCGGGCGGGCGTCGCCGCCGGGTGGTCGGTGAGCACTGCCATCTCAGGACCCTTCCGGTACGCGCCGACGCCGCCAGCCGCGGCGCGGCCGGTCGGTGTTCCGCTCGGCCAGCGCCCGGCGCTGGATCAGTGTGAGCACGATGATGATCAGGAACAGCACGAACGAGATGGCCGCGCCGGAGCCGTAGTCGAAGTCCCGGAAGGCGGTCCGGTACGACAGGTACGCCGGGGTGAGCGTGGTCTTGGCCGGGTCGCCCTGGCTCATCACGTACACCTGGTCGAAGACCTGCCAGGAGCCGATCATGCCGAGGGTGAGCACCAGGAACATGGTGGGCCTGATCATCGGCAGGGTGACGTACCGGAAGCGCTGCCATCGGGACGCGCCGTCGAGGGTGCTCGCCTCGTCCAGGGTTACCGGCACGTTCTGCAACCCGGCCAGGAACATCAGCATGAAGGTGCCGGAGGTGGTCCAGACAACCAACGTGATGATCGAGATCATCGCCACGCTCGGGCCGGCCAACCAGTCCCACCAGGTCAACCCGAACGGGCCGCCGTCGGCCAGTGCCGCCGGTGGCGAGTCGACGCCGACCGCGCCGAACAACAGGTGCAGCACCCCCCGGGAGTCGGCGAACCACTCCGGGCCGTCGATCCCGACGAAGCCGAGCAGCGAGTTCACCGCGCCGGAGTTGGCGAAGAGGAACAGGAACACCACGCTGATCGCGACCGAGCTGGTCACCGAGGGGAAGTAGAAGGCGCTGCGGAAGAAGCTCTTGCCTTTGAGCATCCGGTTGTTGACTACCAACGCCAGCCCGAGCGCGAGCACCGTCTGCGCCGGCACCACTATCGCCACGTAGTAGATGTTGTTGCGGATGCTGGTCATGAAGTCGCGGCGGGCCAGCCCGTCCTCGGTGAACAACTGGGTGTAGTTGTGCCCGCCAACGAACGGGACGTCGCCGGTGAAGGGGCTGCCCTGGCCGTTCCAGTCGGTCAGGCTGACCCAGAGCGCCATCAGGATCGGCAGCAGCAGGAACAACCCCAGGATGACGATCACTGGCGCGACGAAGAGCCAGCCGGCGAGGTTCTCGTTGCTCCGGATGCCGCCCCTGCGTCGGCGCGGGCCGCCCCCGCCCGCGGTCGCCTCGGCGGTCAGTGTCTCGGTTGCCATCTTCCCTCCCTTCCTCTCTCGGGCCGACGTGCGGCGGGGGCCCCGGTGCTCGCCGGGGCCCCCGCCGTCACCTCAGCTGCCGCCGAGCGCCGCCTTGGCGTTCTTGTCGAAGCTCTGCAGCACGGTCTTCGGGTCGCCGTTGGCCAACCCCTGCAGACCGGTGTCGAGGTCCTTGAGAACGCTGTCCATCTTCGGGGCGTTCACCGGGCCCTGGGCGTACGCGGCGCCGTCGATGAACACCTTGTCCGCCGGGAAGGCGGCGGTGTACTGGTCGCGGGCCGACTGGCGGGACGGCATCACACCGAACGCCTTTGCGAAGGTCATCTGCTGCTCACCGCTGGTCATCGCCTCGACGAACTTGATCGCCTGGTCCTTGTACCTGCTCTTCGCGGCGATGCCCCAGCACTGGGTGAAGGAGAGGGTGCCCTGCCCCTTGGGGCCGGCCGGCAGCGCCACGACCTTGTACTTCACGTTCGGGAAGTCGTTCTGCAGAGCACCCTTGATCCAGTTGCCCTCGATGGTCATCACGGCCTTGCCCTTGCCGAACGCCTCACCGGACCAGCCGGCGTCGAGCTGCTTCGGGTACTTGGCCAGTCCGGTGCTGAGCATGGTCTTGACGTACTGGAGGGCGGCGAGGTTCTCCGGGGTGTCCGCTGTGGGCTGCTTGCCGTCCTTGCTGACCAGCCAGCCGCCGTTCTGCACCATGAAGGCGCCGATCCGGTCCCGGGTGTCACCGAGCGCCAACGGGACCTGGCCCTTGGCCTTGATCTTCTGGGCGACGGCGGTGAGCTGCTCCCAGGTCGTCGGCACGTCGGCGTCGGTCAGCCCGGCCCTGGTCCACAGGTCGGTGTTGATCTGCAGGGCCAGTGTCGAGAAGTCCTTGGGCGCGCAGTAGAGCTTGCCGTCGTACGTGAAGGCGGTGCGCAGGCTCTCGTAGAAGTCGCCCGAGTTGCTGACCTTGTCGCCGTACGGCTCCAGGGCGCCGACGCTGGCGTAGTTGGCGAACTGGGCCGCGTCCACGTAGAAGACGTCCGGCGGGGTGCCGCCGGCGAGCGCCTGACCGAGTTGCTGGGTGAGGTCCTGCGCCGGGGTGACCGTCGCGGTGTTGCCGGAGCTGCCGGCCCATTTCGCGGCGGCGTCCTGCACGGCCTTGGTCTCGGCCTCGCCGGACGAGCCGATCAGGATCTGCAGGCTGGCCGGGCCGCTGGACTGGGCGGTGTCGCCGGAGGAGTCGTCGAAGCCGCTGCCGCAGGCGGCGGAGCCGAGGAGGGCGACGGCGGCGAGGCCGGCCACCGCTGCCCGGGTGATTGTTCGGGGTGCCATGGTTTCTCCTGGTGGGGGGTGGGACTACGCGGTGTGCCGCAGTGCCAGCGAGGGCTGGAGCAGCACGGGGGTGGGGGTCTCGTGGTCGCCGTCGAGGACCCCGGTGAGCAGGTCCACGCAGCGGGCGGCGGCGTCGCCGAGCGGTTGGCTGACGCTGGTCAGCCCGACCGCGGCGGCCACCGGTGTGTCGTCGAAGCCGATCACCGCCACCGGCGGGTCGATGCCGCGGATCGCCTGGAGAGCGCCGAGGGCGAGCGAGTCGCTGGCGCAGACCACGGCGCTCGGCGCCACCGCGAGGAGCAGGTCACGCATCAGACGTTCGCCCTCGGCGATGCCGTCCTCGGTCTCCCGGTGCAGCCCGGTCGGGTCGACGCCGGCGGCACGCAGGGCGTCGCGCCAGCCGGCCCGCCGGTCGTCGCCGACGCCGGAGCCTTCCGGCCAGCCGATGAAGGCGATCCGCCGGTGGCCGGCGTCGAGCAGACGTCGGGTGGCCTGGGCGGTGCCGGCAGCGCCGTCCACGTCCACCCAGGGGTGCGCGTCGAGCGCGTCCCATGGGCGACCGAAGGTCACGAACGGCACGTCCCGGTCGGCGAGCCATTCGGTACGCGGGTCGCCGTACTTCGTGCCCACCAGCACGAACGCGTCCAACTCGTAGGTGCCGAGCAGGTCGCCGTAGGTGGCGATCTCCCGGTCGTCGTCGGTGGCGGTGTAGAGCAGGACCCGGTAGCCGGCGGCGTCGGCGGTCTCGGTGAGGCCGTGCAGGAAGCGGTCGAGCACGGAGCCGTTGATGCCGTCGCGGGTCGGGTCGATCCGGGCGGCGATGAGGCGGGACCGGCCGGTGCGCATCTGTCGGGCGGCCTGGTTGGCCCGGTAGCCGAGCGCGTTGATCGCGTCCTCGACCCGCTGACGGGTCTCCTGCCGCACGATGTGCGGGGCGTTGAGCACGTTGGACACCGTCTGCCGGCTGACTCGGGCGTGCCGGGCCACCGTCGCGATGGTCACCTTTTCGGCCACTTAATCCCTCTCGCCGTCTTGAACGATCCAATTTGGATAAGGCAGGATTGGATCGTTCAAGTTTCTGGAATGTTTCGCACTTTGCACCGCCAGGGGCGCGTTGTCAAGATGGCCGCCCCGCACCCCGAGGATCTGGAGCCACACCGTGATCGAACGCCAGCTGCAACCCCTCCTGCACGAGCTGGTCGGGGTGGTCCTCGCCCCGACCAGCGCGCTGGGGGACGCGACCGGGCAGATCCGCCCGACCGGCGTCCAGGGCGTCTTCCACGCCGACGCCCGGGTGCTCTCCCGCGCCGAGCTGCGGATCGACGAGCGGGAGCTCGAAGGGCTGGCCCGCGGCGACGACGGCCCGCACGGCGCACACTTCGTGAGCCTGGCCCGCTGGCTCGGTGACCCCACGCCCGACCCCACCGTCCGCGTCGACCGGCTCCGGCGGGCCACCCGCAACGGCCTCACCGAGGAACTGCGGATCGTCTCCACCGCCACTGTCGGCGTACGGGCCACCGTCACCGTCGACCTCGGCTGCGACCTGGCACCCATCGAGGTCGTCAAGTCCGGTGGGGCCACCGACGCGCTGCCGGCAACGACCGCTCGGCCCGGCACGCTCACCTGGTCGGGCACCGGGATCACCGTCACCGTCACCGCGCCGGGCGCCGACGTGCGCGCCGACGGCGAGCGGGCCACCACGCCCCGGCTGGCCTGGCCGGTCGACCTGCCGCCCGGCGGCGAGACCGTGCTGCGCTGGCAGTTGAGCGTCGACGACCCGCGCGCCGTCGTCGTCGGCCCGACCGGCGAGCCCGAGTGGTCCCGCCCCGAGGTGAGCGCCGACGACCGACGGCTGACCCGACTGCTCGACCGCAGCCTGGACGACCTGCGCGGCCTGCGACTGGCCGAGACCGGCGCACCAGGTGACGTGTTCCTCGGCGCCGGGGTGCCCTGGTTCCTCACCCTGTTCGGCCGGGACAGCCTCTGGGCCGCAAGGATGATGCTGCCGCTCGGCACCGACCTGGCCGCCGGCACCCTGCGCGTGCTCGCCCGTCGGCAGGGCACCCGCGTCGACCCGGCGACCGGCGAGGCCCCCGGCAAGATCCTGCACGAGCTGCGCCGCCACGCGTTCGCCCTGCCCGACAACGGCCTGCGCCTTCCACCGGCGTACTACGGCACCGTCGACGCCACAATGCTCTGGGTGAACCTCCTGCACGACGCGTGGCGTTGGGGAATGCCCGCCGAGCAGATCGAGCCCCTGCTGCCGCACCTGGAGGCGGCGCTGCACTGGCTCGGCGAGCACGCCGACCCGGACGGCGACGGACTGGTCGAGTACATCGACACCACCGGACACGGCCTGTCCAACCAGGGCTGGAAGGACTCCGGCGACGCCGTCCGCTTCCACGACGGGTCCCTGGCCACCGCGCCGATCGTGCTGGCCGAGGTGCAGGGGTACGCGCACGAGGCCGCGGTGAACGGCGCCGCCCTGCTGGACGCCTTTGGCCGCCCGGGCGCCGACCGCTGGCGCGAGCACGCCGCCGCGCTGGTCGGCCGGTTCCGCAAGAGCTTCTGGGTCGACGGTCGCCACGGCCCGCAACCCGCGCTGGCCCTCGACCGCGACAAACGCCCGGTCGACTCGCTGACCAGCAACATCGGCCATCTGCTCGGCACCGGCCTGCTCGACCGGGACGAGGAGGCCCAGGTAGCGCGCCTGCTCACCACCGAAACGATGTCCGCCGGGTTCGGGCTACGCACCATGTCCAGCGACGACGCCGGATTCAGCCCGTTGTCGTACCACTGTGGCTCGATCTGGACCCACGACACCGCCATCGTGCTCGGCGGGCTGGCCCGGGCCGGGCACCGCGAGGCCGCGCTCGGTCTGGCCGAGGGGCTGCTCAGCGCGGCCGAGGCGTTCGACTACCGGATGCCGGAGCTGTACGGCGGCGACGACCGGGCGCAGGTGAGCCGCCCGGTGCCGTACCCGGCGTCGTGTCGACCGCAGGCGTGGGCCGCGACGGGCGCGGTGCTGCTGCTCCAGGCCGCCGCTGGGCTCTACCCGGACGTACCGGGCGGCACGGTGCGACTGGCACCCCTGGCGGGAGCAGAGCTCGGCGCCGTGGCGGTCGACGGCCTCCGCGTGGCCAACGCCCCGGTGCACGTCACTGTCGACCGCACTGGCGAAGCCACAGTCACCGGCCTCCCCACCCCACTGACCGCAACCCCGACCCTCCCCACCCAACGCCACCCCAAAACCCCAACCCGCCTCCCCTAACCACTCCCCCCACCCCACCCCACCCCACCCCCGCCGGTCGATCATGGAGTTGTGGTGGGCGTCAGCACCCACAACTCCATGATCGACGTGGGCCAGGCCCGGTGAACCCCGCGATCTTGCGGTTTCGGTTGCCGGTATGGGGGGGTATGCCCTTTATGTTGGGACAGGAAGTGCAAGATCGCGGGGGTCAGGGGGTTCGTTCTGCGATCAGCTCGTCGTCGTCCACGGCGCCGGTGGGGTGGAAGCCCAGGGAGGTGTAGAGGGCGGCGGCTGGGGTGTTGTCGGGGTGGTACGACAGGCGGACCGGGGGGTTGCCGGCTCGGGCCGCCAGCCAGGGGGCCAGCGTCTGCACAGTGGCCCGGCCGACGCCCTGGCCCTGCTCTGCGGCGTCGATCAGCATCCCGCCGATCCAGTGCGAACCGTCGTCGTCCACGCCCCACATGACGTGCCCGACGACGGTCTCGTCGGCGTACACCGCGAGCGAGTTCCACACCTCGGAGCGAGTGCTCAGAAGCAGATAGCGCGCGCCCAGCGCGGCCACGAACCGGCGCTGGTCGTCGCGCGGGGCGACGTCGGCCACCGCCCGCCAGTTGTCGTCGTCGACCGGCCGCAGCGTCACTCGCCGCCCGGCCCGATCCAGGTATCCCCCATTGATCATTCGCCGGATGCTACCCGGCCCGCGCTCGTAGATCTTGGACACTTTCCGTCAGCTCGGAACGGAAACTGTCCAAGATCTACGGTGCCGCGATGTGGAGGAGCGGACCCGGACCGGTCAGTCGAGCAGGGCGTCCAGGCCGACGGTGAGGCCGGGACGGTTGCGCACCGCGCGGACGGCCAGCAGCACACCAGGCATGAACGACACCCGGTCGTACGAATCGTGCCGGATGGTCAGCGTCTCGCCGGTGCCGCCGAACAGCACCTCCTGATGGGCGACCAGGCCGGTGGCGCGCACCGCGTGCACGCGTACCCCGTCGATCTCGGCGCCGCGCGCACCCGGCACCTCGTCCTTGGTGGCGTCCGGGACCGGGCCGAGGCCAGCCTCGGCGCGGGCCTGGGCGATCTGCCTGGCGGTGTGGGTGGCGGTGCCACTCGGGGCGTCAAGCTTGCGCGGGTGGTGCTGCTCGATGATCTCGACGGACTCGAAGTGTCGGGCGGCGCGCGCGGCGAACTGCATCATCAGCACCGCGCCGATTCCGAAGTTCGGGGCGATCACCACGCCCACCTCGGGCTTGTCGGCCAGCCAGCCGCGCACCTGTTCCAGCCGCTGCTCGGTGAAGCCGGTGGTGCCGACCACCGCGCTGATGCCCTGCCCGATGCACCACTGGAGGTTGTCCATGACGACGTCCGGCGTGGTGAAGTCGACGACCACCTCGGCGCTGGAGACGGAGGAGCGGCTGTCGCCCTGGTCGACCGCCGCGGTCAGGGCGAGATCGTCGGCGGCGTCGACCGCCTTGCAGACCTCGATGCCCATCCGGCCGCGCGCACCAAACACGCCGACCCGCAGCTGCTGGGCCGGGGTCTTTCCCTGCTCGTCAGTCACGGGGCACAACCTATCCCAATCGGGACGGGTCCTTCCGGCCGGATCCGCTGTGCTCCACCTGCCGGGACGCCCGACCGGGGTGCCTCGACCGGGCCGGGCGGCAGACCTCAGACCGCGAAGTCGCCAGCGCCGAACGGGCCCACGACGGCCAGCGACATCGGCCGGCTGAGCAGTTCCGCGGCGAGGACGTTCACGTCCTCCACTGTGACCTCGTCGACCCGGCGGAGCAGTTCGTCGACCGGCATCAGGTCGCCGTAGAGCAGCTCACCCTTTGCCAGCCGGCTCATTCGGGAACCGGTGTCCTCCAGGCCGAGCACGAACGAGCCCTTGCTCATCCCCTTGCCCCGGGCCACCTCGGCCTCGGTCAACCCGTCGGCGGCCACCCGGGCCAGCTCGGCGCGGGTCAGGGCCAGCACCTCGTCCACCTTGCCCGGCGCGCAGCCGGCGTAGACGGCGAAGAGGCCGGTGTCGGCGTACTGGCTGGCGTAGGAGTAGACCGAGTAGGCGAGGCCACGCTGCTCGCGGATCTCCTGGAACAGGCGGCTGGACATGCCGCCGCCGAGCACGTTGTTGAGCACCCCGAGGGCGAACCGTCGATCGTCGAGCCGGTCGATGCCGGGGCAACCGAGGATGACGTGTGCCTGCTCGGTCTCCTTCGGCTCCACCAGAGTGGTCGCCGGCTTGGTGCGTACCGCAGGGGTCGCCGCGCGGTGCGGCGCCGGACTGGCCGGGTCGCTGTCCAGCGGGGTGCCGCGCACTGCCTGACGGACCAGCTTGACCACCGCGGCGTGGTCGAGGTTGCCGGCGGCGGCGATGACGATCTGCGGCGCGGTGTAGCGACCCCGGTAGAAGGTCTGGATCTGCCGCCGGGTCATCGGGGTGACGGTCTCGGCGGTGCCGGAGATCAGCCGGCCCAGCGGGTGATCGCCGTAGACGGCCTGGACGAAGAGGTCGTGCACCTCGTCACCCGGCTCGTCGTCGTGCATGGCGATCTCCTCCAGGATCACGCCACGCTCGGTCTCGACGTCGGCCGGCTCCAACAGCGAGTCCGCGACCAGGTCGCACATGACGTCGATTGCCAGCGGCAGGTCCTCGTCCAGCACGCGGGCGTAGTAGCAGGTGTATTCCTTCGTGGTGAAGGCGTTGGTCTCGCCACCCACCGCCTCGATCTGCGAGGAGATCTCCAGGGCGGTGCGCTTGTGCGTGCCCTTGAAGAGCAGGTGTTCGAGGAAGTGCGCGGCACCGGCCTGCGGGCCAGTCTCGTCACGCGAGCCGACCGCCACCCAGATGCCGAACGAGACGCTGCGCATCGCCGGAATCGCCTCGGTGAGGACGCGCAGGCCGCTGGGCAGCACGGTACGTCGTACCGTGCCGCCCAGCGGGTCGTCGCTGAGCGTCCGGGTCACCGCGCGGGCGGTGCCGCCGGAGCGGCCCGCCCCGGTGTCCCGAGACGGGGCCACCCCCCGTCGATCCGGTGGAAACGGCGCGCTGATGGCCCGACTCACGACTTGCTCCCGGTTCGACGAGGGGTGGGTGATGCGTTGTACGACTGTCAGCTGTGCCGGGTCCGACGGCGCGGACGCTCGCCGCCCTCGCCACCCTCGCCGTTGCCGCCCTCGCCGCCGCGCTCCGGGCCACGCCCGCCACGGTCGCCGCCACGCTCACGGTCGCCGCGGTCACGCGGAGCACGGTCGCCCCGGTCCCGGCCAGCCGGCCGGTCACCAGCGGCGGCCTCACCGGCGGCCGGAGCCTCGGTGCCCTCCGGGCGGACCTTGTCGAGGTAGATCTTGCCGCGGGCGTCGATGTCAGCGATCTCGACCTCGACCCGGTCACCGACGTTGAGGAAGTCCTCAACGCGCTCGACCCGCTTGCCGTCGCCCACCTTGGAGATGTGCAGCAGGCCGTCACGGCCCGGCAGGAGCGAGATGAACGCGCCGAACGCGGCGGTCTTGACCACGGTGCCGAGGAACCGCTCGCCCTGCTTCGGCAGCGTCGGGTTGGCGATGCCGTTGATCCGGTCGACGGCCGCCTGCGCCGACGGGCCGTTGGTGGCGCCGACGTAGATCGTGCCGTCGTCCTCGATGGAGATCTCGGCGCCGGTCTCGTCCTGGATCGCGTTGATGGTCTGCCCCTTCGGGCCGATCACCATGCCGATCTTGTCCACCGGGATCTTGACGGTGGTGACCCGCGGCGCGTAGTCGGACATCTCGGCCGGAGCCTCGATCGCCGCCTTCATGACCCCGAGGATGACCTGCCGGGCCTCGTTCGCCTGCTGCAACGCGGCGGCCAGCACGTCCGACGGGATGCCGTTGAGCTTGGTGTCGAGCTGGAGCGCGGTGACGAACTCCGGCGTGCCGGCGACCTTGAAGTCCATGTCGCCGAACGCGTCCTCGGCACCGAGGATGTCGGTCAGCGTCACGTACTGGGTCTTGCCGTCCACCTCGTCGGAGATGAGCCCCATCGCGATGCCGGCGACCGGCGCCTTCAGCGGAACACCCGCGGAGAGCAGGCCCAGCGTCGACGCGCAGACCGAACCCATCGAGGTGGAGCCGTTGGAGCCGAGCGCCTCCGACACCTGCCGGATGGCGTACGGGAACTCCTCGCGCGACGGCAGCACCGGGATCAGCGCGCGCTCGGCGAGGGCGCCGTGACCGATCTCGCGACGCTTCGGCGAGCCGACCCGGCCGGTCTCACCGGTCGAGTACGGCGGGAAGTTGTAGTTGTGCATGTAGCGCTTGCGGTTCTCGGGGGACAGCGTGTCCACCATCTGCTCCATGCGGAGCATGTTCAGCGTGGTGACGCCCAGGATCTGGGTCTCGCCCCGCTCGAACAGCGCCGAACCGTGCACCCGGGGCAGCACGCCGACCTCGGCGGTCAGCGCCCGGATGTCGCGCGGGCCACGCCCGTCCATGCGGACCTGCTCGCGCAGCACGCGGTTGCGCACCTCGGACTTGGTCAGCGACCGGAAGGCAGCGCTCAGCTCCTTCTCCCGACCCTCGAACCGAGCGCCCAGCTCCTCGGCGACCCGGGCCTTGACCCGGTCCAGGGCCTCCTCGCGGTCGGCCTTGCCGGCGATGGTGATCGCCTCGGCCACGTCGGCGCGGGCCAGCTCGGAGACGGCGTCGTACACGTCGTCCTGGTAGTCCAGGAAGACCGGGAACTCGGTGACCGGCTTGGCGGCGACCTCGGCCAGCTCGCTCTGCGCGCGGCACAGCTCACGGATCGCCGGCTTGGCGGCCTCCAGGCCGCTGGCGACGACCTCCTCGGTCGGGGCGGTGGCACCGGCCGAGATGAGGGCGACGGCGTTCGGGGTGGCCTCGGCCTCGACCATCATGATCGCGACGTCGCCGTCCTCGAGCGTGCGGCCGGCCACGACCATGTCGAAGGTGGCGCGAGCCAGCTCCTCCAGGGTCGGGAAGGCGACCCACTGGCCGTCGATGTGGGCGACGCGGGTCGCACCGATCGGGCCGGAGAACGGCAGGCCGGAGAGCTTCGTCGACATCGAGGCGGCGTTGATCGCCACGACGTCGTACGGGTGCTGCGGGTCGAGCGCGAGGATGGTCTCGACGACCTGGACCTCGTTGCGCAGGCCCTTGACGAAGGACGGGCGCAGCGGCCGGTCGATCAGCCGGCAGGTGAGGATCGCGTCCTCGCTGGGCCGACCCTCACGGCGGAAGAACGAGCCGGGGATGCGGCCCGCGGCGTACATCCGCTCCTCGACGTCGACGGTCAGCGGGAAGAAGTCGAACTGCTCCTTCGGGTGCTTACCGGCGGTCGTGGCGGAGAGAACAACCGTCTCGCCCAGCTGGGCGATGACGGAACCGGCGGCCTGGCGAGCCAGCCGACCGGTGGAGAAGGTGATCTCGCGGGTGCCGAAGGCCCCGTTGTCGATCACGGCGGTGCGGGATTCGGTGCCGAGTTTGGTCTCGGTCATGTGCTGTGGTGCTCCTTCGCGTCGTGGGCCCACGACATCGGGGAGCTGCTCAGCCGGCCGGTCTTCGATCGAAGCGCCCGGGTGGCCGGCATGATGCCGGGGTTCCCGGGGGCCACTACCGGAGACCGGTACGCTGACCGGCTCCCTCTCGGGTGGTCGCGCGGCCCGTGTTTCTTCAGGTGGGACGCGGTACGGGGGAGCGGCCGTCCGGCCACTCCCCCGTCACGTCACCGGCGCAGACCGAGCCGCTCGATGAGCGACCGGTAGCGGGCAATGTCCTTCTTCTGGACGTAGTTGAGCAACCGACGGCGCCGGCCGACCAGCAGCAGCAGCCCACGGCGGCTGTGGTGGTCGTGCTTGTGCACCTTCAGGTGCTCGGTCAGCTCGGCGATCCGCTTGGTGAGGACCGCTACCTGGACCTCCGGCGAACCGGTGTCGCCCTCGGCGGTCGCGTACTCCGCGCGGATGCTGGCCTTGGCTTCCTGATCGAGCGCCATGTTCTCCCTGTTTCGATGGGTTGATCAAGTGGGTGTCCGTCGTCCCGATGGACCGGGAACGGACCGGTACCTCGCACCCGCGGCGTCGAGCAGGCACGCGAGGCCCCACGCCGGTCACCCGACGTCCCGGCAAGACTACCAGCACTCGCCGGTAACACCCGGCGAAGGGCCTCGGTGGCGGCCCGTCGCCCCGGCACGATCAGGCCAGCACGCGCCGGGTGCGCTCGACGTCCTGGTTCATCTGGGCGATCAACGGCTCGATCGAGTCGTACCGGATCTGACCACGCAGGTGCGCCACGAAGTCCAGGGCCAGCCGCTCGCCGTACAGGTCGCCGGAGAAGTCCAGCGCGTACGCCTCCACCCGCCGCTCCCGGCCGGAGAAGGTCGGGTTGGTGCCCACGGAGACCGCCGCCAGCAGCGGCTCGTGCTGACCGCGGCGGATCAGCCGGGCCGCGTACACGCCGTCGGCGGGCACCGCCGCGTACCGGTGGCAGAGCAGGTTGGCGGTGGGGAAGCCCAGCTCCCGGCCCCGCTGGTCGCCGCGGACCACCACGCCCTCCACCCGGTGGGGGCGGCCCAGCGCGGCGGCGGCCGCGCCCACGTCGCCCGCGTCGACGCAGGACCGGATGTACGTGGAGGAGAAGACGGTGCCGGCCTCGGCGACCAGCGGGGCGCCCTCCACGCCGAAGCCGAACGTCTGACCCAGCCGTTCCAGCAACGCCACGTCGCCGGCGGCCCGGTGCCCGAAGCGGAAGTTACCGCCGACCACCACCAACGCGGCGTGCAGGTGCTCGACCAGGACGTCGTGCACGAACTGCTCGGGCGGCACCCGGGAGAACTCCGGGGTGAACGGCACCACGCAGAGCACGTCAACGCCGAGCGCCTCGATCAGCTCGGCCTTACGGGCCGGTTCGGTGAGCACCGCCGGGTGCGAACCGGGGCGGACCACCTCGGCCGGGTGCGGGTCGAAGGTGACCACCACCGACTGCACGCCCAACTCGCGGGCCCGGGCCACGGCGTGCCCGATCGTCGCCTGGTGCCCCTTGTGCACGCCGTCGAAGACGCCGATGGTGACCACCGAGCGTCCCCACCCGCCGGGCGCCGCGTCGTAGCCCCGCCACCGCTGCATGCCGTTCCTCTCTGCTGTCCCGCCGGCCGGCGGGTCGACACCGCCGGCTGCGGGCCGGCGGACCTGCGCTGCGCTGTCAGGCCGGCGCGAGCACGATCTCCGCGCGGGCCCGTCCGTCCCGCTCGCTGACGATAGCGATCAGGCCGCCGGCCGGCCCGAAGACGGCGTACGGCCCGGTGAGGCCGGCCGGGTCCAGTGGCCCACCGTGGGCGAGCACGCGGGCCTCGTCCGGCGTGGCCTCCCGGCGCGCGAAGAACCGGTCGGCCGCCGCGTCCAGTGGCAGGTTCACCACGTCCGGGGCGCGCTGTTCCAGCTCGTCGAGGGTCGCCGCCTCGGCGAGGGTGAAGCCACCCACGGCGGTCCGCCGCAGCGCCGTGAGGTGCCCGCCGACGCCGAGCGCCAGGCCGGCGTCCCGGGCGATGGCCCTGATGTACGTGCCGGAGGAGCAGGTCACGTCCACGTCCACGTCGACCACGTCCGGCTCGGTGCGACGGATCGCCAGCACCTCCAACCGGGAGATGGTGACCCGCCGTGCCGGCAGTTCGACGCTCTCCCCGTCGCGGACCCGCTTGTACGCCCGCTGCCCGTCGATCTTGATGGCGCTGACCGCGCTCGGCACCTGGTCGACCTCGCCGCTCAGCCCGGCCAGCGCGGACCGGATCGCGTCGTCGGTGACCTGCCCGGCCGGCACGGTGGCGGTCACGTCGCCCTCGGCGTCGTCGGTGACTGTGGTCTGGCCGAGCCGGATGGTGCCGGTGTAGCTCTTGCCGGCGCCGATCACGTAGGTCAGGAGCCGGGTGGCCCGGCCGACACCGATCACCAGCACGCCGGTCGCCATCGGGTCGAGGGTGCCGCCGTGCCCGACCCGTCGGGTCTTCGCCAGTCGGCGGATGCGCGCCACCACGTCGTGCGACGTCATGCCGCCGGGCTTGTCGACCACGATCAGACCATCGGTGCTCACGTCGGCCAAGCCTGCCAGATGACACCCGCTCCGCAGTGCGTGGGCAGGCCCTGCGTGACCCGAGCCTCCGGCACCTACTATCTGCTCGCGCGCGTCACCAGCGGCGAAACTGACGGGGGAAGCATGGTCAACACGTCGTCGAGCGAGCCCACACCGACGGACCCCGTCGACCCGCCACCCACCGCGATAGCGCAGGTCAACCCGGTGCAGCTACCGGAGTGGCTGCGGTCGTCGCAGACCGAGCACCAGCCCACCGGATGGGACCGGGTCCGTTTCTTCTCGGCCCGGCACAACGGGGCCCTGCTGCTCGGCCTCGGGCTGGTGCTGGCACTGCTGATGGTCGTCGGCGGGGTGGTGTTGGTCGGTCGGGTCGCCGATGGTGTCCGCACGTCCGCCTCGGCGAGCCCCACACCGAGCGGCACGCCACCGGTGAGCAGGGTCGGCGAACCACGGGACCTGTTCGCCGGGTCGCCGGCGGCCTCCTTCGCACCAGCCGAGGAGGCCGTGCGGATGCCGGCGGCCAAGGGCACCGGACCGTTCACCGCGACCCAGGTGCGGGCGGCGCTGGAGTCGGTGCGCAAGGCACTGATCGAGAGTCGGGTCGACATCTCGATGTTCTCCGGGGATCCGGCGCCGTTCCTCGCGCTGCTCGCCCCTGATGCTCGCGAACGGCTCCGGGGCGACTTCACCAACGGCAGCTTCCTGCGGTACGCCACGAGGATGGCGTCGCCGTCGGAGTGGGAGTTCGGCGTCCGCGCCGACGGCCGGGTCAGTTACCGGGCCACCAGGCAGAACGGCATCCGACTGCTGGAGGTCTCCACGGAGTTCGTCTGGGCGTACCCGTTCGACGTGGACCTGCGGGCGCCCGCCGGCGCGACGGTGGTGGCGCTACGCGACCAGGTGGTGTGGCAGGTGCCGCACCCGGACGACGTGCCGGCCTCCGCCCGCGGCCTCTGGATCACCTCGGCGGCGGCCGTGACCTGGAACGCGGACTGCGACCAACTCCGTGAGGGCTGGGTGCAGGAGCAGTTCTGGGTGGCCGATGTGCACGGGGACCGGATACCCGCGGGCGACCCGGGCACCATCTTCGACATCGACGCGCCCGCGCCGACCACCACGCGCTGCTGACCGGGGGGCCCGGCGACCCGTCAGCGGATCGCGCCGGTCACCGCCCACCTGCCGTTGCGCAGTCGCAGCAGCAGGGCGACCAGCCGGATCACCACGAACACGGTGAGCCCGGCCCAGATGCCGCCCAGCCCGAGGTTGAGCGCGTACGCCAGCCAGATGGCCGGCAGGAAGCCGCCGAGCGCCGCCACGATGGTGAGGTTGCGCAGGTAACGCACGTCGCCGGCGCCGATCAGCACGCCGTCGAGGGCGAACACCACCCCGGCCAGCGGCAGCATGACGACGAACCACGGCCAGGCCACCATGGCCTGCTCGCGTACCCCCGCATCGGAACTGAACCACGACGGCACCACGCCCGCGCCGGCGGCGACGAGCAGCGCGAAGCCCACGCCGCAGACGCCGCCGAGCAGCCCGATCCGACGGGCGAGCGCCCGCGCACCCGCGTCGTCGCCGGCGCCGAGCGCGGCACCGACCAGGGACTGCGCGGCGATGGCGAGGGCGTCGAGCACCAGCGCGGTGAAGAACCAGAGTTGCAGGGCGATCTGGTGGGCACCGACGGCGGCGGCGCCGAAGCGGGCGGCGACGGCTGTCGCGGACAGGAAGCTGGCCTGGAACGCCAGCCCACGGATCAGCAGGTCCCGGCTGAGCACCAGTTGCTGGCGGATCACGCGAGGTTGGGGGCGCAGCGACACCTTCTCACCGACCAGGGCGGCGGCGAAGAGCACCCCGCAGAGCGTCTGCGCGACGACGTTCGCCACCGCCGAGCCGACCAGGCCCAGCCCGCCGGGATAGACCAGCAGCGGGCAGAGCAGCGCGGAGAGCAGGTTGGGGCCGAGCACGAAGTACAGGGGGCGGCGAGTGTCCTGCACGCCGCGCAGCCAGCCGTTGCCGGCGGCGGCGAGGAGCAGGCCGGGAGCGCCGAGGGCCGCGATCCGCAACCACTGGGCGGCGGCGTCGGCGACCTCGCCACCACCACCGGCGAGGGTACGCGCGAGCGCGCCGCCGCCGACCTGCATGCCGATCGCGATCAGCAGGCCGACACCGAACGCCAACCAGGAAGACTGGACGCCCTCGGCGACCGCTGCGGCCCGGTCACCCGCGCCGAAGCGGCGGGCGGCGCGGCCGGTGGTGCCGTAGGCGACCACGGTGCCCACCCAGGCGGTGAGCGTCATGACAGTGCCGCCGACGGCGAGCGCGGCGAGCGGCACCCGGCCGAGGTGACCGACCACTGCGGTGTCGACAAGCACGTAGAGCGGCTCGGCGGCGAGCACCACGAGGGCCGGCAGGGCGAGCGCGGCGATCCGCCGAGGCGAGGCGGGTCGGTGAGCGGTGGTGGCGTGGTTCATCGCCGCCGATCCTGGCATGGCTGCGGTAAGGATCGCAATCCAGCAGGCTGCTTACCGTGGCCGGTGCGCCCCGTCGGCCTGCGGCGCGTCAGGCTCGCCCGAGCCCTTTGCGCGGTACCTGCCGGCGCGCAGTCGGGGCGTCGGCCGGACGCTGTGGAGTCGGGACGCCGGTCGGACGCTGTGGAGTCCGGACGCCGGTCGGACGCTGCCCAGTCGGGACGTCGGCCGGACGCTGTGGAGCTGATGTCGTAAACGAATCACGTCGTGATGTCGCAGACGATTCAGCTCCAAAGGCGAACCAGGAGGTGCCCGGATCCTCCGACCACACGGATCTGAGGGATCACCCTCGGAGAAATCGGATCACTGACGGGTGTCCATCGACGTCTGCAGCGCGCGGCGGGCCTGCTCACGGGCGTCGTCGGTGGTGGTCTCGGGCTTGGGCTTGTTCGGCATGGTGGCGCTCCCCTTCCCAGGGCGTGAGCCGCCGACACGCGGCGGCCCTCACGGGCGGTCGTGCTGAGCGCCCCACGGCGGTCCGGGGTTACCGGAGCAGCCGACTGGGCAGCGTGAGCCCGGGTCGATCCGACCCTGGAGGGAGGCGGCACGGGGTGTGGCACCACCGCCCATGACCTGCACCGCCAGGCGGCACCGGCCTTCTCCCAAGTTATCGTTCAGGTCCACATACTGCTTACGGTTCCCGCCATTTGGACGGTCAGCGACCCGGTTCAGCGAGCCAGGAAATGCCAGCCCAGCCACCACCAGAACCCGAACAGACCGATCCGGCCCACCGGCACCGGACCGACCTCGTAGCGCATCACATAGGCGCAGACCTCGCCGAGGGTGGGGATCCGCGACCCCTCCCGCCGGGCCATCCACTCGACCACCCCGAAAAGGATCAGCGCGGTGAGGAAACCGCCGATCGCAAGCGCGCGCATCATCGCCGCACCAGCCCCCAGAAGGCGGCCAACCAGGCGAACCAGGCTGCCGAGCGAGTCAGTTGATCCTCCAGGAGAGGATCGGCCAACCGGGAGAAGGTGGGGAAGTCATCGCCGGCAGCCAACACGAAGGTCACGCCCTCGAAGACCCCGAAGACCACCACCGGCACCGCCCACCAGGCCGCCCCCGCGCCCAACCGGCGCGGCGCCGGCCGGCGCGGCACCCGGTTGCTCAGACCGAGCCAGATCAGCACCCCACCCGTCCCGAGGGTGAACAGATTCGCCTCGGTGGAGAAGGACGCGAACCGGCCACCGACGAGCGACAGGCAGACGAGGACGGGAACGGAGACGGCGGGCCGGTCCCAGGCGCGGGGGGCCTCCACGGTGAGGTCGTGCGGCTGCTCCATCCCGCAATTCTTCCCGGTATCACGGAACGCGGGAAGACCAACACTCCCCGGAGCTGACCCTGATCTTCCAGGACCGACGGACCGCCGGCGGTCCGAGGCCGGCGCTCAGCCGATCAGCGCCGCGTCCAGCTGACCGCGAATCGACTCGACCACCTGCTCGGCGGTGCCCCGACCGGTGAACCCGGCCGCGAACGTGTGCCCACCACCGCCCAGTGCCACAGCGACCCGACTGACGTCCACCGCTCCCTTGCTGCGCATCGACACCGCCCACTCGGCGGGCCTGGTCTGCTTCACCACACAGCTCACATCCGCCTCGGCGGTGCAGCGCACGGAGTCGATCAGGGCCTCCAGCACGTACGGCCGCTGGTCGTGCCGGGCCAGGTCATCGAGGGTGGCGAAGGTCCAGACCAGGCCCCGACCACCGGCGGCGGCCGGCTCCAGTCGAGCCCGGCCGAGCACCTCACCAAAGAGGCGGACCGCGCCGAAGGGCCGGGTGTCGAAGACCCGCCGGGAGATGTCACCCGGCGAGATGCCGGTCGCCAGCAGTCGGGCGGCCATCTGATGCACCGCCGGAGTGGTCGCCTCGAACCGGAACGAGCCGGTATCAGTGGTCAACGCCACGTAGAGGCACTCGGCGATGGCCGGATCCACCACAACCCCGAGCCGGGCCAGCAGCTGCTCGGCCACGACCGACGTGGCCGCCGCACCCGGGTCGACCAGGTTCACAGTGCCGAAACCGGGGTTGGAGGCGTGATGGTCGAGCACCAACGCCGCACCCGCCGACGACAACCGCCCGGCCAACTCGCCGAGACGCGACTCGCTCGCCGCGTCGAAGCAGATCACCAGATCGGGTGCCGGGTCGGCGGCGTCCGCCGGGACCAGCAGGTCCAGCCCGGGAAGCCCTCGGAACGGCTCCGGCAGCTCCGGCGGCCCGGGAAAGGTCGCCTGCACGTCGTGTACGCCGAACTGCCGCAGGCCCAGACCGAAGCCGAGCATGCTGCCCAGCGCGTCGCCGTCCGGATTGATGTGGCAGATCAGCAGCACCCGGGCGGTCGGCGGGAGAGCCCGCACCAACGCCTCGGCCGCAGCCCAGTGCGCCTCGGCGGGGCCGACCCCGGCTGCCCCGGCCAACGGGGCGCTAGCGGTGCTGGCGGTGCTGGTCACCGCGTTTCCCCACCCCGCGGGGTCTCCTTGACGTCGGTGGCCTCGTCGGCCTCGTCCGTCTCGTCCGCCTCATCGGCCTCGTCGTCCACCCGGTACGGCTGGGCCTCGCCCGCGTACTTCGCCTGGGCGGCCAGCCGCTGCACCTCGGCATCGGCGTTGCGGGCGGCGGCGAGCAGGTCGTCGATGTGCTTGACCTGGTCCTGCACGTCGTCCAGGACGAACGTGAGGGTCGGCGAGTGGCGCAGCCCGAGGGCCTTGCCGACAGTGCTGCGCAGCAGCCCCTTGGCGCTCTCCAGCGCCGCCGCGGTGTCCGCCTGGGCCACCGAGTCACCGAGCACTGTGTAGAAGACCGTCGCGTCACGCAGGTCAGCGGTGATCCGGGCATCGGTGATGGTGATCATCCCGAGCCGCGGGTCCTTGATCTGGCTCCGCACCACCGACGCGACCAGCTCACGCACCCGTTCCGCGTGCCGGCGTACCTTGGCCGGATCAGACATCTCGCCACCTCCACGGCGTCCTGCTTCCGGTCGACCCGACGGCCAGGTGGCCGCCGGCCGACCGGCCAACATCTCGAACATTACCTTCGGGGCCGCTCCGGTCGCCCGGCACAGCCGGCACCATGGTCAGTCGTCGTCCGCGCCGTAGAGCCGGCGTCGAACCGACAGCAACTCGACCTCGGGGCGATTGGCCACCAGGCGCTCACAGGAGTCGAGCACCTCGCGGACGTGCGCCGTCTCGGCGGCCACCACGGCCACCGCCAGTTGCGCTCGACCATGCAGGTCGAGCGCACCCACCTCGGCGGCCGACACCTCGAAGCGGCGCAGCGCCGCCACGATCGGCCGTACATATGATCTCTTGGCTTTGAGCGACCTGGAGTCGCCCGGCAGCAGCAGGTCGAAGACCGCGGTTCCGGTGAACATCGCCCCGGACGATACCGCCAACCCGCCCCGCATGATCAAGGGGTTTACGCCACTCGGCGTAAACCCCTTGATCAGCGTGTCACTGCCGGATCAGGCGCGAACCTTCTCCCGCATCTCGAAGGTCTCGATGACGTCGCCGACCTGGACGTTGTTGTAACCACCCAGGGTCAGACCGCACTCGAAGCCCTCGCGGACCTCGGTGGCGTCGTCCTTGAACCGCTTGAGCGAGGTGATCGTGAGGTTGTCCGCCACGACCGCCCCGTCCCGAAGCAGTCGAGCCTTCGCGTTGCGTCGGATGATGCCCGACCGGACGATGCAACCGGAGATGTTGCCGATCTTGGATGAGCGGAAGACATCGCGGATCTCCGCGCTGCCCAGCTCGGCCTCCTCGTACTCCGGCTTGAGCAGGCCCTTGAGCGCTGCCTCGATCTCCTCGATGGCCTGGTAGATGACGGTGTAGTACCGGATCTCCACGCCCTCGCGGTCGGCCATCTCACGGACCTTGTTCGAGGCCCGCACGTTGAAGCCGATGATCGTGACCGGCTCGGACGAGGCGCTCGCGAGCATGACGTTGCTCTCGGTGATCGCGCCGACGCCCCGGTCGAGGACCTTGAGCTGGACCTCCTCGGGGATGTCGAGGTTGAACAGCGCGTCCTCCAGGGCCTCCACCGAACCGGAGACATCGCCCTTGAGGATGAGGTTGAGCGAGGTCTTCTCGCCCTCCTTGAGCTGCTCCATGAGCGTCTCGAGGGTGGCCCGACCGCGGGAGTTGGCGAAGGACGCCGCCCGCCGCCGTGCCTGCCGCTGCTCGGCGATCTGCCGCACCGTGCGGTCGTCCGCCGCGGCGAGGAACGTGTCACCCGCACCGGGCGGCGCGGTCAGACCCAGAACCATGACCGGACGCGCCGGACCAGCCTCGGAGAGCTGGTTGCCGTTCTCGTCGAGCATGGCCCGAACCCGGCCGTGCGCCCCACCGGCGACGATCGAGTCGCCCGCCCGCAGGGTGCCCTTCTGCACCAGCACCGTCGCCACCGCACCGCGGCCCTTGTCCAGGTGCGCCTCGATGGCCACACCCTGCGCCGGCCCGTCGATCGGAGCGGTCAGCTCCAGCGACGCGTCGGCGGTCAGCAGGACAGCCTCGAGAAGCTCCTCGATGCCGATGCCGGGCTTGGCCGCCACGTTGACGAACATGGTCTCGCCGCCGTACTCCTCGGCGACCAGGCCGTACTCGGTCAGCTGCTGGCGGACCTTGTCCGGGTTGGCGTCCGGCTTGTCGACCTTGTTGACCGCGACCACGATCGGCACGTCGGCCGCCTTGGCGTGGTTCAACGCCTCGATCGTCTGCGGCATCACACCGTCGTCCGCCGCGACGACCAGGATCACGATGTCCGTGACCTGGGCACCACGAGCACGCATGGCGGTGAACGCCTCGTGACCCGGGGTGTCGATGAAGGTGACCGCCCGGTCCTCGCCCTCGTGCGGGACGTGGACCTGGTAGGCGCCGATGTGCTGGGTGATGCCACCCGCCTCGCCCGCCACGACGTTCGCCTTACGGATGGCGTCGAGCAGCTTGGTCTTACCGTGGTCGACGTGACCCATGACGGTCACGACCGGCGCACGGCTGACCAGACGCTCCTCGGCCACCTCCGCGTCGAGGTCGATGTTGAACTGCGCGAGCAGCTCGCGGTCCTCGTCCTCCGGGCTGACGATCTGGATGTCGAAGCCCAGGTGCTCACCCAGCAGGTGCAGGGTGTCGTCAGAACAGGACTGGGTCGCGGTCACCATCTCGCCCAGGTTGAACATCTCCTGGACCAGCGAACCCGGGTTGGCGTTGATCTTGTCGGCGAAGTCCGACAGCGAGGCGCCACGGGAGAGCCGGACGATCTGACCCTGACCCCGGGGAGCGCCCGAGCTCATGGTCGGAGCCGACAGGTTGTCGAACTCCTGTCTGCGCTGCTTCTTGGACTTGCGACCGCGCGTCGGCCGGCCACCCGGACGCCCGAAGGCACCCGCGGCACCGCCGCCACGGCCACGACCACCGGCACCCGGACGTCCGCCGCCACCTGCCGGACCACCCGGACGGAAACCGCCACCGGGAGCACCCGCACCGCCGCCGGGACCGCCACGGTAGCCACCGCCACCGCCGGCACCCGCGCCGCCACCGGGGCCGCCGCGGTAACCGCCGCCGCCACCGGCGCCGCCGCCGGGACCACCACGGAAGCCACCGCCACCGCCACCGGGACGACCTGCGCCGCCACCGCCGGGACGACCAGCGCCACCGGGACCGGGGCGACCGGCAGCCGGCCGCTGGCTCGGCATGGACGCTGGGCTGGGCCGCGGCGGCATGGAGTTCGGGCTCGGCCGCGGCGGCATGCCCGCCGGGGTGTTGGGCCGAGGGCCACCCGCACCGGCGGCCGGGGGCCGCTGCTGCTGGCCACCCTGGATGCCGAACGGGTTGTTACCGGCACCGCGCGCCGGCGGACGACCGCCCGGCCGGGCACCCGGACCGGGAGCCGGCGTGCTCGGACGAGCTGCCGGCGAACCGGGACGGGGCGGCATCGCCGCGGGACCCGGCCGAGGACCGGGCCGGTTACCGCCGTCTGCCGGAGGCTCCCGGCGAACGGGGTTGTCCCGCTGCTGCTGGCGGGCGGCCTGCGCGGCCTTGACCGCGGCCTCCTGCTCAGCCTTCAGCGCGGCGGCACGCGCCTCCGCGGCCGCCACCTCGATGTCGTGGGCACTCGCCGGCTTGGCGACCGGGGTCGCCGTCTGCGGGGCACCGGGAACCGGACCCTTGGGCTTCGGACCGGGTGCCGGCGCGGCCGGCCGCCGAGGCGGCATCGGCTTGGCCGAGACCCGGGGCGCGCCCGGGGCCGGGGTTGGCGTCGGGGTCGGGTTTGAAGCCGGCGTCGACGCGGGCGCCGACGGGGCGGCCGGAGCCGGGGCGCCGGCGGACGCGACGAATGCGTTACGCAGCCGCCGGGCGACGGGCGCCTCGACGGTGCTGGACGCGGACTTCACGAACTCGCCCATTTCCTTCAGCTTGGCGAGAACGGTCTTACTCTCGACCCCGAGCTCTTTTGCAAGCTCGTGTACGCGGGCCTTGCCTGCCACTGCACTCCTCACTCCGAGGTCGTGCGGGCAGCACCCGCAGCGACCTCACTCGTGCACTTGAAGCCTGGTCATTTCAGGGACTTCATCGTGTGCTCATGTCGGTCGTCCTACCCTGCTAGCGACCCTCGCCCGGTCGGGCTGACCGGACGTAGTGGTTGGCGCATCGACGTGCTCCGCCAGCGCACCGTGGTCGAGGACCTCGGTGCTGCGCAGCGCACGCCCGAAGGCGCGGCGCCGCACCGCCAGCGCGAAGCAGGCCGGATCCGGGTGCATGTTCGCTCCCCGACCCGGCAGCCTGCGGCGTGGATCAGGCCGGAGACTGTTACCAGCCTCGTCCCTGACCGCGACGATCCGCAGCAATTCGCTGGCCGGCGCACGTTGCCGGCAACCCACACAGGTGCGCTCCGGCTGCGCGCGTCGTACCACTGGAGGAAGTCTACCCCTAGCTCCCCGAGATCGCGCCGCCCGGCTCCCGCACGTGATCAGTGACCCCACGCGCTGCCGGCGCGGTCTGCTCCGCATCGGAACGAATGTCGATCCGCCAACCGGTCAATCGGGCAGCGAGTCGGGCATTCTGCCCCTCCCGACCGATAGCGAGCGAGAGCTGGAAGTCGGGAACTGTCACCCGGGCGGCCCGGTTGGCCAGATCGACCACCTCGACCCGCAGCGCCTTGGCCGGCGACAACGCGTTGCCCACGAAGGTGCCCGGGTCGTCCGACCAGTCGATGATGTCGATCTTCTCACCGTGCAGTTCGCTCATCACGGCTCGCACCCGCTGACCCATCGGGCCGATGCAGGCGCCCTTGGCGTTCACGCCGGGGGTGGTGGAGCGGACGGCGATCTTCGTGCGATGGCCCGCCTCACGGGCGATCGCTCCGATCTCGACGGTGCCGTCGGCGATCTCCGGCACCTCCAGCGCGAAGAGCTTCTTGACCAGAGCCGGGTGCGACCGGGACAGGGTGATCTGCGGCCCGCGCATGCCCTTGGCCACGTGCACCACGACGCAGCGGACCCGCTCGCCGTGCGCGTACCGCTCGCCGGGCACCTGCTCGGACTGCGGCAGCACGCCCTCCAGCTTGCCCAGGTCGACGCTGACGATGCCCTTCTCGGTACGCGTCTCGTGCGCCTGCACCACGCCGGTGACCAGGTCACCCTCGCGGCCGACGTACTCACCGAAGTGCACCTCGTCGGTGGCCTCCCGCAACCGCTGGAGGATCACCTGCTTGGCGGTCATGGCGGCGATCCGGCCGAAGTCGTGCGGGGTGTCGTCCCACTCCCGCACCAGGCTGCCGTCGGCATCCATCTCCTGCGCGTACACCAGGGCGGCGCCCGACCTACGGTCGATCTCCACCCGGGCGTGCGGCTCGGCCCCGTCGGTGTGCCGGTAGGCGGTCAGCAACGCGGTCTCGATCGCCGCGAGAATCGTGTCGAACGGGATCTCCCGCTCGCGCTCGAGTGCGCGCAGCGCCGCGAGGTCGATGTTCACCTCTCCTCGTCCTCCACATCATCTTCGTCGTCGATGTCATCTGAATCGTCGAACTCGTCGGAATCGTCCGCGTCGTCCGGCTCACCGAGCTCGGCGAGCCGGGTGAACTCGACCTGCACGCGGCCCGGGCCCAGCTGGGCGTACGCCCAGGCGGCGCGGCCGTCGTCGGTCTCCAGGTGCACGCCCTCGTCGTCGGCCGCGACCACCCGGCCGGTCAGCTGACGGTCACCGGCGGGCTGCTCGCCCCGCTGACCGGGCAGCGCGGCCGCCCCCCGGGCGGTCACCTTGACCAGTCGACCCACGTTGCGCCGCCAGTGACGGGGCAGGGTGAGCGGTCGGTCGACGCCGGGCGAGCTGACTTCCAACTGGTACTCGCCGGCGACGATGTCGCCACCGGTCTCCTCCGCGGCGTCCAGCGCCGCCGAGACCGCGCGGGAGACGTCAGCGACGGCGTCCAGGTCGATCCCGCCGTCGGTGTCCACCATCACCCGCACCACGTGCCGTCGGCCGGCCCGGGAAACCGACAGGTCCTCCAGGTCGTAGCCGGCGTCGTTGACCACCGGCTCGATTACGGCCCGCAGTCGGTCCCGTCGGGCGGCGAGGTCACCGCCGCGGGGGCCCGCCGCACCGCGGGGTCGACCCGTCGGCCTGGTGGCACGGCCACGCTGCGTCATCTCCGCACCCTTTCCCTGGTCGACGGGGACCCGTGGTCCCGCCATGCCGGCACGCCACCGGAGTGGACACGCCGGTGGTTGCGCAGAGCGTAACGCGCCTGCCCGGCGGCGGACCGGGCGGCGCACCGACGCCGGTGACCCCCGGACCGGCACGGATGGTGTTGACTTGGCCGGTGGGGATCGGCAGAACGACACAGCGCGACCAAGCATCCGGACATTCCCGGCGAAAGCTCCTGGGGGTCGGGGCGCTGCTGGTGCTCGGCGGCACCGTGACGCCGCTGACCGGCTGTGATCTTTTCGACCGCGACGACCAACCAGCCCCGCCGCCCGACCCGCTGCGGCCGATGGTGGACGAGTCACTCGCGCTGGCCGCCGCGTACCGGGCGAACGCGACCGCCCATCCCGAGCTCGCCGACCGGCTCAACCCGATCGCCGAGACGCACACCGCGCACGCCGCCGAGCTGGCCCGGGTGATCGGGGTGACAGTGCCGTCGGCGGCCCCCGCCGCCCCGACCACCGCACCGGCCGCCGATCCGAACGGCGCGCGCGCCGCCCTGCGGGCTCTGGAGAAGACCGCCCAGCAGTCCGCCGCCGCCGCCTGCGCCGCAGCGCCAGCGGAGCGGGCGGCACTGCTCGGGTCGATCGTCGCCGCCCGGGCGACTCATCAGGAGGCACTGAAGTGAGGCAGCCGTCCGCCGGGGAGGCACTCGCCTCCGCCCTGTCCGCCGAGTACGCGGCCATCTACGCCTACGGACGGATCGGTGTCCGGCTCAGCGGAGCGGCACGGGACGCGGCACGCCAGGCGGAGGCCGCGCATCGGCACCGGCGCGACGCGCTGGTGGTACAGCTCACCACTGCCGGCGGCGTCGTCCCGCCGGACCGCGCCGGGTACGCCCTGCCGTTCCCGGTCACCGACCGGGCCAGCGCCCTGCGGCTCGCCGTCGAGGTGGAGGAGCGCACGGCCGCGCACTGGCGGGCCGCCCTGGCGTCCACCACCGGCGCCGAACGGGACCAGGCGCTTGCCGCCCTGGTCGAGTACGCGGTGCGGGCCACCCGGTGGCGGAAGACTGCGGGGCTGACCCCGCTGACCGTCCCGTTTCCCGGTCGACCGACCTGAGCCGGTCCACTCCGGTTGCGGTACGCATACCAGGTATGCATACTCCGTTTCCATGTCCATCCGTCACGGGTTGCTCGCCCTGCTCGAACGCGGCCAGATGTACGGCTACCAGCTGCGCGCCGCGTTCGAGGAGTCGACCGGCTCGACCTGGCCACTGAACATCGGGCAGGTCTACACCACGCTGTCCCGGCTGGAACGGGACGGTCTGGTGCGCCCGTTGCCGGAGAGCGAGGCCGGGCAGCGCCCGTACGAGATCACCGACGCCGGCCGGGCGGACCTGGCGCTGTGGTTCGCCACCCCGATCAGCCGTACCGACCGCCCCCGTGACGAGCTGGCGATCAAGCTGGCGCTGGCGCTGACCACCCCCGGGGTCGACGTCCGGTCGGTGGTGCAGGCCCAACGCAGCGCGACGATGCGGGCCCTTCAGGAGTTGACCCGGTTGAAGTACGGCAGCAACCGGCCGGAGGACCTTCCCTGGCGCCTCGTACTGGACTCGATGGTGTTCCAGGCCGAGGCCGAGGTGCGCTGGCTGGACCACTGCGAGACCAGTCTGGTCCGGCATCAACCCAGCGGCCCGGCGCCTCCCGCTTCCCGACCCGATGACCCCGACGCGCGGGACGCGGCTCGATGGGCCGGCGAGGAGGCAAGACGGTGAGCGGATCGGACGACGCGGTGCTGGACCTACGCGCCGTCCACCGCACCCATGGCGTCGGGCCGGCGGCGGTGCACGCGCTGCGCGGCGTCAGCCTGGTCGTCCGGCCCGGCGAGCTGGTCGCCGTGATGGGGCCGTCCGGCTCCGGCAAATCGACGCTGCTGGCTCTCGCCGGTGGGTTGGACCGTCCGACCGGCGGCGAGGTCCGGGTCGAGGGGCAGCCGCTGGGGGCGCTGGACCGCCGCGGGCTGGCCCAGCTGCGCCGCCGTCGGATCGGCTACATCTTCCAGCAGCTCAACCTGCTGGGCAGTCTGAGCGCACTGGAGAACGTGGCGCTCCCGTTGGAACTCGACGGGACCAGCGGACGTCGGGCCCGCGCACTGGCCATGGCCGCGCTCACCGAGGTGGGGCTACCCGCGTTGGGCGACCGTTTCCCGGACCAACTCTCCGGCGGGCAGCAGCAGCGGGTGGCCATCGCCCGCGCGCTGGTGGGCGAACGCCGGCTGGTCCTCGCCGACGAGCCCACCGGGGCGCTGGACTCCCAGACCGGTGAGGCGGTGCTGCACCTGCTGCGCCGCCGGATCGACGCGGGCGCCGCCGGAGTGCTGGTCACCCACGAGGCGCGGCACGCCGGCTGGGCCGACCGGGTGGTGTTCCTCCGCGACGGCGTCCTCGTCGACACGACGGCACCGCTGGGCAGTGTCGAGCAACTGCTGTCCGGCAGCGACCGGTGACCATCCGCCGCCCGACGCGGGCCCTCGGCCGGGCCGACACCGCGTCGCCGCGGCTGGTCCCACCGCCCGCCCCGGTCGGCCGGCGGCGGTTCGCCGAGCTGACCGGCTCCTGGCGGGCGGCGCTGCGGATCGCCCGACGGGAGTCACGCCGAGCCCGACGGCGGACCGCCCTGGTGCTCGCGATGATCGCCATGCCGGTGGCGGCGCTGGCCTTCCTGGCGGCGAGCTACGACATGGCCGAGCTGACCCCGGAGGAACGCGTCGACCGCCGGCTCGGGGTGGCCGACGCGCAGTTGCAGTGGATCGCGAACGCCCCGGTGGGGCAGGACGAGTGGGGTGAGGGCTGGTACACCCGCGACGGCGAGTTCTGCGCGAAGGTCACCGCGGCACGGCTGACCGCACTGCTCGGGCCGGGCAGCCGGGTCACCGAGGTGCGTCAGCGCGTTCCGCTGACACTGCGCGGCCCGCACCGCGACGAGGTAGTGGACGGTCGGGTGCTGGACCTCACCGATCCGTTGGCCCGCGGGCTGGTGCGGTTCCGGGCCGGCCGGGCACCGCAACAGCCCGGTGAGGTCGCGGTCAGCCCGGTGGCGCTGCGCCGCCTGGACCTGCGCCTCGGCCGCGCCGTGGCCGCCGCCGACGGGAGCAGGGCGTACACGGTGGTGGGGGTGGTCGAGTTTCCCGACGACCTCGGACCGGTGGTGGCGCTGCATCCGGGTGCCGTGCCGTCGACCGGTCCGGGGCCGGACCCGGACGGTGTCTGGCTGGCGGACGTGCCGGGCACCGTCGACGCTGCGCTGGTGTCCCGGCTCAACGACAGCGGGGTGGTGGTCACCGCGCGACACCCGACCGGCTCGGCGCCCGGAGCGGACCGGACGTGGCTCGGTTCGATCATGGGAGACAACCCCAACGACCTGAGCACCGGCGTCCTGATCGCCGGCCTCGGGCTGCTGGAGGTCGTCCTGCTGGTCGGGCCGGCCTTCGCCGTCGGCGTCCGTCGCCGTCGACGGGACCTGGCGCTGGTAGCGGTGGCGGGCGGGGACGCCGCCCAGCTTCGCCGGGTCGTACTGGCCGACGGTGTGGTGCTGGGTGTGCTGGGGGCCGCCGCCGGCCTGCTGGTCGGCGTCGGCGCGGCGTTCGCCGGTCGCCCGCTGATGGAGCAGTACGTCTTCAGCGCCCGCTTCGGCGGCTACCGCTGCTGGCCGAGCGCGCTGGTCCTGCTCGGTGGCGTCGCGGTGCTGGCCGGGGTGCTCGCGGCGCTGGCACCGGCGTGGACCGCCGCCCGGCAGGACGTCAGCGCCGGGCTCGCCGGACGACGCACCCCGGCGAAATCCCCGGGGCGGTGGTTGGCCCTCGGACTGGCGCTGGTGGTCGGCGGGGCGGGGCTGGCGGCGTTCGGGGCCACCCAGACCTCCCCGGCGGTGATCCTCACCGGGCTGATCCTCGGCGAGTTGGGCCTGGTCTGCTGCACACCCACGCTGCTCGGGGCGCTCGCCCGCCTCGGCCGGGTGTTGCCGCTGGCACCACGGATCGCGCTGCGCGATGCCAGCCGCAACCGGGCCGCCGCGGCACCGGCCATCTGCGCGGTGATGGCCGCCGTCGCCAGCAGTGTCGCCCTCGGCGGATACCTGGCCAGCGACGGCGCCCGGGAAGCTCGCGCCTACCGACCGGCGCTGCCGACCGGCCACGTACTGGTCTACCCGGTCGGAACGACCGGGCAGCCCACGCTGGCCCAGATCACCGACGCGGCCCGGAATCAGCTCGGGGTCGGCGCGGTCGCCCCGGTGCAGACACCGAGCTGCGGGACGGAACGCACCGGCTACTGCGACATCGCGCCAGTGCTCCCGCCGACCCGGGCCTGCCCCTGGCAGCCGGGTGTTCAACTCCCCGAGGCGCACCGCCAGCAGGCCCGCGCGGATCCCCGCTGCCAGACCCGCGAGACGGACTACTTCGGCGGCTACGTCGAGCCCGGAGTCGACGACGGGACGGCGCTCCCCCTGCTCACCGGCGCGGACCCGGCCGCGACCGCCGCCGCCACAGCGGTGCTGCGGGCCGGCGGCGTGGTGGTGACCGACCCGCGCTACCTGCACGACGGCCTGGTGACCGTCCGGGTCCGCGAGAGGGAGGCCGCCCCGGACCGGGAGACCGTTCTTGACCTTCCCGGGTACGCGCTGCCCGGGGCGACCGGCCAGTCCCGCCTGATGCTGTCCACCACCGCGGCCCGACAACTCGGCCTGAGCTGGTCCCCGACCGGCTGGGTGATCGGCACCACGACCCCGCCCGACGAGGAGCAACAGGCACGGTTCGCCGCCGCCCTGCGGCCCTTCGGGACGCTCTCGCTGAGCGTGGAGACCGGCGGCCCGCCGCGCGACGTCTCACCGCTGCTCCTGCTGCTCGCGGCGGCGGCCGGGCTGATCACGGTGGGGGCGGCCGGGGTCGCGACCGCGCTCGCCGCCGCCGAGGGACGAGCCGAACTGACCACCCTCGCGGCCGTCGGCGCGGCCCCAGCGGTACGCCGGCTGCTGGCGATCTGCCAGGCCGGGGTGATCGCCGGTCTCGGTTCGGTGCTCGGCATCGTGGCCGGCCTCGGCACCGCCGCGATCGTGCTGGTCTCGGTGAACCGGCAGTACGCCAGTGACTGGCCGGTAACCGATCCGTACCCGTTTCTGGTGCCCTGGCCCGCGCTCGGGGTCCTGGTGCTGGTGCCGGTGGTGGCGATGCTCGGGGCGGGCCTGTTCACCCGGGCCCGACTGCCGATCGAACGGCGGCTGGACTGACCGATCCGCGGGGCGACCGAAACTGGACCGCGCGGGGGTGCCGCCGGGGCCGGGCAGCCGGCAGACTGACCGACGTGTCAGTGCTCAGGAATGTCGTCCGTCGAGTCGGTCATCATCGCTGGTTCGGCGCCACAGCGCGCCTGCTGGTTCCGGCCGATCGGATGGTTGGTCGACTCACCCGGGGCCGGGTGGTCGCGCTCGGCCTGCTCCCCTCCCTGCTGATCACCACAACGGGCCGCCGCTCCGGCAAGCCCCGCAGCAATCCGCTGCTCTACGTGCCCGACGGCGACGCGTACGTGGTGATCGGCTCCAACTGGGGGCAGACCCACCACCCCGGCTGGGCGATGAACCTGCTCGCCGACCCGGCCGCCGAGGTGGACGTGAAGGGCCGGCGGGTCGCGGTGCGGGCCGAGCGGGCCTCCGGCGTCGAACGGGACCGGTTGTGGCAGCTTCTGGTCACCGCGTGGCCCGCGTACCACACGTACGTGCAGCGGGCCGGTGGCCGGGAGATCCACATTTTCCGGCTGGCCCCGACCGGGCGCGGCGCGCCCGAAGCTCCGCCGTCGGCTGGCTAGGCTGACGCTCGGTAGCCAAGGCGAGGTGGTCCCGTGAGCGCGAGGAGTGAGCCGGGGTTACGAGCCCCGCAGCCGCGAACAGAGCTGGTCCGATGAGTGAGCAGGCCGGCGTCGACAGGGGCCTCGACGATCGACGGTGGACGGTCGCGGAGCGGGTCGCCGAGGCGGTCCGACGCCGGTTCCCGGCCGATGCGCTGGCGATCGCGGTGCACGGGCCTCTGGCGCACGGGGACGACGACGGCGGCGGGGACCGCGAGGCCGGAATGCTGGTGGTCACCTATCGACCCGGGTCCGGCCCGTCACCGGCGACCCGGCGGGTGGACGGGGTTCTCGTCGATCTGACAGTGGCCTCCGCCGAGGACTACCTGGCCCAGGCCCGGGTGCTCTCCCCGCTCTGGCCGCTGACCGCCGACCGGTACGTCACCACGCAGGCGTTGCACGATCCGACGGGCTGGTTGCGGACGCTGCGCGACGAGCACCTCGGCCGGCTGGCGCGAGCCCGGCCGGCGGAGTTCAGCACCGCGGCTCGCCAGGCGTGGTACCGGGGCAGCGCGGCGCACTCCCGGGCGGCCCGGCTGGCCGAGTGGTACGAGACCGATCAGGCTCTGCTGATGCTCGGTGAGGCCCGGCTGGCGGCGGCCACGGTGACCGGTCTGCTGAGTCGCACCTACTTCCGTGACCCGGGGGACGCGGTGCGGCGCACCGGGTTGGCCGGGGCGGACATGACCGAGGTGGGTGTGGTGCTGGCCCGGCAGGCCGAGGAGTTGGCCGCCCGTGGTCGCGCCGTCGACGGCACGATCGACGAGCTGCTCAGCACCTGACGCGCGTCACAGCCCGCCCGGTACGCCGATCAGCGAGCCGATCAGGTAGGTGGCGCCGGCCGCCGCCGCGCCCAGTAGCAGTTGGCGCAGCCCACTGGTCCACCAGGGACGGTGGGTGAATCGGGCCACCACGGCACCGGCGACGAACAGCCCGAGCCCGCCGACGGCGAGCGCCAGCCACAGTTCGGTGGTGCCGAGCAGGTACGGCAGCAGCGGGACCAGCGCGCCGAGCGAGAAGAACAGGAACGACGAGATCGCCGCGGCCCACGGGCTGGGCTGGTCGTCGGGGTCGACGCCCAACTCCTCGCGGACGTGTACCCGCAGCGCCTCCTCCGGGTCGCGCCGCACCGCCTCGGCGACCTGGGTGGCGAGGTCCCGGGGCAGGCCCCTGGCCACCCACGCGTCGGCCAGCTCCCGGGCCTCCGCCTCGGGGTGCCGTTCCAGTTCCCGGCGTTCCTTGGCCACCTCGGCGGCAACCTGCTCGTTGGCGGAGCGCACGCTCGTGTACTCGCCGAGGCCCATGGAGATCGCACCGGCGACAAGGCCGGCGCTGCCGGTGAGCACGATGCTGCGGGGCGACACCCCGCCGCCGCCGACACCGGCGATCAGGGCGATGTTGGTGACCAGGCCGTCCATCGCGCCGAAGACGGCCGGGCGCAGCCAGCCGCCGGAGACGTCCGCGTGGTGCGCCTCGCGCAGCGCCGCTGGGGTGTCGGTCACGGTGCCTGCCCTTCGTTCGCGACTGCGGGACTCCGCTTCGCTGCGTTCCTCGCGCTCACGGCAGGGTCAGGATCTCGTGGCCGTCGTCGGTCACCACGATGGTGTGTTCGAACTGCGCCGTCCACTTCCGGTCCTTGGTGACCACTGTCCACCCGTCGTCCCACATGTCGTACTGGTAGGTGCCGAGGGTGATCATCGGCTCGATGGTGAACGTCATGCCGGGCTCCATGATGTCCGTGGGGCGCGGGCTGTCGTAGTGCGGCACGTAGAGGCCGCTGTGGAAGGCCTCGCCGATGCCGTGGCCGGTGAAGTCGCGGACCACGCCGTAGCCGAACCGCTTGGCGTACGACTCGATGACGCGGCCCACCACGTTGATCTGTCGTCCCGGGGCGACGGCGCGGATGCCGCGCATCATCGCCTCGTGGGTCCGCTCGACCAGCAGCCGGGCCTCTTCGCTGACCTCGCCGACGCAGAAGGTGGCGTCGGTGTCACCGTGCACCCCACCGATGTAGGCGGTCACGTCGACGTTGATGATGTCGCCGTCGGTCAGGACCGTGGTGTCCGGGATGCCATGGCAGATGATTTCGTTGAGGCTGGTGCAGCAGGACTTCGGGAAGCCCTTGTAGCCCAGTGTCGACGGGTACGCGCCATGGTCGCAGAGAAACTCGTGCACCACCTTGTCGATCTCGTCGGTGGTCACGCCGGGCTTGCAGTGTTCGCCGGCGAGCTGGGTCGCCTGGGCGGCGAGCCGGCTGGCGATCCGCATCTTCTCGATGGTTTCCGGCGTCTGAACATGCGAGCCACGCCACTCCCGCGGACGCGTCTTGCCCACGTACTCGGGTCGGGCGATCTGGGATGGCACCGGTCGCATCGGGGAGAGCGTGCCTGGTGTCAGCGGCGGGCGGACGGTCATGCCGCAAGCCTATCGCCGGAGCCGCTGGTGACCCGCGCCACGGCCGCCCGGTGGAGGTTGTTGCCCTGCCAGGGTGGCTGTGCCATGGTGTCAGCGTGGATCAAGGGGGAGCGCCGCCCGTCTTCTCCGCCAGCGCCGAGATCGACGGTGACCACCTCCACGTCGTGGTGGCCGGCGAGGTCGACATGGCGACAGCGGACACGATGCTCCAGACGGCGCTGCGCGAGCCCGCCGGCAAGATCACTCTCGACCTGAGCGCTGTCACCTTCTTCGACTCGGCCGCCATCCACGCCCTGGTCCGGCTCGCCCAGCAGTTTCCGGGGCGGCTCACCGTTCGCCCGTCCCGACAGGTCCGTCGGGTGCTGGAGATCTCCGGCCTCGGCGAACAGGGCTGGCTCGACCCGGCCTAGACGCCCGGCCGCCGCCGGGCGCGCGGTCAGTCCTGCAACTGCCGACGCAGCGTCACCTCGGTGCCTTCGGCGGTACGCCGTACCGACAGGTCGCCCAGCGCTCTGATCAGGGCCAGACCGCGGCCCCGGAAGCCGGAGCCGGTCGACTCCCGCCAATGCCCGCTGTCGCGCACAGTGGCCGTCACCGTCCGATCCTCGATGGCCACCTCCACACTGATCATGGCCTCGGCGGGGTGGACCGGGTGCTCGATGGCGTTCGCGGCGGCCTCGGAGACGGCGACGGTCAGGTCGAACAGGTCGGTCTCGCCGACGGAGTGCGCGACCAGGAAGTCCTCCAGCCGCTTTCGGAGCACACTGAGCCGGGTCGGGTCCGCCGGGAGCCGCAGCGCCAAGCGGTTCAGCTCCGCCGCCTCCAGGGCGAGAACCGCCACGTCGTCGCGGCGCGGCCGGCCGGTGACCCGCTCGACCACCGCGTCGATCAGGTCCACCACGTGCTCACTGGGGGTGGCCGCGTCGATGCGCAGCTGGGCCAGTGCGGCGTCGATGCCGAGCTGGCGGTCCTCGACCAGCCCGTCGGTGTAGAGCAGCAGTCGGGTGCCGGCCGGCAACTCGCCCTCGACCGACTCGTACGTCGCGTTGGGGAGGGCGCCGACCGGTGGACCGAGCGCCCGGTCATGCAGGAACGCCACGTCGCCTCCGGTGATCAACAGTGGGGACGGGTGACCGGCGCTCGCGTACCGCAGTCGACCGGTGCCCGGGTTGAACAGCAGACAGACCACAGTCGCGAAGGAGCGGCCCTCGGTGGAGCCGACCAGCCGGTTGAGCCGGGTCAGCGACTCACCCGGATCGAAGCCCTCCAGCACGTACGCCCGCAGCGCGTTGCGCAGTTGCCCCATCGCCGCGGCGGCCCGGACGCCCTTACCGACCACGTCGCCGATGACCAGCACCAGCTCGTCGCCGTTCAGGGCGATCGCGTCGTACCAGTCGCCGCCGACCTCGACGTCGGCGCGGCCGGGCAGGTAACGGCTGGCCACCACCGCGCCGGGCAGTTGGGGCAGCGACCTGGGTAGCAGGCTGTGCTGCAGCGTGGTGGCGATGCGGTGTTCGGCTTCGTAGAGCTGGGCGTTCTCCAGTCGCACCCCGACGAGTCGGGCAAGTTGGGTCAACGCGGCGTCGTCGGCCTGCGCCTCGTCGCCGACTGCCCGCCAGACCTGCAGCTCACCGAGCTGCTTGCCGGTCGTGCCGGTCAGTTCGGCCACGAAGGACGGATCGGCGGCGGTGGTGCCGCCGCCGTCCGCCTCGAAGCGCGCCTCGGCCGCGGTGACCACCACCCGAACCGCCTCGGCGAGGCTCAACGCGTGCCGGGCGGCGACCTGGAGCACATCGGCGGTGGACCTGGCGGTGTTCACCGCCACCGCCGCGTCGGCCAGCGCCCGGAGCCGGCGGATGATCTGCCCGCGCAACTGGCCCAGCTCGACGTTGGCCCGGACCCGGGCGATCAACTCCTGCGCGGAGAACGGCTTGGTGAGGTAGTCGTCGGCGCCGACGGCGAGACCGGCGACCGCCTCCGCGGAGCCGGCGCGGGCGGAGAGCAACACGATCGGCACATGCCGGGTACGCGGGTCCGAGCGCAGCGCGCTCACCAGCCCGAACCCGTCCAGCCGGGGCATCATCACGTCGGTGAGCACCAGGTCGAACCCACCCTCGCGGGCCAGTGGCAGGGCGTCGAGCCCGTCGTTCGCGGTGACGACGTCCCAGGTCGGGGAGAGCAGGCGACTGACGTGCTCCTGCAGGTCGGCGTTGTCGTCGACGACAAGGATCCGGCCAGCCGAGGTGCCGTTCGTCCGCTGTCGGTCGAGCTCGGGTGTCGACGTGACACCTGCCCACAGCGCGGTCTCCGCCACGAAGAGCCGGGCCTGCTCGGGCTCACCCATTGGCAGTGGGTCGAACGCCGCCACCCGGTCCGCCGGCAGGTGCGCCGACCCGAACGGAATGGTCACGGTGAAGGCGCTGCCCACGTCGACCTGGCTGGTCAACCCGACCTCGCCGCGGTGCATCTCGACCAGTTCCCGGACCAGCGCGAGGCCGATGCCGGTGCCTTCGTGGGTGCGTGCCCGCACCCCGGGGACCCGGTGGAACCTTTCGAAGACGTGCGGCAGTTCGTCCGGCACGATGCCGATGCCGGTGTCCGTCACCTCCAGGCGGGCCGCGCCATCAACGGCCCGGATCCGCACCCGGATCTCGCCGTCGAAGGTGAACTTGACAGCGTTCGACACCAGGTTGAGGACGATCTTCTCCCACATGTCCCGGTCGACGAAGACCGGCGTCGGCAGCGGCGGACAGTCCACCACCAGTCGCAACCCGGCCCGTTCGGTGGCCGAGCGGAAGGTGCTGGCCAGCCGGGCGGTGTAACCGGCGAGGTCGGTGGGCTGGTAGCGGGCGGCGAGCCGACCGGACTCCAGTCGGGAGAAGTCCAGCACTGTGTTGACGAGCTTGAGCAGGCGCAGCGCGTTGCGGTGCATCATGGTGAGCCGGTCGGTTTCGGTGGCGGGCAGCTCCGGGTCGGCGAGCATGTCCTCCAGTGGACCGAGCACCAGGGTCAGCGGGGTGCGGAACTCGTGGCTGACGTTGGCGAAGAAGTTGGTCTTCGCCCGGTCCAGCGCGGCCAGCTCGGCGGCGCGGGCCCGTTCCTGCTCGTACGCCCGCTGGGTGCCGAGCGCCCGGGAGATCTGGGCGGCGACCAGGCTGAGGAAGTCGCGGTAGTCGTCGTTGAGCGGCAGTTGACGGGCCACGCCGACGACCAGCGCGCCGACGGTCTCGTTGGTCGCCGTGAGTGGCAGCACGAGCGCCTGGTCGGCGGCGTCGACAGGCAACGCGTCGAGCAGAGCGGCCGCCTCGATCGTGGCGGGCGCGCCATCGGCGGTCAGCCGGGCCGACAACTGCGCTGCGACATCGACGGCGGGCGGGGTGGTGCCGGTGCAGCCGGCCACTGTGAGCTGGTCGTTGTCGTCAGCCAGACAGACCAGGGCGAACGGCACGTCAGCCCGGTGCCGGTCGAGCACCCCGGCCGCCGTCCGACCCAGTTCCGTGGCGCTGCCGATGTCGCTCAGCTCGGCACCCAGCTCGGACAACGCTCGCAGTCGACGCTCGCCGAGCACCCGTCCGGTGGTCTCGCTGACGATGCAGTAGACACCACTGACCGAGCCGTCGTCCCCCCGGATCGGGTCGTACGAGACGTTGAAGTAGGTCTGCTCGACGAAACCGTAACGGTTCAGCAGGAAGGGGTGGTCCTCACCGCGATAGGAGCGACCGGTGCTCCGGACGCTGTCGAGCAGCGAGCCGAGCACCGCCCAGGTCTCCGCCCAGTTCGCGCGGGCCGGTTGGCCGATCACGTCCGGGTGTTTGCCGCCGATGGTCGGCCGGTATGCGTCGTTGTAGAAGGCCAACTGCTCGTCGCCCCAGAACATGACGATCGGCGCGCTGGAGGCGAGCATCATGCCGACCGCATTGGAGAGCGCCGGGGGCCACTGACCGGGCTCACCCAGCGGGCCGGAGGACCAGTCGAAGGAAGCCAGCCGCTCGCCCATCTCGCCGCCGGCCGCGAATGCGGCCGCCAGCATCGGCGGGGTCTCACGACCGGACAGGGCGGCATGCCCGATGTCCGCGCCCCCCTGGGCCGAGCTCATGCAGCCTCCCGCTCCGGCCGTACCCCTCGACCGTTGATCTTCACCCGCCGTGCTCCGACTTGTACCCCAGCGGACCAGCAACGTAACGCATCACGAGCGATGGACGCTGGTTACGTACGCCTGGGCCGTCGGGCACCGGACAGTGCGGGTGGACGGCGGCGTCGAACGGCGGTGGCCGGAACGCCCTGACGAGTCAGAAGACCGGCAGTCCGTCGATGCTTGCCGCGTTCCTGGTGGCCCGGTAGACGACCAGATCATCGGTGCTGCGGCGGGAGTGTGAGGTGAGTAACAGATCGCGTTCGGCGCGGAAGTCCATCAGTGGCACCGCGTATCCGCAGGAATCACTGACCCGCTCCACCTCGACAGTGATGACCGCCCGGACGGCGTGCACGTCCGGCGGTGCGGGAAACTCGGCGAGCCGATCGGCGAAGGCGTCCTCGGTGACCGCGACGCTGCTGCCCCGACCGTGCAAGCGGACGATCTTCGGCGGGCCGTCGAAGGCACAGAACATCAGCGTGATCCGGCCGTTGTCCCGCAGGTGGGCGATGGTCTCCGCCCCACTGCCGTGATAGTCGAGGTAGGCCACCCGGTGCGGGCCGAGGATCACGAACGTGCCCCGCATGCCCTTCGGTGACACGTTGACGTGCCCCTCGACCCCGGACGGGGCGGTCGCCACGAAGAAGAGCGGCTGCGCCACGATGAAGTCACGCAGTCGATGGTCGATCTCCGGATAGACCTTGCCCATGCGCCGATCCTCCCACCGGTGCCGTGCGCGGGCGGGGGCGATCCCGGTCACACCCGCCGGCAGGCGGCCCGCACCAGCGCCGTGATCGGGGCGGGATCAGACTCGTTCTCCGGATGCCACTGCACTCCGAGCACGAACGGCAGGGCCGGATCCTCCACCGCCTCGACCACCCCGTCCCCCGCCCAACCGGTCACCGTGAGCCGGCCCGGATCGGCGACCGCCTGGTGGTGGTACGAGTTGACCTGGTCGACCCCGGCCAGCACCGATGCGGCCAGGCTCCCCGGCGCGAACCGCACCGCGTGCGCGCCGTACACCCCTGGTGCCGGGCGGTGCGCCTCGTGACCCACCACGTCGGGCAGGTGCTGGTGCAACGTGCCGCCGTACGCGACAGCGAGCAACTGCATTCCCCGACACACGCCCAGCACCGGCACCTCGGCGGCGAGCGCGGCGGCCAACAGTGTCAACTCGCCGGTGTCCCGGTCCGGCCGGTCCTCGGTACGGGGGTCGGGCGGCTGGCCGTACCGCCCCGGGCCGACGTCCGCGCCACCAGCCAACAGCAACCCGTCGAGGACGGCCACCACATCCGCGTCCACGTCGTCCGGTGGCAGCACCACCGCCCGGCCACCCGCGGCCGCCACCGCCCGCGAGTACGCCTCCGGCACCAGCACGGCCCGCACACCCCGCCAGACCGCCCAGTCGGCGGGTTCGACGTACGCGCTGATCCCGATCAGTGGGCGTCGGCGCACTGCCGGCACCGTTCGCGACTGTGGGGCGCGCAAACCCGGCCCACTCCTCGCGCTCACAACGGGGTGACGTAGGCGCCTGTGATGCCGCCGTCGACCACGAACTGCGCGGCGGTCATGAACGAGGCGTCGTCGCTGGCCAGGAACGCCACCGCCGCGGCGATCTCCTCCGGTTGCCCGAAGCGTCCCATCGGCACGTGCACCAGCCGGCGGGCGGCCCGCTCCGGGTCGGCGGCGAAGAGTTCCAGCAGCAACGGTGTGGCCACCGGGCCGGGACAGAGGGCGTTGACCCGGATGCCCTCACGGGCGAACTGCACACCCAGCTCCCGGGTCATCGCCAACACCCCGCCCTTGCTCGCGGTGTACGCGATCTGCGACGTGGCCGCACCCATCAACGCCACGAACGAGGCCGTGTTGATGATCGAGCCCTTGCCCTGCCGACGCATGTGCGGAATGGCGTACTTGCAGCACAGGTAGACGCTCGTGGTGTTGACCCGCAACACCCGTTCCCACGCGTCCAGGCCGGTGTCCAGGATCGAGTCGTCGTCGGGCGGTGAGATGCCGGCGTTGTTGAACGCGATGTCCACCCGGCCGTGCCGGTCGGCCACCCCGTCGAACAGGTCGCGTACCGCCGACTCGTCGGCCACGTCGGTGGCCACGAACTCGCCGCCGCACTCCTCGGCGGCCTTCGTACCGGCCGCCGCGTCGATGTCCACGCAGACCACCCGGGCCCCCTCAGCGGCGAACCGTCTCACGGTGGCCAACCCGATGCCACTGCCTGCTCCGGTGACCACTGCCACCCGGTCCTGCAACCGACCCTGCACTGGCGTCACTCCTCCGTCGCGATGAACACGTTCTTGACGTCCGTGAAGGAGTGGAGCGCGTCCGGGCCCAGCTCGCGGCCGAGCCCGGAGCGCTTCATCCCGCCGAACGGGGTCCAGTAGCGCACCGAGGAGTGCGAGTTGACGCTGAGGTTGCCCGAGTCGACGGCACGGGCCAGGCGCAGGGCCCGACCCACGTCCCGGGTCCAGATCGAGCCGGAGAGGCCGTACTCGGTGTCGTTGGCGAGCCGGATCGCGTCCGCCTCGTCGTCGAACGGCAGCACCGAGACCACCGGGCCGAAGATCTCCTCCCGCCAGTGCCGGTCGGCTGGCGAGTCGGCCAGCAGCACAGTGGGCGCGTGCCAGAACCCGGGGCCGTCGGGGCAGGAGCCGGCGAAGGCGACGGTCGCCCCGCTGAGGTACTCGGCCACCCGGTCCCGTTGGGCGGCGGAGATCAGCGGGCCCATCTCGGCGGTGTCCCGGGAAGGGTTCTCGACGCGCACCGCGCGTACCGCTGGTTCGAGCAGTTCCAGGAACCTGTCGTACACCGAACGCTGGACCAGGATCCGCGACCGTGCGCAGCAGTCCTGGCCGGCGTTGTCGAAGACCGCGCCCGGCGCGGTAGCGGCGGCGCGCTCCAGGTCGGCGTCGGCGAACACGATGTTCGCGCTCTTGCCGCCCAACTCCAGTGTGAGTCGCTTCACCTGAGCTGCGCAGCCGGCCATGATGCGTGTGCCGACCTCGGTGGAGCCGGTGAAGCAGATCTTGCGGACCGCCGGGTGGGTGACGAACCGCTCCCCCACCACCGAGCCCTCGCCCGGGATGACGGTGAAGACACCGTCGGGCAGGCCCGCCTCGCTGGCCAACTCGGCCAGGCGTAGCGCGGTGAGCGGGGTCAGTTCGGCGGGCTTGAGCACCACTGTGTTCCCGGCGGCGAGCGCCGGGGCGAACCCCCAGGCGGCGATCGGCATCGGGAAGTTCCAGGGCACGATCACGCCAACCACACCGAGTGGCTCGTGGAAGGTGACGTCCAACCCACCGGGCACCGGGATCTGCCGCCCGGTCAACCGTTCGGGCGCGCCGGCGTAGTAGTCCAGAACGTCGCGGACGTTGCCCGCCTCCCACCGGGCGTTGCCGATGGTGTGCCCGGAGTTGCGCACCTCCAGCACTGCCAACTCGTCCAGATGCGCGTCGACCACCGCGGCGAACCGCCGCAGCAACCGCGCCCGGTCCCCCGCCCCCACCTGACGCCAGGTCTCGAATGCCACGGCAGCGGCAGAGATCGCCGCGTCAACCTCGTCCACAGAGGCCGCCGCGACCTCCCGAAACCCCACCCCGCTAGCGGGATCCACCAGAACCGTCACGCGTCGCACCCCTCCCCGTCCCGGTCGATCATGGAGTTGTGGTGCCCCACGAAAGCCGCCTCACGGGACTTTCCGCCCACCACAAGTCCATGATCGACCCGGTGAGAGGGGGTGGGGCGCGGGTCAGAGGCGTTCGAAGCCACGGGTCAGCTCCCAGTCGGTCACCGCCGCGTCGAAGGCGGCCAGCTCGACTCGCGCCTGGTTGGCGTAGTGGGCCACCACCTCGTCGCCGAACGCCTCGCGGGCTGCCGTGGACCCCTCCCAGAGGGCCAGGGCGTCGCGCAGGGTGCCGGGAACCCGCTCGGCCTCCGGGTCGTCGTACGCGTTGCCGGTGCACTCCGCACCCAGCTCCAGCTCGCCGTCGAGGCCGTGCAGCGCCCCCGCGACCAGCCCGGCGATCGCCAGGTACGGGTTGACGTCAGCGCCGGGCACCCGGTTCTCCACCCGCATGCCCTGCCCGTGCCCGACCACCCGCAGGGCGCAGGTGCGGTTGTCGACACCCCAGCGCAGCGCGGTCGGGGCGAACGATCCCGGCTGGTAGCGCTTGTAGGAGTTGATGTTCGGGGCGAAGAGCAGGCTGAACTCCCGCATGGTGGCCAGCAGCCCGGCGAGCACCCGCTGCCCGGTCTGCGACAGGTGCGCCGGCCCGTCGCCGAGCATCGCCGACGAGCCGGACTGGTCCCGAAGCGAGAAGTGGATGTGGCAGGAGTTGCCCTCCCGCTCGTTCGGCTTCGCCATGAAGGTGATCGCCATCCCCTCCTGGGCGGCGATCTCCTTGGCGCCGTTCTTGTAGATGACGTGGTGGTCGGCGCAGGCCACCGCCTCGTCGTACCGGAAGGCGATCTCGTGTTGCCCGAGGTTGCACTCGCCCTTGGCGCTCTCCGGGGTGAGCCCGGCGTCGGCCATCTCGACGCGGATGCGGCGCAGCAGCGGCTCCACCCGGGCGGTGCCGAGCAGCGAGTAGTCGACGTTGTACTGGTTGGCCGGGGTGAGGTCGCGGTAGCCGCGCTGCCAGGCGTCCTCGTACGAGTCGCGGAACAGCACGAACTCCAACTCGGTGCCGGCGTACGCGGTCAGCCCGCGTTCGGCCAGCCGGTCCAGCTGCCGGCGCAGGATCTGCCGGGGCGAGGCGACCACGTCACCTGAGCCGTCGAGCCAGGTCAGGTCGGCCAGCAGCAGGGCGGAGCCGGGCTGCCAGGGCACCCGGCGCAGGGTGGCGAAGTCCGGCACCATCGCGAAGTCGCCGTAGCCGCGTTCCCAGCTCGACATCGCGTACCCGTCGACGGTGTTCATGTCGACGTCCACGGCGAGCAGGTAGTTGCAGCCCTCGCTGCCGTTGGCCACCACCTGGTCGAGGAAGAAGGGGGCGTGGAACCGCTTGCCCTGCAACCGGCCCTGCATGTCGACGAGGGCCAGCACCACGGTGTCGATCTCGCCCTCGGCGACGGCGACCCGCAGTTGTTCCAGCGTGAGCGGAGCTTTCCTCATTCGCGGGCCTCCATCACCAAGGTCTACTGGCAAACCGGATCACCGTCAATGCCCCCGGCGGCACGTGCGGCAAACGCGGCCGACGGCCGGCGGGACGGCAGCACCGCCCGTCCCGCCGGGTGCCGATCAGACCGGGCCGTCGGCCGGCGCCGGGTCGTCCGCCACAGCGGGCTCTTCGACGGTACGAACCGGGCCGGTGAACCACTTGTGGGCCGAGGCGTACCACCAGACGGCGACGACCAGGAGCACCCCGCCGACGGCGAGCGGCGCGTAGTTCACCGCCGACCAGGTGAACAGGTCGTTGCCGGGCACCCCGGCGGGCACGATCGGCAGCACGAAGTAGACGGCGATGATCGCGATCTCGATCACCGCGATCCAGCCGAGCAGCTTGTACTTGCGGCCCAGCGTCCACGGCCCGGGGACGAACCGGTCGCCCATCCGCAGCCGGAGTGCGATCGGGATGAGGAACGACAGGTAGAGCCCGAGCACCGCGACGGAGACGACCGCGTAGAACGCGATCGGGATACCGGCGGAGCTCTCGTAGAGCGCCGGCAGGGTCAGCACCAGGCCGGCCACCGTGGCGCCGATGATCGCGTTGACCGGGGTGCCGTTGCGGTCGACAGTCGACCACAGCCGCCATCCGGGTACGGCACGGTCCCGGCTGAACGCGTACGCCATCCGGCTCATCGAGGTCACGCAGCTCATGCCGCAGAAGAACTGGCCGATTGTCGAGATGATGATGACGATCTTGAAGAAGACCGGGGTCAGCGCGGACTCGAAGATCGCGCCGGAGAAGCCGCCCGCGGCGTTGACCGCCTCGACGTCGGTGGCCGCGAAGAGGAACGCCAGCAGCAGGATCCAGCCGCCGACAGCCGAGTAGAAGATCGACTGCCAGAGTCCCCGGGCCGCTGCCTGGGAGGCGCCCCGGGTCTCCTCGGAGACATGCGCGCAGGCGTCGAAGCCGGTGATCGTGTACTGGGTCAGCAGGAAGCCCAGCGGCAACACGTAGAACCAGAACGTCAGCCCGCCGATGTCCCCGTCGCCGAAGCCGGAGTTGTTGAACCGCTCGGTGAACACGAACTGGAAGCTCTGGTGGTTGTCGGGCACGAACACCAGGATGGCCACCACGACGGCCGCGCCGGCCACGTGCCACCAGACCGAGACGTTCTGAAGGACGTCGATGATCCGGTGCCCGAAGATGTTGATCAGCCCGTGCAGCACCAGGATGATCACGAAGAGCATGAACGCCTGCCGCAGCGTCCCGGCCCAACCGTCGAAGAGCGCCGACAGGGTGAGGTTGAGGAACGTCGCACAGCCGTAGTCCACCGAGGCGGTGACCGCGACCAGACCGATCAGGTTCAGCCAGCCGGTGAACCAACCGTGCACCGGGCGGCCCATGGTGGCCGCCCACCAGTAGATCCCACCAGCGGTCGGGTACGCCGACACCAACTCCGCCATGCAGAAGCCGATGATCAGGATGAACAGCGAGATCAGCGGCCAGCCCCAGGAGATGGCGACCGGTCCGCCGTTGTTCCACGCCTGACCGAAGGTGGTGAAACAGCCGGCCAGGATCGAGATGATCGAGAAGGAGATGGCGAAGTTGGAGAAGCCACTCCACTTACGGCGCAACTCCTGTTTGTAGCCGAGTTCGGCGAGCCGCCGGGCGTCGTCGTCCAAAGGTTGCTCGGCGGTCGGCACGGGTGTCGTGGCCACTGCACACCTCCCTGAGGTGGTTCCGCGTGCGAGTGGGCAAAGTGTCGACCCGGCCGATCAAGGCGGTCAATACGTAGTCGGTGGGATTCTCTCGGCCGTCGGGCTAATTGCGTTGCCGACCGGCCACCCCGCCCGGCATCCTGGACCAGTGACCAGGCCCGACAAGGGCCCATCCCGGGCGCTCGGACCGCCCGACCCGGTGGCGCGGGGCACGCCTCTCTCTCACGTACGGCCACTCCGCCGTACCCGAAAAGTGCCCCGCGCCCCTCTTCTCCGCGTGTTGATCAAGAGGTTTGCGTCAAACCGGGCCCGAATTTTGACGCAAACCTCTTGATCACCGACCGGAATGGGGGGTCAGGTCAGGAGGAGGCCGGTTGCCCAGAAGGCCGCGATCAGGAGGCCGGCCAGGAACTCCACAAGCATCGACAGGCCGGCCGCCTTCAGGGCCTGCACTGTCGAGGGCCACGCGAGCTGGTTACTGCCCAGCCGGAGCCGTTCGGCCGCCCACACCCCGGCGACGAAGCCGAGCACCAGTCCGACGACCGGCACCACGAAGAACCCGATGATGCCGAGCACCCCACCGGCGAGCAGCGTGGACGTCGGCACACCGGTGCGCTTCAAATTCCGGCCCGGCCACGCGTACTTGATCACGGCGCCACCACCGGCGACCACCGTGGCGGCGGCGAACACCGCCCAACCACCCAGGCCGGCGCCGCCGAAGACCGCCCAGAGCAGCACGCCGCCCCAGCACAGCGGCAGCGCCGGTAGACCGGGCACCACCACGCCGGCCAACCCGGCCAGGATGGCCAGCCCGGCCACCACCGTCACCGCCGTCTGCGAGTCCGTCAGGTCCACGCCGCCACCCTCCGTCGCCACCCTCCGGACCGGAACGGTCCTCCACTCACGCCAGCACTCCGCTTCGCTCCGTGCCGTCGCTTCGCGCCACGCTGCCGTGCCCGCTGGTTCGCTCGTTCACGCCAACGCTCCGCCGCGCAGCCGGGCGGTGATCACCTCGGCCGGGGCGGGCGCACCGAAGTATCGGCCCTGCCCGGTGTCGCAGCGCAGCGCCCGCAGCCGTTCCGCCTGCACGCCGGTCTCCACCGCCTCGGCAGTGACCCACAGCTCCAGGGCGTGCGCCAACCGGACCAACGCGTCCACGATCCGTTCGTCGCGGTGGTCGGCCGCCACGTCGGTCCCGTCCGCGCGGATGCCCTCGACGAACGGACCGGCGAGCTTCAGGCAGTGGATCGGCAACCGGCGCAGGTACGCCAGGTTGGAGTACCCGGTGCCGAAGTCGTCCACCGCCAGCCGTACGCCGAGTGCGGCGAGCCGGTGCAGGCTGCGCAGGGGTTCACCGGCACTGCCCATCACGGCGCTCTCGGTCAGCTCCAGTTGCAGCAACTCCGCGGGCAGCCCGCTGCTCTGCAACGCGTCGGCGACAGTGTCCACGATGGCCGGTTCGTCGGCCTGCCGGGCGGCCAGGTTGACGCTGACCACCAGCCTGGCGTCGGGGAACTCCCGCCACCACCGTTCGGCGTCCTCGCAGGCCCGCCGCAGCACCCACTCGCCGAGCCGGACGATCAGGCCGGTCTCCTCGGCCAGGCCGATGAACCGGTCCGGCCCGATCAGGCCCAACTCCGGATGCTCCCAACGGACCAGCGCCTCCACCGCGAGCATGGTGCCCTCCAGCAGCGACACGATCGGCTGGTAGTGCAGCACGAACTCGCCCCGCTCCAGGGCGGCCGGCAGCCCGGCGACCAGCGCCGAGCGGGCGATGTCCCGGGCGCCGCGCTCGGGGTCGTAGACCGCCCACCGGCCCCGGCCCGCCGCCTTGGCCCAGTAGAGCGTGGTGTCCGCGGCCTTCATCAGCTCGGACGCGCTGGTCTCCGAGGCCGGGCACTGCACGATGCCCACACTGGCCGAGACGGCCAACTGGTGCTCACCGACGTGGACCGGGGCCGCGACGGCGGCCAGCGCGGCCTCCGCGACGGAGACCGGGTCGTCGGTGTCGTCCCCTCCGTCGACGAGGATCACGAACTCGTCGCCCCCCATCCGGGCGACCAGGTGGCCGTGGTCGGCCACGCACGCGGCCAGCCGTCGGCCGATCATCACGAGCAGCCGGTCACCGAGGTCGTGGCCGAGACTGTCGTTGATCGCCTTGAAGCCGTCCAGGTCGAGGAAGCACACCCCGACGCGCTGCCCGGCGTCCGCGGTGTCGAGCACCCGACCCAACGTTTCGAAGAACAGCGTCCGGTTGGGCAGCCCGGTCAGCGGGTCGTGCAGGGCCTGGAAGCGCAGCCGCTGCTGGAGTTCGTACCGCTCGGTGATGTCCTCGATCATCGCGACGGTGAATCGCGGCCGGCCATCGTGTCGGATCAGCGAGACGGCCAGATCCGTCCAGACCGTCGTGCCGTCCTTGCGGTAGTAACGCTTCTCCACCCGGGCCGCGTCGTGCTTCCCTTCGATCATCTCCTGGTAGAGCTCCCACATCCCGGCCGCGTCGTCGGCGTGGACCAACCCTGCCACGTTGGTCCCGCGCAACTCCTCGATCGAGTAGCCCAGCATGTCGGCGAACGCCTGGTTGACGTCGATGATCCGACCGTCCACGCCGGCGATCCCGATCCCGATCGCGGCGCCGGTGAACACCGCCCGGAACCGTGCCTCGCTCTCGCGTAGCGCCTGCTCGACCTCGTCGCGCGCCTGCCAGGCCGACCGGGCGATCCGCTCCTGCTGGCTGAACGTGCGGTCGCGCAGCGCACGGGCGAACCCGGCGGCCAGCCCGCCCTGCACCGCCGCGATCCGGTCGGCGAGGTCGGCCGGCCGGTCACCGTCACCCAGCACCCGACGCCCGAACGTCGCACCGAGCGCGTGCAGCGTCCACTCCAGGGCCTGCGGCTCGGTGAGGTGCGCCTCCACCAGCGCCCGCCCGACCTCCTCGGCCGGGTGGGCGCTGAACGGCTCCGCCCGTACCGCCTGGGCCAGCCGGATCGTGTGCGCCAGCAGCAGCCGCTCGGTCTCGGCCACGCTGAGCGGCACGAAACCGAGTCGACGCACCGCGCGGGCCCAGTCGGCGGCGTAGCCCTGGGCGTCCGCCCAACCGGCGAGATCCCGGCCAGCATCGACCCCGGCGGGATCCCGGCCGGCATCGACCCCGGCGGGATCCGGGACGGCGGCCACGAGATCAGCCGGCGGGCTGGTCGTACCGGGCGACGCCCCCGAAGGCACCGAACCGCTCCGGGTGCTCGTCCACGTCGGACGGTGAGTCCGGGCGCCAGAGCGGCATGTGCACCACGCCCGGTTCCAGGACGGTCCAGTCGCCGAAGAAGCCGGTGACCTGGGCGCGGGAGCGCAGGGTGATCTCGGTGGCGGTGCGGGCGGAGAGGCGCTGGGCGTCCAGCATCTCCTGCGGCTGGTCCTCGAAGGTGGAGTGGGAGACGACAAGGAAGCTGCCCGGCGCGGCGGCGGCCCGCAGGGTGGCCAGGATCGCCTCGGGTCGGTCGGCGTCCGGGATGAAGTGCACCACCCCGGCCAGCAGGATGCCCATCGGACGAGTGAAGTCGATCAGCCCGAGCTGTCGGGTCTCGGCGAGGATCCGCTCTGGCTCACGCAGGTCGGCGTGGATGACACCGGTCAGCTCGTTGCCAGCCAGCAGCTCCCGGCTGTGCGCGACCGCCACCGGGTCGATGTCGACGTACACGACGCGGGCCTTGGGGTTCACTCCCTGCGCCACCTCGTGCACGTTGCCCACGGTGGGAATTCCGGAGCCGATGTCGAGGAACTGGTCGATGCCGGCGTCGAGCAGCACCCGAACGGCCCGGCGCAGGAACTCCCGACCGGAGCGCATGGTGGCGGCGAGATTCGGGGTCATGCTGGCGATCTGCTCCGCCAACTGCCTGTCGATCTCGAAGTTGTGCGCTCCACCCAGAAAGTAGTCGTACACCCGGGCCGCGCTCGGCCTGGTCAGATCGATCTCGGTCGGCAGTCCGTCCGGCATCAGCGTGCTCCCCAGTTCATCGCCGCGGCGCGGGACGGCACCGGCGTCGGGGCGCGCAGCGGGCACGCGTGGGCACCGGTCGACCCGCGGGTCGTGTGGTGTGGACCACTCTAGGCGGCTGACTCCAGCAACAGCGAGATGCCTTGACCAACGCCGATGCACATGGTGGCCAGAGCCCGGCGGCCACCGCGACGGCGCAGCTCCAGGGCGGCGGTCAGCGCCAGCCGCGCGCCGCTGGCGCCGAGCGGGTGCCCCAGCGCGATGGCCCCACCGTTCGGGTTGACGTGGTCGGCGTCCACCGGCAGCCCCAGCTCACGCAACACCGCCACGGACTGCGCGGCGAACGCCTCGTTCAGCTCCACCACGTCCACAGCGCCCAACTCGACGCCGACGCGATCGAGCAGCTTGCGGGTGGCCGGCACCGGGCCGATTCCCATGATCCGTGGCGGCACACCGGCCGCCGCCGCGCCGACGATCCGGGCCAGCGGGGTCAGGCCGTACCGGGCGACCGCCGCCTCACTGGCCACCAGCAACGCGACAGCGCCGTCGTTGACGCCCGAGGAGTTGCCGGCGGTCACCGTCCCGCCGTCGCGGAACGGGGTGGGCAGCGCGGCCAACTTCGCCAGCGTGGTCTCCCGAGGGTGCTCGTCGACATCCACCAGCCGGGTCTCCCGACGACCGGCCGGCACTGACACCGCCACGATCTCCTCGGCGAACCGGCCGTCGGCCTGCGCCTTCGCCGCACGCTGCTGCGACCGGTACGCGAAGGCGTCCTGCTCGGCCCGGCTCACGCCGTACTCGGCTGCCACGTTCTCCGCCGTCTCCGGCATCGAGTCGACCCCCCACCCGTCACGCATCAACGGGTTCACCAACCGCCAGCCCAAGGTGGTGTCGTAAACCTCGGCCGAGCGGGAGTACGCCGACGTCGCCTTCGGCATGACGAACGGCGCCCGGCTCATGCTCTCCACCCCGCCGGCGATCACCAGCTCGGCGTCCCCGGCGACGATGGACCGGGCGGCGCTCGCGAGCGCGTCCAGGCCCGAGCCGCAGAGCCGGTTGACAGTGCTGCCCGGCACCTCCTCGGGCAGCCCGGCCAGCAGCGCCGCCATCCGGGCCACGTTGCGGTTGTCCTCGCCGGCCTGGTTGGCGCAGCCGAGCACGACGTCGTCGACTCGGGCCCAGTCCACCGACGGGTGGCGGGCGACCAGTTCTCGGATCACGTGCGCGGCCAGGTCGTCCGGGCGGACGCCGGCCAGCGCGCCCGCGTACCGGCCGATCGGGGTGCGGACACCGGCCACCAGGTATGCCACGGTCATCGCGAGTCCTTAGGGGGTGCAGACGGCGGGGGTGGGGCACGCCCACCGGGTCACGAGGGCTGCCGGCGCCAGGATATCCGCGCCGGCAGCGGATAGGTTGACGGCATGGCCCGGGCCCAGTTCAGCGCAGAGACCAGCGGCGGCGGCGCGTTCGTCCGCCAGCCGAACCGGTTCACCGGTCGGGTCACCGCCGACTCCACCTCGCCACCCGGCGGCGGCCCGGACGAGCAGGACCGCTGGCCGCTGGAGGCCGGCCGTTACCGGCTGATCTGGTGCCGGGCCTGCCCGTGGGCGCACCGGGCGAGGATCGTGCGCGGCCTGCTCGGGCTGGACGACGCGATCTCACTGGGCACCGTCGACCCGATCCGGGACGAGCGGGGCTGGGCGTTCGCCCTCGACCCGGATGGCTTCGACCCGGTGCTCGGGGTGAGCTTCCTCTCCGAGGCGTACCTGGCCACCGACCCGGACTACACCGGCCGGGTGACGGTGCCGGCGCTCGTCGACACACTGACCGGGCGGGTGGTCACCAACGACTATCCGCAGCTCACCCTCGACTTCTCCACACAGTGGCGGTCGCTGCACAGGGCGGGGGCGCCGGACCTCTACCCGGAGGCGCTGCGCCCCGAGATGGACGCGCTGATGGCCGAGATCCACACCGACGTCAACAACGGCGTCTACCGCTGCGGGTTCGCCACCTCCCAGGAGGCGTACGACGAGGCGTTCCGGGCGCTCTTCGCCCGGCTGGACGCGCTCTCCGAGCGGCTGGCCGGGCAGCGCTACCTGATGGGCGACACGATCACAGAGGCGGACGTGCGGCTGTTCACCACGCTGGTCCGCTTCGACGCCGCGTACCACGGGCACTTCAAGTGCAACCGCAACAAGCTGACCGAGATGCCGGTGCTCTGGGCGTACGCCCGGGACCTGTTCCAGACGCCGGGTTTCGGCGAGACGGTGGACTTCGACCACATCAAGCGGCACTACTACGGCACGCACCGGGAGATCAATCCCAGCGGCATCGTGCCACTCGGGCCGGACGAATCCGGCTGGAGCACGCCGCACGGGCGTGGTTGAGCCGGGTCGGCCGGCCGCCCCGACAGTGCCGAGGGCCCGCGGCGAGGTCGCCCGCCGGGTCGCCGGGTCAGCGGCGGCGGGCTGCACGCTGGCCGGTGCGGTGGCGGTGACGCTCGCCGTGGTCGCCGGTCCCGGTCCAGGGCTCACCGGGTACGTCAGCGAGGCGGGCATCGCCGGCAGCGCCCACGCCGCGACGTACCGGATCGGGATCCTGGCGCTTGCCGGCGCGTTGCTGTTGATCGGCGCGGCGCTGCCTCCCGGGGTGTGGGCGGCCGCACCGGCGCTGCTCGCCACCGGGGCCGTGTTCACCGCCGTGTCCGGGGCGGTCACCTGTTCCGGCGGCTGCCCGTTGCCGCCGTTCGAGCGCGCGACGACGGCGGACCTGGTGCACGGCGGCGCGAGCATCGCGGCGACCGCGGCGGTGGTCTTTGCCATGATCACGCTGGCCGTCTCCGGGTCGGCCGGCCGGACGGTGCGTCGGTTGGCCGGGGTGGCCGCCGTGCTGGCCCTGCCGCTCTGTGCCACTGTGGGGCTGGCGATGCTCGTGATCGGTCGGGGCCCGGTGGTGGGGTTGCTGGAACGGCTGATCCTCGCCCTCGCGGTGCTGTGGGGCCTGGGCACCGCCACCGCGCTGGCCCTCTGTAAGGAGCCTCACGCCGTCCGGTCCTTCCGATAAGCGGGAATCGGCGTATCGTCGGCCAGCGATGACCAATGTCTGGGGCCTCACTGTCCGCCTGTATGTCGATCTCCGACTACAGGCCAGTGGCATCTGTCCGGGCTAGCCGCGTTCCTACGCCTGCCCCGATCGGACCGGACAATTGGATACATTTTCATGCCCTTCAGCCTGCGCAAAATTCCCTTCTCCGTGCAGATCCTGCTCGGCCTCGTGCTCGGCGTCGCGCTGGGCTTCCTTGCCCGCAGCAACGACCTGAGCTGGCTGACCAGCACCCTGCACACAGTCGGTAGCCTCTTCGTCCAACTCCTCAAGCTGGCCGTGCCGCCGCTGGTCTTCACCGCCATCGTGGTCAGCGTGGTCAGCCTGCGCGGCGTCGCCAACGCCGCCCGGCTCGCCGTCAAGACCCTGATGTGGTTCGGCATCACCGCGCTGATCGCGGTGAGCATCGGCATCGGCCTCGGCCTGCTCACCAACCCGGGCAAGGGCGTGACCCTCGACCTGGGTGGCGCGGCACCGCCGAAGAACACCGGCTCGTGGACCGACTTCCTCATCGGCATCGTGCCCACCAACCCGGTCGGCGCGTTCGTCGAGGGCAACGTCCTCCAGATCGTCTTCCTCGCCGTCGTCATCGGTGCCGCGGCCCTGCTGGTCGGCGAAGCCGCCGAACCGTTCGTGGCGCTGAACCGCTCCCTGCTGGAGATCGTCCAGAAGGCGCTCTGGTGGGTCATCCGGCTCGCCCCGATCGGCACCCTCGGCCTGATCGGCAACGCCGTCGCCTCGTACGGCTGGGACCTGCTGGCCCCCCTCGCGAAGTTCACCACAGCCGTCTACGTCGGCTGCGCCATCGTGCTGTTCGTGGTCTACCCGCTGGTGCTGATCCTGGCCGGCCGCCTCAACCCGGTGCGCTTCTTCGCCGGCGCCTGGCCGGCGATCCAGCTGGGCTTCGTGTCCCGCTCCTCGGTCGGCACCATGCCGGTGACCCAGCGCTCCGTCGAGCGACTCGGCGTGCCCCGCGAGTACGCCTCGTTCGCTGTGCCCTTCGGCGCGACCACGAAGATGGACGGTTGCGCCGCCATCTACCCGGCCCTCGCCGCGATCTTCGTGGCCCAGGTGTTCGGCGTGCACCTCGGCATCGGCGACTACCTGCTGATCGCCTTCGTCTCCGTGGTCGGCTCGGCGGCCACCGCCGGCCTGACCGGCGCGATCGTGATGCTCACCCTGACCCTCAGCACGCTGGGCCTGCCGCTGGCCGGCGCCGGCCTGCTGCTGGCCATCGACCCGATCCTGGACATGATCCGCACCGCCACCAACGTCGCGGGTCAGGCGCTGGTGCCGACAGTGGTCGCCGCCCGCGAGGGCATTCTCGACCGCGAGGCGTACGAGTCCGCCGGTCGGCGTGACCTGACCGAGCCGGAGCCGGTAGCCAACAACCGGCCCGAGCTCAGCCCCGTTCCTGCCTGACCGATTCACCAGTACGGCGACGGGCCCCTCTCCCCGGGGGCCCGTCGCCGTGTCGGAGAGGATGATGCGATGAGCTCCCTGTTCACTCCCCTGGCCCTGCGCGCTGTCACAGTGCCCAACCGGATCGCCATGGCACCGATGTGCCAGTACTCCGCCGGCCCGGACGGCCTGCCCACCGACTGGCACCTGATCCACCTCGGCAGCCGCGCGGTCGGCGGCGCCGGCCTGGTGCTGACCGAGGCGACCGCCGTACTCCCCGAGGGCCGGATCAGCCCGCAGGACACCGGCCTCTGGTCCGGTGCGCACGTCGACGCCTGGCGACCGGTGACCGCGTTCGTCGCCGCCCACGGCGCGGTGCCGGCCGTGCAGCTCGCGCACGCCGGCTTCAAGGCCTCCACCTACCGGCCGTGGGCGCCGCAGCGCGGTGGCGTGCCGGACGCCGAGGGTGGCTGGACGCCCGTCGCCCCCGGCCCGGAGCCATTCACCGCCGACTACCGGACGCCGACCAGCCTCGACGAGGCCGGCATCGCCGGGGTGGTCGAGGCGTTCGCGGCCGGAGCCGTTCGCGCGCTGGACGCCGGCTTCGCCGCCGTGGAGATCCACGCCGCCCACGGTTACCTGCTCAACGAGTTCCTCTCGCCGCTGACCAACCACCGCACCGACGCGTACGGCGGCGACCGGGCCGCCCGGATGCGGCTCACCCTGGAGGTGGCCCGCGCGGTGCGCGCCGCGGTCGGCGAGGACGTGCCGGTGCTGACCCGGATCTCCGCCACCGACTGGGTCGAGGGCGGCTGGACGATCGAGGACAGCGTGGTGCTCGCCGGTGAGCTGGCCGGCGTCGGCGTCGACCTGGTCGACGCGTCCTCCGGTGGGGTGAGCACTGACCAGCGCGTCCCGCTCAGCCCGGGCTACCAGGTGCCACTGGCCGCGCAGATCCGCCGCGAGGCCGGCGTACCGACCGGCGCGGTGGGCCTCATCGTCGAGCCCGAGCACGCCGAGCAGATCGTCGCCAGCGGCGAGGCCGACCTGGTGCTGCTGGGCCGGGAGTTGCTGCGCGACCCGTACTGGCCGCGCCGCGCCGCCGCGAAGCTCGGCGTCGCGTACTCCGGCCCCGCCCAGTACGCCCGCGCCTCCTGATCCCCACCGGTCGGGCGGCCGCCGCGTGAGCGGCCGCCCGACCGTCGGTCAACCGGCCAGGTGTGACCAGTCGCCCTCCAGGTCCTGCCAGGTGCCCTGGGCGGCCACCGTGCCGCCGAGCAGCACCACCACGTGGTCGGCCCGGACCAACGCGGCGCGTTTCGCTGTCGAGCCGACAACCGTCACCCCGTGGCCCCGCAACGCCTGCCACAGCGCCAGCTCGGTGGTGACGTCCAGCGCCGACGACACGTCGTCGGCGACAAGCAGTTCGGTACGCGGGGCCAGCGCCCGGGCCAGCGCCAACCGCTGCAACTGCCCGCCGGAGAGCCGGGTGCCCTTGTGCCCGATGAGCAGGCCCAGCCCACCACCGGCGGCAGCCAGATCGTGGTCGAGCTGGGCTGTGCTGACCGCCCCCGCCGCATCCACCTGGTGCCCGAGGGCGATGTTGTCGGCAACCGTGCCGGAGAGCACCCGGGGCAACTGACCGACGTAGCCGACCTGGTTGGGGCGCAGGAACAACTCCGGCTCGGTGACCGGGTCACCGTTCCAGGCCAGCTCGCCGGTGTGGTGCACAATGCCGGCCAGCCCGCGCAGCAACGAGGACTTGCCCGACCCCACCGGCCCGACGACCAGCACCAACTGCCCGCGCTGCACGGTCAGGTCCACGTCCCGGACGGCCACAGTGCCGTCGGAGTGCACCACCCCGAAGCGGCGCAGCTCCAGCCGGCGCAGCGGATGCCGGGGCGGCATGGTCGGCGCGGGCGCCGTCCCGGCGGTCAGGTCGACCTCCGGCACCCCAGCGGAGTACGCGCTCACCCCGGCCATCGCCGCCGTGCGCCGGGTCCAGACCCGCGCCGAGGGCAGCTGCGAGATCAACGACGCCGTCGTCCAGGCGAACCAGCGGGCCGCGCCCAGGGTGGACACGGCCACCAGCACCGCCCCGGCGGAGAGCGAGCCGTTCAGGTAGAGCGCCCACGCGCCGATCGGCAACAACCCACTGGCCATCGACGGTGTGGAGCGCGCCCACACCTGCACCGAGATCTCCCGCCGCTGCCTGTCGCTACGCAGCACGTCCAGGCTCGCCAGGTGGCGCAGCACCGCAGTGGTAGCGCCGGCGAGCTTCACCGTCCGCGCCGCGGAGAGAGCGGAGACCAGCGCCGTGGCGAAGGAGGCCCGCGCCGCCACCGTCGCCCGGGCCGCACGCTCCAGCTTCGGCCCGAACAACGTCGCGGCCAGCCCGGAGACGACCATCGTGCCGAGGAAGAACAGCCCGGGTACGACGCTTCCGGTGACCGCCGTCATGGCGACCACGAGCACCAGCGCGACCGTCTGGTCCAGCACGTTGTCGGCGAGTTGGACCACCCGCTCGGTGTCCCCACCCTGCGCCACCACCTCAGCGGGGGTGTGCGAGCTGACCCGGCGCGGCCCGGTCTGGCCGTGCACCAGGCGAAGGCCGATCCGCAGCATCTGCCGCACCCACCACTGCGGGAACCAGACGTGGGTGTAGAACGGCAACGGCAGGGTGATCAGCAACCCGGCGACGATCCCCACCGCCGGCAGGTACGGGTTACCGGTCCCGTCGACCAGGTCCGCCCAGAGCCAGGGCAGCACCGGGCCGTCCAGCCCGAGCAGGCTGAGACCGAGGAACAGCACGATCGCCGCCGCACCGTACCGGGGATCGTTGGTACAGAGTCGGAAGATCTCCCGCAGCGTCCGGGCCGGCGGCACCGGCGGCAGCGGCGGCGGGTCGGCCCGGGTCGGCCCGACCGCTGTGACCTGCTCCGCCGGCCCGACCGTTGTGGCCCGCTCCGCCGGCCCGACCGCAGTGGTCCGCTCCGCCGGCCCGACCGCTGTGGTCCGCTCCGCCGGCCCGACCGCTGTGGTCCGCTCCGTCGGTCCGACCGGCTCGATCCGGGCCGGCGGCGGCTCGCTCGGCCAGGCGTCGACCGGGCCGGGGCCGACCAGCAGGTCGGTGCCGACGCCGGCACGACCGGCCGGCGCCACAGTGGCGTACGCGGCGGCGTGGCTGGTCGCCAGGAGTTCGGCGAAGCGGGTCGACGTCTCCAGCGGACCGGCCTCGACCACCGCGCCGTCGGCCAGGACGACCACCTCGTCGCAGCGGCGCACCGAGGAGAGTCGGTGCGCGATGACGATGCCGATCCGGTCACGCAGCAGGCGTTCGGTGGCCCGCTGCACCCGCGCCTCGGTGACCGGGTCCAGCCGCGCGGTGGCCTCGTCGAGGATCACCACGTGCGGCTCCCGGACCAGGATCCGGGCGAACGCCACCAACTGCTCCTGGCCGGCGGACAGAACGTGCCCGCCCTCCCCCAACCGGGTCGTCAACCCGTCCGGCAGCTCGGCGATCCAGCCGGCCAGGCCCAACTCGTCGAGGGCCCGAGCCGCCGCGTCGAGCAACTCCCTGTCGAAGAGCGCCACGTTCTCGGCGAGAGTGCCGGCCAGGATCTCGGTGCGCTGCGGCACCAACGCCACCCAGCGGCGCAACTGCTCGACGTCGAGGTCGCACAGGTCGGTGCCGCCAAGGAAGACAGTGCCCGGCGGCACGTCGACCGCGCGGGTGAGCACCTTCGCCAGGGTCGACTTGCCCGAACCGGTCCGCCCGATCAGCGCGTACGAACGACCGCGCGCGAAGGTGAGGCTGAGCCCGCGCAGCGCGGCCCCCCGGCCACTCTCCCCGTACGCGAATGTCAGGTCCCGAATGCGCAGGTCACCCTCGCTCGGGCTGGCCCCGCCAACCGGCTCCTGCCGGGCCTTGTAGAGCAACTGCACCCGCGCCCACGCGCCGAGCGCCTCCTGGATCTCCGGCACCATCCGGCTGACGTGTTCAGCGGTCGCCCCGAAGGCCAGGGCGAGCAACCAGATGGCGGTGAGCCGGGCGGCGTCGATCCGGCCGGTGGCCAACGCCCAGGCACCGCCGAGCACCACAGCGCCGATGCCCGCCCGGATCGTCGCGGTGGCCACCGTCGCCACCCGGGCGGACAGCACCCAGACCACCAGGCCACGGGACAGCACGGCGGAGGCCCGCCGCGCGTACAACCGCAGCACGTACGGCCGCGCCAGACTGGTGCGTACGTCGTCCTGGCCGTGCACCGCCTCCTCCATCACGGCGGCCAGGTCGGACCACGCCTCCTCCTCGGCCATCCGGGCCGGGCCGATCCGCGCCGTGGGCCGGCGCAGGCCGACCGCGAGCACCACAGTGAGCAGCAGCATCGCGATCCCCGCCGGCCACCACACGAACACCGCCACGACCATCGACAACAGACCGACGCAGAGGCCCTGGGCGAGCCGGGTGCCCTGGTTACGAATTGCCGACGCCACCTGATAGACGTCCCCGTCGATGCGGTCCAGCAACTCGCCCACCGGAGTGGTCTCCAGGGTGGGCAGGTCCTGCCCGAGAGCGACGCGGCAGAGTCGGCGACGCACGTCCGCTGACCAGTCGGCGGTCAGGCCGGCCATCAGCAGACTCACCGCGAGGTCGCTGAGGACAACGGCAACCAGGGCCGCGGCCAGTACGGCGAAGAAGCCAGCCGAACGATGCACCAGCACCGCACCGGCCAGCGCCGACGCGCCCGCCTGCCCCGCGGCGCCCAGCACGATGAGGACGGCCACGATCGTCACACGACGGGTCGAAGTACCCCACAGATCACGGAGCAGGCGCATGGAAAGTCCTCCGGGACGTGGGTGGCGGAGACCTCAGCCTGCCGGCACCACCCCGTCACCTCAACCGATTTTCCGGCCGTGAGCAGGGACTCCGTCCGTTGAAGCGGACCCGGCGGCCACCGTTCTCGATGCCGCACCCACCGTCGCGCCACCCGTTGATCAGCTAGACGTGCGGCACCGCGCCAGCGGTTCTCGAGTCAGAGCCGGCGCCCCGGCGACCACCCTCGCGCCACCCACTCGATCAACCAAATCGGGATGCCGCGCCCGCGATTCTCGGATCAGAGCCAGCGGCCACCCTCGCGCCACCCACTTGATAGACCAAACCGGGCACCGCGCCAGCGATTCTCGGGTCAGGGGCGCACTCGCCCGAACCGGTGCGTGCCACGCCGCAGGCTTGCCACCGAAACCCACCGACGCTGGCCTTCTTGTCCGGTTTGCGCGGTCCGTGCGGCCCGACCGATTCGTGATCGACTCGGGTTTCATGAACTCGGGGTGTCCGCCCGTCCGGGACACCCCGAGTTCGGTGAATCCGAGTGGATCACCCGGGTGAGCGGCGAATCGACGCCGCCCAGCCGGTGCTGTCTGGGTGGTTTGTCCGTTGGTTGGGGTTTCTGGGGTGTGGCCGGGCGCACTCATGGGCCGGAATCATGGCGGGGCCGGGGTCGTTACATACCCTGACGATCGCAGTACCACCGACCCGCCGCCCGGACCCCTGAGGGCTGATCGCGCAGGTCGGAAATGCCAGACCCCCTCCGGTCGTTGCAGTCCCCACGAACGACCGACGGGCACCGCCACGATGAGGGTGCCGGCAGGTGAGCCATTCGGGAATGGTCCCGGCCCCCGGGTCGTTGCAGTCCCCACGAACGACCACCTTGCACCGCCTCGATGAGGGTGCCGGCAGGTGGGCCAACCCGGAATGACCCCGGCCCCCCGGTCGTTACACAGGGTCCCGGCGCCACGAGCCCCCCGGCTCGGCAGGTCGCCGACCCGACGCCCAGATGGGCGTCACCCCCCAGACTTTTTCCCCTTTGTTTGTGCAGCGCCGGACGAGGTGCTCACACCCCGCCGCCGCCCCCCTCTGGCGGTCGGGGTGTCCTACCCCCGAAGGAGCTACCCCTCATGAACACGATCTTCCGTAAGAGCATGCTGTCCGTTGCTGGTCTCGCGTTCGCCGGTGGTGTCTTCGCCGGCCCGATCGCCGCCCACGCCGCCACCCCGGCCGTGGATGCCAAGCCCGCCGCCGTGGCCGTCCAGTCGGCGCCGAAGCCGCAGGGCGACCAGTCCCACATCAGCCTCAACGATGAGCAGACCGCGAACGTGAAGGCGATCATCGCCGCGACGAAGAAGGCGGGTCTGCCGGAGCGGGCCGCGGTGATCTCGATCGCGACGAGCCTGCAGGAGTCGAAGCTGGAGAACCTGGGCCACCTCGGCGACATGAACGACCACGACTCGCTGGGCCTGTTCCAGCAGCGCCCGTCCAGTGGTTGGGGCACCCCGGAGCAGATCACCAACCCTGAGTACTCCACGACGGCGTTCCTCAAGGGTTTGAAGCAGGTCGACGGGTGGCAGGACATGCCCCTGACCGACGCCGCGCAGACCGTCCAGGTGTCGGCCTACCCGGACGCCTACGCCCAGTGGGAGCAGCAGGCCACCGACCTGGTTGGCCAGCACTGGAACAGCTGACCACCAGCACCACAGCAGGACAAGCACGCAACACCACCGCACGACAGCACCACCGCACAACAGCACCACCGCACGACACCGACCGCTGGCCGGCACCCGCAACCCCGGGGTGCCGGCCAGCGGCCTTTCCGTTGCGTCCGACCGCCGGACCGTCGGACCCGCGAGGCCGACCACCAACCACCGATACGCCGACCACCAACTGCCAACCATCAACAGCCGGCCCCGCTGGGGAATGTCGCGGCGCAGGGACCCAGGGCGGAGGCGGATGGCGTCACCATGCGGCACTCGTTCACAGATCTTGGACACTTTCCGTCCTGCGCTAACGGAAAGTGTCCAAGATCTGAAGGGACAGGCCGCCTTGTGGCACCAGGCTGGTGCGCGTCGGTAACGCGGACCGCCCGCAGCCAACCTGCAGCGGTCAGAAGAGGACGGTGGCCAGGGTGCCAATCGGTTGGAAGCCGCAGCGCTCGTAGACGCGGCGGGCCGGCAGGTTGAAATCGTTGACGTACAGGCTGACGGTGGGGGCGACCCGCAGCAGCGCGTCGCGGACCACGGCTGCCATGGCGGCGGTGGCGATGCCGCGGCCCCGCCATTCTGGTGCTACCCAGACGCCCTGGATCTGCGCCGTCCGTTTGGTCACCACGGCCAGCTCGGCTTTGAACACAACTTTGCCGTCGATGATGCGGGCGTACGCGCGACCTGTCCGGACCAGGTCGTTGACCCGCCGCCGGTAGCTGCGTCCGCCGTCCTCGGCCAGCGGGGAGACGCCGACCTCTTCGGTGTACATGGCCACCGCCGCCGGGAAGAGCCGGTCGACCTCGCCGGAGCGCACCTGGCGTACCTCCGGATCGGCTGGTACGGGTGGCAGCGTGTCGGTGACCAGCAGCGGCTGATTGGGGCGGACGTCTCGCGCTGGCCCCCACGTGTCGGAGAGGCGGTCCCACAGCCCGAGGACGGCATCGGCCCGGCCGACGATGGAGGAGCAGAGCCGCTCCTCGCCCGCGAGCAGGTCGGCGAAGGCAGCCACCGCTGCGTCACTGGCAAGCACGGGAGTCAGGTTGCCGCCGAGCCAGCAGAGTGACTCGAGGTTGCGGCGAGCCCCGTACCCCAGGATTCTGCCCTCGGCCCGCCACCACGAGAGTCCGCGCGCGGCGATCCGCTCGGCGACCTGCGCGCCCGCGAACGGGTCATGGTCGAGCAGTCGCTCGACCGCGCGGCGCTCCGATTCCCCCAGTTGGCGTACCGGCACCGTCAGCACGACTATCAGCCTGCCAGATCGGCACCCTGCTTCGCCGGTCGAGTGACAAGGCCGGCACCGTCTCCGCCGGGCCGGGTCCGCCCGGCCCATCGGACGACCGGGGGCACCAGGGCTCCGAGCAGGAGAAACAGGGCGCCGAGCACAAGCCAGCCGGGTACGCCCCAGCCGAGCGCGAGGGTGGTGACCACCACCGGTGCGAGCATCTTGCCCAGTTCGTAGCCCATGCCGTACGCCCCCTGGTACTGCCCTTGGGCGTCCGCCGGTGCGAGCCCGAAGGAGATCCCCCAGCCTGCGGCGGAGTGCCACAGCTCCCCGGTCACGTGCGCGACTGCCCCGAGGCCGAGCAGGCCCACCGCGCCGGCGGTGGGCAGCGCGCCGCTGGCGGCGAAGAGTACGCAGGCCAGGGCGATGGCCACGCCCGCTCGACGGGCGGCGCGGGCGGCTCCGGGCACGGTGGCGGCGCTCCGCGTGGCTCGTACCTGAAGGAGCACCACCAGCACGGTGTTGACCAGCGTCAACACGGAGATCATCCAGATGGGTGCCCGGGTATGCCCGGCGATCCACAGCGGCAGGGCGAGGGTGAGCAGGCTGAAGTGCATCGACATCAGCCCGTCGACCAGGGTGAAGGCGAGAAACGGGCGGTCGCGTAGGGCAATCAGCCGAGGCCCGTGCGCCGGGGCGGCGACCGGGGCGACGGCGGGCAGTCGGAGGAAGACCACCGCCGCGGCCAGTGACGCCGCCGCCGCGGTCAGGATCAGCGCGACGTACCCGGTTCGGGTGTCGGCGGCGATGGCGAACCCGCCGAGGACGGCGCCGACGGAGATCCCGACGTTGGTGGTGGCCCGCAGGTAGGCGCGGGTGCGGACCCGCTGGTCGGCCGGGATGGCTCCGGCGATCAGCGCGCCTCGGGCGCCCCGCTCGATTGCAGCGGCGAGCGCCGTAGCGGCTCCCACCAGCACGAATGTGGGGAACGACCGGACGGCGATCAGGCCGATGGTCGACGTGCCGCCGGCGAACAGTGCGCCGACCTGCACCCCGCGTGGGCCGATGCGGTCGGCTAGGTAGCCGCCCGGTGTGCTGGCCAGCACACCGACCAGCGCCGAGATGGTCAGGCCGATGCCCACCTGGGTCGCCGACAGGCCGACCGATCGGGTGAGGAAGAGCGCGCTTGCCACGAGCCAGAGGCTCCGCCCAGCGGTCTTGACCAGGGTGCCGAGGGTGAGGACCCGGGCCGGGCCCGGTGGGGGAAGTAGGCGCATGGTCGACACCCTAACAAGACGTACGTACGGTTTGGGAAATGCAGGGTTGTCGGCGATGCATTGCCGATATATCGTTGATGCATCAGCGATAGTCCTACGAAAGGGAGAGCCCGATGAGGTTCCACCGACAGCACCACCCGATGCACGAGGCGAGGATGCGGGGGTTCGGCTTCCCACCGATCCCGCCCGGTCCGCACGGTCATGGCCCCGAGCACGGATCCGGCGGCCCCTGGGGCGGGCGAGGCCGCGGCCGGGGTCGGGGCCGACGCCCCAACGTCCGAGCCTCCGTACTGGCTCTGCTCACCGAGCGGCCGATGCACGGCTACGAGATGATCCAGGAGATCGACTCCCGCACCGGCGGTGCGTGGCGGCCGAGCCCGGGTTCGATCTACCCCACGCTTCAGTTACTCGAGGACGAGGGTGTGATCGTCGCCAGCACCGAGGAGTCCGGTGGGGGGCGAAAGCGCTTCACTGTCAGCGAGGCCGGCCAGGCCGAGGCCGCCGAGGCCGCGCAGACCCCGCCGTGGGCGGACGTCGCCCAGGGCACGGTGAGCAGCTGGCACGACATCCGCGACTCCGGCGCGCAGGCGATGAACGCCCTGCGCCAGGTGATGATGCACGGCACCGACGACCAGCGCGAGCGGGCCGCCCAGGTGCTCGACGAGACCCGGCGCAAGCTGTACGCGATCCTCGCCGAATCCGAGTGACGCCAGCCCGCACCACAGCGCTCAAGCGCGCGATCAGCACAAACGCAGAGCGGCCGTTCCCCGCGCGGGGAACGGCCGCTTTTCCAGATGGAAAATCAGTGCACGGTGACGGTCGGGCCGGTGACCAGCCCGCGCAGCTCCTCGGGGAGCTCGGCGCCCATCTCGTCGGCGATCCGCAGCGCCTCCTCGATCAGCGTCTCCACGATCTGCGCCTCGGGCACCGTCTTGACGACCTGCCCCTTGACGAAGATCTGGCCCTTGCCGTTGCCGGAGGCGACGCCGAGGTCAGCTTCCCGGGCCTCGCCCGGACCGTTCACCACGCAGCCCATGACGGCGACCCGCAGCGGCACCGGCAGCCCTTCCAGGCCGGCGGTGACCTCCTCGGCGAGCTTGTAGACGTCCACCTGGGCCCGGCCGCACGACGGGCACGAGACGATCTCCAGGCCCCGCTCGCGCAGACCGAGGGACTCCAGGATCTGGTTGCCGACCTTGATCTCCTCGACCGGCGGGGCGGACAGCGACACCCGGATCGTGTCGCCGATCCCCTCGGCCAGCAGCGCGCCGAAGGCGACCGCCGACTTGATGGTGCCCTGGAACGCCGGGCCGGCCTCGGTGACGCCGAGGTGCAGCGGGTAGTCGCACTGCTCGGCGAGCTGCCGGTACGCCCGGATCATCACGACCGGGTCGTTGTGCTTGACCGAGATCTTGATGTCGCGGAAGCCGTGCTCCTCGAAGAGCGAGCACTCCCACAGCGCCGACTCGACAAGCGCTTCGGCGGTGGCCTTGCCGTACTTGCTCAGCAGGCGCTTGTCCAGCGACCCGGCGTTGACGCCGATCCGGATCGGCACCCCCGCCGCCCCCGCGGCGCGGGCGATCTCCTTGACCTTGTCGTCGAACTGCCGGATGTTGCCCGGGTTGACCCGGACCGCAGCGCAGCCGGCGTCGATCGCGGCGAAGACGTACTTGGGCTGGAAGTGGATGTCGGCGATCACCGGGATCTGCGACTTCTTGGCGATCGCGGGCAGCGCCTCGACGTCGTCCTGGGACGGCACCGCCACCCGGACGATCTGGCAGCCGGACGCGGTCAGCTCGGCGATCTGCTGAAGGGTCGCGTTGATGTCGGAGGTGAGGGTCGTGGTCATCGACTGCACGGAGACCGGCGCACCACCACCGACCGGAACCGAACCGACCATGATCTGGCGGCTGGCCCGACGGGGAGCGAGCGGCGGGGGCGGCACGGCGGGCATACCGAGACTGATAGCTGTCACTTCAGGCACTCACCTTGAGAAGAGCGTGATGGGGTTGACGACGTCCGCGGCGATGGTCAGCAGCGTGAACGCGCCACCGATCAGGATCACCACGTACGTGAAGGGCATCAGTTTGAGGTAGTCCACCCGACCGGGGTCGGTCCGGCCGATCCGCGCGTAGACCCAGGAGCGGGCCCGTTCGAACCAGGCGATGGCGATGTGGCCGCCGTCCACCGGGAGCAGCGGCAGCAGGTTGAACACGCCGATGAAGAAGTTCAGCGACACGAAGAGCATGAAGAAGACCAGCCAGGCGTTGTTCTCCACCGCTTCCCCGCCGAGTCGGCTGGCGCCGACCACGCTGATCGGGGTGTCGACGTCCCGCTCGCCGCCGGTGAGGGCGGTCCACAGGGCAGGGACCTTCTGCGGGAGGCGCTGGAGCGCCTGGGCGGTGCCGACAGCCAGGTCGCCGGTGAAGTCGGCGGTGGCGCCGAAGGCGCCGACCGGGCCGTACGTCACGCGGGTGGGCGTGCTGGGGACGAGCCCGACGCCGAGCGCGGCCACCGGCGCGGCGGCACCGTTGGGGTCGTTCAGCGGCGGACGCTGGGTCTGCGCGAGCACGGTGCTGGTGGTGCCCGGCTGCCCGTCGCGGACGTACGCGATCTGCGCGGTGTCGCCCGGCTTGAGCCCGCGCAGCGTGGTGAGCAGGTCACCGTATGAGTTGATCTGGGCGCCGTTGACCGAGGTGATCCGGTCGCCGTTCTTCAACTGCGCCTGGGCGGCCGGGCTGGCCGCGTCGGCGGGCGTGCATGCTCGCAGCGAGTTTTCCGGCACCACGCACTCACTGAGCCGGATGACGGCGGGCTCCTGGCGGGCCTGCGCGTCCGTGGTCGGGAAGTCGGGGTTGGGCAGGCCGGCGGAGACGGCGAGGATCCAGATCGTGACCAGGGCGAGCGCGAAGTGCGTGATCGACCCGGCGGCCATCACGATCGTCCGCTTCCAGACCGGGTAGCGCCACATCACCCGCGACTCGTCGCCCGGCTCGACGTCGTCGTCCTGCGGCGTCATCCCGACGATCTTGCAGAAGCCGCCGAGAGGGATGCCCTTGAGGCCGTACTCGGTCTCGCCGCGCTTGAACGACCAGATGGTGGGGCCGAAACCGACGAAGTACTTGGTGACCTTCATCCCGAACATCTTGGCGGTCAGCAGATGCCCCGCCTCGTGCAGACTCACCGAGATGAGAATGGCCAGGGCGAAGAGGACCACCCCGAGCAGGTACGACATCAAGCTCCTTCCACCGAACCCGCGATGATCTCCTGCGCGTGCGCGCGTGCCCACGACTCGGCCGCGAGCACGTCCTCGACGGTACCTGGTTCGTCGAAGTCCGGAGCCTCCTCCAACACCCGTTCGAGGGTGTCGACGATGCCGAGGAACGGCAGTCGGCCCGCCACGAACGCGGCCACGCACTCCTCGTTCGCCGCGTTGTAGATCGCCGGCCGGCACCGCCCGGTCTCCCCGGCGGCCTTGGCCAGGGCGACGGCCGGGAACGCCTCGTCGTCGAGCGGCGCGAACTCCCAGGTGTGCGCGGCCGTCCAGTCGACGGCGGAGGCGGCCTCGGGCACCCGGTCCGGCCAGCCGATACCGAGCGCGATCGGCAGCCGCATGTCCGGTGGGCTGGCCTGGGCGATCGTCGACCCGTCGACGAACTCGACCATCGAGTGGATCACCGACTGCGGGTGCACCATCACGGCGATGTCGGCGTAGGGCACGTCGAACAGCTCGTGCGCCTCGATCACCTCAAGCGCCTTGTTGACCATGGTCGCCGAGTTGATCGTGACGACCGGCCCCATGTTCCAGGTCGGGTGCGCGAGCGCCTGCTCGGGTGTGACCTGCGTCAACTCGTCGCGCCGCCGACCCCGGAACGGGCCGCCGCTGGCCGTGACGATCAGCCGCCGCACCTCGCCGCGCGAACCGGAGCGCAGACACTGGGCCAGCGCCGAATGCTCCGAGTCGACCGGCACGATCTGCCCCGGCCGCGTCACAGCGGCCTTGACCAGCGGGCCGCCGGCCACCAGCGACTCCTTGTTGGCAAGCGCGAGGGTACGACCACCGCGCAGCGCGGCCAGCGTAGGAGCGAGGCCCAGCGAGCCGACCACCCCGTTGAGCACGACGTCGCACGGCCACTGGGCCAGCTCGGTCATGGCGTCCGGGCCGGCCACGATCTTGGGAAGCTTGAAGTCGCCGGTGGCCCACCCGCGCCGGCTCGCCTCGGCGTAGAACGCGAGTTGCAGGTCCTGCGCGGCGGACGCCTTGGCCACCCCGACCGCCTCGACGCCCAACTCCAGGGCCTGGGTGGCGAGCAGCTCGACATTTCCGCCGCCGGCACCCACGGCGACCACCCGGAACCGGTCCGGGTTGCGCCGGACGATGTCGATGGCCTGCGTGCCGATCGAGCCGGTGGACCCGAGCAGAACAAGGTCGCGGGGGGAAGTCACAGGCCCATTCTCCCCCACCCCCGCCGCACGCCCGCTGGGAGCCTCAGCCCACCCCCGCCGCTGCCGCCCGCCCTCGCTCCCGCCCTTGATCAACACCACATCGCCGATCTGGCGGTAACACCGCTCCCCGATACCCCCACCTCGCCGACCTCGTGTCGATCAAGGGGTGACTCAGCCCTCCTCGCCCGACTCCTCTCGTCCAGCAACTCGGCCGGGTCGATGGAGAACTCGAAGGGCTCCCGCATCGCGAAGGTGCTCCCCGCCGCAGCGGCGGCCAACGGCCGGTACTCGCCGTCGGACAGCTCGAACAGGGCCATGGTCGGCACGCGGTTACGCAGAACGACCCGGAGAAAGAACGGCACCCCGACCGCGGCGTACTCGCGAAGCCTGTCGATCACGTGACTTGCGCCGTGAGACCCGCTAATCGACAGTCTGGCCAGCTTTCCTGTCCATGGCCCAAGGATCGCCACCATCGGCAGATTTCAGCGGATTCCAAGAGCCTTCATGCCATTGCGGTAAAACATGGACTGCATTCCCGCCTCCTCTCGCACGTTGTCAATGAATTGAGGGCTGAAGCCTGCGGTCGACCCTGCCACAAGATCAAAGACATGCGCTTGAGCGCGGAGCTCAAATGCGGCCCAAGATTGTTGGGAATCAGGCAAAGGCGCAGAGGCTCGATCCATCTCCATTGCAATCCGCAACGCCTGGCCGGCAATCGTGCAACACCGTTCGACATCGTCAACCGATCGATCAAGGAGGGTTGAAATTACATCGATGGCCGCCGCTGCTGCCTGAAACCCGGGGCGACTCGACGCTCGAATGCGTTCGGTGAACAGCTGGAAACTGTCCTTCAGGTGCATTTCTAGTGCATCGGACTGCGCAAACCCTGTCAACTCGCGCCATCTCAATTCCACCCCTTGCTTAGGGTCAAGGGTGTCAGTGGCGAATGGCCTGTCCAAACGCTCAAGAAAAATGGGAAGCAGAGATGTGACCCTTGTAGCAGCCGCCACAGAAACAAGGAGCTCTTCGTTAGGTATAGACATAGCATCCCTCACGATCGTTCCTTCACCACCTAGCTCGAGTGGGGGTCACAATGCGCCCGCCAAGCCGTTCGATCAGCGGCGCACAGTAATCATCACAGAAGTCGCGACTGGCAATCAGAAGCTTCGGCTCGACTCCCAGATTCATCGCCTCAGTCAACAGCTTCCCTTCTGCATGATTACGGCCCAGCAGGTGAGGGTTGTCGCTCACTCGAGGCAGTCCTGGGTAGATACGGAACGCTTCATCTGCATCATCAAGTAAATCGATCTGACGATTGGAAATGTTGGATCTCGCCCCAACCGCGAAGAGGTCCACACCTTCGACGACGTGCAAGCCGCCTACAGTCCGGAACCCGGCTCCGGCTCCCATCTGTTCGGTGAGGGCACTGACCCTACCCTGCAGCGCGGCCGGGTCTTCGTCGCCTGAGGTGCCACAGTTGTGAACCAGGACCGGCATGGTCCCGGCGAGCACGTAGTACGTGTGGGTGTTGGCGACGGTGAGGTTGTGGACGGTGGCCGACGCGGTGCTCCAGCGCTCGATCGCCGTGATCTGCACGAGGGTTCCGGCGCTGGTTCGCAGCATCTGGCCGGATCGCAGGTCGGTGGCGTCGACCCACTCGTTCAGCTCCGGCACCCAGAACGGGTGCCCGTCGGTCGCGGTGACCTCGGCCGTGTCCGAACCCTGCTCACCGTCGGTGTCAATGGTGACCTTCACCAGGTGTTTGACACCCTCACCCTTGATCGAGGCGGCGACCGTCTCCACCTCGACCCGACCCGTCTCCGGATCAGTCACCTGGACCTTGTCGCCCGGCTTGACGTCCTCGACCGGCTTGGCCGACCCGTCGGCCATGAGCACCTTGGTACCGGGTACGAAGCTGTTTCCAGAAGTCTTGCAGGAGCCGCCGCTGGAGCCGCCGTTACTACGTTCCGAGGCACCTGCTTTTCCGCCGGGCTTGGAGTCGCCCTTGCCGGCACTGGACTTCCCAGCACCGCTCGATTTGGCCGACGATCCCTTCGGGTTGCTCTTGGCCTGGGCCTGTTTCTGCGCCGGGTTGCCCGTCTTCTTCGAGGCGTTCGTCGCCTTGTTGCTCGTCGTGCTGACCTTGTCGGCGGCCTTCTTCTTGGCTGCCTGCGCGGCCTTCTTCGCCCGCTCGATCGCCAACTTCTTGGCGTTCAGCGCCGCTGTCTCCGCCGCTCGGACGGCCGCCAGGACAGCCTCAGCCGCCCGTTTCGCGGCCTTCCACGCCTGGATTGCCGCGATCGTCCGGTCGATCGCCCTGATCACGGCCGGGATCTTGCCGATCTTGCCCCAGGGGATCGCGCCGATGATCAGGCTGCCGCACGCCCACATGTCACCGCCGAAGCAGTTGATGGCGTCGTTGATCCCGATGAAGTCCTTCAGCATGTACCAGGCCGAATCGAGGATCACCGACATCAGCGACCGGCCCATGTTCGCCTGCGCCTGGGAGACCATCGCCGCCGACAGGCCCGCGCCGGCCAGCGCCGCAGCCGTCTCCGACGCGGTCAGCGCCACCGACAGACCCGACGCGTCCGAGTGGGTGACCGGGTTGTTGTGGGCGTACGCGTACCCGTTGGACTGGGCCGGGTCGTTCAGGTCCAGGACCGGGTCCGCGGAGAGGAACCGTCCCACTGTCGGGTCGTACAGACGCGCGCCGAGCGGGGTGTAACCGGAGGCGTCGTCGCGGACCGCACCGAGGAAGCCGGTGTTGCTTTGCATGTTGACGCTGAGCGGGGTGGTGCCACGCTGGTTGCCGAACGGGTCCTGCTTGCGGATCCGCACCGGCATCGCCGTGTCGTGCATGCCGATCTCGGCGTACGTGCTGCCCTGGTGGTCGCCGGCGAGGGCCAGCAGGTTGGAGCCGGAGACAGCGCGGTTCGCGTAGCGGACCACTGTGCCACCCGGCGCGGCGTACGAGCGCTGGACGGAGATCTGCACCCCGCCCGGCTGAACGGTGAGCTGCGCGTCGCCCAGGTTCAGGGTCGCCTGGCGCTGCTGGATCGTCAGGAGACGGGTGCCGCCCGGCCCGTAGATGTGCCGGGTCTCGTCCTGCGCCTCCCACTGCTGGGCGGGCACATTGGCACACGTGGCCAACACGATCGGCGTGCCATCGGCGGTCGCCGCGTCCTTGACGGCGACGCACAGTCCAGACGCGGTGTGCTTGAGCTGGCCGGTCGACAGGCGTTCCAGCTGCTGGCCCACCGAACTGTTGCAGGTCTGCACCGCGAGGACCGAGCCTGCGGTGTTGGCGGCCGGCTGGACACACCAGTTGTCGTACGCGGCCAGCGTGCCCAGGTTGGCGTTGCTCTGGTTCGGGGTAGCAGCGAACGCGAACTTCTGGGCGGGCGACTCGTTGCACGGGTAGAGCATGAGGGGCTGGTTGGGGGTGGCGAGTCCGTTGGTGAGGTCGAGGCACTTGCTGGCCAGACCGACGTACGGGCTCTTGCCCTTGGTGCCCGCACCGGCGATCCGGTCGATCTGGCCGTCGTAGGTCCAGGACAGCGTCTGCTGGTCGCCGTTCTGGATGGAGGTGACGGACTTCGTCTCGCCGGTCAGCTCGTACAGCCGCTCGGCCGCCGCGGTGACCGCGGCACCGGCCGGGGTGACGTAGTTCTTGGTCACCTTGGTGAGGGTCCGCGGCTGGCTGCCGTCGGCCTTGCCATAGGTGTACGTGCTGGTGGCGTCCTTCGCGGTGGCGCCGGTCAGGTCCTTCTCCACCAGCTTGGTGCGGTTACCGAGCAGGTCGTACTCGTACTCCTGCCAGTAGCCGGACTTGTCGGTGCCGATCGCGACGTTGAGGGTGCCGTCCGTGTTGATCGGGCCCGGGGAGCACTGCGCCTGGTTCTTGGCGGTCCAGGCCGTCTTCACCCGGCCGAGCGAGTACTGGAAGCACTGCCGTTCCTCGATGCCGGTCGCCTGCTCGCGGATCGCGAGGATGTTGCCCGCGTCGTCGTAGTTGTAGGAGCGGTTCGAGACGAGGTTCCCGCCGACGATGCTCTTGTCGCCGGTCTGCTCGCGGTAGACCTGCTGGCTGTTGAGGGCACCGCTGGCGTCGTCGTACGAGGCCATCGTCCAGACCCGGTACGGCTGGGCGCCGAGGGTGGACCGCAGCACCTGCCCGTACGGCGAGTAGACGGTCTCCGCGCCGTACCAGTCCTTACCGGACACCGAGAGGGGCAGACCGTCCTTGGTGTAGCGGACGAGAAGCTTCTCGGACGGGAGACTGCCGACGGCGGGGAGTGTGGTCGACTCGGGCAGACCGGTGTCGGTGTAGTTGTACTCGTAGGTGTAGGAGGTCCGCAGGCCCCACGTGTTGGCGACGGTCTGCGGCAGCGTGAGCGTCGTCGACGTGGGCTGGTAGTCGCTGCTGTAACCGCCGACCGTCTGGGTGTACGGCAGACCGTCGGTGTAGCGGGTGGCGCTGGCCGGCAGGCCCTTGCCACCGGCGACGGTGTCGTAGGTGAACTCACCCAGGAGCGTGCCGGTGCTGCTGCCGAGCCGCTGAGACGTCGGGCGGGACAGCTGGTCGTACCCGTTCCAGACCGTGATGCCGCGAGCGTTGGTCGAGGTCAGTTGCCGATCCCGGTGGTCGTACGTCATCCGGCTGGTGCCGGAGTCCGGGTCGGTGGAGGTCTCCATCCGGCCGCGCTGGTCGTAGGTCCAGGTCCACGGGCGGGTCGGGCTCGCGGAGTGGCTGGCCTGCGCGAGTTGGCCACGCGCGTCGTGCTGGTAGCGCATCGTGGTGAACTCGGTGCGGGCGCTGTTGGTGAAGGTGTCGACGCGGGTGGTCCGGCCCAGGGCGTCGGTGAACAGCCGGTAGGAGGTCGCACCCGCCGGGTTGATCACCGTGGAGTGGTCGGCGCCGTACGCGTAGCGGGTGGCCCGGGCCGGCTGCTCGACCTCGGCCAGTACCGGCAGCTCCTGGGTCACCCGGCCGAGGCCGTCGTAGGTGTAGAGGGTGGCATTGGGTACGGGTGCCGGGTTGTCGGGGTCAACGTACGGCGTGAACAGCTGGCCGTTCGGCGCTCCCTTGGCGAGGTAGGCGTTGTTGGTCCGCCACACCTCGCCGGAGCTGTTGTAGTGGGTGTCGGTGATCAGCCGGCCGCCGCCGGTGGCCTCCTCCTGGGTCTGCCGTTCGCGGCCCAGGCCGTCGTAGATGGCGACGGAGGTCTGGATGCGGTTCTCGTGCCCCCGGCTGAAGGTGGTGATGTACGGCGGCTTCCCGGCGGGCACTGTGTACTGGGCCCGGAAGTCCGGTACGGACGTGGACGACGGGGTGCGTCCAGGTCCCCACGCCTCGACGAGGCGGCCCAGCGCGTCGTACTTCGCCTCACTGACCCGGTCGTTCAGGTCGGTGGTCTTGACCGTGACGGCGCGGCCCGGATCCAACTCCCGGACCTGCCTGTGCCCGAGCGAGTTCTCCTCGGTGACGCTGGTGGCCTGGCCGGTGGCCGGAGTGTAAGTGATCTTGGAGGTCTTGCCGTCCGGGTCGGTGCTGCTGACGACGCGACCAGTGGCGTCGAAGCCCGTGGTGCCGTCGTTCTGGAAGCCGGAACCGTCGCCCTTCAACGACCAGGTCTGGCTCGCCAGCCCGCGGGTCGAGGCGCCGAGCGCGACGTCGTACGCCTGCCCGTCGTAGGCGACCCGGCCCGCGGAGCTCAGCGTCTTCAGGTCGTCGAAGTTGGCCGCGGCGCAGGTCGTCGGGCTGGTGCGGATCTGCTTGGTCAACCCGATGAGGTTCTTGTCGTCGCGGTGCAGGTACTCCATGAAGGTGCAGGACTCGTCGCCGGTCTTGCCGGTGTCACCGAGGGACTCGATGTACGTGGGCAGGCCGTGAGTCGCCTCGTGGGTGGTCTTCGTCTCGACGGTGCGCAGGGTGCGAGTGTCGTCACCGGTGCCGGAGGACCTGGTGTACGAAGCCTGCCGGGGCTCGGTGACCCGCCATGCCTGCAGGGGGCTCAGGCCGTCGTCGCGTGAGCGCGTCGCGAGTTCCTGCGCGGCGGGGAACGTCACGCTGCGGGTGAGCCAGTCGCCGTCGGCGTCGGCGGCGTCGGCGTCGGCGGCGTCGGCGTACGTCAACTCCTCGGCGACCCGGCCGGCGAACGCCTCGTGGTCCCTGGCGATCTCGGAGCCGGTGGAGTCCTTCACCGAGACGGTGTCGCCCAGGCCCCGGAAGTACCGGGTGACGGACTTGCTCCGCTTGCTGCCGATGTCGGGGTCGTCGGCACCGGTGATGACGGTGACCTTCTCGACGCCGGCGAACTGGGAGTACGTGCGGGTGGACTTCTTGGTGAATTCCTGCTCGGCGAGCCGCCATGCCGGCTTCTCGTACGCGTACCCGGTGATGGTGGTGTACGCGCCGTCCAGGTTGGGGAGTTCCTCGACGCTGTCGACGACGTACTTCTGGAACCAGTCGATCTCCTCGACCGCCGGGTCGGGGTGCCAGAAGGCGGGGTAGCACAGCCGGTCGTTGGCCTTCAGCTCGGCGGTGTCGCCCTTGCCGGGCAGGCCGGTGCCGTCCTTGCAGTCACCCACCGGCGCCTTGTAGTTGATGACGGTCTCGCCGCCGTACTCGTTGATGACCCGAGCGATGCGCAGGCGGGAGAAGCCGGGGCGGTTGTCCCGCTTGACGCGGTTCGGCATCTCCTCGGTGTTGGACTCGAAGCGCACCGCGTTGAGCGCGATCTTGTCGCCGCTTCGGCCGTGTCCGGTACGGGTGATGGACTCCAGCCAGAGCGCGGTGTTGGGGCCGGTCTTGAGGATCGGGAACGACTGCTTGAGCTGGTACTCGTCCACGAGTTGGAGGGTCTTGGCCGACGTCCGCTGCGCCGAAGTGGTGATCTTGTCGAGGCGCTTGCGGGTGAAGAAGGACGGCGAGGCGTTCCAACACTTCTGGTCGGCGGCGCACCGCAGGTCCGCCGGAGTGTCGTACCAGATTCGGTACTTGTCGGGGTTGGTGCTGGCGAAGTTGCCGTCGGTGCAGGTGAGGGATCCCTCGGCGAAGCAGCGTTCCGCGACGCTGAAGGCGATTCGCGCCAGCGGCGCCTCGGAGAAGAGATTGTCCTTGCGCTGCCCGTAGTCGATGCGGGTCAGGTAGCCGCCGCGGTCGTAGCTGACCGGGTCCTTGAAGTTGAAGTTCCGGGCGTAGTGGTTCGTCTCGCGTTCCCACCACAGGCTCATGGCGTTGCCGTGGATGTCCTCGACGTAGTCGAGGGACCACCGCCATGCCTCGGTGCAGACCGAGCCGGCCCAGTTGCCCGCCTTGTAGCAGGGCTCGTTCGCGTGGTTGCTGTACACCGGAACGGTGAGTACCGAGTTGGTGACCGGATCGTCCGCCGCGCTGCCCCGGTCGGACCAGCCCGGAAGCCGGTTGCGGCCGAAGTGGTAGCGGGTGCCGTCGCGGGTCGTGACGATCCAGTACTCGCCGTCGGCGTCACCGTTCGCCAGGCTGGTGTCCTGCACCAACTGGACCTTGGAACCATCGCCGTTGGCAGTGAACCAGGCGTCCCTGCCCTCGTCCCAGACCAGCTCGGTCGTCATGCCGGCAAGTGACAGGGTGGCGTTCTTCGAGCCCCAGCAGAGGTCGGCGGTGCGGTGCGAGGAGTTGTTCGCACCCGGCTTCTTCGAGTCCTCGCGGCAGCTGGCGTAGCTGCGGGTGATCGCCCCCGCGCTGTAGTCCCAGCCGTCACCGATCCAGGAGGACTGGTTGTTGCTGGCGGAGGTGCGGCCGTCCACCGACTGCGAGGAGTACGACAGCGACACCTTCGGCATCAGGCCGGCGGCCGTCTCGGGCGTCTGTACCTGGTACGAGTAGGTGAACGCGCCAGAGGACGAACCTGCGGCCCAGGAGCCCGAGGAGAGCAGCGGAGTGGCGGTGAAGTCGCCGGCCGCCGACGCGCCGGTGTCCAGCACGCCGACGACGCTTGAGCTTTCCGCCGCGGCGGCGCGTGCGCCCGCCGCACCCTGTGCGCCGAGCAACGCGCCGACGGGCACCTTGCCCGTGACGACCCGCTGCGTCGGCTCGTCCGCGGTGGCCGCGACGCGTGCCGACGCCCGCTTGGTGGGCACCAGCTTCACCTCGCTGGACACCGCCTGGGCACTCGTCGCACCGGGTGCTGCCCACATCGTCCCGCTGTCGCCGGTGGCGCAGTCTCCGCTGTCGGGGGCGTCGAAGACGCAGTCGGGCAACAGCATGACGCCGAAGCGGTCGGCCGCCTGCGGGCCGTACAGGTCGGCGAAGTCCGTGTAGTTGACGTCGAGAGCGACCTCGGCGGCCGGGTCGGCGGTGGCCGGCGGGGTGATCTTCATGATCAGGCCCGACACGCTGGCCGCCTGGGACGCCTCGGGTGCGGCGAGATCGACGGTCCAGGTCCCGGCGAGGGCAGCCGGGTCACCACCCGCCGGTACGCCGAGGGCGACCGGCAGGTCGTCGACCTGCTTGGTCGCGCCGGCCTCGACGCCGGTCAGGTCCACGGCGCCACTGTCCTGCTGCCACGGCGCGACGGACTTGGGCGCGTACGGAACGACCGGCACCTCGTCGGCGGTCAGCAGGTCCGAGTCGGCTTCCTGGTTCTGCAGGACCTGCTTGGTCTTCGGGACGTCCGGCAACTGGACCTGGGTGTCCTCGCGGCTCATGCCGGCGCCCGGCACCGCCCACGCCGGCGCGGGCACGGACGTCGCGACGAGTGTCGTGGACAGGAACAGCACCATCGCCGTACGGGCGCGGTGCCCCCGAGGGCGAAGCGGCTCCGTCGAGGTCCGTCGGCCATGCCACCGCCGGGACAGCAACCCGATACCACGCATACGTGTCGACTCCACCCAGGCGCAAAACGAACGAGGAGGCGCGGAAGACCGCGAAAAGCACGTGCCGGATCGGCACGTGCGTGAGCACTCTGCGGTAGACGGAGTCACTACTCAAGGCCAGCCGATCGTCACCGGATCGGCCATCGGTGATCTGGGTCACGCCGCCATTGGTGATGAGCTGGTTGCGGATGGCAACAATCGGGCGTGCGGGAAAATGCGCCCAAATATCCCTGAATCAGGCTGGCAAAACGTACACAAGATCGAATTACGCGTGAACCCCTGGCGACTTCCCAGTTTTTTGTAACGGATCAATAACGTTGCCCGGGCGGACGAAAAAGACTCACGTCGTGCGATCGTGTGCTCGCGTTTTGCCCCGCGGCCCGCCGAACGGGGCTGCTTGTTGTGCCATCCCCCTGTTGTCGGCCCCCACGGGAGTAGAAGCGCCGTGACCGTGCCTCGCCTGCTCAGCCCACTTGTGCGTACGCGCTTCAGGCTGACTCTCACCCTGGGCGTCCTGCTGGCCGCACTTGTCGCGACCCCACTGCCATTGCGGTGGACCGACCAACCGCGCGACACGGCCCTCGCGCCGGTGCCGGTCGCCCCGCGCGACGAGGCGACCGCGATGACCGACGCCCGGCGGACCGGCACGGACGTGCTGGTGGATACGGCCACCAGCGCCACCTCGCTCACCTGGGCCATGCCGAACGGGCACTTACGCACCACTGTCCACGCCATCCCCCAGCGGTCGAAGAACGCCGCCGGCCAGTGGGTGGCGGTCGACAACACGCTGACCCGCGGCGGAAGCACCGCCAGCGGGCTGGACATCCGACCCGTCAACGCCGTCACGCCGGTGCGGTTCTCCGGCGGCAGCGACCCTGGTCAGCCGGACGGTACCCCGACCGTACTGACCGAAATGGACGTCGAGGGCCACACCATCGCGTACACCTGGCCCGGCCGACTGCCGAAGCCGGTGCTCGACGGCCCGCGCGCCCTCTACCCCGAGGTCCACCCCGGAGTCGACCTGCTCGTCGTCGCCCGTGACGACGGCGGTGTCGGACAACTGCTGATCGTCAAGAACCGAGCAGCCGCCACGATCCAGGCCGTCAGCTCCCTGACCTACGGTCTGCGGTCCCAGACGGTCGTCTTCCGCCGCGACGCGACAACCGGCGGCGTCCTCGCCCTCGACAAGGTCAGCGGCGAGGAGGTCAGCTCGATCCCCAGCCCGTTCGCCTGGGACTCCGCCGGACGCGACCCGGAGGCGCCCGACAGCGCCCCCCGCACCTCCGTGGCCACGTCCGCCGACGTGCTGAAGTTGTCCGGCCTCGTCGGCAGTGAGCCGGGTGCACGCGAGGCCCAGATCCCCACCCGGCTCGACGGCGACGGCACCGGCGACGTCCGACTGCACCTCGACGCCGCCGCCACCGGGCTGCTCACCGGCCCGGACGTGCTCTTCCCCGTATTCCTGGACCCGACCCTCACCAGCGGCAAACAGGCCTGGGCCACCGTCTATTCACAGCACCCCAACACCAACACCTACAACGGCACCAACTTCAACTCCGGAACCACTGACGCCCGGGTGGGCTACGAGGAGGACACGCCGCTGCGAGCCCGCTCGTTCTGGCGGATGGGTTACAACGCCTCGATCAAGGGTGCAACTGTCACCTCGGCGAGCTTCAAGGTGCTGAACAACCACTCGTGGAACTGCTCCGCCCGCGAGATGCAGCTCTGGCGCACCGGTTCCATCTCCAGCGGCAGCACCTGGAACAAGCAGCCGGCATGGGCAGAGGAACAGTCCCGACGGTCTTTCGCCTACGGGTACGGCAGCAACTGCGCCGACGACTACGTGAGCTTCGACGTGAAGAAGGGCGCCCAGGACGCCGCCAACGGCGGCTGGCCGAACCTCACCCTCGGCATGCGCGCCAGCAGCGAGTCCGACACGCTGACCTGGCGCAAGTTCAAGGTCACCTCCGCCGAGCTGACCGTCACCTACAACCGGCCGCCCAACGAGCCGACGGGCGGCACCACCTCACCCGGCGGTAGTTGCGTGCCCGGCCCGGGCGGAGGCGTAACGGTGGCGAAGACCAACATCGTCCTTTCCGCGTCCGCCTCGGATGGTGACGGCAACCTCAAGAGCCTGCGCTTCCGCTTCTGGAAGAACGGCACCACCACCCCGGCGGGCACCGTCGTCACCGCCACTGTCGACGGCAAGGCCACACTGACGATCCCCTCCGGCAACCTGGAGGACAAGGCGATCTACTCGTGGGAGGTGAGCGCCGAGGACGCGGTGGGCGCCACGTCCTCGTTCTTCCCACCCGGCAACGAGCCGTGCCGCCTCACCATCGACGCCTCCGCACCCCCGGCACCGGACGTCGCCAGCGACGTCTTCAAGCAGGCCACCCCCGACGGCGCGACGTGGGCCACGATCAAGTTCGGCGAGACCGGTCCCATCACGTTCACCGCCTCCGGCGCCACGAGTTTCACCTACTCTTTCGAGAGCATCGGCGCCGTGACCGTGGCAGCGACCAGCGGCAAAGCCACAGTGCCCAACCTGGCACCCCGGCACGCCGGCCCCACCACCCTGCACGTGTACGCGTACGACTCGGTCGGCAACCGCAGCGCCCGCACCGATTACACGTTCTACCTGCCGCCACGCTCGACCGCCGACGGGCCTGGCGACACGGGCGGTGACGGGATTCCCGACCTGCTCCTGGTGGACTCGTCGGGCAACCTGCGCAACTACGCCGGTGACACGGGCGGCGAGCTGTACGCCTGGCTCGTCGGCTCCTACAGCGACGGCAAGCTCAACCCGACGGGTCACTGGTTCGACCCGAACACGGGCAGGGCGGCCCTGCTCACCAAGCACACCGACACCTATCCCGGCGACGGCACGACCGACATGTTCGCCCGTACCCCGGACGGCGGCTTCTGGCTCTACCCGGGCGACGGGTATGGCACCTTCGACGTCGAACGTCGGCTGCGGGTCATCCTCCCGGCCACCGGTGTCGGCGGAACCGCGGTGCCCTCGCCGGACACCTGGACCCAGATCAAGGCCGTCGGTGACATCACCGGCGACAAGCTCCCGGACCTGATTCTGCGGGCCGGGCCCGCCTTCTGGGCGCTGAGCGGCTACACGGGTGGCAGCTTCCAGGAGGCGACCCTGATGGAGGGCACCGCCTGGGCCCGACGCGAAGTCGTCAACGTGGCGGACATCGATCTGGACGGCACGCCGGACATGCTCTGGCGCAACCTGGACAACGGCAACATGTACGTCCGGCACGGCAAGCCCGGCTCGCTCCCGGGCAGCGTGAACCTTGATTCGCTCAAGTCGGCCGCCGGCTCGCGCAGCGGAGACGTCTCGTACGGGACGGGATGGTCCGAGGCCAACATCAGCGCCATGATCAGCATTCCGGACGTCAGCGGAGACCGGGTTCCCGACTTCTGGACCCGGTCCGGCACCGACGGCATGATGCGGATCTATCACCCTTCCACCACCAGCACCGGTGGGCAGGTGAAGGTCGTCCTGGGTGACGACTGGCGCGGGGTCAAATCGTTCGGCTGACCCACTCTCGTTGAGCGACACGCACAGGGCCTGAGTAGCTGTCTACTCAGGCCCTGTGCTTTCGGCTCGGCGGTGCGGGGGCTGCCGGCCCGATGCCCACGACAGACCTTGCGCAGCGGTGCCCAGCACGAAAGTCGGGGTGTCCGCAGATACGGACACCCCGACTTGACTGGAACCGTGTGATCAAGCGGAGGGCTAGCCGCCGTTGATGACGAACTGCGAGCCCGGCTGGATGACGATGTTGCCGTCGGCCGAGTTGGTGATTGTCACGTTGGTCAGGTTGGCGTTGCCGCGCGCACCGCTCATCGCGAGGATGCCGGCACCGTTGACGGACCTGTCGATCCGCACGTTGGTGACCGCAAGGTTCGGTATGTTGCCGCCACCGTTCTTGAACTGGATGCCGTCGTACGTGGAATCGATGATGTCGGTGTCGCGGATCGTGACCCCGACGATGTCCCTGGTGGCCGGGAAGATCGTGATGGCACCGAACTCCTGGTCCTCGTTCCAGAAGGCGCCGCCGGTGCGGTAGAGCCCGTTGTTGGCGATCAGCGTCGTGCCGGAGAACGGCAGCGGGTCGTGGTCGGTCGCCAGCATGATGCCCGGGTAGTTGGCCGTGTCGTAGATCAGGTTGTTCTCGATCGAGTTGTCGTAGCCGCCGTAGATGGCGATGCCGTTGGCCCGCCAGGGCAGCTGGATGGTGTTGTTGACGAAGTGGTTGTCGTGGGCGATGTCGACGTTGCGGTCCTTGACGTACGGGTTGGCCCAGACGGCGAGCGCGTCGTCACCGGTGGTGCGGAAGGACGAGTTGAACACCCGCGAGTTACGCGTGCCGTTGCTGAAGTTGATGCCGTCGGCGTACGTGTTGCGGATCCGCATGCCGGAGAAGTCCAGCCCGTCGGCCGGCCCCCACAGGTCGGGGATGTTGTCGTAGTCGCGCCCCACCCAGACGCCCACGTTGGCGTGCTCGATCCAGACGTTGCTGATCTTCGTGCCGGTGCCGAAGCGACCGTTCAGACCGACGCCACCCTCGGCGTTGCCGTCACCGCCGCGGATCCGGCCCGAGCCGAAGATGGCGATGTCGGAGATCTGGGTGTTCTTGTCGATGTCGAAGCCGAAGTTGCCCTCGTGCGGGTGGTTGATGCCGCCCACCACGTTCTGCGGTTCGGTCAGCGTGTAGAGCTGCGAGTGCCACATGCCGGCGCCCCGGATCGTGACGTTGCTGATGCCGACCTGGTTGTGCGTACCCCGGTTCAGCGGGTCGTCGGTCAGGATCTTCTGCTCCTGCCGCCACTGCCCGGCGGGGATCCAGACGCAGCTGATGACGCCGTTCTGGTCGTCGTCGGTCACCGCCCGTTGGATGGCGGCGGTGTCGTCGAGCCCGTCGTTGGGGACCGCGCCGTACGAGGTGATCGAGGTGCAGCCGGCCGGTTGGCTCGCCGCCGGCGCGACCTGCTCCAGATCGATCATGTCGATGACGTAGAAGGAGGCGGTGTCACCCGAGTCGCGCTGCAACTTGAACCGGGTGCCGGCCGGATACGACTGGGCCAGCAGCGCGTTCGACTCGTCGAAGAGCCGCCGGGCGTCGGCCTGCGGGGTGTTGGTCAGCGCCTCCGGCCCGTCGGTGTTGCCGTAGAGCCAGCTGTGCTTCGACGACAGCGTCAACTTCCGGGAGAAGACGTCGTTGACGTAGAGGCTGATGGTCGCCTCGATGCCGCCACCACCGGGCGCGTCCGGGATGGAGTTGCGCACCACTATGGAGTTGGCCTGGTTGGCCGAGGTGAACTCGACGAACTGGCCGGTGCTGGTGAGTCGTACCGACTTGCGACCCGAGGACTCGCTGGCGAAGTTGGTGTGCCCGAAGGTACGCAGCGGGTCGGCCTCCAGCAGCGTGCCCTGGTAACGGCCGGCCTCCGCCTCGTAGGAGACGTACGGGACGGCGGCCCCGCGACCGACCACTATCGACTGGCTGAACGCGTTGTTTGTCTCGTTGGTCTCGGTGACCAGGTTGGTGGCGTCGGCGGTGGCGGTGAGGGTGGCGCCCCCGCTGGTGGCGGTCCAGCTACCGCTGACGGGCACTGTGACCGTCGCGCCGGCGGCGATCGAGGCGGTGCTGGTGTTGAGGGTGGTGCTGCCCGCCACCAGCCGGGTGACAGTTGTCGCGCCGGTAGCTGTGGTGCCCCGGTTGCGAACCGTCACGGTGAAGGTGACGGCCGCCCCGACGGCCGGGTTCGGCGGGTTCGAGGCGATGCTGAGCACCTGGAGGTCAGGGCCCGGGGCCTGCGTCACCACCAGCGGCGACGCCGCGGTGAAGCTGTTGTTGCCGTTGTTCTGCTCGACGATCGTGTTCGCCGGGTCGACCACCGCCGAGACGGCGTAGCTGCCCATCGGCCGCGTGCCGGCGTTGAACGACACCGTGGTGGAGGCGCCCGTGGCGAGCGTGCCCACGGTGGCGCTGCCGACGACCGCGCCGGCCAGGCTGAAGTTCACAGTGGTCGCGCCCGCGGCGGCCGACCCGATGTTCTGCACCACGGCCGAGAGGGTGACCGCTGAGACCTCGCTGGGCGACGTGGGGGACCAGGTCACGGAGCTGACGACCAGATCCGGGTTGGGTGCCGGGGTGCCGCACACCTCAAGCTCGGCCACCTGGCCGGACGGGGCACCGGTGTTGCCGGTGAACCGCAACTGCACGTCAGCTGTGGTGGCGCTGACCGGGATGGTCACCAGGTTGGTGCCCTGGGTGAACTGGTAGGCCGCCGCCGACACCAGACTGGTGTACGTCGACGACGCCTGGTCGCGACCGAGGACCTGGATGGTCTGGGTACGGGTGCCCCAGGCCGGGTCCGGGTTGAGCTTCACTGTGACACCGGAGATGGAGTGGTTCGCGCCCAGCGCCACTGTCAGGTTCTGCGGGTAGCTCGCCGCCCCCTCCCAGTAGGTGCTGAGCTGCCCGTCGTTGGCCTTGTCCGGGGTGAAGCTGAAGGTGGAGCCGCTCGCCGTCATGCTCTTGCCCTGCGCCACGTTGGTGCAGGCCGGCGGGTTGCTGCCGGTCCGGGTGACGGTGTTGCTGTTGCCGGAGAGGTTGCCGGCGCCGTCGCGAGCACGGACGAAGTACGACACGGTAGCCGTCACCGGCTGGGTGTCCTGGTAGGTGAGGACGGTGCCCAACGTGGCGATCAGGCTGCCGCCCCGGTAGACGTTGTAGCCGGCGAGCCCACTGCCACCGGAGTCGGTGGAGGCACCCCAGGTCAGCGTGATTGTGCTGCCCGACGTGCTCTGCGACAGGGTCCCCGGGACGCTCGGCGCTGTGGTGTCACCGCTGCCGGTCCGGGTCACCGTGTTGCTGTTGCCGGACAGGTTGCCGGCGCCGTCGCGGGCCCGGACGTGGTACGACACGGTGGCAGTCGCCGGCTGGGTGTCGTTGAAGGTGGTCACGTTGCCGACGGACTGGAGGAACGCGCCGTTGCGGTAGACGTCGTAGCCGGCGATGCCGCTGCCGCCCGCGTTGTCGGTCGACGCGACCCAGTTGAGGCTGATGGTGGTGCCCGACTGGGTGTAGGAGAGGTTGCCGGGAACGCTCGGCGCTGTGGTGTCGGGGGTGGTGCCGCCGCTGCCGTACACCTCCAGCTCGGAGAGCTGCCCGGCCGGCCAGCCGCTGTTGGCGGTGATGGTGATCCGGACGTAGCGGGTGGAGGTCGAGCTGAAGTTGATCGTGGCGGTGCTGCCGCTCGCCGGGTTGAAGGTGTAGGTCTGCGACCCGACCAGGTCGGTGAAGGACGAACCGTTGGTGCTGCCTCGCACGCTCAGCGTCTGCGTCCGGGTGCCCCAACCGGAGGTCGGCAGCTTCAGGACGACCTGGTTGACGCTCTGCGATGAGCCGAGATCGACCTGCACCCACTGCGGGAAGGCGTTGTTGACGCTCTCCCAGTAGCTGCCCGCGTTGCCGTCGACGACCTTCGACGAGTCGTAGACGTCGGCGTGGCCGCTCTCCTGGGTGGGACGGCCCTGGGCGAGGTTGGTGGCCGCCGGCGCGAAGCCGGTGCTCGGTGCGGCAGCCGGGTCGACCGGTCGGGCGGCGGCGGCCGGGCCAGCGAGGGCGGTCGCCCCGGCCGTCGCGATCAGCGCGGCGGCGGCCGTGGCCGCCACCATCCTGAACAGATTCGTTCGTCTCATCACTGTCCTTGTCGTCGGGGGACGGTTGCCGCGGTGGCTGGACCACGGGGTGGGGGTGCGGCGGTGCAGCGCCGGCCGACGCGAGAGGGCCGGTGTCGAGAGAGACGGGATGGCATCGGGCGGCGCGGGGGCGGCGCTCGTCCTGGAAACACCAGATGGGTACGACCATCAACGGGCCTCCTGAGGAGGCCCGTTGAATCTTCCGGGAGCATGCACAGAATCGTGCATGCCTTTGTCGAAATCTTGCATTACTTTGGCCAAAGGTTACTGACGTGCTACCGGAGCGTCAACACTTCGACAGCAGTCACTATTGACGGACTTCCCTCCCCCCGACGGCTGCCGCCCGCACCGACCGGGCCCACAAATTCGGGGAAGGTGTCGCCCCCGACCACTGGAGGCCACACCTTCCCCGGAGTTGCGCAGGATCTTGCGTCAGGTCGTACGGGAACGATCAGACATCTGGCGCCGTCAGCACGAAGGTCTCCAGCAGCTCCCCGCCGTACCAGTCGGTGCGCTGACCGACATGCCCCATGCCCAGCCGCCGAGCGACAGCCATCGACGGTTCGTTGCTCGGCGACACGACCGCGTAGATCTCCCGGGTGCCGGCGGCGAACTCCCGGGCCACCACCGCGCGGGCCGCCTCGGTGGCGTAGCCGTGACCCCACGCGTCCGGGTGCAGGTGCCAGCCCACCTCGATGTCGTCGGTTCGGCGCGACTCGTCGCGCCCCGGCAACGGCTTGAGCAACACGGTGCCCACCACCTGACCCGTCTCGCGTACCTCGATCGCCCAGGTGCCGTACCGGCCGCCGTCGTCGGCGTGCCGCTCCTGCCAGCTCCGCAGCCGCTCGACGGCCTGGGCGGGGTTGGTCATCGGCAGACCCGACGCCACACCCAGATATCGACTGACCTCGGGACGCGAGTAGATGTCGTAGATCCGGGCCAGATCGGCCGGATCGTCGGTCCAGTCGCGCAGGATCAGGCGTTCGGTAGTGAGAACAGTCATGACCGGCGATCTTAAGGAGTGACGGCCTCGACGACGGGGAAGGAGAACCCGATGGGCAACGGATGGCAGCGCGCGAAACGGATCACCACAGCCGCGTTCCGTCCGGTGCGCGGACGGGACCTGTCGTTGCACGCCGCCGCGATCACCTTCTACGGGGCGATCGCCGTGGTGCCGGTCGCCCTGCTGGCGATCTGGCTCACCGCGCTGGTGGCCGGGGCCGACCGGGTACGCCGGCTGACCTCGTACGCCGTGGAGGCCCTGCCCACCGCGATCGGCGCGCCCCGGGCGGTGGAGGCACTGGTCGACGCCGGGGTGGGGTTGACGCCGCTGCTGGCGCTGGCCTCCCTGCTGCCCGCCTCACTGTATGGCGAGGGCCTGCGCAGAGCGTTCGTCTCGGTGGCCGCGCCCCGCACCGACGAGCACCTTGTCGGCTGGCGGGGCCGGCTCCTGCTGATGCCGCTGCTCGCGCCGGCCCCCGCGCTGCTGCTGTCGATCCTGTTGGCGCTCCCGCTCACCACCCGCCTCGTACGCCAGGGCGGTTGGCTCGGTGTACTCGGCGTGGTGCTGTCGTTCCTGGCGGTCTGGCTGGTGCTCACGCCGGTGCTGGTGTGGGTGTTCCGGGTCGTCGGGCCGGCCTCACCGGACTGGCTCTCCACCCTCGGGGTCGGGTCTTTCACCGCGGCGAACCTCTCCGGATTCCTGCACGGCTTCGTGCTCTTCGCCTCGCTCCCGCTGGACCTCGGAGTGCCCTTCGGCGGCTTCGACGACATCGGCGCCGGCGTGGCGGTCCTCCTCTGGCTCTACCTGTTCCATGTGATCGTCCTGGCCGGCTACTCCGCCACCCTGGCCCTCTCCAACTGGCGCACCAACCGCCCCACCCACCCCTCCCCTGAGCCTGGTCGATCATGAAGTTGTTGCCACCCGACTCGGCGTGTCCGGGCAATAACTTCATGATCAACGCGGGCTGGGGCGGGGGGAGGGGAGGGTGGGTGGGGGCGGCGGGTGGCGGGGTTAGGGGGTGGAGAGGGCTTCGGTGGGGGTTAGGCGGGCGGCTCGGATTGACGGGTAGACGCCGGCGATCACCCCTACCAGGAGGGCGCCGGTGATTCCGCCGAGCACCGCGGTCAGTGGAATCGTGGGCGGCCAGCCCTGGTAGCTGGCGTAGCCGACAGTCGCGAGCACCCCCAGGACGGCCCCGGCGGCACCGCCGAGCACGCTGAGCAGTACCGACTCGGTGAGGAACTGCACCCGGATCTGGCCGCGGTTCGCGCCGAGCGCTCGGCGTAGACCGATCTCCCGACGACGCTCCAGCACCGAGATGACCATCGTGTTGGCCACCCCGATCCCACCGACCAGCAGGGCGACCGCCGCCAACCCGAGGAACAGCGCGGAGAAGCTGCTCTCGGTGGCCCGTTTCGCAGCGAGCGCGTCGGAGGGGCGGCTGACCTGGACCAGCCCGGGCAACTGCGGGTTGAGGGTGGCCGGCAGCACGGCGCGGACGTCCTCCAACGCGTCCTCAGTGGCCCGCAGGTAGACGACAGTGGGGTGACCGTCGAAGTCGAGCATGGCCTTGGCGGCGTCCCACCCGACCAGCACCGAGCGGTCCAGATCCGGGGAGAGCGGCAACGGGTCCAGGATGCCGATCACAGTGAACCAGCGCTCGCCGATGAACACCTGGGGTGGTTGCCGGGGATCCACAGTGGCAAAGCCGAGCCGGCTCGCCGCTACGTACCCGAGGACTGCTGTCGGAAGCTGGGCCGCGCCGGCGTCGAGGGCCCGCCCGCTGCGGATCCGGCCGTTGACAGTCCCCAACAGGTCCGGCCGGGACGCGAGCACTGTGAGCCCGGACGTGTCGTACCGGTCCAGCAGGTCGTTGCGGCGTACGGCGGTGTGCGTGTTCGCGACCGCGCTCGCCGTCTGGACCGGCCCGATCCGCGACACCATGGCAGCGGCGTCCTCGGGCAGGAGGACGGGCGGGTTCTGATCCGGCACGGGCTCGACCCGCAGCAGGTTGGTGCCGAGGGCGGAGAGCTGGTCCATCAGGTCGCGCTGGCTGGACGCGGGGATACCCACCACGACCACCAACGTGGCGATGCCGATGGAGATGCCCAGGGCGGAGAGGACCGCCCGCATCCGGCGGGTGGTCAGGCCGAGCAGACCGAGCCGGAGTACGTCGGTCGGGGCGAGCCGGGTCGACCGGGTGTCACCCGGGGACGCGCTCACACCCCGCTCCCGGTGACGGTGTCGGCGACGATCCGGCCGTCGCGGATCTCCACCTGCCGAGGCGTACGGGCGGCGAGATCGCGGTCGTGGGTGATCACCGCGATGGTGGTGCCCTCCGCGTTGAGGTCTGTGAGCAGGGCAAGAACCGCCTCCCCGTTGACCGTGTCGAGGGCGCCGGTCGGCTCGTCGGCCAGCACCAACGCGGGCTCGTTGACGAGCGCCCGCGCTATCGCCACCCGCTGCCGCTCCCCGCCGGAGAGCTGCTGCGGCAGGTGGTCGACACGGTGCGCCAGGCCGACCCGGGCCAGCGCCTCGATCGCCGTTCGGCGACGGCGACGGCGGGGCACCCCGGCGTAGAGCAGGCCGGTGGCGACGTTCTCGGCGGCATCCAGCCCGTCGGTGAGGTGGAACTGCTGGAAGACGAAACCGAGCCAGCGGCCCCGCAGCGCGGAGAGCCGACGGTCGGACAGCGCGGTGACCTCCTGCCCGGCGACGCGTACCCGACCGCTGGTCGGCAGGTCGAGGGTGCCCATGATGTTCAGCAGCGTGGACTTGCCGGACCCGGAGGGCCCGACGATGGCGAGCATCTCGCCCGCGCGCACCGTCAGTGAGACGTCGTCAAGCGCCGTCACCCCGCCGGGGTACGTCCTACTGACTGCCTCGACGCTCAGCACCGGTTCGGCGATCACGATGCCGTCATGACGTCGAGGCCCTCGGTCACACCGGTGCCGCTGATCTCCACCAGACCCCGGGCGAACATCCCGGTCTCCACGGCCACCAGCCCACCGTCGGGCAGTTGCAGCGCATGCCCGCCCTCGCGGAGCGCCACCAGCGCGCCGACCGGCACCGCGAGCACGCCCTTGTGGACGGCGGTGGTGAAGCGGACCTGCACCGTTGCCGCGTCCAGCTTGGCCACGTCCGCCGCCCGGGTCGGTGCGACGAGGACGTCAACCGTCGGCGGGCTGCCCTGCCCGGTGCCGTCGTCCGAGCCACCGCCGCGCACCGTCTGCGAGATCGAGGCGACGGTGGCCGGGATCTCGGAGCTGTCCGGCAGGGCGACGACCACTGCGGCGCCCACAGTGATGGTGCCGACCTCGGTGGCCCCGACCGGCACTGTGACCAGCTTGACCTTCTCGGTGACGGCCAGCAGCTCACCGGCGACCGGGTCACCGGGCAGCGCCTTCACCGCGCTGACCCGGGCCGGCCCGGTCAGCACAGCTGCCTGCCCGACCCCGATCGTGCCCGTGGGGTCCAGGCCGAGTGCCTGCTGCCACTTCTTGATCGCGCTGACCAGACTCTTGGTGAGCAGTGCCTGACCTGTTCCGATCTTCGTGCCGTCGGTGCCCCGGGACGGCTGCGTACCGGTCTGGTAGCCCAGCGCCTTCAGGTTGTCCGACACGATCCGTACGTCGCTGCCCACCAGACCTGGCTTGTCGAGCGTGCGGAAGAGCGGCGTCCCGCCGAACAGCACCGGCACCGGTCGGTCGTTGACCCAGTAGAGCGCCTTGCCCCGGGCCACCGTGTCGCCCACCTTCGGCAGCCGGGTGACGACGCCCTCCCCTGCGCCCTTCACCAACCGCTCCGGGCCGAAGCCGAGTGTGCCGTTCAGCGAGCGGCTGTCCGACAGGTCGGCCCGGGTCACAGTCGTCGTGGCGACCGGCGGCGGGGCGCTGGGGGCGTCACCGCCGGGGTGACGCCGCAGAGCCAACGCCCCGACGCCGGCACCCACGGCGACCACCACTGTCACCACCGCCACCACGATCGCGGTACGCCGGGTCGTCCGCCGACCAGGGCCGTCGGTCGGGTTACTGCCGGGCACCGAAGATCTCCATCGTGCATTCCTTGTCGAGCTTGGCCACGGCCTGACCGTCAAGTCCGTTGGTCGGGTCGGCGACCCCGTCGTCGTAGGTCCAACCGGAGCCGTCCGGCAGCGAGTGGATCTTCATTCCGCGTCCACGCAGGCACTGGACGTAGTCGTTCCACTGACTCACGTAGTTCGGGTTCTTCTTCGGGTCCAGCTCCGGCGGCTGGAGCGGCAGCTTGTTCGCGCACGCCACGTACGCCGCCTTCGGCTCCCCGCTCTGGTCGAGGGACAGGCCCGTGCCGTCCCCCACCGGGCCGGGTTGTGACCGGCCGTCGTTCAGCTTCACGCCGTTGTCGTGCAGGCAGATGTTGTACGTCCCCCAGAGCCGCTCCTCCTCCTCGTCGGTCATGTCCAGGCGTAGCTGCGGCCGACCGTTGGCGGCGCCACCGGTCGGGGTGGCGCTCGCCCGGGCGGACGGGGTGACGAGCGACGCGACATCGCCGCTGGCGGTGCCCTTGTCGGCGCTGGACGCACCGCCGCCGCAGCCGGTGAGGGCGACGGCGAGGGCGACGGCGAGCACCGTGACCGCGGCGAGGCCGGCCGCGACCCGATGGGTTGAGTTGGTCATGGCGTGCAGCTTCACGCCCGGGTGTCAGAGACCTGTAAGGAACCGGTCGTCATCCGATAGTCCCAGCTCAGCGGCAGTGCTGGAACCGGTCGGGGCCACGTACAGTCGCTGCCGTGTGTGCGTACGTGCTGGTGGCCGAGGACGACCAGAAGCAGGCGGAGCTGGCGCGCCGGTATCTGGAACGCGAGGGGCACGAGGTGGTCGTGGTGGCCGACGGGCGGGCCGCGCTGGAGCAGATCCGGCAGCGGCCCCCGGATCTGCTGATCCTCGACGTGATGATGCCGAAGGTCGACGGCCTGGACGTCTGTCGCATCCTGCGCCGGGAGTCCGACCTGCCGGTGCTCATGCTGACCGCCCGGTCGACCGAGGACGACCTGCTGCTCGGCCTCGACCTGGGCGCCGACGACTACATGACGAAGCCGTACAGCCCGCGTGAACTGGTCGCCCGGGCCCGCAGCCTGCTGCGCCGGGGCCAACGGACGCAGGCGGACCCGGTGCTGCGGGTGGGCGCGGTGCACGTCGACCCGGTGCGCCACGAGGTACGCAGCGACGGCCGCCTCGTCGACTGCACACCTGGTGAGTTCCAGCTGCTCCAGGCGATGGCCGCCCAGCCCGCCCGGGCGTTCACCAGGGATCAGCTCCTGGGCTACCTGCACGGCTTCGACAGGTACATCACCAACCGGACCGTGGACGTGCACGTGATGAACCTCCGCCGGAAGATCGAGCCGAACCCGCGCAAGCCGGCCCGGTTGGTGACCGTGTACGGCATCGGATACAAGTTGGTCGAAGAGTCCCCCCGTGTCGGTTGAGGTCCCGCTGCGCCGCAGCCTGCTGCTCCGACTGCTGGCGCTGGCCGTCCTCATCGCCATCGGCTCGATCGCGGCGACCGCGTGGCTGGCCGTCCGCACCACCACCGGAGCGATCCGGCAGGAGCAGGGGCAGGCGCTGGCCGACGACGCGCGCATCTACGACACAGTGCTCGCGTACGCGGCGACCCATCCGAACTGGGACGGGGTCGACGCGGCAGTTCGGCCGCTCGCCCAGGACGTCGGCCGGCGGATCGCCCTGACCACCGAGACGGGTGCGCCGATCGCGGACTCGGCACCCGGCGCGGGCCCGTTGCCGACGACGTCGTCCGCGACCGTCGACGCGCTTGCCGTCGACACCGCCCTGATGCCCGGCACCACAATGCCGGGCGGCGGTGACGGCGGCGCCAGCCGCATCGACCCGCGCGCCATCGGGCCGTACCAGCTCCCACCGGAGGAGCGCGCCGCGCTGCGCGACGAGGCGGCCCAGGCGGTCCAGTGTCTGCGGCTCCGGGCGCAGATCGACGCCACCGTCGTGGACGGGCCCACTGGCCGCCCCCGCATCGACACCCCCGGCACCGACCTCGCCGACAGTGCCGTCTGCGGCCAGGCGAGAGTGGATCTCGCGACCCGTACGGCCACCGAGGGCAAGGCGCTCGCCCAGCTCAACGCCCTGGTGAACACCTGCCTGGCGCGGCGACGCCTGCCCGCCGTGCAGGTGGACCTGAACTGGACCTGGACGAGGCAGCCGGCGGCCAGCGCACCCGATTCCCGCAGCGCGGCCGGCGTCGACCAGGAGCACAACCGGGCGGTCAGTGCCTGCGTCGGCACCAGTCGACGCGAACAACTCCTCCCGTACGTCGCTCCGGCCGCGACCCTCTTCGTCAGCGACCCGGGCGGTCGCCCCTCGACCACCTTCGACCTCTCCCCGGCCAACCAGACCCGCATCGTCGCTGTCGCCGGCCTCGTCCTGCTGGTGACGATCGGCTTCACAGTCCTCGCCGGCATCCGGCTGACCCGCCCGCTGCACGCGCTGACCGGGGCCGCCCAGCGGATGCGCGACGGCGACGGCGCAGCCCGGGTCCGGGTGACCGGCCGCGACGAGATCGCCCGACTGGCCGAGGCCTTCAATGACATGGCCGAGCGGCGGGAACGGCTGGAGCAGTTACGCCGGGCCATGGTCAGCGACATCGCCCACGAGATGCGTACGCCGGTGAGCAACATCCGGGGTTGGCTCGAAGCGGTCGAGGACGGCGTCGCGGCCCCCGACCGCCGGCTGCTCTCCTCACTGCTGGAGGAGGCGACAGTGCTCCAGCACGTGATCACCGACCTGCAGGACCTGGCCGAGGCCGACGCGGGCGCGCTGCGGCTGCACCCCGAAGAGGTCTACCTCGCCGACCTGCTCGCCCAGGTCGCTGAGGCGCACCGGGCCCAGGCCGACCGGGTCGGCGTCACCATCACGGTACGCACCGAGGCCGACCCGCGGGTGCACGCCGACCCGGTGCGACTCCGCCAGGCCGTCGGCAACCTGGTCGCCAACGCGGTACGGCACACCCCGTCGGGCGGGCGCGTGACGATCAGCGCCAGCGCGACCGACGCCGAGGTCGTCGTCTCGGTGACCGACACCGGCAGCGGTATCAGCGCCGAGGACCTGCCCCGGGTCTTCGATCGCTTCTGGCGGGCCGAGAAGTCCCGTAGCCGGCTGACCGGCGGCAGCGGCCTGGGCCTCGCCATCGTGCGCAAGCTCACCGAGGCCCACGGCGGCACGGTCAGCGCCACCAGCACCCCCACCCAAGGCTCCACCTTCACCCTCCACCTACCCCCACCCCTACCTCCCCCACCCCTACCTCCCCCGCCCCTACCTCCCCCACCCCTACCTCCCGCCTCCTCCCAACCCCACCCCCCACCCGCCGGCCCGGTTGATCATGAAGTTATTGCCACTCGGCGCGGCGTGTCGTGGCAATAACTTCATGATCAACAGAAGACGGGGCAGGTGGGGCGGGGTATGGGGTGGGGTGGAAGGGGTGACCTGGTTGGGCAGGGCGGACTAGGCTGCCGCGGCATGAGCAGTGAGATTCCGGCCCGCGCCGACGTCGTGATCGTCGGTGCCGGGCACAACGGTCTGGTCTCCGCAGTCCTGCTGGCCCGGGCCGGCCTGGATGTCCTCGTGCTGGAGGCCGCCGACGTGATCGGCGGCGCGACCCGCACCGAGAACCCGTTCCCGAAGGTGCCGGGGCTGCGCCACTCCACCGGGTCGTACCTGCTCGGGCTGATGCCCCCGGAGCTGCTCGCCACGCTCGACGTACGGATTCCGGTGCTGCGCCGCGACCCGCACTACTTCCTCCCCACCCCGGGCGGCCTCGGCTCGCCGTACCTGCTCTTCGGCAGTGACACGGCCGCCACCCGGGCGCAGCTCGCCGATTTCTTCTCCCCCGGTGACGTGGCCGCCGACGACGCCATGCAGGCCGAGCTGGCCGCGCTGCGGGAAGACCTCGCCCCGGCCTGGCTGGCCGAGCCGCTGAACGTCCAGGAGACCGCCGAGCGGCACGTCCGCCCGGCGCTGCGCCAGGTCTTCGTCGACCTCGTGCAGGGCTCGGTCGCCGACTACCTGGCCCGGTTCGAGTTCCGCTCCGAACTGCTGGTCAGCATGTACGCGGTCACCGACGGCCTGTCCGGGCTCAACGCCGGCCCGGACGACCCCGGCACCGGCCACAACTTCCTCGTGCACAACATGTGCCGACTGCCCGGCTCCGGCGGCACCTGGATGATCGCCGAGGGCGGGATGGGCACCGTCTCCCGGACCTTCGCCGAGGCCGCACGCGCCGCCGGGGCCAGGATCCTGACCGGTACGCCGGTGCACGCGGTGACGCTGGACGGCGGCGCGGCGAGCGGAGTGGTGCTGGCCGACGGTCGGGAGGTCGCCGCTCGGGTGGTCCTCGGCGCGTGTGACCCGTACCGGCTGATGGACCTGTTGCCCGACGGTGCGCTCCCGGCGCGGCTCGGCGAACGGATGGCGGCGGTCCGCCGGCCCGGCACCACCCTCAAGCTCAACCTGGCGCTCACCGGGCTGCCGCGGTTCTCCTGCCTGCCGGACGGCACGCCGAGCCCGTTCGGCTCGACCATCCACCTGCTGCCCGGGTCGGCATCGCTGGTCGGCGGGGCGGAGGCGTCGCCGATGACCGCGCTGCGCGCCATGTGGGCGGACGTGCAGGCCGGGCTGCTGCCGGCGGAGCCCACCATCGAGTGGTACCTGCACACCACAGTCGACCCGTCGCTCTCCGACGCCGCCGGGCACCACTCGTCGGCGCTCTTCGTCCAGTCCGTCCCCTACGAGTTGGCCGGAACCACCTGGGACGCGGAGCTGCCCGGCTACGTCGACCGGCTCATCGGGATCGTCGAGCGGTACGCCCCCGGCACCGGTGACCTGATCGCCGACGCGGTGCCGCTGGCCCCACCCGGCATCGAGGAGCACTTCGGCATCACCGGTGGGCACATCCACCACGTCGACAACACCGTCTCGTTCACCGACCGGATGCCCTACGCCACCGGCGTCGACGGTGTGTACGCCGGCAGCGCCGGCTGCCACCCGGCCGGCAGCGTCATCGGCGCGGCCGGCCACAACGCCGCCCGCCGCATCCTCACCGACCTGGGCCGCTGACCAGACTCCCGCGATCTTGCACTTTCGGACGCCGATACGGGCGGTATGCCCCGCTCAGGCGCGACAGCAAGTGCAAGATCGCGGTGGTGAGGGGGTCAGATCACTGCCTCGCCGGCGGGAGCCGGGGTTTCCGCGTCCACCCGGTGGGCTCGCACCTTGTGGCCGACGCTGGTCAGGCAGCGGCCGCTGGGCAGGTCGAAGCGCCAGCCGTGCAACTGGCAGGTGAGCTGGTCGCCGTCGACGATGCCGAAGCGGGTCAGGTCCGCCTTCAGGTGCGGGCACCGCCGCTGCACCACCCAGTCGCCCAACGTGATGTCCTCGGCGTCGGTGCTGCGCTCGTGCTCGTCGTACCAGCCCTCGGCGTACTGGAGCCGCTCCTCGGAAAGACACTTGAAGAACGCGTAGACGAACTCGTTGTACTGGCCGATCCGGGCCGCCGAGAACCGGCAGGACAGGAAGAGCGAGTTGACCCAGTCCACCTCGTCGATGAAGAGCAGGTGCTCGATCAGCGACCGCTCGGTCCGGAACCGGTAGCGCACCTTCTCGTCCGCGTACGGCCGGACCTCCTTGCCGGGGAAGTCCACCACGATCGACTCGACGCTCTCGCCGTCATACCCCACCAGGTCGAAACGGACCGGACCGCCGACCCCCTTGGCCAGGTAGATCGACTCGTCGAGCAGCGGCTCGATCCGACGCTTCATCTCGCCGAGCACGTCCACCTCGGGGTGCCGCCAGGACGCCTTCTCCGCCTCGATGATCGGGCGCTTGCGCTCCCGCATCTCCTCCAGGTGCGCGACCTTGTTGGCGAAGAACTCCTGCACCGGCACCGGGTGGGTGGTGCTCGCGCCCTCGGTGGTGACCTCGGCGACGCTGCCCGGCAGCAGCACGATCCCGTTGGTGCCACCGACCTTGGCGTACTCCGACAGGAAGACCGACTGGTCGGGGAAGATGTTGCCCTCGTCGCCGTGGATGTCGTTGAACTGCCACAGGGCGTCGTCGAGGAAGCACGGCGGGCCGGCGATCGGGAAGACGTGCGACGCCTTCAGGTCGTCGATGTACCGCCAGGTCCGGTCGAACTGCCGGTCACGCTTCTGCTTACCGAACGCGGTCTTCGCCGCCTGCGGCAACTCGTAGACCATCGGGTACCAGATCGCACCGGAGAACTGGAGCAGGTGCGCGTGCACGTGCCCCAGCTCGGCGAACACGCTCAGGTCGGTGGGGCGGGCATCGTTCTGGTTGAGCAGCCGCACACCCTCGTACTCGACCCAGAGCGAGGAGTCGCCGATCGGCCCGTCGGTCGGGCTGGTCAACGCCTGAATCATGATCTTCAGGCCGCCGGGCAGCTCCACCACCTGCTCGTTGGGCGCCTTCAGGAACTTGGTGAAGCCCAGCGCCCGGAACTCGTCCTCCATCTCCGAGGTGGGGAACTCGGGGAGCAGGACCGTGGCGTCCTTGGAGACGAAGTCGCGCAGGTGCTTCGCGTCGAAGTGGTCCCGGTGCAGGTGGGAGACGTACAGGTAGTCGACCTGACCCAGGCTCTCCCAGTCCAGCAGAGAATTGTCCGGGAACGGGAACCACGACGCGAAGTAGGCCGGATTCACCCACGGGTCGCACAGGATGCTGCCCGCGGCCGTGTCGATCCGCATGCTGGCGTGCCCGGTTCCGGTCACTCGCACCGCACAGTCCCCCTCAAACAGACAATCAGGTGTACGCCAAACGCTACCGGAGCGAGTCTGACCGCCGCCCCGCGACGCCGGTAGTGCCATCCAGCCCAGGTGGGGCAGGGCCGATGGCCAGGAAACCCCCACCCCACCGCACCGCGTACGAGGCGTGCCAGACTAACCAAAGATCCGATCGCGAGGGAAGGACCGACAGTGGCAGGAAGCGAGCCGGTAACGTCGCCAGACCAGCACAAGCCCGGGCACCGCAAGGCCGGGCAGATCGGCGCCGTGCTGTCCGCACTGGCGCTGCTGGCGATGATCTGCGGCAACCACGAGGGCAGGGTCGAGGACATCTGGCTGATCGGCCTGGCCGCGCTGCTGCTGATCATCGTGATCGGCGACATCGTGTTGCGGCGCAGCGGTCTGCGCTCCTGACCCGACCCACCGCCGGACGACCGGCCGACGTACGCCGAGGGCCCGCCCCCACCCGGGGGACGGGCCCTCGTCCGTACCGCGTCGGGTCAGCGCCCGAAGAGGATGTCCTGCACGTCCTTGAGCGCCGCGTCGACCTCGGCCTCGAAGTAGCCACCCGGCACCAGGCCGAACCGGAGCGTGTCCAGGTCCTTCGGGTCGACAGGCATCGGGTTACGGCGCTGCATGCCACCGAGCAGGGTGTCGAAGAACCGGTCCACCTGGTCGGGGTCGTACCCGCTGCCGAACCGGCGCACCTGGAAGCTACGACGGATCTGGTCGACCCGGTACAGATCGCTGCCGGGCGGACCGGCCATCGGCGGACCACCCATCGGCGGGCCGCCCATCGGGGGGCCGGCCACCGCGGGCGGACCGGCCATCGGCGGGCCACCCATGCCCTGCTGCGGCAGCGGAGGCGGACCGGCCGGACCACGGCGCATGTCGCGCAGATCCCGCTCCGGCATCCGGATCTCGGCCGTCATGTCGGCGCGACCGTGCCGCCCCGCCTCGAAGCCGTCGAAGCGCGGCTCCTCCGGCGGCGGCGGATAACCGCCGGGCGCGCGCTGGTCGTCGGGGCCGTACCCGCCGCGCTGATCATCCGGGCCGTAGCCACCGGGTGAGCGCTGGTCGTCCGGCGGGCCGTACCCGCTGGGACCGGCGGGCAGGCCGCGCTGCGGCATGCCGTGGCCACCCATCGGGCCGGGGCCCATCTGGCCACCGGGGCCCATCGGGGGGCCGGCCGGGCCACGTGGCGCGTCGTAACCACCGCCGCGGGGGGCGTCGTACCCACCGGCGAAGGCACCGGTCGGCTCGTCGTAGCGGCCGTAGGGCGGGCCGGCCTGCGCGGGCATCGGCCGGGGCGGCATCGGCTGCGGGACCATGCCCCGGTCATCACGCATCGGCGGACCCATCCGGTCCGGTGGGCCCATCCGGTCACCCATCCGGGGGTCGCCACCGCGCCCGGCGCTGTTGCGCTCCTCCAGCTCGGCCAGCTGCCGCTCGACCCGGTCCAGGTGCAGGTCGACCTGCCACTCGTCGTAGCCGTTGAAGCGGACCCGGAAGACGACGTCATGAACCTCCTGGGAGGCCACCGGGGCACCGACCTGTCGGCCGTCGAGCGTCGCCTCGACCCGGTCGAGGAAGGCATCCACCTCGTCGACCTTGTATCCCCGGCGGAGCGCCTTGCGCCGGAAACGCTGACCCTGACTCGCCACTATGTCTCCTGGTCTCGTTCGCCACGCCCGGTCACGCCGGTGCCTCTCCGGCGCGGTCGGTGTTGGTGTCGTTGTCTTCGGCGGCGGCAAGCTGGCCACACGCGCCGTCGATCTCGCGACCTCGGGTGTCCCGAACTGTGGTGGACACCCCGGCGTCGCGCAACCGCCGGACGAACTCCCGCTCGACCGGCTTCGGGCTCGCGTCCCAGCGGCTGCCCGGCGTCGGATTGAGCGGGATGAGGTTCACGTGGGCCAATTTGCCGGCCAGCAGCCGCCCGAGCAGGTCGGCTCGCCACGGCTGGTCGTTCACGTCCTTGATCATCGCGTACTCGATCGACACGCGGCGGCCCGTCCGGGCGGCGTAGTCCCACGCTGCGTCCAGCACCTCGGCTACCTTCCAGCGCTGGTTTACCGGCACGAGTTCGTCGCGCAGATCATCATCGGGCGCGTGCAACGACAACGCAAGGGTCACTGAGAGGTCTTCGCTGGCCAGTCGGTGGATAGCCGGAACCAGGCCGACAGTGGAAACGGTGATGTGCCGCTGGGACAGACCGAGCCCCTCCGGTGCCGGGCTGACCAGCCGACGGATCGCCGCGATCACCCGGTTGTAGTTGGCCAGCGGCTCGCCCATGCCCATGAAGACGACGCGCGACAGCCTCGGCGGGGAACCGGCGACCACGCCGGAGGCCGCCACCCCGGCCATGTACACCGCCTGGTCGACGATCTCCGCCGTCGACAGGTTGCGGGTCAACCCGGCCTGGCCGGTCGCGCAGAACGGACAGGCCATGCCGCAACCCGCCTGGCTGGAGATGCAGACGGTCACCCGGTCCGGATAACCCATCAGCACGCTCTCCACCAGCGCGCCGTCGTGCAGCCGCCAGAGCGCCTTGCGGGTCGCGCCGTCATCGCAGGCCAGCTCGCGCACCGGGTTGAGCAACGTCGGCAGCAACTGGTCGGCCAGCCGCTCCCGGGTCGCCGCTGGCAGATCGGTCATCGCCTGCGGGTCGCGGACCAACCGCCCGAAGTAGTGGTTGGAGACCTGCTTGGCGCGGAAGGCCGGCTCCCCCAACCCGGTGACCAACGCCTGGCGGCCGGCCAGGTCCAGGTCAGCGAGGTGCTGAGGGGGCATGGAGGCCCGGCGCGCAGCGGGGGCGACCGAGATGGCGGGGATCAAGGGCAGGCTCGTCATGGCTGGTCCAGTGTGTCACGCCGTCGGCGGCGGCTGCCGCTCCGGAGGTGTCGAACGGGCCGCGACCACCACAGCCGGATGACCAGGTCGCCGTGATTCATACCTCAGCCCACCACCGGCACGAAGACCGCCAACAGCAGGTAGGCCGTCGGCACAGCGAACAGGATCGAGTCCAGTCGGTCCATCAGACCGCCGTGGCCGGGCAACAGGTTGCTCATGTCCTTCACGCCGAGATCCCGCTTGATCATCGACTCGGCCAGGTCGCCGAGGACCGCCGCGCAGGAGACGGCCACCCCGAACAGCGCACCCCACCAGGGGGCCACCTCGAACATCAGCCACAGCAGCAACGCCCCACCCAGGGCCGCCGCGGTGACCGAGCCGGCGAAGCCCTCCCAGGACTTCTTCGGGCTGATCGACGGGGCCATCGGGTGACGGCCGAAGGAGACCCCGGCCGCGTACCCACCGGTGTCGGAGAGGACCACCCCGATCAGCGTGGCCAGGATGCGCAGGCGCCCATCGCCGGGGGCCGCCGCCAGCAACGCCGCAAAGCCGGCGAGGAACGGCACGTAGACGGCGATCAGGGTGGCCGCGGTGAGATCCCGCTGGAAGCCGGCCGGCCCGTCACCCAACCGCCAGATCATGGTGCCCAGCACTGTGACCAGCAGCCCCAGGCTGAGCGCGTCCGGGCCGGCGTACCAGGCCAGACCCACTGTCAACACGCCGCCGGCGATCAGTGGCACCAGCGGCGGGTGCGCACCGCTGCGGCGTACCGCGCGGGCCATCTCCCAGATGCCGATGGCGACCGCGGCGGCGATCACCGGCAGGAACGCCAACGGATAGAAGACCAGCGGCACCACGATCAACGCGCCGAGGCCGAGCCCGACCCCGATCGCCGCGGGAAGGTTGCGTCCGGCCCGCCCGGTGCCCACCTGCTGGGTGGCCGGTCGGTCGAGGCTGGCCCGACGTCGCCCCTTCGACCGTCGACCGGTGGTCGGCTCCGCCGTCGGCTCCAGCTCCGGCCCGATCTCGGCCCCGATGGGCGCCAGCTGCGCGGTCGGATAATCGGTGTCGTCAGGGCGGACCGGCCCGTCGAACGGTCCCGGGCCGCCGTACCCGCCAGGCTCGTCGAAACGCGGGACACCGCCGCGGGGCGGGGCACCCTCCGGACCGGTGGACGCCCGGTCGCCGTACCGGTCACCGCGACCCCGGTCGTCGTACCGGTCGGGCTGGTTGCGGTCGTCGACGCGCCGGTCACGGTCGTCGAAGCGGTCATCCGGGCGGACCGGGCGGCCACGCTCGTCGTACGGGTCCGCAGGGTGCGGGTCGGCGTACGGCCGGGCGTGCGGGTCGGCGTACAGCTCAGGGCCGGCGGCCGGACGGCGGCTCCACTGGCCGGCCTCCAGCTCCTGGTCCGGCCAGGGCAGCGCCACCGGGCGCTCCGGCCGGTCCCAGCCGCGAGGCTCGCTGCCGTAGGGGTCGGGGTGGGACATCACGCACCGCGAAGCGGCACGAGAACCACCACATGACGCAAGACCACAAGCATCCCCTACACGTGCGATGTTCCTCCGATTGACCGCCCCGACGGTCGGTCGATCCCCGGTGTTCACCACCCGGTGGCCGGGAATCCTGCCGAGCCTACTGCACACGCCGGATCGGCACGGCGGACGAGGCACGCCCACGGACGCCACCCGGCGCCGCCGGCCCGCCGGCCCGCCGGCCAGCGGCGCACACCCATCCGGTACGGCAGACCGCAGGCGATCCGCAGCCGTCGATCCGACTCGTCGTGTGCGCGATCGAGTACTGAGCGCACCCGCCCGGCGTGGTCCGCTGGTGCCGCGCCGGCGCCAGCCCGCGCTCGGAACGGGGGAAGGGCACTCACATGTACAAGTTCGGTCTCGCGGTGCTGACGGTGGCCGCCATGGTCCTGGGAGCAGGGTCACCGGCCGCCGCCACCACGGCACTGACCAGGATCACCATCGACCGCCACACCAGCGAGCTGTACCCGTTCGAGCCGCCCGTCGGCGAGCCGGGAGTGACGTACCCGGCGGCAGCGGTCACCGCCACCGCCCGGAACTGCCCGGCCGGCATCGTCCTCATGTCGGCCTCGCTGGTGCAGGACGGCCTGCCGACCCTCTGGGCCACCGGGGGCCACGGCGCCGGCGAGATCCTCTGCGACGGCGGCACCGTCGAACTCGGGATGGCGTTCGCCCGGATCGCTCCGGCGCTGCACCCCGGCCGGGCCACCGCCCACTTCTCACTGCGCGGCTCGGACACCGGCGAGCAGTTCGCCGAAAGCACCAGGGCCGTCTGGATCCCCTGCTGACCTATGGAACGAGGCCCGTTCCCGACGTCGGGAACGGGCCTCGGAGCATGGGTCACACCTCGAGCAGCTCGGTTTCCTTGTGCTTCACCAGGTCGTCGATGCTGGCCACGTACCGCTGGGTCAGGTCGTCGAGTTCCTTCTCGGCGCGGCGACCGTCGTCCTCGCCGGCCTCGCCGTCCTTGACGATCCGGTCCAGCTCCTCCTTGCCACGGCGGCGGACGTTGCGGATCGCCACCTTGGCCTCCTCGCCCTTGTGCCGAGCCACCTTGATCATGTCGCGGCGGCGTTCCTCGGTCATCTGCGGGAGCAGGATGCGCAGCTGGTTGCCCTCGTTGTTCGGGTTGACCCCGAGGTCCGAGTCGCGGATCGCCTTCTCCATCGCGTTGATCTGCGAGTTGTCGTACGGCTTGATGATGGCCATCCGCGGCTCGGGAACCGCGATGGACGCCATCTGCGTCAGCGGCGTGGGCGTGCCGTAGTAGTCGATGATGACCTTGGAGAACATGGCGGCGTTGGCGCGACCGGTACGGATGGCGCCGAACTCCTCCTTGGCGTGCTCAACCGCACGCTCCATCTTCTCCTCGGCCTCGAGGAGGGTGTCGTCGATCACCGGTCTCCTCGCCTCCTTCTGTGCTCGTGGTGGGCTCTGCTGAAAGTCGTCAGACCGCTGTCGTCGTCGCCGGTCGGCGGGACTCAGGCGGTGATCAGGGTGCCGATCTTGTCGCCACCCACAGCGCGGATGATGGTGTCCTCACCCTGCGCGCCAAAGACCAGCATCGGCAGGCCGTTCTCCATGCAGAGGCTGAACGCCGCAGCGTCGGCCACCCGCAGGTTGCGGCGCAGCGCCTCGGAGAAGGTGATCGAGTCGAGCTTGCTGGCGGTGGGGTCGATCCGCGGGTCGGCGGTGTAGACGCCGTCCACGCCGTTCTTGCTCATCAGCACCACGTCGGCCCGGATCTCCAGCGCCCGCTGGGCGGCCACCGTGTCAGTGGAGAAGTACGGCATTCCGGCGCCGGCGCCGAAGATGACCACGCGGCCCTTCTCCAGGTGCCGGATGGCCCGCAGCGGGATGTACGGCTCGGCGACCTGGGCCATCGTGATGGCGCTCTGCACCCGGGTCTCGATGCCCTCCTTCTCCAGGAAGTCCTGGAGCGCGAGGCAGTTCATCACGGTGCCGAGCATGCCCATGTAGTCGGCGCGGGCCCGGTCCATCCCGCGCTTCTGCAGCTCCGCGCCGCGGAAGAAGTTGCCTCCGCCGACCACCACGGAGACCTGCACGCCGCGGCGGACCACTGTGGCGATCTGCCGGGCGATGGCCTGGACGACGTCCGGGTCGACGCCGATCGCGCCGCCACCGAAGACCTCACCGGAGAGCTTCAGCACCACCCGGCGGGCACGCCCCGGCGGCGGTGCCGTCGGATCGTCCAGCTCCAGCGTCCGGTCACTCACAACCTGCGTCATCCGCCCCGCCCTTCCCCACGCGCACGCCCCGTGCGGCGCGTACCGCGAACCTGCCGCTGCCGACCCTATGTGACGAGGAGGCCGCGGTGCCTGTCACGTACACCGGCGGCCTCCTCGTTGACGTCTTCTGCCCACGGGCGCGCGTGGCGCCCGGTGGCGGCTCAGGCCTGGCCGACCTCGAACCGCACGAAGCGGGTGACCTCGATGCCGGCCTCGGCCAGCAGCTGCTTCACCGACTTCTTGTTGTCAGAGACGGACGACTGCTCGATCAGGACGAAGTCCTTGAAGAAGGAGTTGACCCGACCCTCGATGATCTTCGGCAGAGCCGCCTCGGGCTTGTTCTCCTCGCGGGCGGTCTGCTCGGCGATGCGCCGCTCGGACTCGACGACCTCAGCCGGAACCTCGTCCCGGGTGAGGTACTTCGGCCGCATCGCGGCGATCTGCATTGCCACACCACGGGCGTCGGCGTCGCCGGCCTCGTCGGTCTTGCCGGTGTACGACACCAGCACACCAACCGCCGGCGGCAGGTCCTGGGCCTTGCGGTGCAGGTAGACGGCGGTGGTGCCCTCGACCCGGGCGAACCGGTTGAGGACCAGCTTCTCGCCGATCTTGGCGGACTGCTCCTGGATCAGGTCCGCGACGACCTTGCCGTCGAGCTCGGTGGCGAGCAGCTCCTCGGCGGAGTTCACGCCAGCGCGCTCACCGTGCTCGACCAGCTGCTGGCCCAGCGCGATGAACGACTCGGTCTTGGCGACGAAGTCGGTCTCGCAGTTGAGCTCGAGCAGCGCCTTGCCGGAGTGGGCGACCAGGCCGTTCGCGGCCGTACGGCCGGCCCGCTTGCCGACGTCCTTGGCGCCCTTGACGCGCAGGATCTCGACGGCCTTGTCGAAGTCGCCCTCGGCCTCGGTCAGCGCCTTCTTGCTGTCCATCATGCCGGCGCCGGTGAGGTCGCGGAGCTTCTTGACGTCCGCGGCGGTGATTTGGGACATGGCTCTCTCTTCGGTGTTGAGACGGCGTGTGGATGGTCAGAGGTGCCGGTTACCCGGATCCGGGCGAATCGTGCCCGGCGTACCGTCGCTGCCCGCCGTTCGCGAAAACGGACGGCAGGGCAGCGACGGTGCGATCACTCCGCGGTCGCGGCCGCCGGCTGCTCGGTGGCGGCCTGCGCCGGCTGCTCCGGGGTGGCGGGCTGCTCGGTGGCGGCAGCGGCGGGCTGCTCGGCCGGGGCGGCCGGAGTGGCCGACTCGTCGGCCTTCTTCGGCTCAAGCAGCTCGCGCTCCCACTCGGTCAGCGGCTCGTCGCTCGCGACACCCTCGGGCTTCTCGTCGTTGCCCCGGCGACGGCCGGAACGCGCGATCAGACCATCCGCGACGGCGGCGGCGACGACCTTGGTCAGCAGCTCCGCCGACCGGATCGCGTCGTCGTTACCCGGGATCGGGAAGTCGACCTCGTCCGGGTCACAGTTGGTGTCCAGCACCGCGATCACCGGGATGCCCAGCTTGCGGGCCTCGTCGACGGCGATGTGCTCCTTCTTGGTGTCGACGATCCAGACCGCGGCGGGAAGCTTCTGCATGTCCCGCAGGCCACCGAGGGTGCGGGTCAGCTTGATCTTCTCGCGGGAGAGCTGCAGGGTCTCCTTCTTGGTGTAACCGGCGGCGGTGCCGCTGAGGTCACCCAGGCCCTCCAGCTCCTTCATCCGCTGGAGCCGCTTGTAAACGGTCTGGAAGTTGGTCAGCATGCCACCGAGCCAGCGGTGGTTGACGTACGGCTGGCCGACCCGGGTCGCCTGCTCGGCAATCGCCTCCTGGGCCTGCTTCTTGGTGCCGACGAACAGGATGCTGCCACCCTCGGCGACGGTCCCACGCACGAACTCGTACGCCTTCTCGATGTACTCGAGGGTCTGGCGCAGGTCGATGATGTAGATGCCGTTGCGCTCGGTCATGATGAAGCGCTTCATCTTCGGGTTCCAGCGCCGGGTCTGGTGCCCGAAGTGGACACCGCTCTCCAGCAGCTGACGCATGGTCACGACGGCCATGGTTGGGGTACTCCTCAAGGTCCCTGGTTGTCACGCCCGGCCGGTGGCCGGGCGTCCTGGCGCCTGGTCGCCGACCCATGGTGGACCCGATCAAGATCGGGACCAGGGAGGCCGTCGCTCCACGACGATTCGTGAAGAGGGCGCGCGAGGTCGACCGCACGAGGCGGTCGCCAGTTGGCCAGTGTACGCCCCTCACCCGTTCAGCCGCCCCGGGGTGCGCGTGGCGTGCTGCTCCGCCGCTCGCTCGCGGGCGTTGCTTGCTCGCGGGCGTTGTCGGGAAGATCGCGCTGGTTCGTGGAAATAGTGGCCTCCGCGTCGCCGGAGGCCACTATTTCCTGGTTGTTGTCCGAATCATCAGCGCGCACCCGGCCGCTGGCGGGCCGGTCGGGTCAGCCGGCGGCGAGCGCGGCGGTCACGAAGAGCACCAGGCCGACGGTCAGGTAGGCCGTCGGTGGGCGCAGCCAGCCCCGACCGTTGTCGGCGAGCGCCAGACCTCCGGTTCGGAGCCCGTACAGCCCGGTCGCGAAGATCGGCAGTCCGGCGACCAGGGCGATACCCGCCACCACGTTCCCGGCGTCCACCGGGTCGCCGGTCACGCCCGCCAGCAGCACCCGCAACGCGGGAACCTCGAAGACCAACGCCAACAGAGCGAAGAGTACGGCCAGCACCGGTCGGCGGGTCCGATAGACGCCGTCGGCGGCCGGCGGATACACCGGCGGCTCACCTGTGGGCAGGTCGGGGCGCGGGCCGATCCCGGGCATCGGGCCGGTAGGCATCTCCAGCGGGTGCGGCGTGTCGCCGCCACCCCGGGTGGGCTCGATGATCGGGTACCCGGCGAGCGGAGCGGGACGAGCCTGGTCAGCGAGCATGCCGGCCGACTCTGTCGCCGCGCTGTCGCGGGTGGTGTCAGGTGCCGCGCTGGTCACCGGAGATCCCGCAGTGGTCGTCTCGCGGGCGGCCCGGCGTCTGGGCAGCTCACCAGAGGTCTCCGAGGGGTCCCGGTCCGCCCGCCTCGATCGGGTGGCCCGGTAACCGTCCACCTCCGGCCGGGCGGCACCCAACGGGTCGACAGCGCCGAAACGCCCCGAATCAGCCTCGCTCGCCCCGAACCGACCGGTCTGATCGTCCAGGACGCCGAAGCGACCGGAGTCCGGCTCCGGCGCACCGAAACGGCCCACGTCCACCGCGCTCAGACGACCCGAGTCCGACTCCGGCGTACCGAAGCGGCTCGCGTCGACGGCGCCGAAGCGTCCCGAGTCCGGCTCGCGGCGGCGGCCGACTCCGGTGTCCTCGACGGAGCGGCCGTCTTCCGCGCCACGCTGCTCGGGGATCTCACCGTCCCGGTACCGCGCTTCGCCCGCGCCACGCCACTCCGACTCGCCGTAACCGCGACCCCGCTCGTCGGGGTACCAGCGCGGCTCCTGATCTTCCGGAAAACTCCGTCGTCCGTCCACGTCAGGCACCGTATGCGACCGGCCACGCCCGCGCCATTTCAGCCCGGCCGGCCGCGCCGCCGATCGTCCGGGACAGCGCGGACACGAGTCGCGCTGTAGCACAGCGCCGGCATGATCATCCGACTGTCCACAGCACCCCCGTTGTCCACAGCCGGGCCCCCGCCGGGTCGCGGCGGTCACCCTCCGGCGGGCACCGTGCCGGCCATGACGAAGCGGAACCAGGCGGTTGGCGCGTACGGCGAGCAGTGTGCGGCCCGGCACCTGACCGAGGCGGGGCTGCGCCCTATCGCCCGAAACTGGCGCTGCCCGGCCGGGGAGATCGACATCATCGCGTGGGACGGGCCGGTGCTCGCCTTCTGCGAGGTGAAGACCCGACGGGGTGAGGCCTTCGGCACCCCGGCCGAGGCGGTGGTGCCGGCCAAGGCCCGCCGTCTGCGGGGGCTCGCCGCGCGGTGGCTGACCGAGACCGGCACGACCGCTGAGGAGGTGCGCTTCGACGTGCTGTCGGTGCGGCTGCCCGACGCCGGTCCGGCGCAGGTCGACCACCTCAAGGGCGCGTTCTGACATGCGTACCCGGAGGATTGGTGACGCGCCGTGAGCTACGCGAAGGTGCTCTGCGTGGGGCTGGTCGGGGTGACCGGCCACCTCGTCGAGGTGGAGGCCGACCTGGCCGCCGGCCTGCCGGCGGTGGTGATCTCCGGCCTGCCGGACACCGCCCTGCACGAGGCCCGCGACCGGGTCCGCGCCGCAGTGGTCAACTCCGGCCAGCGCTGGCCCAACCGGCGGATCACCCTCAACCTGCTGCCCGCCACGCTGCCGAAGTTCGGGTCGGCCTTCGACCTGGCCATCGCCGCGGCGCTGCTGGGTGGCTCAGGTGAGTTGCCGCTGCTCCCCCTGGAGGGGGTGGTGGTCCTCGGCGAGCTGGGGCTCGACGGGACGGTCCGGCCGGTGCGCGGCGTACTCCCGATGGTCGCCGCCGCAGCCCAGGCCGGCGTCGCTCGGGTGATCGTCCCGGTCGGCAACGCCGCCGAGGCCGCCGTCATCCCGGGGGTACGGGTGCGAGCGGTGGACACCCTGCACCGGCTCGTCGCCTTCGTTCGGGACGGGACCCCGCTCATCGAACCACCGGCGGACATCCCGGAGCCGCCGGCCGGTGGCCCGGATCTCGCCGACGTCGCCGGCCAGCAACTGGGTCGGCGCGCCCTGGAGGTCGCCGCGGCCGGCGGGCACCACGTGGCGCTGCTCGGCCCGCCGGGCGCCGGCAAGACGATGCTCGCCGAACGACTGCCGTCGATCCTGCCCGAGCTTGACGACGACGCGGCGCTGGAGGTCACCGCGCTGCACTCGGTCGCCGGGCTGCTGCCGCCGGGTGGTCGGCTGCTGCGTCGCCCGCCGTTCCAGGCGCCGCACCACACCGCGACAGTGCCGTCGCTGGTCGGGGGCGGCTCGGGGCTGGCCCGACCCGGCGCGGTGTCGCTGGCGCATCGCGGGGTGCTCTTCCTGGATGAGGCTCCTGAGTTCAGCAAGGGCGCGCTGGAGGCGCTGCGCCAGCCGCTGGAGCACGGCCGCATCCAGCTCAGCCGCAGCGGGGGCGGCACCGTGTACCCGGCCCGGACCCAGTTGGTCCTGGCGGCCAACCCGTGTCCGTGCGCGAAACCGGCTGGCGACGCGCACTGCGAGTGTTCGCCGCTGGTGCGCCGCCGCTACCTGGGAAGGCTCTCCGGGCCACTGCTCGACCGGATCGACGTCCAGGTGCGGCTGATGCCGGTGCGGGCGGCCGAGCTGATGGCGACCGACGGCGATGTCGAGCCCTCGGCGACTGTCGCCGCCCGGGTGGCGGCGGCCCGGCAGGCAGCCGCCGCCCGCTGGGCCGACCTCGGTCGACGGCTCAACGCCGAGGTGGAAGGTCCCCACCTGCGCCGACCGCCGTGGCGGCTGCCGGCCCGGGTCACCGTGGAGTTGCGCGGCCGGCTCGACTCCGGCTCGCTGTCGGCGCGCGGCTTCGACCGGGTGATCCGGATGGCCTGGACCATCGCTGATCTGGACGGTCGCGACCGACCTGACCAGGACGACGTCCGGGAAGCGCTTCAACTACGGACGGGGGAGGCGGCGTGAGCGCCGAGGACGAACGAAGGCTGGCCCGGGTCGCCCTGACCTGGTTGGCGGAGCCGGGCACGCGCGCTGTGCATCACCTTGTCGAACGACACGGTCCGGTGGAGACCCTGGCTCTGCTGCTCGACGGCGGCAGTCCGGACGGCTGGCTGCACACCACTGTCGCCGCACGCTCGGCGTCCGGCGACGCGCGGGCGGTGGCCGCGGAGGCGCTGGAGCGGGCGGATCGACTGGGTGCCCGGCTGGTCACGCCGGACGACGAGGAGTGGCCGGCCCAGGTCGCCAGCCTGGCCGCGATGCGGCTGCCGGACGTCAGCCGCCGGGTGGACTGTGAGACCGCCCCGCCGCTCTGCTTCTGGGTACGCGGGAGCTGGCCGCTCGGCGAGGCTCTGGACCGCTCGGTGGCAGTGGTCGGGGCGCGGGCGGCCACCGGCTATGGGCAGCACGTCGCGACCGAGTTGGGGTACGGCTTGGCGGAGCGGGACTGGACTGTCGTGTCCGGTGGCGCGTTCGGCATCGACGCCGCCGCCCACAGGGGCGCACTCACCGCTGGCGGTCTGACCGTCGCGGTGCTCGCCTGCGGGCTCGACCGTCCGTACCCGATGGGCAACGCCGCGCTCTTCGACCGGATCGCCGAGACGGGGCTGCTGCTCAGCGAGTGGCCGCCCGGAGCCGAGCCGCTGCGGCCCCGGTTCCTGATCCGCAACCGGGTGATCGCCGCAGGCACCCGGGGCACCGTCGTGGTGGAGGCGTCGGCGCGCAGTGGCGCGACGCAGACCGCGCGGCGAGCCATCCACGCCAGTCGGGTGGCCATGGTGGTGCCAGGGCCGGTGACCTCGGCGATGTCCGTCGGCGCGCACGAGTTCCTGCGCGAGCAGTCCAAGGCCCGACTGGTCACCGGGGTCGCGCACGTGCTGGAGGAGGTAGGTCGGATCGGCGTGGACCTGGCCCCGCTGGCACGTGGACCGCAGCGGGCCACCGACGCGCTGGACGACGACGCGCTGTCGCTGCTGGAGGCGCTGCCCCGCCGAGGCGCGATGGGAGTGGACCGGCTCTCCGCGCGCGCCGGCGTCGACGTCCGGACCGCGTTGCGCAAGCTGTCACTGCTGGAGCAGCTGTCCATGGTGGTCCGTCGCGACGACGGCTACGCCCTCGTCGCGCCAGCCAAACAGAAGCGTGCGGTGGCGGAGACGTCCGGTCGACCTGTTGCCTGAGCGGATGCGTCACCGCCGCCCGGCCGAGGTGGTCGTCCGGGATGCCGGTGCCCTCTCGCGGTCGGGATCCCGGCCAGCCGACACTGCCGGTACCGTGCCCGGTCATGGGTGCAATCAAGCCGTGGCACATCAGCGTGCTCTGCTGTCTCGTCGTGACCGCCGTGCTCGTTGTCGGCTTGGTCGTGTTCCTGATCAAGAAGAACAACCGCCGGTAGTCGCGGGTGGACACCGGCGCCGTCGTGTCCGGTGGCGGAGGCGGACCGGCCGTAGGCTGGTGCCGTGTCAGCCGTCAGTGAGGGTGCCGGGGCCGAGGAACCGGCCTGCACGTCGGCGCGACCACGATGAGCCGACCGGACCGGGGCACCCGGGCCATGCACCAGGCGCTCCCGCCAGCGTTGCGCGACGCTGTCGACGACTTCGCCGAACACCTGTCCCGGGTCCGTAACCGCTCGGCGCACACCGTCCGCGCGTACGTCACCGATCTGGTCTCGCTACTCGACCACGCCGTCCGAATGGGCTGCGTCGACCTCGCCGAGCTGGACCTGTCGGTGCTTCGCAGTTGGCTGGCACGGCAGCGCACCACGGGTGCGGCCCGCACGTCGTTGGCCCGGCGGGCCGCGTCGGCGCGGGCATTCAGCGCCTGGGCACACCGGGCCGGACTGCTCCCCGCCGACGTGGGCGCCGCGCTGGCCAGCCCTCGCGCGCACCGGGACCTGCCCAGCGTGCTGCGCGCCGACCAGGCCGCCGCTCTGGTCGAGGCACCGTCCCGGCAGGCGCCGCCCACCAACCCGCCACCGCACACTGACGCAACCCGCACGGACGACGCAACCCGCACGAACCCGCCACGCACGGACGCCGAAGCCGCGCCGACGTCGGACGCAGCGGAAGGGGCCGAGGCGGTGCCGCTACGGGACCGGGTGCTGCTGGAGCTGCTCTACGCCACCGGCGTACGGGTCAGCGAGGCGTGTGGATTGGACGTCGGGGATGTCGACCACGGCCGGCGGGTGATCCGGGTGTTCGGCAAGGGCGGGCGGGAGCGTTCGGTGCCGTACGGGGTGCCCGCCCAGCGGGCGTTGGACGACTGGCTGCGCCGGGGCCGCCCGGTGATGGTGGGCGCCCGCTCCGGCGACGCGCTGCTGCTGGGTGCCCGGGGTGGTCGGCTCAACCCGACGACCGCACGTCAGATTGTCGGTGCGTACGCAGAGGCCGCCGGGCTCCCCCGGACCAGCCCGCACGATCTGCGCCACTCCGCGGCCACCCACCTCCTGGAGGGTGGCGCGGACCTTCGCGCCGTGCAGGAACTGCTCGGCCACTCGTCGCTGGCGAGCACACAGATCTACACCCACGTCTCGGTCGAGCGGCTGCGTACCGCCTACCGGCAGGCGCACCCGCGCGCCTGATCAAGGGCCGGAGGGCGTGCGAGCGTGGCGGTTACGATCATCAAGTGAGCGTCCCGAATCCTCCTGAGCCGATCCCGGGCGCCCGCCTGCTCTTCTCCCTGGACCCGGCGGTCAGCCACCTCAACCATGGCTCGTTCGGCGCGGTGCCGATCGGCGTGCAGCGCGCCCAGCAGCGGCTGCGCGACGAGATGGAGGCGAACCCGCTGCGCTTCTTCACCCAGGGGCTGGTGGACCGGATCGCGCACACCCGCCGGCACCTCGCAGCGTTCCTGGGCGCCGACCCGGACGGCAGCGCCCTGGTGGGCAACACCACTACCGGCGTCGCCGTGGTGCTCCAGTCGGTTGGCCTCAAGGCCGGCGACGAGGTGCTGAGCACCGACCACGGGTACGGGGCGGTGAGCCTGGCGATTCAGCGCGAGTGCCGCCGCACCGGCGCTGTCAGCCGGGTCCTGCCGATCCCCCTGGCCGCCACCGACGAGCAGATCGTGCAGAGCATCCGCGCCGGCCTGCGCCCCGGGCGGACCCGGCTGCTCGTCGTCGACCAGCTCACCTCGGCCACCGCGAAGCTCTTCCCGGTGGCCGCCGTCGTCGGGGTGGCCCGCGAACACGGCGTGCCGGTCCTGGTGGACGCCGCGCACGCCCCGGGCATGCTGCCCACGGCGGTGGCCAGCGTCGGCGCGGACTTCTGGGTGGGCAACCTGCACAAGTGGGCGTTCGCACCGCGTGGGACCGCCCTGCTGGCGGTGGCGCCGCAGTGGCGGGACCGGATCGAGCCGCTGGTGGTGTCGTGGGAGCAGGAGTCGGGTTTCCCGGCCCGGCTGGAGTGGCAGGCGACGCTCGACTACACGCCCTGGCTGGCCGCCCCGGCCGGCCTGTTCACGATGCGCAGTCTCGGCGTCGACCGGGTGCGGGCGCACAACGCCGCGCTCGCCGCGTACGGCCAGCGGGTGGTGGGGGACGCCCTGGGGGTGGCCCACGCCGACCTGCCGGAGCCCGGCGGGCCGGGGGTGGCGCTGCGCCTCATCCCCCTGCCGCCCGGCACGGGCACCAGGATCGACGCGGCGCGGGCGTTGCAGGCGCGGATCGGTGAGCGGCTCGCCGCCGAGGTGGCGGTGATGAGCTGGAACGGCCGGGGGTGGCTTCGGCTCACCGGCCAGGTCTACAACGCCGCCGACGAGTACGAACGGCTGGCCGCACGGCTGCCGGCACTTCTCGCCCAGCGCTGACCGCACGGCCGGGAGCGGACACCGCGACCGGACCGACCGGAAGCAGCCGAACCTGGCCGAGGCCGAGCAGGGCCAGCGGGTCGAGGTATTCCTCGCCCCGGCGCAGGCCCCAGTGCAGGCACGCCTCGGCCGGGCACCCCGGATGCCCGGGCAGCAGCTCGCCCAGCGGCGCGCCGGCGGTGACCGGCTGGCCGGGGCGTACGGCGGGTTGGACCGGCTCGTGGGTGGTCCGCAGCCCGTCGGCGTGCCCCACGGTGACCACCGGTCGACCGGCCACCAGACCGGCGAAGAGCACGGTGCCCGGCCCGGCGCTGCGGACCACCGCTCCGGCGGGAGCGGCCAGGTCGACGCCGCGATGGCCGGGCAGCCACTGTCGCGGCGGCGGGTCGAACCGGCGCACCGGACGAGGCGGCCCGTCGACAGGCCAGCGGAACCGCCCGGCGGGCGCTGGGTCGACGACCGGCACGGCCAGGGCCGCTACCGGCACGGTCGGGGTCGGTGGTTGACCGGGCACCGCCGCTACCAGCACCGCCAGCCCGCAGAGCTGGACGGTCAGTGCGAGCGGGATCGCGGCGCAGAGCAGCACCGTGCGGCGGATCGAACGGGCGGATGGCTGTCGCATGACGGCAGCCTCCGGCCGACGCTGGGTCGTCAGCCAGCCCGGCCGACGAGGCTGTGGACAACCGGAGGCGCTGTGGACGACCACCCGACGCCCTCGATGATCTGCTATGCCCGGACGCTGAGCCGACACCTGACAGACCAGGTCACCACCACTGTTCGTTGGACCCGGTCTCGTAGTCGCACTCCTCGACGTGCTCCCACTCCTGCCCGGTCGCTTTCTGGTAGGCGTTGGACGGGACGTCAAGAAGCGATTCCGCGTGGGCGGCCTCGTCGGTGGTGAAGCGCGCGAACACCGCCGGATCGACCAGTACGGCATCGAACGCCGCTGGTCCGGCCACCACCACCGCGCAACGGGCGTACAGGAAACTGTCATCGGACAGACGGTCGCCGCCGGGCAGGACGGTCTGAGCGAGCACCCGACGGTCCAGTTGGTAGAGCGTGAACGCGAGCGTCTCCGCGAAGCCGATGATCCGCTCCACCGGCTCTTCCGCCAGCACGGCGGTCAACCGCTCGTACGGCCCGTCGTCGTGCGCCTCGGGCCGGCCGCCCAGCACCGCAACGAGCCGCCAGAATTCCTCATCCGCAATCATCACAACCCTCAATGGTCACTCGGCCCAACCGGTACCGACTCACCACCCCCGCGCGGCCGTAGCTCCGGTGTCGTTCTCGGGTCGCCACGCAGGGCCTAGGCTGGGCCGCGTACGGCGGGTGCCGCCGTCTGTGCCGGGGAGGCCGCATGACCACTCTCGATGACCGGACGTCGTCCCCCACCGGGCCCACCGTGACCGAGGTGAGCGGCCCGTCCCGGCTCGCGGAGCCGGACGAGACGATCAGCGCCGAGGAGTTGCAGCTCGCGGCCCGCAACCACGGCATCCCGTTGGAGGCGCTGCGCTACGACGTCACCCCGGCCGGGCTGCACTACCTGCTGATCCACTACGACATCCCGGAGCTCGACCCGGCGACGCACACGTTGACCATCGGAGGTGCGGTGGACAGTCCGTTGACGGTCACCCTCGCCGACCTGCGCGAACGGCCTCGCGTCACCCGGCAGGTGACACTGGAGTGCGCCGGCAACGGCCGGGCCCTGCTGCACCCCCGGCCGGTCAGCCAGCCCTGGCTGGTCGAGGCGGTCGGCAACGCGGAGTGGACCGGGACCCCCCTCGCTCCGCTGCTGCGGGAGGCGGGCGTCGGCCCGGACGCGGTGGACGTGGTCTTCACCGGCGCCGATCACGGTGTGGAGCGCGGGATCGAGCAGGACTACCAGCGGGCGCTTCCGGTCGCCGACGCGCTGCGCGAGGAGGTGCTGCTGGCGTACGAGATGAACGGCGCTCCCCTGCTGCCGCAGCACGGGGCGCCGCTGCGGCTGATCGTGCCGGGCTGGTACGGCATGGCGCACGTGAAGTGGGTCCACTCGATCGAGCTGCGGACCGAGCCGTTCGAGGGGTACCAGAACGTGGTGGCCTACCGGTTACGCCGGGACGCGGACGACCCGGGCGTGCCGGTCACCCGGATCGAGCCACGGGCGCTGGTCCGTCCACCCGGGTTCCCCGACTTCATGTCCCGCCGTCGGGTGCTGCGACAGGGCCCGTGCACGCTGGATGGTCGGGCCTGGTCGGGGCACGCCCCGGTGGTCGCCGTGGAGGTGACCACCGACGGTGGGCAGAGCTGGGCGCCGGCCGTGCTGGACCCGGCGGACGCGGGGGACTTCGCCTGGCGGCGCTGGCGGCACGAGTGGGTCGCCACCCCCGGCCGGTACGTGCTCGGCGCGCGGGCGACCGACGCGTCCGGGCGGACCCAGCCGGTCGAGCAACAGTGGAACCGTGGCGGCTTCGCCAACAACATGGTGCAGCGGGTCGAGGTGGTGGTGCCGGCCGAGTGATCGGCGGCGGGTGTCACGCCACGGGTGGGGGGCCCGTGGCACGGCCCGGCGGCTCGGGTGCGCTCAGCCGCCGAAGCCGGAGTCGGCGGGCAGTGAGATGTCGGGCTTCTCCAGCTCCTCGACGTTGACGTCCTTGAAGGTCATCACCCGGACGTTCTTCACGAAGCGGGCAGGACGGTACATGTCCCACACCCAGGCGTCGTGCATCTCGACCTCGAAGTAGACCTCGCCGTCGGAGTTACGCACGTGCAGGTCGACCTGGTTGGCCAGGTAGAACCGACGCTCCGTCTCCACCACGTAGGAGAATTGGCGGACAATGTCGCGGTACTCCCGGTAGAGCTGCAGCTCCATCTCGGTCTCGTACTTCTCGAGATCTTCCGCGCTCATCGCACTCCGCCTTCCATGGCCACATCTTCCCCCACCGGCGTCGGAGGCCGAGGCTGCTCGCCCAACGCCACGCCGACGGTACCCCCTGACGCCCACGAGCGCTCCATCGGCTCATCCGGGCCGTGGCCGCCGGGCCGTCGGGCGCGCGGCGGCCGGCCGTCGCGGCCGGAGACCGCGGCGACATTGACGTACGAGAACCGGTGCTCGCGGCACGGCCCGTGCTCCCGCAGCGCCGCCGAGTGCTCCGGGGTGATGTAGCCCTTGTGCTCGGCGAAGCCGTACGCCGGGAACACCCCGTCCAGCTCCACCATGAGGCGATCCCGGGTGACCTTGGCCAGCACACTGGCCGCCGCCACACATGCGGCCACCCGGTCGCCCTTCCACACCGCCAAGCCGGGCACACCCAGGCCATCCACGCCGAACCCGTCGGTCAGCACGTACTCCGGGCGGGTGGTGAGCGAGGCGAGCGCCCGGCGCATCGCGGCCAGGTTGCACACGTGCAGACCCCGGGCGTCGACCTCCTCGGCCGGGATGACCACCACGGCGTACGCGAGCGCGGTGTCCACGACCTCCGCGTACACCCGTTCCCGGCTGGCCGGGGTGAGCAGCTTCGAGTCGGCCAGCCCTTCGATCTCGCCGCGCCGCCCCTCGGGCAGCACCGCCGCGGCGGCGACCAGCGGACCGGCACACGCCCCGCGGCCCGCCTCGTCGGCCCCGGCGACGTGCCGGAAGCCACGCCGCTGCAACGCCCGCTCCAGGGCGTACAGGCCGGCCTCGCGACGCACCACGGTGCGCGGCGGGGTCAGCACGACGCCTCGCCCTGGCCGGCGGTGGTCGACAGCCCCAGCCGGGTCAGCAGGGCGGGCAGGTCGGGCGGGTAGAACCGGTCACCGCTGGCGGCCAGCTCGTCCGGAACCCACCAGCGGTGGTCGGCGATGCTGCGTCGCTCGATGTCGTTGAAGCCCGTGGTGTCCACCTGCCAGGAGTCCACCCGGAAGCTGAAGAAATCCTGCTCCTGGCGGTACCAGATGCCGTCGAAGGAGAAGTCGGTCGCGTCGGACCAGACCGGCTCGCCCAACTGGGCCGGGTCGAGTCGCAGACCGGTCTCCTCGGCCAACTCCCGGGCGGCGCCCGCTGCCGGCGCCTCCCCGGGATCGAGCCCACCGCCGGGGGTGAACCAGTAGCGGTGCCCGGGTCGGGCCGGGTCGAAGCCCTTGAACAGCAGGACCCGGCCGGCCGCGTCGACGAGCAGCACGCGGGCCGCGCGTCGAGGGGTGTAGACGGTCACCGCACCAGCCTGCCAGACCGACTGCAGATCGCCCACGCCCCGTCGGCCTACGGCTTGGGAATGCCGTCGAAGCCGTCAGGCACCGTCAGCCAGGTGGCCCGGTTGAACGGCCAGAAGACGGTGAACGCCCGCCCGACCACGTCGTCCTCGGGGATGGTGGCCTCGGTGATGTTCTGCTGGGACTGCTGCCAGTGCTCCAGTGAGTCGCCGGAGGCGGAGCGGTGGTCGCCCATCACCCACAGCCGGCCCTTCGGCACGGTGATGTCGAACTCCTGGTCGGCGGGCTTGTCGCGAATCCCGTCCATGGAGAAGATGTACGGCTCGTCCAGCGACTTGCCGTTGATCATCAGCCGTTCCTCGGGATCGCAGCAGACCACGTGGTCGCCGGGGACGCCGATCACCCGCTTGATGAAGTCCTCACCGTCGGGGTTGCCGCTCCACGCGGTCGGTGCCTTGAACACGATCACCTCGCCGCGGTGCGGTGACCGGAAGTCGTAGACCAGCTTGTTGACCAGCACCCGGTCATCGATCTTGAGAGTGTTTTCCATGGACGGGGAGGGGATGAAGAAGGTCTGCAGCACGAAGGCGCGGACCAGCACCGCGACCAGGATCGCCACACCCAGCAGGATCGGCAGCTCCTTCCAGAAGGAACTGCGCGGCTTGTCGGTCTGCTCGTCAATCACGCCAAGGAGCCTACGTTGCCCGGCTGGACGGCACCGTCCGGAACGCGCGGGAACCGCGTAGTGCGACTGCCAACGGAAGCATCAGCAGCGCACCGCCCTGCGGAGTCGGTCGCGCCGGAGTCGCACCGGGGGACGCCGTGGCCGGCCCGGAGACATCCTCGAACGTGGACGGCACCGACAGCGCGCTCCATCGCGACGACGGCCAGACCACCATGAAGGCCCGGCCGACCACGTTGTCGATCGGCACCGGCCCCTGGCAACGCGCGTCCTGGGAGACCTCACGGTGGTCACCCATCACGAAGATCTGACCGGGTGGCACGACGATCTCGTCGAAGCGCCGGGAGCGACACTCCGCCGGGTTGGGTGGCAGGTCCAGGGGTGAGTCCCGCAGGACGTACGACTCGTTGAGCGGGATGCCGTTGACTGTCACCCGGCCCTGACTGTCGCAGCACCTGACCCGGTCACCTGGGAGACCGATCACCCGTTTGATGAAGTCCTTCTCACCGGGGCGGCTCACCCCGACCAGGTCGCCGACGGTGCGGGCGAGCCGGCCGCCGACACCGGGCTTCGGCTGCTCGTCGACTTGTGGCGCCCAGCGGTCGGTGCCCCGGAAGACCACCACCTCGCCGCGCAGCGGGTCACGAACGTCGTAGACGACCTTGTTGACCAGCACCCGGTCACCGACGAGGAGGGTGTCCTCCATCGAGCCGGACGGAATGAAGAACGCCTGGAGCAGGAAGGTGCGGATCAGCACCGCGAGGCAGAAAGCGACCACCAGCAGCAGCGGCAGCTCCTGCCAGAGAGGCATCTGCCGGCGGGTGCGGCGAGCCCGTCGGCGCCACGGATCGACGGTGCCGTCCTCGTCAAGCGTCTGCACCACGCCACTCCCCGGTCCGCAGAAAACACCACCGCCCGGGAGCCTCGTCGAGGCTCCACGGGCGGTAGTGGACAACTGCCCGCCACCTGGGCGGGCCCGCCGCCTCGCTGCGCCCGTACCGACCAGGGTAGTGCGCTCTGGTCGTTACGGCATACGCGCAGCTCGGGCGGCGTGGCGAGCGGGAAGTCAGCTGGGCTGCTTCTCCCGCTTCTCCTTGATCTTGGCCTTCTTGCCGCGCAGCTCGCGCAGGTAGTAGAGCTTGGCGCGACGCACGGCACCGCGGGTCACGACCTCGATCCGGTCGATGCCCGGGCCGTTGATCGGGTAGGTCCGCTCGACCCCGACACCGAAGCTGACCTTGCGGACCGAGAAGGTCTCGCGCAGACCGTCACCCTGGCGGCGGATCACGACGCCCTGGAAGATCTGGACACGGGACCGGGCGCCCTCGACAACGCGGGCGTGCACCTTGACGGTGTCACCGGCCCGGAAGTCGGGAAGGTCGGTCCGCTTCGACTGGGCGTCAAGGGCGTCCAGGATATTCATCGCTGTGTCCTCGTAAGGCTCACGGCGCACCGTCACTCGGTGCGCGGGTGGGTGATTCTGATCCCCGGGTGGTGATCGGCGGACCGACCCCGGTCGGGGATCCTCGCAGCCGACCGCGGGCGCGGACGGATGCGGCAACCCCCCTACTTTGCCACATCCCCCGGTGGAGGTTGAAATCCGGCCTGGTCCAGGGCCGCGATGTCCCGTTTGTCGAGCCGATCGGCAGGCAGCGCGGCCAGCAGGTCCGGCCGGCGGGCGGCAGTTCGCAGCAGGCCCTCCTCGCGCCGCCAGCGGGCGATCTTGCCGTGGTCACCGGAGCGGAGCACCTCCGGCACGTCGTGCCCACGCCAACTCGGCGGCTTGGTGTAGATCGGCGCCTCCAGCAGCCCGTGCGCGTGCGACTCCTCGTCCAGCGAGCCCGCGTTGCCCAGCACCCCGGGCAGCAGCCGGGTGACCGCCTCCAGCATCACCAGGACCGCGACCTCGCCGCCGAAGAGCACGTAGTCACCGAGCGACACCTCGGTGACCGGCATCCGGGTGGCGGCGTGCGCCAGGACCCGCTGGTCGATCCCCTCGTAGCGGCCGCAGGCGAAGAGCAGATGCGACTCGGCCGCCAACTCGTACGCCATGGCCTGGGTGAAGGGGGCACCGGCCGGCGACGGCACCAGCAGCCTTGGCGGCGGGGCGTCGACCGGCGCGAGGGCGTCCAGTGCCTCACCCCACGGCTCGGGGCGCATCACCATTCCCGGCCCGCCACCGTAGGGGGTGTCGTCGACAGTGCGGTGCACGTCGTGGGTCCAGGTCCGCAGGTCGTGCACGGCGAGCTGGAGTACGCCGTTGGCCCGCGCCCGTCCGATCAGCGACAGGTCGAGCGGGGCGAAGTACTCCGGAAAGATCGACACGACGTCGACGCGCATGCGGGCTGGTCCTAAAGGTCGAGCAGTCCGGCTGGCGGGTCGACGATCACACGTCCACCGGCCAGGTCGACCTCCGGAACGATCGCCCGGACGAACGGGATCAACGCGGTACGCCCCTCGGGGCGCCGCAGCACCAGCAGGTCGGACGAGGGCGCGTGGTCGATGCGGGCGACCTCGCCCAGGCGTTCGCCGGCCGGGGTCACCACGGCCAACCCGACCAGCTGATGGTCGTGGAACTCCTCCGGGTCGTCCGGTGGGGTCACGTCGGCGCTGTCCACCACGAGCAGGGTCCCGCGCAACGCCTCAGCGGTGTTGCGGTCCGGGATGCCCTCGAACGCGATCAGCACCCGACCCTGGTGGAAGCGAGATTCCTCGATGGTCAGCTCCGCGGGAACCCGGAACGGCACCCCGGGCTCATCGCTGGCTGGCGGGGGTGTCGCCCCCGGCTCAGTGCGCAGCACTGTGCCGGGGGCGAACCGTGCCTCGGGCTCGTCGGTCCGCACTTCGACGGTGACCTCACCACGGACACCGTGCGGCTTGCCGATCCTGCCGACGACGAGCTGCATCAGTACGAGTCGACGATGTCGACGCGAACCCCGCGCCCGCCGATGGAGCCGATCACCTGGCGCAGCGCCTTGGCGGTCCGGCCGGACCGCCCGATCACAGTGCCGAGGTCCTCGGGGTGCACGCGGACTTCGAGCCGCTTGCCCCGACGGGAATCGACCAGCCGCACCCGGACGTCGTCCGGGTGGTCGACGATGCCCTTGACCAGGTGCTCCAACGCCGGACGCAGTGGCATGTCAGGCCTGCTCACCGGCGTCGGCAGCGGCCGGAGCCTCGGTCTTCGGAGCCTCGGCAGCCGGCGCCTCGGTCTTCGGAGCCTCGGCGGCCGGCGCCTCGGTCTTCGGAGCCTCGGCGGCCTTGGCGGCCTTCTTGGCCGGCTTGGCCGGGGTCTCCGGGGCGAGCCCGGCGGCGGCCTTCGCCTCAGCCTCGTACGCCGCCTTGCGGTCGGCCCGCTCGGGGGCGACCAGGAGCGGCGGCGGGGCCGGCAGGCCCTTGTACTTCTGCCAGTCACCGGTCAGCTCCAGCAGCCGCTGCACCGCCTCGCTCGGCTGAGCGCCGACGGAAAGCCAGTACTGGACCCGCTCCGACTTGACCTCGATGATCGAGGGGTCTTCCTTGGGCTGGTAAATCCCGACGAACTCGATCGCCCGGCCGTCGCGCTTGGTGCGCGAGTCGGCGATGACGATGCGGTACTGCGGGTTGCGGATCTTGCCCATCCGCAGGAGCCGGATCTTTACGGCCACAGTTGTTTCGCTCCTGTTGCGATCTCACCGGCCCAGGCGGGCGGTGTGCATGGGTGAGCGCCGACCGGACCCGTGGGGTTGGGCCGGAGACTACTCGGTGGACTGGCGACGTGCCCGGGTTAGAGGGCGCCGGACGCGCGCCGGATACCAGCGACCTATTCTGCCAGATCCGATGCCGATCTCGCGCATCGGACCCGTACACCCGTTGTCGGTGACCTGGAACACCGTTCAGCGAACCGGCGGGCGATCCCACCCCGGCGGCATTTTGTCCGGTATGCCCCATTCTGGCGGGGGTGTGAAGTCACACCAGGTGCCGTCGAACGGGAACTCGCCGGCCTCGGCGAGCGCGATCACCCGCTCCCCCTCGGCGCGGACCGCCTTCTCGTCGGTCACCCAGTAGTCGGCGCCGAAGGCGAGCCGCTCGACGAACTCGCCCTCGTCCTTCCACTCCCAGCTGCGGTCCGGCCACACCACCACGTCCAGGTCCTGGTCCACCACGTCGACACCGGCCACCGGGCCGTCGTCCCAGCGGACACCGGGCTCCTCAAGGTTGACGTACCAGTGGGCGAACCGACCCTGGGCGTCGGAGAACCACCAGACGGAGTGCGCCGCCCCGGTGGGCAGGAACTTCAACAGCGGCGGGCCGTTCCAGCGCCCCTCCGCCAACCGGTACGTCGACGAGATCCACTCGGCGAACGGCATCGCCCGCATCCCCAGCCCGGCCTCGGTCACCTCGTGGGCCACCGGCGAGTCCCGGGCGATCCAGACCAGCAACCCTCGATCGTCGTCGCTGACCACGCGGGCCGGCCGGACCCACCCGATCCGGCCGTGCCGCACGTTCCGATGCATGATCAGCCGACCCGGCTCGAACCGGTCGACGGGGTTACCCGGCCACACCTCAGTAGGCGCGGGCGAGGATGGCGACCAGATCCGGCTCGTCCTCCGAGTCCGGTACCGAACCGTCGGCGCGCAGCAGGCAGCGCACCGTGACGCCCTGACCGTTCGCCTCCGCCTCACCGGCCACACCGACCGCCGACCACGGCACCCGTGCCCAGCCGGTCGCGGCGGCCTCGATCGCCTCGGCCAGGGTGGCCACCTCCACGGTGCGCGACTCGCGGTTGGCCAGCGCCTGGTCGTGCAGCACCTGCTGGTCGGTCTCCAGGGCGGCCAGCACCGCGGTGACCACGTCCGCCACCGGGGTCGGGGTCTTCGAACCGTCGGTCCGACGCACCACAGTCGCGTTGCCCACGGCCAGGTCACGGGGGCCGACCTCGACGCGTACCGGATAGCCGCGCAGCTCGGCGTCGACGGCCCGGCGGCCGAACGGGGTGTCGGTCCGGTCGTCGAGCGCGACCCGGACACCGGCGTCGCGCAGGCCGTCGCGCAGCTTGGCCGCCGCCTCGCCGACGCCGTCGCCGTCCTTGACGATCATGACGTACGCCTGGATCGGCGCGAGCCTCGGCGGCACGCGCAGGCCGTTGTCGTCGCCGTGCGCCATGATCAGGCCGCCGAGCATGCGGGTGGACGTGCCCCAGGAGGTGGTCCAGGCGTGCTCCCGGCCGCCCTCCTTGGAGGAGTAGCTGATGTCGAACGCCTTGGCGAAGTTCTGGCCCAGCTCGTGGCTGGTGCCCAGCTGCAACGCCTTACCGTCGCCCATCATGCCTTCGCAGGTGTACGTGGCCGTCGCCCCGGCGAAGCGCTCGCGCGTCGTCTTCAGGCCGACCACCACCGGAATGCCGATCACGTTGACCATCAGGTCCTCGTACGCCTCGTGCAGGATCCGCCGCGCGTACGCCCGGGCGTCCTCACGGGTGGCGTGCGCGGTGTGTCCCTCCTGCCAGAGGAACTCGCTGGTACGCAGGAAGATCCGCGGACGCAGCTCCCACCGGACCACGTTCGCCCACTGGTTGAGCAGCAGCGGCAGGTCCCGGTACGAGTCGATCCACTTGGCCATGAACTCGCCGATGACCGTCTCGCTGGTCGGACGCACCACCACCGGCTCGGCCAGGGGCTTGCCACCACCGTGGGTGACGACCGCCAGCTCCGGCGAGAAGCCCTCGACGTGCTGCGCCTCGCGCTTGAGGTAGCTCTCCGGGATGAACAGCGGGAAGTACGCGTTCTCCGCACCCGCCGCCTTGATCCGAGCGTCCATCTCAGCCTGCATACGCTCCCAGATGGCGTAGCCGGCCGGTCGGATGACCATGGTGCCGCGAACCGGGCCGTTGTCGGCCAGCTTCGCCTTGGCGATCAGGTCCTGGTACCAGCGGGGAAAATCCTCCGCACGGGGAGTGAGCACGCGTGCCATGACCGCACATCCTATGCGCCGCTCGTCGGGGCGGTGCGCTCGGGCGCGGCATCGTTGGCCTCTGCCGTCACTACCTACCGCGATCCGCACGCCGGAGCGGCTCCCAGCCCCGAACGTCGGCGGTCGGCGGCGCCGTTCCGACGAGCGCACCGA
>NZ_JAKKFH010000044.1 GCF_022230925.1 Micromonospora alfalfae | reverse complement strand
GTGCGCCGACGGTCCGCGGACCGTCGGCGCACCTTGCCGCCGTCAGGGGCGGGGCTGCCCGGTGAGGTGGGTCAACGAGCGGGCGACCAGGTCGTCGCGGGCCGCCGGCGGCAGACCCTCCAACCCGAAGCCCAGGTACACCGTGTCCCCGGTGACCACCACCGAGCCCTCCTCGAACGCCTGCTGGCTGCGCGACCAGTCGTTGGCGTTGCCGGCGGTGCCGGGCGGTGGGCCGGCCACCGTCCAGCCACCCAGGTCGGCCGACTCGAACGAGGTATCCGCGACCGTGGACCCGTTGACCAGCACCCGGGCGTCGTCCACGAAGACGCCGAGACCCTGGGTGCCCCAGTCCGAGGCGTAGGTGATCGACACCTCGACCTGCTTACCGGCGTAGCCCGACAGGTCGGCCACGAACTCCTTCCAGCCTCCCGATGACCCGCTCGCCGCGTTCCAACTGCCGGTGCTCCCGGTGGGGGAGCAGTCAGCGCCCTGATAGTGCGTGAGGAACGGGTGCAACTGCGCCCAACCCTCGACGCAGCTGTCCCCGGTGACAGTGCTGGTCTTGCCGTTGGCATCCGGCAGGGTCGTCCAGTCGTCGCTACCCACCTCGTGCGCCTCGACGAACATGAAGTCCCAGTCCTGCTCGATCTCGTAGGAGGTGAAGAAGCGCAACTCCGCGCTGCTCGCCCCGGTGAGATCCACAGTGCGCGTGAGCCGCTTGTACGATTCGTCGGTCTGCCCGCTGTACAGGTACCACTCACCCGTACGCGGATCGAACGGCGCGCCGCCCGGTCGGGTCCAGCCCACCGGCGCGGAACTGGCGAACTGCGGGAACTCGTCCGGCGGCAGGAAGCTCGACGTGGTCAGGAACGAGGCGGTGTGCGCCTGGTTCTCCGCCGAGCCGGCGGCGTTGAGCTGCCCGTCGAAGCCGGTGAACGCCGCGTCGGTCCCGGCGACCGGGTACGGCTCCCCGTCCGGGCTGGTTCCGCCGTCGCTGACGTAGGTGTGCGCGCCCAGCCAGTACTGCTGGAAGTCGTTCAACAGCGGCAGACAGCTGGCGGCCTCGGCGTCGGTGCACTCCGGTGGCGCGTCCGGGTGATAGACGTACGACCCGTTGGCGCCCTGCGCGAACAAGGCGTACTGGCCGCTGACGAGCAGTTTGCCGCCCTCGTTCAGGTAGTCCCGGACGGCCAGCTCGGTTTCCAGTGCCGCCCTGGCCGTCGTGCCGGCCACCTGACCGGGGGAGCGCAGGATCACGTCGTCGCCGGTCTCCCAGACCACCGCCTCGTAGTGCGACAGCACGCCGAGCGGGTGCGGCGCCTTGCGGCCCATCGCGTCGAAGTCGTACACGTCGCTGCTGCGCCCGGCTGCGCTCAGCGACGCCGCGACCTCGTCGGCGTACTTCGCGGTGGTGCCGGTCTGCGCCGGGCTGAGGCCGGTGACGTCCTCCACCGCGAGGACCAGCACGTCACCGCCGATGTCGTTGTGCACCCGATAGGTGAAGTGTTCGCTGGCCACCACCCCGGCACGCGGTTTGTTCCCGGTGAACCAGACCTCCACCCGGTCGCCCGGCTTCGCGCCGCTGACAGTGCCCCGTAGCTCGGCGTAGTAGTCGTCGTGTGTGTCGCCGTACCGCTCGCCACCGCGCCACTCGCGGACCGCTACCGTCTTCGGTCGCGCACCGTTGACCGTGTAGTGCATCCGCACGTTCTTCAGCGCCCGACGGGTGATCGAGGCGACCTGCTGGGTGCGCCCGTACGAGGTGTCGAAGGCGTCCACCACGAAGTCCGGGGTGCTGCGACCGACCACCGAGACCGGGTCGTCCGGGTCCGCAGCCGACCGGGCCACGGCCAACGCGAACGGCAGGTTCTTGCTCACCTCGCCAGCGATCAGCGCCTCGTCGTCGGGGAAGATGAAGCCGCTGACGCAGTCCTCGGGGCGCCACTGGTCGTCTGGGTCGACGGCCGAGGCGGCCTCGCAGGTGGACATCTCCGGGGTGAAGCCCAGCGTGCCGTACCTGACGGTGGCGTGACTGTCGGTGTCACCGTTTGTGGTGTACAGCTCCGCGGAGATGTCCGGGTCGTAGCCGGGCACCGCGGGGTGCGCGTCGTCCCCGACCATCGCCTTGTAGATCTCGTCGTCCGGGCTGGGGGTGCTCACCTGCCAGCCGATGCCGTAGAGCAGCAGTTCGGCCGCCGAGTGGTAGTTGACGAAGAACTCGAACCCGACCCGCTTGAAGAGCCGGTCCAGCGCCTTGGTCTCCGGCTCGGAGTTGGGGCCCGGGCCCCGGTAGGTCTCGCTGTTCGGCTCCGGCGACGAGCCCTCGTTGTCGTACCCCCACTTGTAGCTGAAGTTGCGGTTGAGGTCGACGCCGTCGCCGGAGCCGACCTGCCCGTCGCCGTTGTTGTCCCGCAGGTTCTTGCGCCACAGACGGTTGCCGGGGGTGAACGTGAAGTCGTAGCCGTCCGGGTTGGCGACCGGCAGGAACCACAGCTCGGTCGTGTCCAGCAGTCGGGTGATCTCCCGGTCGGTGCCGTAGCTGTCCAGCACGTGATGCATCAGCCGGCGGGTCATCTCCGGTGTGATCCACTCGCGGGCGTGCTGGGCACCGGCGTAGAGCACCGCCGGTCGCCGGCCGTCGGCGACGGTCCGCGCGTTCTTGGTGACCTTCACGGCGACGATCGGTTGCCCCTGCTGGCTGCGACCGATCGTCTCCACCTTGGTCAGCTTGGGATACCGGGCCGCTGTGGCGTTCAACTCGTCTCGCAGGCCGCCCGGCTCACCGTAGGGGCGGAAACTCGTCCAGCCGGCGGCGGCCTGCTCCCGCAGCGCCTGCGACGCGTCCTTGCCTCGCACCTTCTTCACCGACAGCGGTACGCCCTTGTCGGTCAACCGCTTCGCCTGCCGTCTGCTGAGGACCGTCTCGACAGTGGTACGGCCGGACGCGTCCGCCTTCGCGTCGTGTCCGAGGTCGACCCCCGCCGCGCGCAGTTGCTCCCGCTGTTTCGCGTCGACAGTGCCGACGTACACCTCCAGGCCGTCGCGGACGCCGGGGTCGGACGGCGGCCGCGCGCTGGCCGGTGGGGTCAGTGCCAGTGCGCCGAGCAGGGTGACCACGCCGGCGATCGCCAGTCGTCTCGGTCTCATCGCGCCTCCTTGGGTGAAGGACCTGTAGGCGCGAGCCTTCGGTGTGCCGCTATCGATGTCAATCAGTCGATGGGAGCTTCGTTGCTGACCGTGTCGGCTTTGGTGCCAGGTGTGACGCTCAACGCGAGGCGGACCCGCGTCGCGGGCGGGCGTTCGTCGGACCACCTCGCGATGATCGAGTCGGGTCCGGCAGGCCGTACCCCGCAGGCGCGTCGAGGATCCATCCCCGGACGCCACCTGCGGGGTCGGCGTCGACTCAGCTCGCGCTGGGTGCCGGAGCTGTCGACTTGACGGCCTGCTGCGCGACGATGCCGGTGGACTGGCCGCACAGCCACGCCAGGCGGTCGATGATCTTCTCTGGGTCTTCGAACGGGTCCAGTGTGGTGATCTCGATGGGGTCGAGTGGGGGCACCGCCACGTGCGAGATGAGCGGGTGCAGCGGGCGGAGGTCCCGCTCGCCAGCGCCGATCAGAGCCTCGTGGAGTTTCTCGCCCGGCCGGAGCCCGGTGTAGACGATCTGGACCGGCCCCGGCGCCTGGCTCGCCAACTGGCGAGCGATGTCGTCGATCCGTACCGGCTCACCCATGTCGAGGACGAGCGCCTCGCCGTCGCGGCCGATGCCGGCGGCCTGCAGCACCAGGTGCACCGCCTCCTGCACTGTCATCAGGTAGCGCGTCACGTCGGGGTGAGTGACGGTGATCGGCAGTCCCGCCTCGATCTGGGCCCGGAACGCCGTGACCACCGACCCTCGGCTGGACAGGACGTTGCCGAAGCGGACGCTGAGGAACGTGCCGCCGTGCGTCGCGGCCGCGTTCGCTGTCAACCGCTCAGTGATCCGCTTGGAGTAGCCGAGAACACTGACCGGGTCGGCGGCCTTGTCGGTCGAGATGTTGACGAACCTCGCCACGTCGCGGCACGCGTTGAGCACCGTCTGCGTGCCGAACACGTTCGTCTTCACCGCCTCGCCCGGGTGGCGTTGCAGCAGTGTCAGGTGTTTCAGGGCCGCGGCGTGGAACACGATGTCGGGTCGGCGTTCCGCCATCACCCGCCGGATCCGTTCCTCGTCGCGCAGGTCGGCGAGAATCAGCTCGGGGCTGTCCAACATCGCGCGACCCGACATCGACAGTTGCAAGGCGTGCAGGGCCGACTCGTCGCGGTCGAGCATCATCAGCTCGCCCGGATCGGCCCGCATGATCTGGCGGCACAGCTCGGAGCCGATCGACCCACCGGCGCCGGTCACCAGGATCCGGCGTCCGCGCAGCTGGGACTCCGCATCCCGGAGGTCGCCGATCACCTGTCGTCGTCCGAGCAGGTCCGCCATGTCCGGGTCGCGAACGTCGCTCACCGTGATCCGATGGTCGACCAGTTCCCGTACCGAAGGAAGGATCTTGAACGTCGCTCCGGTCTTCAGGGTGCTCTCGCGGACCTCGTTGATCAGTTCGGAGTCGGCGTTGGCGGCGGAGAAGATCACCATTTTCGCGCCGGTACGCCGCACGACAGTGTCGATGTCAGAGCGAGAGCCGAGCACGCGCACGCCCGCCAGCGACAGGTGGCGTTTCTGCGGGTCGTCATCGAGCATCCCGACCGGCAGGAACTGCCCTGCCGGATCACTCAGCATGGCTCGCAGGAGCCCCTGACCGGCCGAGCCCGCGCCGAAGAGCAGGACCGGTTCCGCTCGGCCGGCGTCCGGGCGCAACGTCCGGTCGCTGCGGCTGCGGTACGCCAGACGGGTGCCGAGCATGACGGTCAGCGCGATCGCCGCGCCGACGAGTGGCGTGCTCGCGGGCACCGGTCGGGACGTCATGGGCACGAGGGCGATCAGCAGGAGCACGCCGGTGGTCAGGGCCGTGTTGGCGAGCCCCTGCATCTCCTCGACGCTGCCCAGGGGGTGCCGGCCGGACAGGTTGCGGCGAACGGCGGACACTGCGACGTGCGCGGCCGCGGCGACCACGCCCATGCCGATCGCGCGGGCCAGGGCGGGGCCGGTGAGCGAGAACTCGAAGCGCACCCACGCGGCGACGGCGAAACCCGCGATCCAGGCGAGGGCGTCCGCTGCGAGGAGGCCGCCGGCCAGTCGGACGTGGCGATGTGACCGACCGAGGCGTGTGGACTCGCTGGGGCTTGTCCCCAAAAGTGGCATGTGGAAACTCCTGCTGCGATAGCGGCCCATCCCGGGGAAAACCACCAAGATGGTCTTATTAACGTCCTACCAAAACTAATCACTTTATGACTGGTTTTTGGTCATTCACGAAGTTTGTCCCGCTATTGACCTGGCCGGCTGTCGTGGCACCACCGCCCCCCGCAGCACGTCCTCGAACCGTTCGAAGAGCAGGTCGCGGTCGAACTCGTTGGCCGCGACCACCCGCGCCGCGGCCCGCGCCGCGGCGGTCCTGGCCGGATCGCTGACGAACGCGCCCGCGAGCGTCGCCGCGGCGGCGGGATCTCCCGCGGGCAGCACGACTCCGGCCCCGCTGCGGCGCAGGATGTCGGCGATCCACCCCTCGTGGTTGACCGCTACCGGCCGACCGGCCGCCCACCCGTCGAAGACCTTGTTGGCCGAGTTGGCGTGCAACGCGGGCTCGTCGCGCACCGTCGACACGGCGAGATCGCAGGCACCGAAGAACGCCACCACCTCGGCCTTCGGCACCTGGTCGACCATGAACAGGTTTCGGTCCAGGACGTCGGACGCGGCTGCCTGTGCGCGCACCTGTGCCGCCTCCGCGCCCTGCCCGACGAGAGCGATCCGCACGTCGGGGTGGTCACGACGCAGCGTCGCGGCCATCCGCACCAGATAACCCACGTCGTTGACGAACCCGAGCGTCCCCGCGTACAGAATCAGCGGACGGTCGCCCAACCACGGCGTGCGATCCCGTAGCGCCCGGCCGGCAGCGTCCGCGTCGGCGAACAACTGACGGTCGCAGCCGTTGGGAATGACTGTCACCGCAGCCCCGGGGTGCCGCGCCCGAACGCCCGCCGCCATCCCCGGCGACAGCGCCAGGATGTGAGCGGCATTGCGGTAGGCCCATCCCTCCAGGCCGGTTGCCGCACGCCGCGTCAGCGGCGACCGCAACGCGCCCAGCGCGATCGGCACCTCCGGCCAGAGATCGCGTACCTCCAGCACCATCGGCGTCCGGCGGCGGCGGGCGGAGTAGACAGCGGGCAACGCGATGGTCAGCGGCGTGCTGGTGGCGAAGACGACGTCCTGCTCCAGCGACGCCGCGCGCGGAGCCGCCAACCGGGCGAACTTCCCGAAGGCCGAGATGCGTTCCCGGATGGACATCGCGTTGCGATAGGGGACGGCCGCCCAGTGCACCACCACGCCCGCCTCGACAGTGGTCCGCCAGGTCTGCCTGGCGTCCGACGAGGACTCGGTGTCGCTGGTCACCACGTGCACGTCGTGGCCGTTGCGGACCAGACGCCTGGCGAACTCGTAGGACCGGGTGCCCCCGGACATGGCCGGTGTGCGGAAGTACTGGTGCAGGTAGACGATCCTCACCGGGCAGCCCCGTCCCGACGTCGTTCAGCTCGGTCGGTGCTCAGCCGCCGGTAGCACTCCTGCACCACGGAGACCTGGCGTGACCAGGACTCCGACGTCTCGATGAAGCGCCGGTTGCGCTCTTGCAGAATCGGCTCCAGCGGGCGGGCGGCCATGAGCTGTTCCGCCAGCGCGGTCTCCAACGGCCCGCTGAGGATGTCGGCCGCCATGCCGTCCTCGACCATCTCGCGATACGGCGGCAGATCCGCGAGCAGAAGCCGGCAACCGGCGAGCGCCGCCTCCAGCACAGTGCAGCTGCGCTGGTCGAAGCGAGGAACCGAGATGCTCACCTCACTTGCCCGCATCAGCCGGAAGGTGTCCTCAGGTGTCAATGACCGGTCCACTACCGTGACCCGTCCGGGTAGGCTCGCGGCGAGTTCGTGGGCTTCCGCGACGCACCGCCGCTGCGCCTGAGCGGCCGCTGCCTCGGCCGGACGGTGCCCGGCCAGGACGACGAGGTGAAGGTCGGGACGAGCGGCGGCCACCCGGGCGAACGCCCGCAGGACCTCGGGCGTGCGGTAGACGGGACCGGCCGTCCGGGCGGCGAACAGCACTGTCGCGTCGGCCGGGATGCCGAATTCGGCCCGCACCGACGCTGGCGTCACGGTGTCCCGGAGCGCGAACAGCTTGTCGTCCACGCCCCACGACACGGTGCGGGTGCTCTCCGCCGGTATCCGGTAGCGCTCGATGATCTCCGTACGGACCGACTCCGCGGTGGGGAGGACGAGGTCGGAGCGGCGCAGGGCGGCCCGGGCGACCCATCTGCGGACCCTGGACCGGCGCGCTGACTGCAGGTCGACCCCCCAGGGCGTGACCACCCGGGCGGGTCGACGCGGGGCCAGCAGCGAGAGCAGACCCGCCATCCCTACCGAGTGCACGTGCAGCACGTCGGGGCGAGCCTCGCGAGTCTGCCGGCGCAGCCACCAGCCGGCGGCGGCGAGCTGCCACACCGCCCCCCACCGCCCGTTGCGGGTCCGGCCGGTCCCGGGCGCCACACGCAGTTCGACGCCGTCGATCGGCTCCGCGTCGATCCAACTGACGGCGATGACCGGATGACCACGTTCCGCCAATGCGACAGCCCACTTGCGGGCGTGCAGCGAACTCGCGCCGCAGAGCAACATCACTGACGGAAGTACGGGCGTGGGGGCCGGGCCCGGGACGGCCCGCTGCCGACGCGGCTGGTCGTGGCTCTCGACCCTCGGTGTGTCGGGACGCGTCGCTGTCACCTTCGTCTCCTTCATGATCACGTCAGGACCTTGTCGGCGGTGGACCGTCCGCGGCGTGCGCCGTAGCCGCTCTGGCCGGGCGTCCAGGCCGGTCTGGTCCGCACCGAGTGCTTCGCTCCGGCGGGACGCCTGTCGGTCACGCGTTTCGGCTCGCCCTGCGAACGGGCAGTGGCGACGGCAAGGAGGAGCACGAACGGGATGAGTACCGGGAGGGTGAGCAACGGCTCTCCGAAGAGGCTGCACCCACCGACCGCGGCCATGCCGAGCACTGCCGCCTCGGCGCTCTGGTCGCCGTCGCGCAGGCGTCGACGGGTCTGGCGGATCACGATGAACAGGAGCCCGCCCACCAGGAGGACGCCGACCAGCCCGGTCTGGGCCAGCACCGTGAGGTAGGTGTTGTGCGCGTGGTTGAGGCTGTCGAGCTGGACGTCGACGGCGGCCACTGTGACCTCGGGCTGGAAGTACTCCGGCAGGTGGGTCCGGAAGTTCTGGAAACCCACGCCGGCGAGAGGGTGGTCGGCGGCCATCCGCAGGGCACTGAGCCACAGGTCCAGGCGTACGCTGCTGGAGCTGTCCAGTCGTCCGTCCACTGTGGTGTACGCGATCCGCTCGGCCACCTGATCCGGCACCAGTTGCACCCCGGTCAGGCCGACGGTGAGGACGACGACGATGCCGGTGAGGGCCAGGGCCACCGTGCGCCGTCGCTGGATCACGAAGCAGAGCAGGAGCAGCGCTCCGCCGATGTACGTCGAGCGGCTGTACGACAGCACCACGCTGACGACCACGGCGGCGATCCCCGCGACTGTCAACACGCGGGCTGTGCCCGACACGCCCGGTCGCAGCCTGGCCAGCAGCACGGCGAGCGCCAGCAGCAACATCGGCCCCCACGCGTTGTGGTTCAGGCTGCTGAGGGATTCGGCGAGGGCCGGGTTCTCCTCGGCAAGCACCGGTGTTCCGATCAGGGCGAGCGCGGCGTGGAACAGGCCGACGCCGGTCGCCGCGACCGCGAACACGAGGAGGACGGACCGTGAGCGGGCTCGGGCGGTGTCGATCAGCGGTATGCAGGCCAGGGGTATCGCGATCGCGGCCACCGACCGGAACGCCTGGTTGGGTTGGCCGCCGACCGTCACACCGAGAGCGAGGACGCAGGTCAGGCCGGCCACGATGAGGACGGCGGGGGTGCTGCGGCGGGTGGTGCGGCCGCGGAGCAACGTGCCGACCAGAGTGCAGAGGATCAGCGCCAGCAACGGCGTGGTGCTGCTCGCCGCCGGGGCGATGGGCAACTGCGATGCGGGCACCGCCAGCGCGATGCAGTAGAGGCCGAAGCCGGGCACTGTGATGACGAGCACCACCACTGCGAGAGCGGCCAGCCGGAGCAGGAGCGACGTGTCCTGCACCGCCACCACACCGGCGGCCACCCCGGCGACGAGCACGCCGGCCGCTCGTCCCCACGCCGGCAGCAGGGAATCGCGGTCCCGTGTCGTTGGCCTCGCGTGCCGGCCGCCGCGTTCAGTCGTCATTCTGGTCGGACCGTTTCTCCGGCCCTGCACAGGCCGGTGATCGAGGAAGGCCCAGCCGACGACCAGGCCGTAGAGGACATATCCGGCCGACACGGCGAAGCCCGCGCCGAGCGTGCCGAAGCGTGGGATCAGGACGACCATGGCGAGCAGCCCGCCGATGGCGGCGCTCACGGCCGCCAGGGTTGGCGGGCCCGGACGGTCGACGGCCGTCAGGTAGCTCTGCGCGGTGCGGGCGACCGCGAGCACGATGAGGCCGGGCAGCATCGCCCAGAGCACCGGTACGGCCTCGGCGAACTGCCTGCCGAAGAGCAGCGGGAAGGCCAGCGGCGCCACCGCGGCCAGCAGCCCCGCCCCGACGGCGGTGATGAGCAGTGTCTGCACCGACATCCGACGGACCGTGTGCCAGTCGGCGCCGCCGTGCGCGACAGCCGGCACCAGGATGAGGCTGAGCGCCACCGGGAGCACCAGGAGCATCTCGGCGAACGGCACCGCCACCGAGTAGACGCCGACGGCGCCCGCACCGGCCACCAGGTGGATGGCGGGGACCTGGCTGCGCACCATCGCGAACTGGGCCAGGTTGGGTGCGTACACCCGGCGGGCGAACGCCCGGTACGCGGCAGCGTCCTGGGGTGTGCCGGGGTGGCGGCTCAACGGCAGGGCGCGGACGAGCAGCACCGCCGCGGCGCACACCTGGCCCACGAGGTACGCGCCGATGACGGTGTCGGTGTCCGCGCGGTCGGTCACCGCCAGGGCGACGAGCAGCAGGCCGTAGACGAGCAGCCCTCCGATGACGGTCCAGTTGTAGACCGAGGCGCGACTGCGGCCGATCTCGGCAGTGCCGAGCAGGGAGGAGAGCAGCACCACGGGGCCGAGGCTGAGCGCGAGGGCGAAGGTGACCGGGTCGAGCCCGATCCGAACGGCTGGCCCGACCACCAGCGCCAGCGCCCCCCAGGCGGCTGCCACGCCGACTCCCACCGTTGCGACGTGGCGCAGACTCCACCACACGGTTCGCCGGTGGGCGGCGACCGAAGCGCCCGCGTAGCGGAGGTTGGCCGTCTCCATTCCCACTGTGAGGAGCGCTCCGAAGATCGCCGCACAGGCGAGCACGACCGCCACCACGCCGCGGTCGTGCGGGCCGAGGACCCGGGCTGCCAACACCCCGGTCGCCAGGCTGATGGCCAGGAGCACGACCCTGGTTCCGACGGACCCGGCGGCAGCGGCCGACACACTCTGCTCCGCGACCCGCGCCGCAGCGCCCGGACCGGTGGTGGGTCGGCCGCTTTCGGCGACGTCCCGACCGTTTGTCACCGCCGGCCCGGCATCCGTACCGGGATTGGCGCTCGGACCGAGGGGCGGCGTCGCGGCCGTCATCGGGCCACCTCGGACAGGCGTCCGGCCCGCGGCAGTGGACGGCCGTCGAGCGCCGCCCGGTAGATCGCCTCGACGTCGGCGACCGTCCGCTGAATGTCGAACAGGTCCAGGCAGCGGCTGCGCCCGAGCCGAGCCATGGCAGCCCGCCGCTGAGGGTCCTCCAACAGGTCGGCGACGGCGTCGGCCAGCGCGTCCGGGTCCGCCGGAGGCACCAACAGGCCGCTCTCGCCATGTTGCACGGTGTCCGGCAACCCGCCGACGTCGCTGGCCACCACGCCGCGCTCCATCAGCAGCGCCTCGATGGTGGCGTACGACGCGGACTCCTCGAGCGACGGTGTGACCGCCACGTCGAGACCGGCCAGAACGCCCTGCACGTCGCTCCGGCGACCGGTGAAGTGCACGCGCTCGGCGACGCCCAGTCGGATGGCGCGTTCCTCCAGCTCACGTCGGTAGCCCACGTCACCGGTGAACTCGTCGCCCACGACGAAGAGGTGGGCCGCCGGCACCCGAGCCAGCAGGCGCGGGGCCGCGTCGAGGAAGACCTCGTGGCCCTTGAAACCGATGTCCTGGAACGCCTGGAGTCGGCTGCGGTACATGTGGGCGAGCATTCCGACGGTGGGGGTGCCGGCGGCCAGCCCGAACTCCGCCCGGAAGGGCTCCCCGCTCGCGGTCGGGTCGAGCCGGTGCACGTCGCACCCGTAGTGACTGACAGCCACCGTCCGCGCGCCCAAGCGCCGGTACTGTTCGGCGAACGCGTGGCACGACCCGATCAGGACGTCCACCCGGCGCAGGGTCGCGCTGTCGATTCTGTTGAACAGTGGGCTGCGCAGGTGGACGACGCCGGCGATCTGGTTGACAAGCAGCGGTCGGCGGGCGGCCAGACTGGCCAACCGGCAGACGATGTTGGCCTTCACCAGATGGCCGTGCACCACGTCGGGGTCGAAGCGCCGGACCAGGCGGACGAGACGCAGTTGCGCCGCCGCGACCCGGGGGAGCTGCCGCGGGCGCCAACCCGACATCGACACGATCTCGGTGCGGACCCCGGCCGTCCGGAGGCGGTCGGTGAGCGGACCGTCGCCCGGTACGACAGCGCAGACGTCGTGCCCCAGCCGCGCCAACCCGGTCACCTGGTCGTAGAACCAGTCACCGCCGACGGCCGTGCTTGTCACCTGGAGAACGCGCAGTGGCCGGTTGCCGGCACTGCGGCGGTTTGTGCTCACGTCCTGCTCCTCGTGCCGGACCACATGGGCGCGCGGCGTCGGTGTCGATCCCGTCTGGTCTCGGTCAGTGCTGGTCAGCGCGCCGGTACGCCCTTGACCACGGCATCGGCGGGAACGTCTCTGGTCACGCAGGCGCCCGCGCCGACTGTGGCGTCGCTACCGACGCGCAGCCCCTGGAGCACCGCGGCGGTGGTGCCGATCAGCACTGCCTCGCCGAGCTGGCAGTCGCCCGAGACGGCAGCGAGTGGGTTCACCGAGACGAAGTCGGCGAGAGCGGTGTCGTGGCCGACCGTCACGTTCTGGTTGAGGTGCACGTGCCGGCCGATTGTCACGTTCGTGGTGACCCGGGCCCCGGCGAACGCCACGAACCCGGGGCCGTGTTCCGTGTCCGGCCCGATCGTCGCGGCCGGGTGGATGAGGCTGGTCGCCGGCGTCGCGTAGGCGTCGACGCGCTGGGCCACGGCCCGTCGGATCCGAGGGTCCCCGATGCCGATGACGTGATGGGTGTCGGCAGGGGCGTCGCGCAGCCACGGCAGCCCGCCGAGGTACGGCACGTCCAGCTTCTGCACCCGTTTGAGGTTTTCCTCGCTGGGGCGGTCGTCGACGAAGCCGACCAGGTGCCATCGGGGTCGGCCCGCGGCGGCGTTCATCGCTCGGGCGATGCCCAGCGCCTCGCGGCCGTGGCCACCGCAGCCGACGATCACCAGTGGAATCGTCATGCCGCCCGTACCCCGCTGTGGCTGGTCAGGAACTCGTCGATCGCCTCGAAGACCCGCCCGACCTGTCGCTCGGTCAGGGCGCTGCCGCTGGGCAGGGCGAGCCCGTTGGTGAAGAGTCGGTCCGAGGCGCCGGTGAGCAGACTTTCGGCGCCGGCGAAGACGGGCTGGCGGTGCATCGGATTCCAGACGGGCCGCGTCTCGATGCTCCCGGTGGCGAGGTGGGCTGCCAGGTCGGCGGCCCGCCAGCCACAGTGCTCCTCGTCCACCGTGATGACGGTGAGCCAGCAGTTCGAGTCGACGTCGTCGATGCCGACCAGCTCGACGCCGGGCACCGGTGCGAACACCTTGGCGTACTGGTCACGCAACTGGCGTCGGCGGGCGATCATCCCGTCCAGCCGGACCAACTGGGCCCGGCCGAGCGCGGCCAGGAGGTTGCTCAGCCGGTAGTTGTAGCCGGTCTCGCGGTGCTCGTAGTGCGGCGTCGGTTCCCGCGCCTGCGTGGCGAGGTGGCGGGCCTTGGCGAGCAGTGCCGCGTCGTCGGAGACGAGCATCCCACCGCCGGAAGTGGTCATGATCTTGTTGCCGTTGAAGGAGAGCGCCGCGACCTGCCCGAACGACCCGGCCGAGCGGCCTCGATGGTGCGAGCCGAGCGCCTCGGCGGCGTCCTCGACCACCGGGATACCGGCCTCGGCGCAGAGCGGGACGAGTCGGGTGTAGTCGGCGCAGCTGCCGAACATGTCGACAGGCACGACAGCGCCGACCCGCTCACCGCGGGAACGCAGCCGTCGCACCAGGTCGTCGACAAGGCCCACGTCCACGTTGCCGGTGCGGGGATCACAGTCGACGAAGACCGGACGGGCTCCGATGTAGCGGACCGCGTTGGCGGTGGCGATGAAGGTCAGGGTAGGCACTATGACCACGTCGCCGGGCCCGACGCCGACGCCGAGCAGCGCCAGGTGCAGGGCCGCCGTCCCGGAGTTGACGGCGACGGCGCCTCCGGTGCCCACCCGCTCGGCGACATCGTGTTCGAACGCCTGTAGATCGGGGCCGACGGGGGCAACCCACCCCGAGCGGAGGGCTGCGACCAGGTACGACTCCTCCAGCGGCCCGATGTCCGGCGGGGACAGGTACACGGTGTCACTCATCGGGCACCGCCCGAGCCTGTGGTCGCGGTGTTCGAGTTGCTGCGTGGGGGCGGCGACCAGTGCGGCGTACCCGTGAACTCGGGAGCCGTGACGAACCCTGCCGCGGAGATCCCCTCGCGACGCAGCACGGTCCGCACGGTCGCGGCGAGAATCGACAGATCGGTTCTCATGTTGTGGCTGTCCACGTACCGCACGTCGAAGTCCAGCTTCTCTTCCCAACTGAGGCTGTTGCGTCCCCGCACCTGGGCCAACCCGGTGATGCCGGGCCGCACCTCGTGCCGTCGGGCCTGGTGGGGTGAGTAGCGACCGAGGTATTCGGGCAGCAGTGGCCGTGGACCGACCAGGCTCATGTCGCCACGCAGCACGTTCCAGAGCGTGGGCAGTTCGTCAAGGCTGCTGGCGCGCAGCCAGCGTCCGAGCGGAGTGAGTCGGTCCCCGTCGCCGAGCAGGCCGAGGCTCAGGTTGGGTGGCCGCATGGTGCGGAACTTGACCATCTCGAAGGGCTGGCCGTGCAGGCCGGCGCGGCACTGGCGGAACAGCACCGGGCGACCGAGGCCCACCGCTACCAGCACCGTCACCACGATCAACACCGGTGACGCCAGGATGAGAAGGACCGCCGCCACGACGACGTCGATGATTCGTTTTCCCCGCTCCGGGCTGGTCCGGGGCAGCGACAGGTCGTCGACGAGACCACCAGGCACCGGCACGTTGTGACCTCCCAAGCGATCCAAAAAAGGTATGTATTCGTCATACCAGGACAGACCGTACGTCGGTGCTGATTAGCGACGGTCGGTCCGCATTCCCCCGATCAACCCCGAAACCCCGTAGTCGGACACGGCCAGATCCGTGACCTTGTGCAGCTCCTGCCGCCAATGGACCGAGCGGTAGAGTCGCGGCGGCCGGTCGGGCGAGGGAAGAACTAGCCGGTCGGGCGAGGGAGATGACGTGCTGCACCTGAGGGTTATCGCCCCGGTGGACCGGTCGGCGGAGGTCGTCGACCTGCTCGCCGAGGAGGCTGGGGTAACTCACCTGGCCGTGCTGCCCGGTGCTGCCCGGCAGCCACCGGGCGACCTGATCCTCTGTGACGTGGTGAGGGAGAGCGCCGACCGCGTACTGCGGCAGTTGCAGCAGATCGGCGTCGACACCACCGGCGGCATCGCGGCCGAAGACGTCGAGTTGACCGTCTCCGCGGCGGCCGACCGGGCGGCGGACAGGGCGCCGGGCAGCGGCGCGGACGCGGTGGTCTGGGACGAGATCGCCGCGAAGACCGGCGAGCAGACCGAACTGTCCGGCACCTACCTCGTGCTGATCGTGGTGGCCACCATGATCGCCGGCATCGGTGTGCTGCTGGACCAGCCGATCCTCATCGTCGGGGCCATGGTGGTCGGCCCGGAGTTCGGCCCTCTCGCCGCGCTGTGCGTGGCGCTGTTGCGCCGCCAACTCGGGGTGGTCGGCCGCTCGGTGCAGGCACTCGCGGTCGGCTTCCTGGCGGCCATGGTGGCGACCGTGCTGAGCACCTGGGCGCTGACCGCCGTCGGTCTGGTCAGTCGGGAGATGCTGCTCGCCGAACGTCCGCTCACCGACTTCATCTGGCGGCCGGACGCGCTGTCCTGGGTGGTCGGGTTACTCGCCGGCGTCGCCGGCATGCTCTCGCTGACGTCGAAGAAGTCCGGCAGCCTGGTCGGCGTGCTGATCTCGGTCACCACGGTTCCGGCGGCGGCGAACGTGGCGGTAGCGGCCGCCTACGGAGTGTGGGACGAAGCGGGCGGCTCGGCCCTCCAACTGGTGATCAACCTGTCCGCGATCGTCCTCGCCGGCCTGCTCACCCTCGTGGTGCAGCAGGCCTGGTGGTGGAGCCTGGCCCGCCGGACCCGTCGCCCAGCAGCCGGTTGAGCAGCGTCCGCAGCGGAATCGACTCACCGTCGCGGCCACCCGCTCCGACGACCAACGGCGCCGGGCTGGGCTGCGGGTCGACGCCGAACAGCCGAGCCCGCAGACCGCCGGGCACGGTCAGCAGGTGGAACCGGCCGTCCACGTCCACCGCCCGGGTTTCGGCCCGGTCGACGTACCAGCCGGTCAGCCCGGTCCGGTAGCGCCCACGCCCGTCGTAACCCCGGGCGACCAGCCGGGTGGTGGGCAGCCCTCGCCGGGTCGCCTCGGCCACGAACCAGGCCACCAGCTCCGCCGCCTCCGCGTGCTCGGCGGCCCGCCGCCGAGCGTCCGCATCGGCGTGCGCCCGCACCGCGTGCCGCTGCTGATCCCGCCACGTCCGGCCGTCCGGCTCACTCACGACGCCGACGGTACGCGAGCCGACTCAGTCGAGCACGGCCCGCAGGGTGTGCCGGGCGATGCCGGCCATCACCGGGTTGGTCTCCACGTAGTACGGCAGCGCGTTGATCGCCTGCTCCAGGGCCCAGCCGCGACCCCGCTCCCAGGTCGCGTCGTCCACGCCCAACGCCCGCCGGTACGTCTCCCGGGAAGCCACGTCGAACAGGTTCCACGCCGGCATCAGGTCCACCGCCGGGTCCCCCACGCCCACCGAGCCCAGATCGATGACGGCGGCCAGCCGGCCGTCGCGGACCAGCAGGTTTCCCGGCATCAGGTCACCGTGGATCCACAGGTCGGCCGGGTCGTCCCGGGGCGCGTCCCGGCACCTCTCCCACACCCCGGTGAGCGCGGCGGTGTCGGTGAGCGCGCCGCTGACCGCGAGTGCCGCCCGGACGTCGGTGTCCCCGGCGGCCAGCCGCCCGCCGCGCCCGGTCCCGGACCAGACCCGCCCGCCGGTGTCGATGCCGCGCAGGGCCGTCACCACCTCGGCCAGGTCACCGGCGAAGACGTCGAGGTCGCCGATCCGGTCGGGCTGGGCCGTCTCGCCAGCAATGAACTGGTACGCCGTCCACGGCCCCGGATACCCGTCGCCCGGCTCGCCGAGGCCGAGGGGTTCGGGCACCGCGACGGGCAGGTGCGCGCCGAGCAGCACGGCGTACTCCTGCTCGCGCCGCAGCTCGGCGCGCAGCTCGGGGCCGGTCGAGGGGAGCAGCGGAAACCGCAGCACGATGTCCGGGCCGAGCCGGAACAGGGCGTTCACGGTGCCGGTCGAGGGGAGCGGCCGGACCGGCCGGCCCCGCCACTGCGGAAACTGTTCGGCCACCAGCGCGGAAACCACGTCCACGCTCACGTCCACCTGATCGGCGTGCATCTTCACCGCGAGATCATCACCCCGACCCTCGCGACCACGCGATCAAATTTCCCGCCGCCGCCGCCGCCCCGCCGCCGCCGCGCCGCCCCGCCGGTCGCGGCCCGTGCGGCCGTCCCGGCCGGGGTTCGCCTCGATGACTCCAGATCTTGGACAGTTTCCG
>NZ_JAKKFH010000043.1 GCF_022230925.1 Micromonospora alfalfae | reverse complement strand
AGCACTCACCCATCCGGTCGTTTCAATACCCACGAACGCCCGACGGGCACCGCCTCGATGAGGGTGCCGGCAGGTGGGCCATTCGGGAATGGTCCCGGCCCCCGGGTCGTTGCAGTCCCCACGAACGACCACCTTGCACCGCCTCGATGAGGGTGCCGACGGTGGGCCAACCCGGAATGACCCCGGCCCCCCGGTCGTTACACAGGGTCCCGGCGCCACGAGCCCCCCGCTCGGCAGGTCGCCGACCCGACGCCCTGATGGGCGTCACCCCCCAAAGACTTTTCCCCTTTGTTTGTGCAGCGCCGGACGAGGTGCTCACACCCTGCCGCCGTCCCCCTTGGTGGTCGGGGTGTCCTACCCCCGAAGGAGCTACCCCTCATGAACACGATCTTCCGTAAGAGCGTGCTGTCTGTTGCTGGTCTCGCGTTCGCCGGTGGTGTCTTCGCCGGTCCGATCGCCGCCCACGCCAACCCGGTGGACGCCAAGCCGGTCGCCGTGGCCGTGCAGTCGGCGGCGCCGAAGCCGCAGGGCGACCAGTCCCACATCGCCCTCAACGATGAGCAGACCGCCAACGTCAAGGCGATCATCGCCGCCACGAAGAAGGCCGGTCTGCCCGAGCGGGCCGCGGTGATCTCGATCGCGACGAGCCTGCAGGAGTCGAAGCTGGAGAACCTGGGCCACCTCGGCGACATGAACGACCACGACTCGCTGGGCCTGTTCCAGCAGCGCCCGAGCTCGGGTTGGGGCACGCCGGAGCAGATCACTGACCCTGAGTACTCGACGACGGCGTTCCTCAAGGGTTTGAAGCAGGTCGACGGGTGGCAGGACATGCCCCTGACCGACGCCGCGCAGACCGTGCAGGTGTCGGCGTACCCGGACGCCTACGCCCAGTGGGAGCAGCAGGCCACCGACCTGGTCGGCCAGTACTGGAACAGCTGACCCGCACCACAGCAGGACAAGCAGCAACACCACGCACGACAGCACCACCGCACAACAGCACCACCGCACGACACCGACCGCTGGCCGGCACCCCAACCCGGGGTGCCGGTCAGCGGCATTTCCGTGTCTGTACGGGACGTACATGGTCGCTGGTCGCGGACGCCGCGCCGCCGGCGCGGGGCGGGAGCCGTTGCGTGAGGCGTGCGCTGTGGAGGGTTGCCGTGGCCCCGGGTGTCGGCGTGGGGCGGGTGCCC
>NZ_JAKKFH010000042.1 GCF_022230925.1 Micromonospora alfalfae | reverse complement strand
CGAGGGCGCGAGGGACCCGGGGCGCGAGGGACCGGGAGCGCGGAGAAACGGGGGAACGGGGCGTGGAACGGCGGGGCGGCGGCGGGTCAGGGGGTGAGCAGTGTGGTGGCCGCATCGGAGAGCAGGGTCCAGGCTTCGTCGGTGTGCGCTTCGGTGGTCTGGGGTGATCCGACCGCCAGCCGCAGCGTGTAGCGGCCGTCGACCCGGGTGTGCGTGAGGTGCACCCGCCCGGTGGCGTTCACCGAGGCCAGCAACGCCGCGTTGGTGTCGTCGTCGGCGCGCAGTCGGAAGCAGACCAGTGAGAACGGGTGCGCCGCGGCCAACTCGAACCGGTCGTCGGCGCGGACCCGCTCGGCGAACCGTTCGGCCAGCGCCACCCCGGAGCGGATGTGCGCCCGTAGCCCTTCGGCGCCGTACCAGCGCAGCACGAACCACAGCTTGAGGGACCGGAACCGCCGGCCCAGTGGCACCTGCCAGTCCCGGTAGTCGATCACCGCACCGGATTCGGAGGCCGCGTTGCGCAGGAACTCCGGCAGTACGGTCAGCGCCTCGATCAGTTCGGCCCGGTCGGCCACCCAGAACGCGTCGCAGTCGAAGCCGGTGAGCAGCCACTTGTGCGGGTCGAAGCAGTAGGAGTCGGCGTACTCCAGGCCGGCGTGCGTCCACCGGAGTTCGGGGCAGACGGCGGCGGAGCCCGCGTACGCGGCGTCCACGTGCAGCCAGATCCCGTACTCGGCGCAGATGGCCCCGATCTCCGGCAGCGGGTCGACGGCGGTGGTGGAGGTGGTGCCGATGGTTGCCACCACGATGGCCGGCACGTCACCGGCGGCCAGGTCGGCCTCGATGGCGGCCCGCAGGGCGTCCGGCAGCATCGCCTGGGTGTCCGGGTCCACCTCGATCGACCGGATTCCGTCGCTGCCCAGCCCGGCGATCCGTACCGCCTTCTCGATGGACGAGTGCCCGTGCACGGAGGTGTAGGCGCGGTAACGCCGGTCGATGCCGGTGTGCCGCCAGCGGCCGCCGCTGGCCCGTTGCAGTGCGGTCAGGGTGGCCACGAGCGTCGCCGAGGAGGCCGAGTCCTGGATGACCCCACCGCCGGTGCTGGTCGAGCGGAACCGCGGTGGCAGGTCCAGCAGGTGGGCCAGCCAGTCCATCATCACCGTCTCCAGCTCGGTGCAGGCGGGGCTGGAGGCCCAGAGCATGCCCTGGACGCCGAGCCCGGAGCTGACCAGGTCGCCGAGCACGCTCGGGCCGGAGGTGTTGCCGGGGAAGTAGCCGAAGAAGCCCGGGTGCTGCCAGTGGGTCAGCCCCGGTACGACGATCGAGTCCAGGTCGGCGAGGATCGCCTCGACCGGTTCGCCGCCGGTGGTGGGGGGTTCGCTGGGCAGGGCGGCGGCCACCGTGCCCGGGGGGTCGGCCGGGGCGACCGGGCGTTGCTCCACTGTCGCCCAGTAGTCGGCGATCCAGTCGACGACGGCGTGGCCGGCGCGACGGAATTCGGTGGGGTCCATGTGGTGAGCGCTCATCTGAACGAGTTGATCAGGCATCGATCACCGAGGCAAGGGTGGTACCCGCAGTCAAGCGATGATGGTCGATGTTGCGGACCGGAAAGCGCTTGCCTTACGATGCGCGGTGAGTCGGATCCGTGAGTTCCAGGGCGTTTCACCCCGATCAGATCGCCGTCCACCGCCGTCGCGGTGGGGTCGGTCCACTGTGCTTCCCGGGCAGGGCCGGTGGGTCGTAGCGATCATCACCGGATCCCGGAGGCAGTGCATGCACCCGTCCAGACATCGGCTGATCCTGCTCGCCGCCACGACGGCGGCCACAGTCGTGGCCGGCACCCTCGGCACGGTCGTCGCCTCGGCCGCCGCCGTCGGCTGCCGGATCGACTATCAGATCACCAACCAGTGGCAGGGCGGCTTCGGCGCCAACGTCACAGTCACCAACCTCGGCGACCCGGTCAACGGGTGGGCCGTCACCTGGTCGTACGCCGCGGGCCAGCAGGTCACCCAGGCGTGGAACGCCGCCGTCACCCAGTCCGGCGCCCAGGTGACAGCGCGCAACGTCGACCACAACACCGCCATCGCCACGAACGGCAGCGCCTCGTTCGGCTTCAACGGTTCGTGGACCGGCAGCAACCCGGTGCCGGCCAGCTTCGCGCTCAACGGCACCACCTGCACCGGCGCCCCACCCACCGACGAGCCGACGACCCCACCGCCGACGACCCCACCCCCGACGACCCCACCCCCGACCACCCCACCGCCGACCACCCCACCCCCGACCACGCCTCCGCCGTCGGCCGGGGTGTTGCAGATGGAGAAGCTGGACCGGGGGCTGGTCAGCGTCCGCTCCGGCAGTGGCAACCTGGTCTCCTGGCGGCTGCTCGGCACTGAGACCTCAGGGGTGTCGTTCAACCTCTACCGGGGTTCCACCAAGGTCAACGCCAGTCCGATCACCGGTGCCACCAACTACCTCGACAGCGGCGCGGCGGCCGGCTCGGCGTACACCGTGCGGGCCGTGGTGGGCGGCGCCGAGCAGGCGGCGTCACCGCCGGCGTTGCAGTTCGGCGCGGGTTACCTGGACGTGCCGTTGCAGGTCCCTGCCGGGGGCAGCACCCCGAGTGGCGAGAGCTACTCGTACAGCGCGAGCGACGCCTCGGTCGGTGACCTCAACGGCGACGGCAGCTACGAGATCGTGCTCAAGTGGGAGCCGTCGAACGCCAAGGACAACTCCCAGTCCGGCTACACCGGCAACGTCTACGTCGACGCCTACACACTCACCGGCACCCGGTTGTGGCGGATCGACCTGGGCCGCAACATCCGGGCCGGCGCCCACTACACCCAGTTCCAGGTGTACGACTACGACGGCGACGGCCGCGCCGAGGTGGCCATGAAGACCGCCGACGGCACCCGCTCCGGCACCGGTCAGCTGATCGGCTCGTCGTCGGCGGACTACCGCAACTCCAGCGGCTACGTGCTGTCCGGTCCGGAGTACCTGACCATGTTCAACGGGCAGACCGGTGCGATCGCCTCCACAGTCAACTACGACCCGCCGCGCGGCACCGTGTCGTCCTGGGGTGACTCGTACGGCAACCGGGTGGACCGGTTCCTCGCCGGCACCGCGTACCTGGACGGACAACGCCCCTCGCTGATCATGGCCCGGGGTTACTACACCCGCGCGGTGATCGCGGCCTGGGACTTCCGCAACGGCACGCTGACCAAGCGCTGGACGTTCGACTCGAACTCCTCCGGCAACGGCGCCGCCGCTGGTCAGGGCAACCACCAGCTCTCCGTCGCCGACGTCGACGCCGACGGTCGCCAGGAGATCGTGTACGGGGCCGCCACCATCGACGACAACGGCCGGCTGCTGCACTCGACCGGCAACGGCCACGGCGACGCCATGCACGTCGGGGACCTGGACCCGGGCCGCGCCGGCCTGGAGGTGTTCAAGGTCGACGAGGACGGCAGCAAGCCCAGCTCCTATTTCGCCGACGCCCGGACCGGCCAGGTCCTCTGGTCCACGCCGGCGTCCGGCGACAACGGCCGGGGCGTCTCCGCGGACATCTGGGCGGGCAGCCCTGGCGCGGAGTCGTGGTCGTCAGCGGTCGCCGGACTGGCGAACACCAGGGGGCAGAACGTCGGACGCAAGCCGTCCTCGGCCAACTTCCTCGCCTGGTGGGACGGCGACCCGCTGCGGGAACTGCTCGACGGCACGAAGATCGACAAGTACGGCACCGGTGGTGAGACCCGGCTGCTCGACGGCAGCGGTGTGGCGTCCAACAACGGCACCAAGTCGACGCCGGCGCTCTCCGGCGACTTCCTGGGCGACTGGCGCGAGGAGGTGATCTGGCGGACCACCGACAGTCGGGCGCTGCGCATCTACAGCACACCCACGCCGACCAGCACCCGGATCTACACCCTGATGCACGATCCGCAGTATCGGGTGGCGATCGCGTGGCAGAACACCGCCTACAACCAGCCGCCGCACCCGGGGTTCTTCATCGGCAACGGAATGGGCACCCCACCGACGCCGGACATCTACCTACGTTGATGCAACCCCTGGCGGTCCCGAGCGGGGTCGCCTAGGGTGGCAGGCACCGGGCCGCAGCCGCGGAATCCGCTCAGCTCCGGCCCGGTGCGCCACACCGCGGCATTCCCAACCCGTCCCGACCGGGAATGCCGTACCACCACCGGAACCAACATTAGGCACCGTCCGGGTCGGCGGGGTGACGCTGACGTGAAGATCGTGTTTCACGCGCTCCGGCGCAGACCGCCCGCCACCTGCTCGGCGATCAATTCGTACGACCGCACCCGGTCCTGCACGTCGTACACCAGCGTGGTCAGCATCAGCTCGTCCGCGCCGGTGCGCTCCACCAGCTCGGTCAGCTGCCGACGCACCGTCTCCGGCGAGCCCATCGCCTGACCGTCGCGGCGCGCCACGACGAACTCCCGCTCGATCTCCGAGTACGGGTAGGCCGCCGCCTCGTCGGGCGTGGACAGCGGCTCCGGCCGCCCGGAACGCAACTTCAGGAACGACAGCGCGCTCGGCCCGGCCAGCCACTCGGCCCGCTCGTCGGTCTCCGCGCACACCGCGTTGACCGCCACCATCGCGTACGGCTTGTCCAGCCACTGCGACGGGCGGAAGTTCTGCCGGTACAGGGCCAACGCCGGCAGGGTGTTCTGCGAGCTGAAGTGGTGCGCGAAGGAGAACGGCAGACCGAGCAGGCCGGCGAGCTGGGCGCTGAAACCGCTGGAGCCCAACAGCCACACGGCCGGCTGCTCACCGCGGCCCGGCGTGGCGATGATCTGCCCCGGCTTCTCCCCGCTGAAGTAGTTCATCAGGTCCGTCAGCTCGCGCGGGAAACCCTCCGCCGACAGGCCCTCCATTGTGCGCCGCAACGCCAGCGCGGTCACCTGGTCGGTGCCCGGCGCCCGCCCGATGCCCAGGTCGATCCGACCGGGGTGCAGCGCCTCCAGGGTGCCGAACTGCTCGGCCACCACCAGCGGCGCGTGGTTGGGCAGCATCACCCCGCCCGACCCCAGCCGGATCGTCGAGGTGTTCGCCGCCAGGTGCGCCAGCAGCACCGCGGGGGCGGAGCTGGCGATCGCTGGCATGTTGTGGTGCTCGGCCACCCAGAACCGGTGGTAGCCCAACTCCTCGGTGCGGCGTGCCAACTCGGTGGTGGCCTGCAACGCCGCGCCAGCGGTGGTGCCCTTGGCGACCGGGGCAAGATCAAGAACAGACAACGGTACGGTGATCACACGGTCAGCCAACCCGTCACCGACCGGCTTTGTTCCAGCATGCGGGTTTTCGTCGGCCACCTCACCCGGCGCTCAGCCCATCCCACGCGCCTGTTCGAAGATCAGACTGGTCTGCGTGTGCTGCACGACCGGGTCCACCGCCAGGTGGTCCAGCACGAAGTCCCGCAACGAGTCGCCGGACGCCGCCCGCACATGCAGCACGTAGTCCTCGGCGCCGGCCACGTGGAACACCGACACCACCCCCGGCAGCCGCACCGACCGGGCCCGGAACGCGTCCACCGCCGCCCGCTCGTGCGCTGTCAACCGCACCGACACCAACGCCTGCAACGGCAGGCCTAGCGCCGCCGGATCCACCTCAGCGTGAAAACCACGGATCGCGCCGCGCTCGCGCAGCGCCCGGGTACGCGTCAGACACGTCGACGGCGCCACACCCACCCGCTCGGCGAGCGCATTGTTGGGCAACCGGCCGTCCGCCGCCAGCTCGGTCAGGATCGCGCGGTCCACCTCATCCAGGGCCTGGTACGGCCGCAGATCATTCGGCTCAGGGGGCATTGCGCCATCCTCGCCCGAACGCAACACGGAAACCAACTCATTTTGCAGAATCATCTGCCGAACCGTTGCCCGACAGCCGCCAGATGTTCGACCCTACCGCCATGACAACGATGGACACCCGGGCCGTACACGCCGGTCGCGACGACCTCCGCACCCTCGGCGTGCACGTACCACCCATCGACCTGTCGACCACCAACCCGCTGCCCTCAGTCGACGACGGCGGTGCCGCGTACGAGCAACTCGCCACCGGCGGAACCCTGCCCGCCGACGGCAGCGCCGTCTACCAACGGCTCTGGAACCCCACCGTCGCCCGCTTCGAAACCGCCCTCGCCGAGTTGGAAGGCACCGCCCAGGCCGTCGCCTTCGCCAGCGGAATGGCCGCCCTCACCGCCACCCTGCTCGCCGCCGCCCGCGCCGACCGCAGACACGTCGTCGCTGTCCGACCCCTCTACGGCGGCACCGACCACGTCCTCGCCACCGGCCTGCTCGGCACCACAGTCACCTGGACGCGCCCCGACGAGGTCGCCGCCGCCATCCGCCCCGACACCGCCCTGGTCATCGTCGAGACACCCGCCAACCCCACAGTCGACCTGGTCGACATCGCCGCCCTCGCCGCCGCTGCCGGCGACATCCCACTGCTTGTCGACAACACCGTCGCCACCCCCGTACTGCAACAACCCGCCCGGCACGGCGCCACCCTCGTCCTGCACAGCGCCACCAAGAGCATCGGCGGTCACGGCGACGTCCTCGCCGGTGTCGTCGCCTGCGACGACACCTGGGCCGTACGCCTACGCCAGGTCCGCGCGGTCACCGGCGCGATCCTGCACCCCCTCGGCGGCTACCTGCTGCACCGCGGCCTGCAAACCCTGCCGCTGCGGGTCCGCGCCCAACAGGCCAGCGCCGAGAAACTCGCCGGTTGGCTCGCCGACCACCCCGCCGTACAGCGGGTGCACCACCCCTCGGTGCACGACCCGGCGGCGCTGGTCGGGCGGCAGATGTCCGGACCCGGCAGCCTGCTCGCCTTCGAGGTACGCGGCGGCGCGCCAGCCGCGGCCGCCGTCGCCGGCGCCTGCCGCCTCATCACCCACGCGGTGTCCCTCGGCGGCGTGGACACCCTCATCCAGCACCCCGCCTCACTCACCCACCGGCCGGTCGAGGGCGACGCCAAACCCGCAGCCGCACTGCTGCGCCTCTCGGTCGGCCTCGAAGACCCCGAAGACCTGCGCGCCGACCTGGCCCACGCCCTCGACGTGATCGCCTGAGCCTCAGCGCAGCTCGCGGTTGCCCAGCACCCGCACCGGCGAACCCTGCCGAGCCACCCGCAGCATGGCCCGACCGATCCCGTCGGTGGTGGTGACCTGATTCGGCAGCAACCGACGCAGCACCGGAAACAGCGGACTGGTGACCGCGTAGCCGAACCGGTACCACCGCGTCTTCGACACCGCCCCGTACGTCGGCTGGATGAAACCCGGCCGCGCCGCGTAACCGTTGGGCAGCAGATCCATGATCGCGTTCTCGGCGCGACCCTTGACCCGCGCCCACATCACCCGACCCCGACCCGACGAGTCGGTCCCCTGACCCGAGACGTAGACGAAAGTGAGCTGCGGGCTCACCTGCGCGAACAACCGCGCCGCGGCGAGGGGGTAGTCGTAGCTGACCCGGGTGTACGCGGCCTCGTCCAGACCCAGCGAGGACACCCCCAGGCAGTAGAAACACGCGTCGACACCGGTCAACTCGGCCCGCACCGCTTCCAACTCGCCCACGTCCGCGACGGTCAGCTCCCGCAGCTTCGGATCCTGCCGGCCGGTCGGCCGACGACCGACGGTGAGCACCTCCCGCACATCCTCGGCGAGCAAGCACTCGCGCAACACACCCTGGCCGACCATGCCCGTCGCACCGAAGACAACCACCCGCATCAGATCGCACCCCTGTCGCCGCCACTGCCACCGGCCATCCGGCCGCGCGTCAGTCAGGCTGCCACGGTCGGCGTGATCCGCGCGGTACCGCTCAGGACTTGGGGCCGACGTGCCGGTCCAGTGTGGCGACGGCGTCGCGTCGCGCCACCGACAGCGAGTTGCGTCGGTTCATCCGCCAGGTGACGCCGAGCAGGTCGAGGCTCCACTGGCAGAGCCGCATGATGTCGGCCGACTCGTTGACGAACATGTACCGCGGGTAGACGTAAGCCTTGCCGCGCACCGTCACCCGGTTGGCGAACCGACAGCCGTCGGAGTGGAACAGTCCACGCAGGAAGTCGCCCGGGTGTCGTTCGAGGATCGGTCGCTGCCAGTCGGCCAGGACGATCGGTCGCTCGTGCTTCTTACCTGGGCCGTGCTGCGGCAACAGGCACGGCCAGTGCGCCCCGCTGCTCTCGACCGAGATGCAGCCCTGCTTGGGGATCCGCTGCACACGCGCGGCGAGCACGGCGAGCATGGCGGCCTCGCACGCGCCGGTGAGATCCGGATAGGTGGCCGTGCAAGCGATTCGGAGCACCGGGACCTTTGGTGACATGGCCAGATGGCCGTCACCCAGGTAGAGACCAAGCAGGTAGGCGTAGGCAGCGGGGTCGGTCGGATTCTCGACATCCGACCGGCACCGGAAGCACCGAAGCTCCGTGCCGCGCTTCACCGGTTCCGGTCGATCGACGCACCAGTGCCAGACCGTCGCGTACGGCAGGGAGAGTGTGCGCGCTACTGCGTGGATGTTGTGTCCGCGAGCGCGGAGGGCGCGGGCCTGTGCCCGCATCTGCGGTGGATGCACGCCCACATCGTCGAACACGTGTATGACAAAGTGCCGGGAGCGGGATTCGAACCCGCAAGCCCTTTCGGGCAGAAGTGTTTGAGACTTCCGTGTATGCCGTTCCACCATCCCGGCGGGTGGCGCCTACTGTACCCGACTACTCTCATGCGGGAGCATGGGTGGTAGCCGTGCAGTGATCGATGGTGGGGGTAGGGCTGGTGGCTGAGACGCCGACGGATGCCGAGCGTAGGCGCGTACTGATCGCCGAGGACGAGGCGCTGATCCGGCTGGACCTCGCCGAGATGCTCGTCGAAGAGGGTTACGAGGTGGTGGGGGAGGCCGGTGACGGCGAGACAGCCGTACGCCTCGCCGAGGAGCTGAAGCCCGACCTCGTCATCCTCGACATCAAGATGCCGATCATGGACGGGCTGGCCGCCGCCGAGCGCATCGCCGGTGCCCGGATCGCCCCGGTGATCATTCTGACCGCGTTCAGCCAGCGTGATCTGGTGGAGCGGGCGCGGGCGGCTGGCGCGATGGCGTACCTGGTGAAGCCCTTCCAGAAGAGCGACCTGGTCCCGGCGGTGGAGATCGCGCTGTCGCGTTACTCGGAGGTCGCGGCCCTGGAGGCGGAGGTCGCGAGCCTGACCGACCGGCTGGAGATCCGTAAGTCGGTGGAGCGCGCCAAGGGCGCGTTGATGACCACGTACGGCATGACCGAGCCGCAGGCGTTCAAGTGGATCCAACGCACGGCGATGGACCACCGGATGACCATGAAAGAGGTTGCCGAGCGGATCCTCGCGGAGACCGCCGGTGGCGAGGTGACCCTGCCGGCACCCTGACCGGCATCGATCCATGCGGCGGCGGGTGGGGGCAGTGCTCGGCGTTCTCGCCGTGCTGGTGGCCGCCTGTGAGGTCTCGGCCTGTCCCGACTGTGCGGAGCCGCTACCGGTCCGGCCGGCCTGGCAGTCGGTGGTCCTGCCGGACACGCCGGGTGTGCCGGGTCGACCGGTGCTGCGCGACGCCACCGCCTGTGCCGACCGGTGGTACGTGGTCGGCGGCGTGGTCGATCCGGCCGGGGGGACCCGCCCGGCCGCCTGGAGCAGCACGGACGCCAATTCCTGGGTGCCGCTGCCGACGGAGCCAGTGACGTTCTACGGGCAGCAGCACGTGCTCTCCGCGGCGGCCTGCAGGGAGGGACGGCTGGCGGCGGTCGGGGCGAAGAGCGGGGGCGTGCACGGCAATCCCCGCACCGGCACCTGGAGGCAGGCGTCGGACGGCGCGCTGCACGAGGTGGACGCGCCCTTCGAGCGGTATGCCGGGCCGCGCGCAGTCAACGTGGCCGGGCTGGCGGCGGGGCCGCGGGGCTGGTTGATCGCCGGTAGTCGGATCGACGGTGCGGCGGTCTGGATCTCCCCGGATGCGGCCGGGTTCGCGCTGGTGGAGGGCGCACCAGAGCTGGCCGGTGACGAGCGGGGGCGGACGGCGGCGTACGACGCGGTCGCCGTGCCGTCGGGCTGGCTGATGGTGGGTGCGCTGCTGCCGCCCGGGGGTACCGCGCTGGTGCCGCTGGCCTGGTCCTCGGCGGACGGCCGGAGCTGGCGGCGGTCCGCCCTGCCGGTGGTGGACGGGCGGGGGCAGGCGCAGCGGGTGGCGGTGCTTGGCGACGTGTCGGTGGCGGTCGGGCCGGTGCGGGCTGGATTCGGCAGTTGGCGGCTGACCGCGCAGGGCTGGCGGCCGGCGGGCAGGTTCGGGGCGGCCGGACCGGGTGTGGCGTCGGCGGCGGGGCTGGTGGCCGTCGGGCAGAGGTTGGTGGCGGTGACGAGGGACGGGGACCGTCACGCACTGTGGCTCTCGGTCGATGCGGGCGAGTCGTGGCGGGCGATGACCATGCCGCAGCCGGTACCGGACAGCGGAGACACTGCGGTCGCGGTGACCTCGACGGGAGATCGACTGCTGTTGGTGGCGGACGATGGAAAAACGTCGCGTGCCTGGTGGGCGGGGGTTTCAGACCTCGATCGGTAGCTGACGGAGGCCCACTCGCCGGCCCCGAAGAAACGAAGGTGAAAAAGCTTCACGACCGAAGGTTCTTACAGGGATCGTTTCCAATCCGCCACGGCGTGTAACGGTTCGGTCAACCCGCTCGCTTGGGTCTTACGTCACAGCTCCACGGTGGGATAACGTCCGGCCCCAGACCGGCGACGACGGTCTGGTTCGTCCGCCCCCCGCAAGGGCCAATAGCCAGCGGGTGGTTCGGACCATGGGACGAGGAGGGTTCGGGCCTTGAGGCAAAAGCTCGCGCGCGTTATCGGTGGGGTCGCCATGGTGGCGCTCGTCGCCGGCGGAACCGCATGCTCCAGTGGCGACGATGCGGCAGGCGGGGGCGGTGACGCCTGCGGCAGCAAGATCGCATTCTTCGGCGCGCTGACCGGCAGCTCGGCCGCGCTCGGCATCAACGAGAACAACGGTGTCAAGCTCGCCGTCGACAAGTACAACAAGGAAAACGCCGACTGCAAGGTCGAGCTGGCCTCCCTGGACTCGCAGGGCAGCCCGGACCAGGCGCCTGGTCTGGCACAGAAGGCGATCGACGACACCAAGATCCTTGGCGTTGTCGGCCCGGCCTACTCGGGTGAGTCCGAGGCTGCCGGCCCGCTGTTCAACGAGGCCGGCCTGGTGACCATCACCCCGTCCGCCACCCGGCCGAGCCTGGCCGAGCAGAAGTGGAAGACCTTCTTCCGCGCGGTCGGCAACGACTTCAGCCAGGGCCCGGCGGCCGGCAACTACATGAAGAACGTGATGAAGGCCGACAAGGTCTACGTCATCGACGACCAGTCCGCGTACGGTGCCGGCCTGGCCGACGAGGTCAAGAAGCTGCTCGGCTCGGCGGTTGTCGGCTCGGACAAGGTCCAGGGCGAGGGCAAGCAGACCGAGTTCTCCGGCGTGGTCACCAAGGTCAAGGCCGCCAACGTGAAGGCGATCTTCTACGGCGGTTACTACCAGGAGGCTGGCCTGATCCGTAAGCAGCTCACCGCTGCCGGGGTCACCGCGCCGCTGGTCGCTGGCGACGGCGTCAACGACGGCGCGTACATCACCTCCGCTGGTCAGGCGGCGGCCGAGGGCACCATCCTCACCTGCCCGTGCCAGCCGGCCGCTGAGGCCCGGGGCACCTTCGTGCAGGAGTTCAAGGCGCTCAACGGCACCGACCCGGGCACCTACAGCGACACCGCCTACGACGCGGCGAACATCCTGCTGGCCGGTATCAAGGCTGGCAAGACCACCCGTGAGGGCCTGCTGGAGTTCGTGAAGGGCTACAGCGGCGAGGGTGTCGCGGCGAGCTACAAGTTCACCGAGACCGGCGAGCTGGACCCGGCTCAGGTCAAGGTGTGGGCCTTCAAGGTCACCGGCGGCAAGGTTGTCCCGGACCAGGAGATCCCGAAGTCCTGATGTTGGTCGCTGCTTCGGCGATTGAGTTGTGATCGCGGGTGCGGCCGGGAGCTGCTCGCTCCCGGCCGCACCCCAATTTTCTCTCCAGACGTGATGGAGCGTCCCTCCCTTGGACTTCAATGGACTGTTCTCCAACTTCGGGGAACTCACCACGACCGGCCTGACGCAGGGCGCGATCTACGCCCTTGTCGCGCTCGGCTACACGCTGGTCTACGGCGTGCTGAGACTCATCAACTTCGCTCACTCCGAGGTCTTCATCGCCGGCGCGTTCGCGGCGATCTGGACTTGGAACGGCTTTGGACTCGACCAGAACTCACAGGTCAGCGGGGTTGGATCGATCCTGTTCTACCTGCTGGTGGCGATGATCGTCGCCGCCATCGCTTCGGCGGGCACGGCGACGGTGATCGAGCGGGTGGCGTACCGGCCGTTGCGTAAGCGCAACGCCCCGCCGCTGGCCTTCCTGATCACCGCGATCGGCGCCTCTATCGCGATCTCCGAGGCCTTCGGCATCTGGACCCGCCGACTGCCCGAGGGCGCGCCCAGTCTGGTGAGCAGCAAGCCGCTGTTCCACCTCTTCGGTGTGCCGATCGACTCGGTGCAGCTGCTGACGATTGGCGCGGCGCTGCTGATGATGGTCCTGCTGGACCTCTTCATCAACCGCAGCCGTACCGGCCGGGGCATCCGGGCCGTGGCCCAGGACGCCAACACCGCCGCGCTGATGGGCGTGAACAAGGACCGGATCATCCTGATGGTCTTCATCACCGGTGGTTCCATGGCCGGCGTAGCCGGTCTGCTCTACGACGTGCGGATCCAGACCCTGACCTACAGCGTCGGCTTCCTGCTGGGGCTCAAGGCCTTCACCGCCGCGGTGCTGGGTGGTATCGGCAACCTGCGCGGCGCGCTGATCGGTGGCCTGCTGCTGGGCGTGGTGGAGAACTACGCCGCCGGTCTGTTCGGCAGTCAGTGGAAGGACTTCGCTGCCTTCGCGGTGTTGGTGGTGCTGCTGATGTTCCGGCCTACCGGTCTGCTGGGCGAATCGCTGGGGAGGGCACGGGCATGACGACCGTCCTGGAGAGGGTGCGCTCCGGCCGCGAGGCGGCCGGAGAACGGTGGCGCGGGGCGCCGCGCTGGGTGCGTTGGGCGCTGCTGGTCGCGGTGATCGCGTTCTTCTACGCGCTGCCGAACAGGGAGTTCTACCAGTATCTCGGGCCGATCCCGACCCCTGGTGCGAACTTCACACAGGTGCTGTTCACCGTCTCGATCTACGTGCTGCTGGCCGTCGGGTTGAACATCGTGGTCGGTTTCGCCGGCCTGCTCGACCTGGGCTACTTCGGCTTCTTCGCCGTCGGCGCGTACACCGTCGCGGTGCTGACCTCGCCGAGCAGCAACCTCAAGACGCTCTGGCCGTGGCTGCTCGTGGTGCCGCTGGCGATCGGGCTGACAATGCTCTCGGGTGTGATGCTCGGTACGCCGACGCTGCGTCTGCGCGGTGACTACCTGGCGATCGTGACGCTCGGCTTCGCCGAGATGATCCGGATCGCCGCGGTCAGCTCGGAGTTCCTCAAGGGCCAGCGGGGTTTCAACCAGATCCCGCACCCGCCCGGCAAGTACGCCGACGGCAAGCCGTTCTTCGGCGTGCTGGACGCCCGGCCGTACTACTGGCTGGTGCTCACGCTGATCATCCTGGTGGTGATCGGTGTGCGGAACCTGACGCACAGTCGGGTCGGTCGGGCCTGGATCTCGATCCGGGAGGACGAGGACGCCGCGCAGCTGATGGGTGTGCCGACGTTCAAGTTCAAGCTCTGGGCGTTCGCCTCGGGTGCCGCGATCGCCGGTCTGGCCGGCGCGCTCTTCGCCGGTAAGCAGAACTTCGTCAACTCGCAGAACTTCGAGCTGCTCAACTCGATCATCATCCTGGCGGCGGTGATCTTCGGTGGTTCGGGGAACATCGTCGGCGCGATCGTCGGTGGTGGCCTGGTGGCGTACATGATCGAGCGGTTCCGCGGCATCGAGCTGTTCGGCGTGGAGCTGTACGAGTACCGGTTCCTGATCTTCGGTCTGGTCCTCGTGGTGATGATGATCTTCCGGCCGGAAGGCCTGATTCCGAACCGACGACGGGCGGCGGAGTTCAAAGACCGTCGCAAGGAGGTGATCGTCGGTGAGTGACACCGATCAGACGCCGGCTGTTCCGGCGCAGGCCGGCGCGCCCGCGATGGAGGCGGTCCCCAGCCGGGAGCCGCTGCTGGAGGTCGACGGCGTCACGCTGCGCTTCGGCGGCGTGGTCGCGCTCGACAACGTCAACTTCACCCTCTACAAGGGGGAGATCCTCGGGCTGATCGGCCCGAACGGCGCTGGCAAGACCACCTGCTTCAACGCGATGACCGGCATCTACCAGCCCACCAAGGGTGAGATCCGGTTCCGTGGCGGCAAGATCAGCGGGAAGAAGCGCCACCAGATCACCCAACTGGGTATGGCCCGGACGTTCCAGAACATCCGCCTGTTCCCGGAGATGACCGCCCTGGAGAACGTCCAGGTCGGCGCGGACGCGCACCACAAGACCAGTGTGCTGTCCGCCCTGTTCCGGTTGCCCCGGCACCGGCGCGAGGAGCGCGAGGGTCGGGAGAAGGCCGAGCGGCTGCTGGAGTTCGTCGGCATCCGGCACCGGCTGCACGAGTTCGCCCGCAACCTCTCCTACGGGGAGCAGCGGCGGTTGGAGATCGCCCGGGCGCTGGCCACCGATCCGGTGCTGCTCTGCCTGGACGAGCCGGCCGCTGGCTTCAACCCGGCGGAGAAGGAGGAACTGCTCCAGCTCATCCGGCAGGTCCGGGACACCGGCGTGACAGTGCTGCTGATCGAGCACGACATGCGCCTGGTCATGGGCGTCACTGACCGGATCGTCGTGCTGGAGTTCGGAAAGAAGATCGCCGAGGGGCTGCCCGCCGAGGTGCGGGACAACCCGAAGGTGGTCGCGGCGTACCTGGGGGTGCCGGACGATGTTGCTTGAGATCGACGATGTGAGCCTGCTCTACGGGCGGATCCAGGCGTTGCACGGCATCAGCCTGACCGTGGCCGAGGGTGAGATCGTCGCGCTGATCGGCGCCAACGGCGCCGGGAAGTCGACCACCATGCGGGCGATCTCCGGGATTCGGCCGATCGCCACCGGCAGCATCCGTTTCGACGGTGAGGACATCTCGAAGCTCCGGGCGGACCTGCGGGTCCGGCGGGGGCTCTGCCAGGCGCCCGAGGGCCGGGGGATCTTCCCCGGCATGTCGGTGCTCGAGAATCTGGACATGGGGGCGTACACCCGGCGCGACCGCGCCGGCATCGCCGAGGACCTGGCCCGGGTGCTCGATCTCTTCCCCAGGCTGGCGGAGCGACGTAAGCAGGCCGGAGGTACCCTTTCCGGCGGCGAGCAGCAGATGCTGGCGGTCGGTAGGGCGTTGATGAGCCGGCCCAAGCTGCTGCTGCTCGACGAGCCCTCGATGGGGTTGGCGCCGATGCTGATCCAACAGATCTTCGACATCATCAAGGAGATCAACGAGCAGGGCACCACCGTCCTGCTGGTGGAGCAGAACGCGCAGCAGGCGCTTGCCCGAGCGCACCGGGCGTACGTGCTAGAGACCGGCAAGATCGTCAAGACCGGAACCGGCGCCGAGCTGCTGCACGACCCGGCGGTCAAAGAGGCATACCTCGGCGTGGCCTGAGCGGCCGTCACACCCCTCACGCAAGGAGTGCAGAGACATGTTCAATACCAACGGTGCCCGCCGGGCGGCGCTCGGTGCCGCCAGTGCGGCGCTGATCGCCCTCTCGCTGACGGCGTGTGGGGAGAAGGAGAACAGCGGCTCGCCCGGCGCCGGTCCGACCGTCACGGCGGCGGCCGACTCGGCGTTGGCCGGGAAGGTGCCCGACGCGATCAAGGCCGACGGTGTGATCAAGGTCGGCACCGACTCGACGTACGCCCCGGCGGAGTTCCTCGACGCCGACGGCAAGACGGTGGTCGGCTTCGACGTCGAGCTGTTCAACGCGGTGGCGCAGAAGCTCGGTCTCAAGGCCGAGTACGAGTCGTCGCCCTTCGACGCGATCCTGCCCGGTGTCGACTCGGGCAAGTACGAGATCGGTGTCTCGTCGTTCACGATCAACGCCGAGCGGCTCAAGAGCGTCAACATGGTGAGCTACTTCTCCGCCGGTACCCAGTGGGCGACCAAGGCCGGCAACGCGGCCAAGATCGACATTGAGAACGCCTGCGGCAAGAAGATCGCCGTGCAGACCGGCACCGTGCAGTTCGACGACATCACCGCCCGGTCGAAGAAGTGCACCACCGGCGGCAAGCCGGCGATCACCATCGACCAGTACCAGGCGCAGAGCGACGCCACGGCCGCGGTCTTCAGCGGCAAGAACGACGCCATGCTGGCCGACTCGCCGGTCGGGGCGTACGCGGTGAAGCAGAGCAACGGCGCGCTGGAGCTGGTCGGCGACATCTACGAGTCCGCCCCGTACGGCTACGCCGTCAAGAAGGACCAGACCGCCTTCGCCGAGGTGCTCAAGGAGGCCGTCCAGGCGGTCATCGCTGACGGCTCGTACCAGACCGCGTTGAAGAAGTGGGGCGTCGAGGGCGGCGCCATCACCTCCTCGGCGCTGAACCCCGCCAGCTGACGCATGTCGTCGGAAACGGACACAACCGAACGGGCACGGCCGGAACCCATCCAGGCCGTGCCCGTCCGGCATCCCGGACGTTGGGTCGCGGTCGCCGTGATCGGGGTGCTGGTGGCCATGTTCGTCCACCTGTTGGTGACGAACAAGGCGTTCAACTGGGCGTTCATGGTCGACGAGATGTTCCGGCCGCCGATCATGGAGGGTCTGCGCGGTACCCTCGCGCTGACAGTGCTCGCGATGGTGATCGGGGTCAGTCTCGGCGTTGTCGTCGCCATCATGCGGTTGTCGGAGAACCCGATCCTGCGGGGCGTCTCCTGGGCGTACACCTGGTTCTTCCGGGCGGTGCCCCGGCTGGTGCTGGCGATCCTCTTCGGCAACCTCGGCATCCTCTGGGCCCGGATCGAGTTCGGGCTCCCGTTCGATCGGCAGATCGGCGCGCTCTTCGGAGTCGACGACTTCGAAGCACGCCTGTTCGGCTTCTCCGCGCTGGAGATCCTCACCGGATTCGTCGCCGGCATGCTGGCCCTCGGGCTCTCCGAGGCGGCGTACATGGCCGAGATCGTTCGGGCCGGGATCCAGTCGGTGGATGAGGGGCAGACCGAGGCGGCGCAGGCGCTGGGCCTGAGCCGTACCCAGATCCTGCGCCGCATCGTGCTGCCGCAGGCGATGCGGGTGATCATCCCGCCGACCGGCAACGAGACCATCGCGATGCTCAAGGACACCTCGCTGGTGGCCTTCGTGCCGGTCTCCACCGAGCTGTTCTTCCAGCTCAAGGCCGTGGGTAACCGGACCTTCCAGGTCTTCCCGATGTACGTGGCGGCCTGCCTGTGGTACTTGCTGCTGACCAGCGTCCTGCTCGTCGGGCAGTACTACCTGGAGCGGCACTTCTCCAAGGGGTTCGGCCGGAGCGCCCAGGCGAAGATCAGACTGCGCGGGATCACCGCGGAGGCCGGCGGTAGCACGAGCGAGGCGGGTCGGTGATGACGCAGGTGACGACACCGGCGGAGGCCGAGGGAACTGCGGGCGACGGCGTGATGGTCCGTGCTGAGCAGGTGCACAAGTCGTTCGGGTCGGTGGAGGTGCTCAAGGGCATCGACCTGGAGGTCCGCAGCGGCGAGGTCTGTTGTCTGCTCGGGCCCTCCGGCTCGGGCAAGTCGACGTTCCTGCGCTGCATCAACCACCTGGAGAAGATCAACGCCGGCCGGATCCGGGTGGACGGCGACCTGATCGGCTACCGGGAGCGCGGCGGCAAGCTGCACGAGATGCGGGAAAAGGAGATCGCCACCCAGCGCCGCGCGATCGGCATGGTGTTCCAGCGGTTCAACCTCTTTCCGCACATGACCGCCCTGCAGAACGTCGCCGAGGCGCCGGTGCTGTTGGGCCGGGAGCGCAAGGCCGCCGCCCGGGACCGGGCCGCCGCGCTGCTCCAGCGGGTCGGGCTCGGCGACAAGCTGGGCAACTACCCCGGTCAGCTCTCCGGCGGGCAGCAGCAGCGGGTGGCCATCGCCCGGGCCCTGGCCATGCAACCGAAGCTGATGCTCTTCGACGAGCCCACCAGCGCGCTCGACCCGGAACTGGTCGGCGAGGTGCTCGACGTGATGAAGGACCTGGCCCGCGACGGCATGACGATGATCGTGGTGACCCATGAGATCGGCTTCGCCCGGGAGGTCGGCGACTCGCTGGTCTTCATGGACGACGGTGTGGTGGTGGAGTCCGGCGCGCCGCGCGAGGTGATCGCCAACCCCCGGCACGACCGGACGAAGGCGTTCCTGGCCAAGGTGCTCTGAGCCGGTACCCGGCGCGGCCGATCTGTTCGGCCGCGCCGGGCGTCGTGCCAGTGTCCCGTCCTGTCGTAGCGGCGGGCTAGAGTCGCTGCCGTGACAGCTACGACACCGCGCCTGCTCCTCGTTGACGGACATTCCATGGCATACCGGGCGTTCTTCGCCCTGCCTGTGGAAAACTTCTCCACCACGACGGGGCAGCCGACCAACGCGGTGTACGGCTTCACCTCGATGCTGATCAACGTGCTGCGCGACGAGCAGCCCACCCACATCGTCGTGGCCTTCGACGTCTCCCGCCACTCCTTCCGCACCGACAAATACGCGGAGTACAAGGCCGGCCGCAGCGAGACCCCGACCGACTTCAAGGGCCAGGTCAGCCTGGTCAAGGAGGTCCTGGCCGCGCTGCAGATCCCGGTGGTCGAGAAAGAGGGCTTCGAGGCCGACGACGTCATCGCCACGCTCGCCTCCCAGGCCCGCGACCAGGGCATGTCGGTGCTGATCAGCAGCGGTGACCGCGACGCGTTCCAACTGGTCGACGATCAGATCACCGTCCTCTACCCGCGTAAGGGCGTCTCCGACCTGGCCCGGATGGACCCGGCGGCGATCGAGGCGAAGTACGGCGTTCCGCCACAGCAGTACCGGGACCTCGCCGCGCTGGTCGGCGAGACCAGTGACAACCTGCCCGGCATCCCGGGCGTCGGCCCGAAGACCGCGGCCAAGTGGATCACCACGTACGGCGGGGTGGAGGGCGTGATCGCCCGGGCCGACGAGATCAAGGGCAAGGCCGGCGACAGCCTGCGGGAGCGGCTCGCCGACGTGATCCGCAACTACGAGATCAACTGTCTCGTCTCCGACCTGGAGCTGCCGCTGCGCCCGGAGGACAGCCGCTGGACGGGTTGGGACCGGGAGGCGGTGCACCAGGTCTTCGACACCCTGGAGTTCCGCATCCTGCGCGACCGTCTCTACCAATACCTGGAGGCGGTCGAGCCGGAGGCCGAGTCCGGCTTCGACCTCACCGGCGAGGTGCTCACCGAGCCCGGCGCGCTGGCCGGGTGGCTGACCACGCACGTTCCGAGCGGCACCCCGGTCGGCTTGGCGGTCAAACTCGACACCGGCCCCAACCGCCGGCACACCGCCTCGATCACCGGTCTCGCGCTGGCCACCGCCGGTGGCGCGGCGGCCTGGGTCGACCCGGCAAGGCTCGACCCGACCGACGAGGGCGCCCTGGCTGCCTGGTTGGCCGACGAGCAGCGCCCCAAGGTGCTGCACGACAGCAAGCCGGCCGTGCTGGCCTGCGCCGCGCACGGCTGGCAGCTCGCCGGCATCGTCCGGGACACCCAGATCGCCGCGTACCTGGCCCGCCCCGATCAGCGGTCCTACGACCTGACCGACCTGGCGCTGCGCTACCTGCACCGGGAGCTGCGGGTGGACGTCCCGGAGTCCGGCCAGCTCACGCTCGACGGCCTCGGCGACGAGGGGGTGGTCGAGCAGAACCTGATGCTCCAGGCCCGTGCCACCCTCGACCTGGCCGACGCTATCGACGCCGAGCTGTCCCGCGACGGAGAGCAGTCCGCCCGGCTGATGGCCGGCGTGGAACTGCCGTTGATGCGGGTGCTGGCCACCATGGAGAGCACCGGCATCGCCGCCGACACCCACTATCTCTCGGAGCTGGAGGCCCACTTCGCCGCCGAGGTGAAGGCCGCCGCGCAGGGCGCGTACGAGGCGGTGGGTCGGGAGTTCAACCTCGGCTCGCCCAAGCAGTTGCAGGAGATCCTCTTCACCGAGCTGGGTCTGCCGAAGACCAAGAAGATCAAGACGGGCTACACCACCGACGCCGACGCCCTGCAGTGGCTCTACGCGCAGCAGCCACACGCGGTGCTTGCCCACCTGCTGCGTCACCGGGACGTTGCCAAGCTGAAGTCGACAGTCGACGGGCTGCTGAAGTCGGTCTCCGACGACGGCCGGATCCACACCACCTTCAACCAGACAGTGGCGGCCACCGGTCGGCTCTCCTCCACCGAGCCCAACCTGCAGAACATCCCGATCCGCACCGAGGAGGGCCGTCGGATCCGTCGGGCCTTCGTGGTGGGAGACGGCTACGAGTGTCTGCTCACCGCCGACTACAGCCAGATCGAGATGCGCATCATGGCGCACCTCAGCTCGGACGACGCGCTGATCGACGCGTTCAACTCCGGCGCCGACTTCCACGCCGCCACCGCCTCGTCGGTCTTCGGGGTGCCGCTCGGCGATGTCACCCCCGACCAGCGCCGCAAGATCAAGGCCATGAACTACGGCCTCGCGTACGGCCTGAGCGCCTTCGGCCTGTCCCAACAGCTCAGCATCAGCACCGAAGAGGCACGCGGGCTGATGGAGAACTACTTCGCCGGCTTCGGTGGGGTGCGCGACTACCTCCAGCAGGTGGTCGCCCGGGCCCGCCAGGACGGCTACACCTCCACCATCCTCGGCCGACGCCGTTATCTGCCCGACCTGGTCAGCGACAACCGGCAGCGCCGGGACATCGCGGAGCGGATGGCGCTCAACGCCCCCATCCAGGGCTCCGCCGCCGACATCATCAAGGTGGCGATGCTGCACGTCGACACCGCGCTCCGCGAGGCTGGGCTGGGCTCACGGATGCTGTTGCAGGTGCACGACGAACTGGTCTTCGAGGTCGCGCCCGGTGAGCGGGAGTCGTTGGAGGCCCTGGTCCGCCAGGAGATGGGCGGGGCGTACCCGTTGTCGGTGCCGCTGGAGGTGTCCGTCGGTCTGGGTCGGGACTGGAACAGCGCCGACCACTGATGTGGTTGCGGTGTGGGGGTTCCGGGGCAGCCCGACCCACTCCGTGCGGTCAGGCTTGACCCCTGCGTGGGTCGGGCTGCCCCGGAACCCCTGACCGGGTCGCCCTGGTCGCGGCCGTGACATGTCGAATCAGGGTGGTAGTGCTGGTCCTGCTGGACCAGCCGGTTACTTCAGGGGGTCGTGGCCCCAGTTCATGAGCGACCAACGCCACTTGGTGTCGCGAACGTTGCCAGCGGGGCGCTGCGCCATGTGCCGGCGCACGTAGCCGACGACCTTGCGCATGTGCTTGTAGTCGCCGTCGGACAGGTCACCGCGTTTGCGGCGGAGCAGATTGATGATCTTCCGCCCGGATTCGTGTCCGACGGACTCGCCGCCACCAGCACGACCACCCTTGTGCCAGCCGACCTGCTTCGACTCGTCGGTCTCCAGCCATGTGGACAGCTCACCGGGCTTCATGTTCACCGCTTCGGTGAACTCCCGGTAGGTGTCCCGGCCGTCGTCACCTCTGCTCATGGCGCAGCGCCTCGGGCCGGTGGGCCACGTCGCGGCCCGTGCCGTCACTGCGGACCCGGTACTGCGGGTCGTCGGCGGCCGCGTTCACGGCCCGCCCGCGGATCCGCGTCCGCTCGGTGATCGTCCCTTGCACCACGCCGTACGCGCGGCTGCCGTGGGCCGACCAGGAGACATGGTCGCCCTTGTGAAATCTCGGTTCGGCCATGGCCCTCGGCTACCCGGGGCGGCCAGGCCGAAACGACTACGGCGTGATCTCGGCGACCGGCAGCTTGATGTCGAACGGCTCGGTCAGCTCGATCACGTCGGCGCCGTCGGCGACCAGCTCGTACTGCCGCTCACCGCCCGGCCCCACCCGATCGCCGATCCGGTACGCGTACACGTGCACCGGGTCCTGCTCGATCCGCCAGTAGAACGGGATGCCGGCGGCGGCGTACTCACCCGGCTTCGCGAACCGGTCGATCCGTCGCGTGCCCGGCGAAACGATCTCGACGGCGAGAACGACGTCGGCGGGCCGCAGGATGGAGTGAGCGGACGCCACGTCGGCCCGGTGTAACAGCACGTCGGGCTGTCGGCTCGTGTTGTGGCTGAGCTTGACACCGATGGCCTGGGCAGCGCCGAGGTGCTGCGGCGCGTGGTTGTGCAGCCAGAGCCACAGCAGGCTGGAAATGTTCTGGTGGCCCAGGGTGGGGGAGGGTGTCACCTGGATAACTCCGTCGACGAGTTCGACGCGGGGGGCGTCGTCCGGCAGAGCGAGCAGGTCCTCCAGCGTGTAGTCGGCACGCTGCTGCCGCATCGGGTCCGGACACCAGGGGCCAGGTGATGTCGGGATGGGCTCGGCGCTCATGGGGCCGAGCCTACCGGCGATCGATGGCTCGCACCTCGGACAACGGGTGCGGCGCGCTCACCCGGCGGGCTTCTCGGTGACGAAGATGGCGGTGCCGGGGAAGAGTCGTCCGCGCAGCGGGCTCCACTGCCCCCAGATCCCCTCGTGTCCCTGCGGCCACTCCGGCTCCACCAGGTCCAGCAGCCGGAACCCGGCGCCGACCAGCTCGCGGATCCGGTCGCCGAGGGTGCGGTGCTGCTCGACGTAGGTGGCCACGCCGCTCTCGTCCTGCTCCACGTACGGGGAGCGGTCGAAGTACGAGTGCACTGCCGTCAGGCCGCCCTCGCCGGGGTCGTCGAGGAAGATCCACCGCATCGGGTGGGTCACCGAGAACACCCATCGGCCGCCGGGGCGTAGCACCCGGTGCACCTCGGCGAGCAGCGCCGCCGAGTCGTCCACGAACGGGATCGCGCCGAACGCGGTGCAGGCGACGTCGAACGACCGGTCGGCGAACGGCAGGGCGAGCGCGTCGGCCTGCACCAGCGGTACGCGTACCCCGGTGCGGTCGGCGGCCTCGGCGGCGTGCCGCAACATGCCGGCGGACAGGTCGAAGGCGACCGGCCGGGCACCCTGGGTGGCGAGCCAGCGGGCGGCGGCCGCGGCGCCGGCGCCCACCTCCAGCACCCGCCGCCCCGACACGTCGCCGAGCAACCGGGCGTCGGCCTCGCGCAGGCCCTCGGGGCACCACACGAAGTCCACGTCGCCGAGGAACGCGCCGTGTTCGGCCTGGTAGTCGTCGGCGTCGGTGTCCCACCAGCCGCGGTTGGCGCGCCGGGCCTCGGCGTCACCCACCCGGCGCCGGGTAACCCGGCTGTCGTCATCCACGCGCTCACGCTAGGCCCCTCCCACCCCATCGGGTACGGCGGCGCGTCCACGATCCACGCGACTCCTCGCGGGCGGGCTCGGCCGGCGGGGCCGGAGGGGCCGTTGTGACGCAGGAGACAGCAGGGGTCTTTTCCGGGCGATTGTTCGGCTTTCGCAGGTCATCGCACGAAGAGAAGCCGGGAGGGCTTGCACGCTGTGGTAATGCGCACGGTAGGCTAGACGATGCGCTCGCGGATCGCGTTGCCTCGGCAGGGAGCAGGTGCGCGGTCGACGGAGCCACATCATGATCTCACTAGGCGATCGTTCGGTGTGCCCGGCGACGGATCCGCTGGCGCGAACAGGTCACTGCGACACACCAGCCTGCTGTGACAACCCACCGACCGGAGCAACCGCCCACATGACGAGCAGCATCGAGGCCCCCTCGAGCGCCACCCGGGTCACCCACGACGATCTCGGTTCCGAGGAGGCATTCCTCGCCGCGATCGACGAGACCATCAAGTACTTCAACGACGGCGACATTGTCGAAGGCACCGTCGTCAAGGTCGATCGGGACGAGGTCCTGCTCGACATCGGCTACAAGACCGAGGGTGTCATCCCCTCTCGGGAGTTGTCGATCAAGCACGACGTGGACCCCGCCGAGGTTGTGACGGTTGGCGACCACATCGAGGCCCTGGTCCTCCAGAAGGAGGACAAGGAGGGTCGTCTGATCCTCTCCAAGAAGCGGGCACAGTACGAGCGGGCCTGGGGCACGATCGAGAAGATCAAGGACGAGGACGGCGTCGTCCGCGGTTCGGTCATCGAGGTGGTCAAGGGCGGCCTCATCCTCGACATCGGGCTGCGCGGCTTCCTGCCCGCGTCCCTGGTCGAGATGCGTCGTGTGCGCGACCTGCAGCCGTACGTCGGGCGGGAGCTCGAAGCCAAGATCATCGAGCTGGACAAGAACCGCAACAACGTGGTCCTGTCCCGCCGGGCCTGGCTGGAGCAGACGCAGTCCGAGGTGCGCACCGAGTTCCTCAACAAGCTGCAGAAGGGCCAGGTCCGCAAGGGCGTCGTGTCCTCGATCGTCAACTTCGGCGCCTTCGTGGACCTGGGCGGCGTCGACGGTCTGGTGCACGTCTCCGAGCTGTCCTGGAAGCACATCGACCACCCGTCCGAGGTCGTCGAGGTGGGCCAGGAGGTCGAGGTCGAGGTCCTGGACGTCGACCTGGACCGCGAGCGGGTCTCGCTGTCGCTGAAGGCGACCCAGGAAGACCCGTGGCGGCAGTTCGCCCGCACCCACGCGATCCAGCAGATCGTGCCGGGCAAGGTCACCAAGCTGGTTCCGTTCGGTGCGTTCGTCCGCGTGGACGACGGCATCGAGGGCCTGGTCCACATCTCCGAGCTGGCCGAGCGCCACGTGGAGATCCCGGAGCAGGTCGTCCAGGTTGGCTCCGAGGTCATGGTCAAGGTCATCGACATCGACCTTGAGCGTCGCCGGATCTCGCTGTCGCTCAAGCAGGCCAACGAGGGCTTCGTCGAGGGCGAGGAGCACTTCGACCCGACCCTCTACGGCATGGCCGCGACGTACGACACCGAGGGCAACTACATCTACCCCGAGGGCTTCGACCCGGAGACGGGCGAGTGGCTCGAGGGGTACGACAAGCAGCGCGAGACCTGGGAGAACCAGTACGCCGAGGCTCGTCTGCGCTGGGAGGCCCACACCAAGCAGGTGCAGACCTCTCGGGCCGCCGACGCCGAGGCTGCCGCCAACCCGACCCCGGCCGTTCCGGCCGCTGGCGGTGGCGGTGGCGGTGGCACCACCTCCTCGTCCAGCCCGGCCCCCAGCCGGCAGGCCGAGGAGCCGGCCGGCACGCTGGCCACCGACGAGGCGCTCGCCGCACTGCGGGAGAAGCTCGCCGGCGGTAAGTGACCCGCTGAACGACGACGGGCCCCGTCCCCGCGATCTCCGGATCGCTGGGGGCGGGGCCTTCGCCGTACCCGCGGTCCGCCCTCGGGTGGCGAGGTGCGCCCCGCGTTGAGCCGCGGCGGGTGCGGCGCACCAGGCGGCCGGCCGGTGGCCCGTACGGACGGCCAAGATCGCGCTCGATCCATGTTGCAGTGGCATCCCGGCCACCGCACACCACTACATCCTGGTTCGAGCACGATCATGCCGGCGTGGGCGTGGGCGTGGGCGTGGGCGTGGGCGTGGGCGTGGGTGTGGGTGTGGGCGTGAACGTGCGCGTGAACGTGGGCGGGTTTGGCGGCGGGAACGTCGATCCGGTTGACTGTTCGGGTGCTGAAGGTGGGGTTGACCGGCGGGATCGGGTCAGGCAAGAGCGCGGTGGCCGCGCGGCTCGTCGAGCGGGGCGCGGTGCTGATCGACGCCGACCGGGTGGCCCGGGAGGTGGTGGCACCGGGGACGGACGGGCTGGCCGAGATCGTCGCAGCCTTCTCCGACGCGGTGGTGGACGCCGACGGGGCACTGGACCGTGCCGCACTGGGAGCTGTGGTGTTCGCCGACGAGACCGCCCGCCGTCGGCTGGAGGCGATCACCCACCCCCGGGTCCGGGCCCGCACAGCGGAGCTGACCGCTGCGGCGGCACCCGAAGCGATAGTCGTCAACGACGTACCGCTGCTGGTCGAGGTGGGTCTCGCGCCGACGTACCACCTGGTGGTCGTGGTGCAGACGGCCGTGTCGACGCGACTGGAGCGGCTGGCGCGCGACCGGGGGATGGGTCGTGCGGAGGCCGAGCGGAGGATCGCCGCGCAGGCCGACGACGCCCGCCGCCGGGCGGCCGCGGACGTGGTGCTGACCAACGACGGGAGCCTGACGGCGCTGCACGACGCCGTCGACAGGCTCTGGAAGCAGCGGCTGGTGCCCTACGAGGACAACCTGCGCCAGCGGCGGGTGGTCCCGCCGGACGCGGCCGAGCGGGCCGGGGCCGACGCGAGCTGGCCGCAGCAGTACGCGCGGCTGGCCGCCCGGATCCAGCACGCGCTCGGCTCGGATGCCCTCCGGATCGATCACATTGGTTCGACGGCGGTGCCCGGCCTGGCCGCCCAGAACGTCATCGACGTGCAGGTGGCGGTCGCCAGCCTCGCCGACGCGGACGGGCCGTTGGCCGATCGGCTGGCGAGCGCCGGGTTTCCGCGGGTGCCGGGGCACTGGTGGGACGACCCGCGCCCGGCCGGCCGGGGCCGGTGGGAGAAGCGGCTGCACGGCAGTGCGGACCCGGCCCGCCCGGTTCGTCTGCACGTGCGGGTGGCCGATTCACCGGGTTGGCGGTACGCGTTGCTGATGCGTGATCACCTGCGTGCCGATCCGGATCAGCGGGCCACGTACCTGCTGCTCAAGCGGGATCTGGTCGACGCGGCACCGGAGGCCGGCGATTCCGGCACGGCCCGCAACCCGTGGTTCGACGAGGAGTACCTGCGGGCCGAGCAGTGGGCCGCGCAGACCGGCTGGCACCCCTGAGGCATCAGCGGGCACCCGGCCGAGGGGTCGGAGACCGAGGGGAGGGCGGCCGAGGGTTGGCAGCCAGTCGGGGCACGACGGCGGGCCAGAGATCCAGGTGTGCCCACGCGCCGCCGTCGGTCTGCAACTCGAGCCGGCGCAGCGACCCGTCCCGGTCGAGCCAGTAACGCAGCCGCGCGCCGGCCGGACCCGACTCGATGACGTCCACGGCGCGTCCGGCGGCAACGTCCTCACGTACCCGCACGGCCGCGCCGCGCTGCCCGACCGACCCGGCGGCGATTGCGGCGTCGACCAGCACACTCAGGTCGTCTCGGGCGGACCGGGAGACCCGCCATCCCCCGGCCGGGGGCGGCAGCGGCGGCCGGGCCGGCGCCTCCGCGGTGCCGCCACCGGCATCGGCCGCCGGCAGGTCCGCCCGGGCCAGACCGGCGGCGTCGCGGCGCAGGAGGGTCCGGCGATCTGGTACGCCCAGGTCGGCGACCGAGAGGTACGCGGTGCCCGCGGTCCAGCTCAGCCAGCCGGCGCCCCGCAGGTTCGTGTCCGTGCCCACCGGTGCGGTCAGCGTCACAGTGGCACCGCCGTGGGCGCGGAGCCGGGCCGGCAGCCGGTCGAGCCGACGTTGCTCGGCGTCGGTCAGCGCGCGGGGGAGACCGGGGCGGCCGCCGAGCGCGTCCACCGGTCGTAGTGTCGGCCGGTCCGCGCGGTTGAAGATCATCGTGACCGGACCCGCGCCGGGCAGCCGGGTCACCAGCTTGTGCAGCCGGGCATCCTGATCGAGCCAGTACCGGGTCTGCCCGTCCGGGGCGGGCATCGCGGCGCTGGGTGTGCCGATGGCCGTGCTGGCGGCCGGCGCGCCGGTGGGCAGTGGTGCCTGTATGACGTCCAGTGGGCCGGCCGGCACTGTCTCCCGGGCGATCCAGCGCGCCCCGTCGGACGGCGCCGTCCGGGTCGTGGTGTCCGGCCGGTCGGCGGCAAGATCGAGGAGCAGGTCGAGCACCGGTGCCAGGTGCGCCCCGGGTGCCAGTCGGTGCAGCCGCCACCGGTCCGCCGGGGGCATCAGTGGTGGGGAGGCGGGAGTCGGCACCGCCGCCGGATCGGGCCGGATCACCAGCACCGGACCGCTCTTCTGCAACAGCCCGCGCTCGGCGCCCGCTCCCGGCCCGCCCACGTCGAGGTAGAGCAGTGACCGGGACCAGTCCACCCAGCCCACCAGTTCGATTCGGGCGGCGTCGGTGCCGGCCGTGACCCGTACGCCGGCGCGCAGGTCCCGCAGGTTGGTGACCCGCACGGCGGCCAGCCGCTCGCCTTCCGTCACTGTCAGCGGCCGGGCCGCCTCGGGCGGGTCGGGCGCCCAGCTCAACAGCCCGAGCACCAGCGCCGTCGCGGACGTCACCGCCGTCAGGCCGAGCAACAGCAGCACCGTACGTCGACGACGGCCGGCCCTGGGCGGCCCGGCGGTGTCGCTGGTGTCGACGGTGTCCGGGGTGTCGTCGCGTCCTGTGGTGTCGCGGTTCTCCGCGAGGCTTCGCTCGGCGGCGGCCCGCCGCGTTTCGGCGGTCTTGCGGCCGGCGGTGGCTCGCCGCGCGCCGCCGGCGGACCGGCCGGCTGTGGACCTGTTCCCGGTGTCGTTGGTTCGGCCGGTCGTGGACATGTTCCCGGTGTCGTTGGTTCGGCCGGCCTTGGACATGTTCTTGATGTCGTTGGTTCGGCCGGACGCCGAGGCGCCAACGGTCGAGCCGGTGCGGTGCCGCCCGCTGCCGTTGGCCGGGCCACTGCCGGGGCTGCCGGCCTCCGGTCGGGGCGTCACGGTGCGGGCGGCGTCGGGCGCCGGGGTCGGAGAGGTGTCCACGGAGATGAAACGGGCGGGGAGGCATCGGGGTGACGAGCAGGGGCGCTCGCGGCGGCCGGTCTGCGCCTCGAGCGCGACCACACGGGTGCGCACGCCGGACGAGCCGGGTGCTGCGACCGCAGTGCCGGGGGCGACCGGCCGTGATGTTGGCCTGGCCACCGGCCCGGTCGGCCGCCGCGAGCGGCCTACATGAAGAGGGTAGTCCCGGTGACATGGGCCACACAATGGGAATATTGAAGCCGATCACGTACCTGGCGTGACGGCCGTTCCTGTCGGACCTCCGGCGTACCGTTGACGGCATGGCGCTCGACATTCCCCGGCTGGACAGCCGCTTCCAGGTCGTCAGTGACTTTCAGCCGGCCGGCGACCAACCGGCGGCCATCGATGAGCTTGAGCGTCGGGTGCGACGCGGCGACCGCAACACGGTGCTGCTCGGCGCGACCGGCACCGGCAAGAGCGCCACCACCGCGTGGCTGATCGAGCGGCTGCAACGCCCCACCCTGGTGCTCGCCCCGAACAAGACGCTCTGCGCGCAGTTGGCCAAGGAGTTCAGCGAGCTGCTGCCGCACAACGCCGTCGAATACTTCGTCTCGTACTACGACTACTACCAGCCCGAGGCGTACATCCCGCAGACCGACACGTACATCGAGAAGGACTCCTCGATCAACGAGGAGGTGGAGCGGCTGCGGCACTCGGCGACGATGTCGCTGCTCACCCGCCGCGACGTGATCGTGGTGGCCACCGTCTCGGCGATCTACGGCCTGGGCACCCCGGAGGAGTACCTCAACCGGGCGGTGAAGATGCAGGTCGGGCAGGAGCTCGACCGCGACCAATTGCTGCGCCGGCTGGTCGACATCCAGTACACCCGCAACGACATGGCCTTCCAGCGGGGCACCTTCCGGGTCCGCGGCGACACGCTGGAGATCATCCCGGCGTACGAGGAGCTGGCGATCCGGATCGAGCTGTTCGGTGACGAGGTGGAGAAGCTCTACTACCTCAACCCGTTGACCGGTGACGTGGTCCGCGAGGTCGACCAGCTGGTGATCTTCCCGGCCACCCACTACGCGGCCGGTCCGGAGCGGATGGAACGGGCGATCCGTGACATCGAGGTGGAGCTGGCCGAGCGTCTCGCCGAACTGGAGCGGCAGGGCAAGCTGCTGGAGGCGCAGCGGCTGCGGATGCGCACCACCTACGACATCGAGATGATGCGGCAGGTGGGCTTCTGCTCCGGCATCGAGAACTACTCGATGCACATGGACGGGCGGCTGCCCGGCAGCCCGCCGCACGCCCTGCTCGACTACTTCCCCGACGACTTCCTCACAGTGGTCGACGAGTCGCACGTGACCATCCCGCAGATCGGCGGCATGTACGAGGGCGACGCGTCCCGCAAGCGGATGCTCATCGACCACGGCTTCCGGCTGCCCAGCGCGGCCGACAACCGGCCGCTGCGCTTCGACGAGTTCCTGGAGCGGGTCGGCCAGATGGTCTACCTCTCCGCGACCCCCGGCACGTGGGAGATGGAGCAGGCCCAGGGCGAGTTCGTCGAGCAGGTGATCCGCCCCACCGGGCTGGTCGACCCGGAGGTCGTGATCAAGCCGACCAAGGGTCAGATCGACGACCTGATGCACGAGATCAAGCTGCGGACCGACCGGGACGAGCGGGTGCTGGTCACCACACTCACCAAGAAGATGGCCGAGGACCTGTCCGACTACCTCCTGGAGAACGGCATCCGGGTGCGCTACCTGCACTCGGAGGTCGACACGTTGCGCCGGGTGGAGCTGCTGCGTGAGCTGCGCAAGGGCGACTACGACGTGCTCGTCGGCATCAACCTGCTCCGGGAAGGTCTGGACCTGCCCGAGGTGTCGCTGGTGGCGATTCTCGACGCCGACAAGGAGGGCTTCCTGCGCAGCGGCCGGTCGCTGATCCAGACCATCGGGCGGGCCGCCCGTAACGTCTCCGGTCAGGTGCACATGTACGCCGACAAGATCACCCCGTCGATGGCGGCGGCGATCGACGAGACCGATCGGCGTCGGGCCAAGCAGATCGCGCACAACGAGGCGAACGGCATCAGCCCGGAGCCGCTGCGTAAGAAGATCCACGACATCCTCGACGACATCTACCGCGAGGCGGAGGACACCGAGAACTCCCGGGTCGGCGGCGCGGTGCGTCAGCTCTCCCGAGGCAAGGCGCCGGTCAAGGAGACCCGCAGCCGGAGCCGGTCCGCCGCGACCACCACCTCACGGGAGGGGATGGCCCGCGCCGACCTCGCCCAGCTCATCCAGGAGCTCAACGACCAGATGTTGGCCGCCGCCCGCGAGCTCCAGTTCGAGTTGGCGGCCCGGATCCGCGACGAGGTCTCCGACCTGAAGAAGGAGCTGCGCGGCATGGACGCCGCCGGCGTGAAGTGACGGCCACCCGGTCGGCCCCCCGCAGCGCACCGCTCGGGCCCGGCCGACCGGGGCACGCGAAGGGCGGGCACTGTTGACGGCGGTGGCGCCGATCGGCGAGATGGTCCTCGGGCTGCCCGACGCCAGCCTGCGTCCGTTCATCGACAGGTACGTGGGCTATCGGGAACGGGCGGACGTGCCACTGGTCCGCCGGGAGTCCGCGGGCGTCTTCGTGGTGCTGATCCTGGGCTGGGGCGCTCCGCTGGACGTGACCGACCCGCGCAGCGCGTCGCGTGGCGTCACCGCCGTCGACTCGTTCGTGGCCGGCACCTTCGACAGTTGGTGCACCACGCGCACCGTGGGTGTGGGGGAGGGCGTCGAGTTGGTGCTCGCCCCGCTGACCGCCCGCCGGCTCCTCGGTCTGCCCCTGAGTGAGTTGACCAATCGGGCTGTCGGCGTCGGGCAGCTCCCGGGCCGTTGGCTGGATCGGCTGCGCGGCCGGCTCGCCGAGGCCCCCGGCTGGCCGGAACGGTTCGACCTGCTCGACCGGGTGCTCGCCGCCCGGCTGGCGGCGTCCCCGCCGGTGGACCCGCGGCTCGACTGGGCGTGGCGGTGGCTGACCGCCAGCGGTGGGCGGGGGAGCGTCGGTGTGCTCGCCGACGAGTTGGGCTGGAGCCGCCGGCACCTCGCGTCCCGGTTCCGGCGGGAGGTCGGGCTGCCGCCCAAGATGGCGGCCCGGCTGCTGCGTTTTCAGCAGGCTCACGCCGCGTCGAGCCAGGCCGGCGGGGCCGGGCGGGGAGTCGACTGGGCCGCCGTGGCTGCGGGCTGCGGCTACTACGACCAGTCCCACCTGATCCGGGACTTCCACGAGTTCGCGGGGGCCACACCGGCCGCGCTGCTCGCCGGCCCCTGACGACCGCCGGCCGCCCGGAGCCGGGTCGGCGACCCGCTGAGCCGACCGGAGCCGGGTCGGTGACCCGCCGAGGTCACATTCGTCCAATCCGGATCCGCGCCGCCGCGCACAGAATGGGTCATGCGAACCATCTATCCGATCTTCCGCTATCCCGATCCGCGCGTCGCGATCGACTGGCTCGGTGCCGCCTTCGGCTTCCGGGTGCATGCCGTGCACGAGGCGCCGGACGGTACCGTCGCGCACGCCGAGCTGGTCCTCGACACCGGCATGATCATGCTCGGTGGGCGGGCCGACGCCCGGCCCCGGCCGGCCGACGACGACTGGTCGGTCTACGTGGCGGTCCCGGACGTCGACGCCCACTGCGCCCAGGCCCGCGCCGCCGGCGCCGAGATCATCCGCGAGCCGTTCGACACCGACTACGGCTCCCGGGACTACGCAGCCCGCGATCTGGCCGGCAACGTCTGGTCCTTCGGCACCTACCGACCCTGAGCCCGGCCACGCCGACCCGGGACGGGTGGCCCGCCGGGATCAGCCTCAGCGGCTCTGGACCGCATTGACCTGCGGAAATGGTGTGCTCGGGCTGGCCCGGCCGGCCGGCGGCGACGAATGCCCTGATTGCGGTGTGCGAGCGAGCTATTGCACTGGGTGATCGTCCTGCGTAGTCTCCCTCGGTGGGGAGGCCGGGATGCCGCTGCCAACAAGTCCTGTCATTCGACGTGCACGTCTCGGCGCAGAGCTGCGCCAACTCCGTCGGCGCGAGTCGCTGACCCTGGAGCAGGTCTGCGAACGGCTGGGCTGGGCCTCGACGTCGAAGCTGTCCCGCATCGAGCTGGGTCAGAGTCGCCCGGACCTCGCCGACGTGCTCGATCTGCTGGATGTCTACAAGGTGCCCACGCCCGCCCGGGAGGCGCTGATCGTCATCGCCCGGGACGCGGCGACCAGTCGAGGCTGGTGGAAGACGCTGGGCGAGATGAGCGAACGGCAGCGCACCTACGCCGAGTTGGAGGCGGGCGCCGCCGACATCGTCGAGTACCAGCCGTCGGTGGTTCCGGGGCTGCTCCAGACGCCCGCGTACGCCCGGGTGTTGGTCGCGGCCGGCGCCCAGCTCACGCCGGAGGTCGATGTGGAGGCCGAGGTGCGCGCACGGGCACTGCGGCAGGAGGTGCTTCGGCGGGCCTACCCGCCGCGCTACACGGCCGTACTCGCCGAGGCCGTCTGCGACCCGGGTGACCTGCCGGTGGCGGTCTGGCGTGAACAGCTGCGTCATCTGGTCGCGGTGACCGGCCTGTCCCACGTCACGGTGCGGCTGTTGCCACGCGGGGCGGCCGGTGGCGGGCTGCATCCGCTCACGCCGTATTCCTGCTACGCCTTTCCCGACCCGGCGGACCCGCGCACCGTCATGCTCGAGGCGCTGACCACCGACGTCCGGTTGGCCACCGTGCTCGACGTGGACCGCTACGAGCGGATGACGGCGGCGCTGCTGGCCGCGGCGCTGTCACCGGAGGAGACGGTGACCGTGCTGGCCCGCCGCGTCGGTGAGTAACGGTTGAGGGGTGCCGACGGTGACGCGCCGCGCGGCCACCGGGCCCGGCGCCCCCGAGCCCGTCGGGACCGGCGGCCGGCGCGTGCGTCCGGCACGATAACCGTGGGGTACGACAGCTCGGCTCAGGCCGGTACGTCGAGGAAGTGTTCGACAACGGGCGGTCCCGCGAAGTGCGGCCCGATCAGCGCCCGCCACTTGTCGAACCGTTCGGTGGCCCGGAAGTTCTTCTCGTGCGCCTCGACCGAGTCCCATTCCACCAGCAGCACGAAGCGGGTCGGCGACTCGATTCCTCGGGTCATCCGCACCGACCGGCAGCCGGTCGCCCCGGCGAGCACCGGGTGACCCTCGGCGTACGCGGCGGCGAACGCGTCCTCGTGTCCGGGTAGTACGTCGATCAGCGCGACCTCAAGCACCATGTCGGACAGCCTCCCACGGCTGTCGGGGCAGTCGGCGTCGCGGGGTCTGTTCCGATGTCGGCGACACCCCTAGGGTCTGTGTCGTGATCATCGATTGGCTCACCGGCACCGCGTTTCGGGTGGCCGGTACGGGCACCACCTGGGCGGAGCTGCTGGGGTTCGTGACCGGTGTGCTCAACGTGTGGTTGGTGGCCCGACAGAAGATCGCCAACTGGCCGATCGGCATCGCCAACGTGCTGCTGCTCATGGTGCTGTTCTGGACAGCCGGGTTGTACGCCGACGCGGGGCTCCAGGTCGTCTACGTCGCGCTCGGCTGCTACGGCTGGTGGCACTGGCTGTTCGGGGGCGAGCGGCGTACCCGGCTCACGGTCAGCCGGACGGGGCGGCGGGAGTGGCTGGTGCTGGCCGCCGCCGGGCTGCTGCTCACCGGCGCGCTCTGGGTGCTGCTGGACCGGGCCACCGACTCGACGGTGCCGCTGCCGGACGCGGTGACAACGGCCCTGTCCCTGCTGGCCACGTACGGGCAGACCCGCAAGCGGGTGGAGAGTTGGTGGCTCTGGATCGCCGCCGACCTGATCTACATCCCGCTGTACGCGTACAAGGGGCTGCACCTGACGGCCGTGCTCTACCTGGTCTTCCTCGCCCTGTGCGTACTCGGGTTGCGGGCCTGGCGCGCCGATCTGCGTCGGGCCGCCCGGCCGGCCGCGGTCCCGCCCGGCCCGGCCCCGGTCGCCGTGTGAACGCCGAGACATCCGGCCGTGCGCCGGCGCCACGCGGGCCGGCGCGTCCGGCCGCCGCGGAGTTCGGGCACGGGATGGTGGTGGGCAAGTTCTATCCACCGCATGCCGGGCACCACGCGCTGATCCGGGCCGCCGCCGCCCGCTGCGCCGAGGTGACAGTCGTCGTGGCGCCCTCGCGTCGGGAGTCCATTGCGCTCCCGCTGCGCCTCGACTGGCTGCGGGAGGTGCACGCGGACACGCCGTGGGTCCGTTTCGTCGGCCGGTACGACGACCACCCGGTGGACTACGCCGATCCGACGGTCTGGGACGCGCACTGCGCCGTGTTCCGCGAGGCGGTCGGGTCCGCGTCGGTGGACGCGGTCTTCTCCTCCGAGGCGTACGGCGCGGAGTTGGCGCGCCGCTTCCACGCCGTACCCGTGTCGGTGGATCCGGACCGGCGGACAGTGCCGGTGTCCGGGACTGCGGTGCGCGCGGACCCGGCGGGTCACTGGCGGTGGCTGAGCCCGCCGGTGCGGGCGTGGTTCGTCCGGCGGGTGGTGGTGGTCGGGGCCGAGTCGACAGGGACCACGACGATGGCGGCGGCGCTCGCCCGGCACTACGGCACGTCCTGGGTGCCGGAGTACGGCCGGGAGTTGACGGCTCGCAAGTTGGCCCGGTTGCGGGAACGCACGCCGGGGGCGACAGTCTTCGACGTCGCCTGGGACCCTGACGACTTCCGCGCCGTGGTGCGCGAGCAGCAGGCGGCCGAGGACGCGGCGGCCCGGTCGAGTGGGCCGCTGCTGGTCTGCGACACCGACGCGCGGGCGACCGCGGTGTGGGAGGAGCGCTACCTGGGCAGCGCGTCGGAGGAGGTGCGGGCGGCGGCACGCCGTCCGGCGCTGTATCTGCTGACGGATCACCGGAGGGTGCCGTTCACCGATGACGGGCTGCGCGACGGTGAGCACCTGCGGGCCTGGATGACCGAGCGCTTCCGGGCCGAGCTGGCCGGGTGCGGGGTGCCGGTGGTGGAGTTGGCCGGGTCGCACGCCGATCGGTTGGCCCGAGCGGTGCGGGCCTGCGACGACCTGCTCGCCGGCGGCTGGTCGCTCGCCGACCCGATCGCCGCACCAGACGTGCACTAGCCTCCTAGGAAGCCCTAGCCGGTGTGACGCGTCGGGCGGTGTCCAGCGCCACCGGACGCCCGGGGTGTGATCACGGGGCGTGGTGGGCAAGAATGGTCACCGAGGAGGGGAGTATTCCCCCGCAACGGAGTCGTCAGCACGGTCGATCGCCGGAACCACGGTGCCCGACCCGGCCCCGTAGGTCGCCGCCCCTGTCCGGGGCGACGGCGGAAGAGACCTCCGACAGTCACCAGAGTGAGCGACAGCGGCACGCCGGCTCCCGCAGGGGCGTACGGTGTGCCCGACGCCGCGTGTCTGCCGGAGGAATGAACGTTGGACGTGTCCGGATTGGTGTGGGCGGGGACGCTTGTCGCACTGACTGCGGTCCTGCTCGTCGACCTGTTGATCATCGGTCGACGCCCGCACGAGCCGAGTGTGCGGGAGTCGAGCCTCTGGGTCGCCTTCTACGTCGGTCTCGCCCTGCTCTTCGGCGCGGGTGTCTGGTTGGCCTCCGGGGCCAGCGCGGCCGGCCAGTTCTACACCGGCTGGCTCACCGAGTACAGCCTCTCGGTGGACAACCTCTTCGTCTTCGTGATCATCATGGCTCGCTTCGGTGTGCCTCGGCAGTACCAGCAGAAGGTGCTGCTCGTCGGCATAGTGCTGGCGCTGGTGATGCGCGGCGGGTTCATCGCCGCGGGCGCGGCGCTGATCACGCAGTTCTCCTGGGTCTTCTACATCTTCGGCGCGTTCCTGATCTACACCGCGGTGAACCTGGCCCGGCAGGGTGAGCCGGACGAGGACGAGTTCTCCGAGAACGTGCTGATCCGGTGGAGCCGTAAGGCGCTGCCGATCTCGAAGGACTACGACGGCGCGAAGCTCACCACCCACGCGGCCGGGCGGCGGCTGTTCACCCCGATGCTGATCGTGATGATCGCGATCGGCACGACCGACCTGATCTTCGCGTTGGACTCGATCCCGGCGATCTTCGGCATCACCCAGGAGCCGTACCTGGTCTTCACCGCCAACGTCTTCGCGCTGATGGGCCTCCGGCAGCTCTACTTCCTGCTCGGTGGCCTGCTGGACCGGCTGATCTACCTGAGCTACGGTTTGGCCGTCGTGCTCGGGTTCATCGGGGTCAAGCTGGTGCTGGAGGCGCTGGCCGACAACAACCTGCCGTTCATCAACGGTGGCGAGCACGTCGGCTGGGCGCCGCACATCCCGATCTGGTTGTCGCTGCTGGTCATCATCGGCACCCTGGGCATCGCCACCGCCGCCAGCCTGATCAAGTCCTCCCGGGACCGGCGTCGCGAGTTGACCGACGCCCGACGCTGACCGGTCACCGGCCGGGTGCGGACACGCGCCCGGCCGGTGCGGGGCGTGCTCCGGAAGTGCTGCCGGCTCGACAGACACTTCCGATCTGCGCTAGACCCGGTGCGCGCCCACCAGCGTGGCGGTGCGGTCGGCCGGCAGTTCCTCTTCGATGACCCGCCGCCGCCGGTAGCAGGCGTGCAGCATCCGGCGCTGGCCGCCCTCGCCGGGGGCGGCGGTGACGATGCCGATGTGGTGGATCTTGCGGCCGGGTCGGGCGAAGAAGTAGAGATCGCCGGGGCGTTCCGCGCCCAACGACAGCCGAGTGGTGGCCACGGCCTGATCGTCGGCGTCGCGCGGCAGCAGCACCCCGAACCGCCGCCAGGCCAGATGAACGAGCCCCGAGCAGTCGATGCCGTGCGCGGAGAGACCGCCCCAGATGTAGACCACGTTCAGCAGGCGCTGTGCCACCGCGAGCGCCTGCGCGGCGGCCGGCGATGCGGCCGCCGACGGCACCAGGTGGCGGTCGGGCAGCCAGAGCGGGGTGGCCCGACCGGGGACGTGCACCGGCCGCCAGTCGTCGAGCGCGGGGCCGGCCGGAACGAGCCGGGTGCCGACGACGACGCCGGGCAGCGCCACCGGCCCGTTCGGGGTGGCGTGCAGCCCGGTGACAGTGGCGTCCACCACCAGCGGGTGGTCGGTGCTGGTGTGGGTCGGGTCGAGAACGGCCAGCTGCTCGGCGGGGAGCCAGCCCGGATAGCCGCGGGGGTCAAGCTTGGCGGCTGGTTGTTCGACGGCGACGACCCGGGCCCAGCCGTCCGGGCGCAGCTCGCTGACGAGGACCCGCTCGCCGAGCAGGAGCTGGCTCAGCACACAGTCGCCGACCTGCTGGTCGGTGTCCAGGCCCGAGACCCAGGTCGGAATGTCGGCGCCGGCGGTCAGCGCCGGACGGTCGACCGGGCGGACTGCCTCGGGGGAGGTCCACAGCGTCGCCACGGCGACCCGGACGACGGCCTCGCGGCCCGGTTGCAGCTCCACGTCAACCCCCAGATCGTGTCGGCTGTCCTGGGGAACCCTATGAAAGAAACCGACGGCCATCAACCACGAGCCTGCACTTTTGCTTCATCGATGCCGGAGATGCCCAGGCCAGGGGAGTCCGGCAGCACCACTGTCGCCCCGTCGTAGCGGATGCCACCCTGCACCGGTGACCAGGCCAGCCACCAGGCCGCGTCCAGGTCGGGGATCGCTGTGGTGCCGTACGCGGCGACCAGGCTCGCGGCCGCCCCGATGCCTACCTGACTCTCCATCATCGAGCCGACCACAGTGCCGAGCCCGTGCGCGGTGGCCAGGTCGAGGAGGGTACGGGCCGGGTGCAGTCCACCGCACTTGGCCAGTTTGACGTTGACCAGGTCGGCGGCTCGGCGGCGGATCACCTCCACCAGGTCCCGGACCCCGAAGACCGCCTCGTCGGCCAGGATCGGCACTGACACCCGGTCGCTGACCCAGGCCAGCCCGTCCAGGTCCCAGCGGGCCACCGGCTGCTCGACCAGCTCCACGTCGAGCCCGGCGTCCTCGATGCCGCGGATCACCCGGACCGCCTCCCGGGGCGTCCAGCCCTGGTTGGCGTCCAGCCGGATCCGGGTGCCGGGGCCGACGGCCGCCCGTACCGCGCGCACCCGGTCCAGGTCACCGGCCGCGTCGGTGCCGACCTTCAACTTGAGCACGCCGAAGCCGTCGGCCTGCCGCTGTCGTGCCGCTGTCGCCAGGTCCACCGCATCGCCTGCCGCCAGCGTGACGTCCGTCGGAACCCGCAGCGTGGTGCCCCCGAGCAACCGCACCAGGGGTACGCCCAGTCGCCGCGCGGCGAGGTCGTGCAGGGCGACGTCCACCGCCGCCTTCGCCGCCTCGTTGCCGACCACGGCGCGCTGCACCTCGGCGCAACGGGTCACCAGGTCGTCCGGGTCACGGCCGACCAGCTGTGGGCCGAGCAGCTCGCGGACGCACGCCTGCGCGCCGGCGACCGACGCGCCGGTGACCTGCCAGACCTGCGGCGCCTCACCGAAACCGGACCGACCGTCGCTGTCGACGAGCTCGACGACAAGAGTATCCACTGTGGTGGTACGACGCAGCGCGGTGACGAACGGGGTGTGTAAGGGGGCGGAAACCCGGTGGGTGCGTACCGCCGAGATCGTCATGTGAGGCACCCTATACGGAGGTTCACGGTGGGAGGGGAGACCGGATGACCGGGCAGGGCTGGGAGCTGGTGGGTGCACCGAACGCGCGTGACCTGGGCGGGCTCGTCGGCGCGGACGGGCGGCGGGTCCGGGTCGGCCAGTTGATCCGCACCCCGGCGCTGGGACGGCTGACCGACGAGGACCTACCGGTGCTGGCGAAGCTGGGGCCGGCGTGCGTGGTGGATCTGCGTGACGGCTCGGAGATCGCGGTCGCGCCGGAGGACAGGTTCGCCGGTGAGCCACGGGTGGTGCGCCTGCCGGTGCACGACGCCGAGCACCCGGTCTTCACGTACGTCTCGGCGGTGCTGCTCGGTCACGACCTGAACGCGTACGCGGAGCTGGCCCGGCAGGGCACGGCGGGGGCGATGGCGGCGATCTACCGCTGGTTCGTCACCGGTGAGTCGGCGCGGGTCGGTTTCGCCGAGGCGGTGCGGCTGGCGTCCCGGCCGGAAAATCTGCCGCTGATCTACCACTGCTCCGCCGGCAAGGACCGCACCGGGTGGCTGACCGTCATCCTGCTGACGGCGCTCGGGGTCGACGAGGCGGCCATTCGCGCCGACTACCTGCGCAACAACGAACTGACCGACAGCCTGCGAGCGGTGATCGTCGAGGCGATGCGCCGGCGGAACCCCGAGGTGGACGTCGACGCGGTGTTGCCGGTGCTGGAGGTCCGTGCCGAGTACCTCGACGCCGGTTACGCCGAGGTGCGTCGGGTGCACGGCTCGTTCGACGCGTACCTGCGCGACGGGTTGGGGCTCACCGACGTCGACCTCAGGGAGTTGCGGGCGCAGTTGCTGGAGTGACAGGTGCGTCGGTGGGTGTGCTGGTGCGGGCGGCCCGACCGGTGACGATCAGCGCCTGGCCGGCGGCGTAGGTCGCCATGACCAGCACCGGCGCGCCGGGTGGCTGGGCCACCTCTGCCACCCCGGCGGCGATCAGCAGGTCGGAGCCGAGGAAGAGCGCGGCGCCGAGACCGACCCGCCAGCCCTGGGTGGTGGCGGTGCTGGCCATGGCGGCCAGCGCGATCGCGTAGCCGGCCACCGGTACGGCCAGCCCGGCGTCGGTGAGCCCGTTCCACATCCAGGTGAGGGCGATGACGGTCAGCATCGCGTACCCCAGGGGGACGGCGACCAGCGGCGTGCGGCGCAGCGCGGTAGCCGCGCCGTGTCGGGTGAAGGCCGCGAGGTAGCAGAGGTGCGTGCCGAGGAAGCAGGCCATGCCGGCGAGGAACCAGTAGGTGCCGTCGATCATCAGGGCGACGTCGCCGCCGGTGGCGAATGCCAGCGCGGCGAGCAGCAGCCGGTCCGGTCGGGCCGCGCGTTCGGCGCTGACCCGCCACAGGTACGCGGCCAGCAGCGGCATCAGCAGCGGCTTGGTGAGCAGGAAGGCCAGGCCGCCGCCGGTGGCGTTGGCCAGCAGGTTCGCCGCCGTCACGACGAGGAAGGCGATCAGCGCTGTGCGACTGCGGGGCATCGGCGGCTCCGGGGTGGGGGTGCGAGCAGCGTAGCCGCAGTCTGCGGCGCTGTCCTCGCCGCCGAGGCTGTCGGGTCAGAGCTGGTGGCGGGCCGCCCAGACCTGCGCCGAGATGTGCGCGAGCAGCAGGCAGGCGTCGTCCTCGACCTGGTCGTCGCCCCCGGCCAGTTCGGTGGTGGTGCAGACGGCGATCAGGTACGGCGGGGCGTCGTCGGGCAGCACCAGGCCGGCGCCGTGGCGGACGCCGTGTACCCAACCGTTCTTGTGCGCGATGCGGGTGCCCGCAGGCAGTCCGGCGGCGAGGTCCTCGCGGTGTTCCTGAGCGAGCAGGACGTCCAGCATGGTGGCGCAGGCGGCCGGTGAGGCGAGTGGGCCGGGGGTGTCGGCCCCGGTGGCCAGGGCACCGAGCAGGGCGGCCAGATCGGCGGCGGTGACCGTGTTGGTGATGCCGGCCTCACGGGCGGCGAAGTCCTCGATGCCGCGGCCGGTGACGCTGTTGCGGGCGCCGGCGAGCGCCCAGATTTCGGCTACCGCGGGCAGCCCGACGTGGCCGAGGACGAGGTTGGTGGCGAGGTTGCTGGAGCGCACGATCATCCGGTCGGCCAGCCAGCGCAGCGACGCGGTGCCGCCGATGCGGTCCCAGACCGCGTCGTCGTTGTCGTAGGGCTTCGCGTTGGCGAACCGAGGTGCGCCGGGCTGGGCGGAGTCGAAGTCGTTGACGACCGGGACCGGGGCGTCCAGGTCCAGGGTTCCTGCCTCGGCGGCGCGGTGCAGCGCGGCGAGCACCGCCACCTTCATGGTGCTCGCGGCGTAGTGGCCGGCGTCCGCGTGACGGGTCCAGGTCGGCGGCGCGTCGGGCCGCCCCACGTACGCGGAGACGGTGCCGGGCACCTGGTCCAGGTGGGCGTCGAGATCATCCCAGGTCATGCCGGTGACCGTAGCGGATCAAGCGGGGGCGGGCTCGCGTACCCGTCGGGGGAAAGACGACGGGCGCGCCGGCCGCAAGCGGCCGACGCGCCCGGTGTCGGGTGCTGGTGAGATCAGCCGGCGTGCTTGCGGCGGGCGGTGGCCCGGCCCCGCAGCTGCTGGTCGAGCACCACCTTGCGGATGCGCACAGTGGCCGGGGTGACCTCGACGCACTCGTCCTCGCGGCAGAACTCCAGGGCCTGCTCCAGGGTGAGCTTGCGCGGCGGGACCAGCTTCTCGGTCTCGTCAGAGGTCGACTGCCGCATGTTGGTGAGCTTCTTCTCCTTGGTGATGTTGACGTCCATGTCGTCGGAGCGGGAGTTCTCCCCGACGATCATGCCCTCGTACACCTCGGTGGTGGGCTCGACGAAGAGCTGACCGCGCTCCTGAAGGTTGGTCATCGCGAAGGCGGTGACCGCGCCGGCCCGGTCGGCGACCAGCGAACCGTTGTTACGGGTGCGCAGCTCGCCGAACCACGGCTCGTACGACTCGAAGACGTGGTGCAGGATGCCGGTGCCCCGGGTGTCGGTGAGGAACTCGGTGCGGAAGCCGATCAGGCCGCGCGCCGGCACCAGCCACTCCATCCGGATCCAGCCGGTGCCGTGGTTGACCAGCTGCTCCATCCGGCCCTTGCGGGTGGCGAGGAGCTGCGTGATCGCGCCCAGGTATTCCTCCGGGGCGTCGATGGTCAGCCGCTCGACCGGCTCGCAGGTCTTGCCGTCGATCACCCGGGTGACCACCTGCGGCTTGCCGACGGTCAGCTCGTAGCTCTCCCGGCGCATCTGCTCGACCAGGATGGCCAGCGCCAGCTCGCCGCGGCCCTGCACCTCCCAGGCGTCCGGCCGCTCGGTGGGCAGGACCCGCAGGGACACGTTGCCGATCAGCTCCTTGTCGAGCCGGTCCTTGACCATCCGCGCGGTGACCTTGGAGCCCTTGAGCCGGCCGACAAGCGGCGAGGTGTTGGTGCCGATGGTCATCGAGATGGCCGGCTCGTCAACGGTGATCAGCGGCAGCGCGACCGGGTTCTCGACGTCGGCGAGGGTCTCACCGATCATGATCTCGGGGATGCCGGCGACGGCGATGATGTCGCCCGGGCCGGCGGTCTCGGCCGACGTGCGCTCCAAGCCCTCGGTCATCAGCATCTCGGAGATGCGGACCCGCTGGGTGCTGCCGTCGGTGCGGCACCAGGCCACCGTCTGACCCTTGTTGATGGTGCCCTGGCGGACCCGGCACAGCGCGAGCCGGCCGAGGAACGGCGAGGCGTCCAGGTTGGTGACGTGGGCCTGCAACGGCGCGCCCTCCTCGTACGAGGGTGCCGGGATGGTGTCCAGCAGGGTGCGGAACAGCGGCTCCAGTGAGGTGCTGTCGTCGGGCACCGAGCCGTCGGCGGGCTGGGTCAGCGAGGCGATGCCGTCGCGGGCGCAGGCGTAGACGATCGGGAAGTCAATCTGCTCCTCGTCGGCGTCCAGGTCGAGGAAGAGCTCGTAGGTGTCGTCCACGACCTCCTTGATCCGGGCGTCCGGACGGTCCACCTTGTTGATCACCAGGATGATCGGCATCCGGGCCCGCAGCGCCTTACGCAGCACGAAGCGGGTCTGCGGCAGCGGGCCCTCGCTGGCGTCGACGAGCAGCACCACGCCGTCGACCATGGTCAGGCCGCGCTCCACCTCGCCACCGAAGTCGGCGTGGCCGGGGGTGTCGATGATGTTGATGGTGACCGGGTCGGAGCCGTCCGCCGGCAGGTAACGCACACCGGTGTTCTTGGCCAGGATCGTGATGCCCTTTTCCCGCTCCAGGTCACCGGAGTCCATCACCCGCTCGGTGTTCTCGCCGCGTGCGCCGTACGCGCCGGCCTGCCGCAACATGGCGTCGACCAGGGTGGTCTTGCCGTGGTCGACGTGAGCGATGATGGCGACGTTGCGGAGGTCGGTGCGAAGCTGCATACCCTCTATCCTTCCGCCTGCGCTCGCGCAGGCTGCGTCGGGGTCACCCCCAGGTGCCCCTGATCTATGGTGAAACGGCTGTGCCGGTGGTTCCCCCGGCTGGCATGCTGGCACCCGTGTCCCGGGGGCCTGAGTGCACGACCTGCTGACCTGGGTGCAGGGTCTGCCCACCCTGTGGATCTACCTGGTCGCCGCGCTGATCGTGGCGGGCGAGACCGCGGTGATCTTCGGCCTGCTCGTGCCGGGTGAGGCTACCCTGCTGCTGGTCGGTTTCCTCACCTACAACGGTACCTTGCGGCTCGGGCCGGCGTTGCTCGCGATGATCGTCGCGGCGGTCCTCGGCGATGGCCTGGCCTTTCGGGCCGGACGGCGGTACGGCTCCCGGCTGCGCGCCGGGCTGGGGCACCGGGTCGGGCCGCAGCGGTGGGCCCGGGCCGACGCCATGCTCGCCCGCCTCGGTGGGCGGGGGGTGTTCGCCGCCCGATGGGTGGCTTTCGCCCGGACCCTGGTGCCTCGGCTGGCCGGTGCGGCCGGCATGCCGTACCGGCGGTTCGCCCTGTGGAACCTGGCCGGGGTGGTGACCTGGGTGGGCGGCTCGGTGCTACTCGGTCACCTCGCCGGTGAGTCGTACGACACTGTCTCCCGCCTTCTCGGCCGGGCCACCGGGGTGGCGTTCCTGCTGCTGGCCGGCCTGGTGGGTGTGGTGCTCGTGGGTCGGTGGCTGGGCCGTAACCCCGACCCGGTGCGCGCGCTGCTGTCCCGGGCCGGCGCGCTGCCTCCGGTGCGGTGGCTCACTGCCCGCTACGGGGTGCTGTTCTTCCTGGTGGCCATGCGGATCGGCCCGGCCTGGACGCTGCTGCTCAATCTGGCCGCCGGGTTGCTGCTGCTGTTCGCCGCCGGGCTCGCCATCGCCGGTCTGCTCGCGGTGGCGGTCCGCAACAGTGGGCTGGCCGCGCTGGACGGCGCCATCGCCGGGTGGTTCGCGGCTCGGCGTACCCCGGACGCCGCCGACGCCACACTGGTGGTGGTGTCGGTGGTACGCGGGTCGGTGCTGATTCTGTTGGTGGCGCTGGTGGCGGCGGTGCTGGCGTGGCGGAACCGACCCTGGCGGGCGGACCTGCTCAGCGTGGTCGGCACGGTGGGCGCGTTCGTGCCGCTGGTGGTGCTGGCGGTGGTGGCCGAACTGACCGGCCCGAACGGGACCGCCCCGGGCGGCGGTGAGGCGGCTGCGCTCTCGACCCAGAACGCTGTGGTCGCGGCGAGCTTCTGCACCCTGGCCTGGCTGGTGTCGCGCAGCGCCCGCTGGCCGGTGGCGGTGGCCGCCTGGACCGCCGCGGCGGCGGGGGTGCTCGGGATCGGCGGCGCGCGGCTCTACCTCGGACTGGACACGGCGAGCGGGACGGCCGCGGCGGTGCTGCTCGGGGTGCTGTGGACTGTGGTGTTCATGGTCGCCTGGGCGACCCGGGACCGGGCGGTGGACAATGGTCAGCCCCCGGTGGACCAGGCCCCCCGGCGGCCGTCGCAGGGGCAACGCCGCCCGGTCGAACCTTGTTAGGGTGCGGCGACAGTCACACGGGGGAGGCAACGGCATGGTTCGACGCATCGATCGGCTGGGCGCTGCGGCGCTCGCCGGGCTTCTGCTGGCGGGCGCGCTGGTCGGCTGCGCCGCCAAGGGGGAGACCCCATCGGGCCTGGCCGCGCCGGTCGCCGTCACCGACGGGCCGACGGATGCCCCGTCCGACGAGGTCGACGGGGAGCCGAGCCCGTCGGTGAGTGCTGTGGAATCGATGGGTTCCGCGCCGAGTCGTAGCGCGACCCCGAAGCCGAAGCCGACGAAGAAGCCGACCCGGGCGGCGCCGAAGCCGCGCACGGTGCCGAAGCCGCCCACCGAGACCGAGGTTCCGCCGGCGCCGCCGAAGCCGGCGCCGAGCTCCTGCAAGCCGACCTACAAGGGCAACCAGGCGAGCCGGTCCGAGGTGAAGGCGGCGCTGACCGATGCCGCCAACCGCACCTACTGGCCGGTGTCGGCACCGGACATCAAGATCCCGCTCAATCTGCTCAAGGCCACCGCGTGGCAGGAGAGCGGCTGGCAGTCCAACATCTACGCCTGCGACGGCGGGGTCGGGCTGTTGCAGGTGATGCCGGAGACCGCGACCTGGATGAACCAGCGGTTCGAGAAGAGCTACGAGATCGACGCCTACCAGGACAACGCCTACCTCGGCGCCACCTACCTGGCCTGGGCGACGAAGTACATCGGCGACATGTACTTCGAGTCCGACTTCCGGCTCGACCCGGCACTGTGCACCAGCGAGCTGAACTCCTGCCTGCTCAACGCCGTCATCGCCGCGTACAACTTCGGGCACGGTGCGGTGGCTCAGGAGGGGAAGCCGTTGGCCATCCCCAACCCGTCGTACGTGCGCAACGTGCGGGCGCTGATGAGCGAGTGCGTCTGTCTGGCGTACTGACCTCGACGGGGGCCGTGGCGAGATTCACCACGGCCCCCGTCGGGTCGGTCAGTCGCGCGCGGCGACCGGCTCGGGCGCGCTCGGGGTGGCCTGCACCGGGTCGCGCGTGATGCGGCCGGGCCACCAGAAGCGGTCACCGAGCAGGAACGCCAGCGCCGGCACCAGGACCGTACGGACCAGCAGGGTGTCGAGCAGGACGCCGATGCAGACGATGATCCCGATCTGGGTCAGGGTGATCAGCGGCAGCACACCGAGCACGGCGAAGACCGCGGCGAGCAGCACCCCGGCGCTGGTGATCACCCCGCCGGTGACCCGTAGGGCGGAGAGCATCCCGGCGCGGGTGCCGGCGCTGCGGGCGTCCTCCCGGGCCCGGGTGACCAGGAAGATGTTGTAGTCCACCCCGAGCGCCACCAGGAACACGAAGGCGAGCAGCAGCACACCGCTGTCCAGGGCCGGGAAGCCCAGCACGTGGTCGAAGAGCAGCCAGGCCGCGCCGAGGCTGGCGAAGTAGGACGCGATCACGGTGAGCACCAGCAGCAGCGGCGCGAGCAGACCGCGTAGCAGCAGCACGAGCACGGCGCCGACCAGCAGCAGGATGATCGGCAGGATGAGTCGCAGATCCCGGTCGTTGGCCTCGTCGGAGTCGTAGGTGGCGGCCACGGAGCCACCGACGATCGCCCCGGACGGGGCGTCGGCGCCGGCGGCGGCCGGCGGCGCGGAGTCGGGAACGGCGGCGACCGCCGCGCGCAGCGCCTCGATCGCGCGGTCCGAGGCGGTGGTGCCGGGTTCGGCGTCGAGGACCACGTCGACCTGGGCGACGGCGGTGCCGGCGTCGCCGGGGCGCGCCGAGGCGACACCGGGTACCGCGGTGGCGGCGTCGGTGACCGCCCGCACCGCCGCCGGGGTGGTGATCACGGCGACGGGTTGGGTGCTGCCGGCGGGGAATGCCCTGGCCAGGGTCTGTGCCCCGGTCACCGCCTCGGGCTCGGCCCGGAACTGTTCGGTCTCGGACAGGCCGGTACGGATGCCGAGCCCACCCAGTGCCAGGCCCCCGAGCAGCACTGTGGCCAGCGTCGCGACCACCACCGGGCGGCGTTGCACGGCAGCGCCGAGTCGACCCCAGAGCCGACCCTCGCGCACCGGGCCGCCGACGCGGGGTACGAACGGCCAGAACAGGCCGCGACCGAAGAGCACCAGCACGGCGGGGAGCACGAACAGGGCCGAGAGCATGGCGAAGACCACACCGGTGGCGCAGGCCACGGCCAGCGCGCGGTTGGTCTCCTGCTCACTGAGCAGCAGTGTCAGCACGCCGAGCACGACGGTGCCACCACTGGCGAGGATCGGCTCCGCGGTGCGGCGCAACGCGGCGCGCATCGCCGCGAACCGGTCCTCCTCGCGGCGCAGCTCCTCCCGGTAGCGGGCGATGAGCAGCAGCGCGTAGTCGGTGGCGGCGCCGAAGACCAGCACGCTGGCGATGCCGGTGACCTGACCCTGCTGGAGGTTGATGCCGACGCCCGGCACGATGACGTCCACCGCGCGCAGGGTGAGCTGCTCGGTGGCGGCGACCACGACCAGCGGCACGATCCACAGGAACGGGCTGCGGTAGGTGATCAGCAGGAGCAGCGCGACCACCGCGGCGGTCACCACGAGCAGTGTGACGTCGGCGCCGTCGAACACCGAGGAGAGGTCGGCGGTGAAAGCCGGGGCGCCGGTCACCTCGGCGGTCAGCCCGTCGGGCAGGTCGGCGAGGGTGGCGCGCAGCTGGGTCACCGCGTCGGTGACGACCTCCTGCCCGCCGGCGGTGTCCAGCGGCACGACGACCAGGGCCACCGCGCCGTCCGGGGAGACCTGGGCGGGGCTGACCTGCCCACCCACCGCGAAGCGGCGCAGACCCTCGGCGCGAGCGCCGACCGTCGCCCGGTCGGTCGCGCTCAGCGCGCCGCCGTCGCCACGACTGATCACCACGATGGCCGGCTGCACGTCGCTGGAGGGCAGTTGATCCTGGAGACGTTGCACCTGGGTCGACTGCCACTGCACCGACAGGCCGGTGGCGGAGACCGGCGCCGGATTGTCCGGCTGGGGTGTCCCGAAGACGGCAGCGCCCACGACGATCGCGGCGGCCACGGTGAGCCAGGCGGCCAGCCGGCCACGAGCGACTCTGGTGAACACAGACATCAGGTGACCTCAAGGTCCTTCGAAAGACAAGTATCTTGATAACCGAGATTATCCGGGGCTGTTCTATGCTGCAACCCGGGGGACCGACGACGAGAAGAGCGGCGCGAGGTGGCGACTCACGGCATGTACCGACGGCGCGACACGCGCCGCGAGCAGCTGGTCGCGGAGATCACCAACAACCTCCGGCGGTACGCGGTGGACGCCCAGCAGGTCGGCCACGCCTTCGCCAACCTGCACGGTCTCAACCCGACCGACCTGCAGGCGCTGATCGCGGTGATGGACGCCGAGCTGCTCGGTGACCCGATCACCCCCGGCCGTCTCGGCGAGCAGCTGAACCTCTCCTCCGGCTCGGTCACGGCCCTCATCGACCGGCTGGAACGGGCCGGGCACATCCGCCGCGACCGGGACACCGTCGACCGGCGCAAGGTGCTGCTGCACTACGCCGACCAGGGCGCCGCCCTGGCCATGGAGTTCTTCCGGCCGCTGGGCGCCCGTACCGACACGGTGATGGCCCGCTTCAGCGAGGACGAGCTGGAGGTGGTGCGGCGGTTCATGGCGGAGATGAGCGAGTCGCTGCGGGGGCACCGCGACGCGGTGCGCGCCGCCCGGCCGGAGTCACCGCGCCGCCCCACGGGCTGACCGGTGCCGGACCTCGTCACCCGCCTCGCCAGCGCCGCGCTGCGCCTGCCACCGAGCCGCCCCGGCCCGGTGCGGGTCAGCCGCGGCCTCCCGGTGCGGGCCCGCGACGGTGTGGTGCTGCGCACCGACCACTACGCCCCGGCCGTCCGCGGCGCGCCGACCGTGCTGATCCGCACCCCCTACGGACGCGGTGGACCGCTGCGGCTGCTCGGTCGGCTGCTCGCCGCCCGGGGTCGACACGCGGTGATCCAGTCGTGCCGGGGCACCGGCGGCTCCGGTGGAACGTTCGCCCCGCTGGTGCACGAGCGCGACGACGGCGCTGACACACTGGACTGGCTGCGCCGCCAGCCCTGGTGGTCCGGGCAACTCGGCATGTTCGGTGTCAGCTACCAGGGCTTCGCCCAGTGGGCACTGGCCGCCGACGCCGGCGAGGAGCTGCGCGCGATGGTCGCCGTGGTGACCGCCTCGGCCACCCGCGACTCGACGTACGCGGGGGAGTCCTTCGCCCTGGACACCGTGCTGACCTGGGCGGAGCTGCTGCACGCGCAGACAGTGCCGTGGCTGGCCCGGCAGTGGGAACTCAAGCGCGGGCAACCCCGGCTGGCCGCCGCGCTGGAACACCTCCCCCTGGCCGAGGCCGACCGGGTGGCCACCGGCGTGACCATCCCGTTCTTCCAGGAGTGGCTGCGCCACCACACACCGCAGGCCGCGTACTGGCGGACCCGGGTCTTCGCCGACCAGGTCGCGAAGGTGCGGGCGCCGGTGGTCATGGTCACCGGGTGGCACGACATCTTCCTGCCCGCCCAGCTCGACGACCACGCCGTGCTGCGCGCCGCCGGCACACCGCCGCGCCTGGTGATCGGTCCGTGGACGCACGGCAGCCCCGGACTGTTCGTGGCCGCGCTGCGCGAGGGGCTGGCCTGGCTCGACGAGCATCTGCCGGCCGCGCCGCGATCGCCCGTCCCGGCGGGACCAGCACGGCCGCCCGTACGCATCTACGTCAGCGGCGCCGGTGGCGGCTGGCGGGACCTGCCGGACTGGCCACCCCCGGCGGTCGAGACCGCCTGGCACCTGCAACCCGGTGGCGAACTGGCGGCACGCCCACCTGTCACGTCGACACCGGACGCACTCCGCTACGACCCCGCCGACCCCACCCCGTCGCTGGGCGGTCCGCTGCTCGTCGCCCAACGGGCCGGCCCGGTCGACAACCGGCGTGTCGAGGCCCGCCCCGACGTGCTGACCTACACCAGCGCCCCACTGACCGCGCCGGTCGAGGTGATCGGCCCGGTCCGCGCCGAGATCCACCTCCGCAGCGACCTGCCGTACCTGGACGTCTTCGTTCGTCTGTGCGACGTGGACCGCCGGGGTCGCTCGTGGAACGTGTGCGACGGCCTGGTGCGGGTCACGCCCGAGCGCTTCCCGGCCGACCCTTGCGGGGCGCTGCGGATTCCGGTGCCGCTCTGGCCGACCGCGTACCGTTTCGCCGCCGGGCACCGACTGCGGGTGCAGGTCTCCGGCGGCGCCCATCCACGGTGGGCCCGCAACCCGGGCACCGGGGAGCCGCTCGGCACGGCGGTGACGCTGCGTGCCGGTTGGCGGCAGGTTCTGCACGATCCGACGCACCCTTCGGCGCTGCTGCTGCCGATCGTCCACTCTGCCCCGCCACCACGTCCAATCTGAACAGACCCATCCTGAGCTGGGCGTTTGTCGAAAACGCGGGCTATGGTTGAGTCAACGCCCGGCGCCGTGCACCAGTAGGCCGGGCTCGCCCGAAGCCCAGCACCGCGTACGCGGTGTGACGTCGTGCCCGGTCCCCGCCTCTCGGAAAGGGGGACCCCATGACCCGGGCCCCGGCTAATCTTCTCGCCGTCCGAAGCCTGCTCCTCACTCACCTCGACAACGCCCCCGGGCCGGACGACCTGGATCCGGGCGAGGTCGGCATCGTCGGCGACTCAGCCCACCGGGGTGGCTACCACTGCGGATCGGATCGGGTGGTCCGCAACGACTACTCGGTGGTCGAGTCCCCCCGCGACCGGGCCGGACTGACCCTCGACGCGGCGGCACTCGACGTCGGGCAGTTCAATGTCCGCTCCGGCGGTCGGGCCAACACGCTGCCCAGCTTCTCGGTCTGGTGCGTCGCGCAGTGCGCCGCGAACGCCGCCGACACCCGGGACATCCGGGAGATCATCTACAGCCCCGACGGCACCACCGTGAGGCGGTGGGATCGCCTCGGCAAGCGCACCAGCGGCGACAGCTCCCACCGCTGGCACACCCACTTCAGCTTCTTCCGCGACGCCATCAAGGCGGGCCGCGACCAGCGGCCCCTGTTCCGCCGCTACCTCAGCTCCATCGGACTCCTGGAGGACGACGACATGACCCCCGAAGAACACAACTGGCTGGCCACCGTCCACAAGAACCTCACGATGCTGGACGGCCGCAACCCGGTCGGGCAGATCTACACCCGGATGGCGATGGGCGAGGATGCCACAGTCCCGAACTTCGTCTCGGCGCACCCGACGCTGACGTCGCTCGCCGCCCAGGTGAGCGAGTTGCAGACGGCGCTGACAGCGCTGTCCAGCCGGGACTTCACCGACGAGCCGGCGATCGTCCAGGGCGTCCTGGCCTCGCTGACGCCGGAGAAGATCGCCGCAGCCATCCCGCCCACAATGGCCAAGCAGGTCGCCGACGAGCTGGCCCGCCGGCTGGTCGCCTGAGCGAGGGGCGGCCCGAGGCCGCCGGGCCGCCCCTCTTGGCGCATTCCGCAACGACTGTTGAGCAATGATTGTTGCGCAAGAGTCGTTGCGGATGCCATTCTGTCGGCATGGACAGCTCCGACGTACGCCAGATCACCGACTCCCGGGTGCTGGCCGCCATGTCCCACCCGCTGCGCCGCCGGCTGATGGACGTGTTCAAGGTCCACGGGCCCTCCACCGTCGGGCTGCTCGCCGAGCGCACCGACCAGGCCCCGGCGAACGTCAGCCACCACCTCAAGGTCCTCGCCGCCGCCGACCTGGTCACCGAAGCCCCCGAGTTGGCCCGCGACCGGCGCGAGCGGTGGTGGCGGCTCGTCACCCGAGGGGTGCGCTGGTCCAACACCGACTTCGACGCCGACCCCGCCGCCCGGGCGGTCGCCGACGCCGCCACCTCGCTCAACCTGGACCGGCACGTCGCACTGGCCCGCGCATGGCACGCCGCCGACGAGGCCGAGCAGGCATCCTGGCAGGACGCGGCGTTCTCCACCGACCACTGGCTGCGCCTCACGCCCGAGGAACTGGCCGAGCTGAGCCGCGAGATGATCGGCGTCCTCAAGCGCTGGGCCGACCGGGAGTCACCCGACGACGACGCCGACCGCAGGCCGGTCTTCGTGTTCGTCCACGGCGTACCGGCCCGACCGTGACCGCCGCCACCCGCAGCGACCCGACCCCCGTCCGCCAGGCCGGCGGATTGCTGCGGCACCGCGATTTCCGGTTGCTCTGGACCGGCCAGACGGTCAGCAGCATCGGCAGCAACGTCACCACTGTCGCGCTTCCGCTGGTTGCCGTCGCCGTCCTCGACGCCGGCACCTTCCAGGTGGCGGTGCTCACCGCCGCGGCCTGGCTGCCCTGGCTGCTGATCGGCCTGCCTGCCGGCGCGTGGGTGGACCGGCTGCCCCGCCGACCCGTGATGGTGGCGTGCGACCTGTTCCGCGCGCTGCTCTTCCTCAGCGTGCCGCTCGCCGCCGCACTCGACCGGCTCACCGTCTGGCACCTGCTCCTGGTGGCGCTCAGCGCCGGCGTCGCCCGGGTCTTCTTCGAAACAGCCGACCAGGTGTACCTGCCGGTGCTGCTGCGGCCCGAGCAACTGCCGGAGGGCAACGCCAAGCTGCACGCCGCCCAGACCGCGAGCTATGTCGTCGGCCCCGGCGTCGCAGGTCTGATCGCCCAGGTCATCGGTGCGGTCACCGCTCTGCTGCTGGACGCGATCAGCTTCCTGGTCTCCGCGGTGTGCCTGCTGCGGATCCGTACCGTCGAACCGCGCGTTCGCCGAGTGGACCAGTCGCGGTCACTGCGCCGCGACATCGCCGAAGGGCTGCGCTTCGTCGCCCGAGACCCGTACCTGCGGGTGCTGACGGTCTTCGGCGCGGCCAGCAACATCGGGCTGACCGGCTACCAGGCCGTCCTGGTGGTCTTCCTGGTCCGTGAGTTGCGTCTCGAACCGGGCCTGGTGGGCGTGCTGATCGCCGTGATGAGCGCCGGGGGGATCATCGGCGCGCTGCTCGCCACCACCGTGGCCCGGCGCTGCGGCACCGCCCGGGCACTGCTGATCGCGGCGGCGCTCACCGGCCCGCCCGCGCTGCTCATCCCGCTCGCCGCACCCGGCGTCGGGCTGGCCTGGCCAGCCCTCGGCGGGCTGCTGATCGGTCTCGGGGTGGCCATCGGCAACGTGGTCAAGGGCGCCTTCCGGCAGACCTACACGCCGCACCACCTGCTGGGCCGGGTGACAGTGAGCATGCATCTGCTCAACTACGGCACGATCCCGCTGGCCGCCGTGCTGGCCGGTGCCATTGGCGCACGTTACGGCGTCCAGACGGCAATTGTCGCGATGACCGCCTGGTTGGCGTTCACCCCGTTGATCCTGCTGATCGGGCCAATCCGGAGGCGGCGGGACCTGCCCGCCGCCCCGGCGGCGTCTTGAGTGCGCTGCGACGGCGGCCGGAGACCGGCCGCCGTCACCGGCACGGAGCTACATCGGGCGGACGTTGTCCGCCTGCGGACCCTTCTGCCCCTGGGTCACCTCGAACTCGACCTTCTGGCCCTCGTTGAGCTCCCGGTAGCCGCTCGAAGCGATGGCGGAGTAGTGGACGAACACGTCCGGCCCTCCACCGTCCTGCTCGATGAAGCCGAAGCCCTTTTCCGAGTTGAACCACTTAACCGTGCCGGTTGCCATGCATCTCTCCCTGTTCAAAGCGGCTGACCCTCGGCCTCTGGCCGATGATCGCCCGTACCTGTTCGACAGTAACGGGCAAAACCCCGATCCGCTGGCCGAAGTGCCGTAGGTATTTGACTGAACTCGGGTGAACTCTGCGCGGCGGCATGCGAAACCCGCCCCGACCAACCGTCGCTGGGGCATGCTTGCGCCGATGAAGGATGCCCCAGCCGACGCGCTGACCGAGCTGGAACGCGAGATCCACGCACCCGGCGCCGGTCTGGACCGGCTCCGGTTGATGCCCACCCCGTTCGTCCCCGAGGTGCGGCTGCACCTGGCCGAGGACGCGATCGTCTGGTGGGCCCGGATGGAGGCAGCCGCCGGACACGCGCTGCCGGCACCGTACTGGGCGTCCGCCTGGGCCGGGGGACAGGCATTGGCCCGCCACCTCCTGGACCACCCGGAGTTGGCAGCCGGCCGCCGCGTGCTCGACCTCGCCGCCGGCTCCGGACTGGTAGCCATCGCCGCCGCGCTCGCCGGCGCCGCGGAGGTGATCGCCAACGACATCGACCCGTACGCCGTCGCCGCCGTCACCCTCAACGCGCGGGCCAACCACGTCACCGTCGACGCCACCGGAGACGACCTGCTCGACGGCACCGAAGCGAAGGTCGACCTGGTCGTCGCCGGAGACGTCTTCTACGACCGCGCGATGGCCGACCGGATGCTGCCCTTCCTGCAGCGGGCCGCAGCCGCAGGTGCCGACGTGCTGGTCGGCGACCCCGGCCGCGGACACCTGCCGACGGACCGCCTGACCGTGCTGGCCGACTACCCGGTGCCCACCACCGAACCGTCGGTCGACTCGTCGCTACGCCACGTGCAGGTGCTGCGCCCCGACTGAGGCGGACCCTGACTCAGGGGCGACCCCGAGGCGGATACCAGGGGTCACTGGGGGCTACGACCCGATGTCCGAAGTGGCGCTACGGCCATAGCGTCGACGCATGACGCAATGGCTGGCCCAGATCGGCGAACTACCGATTCTGCTGCTGATGGGTGCGCTCGGGCTCGTCATGCTCTTCGACGCCGTACCCCTGCTGGGTGTCCTGGTCCCCGGCGACGTCGCGATCCTCGCCGCCGTCGGCGTCGGCCGCCCGAGTACCGGGCTGGCGACCTTCACCGCGGTGCTGATCGGCTGCCTGGCCGGCTGGTCGCTGAGCTTCCTGGTCGGCCGTCGCTACTCCGAACGACTGCGCGACAGCCGCGTCGGCGGCTGGATCGGCGAGGCACGCTGGACAGCGGCCGAAGGAATCCTGCGTCGCGGCGGCGGCCGGATGATGGTGGTCGCGCCGTTCCTGCCGGTCTTCAACGCGCTGCTGCCACTGGCCGCCGGCGGGCTGCGGATGTCGTACCGCCGATTTCTCGGCTGCGCGACGATCGGCGCGGCCGCCTGGGCCGGTCTCTACCTAGCCCTGGGCACCGCGTCACGGTCGGTGGCCGGGCTGCTGCCGGGCGACCCCAGCCCGCTGCTGGTCACGATGGGGGTCGGGCTGGTGCTGGCTTCCGTCGCGTTGCTGGGGGCGCGGCGGCGGTTGTTCTCCGTCGTTGGCTGAGCTTTGTTCGCGCTCTGGGGGGGGGGCTTGGGGCCGGGCTGCGGTGGGTGGGGGCGGGGG
>NZ_JAKKFH010000041.1 GCF_022230925.1 Micromonospora alfalfae | reverse complement strand
CGGAACGCGGCGCCGCCCGCCGGCCCGCCGGCCCGCCGGCCGACCCGGGCGCGGACGCACCGAACGGTCGTCGCGCGGTCCGGCCCGACGGGTCGGGATCCACCGGAGAGCACGCCCTCACCTACCCCCCGCCGCCCGGTGACCGCCCCGCCCGTGGGCGGGGCGCTGCGGCGGTGCCGACTCCGGACCCCACTGTTCAGCGCGGCCGTGCCGTGGCGGGGCCCGGCCCGGACGCACCGCCCGCCCCGGATCCGACCGGCCGACGACGGCGTGGACCGGCCGAATCCGGTCCCGACGGTACGGCTGTCCCCGGCCGACCCGGGCCGGTGAGCGACCACGGCGACGACCCCTACGCCGGTGGTCGACCCGGCGCCGGTCCCGCCGCTCGGGGCGCTGCCCGCTCCGTCCCACCGGGCCGGGCCCGGCCCATCCCGGGCGACGCGCCGGCACCCGGCGCCGCGCGCCGTGGCGCTGACGGCCCCCTGCGCCCCGGCCCGGGTGGCGATGCGGCACCCCGGGACGCGACCCGTCCGGACGGGTCGGCTCGTGCGGCAGTGCCGCCGGGTGTCGACGGTCCGCCACGTTCCCGTCCGGACGGTCCGGCTCGTGCCGCCGTCCGCCCACCCGGCGGGCAACCGCCAACCGACGACCGGACGACCGGTGAGCCCGGGCCGGCCCGTGGTGCGGCGCCGGCCGGGCGACCCGCGCCGGCCGACCGTGCCGCCGGACGCGCAGCGCCTCCGAGTCGGGAGCCCGGCCGTGCCGAGCCGAGCGGTGTCGCCCCCGTGCCGCCGCCCGGACGCGCCGCCGAGCCCGTCGGCGTGGCCCGCGCCGCCGCCGTGGTGCCCTCAGTGCCCGGCCCGGTGGACCGGCCGGAACCGGAACCCTCCGACGGGCCGCCGCTGCGCCCGGCCGGTCAGGACGCGCCGGACGACGACGCCGCACCGGGCGCCCGCTCCGAGGAACGCCGGCAGACCCGTGAACGACGCCGCCTGCGCGCGGCGGTGTTGGTGCTGGTCAGCGTCGTGCTGCTCGGCGCGCTGCCGCTCTTCTTCGGCATCCGGACGCTGAGCCGTGACCCGGTCTTCGACAACCTGGACCAGCTCGGCGTGCCCGGCTGGGCGGCCGCGAAGACTGTCGACGACGTCAGCGGCAGCCGCTGGTGCCTGCTCGACTGCCGGCTGCGGGAGCGCACGGTGACCTCGGAGAAGGCGCCAAAGGAGACGGCGCAGGTCTACGAGGACGCGCTGCGCCGGGACGGGTGGCAGCCGTGGAAGGTGAGCCGCTGCCCGGAGCAGCAGACGAAGGGCAGCTACACCTGCTGGCGTCGCGACGAGTTGACCCTCGACCTGTGGGTACGCGAACCGACCTGTGTGCCGCCGCCGGTGGACGGCGAGCCGGCGATCGTGCCGTCCGGCGACCCGTCGGCCGCTGCGACCGAGTGCACCGGCTCGTTGGTGTCGGTGAAGGTGCGCAATGCGATAGACGACGAGCGGACCAGGCCGCAGCCGACCACCGACCCGTCACTGACCGGTGAGGATCCGTTCCCAACTGTCAGTGCGGATCCGCTGGGTGAGCAGACACCCTCACCGTCCTGAGCCGGTCTCCATCACGGACGGTAGGGTCTGGGGCTGGCGGGCACGCCCGTCACCGGTGACCGCCGACGGCTCGGCGGCCGGTACGGGTGGCATGGTTGTGCGTTCCGGGGACGTCGGGTCCTGCGGAACTTCTGCTTGAGGAGGACAGGCGTGGGCGACATTGGAGCGATCGCGGCGCTGATCGCGGCATCCGCGTTCGCGGTGCTGGTGCTCATCCTGACGCTGCCCATCCTGCGGCTGCGGCACACGGTTGACGCCACCACCCGCATGATCAACGACCTGAACGACCGGACCGCGCCGCTGCTCGGTGACGTGAACACCACTGTGAAGAACGTCAACACCGCCCTGGAGCAGGTGCAGACCTCGCTCGACGGTGTGAACCTCCAACTGGCGAAGGTCGACACCATGACCAGCCACGCGCAGAACGTCACCGCCAACGTCGCCAACCTCGCCACCGTCGTCTCCGCCGCGGCCGCCAACCCCCTGGTCAAGGTTGCCGCGTTCGGCTACGGCGTACGCAAGGCCGCCGCCGGCCGCCGGCACGCCGAGACCGAGCGCGAGGTACGCGACACCATCAAGCAGCAGCGACGGGCCGCGCGACGCGGCAACAGCTGACCGACCCGGCGCACCAGGAGGTAGCGGGACATGAGGCGCTTGTTCTGGCTCGGCATCGGGGTGGCCGTCGGGGTGATCGTGGTCCGCAAGGCGACCCGGACCGCGCAGGCGTACACGCCGGCGGGCATCGCCAGCTCGCTGACGGAATCCGCTGGCGGGCTCGTCGAGTCGCTGCGTAGTTTCGTGGAGGACGTCCGGGTCGGGATGGCCGAACGCGAGCAGGAGATCCACCACGCGTTCGCCCAGGGCGAGGCGTTCGACGACAAGTTCGCCGACCTGCGGGAAGACCCGCGAATCGGCGATCGAGAAATCTTTCCGGAGGAACACCAGCGATGAAGACGGCGGAGATCAAGCGGCGGTACCTCGCGCACTTCGAGGCGAATGGCCACACCGTGGTGCCGTCCGCTCCGCTGCCCGCCATCAGCGACCCGAACCTGCTGTTCGTCAACGCCGGCATGGTGCAGTTCGTCCCGTACTTCCTGGGTCAGCAGACGCCCGCGTACCAGCGGGCGGTGAGCGTGCAGAAGTGCATCCGCACCCCGGACATCGACGAGGTCGGTAAGACCAGCCGGCACGGCACGTTCTTCCAGATGAACGGCAACTTCTCCTTCGGTGACTACTTCAAGGCCGGCGCGATCCCGCTGGCCTGGGAGTTGTCCACGAAGCCGATCGCCGAGGGTGGTTACGGGCTGGACCCGGAGCGGATCTGGCCGACGATCTACCTCGACGACGACGAGGCGTACGAGATCTGGCGGTCGGTCGGCGTGCCGGCCGAACGGATCGTGCGCCGGGGCAAGGCTGACAACTTCTGGTCGATGGGCATTCCCGGGCCGTGCGGTCCGTCGTCGGAGCTGTTCTACGACAGGGGTCCGGAGTACGGCCGCGAGGGCGGCCCGGCGGTCGACGAGGACCGGTACATGGAGTACTGGAACCTCGTGTTCATGCAGTTCGAGCGGGGTCCGGGCACGACCAAGGAGGACTACCCGATCCTGGGTGACCTGCCGGCGAAGAACATCGACACCGGCATGGGCCTGGAGCGGATGGCCTCGATCCTGCAGGGTGTCGACAACCTGTACGAGATCGACGAGGTCCGGCCGATCCTGGCCCGGGCGGCGGAGTTGACAGGCAAGCGGTACGGCGCGCACTCCGGGCATGTGGCCAGCGAGTCGCACCCGGACGACGTCCGGCTGCGGGTGATCGCCGATCACGTGCGCACGGCGTTGATGCTGATCGGCGACGGCGTGACCCCGTCCAACGAGGGTCGCGGCTACGTGCTGCGCCGGATCATGCGCCGGGCGATCCGGTCGATCCGGTTGCTGGGCTGGCAGGACCGGGCGCTGCCCGAGCTGCTGCCGGTGGCGCGGGACTGCATGGCGCCGTCGTACCCGGAGCTGGCCACCGACTTCGACCGGATCGCTGATTACGCGTACGCGGAGGAGGAGGCGTTCCTGTCCACTCTGCGGGCGGGCACCACGATCCTGGACACCGCGATCGCGGAGACCCGCACGGCGGGCGGCTCGGCGCTGTCCGGGGCGAAGGCGTTCCAGCTGCACGACACCTACGGCTTCCCGATCGATCTGACCCTGGAGATCGCCGCGGAGCAGGGCCTCACCGTCGACGACGAGGGTTTCCGGCGGCTGATGGCCGACCAGCGGACCCGGGCGAAGGCGGACGCGCAGGCCCGCAAGACGGGGCACGTCGACCTGTCGGCGTACCGGTCGGTGCTCGACGCGGGTGGGCCGGTGACGTTCACCGGGTACAGCGAGGTGTCCCGCGAGTCGACGGTGCGGGCGTTGCTCGGCGCCGACGGCCCGCGCCAGGCGGCGACCGAGGGCGACACCATCGAGCTGGTGCTGGACACCACCCCGTTCTACGCCGAGGGCGGTGGCCAGCAGCCCGACCAGGGCATGATCACGGTTGGTGGCGGGCAGGTCGAGGTGCTCGACGTGCAGCAGCCGGTGCCCGGTCTGATCGTGCACCGCGCCCGGGTGATCCGGGGCGAGGTACGCGCCGGTGAGGCCGGCTTCGCCGAGATCGACACGACCCGACGTCGGGCGATCTCCCGGTCGCACACCGCCACGCACCTGGTGCACCAGACCATGCGCAACTTCCTCGGTGAGTCGGCCACGCAGGCCGGGTCGTTGAACGCTCCCGGTCGGCTCCGGTTCGACTTCAACACCCCGACCGGGGTCTCGCCGAGCGTCCTGCGCGACGTGGAGCAGCAGGTCAACGAGGTGCTCCTGGCCGACCTGGAGGTGCACGCCTTCATCACCTCATTGGAGGAGGCGCGGCGGATCGGCGCGATGGCGCTCTTCGGCGAGAAGTACGGCGAGGAGGTGCGGGTCGTCGAGGTGGGTGACTACGCCCGGGAGCTGTGCGGGGGCACGCACGTGGCCCGTTCGGCCCAGCTCGGCCTCGTGAAGATCCTCTCCGAGTCGTCGATCGGTTCCGGCGTGCGCCGGGTCGAGGCGCTGGTCGGCATGGACGCGTTCGGGTTCCTGGCCAAGGAGCACCTGCTGGTCTCCCGGTTGGCCGAGCTGTACCGGGTGCCGAACGATCAGGTCGCCGACCGGGTGGAGCAGACCGTCACCCAGCTTCGGGACGCCGAGAAGGAGCTGGAGAAGCTGCGGGCCCAGCTGGTGCTGGGTGGCGCGGCGGCGCTCGCGGCGCAGGCCAAGGACGTGCGCGGGGTCGCGTACGTGGGCACCGAGGCGCCGGAGGGCGCGGCCGGCAACGACGTGCGCACCCTGGCCCAGGAGATCCGCGGCAAGATCGACCCGGCGCGGCCGGCGGTCGTGGCGGTGGCGGCGCGGTCGAACGGCAAGGCGTCACTGGTGGTGGCTGTCAACGCGGCGGCCCGCAGCCGGGGCCTGGCCGCGTCGGATCTGGTGAAGGCGGCGTTCTCCGGGCGCGGCGGTGGCAGTCCCGACCTGGCTCAGGGTGGCGGTCTGCCAGCGGCCGAGGCGCCGAACCTGCTGCTCACCGTCGAGAAGGCGATCACCGAGGCGTGATAGATCATCACTGTGAGTCAGGGCGGGCCGATTGGTCCGCCCTGGTTCGTTCCCGGCCGGTGGTGACGTTCGGTGGCTGAGTCGACGCGTGGTGTGCGGATCGGCGTGGATGTCGGTCAGGTGCGGGTGGGCGTCTCCCGCTCGGATCCGGACGGAATCCTGGCAACGCCGCTGGTCACCCTGGCCCGCGATCTCACGGCAGCGCCGGACGCGGTGCCGAGCGACCTCGCCGAGCTGGCCGCGCTGGTGGCCGAACACGAGGCCGTCGGGGTTGTCGTCGGTCTTCCGGTCAATCTCGCCGGCAAGCATGGCCCTGCGGCCGTCCATGTGAAGGCGTACGCTGACCGACTGGTCGATGTGATAGCGCCTGTCCCGGTAACGCTCACTGACGAGAGGATGTCGACCGTGGTCGCTTCTCGTAGGCTTGCCGAGCGTGGCGTCCGAGGTAAACGTCAACGTGCGGTTGTCGATCAGGCGGCCGCGGTGGAGATCCTGCAGAGCTGGCTGGACGCGCAGCGGAGGCGGACGTAATGATCGACGATCTGGATCTTGGGTTCGACGAGCCGGAGCGGGGGGAGAAGGGTCGGCACCGGCGCGGCTTCCGCAAGGGCAAGAGCGGGTCCGGCGGCGGCGGCGGCCGGGGCAAGACATTCCTGGCCCTGCTGATGGCCCTGTTCCTGTTGGGCGGCATCGGCGGCGGCGCGTTCTACGGCTTCGACCGCATCCAGAACTACTTCGTCACCCCCGACTACGACGGCAGCGGGGCCGGTGAGGTCACCGTCGAGATCAAGAACGGCGCGTTGATCGCCGACATGGCTGACGCCCTCGTCGCGGCGGACGTGGTGAAGAGCCAGAAGGCGTTCATCGAGGCGGCCGAGGCCAACTCGCGCAGCAAGAACATCCAGCCGGGCACGTACAAGCTGCGCAAGCAGATGAGCGGCACGAACGCGGTGACCGCGATGCTCGACCTGAAGAACAAGATCGTCAACGGGCTGACCATCCCCGAGGGCCGCACCAGCTTCAACATCTACAAGTTGCTCTCCGAGAAGACCAAGATCCCGGTCAAGGACTTCCAGGCCGCCGCGAAGGACCCGGAAGGGCTCGGCGTTCCGGACTGGTGGTTCGAGCGCGGCGACGGCAAGAAGAGCGTCAAGTCCGTCGAGGGCTTCCTCTTCCCGGACACGTACGAGATCCCGCCGAAGTCCACCGCCGAGAGCATCCTCAAGCTGATGGTGAACCGCTTCCTGTCGGTGACGGGGGAGATGAAGTTCGCCGACCGGGTGCAGGAGGAACGCAAGGTCAGCCCGTACGAGGCGCTGATCGTGGCCTCCCTCGCCCAGGCCGAGGCGGGCAACAAGGACGACCTCGGCAAGGTCGCCAGGGTGGCCTACAACCGCGCGTACGGCGAGTTCGATTGCAACTGCCTGGAAATGGACGTCACCGTCAACTACTACCTGGAGTCGATCGGTAAGCCGACCAAGTCGTCCAAGCAGATGACGGCGGCCGAGTTGGACGACCAGAAGAACCCGTACAACCGCAAGCTGCGCGGAATGATCCCCACCCCGATCAACAATCCGGGCAAGCAGGCCCTGGAAGGGGCGATGGACACGCCGCCCGGCAAGTGGCTCTACTTCGTGGCCATCGACGATAAGGGTCACTCCGCGTTCGCCGAGACGTACGAGCAGCACAAGCGCAACGAGAACAAGGCCAAGGAGGCTGGCATCATCTGACCGGCCGGGTCACGCCGTAAAGGCTCCCTTCCCACTGCGACCGCAATTATGGTCCCCGCCGGGAAGGGAGCCTTTGTGGTTCAGGTTCCCTTTTTGGTCGGCCCTTCCGTCGCCGAAAATGCTTTTACCAACGTCGATGGGGCGTCACGCGATGACGCGGTCGCCCGGGGTGGCCGCAGAGCCGGTTGCCTGGTGCCCGGGCCGGAGTGCTGGGTACTGTCGATTCCGACGTGCGCGGGAGAGCGGGGAAGTGATGTCGACAGTGACCGGGCCACCGGCCGCGACCGGCGGTGATCGTGTCGATCCGTAGGGCCGCGGTGCTGGGCAAGCCGATCGCGCACTCCCTCTCCCCGGTGATCCACACCGCGGGTTACGTCGCCGCAGGGCTGACCGGGTGGTCGTACACCCGGATCGAGTGCGCGGCGGCGGAGCTGCCGGATCTGGTCGCCGGCCTGGGCCCGGAGTGGGCCGGGTTGTCGGTGACCATGCCGGGCAAGGAGGCCGCGCTCGCCGTGGCCGACGCGGCCTCGCCGGTCGCCGTCGCCGTCGGCGCGGCAAACACGTTGGTACGCCGTCCGGACGGCTCCTGGTACGCGGACAACACCGACGTCGCCGGCATGGTGCGGGTGCTCACCGATGCCGGCGTGACCGCCGGTGCCACCGTCACGGTGCTCGGCGCCGGGGGGACCGCCCGCGCCGCGCTCGCCGCTGCCGCGCGGCTCGCGTGCTCGGCGGTGACGGTGGTGGCCCGCCGAGCCGAGGCGGTCGACGAGCTGCGCCCGGTGGCCGGCGCGCTGGGTGTCGCGCTGACGTTCGCTCCGTGGGCTGATGCCCCCCGGCAGTTGGTCGCCGCCGACGTGGTCGTCTCCACGGTGCCCAAGGGGGTCGCCGACCCGCTGGCCGGCGCGGTGGCCTGGCGGCCGGGCGCCGTGTACTTCGATGCGCTGTACGACCCGTGGCCGACCCCGTTGGCGACGGCCGCGAACGGGGCCGGCTGCCGGATCGTCTCCGGTCTGGACCTGCTGCTGGCCCAGGCCGTCGGGCAGTTCGAGCAGTTCACCGGCGTGGCCGCGCCGAGGGCGGCGATGGCTGCCGCGCTGACTGCCGCTCGCGCCGGCTGACGGACCGGACAGGCAGCCCAGCCATCGAGGGCGTTGACTGTGAACGGGGTTCCGGGGGGCGTTCGTGGGCCGGCGGCCGCGGTACTACAGCGGCGTGCGGGCGGATGAGCGGGCTCAGCGGCAGGCTCTCCACGCGCCCCGTTGACTCCGCGCGTGCTCCGCGGGCAAGGTGTGTGGCGGGCATCGGTCGCACTGCGGCCAGCGGCAGTGATTTCCCCGAGGCGTTTCTTAGCTGACGATTAAGACGCGCTTACGGAAAACTGTCCTACCTGCCACATGTCCTGGTCATCGATACGCTGCTCACCGTTACGGACGCAGACACAGGGAGTTTCCTTGACCAGGCACGGACTGCACCGCATCACCCGGTTCCGCTCCGGACCCCGGCGTAAGGCGATTGCCATCGGCGTGGTCGGCGGTTCGGTGGTGGCCGGCATCGTGGCGACGATGATGCCGCTGCTGGCCAGCGACGACCTGTCGATCCGGGCGGCGGCCGACACCACCGCCACCGCTGTCTCACAGGACGGTGACAACGCGGCCAAGTCGACCCTCGCGACCTGCGCGACGCGCTGCGACGGCAACCCGCGCGGTGGCCGCGAGGCGGTCATCGAGTTCGCTGTCACCACGGTGCCGGCCACCGCAGTCAACATCCGGGCGACGCTGCGGGTGCACGCCTGGCAGCAGTTCGCCGCCACGGTGACGGCGCACGCGTCGCCGCTGAGCGCCCGCGAGTCGCGGCCGCCGCTGACCTCGGCCGGCGCCGCACTGGACAGCGTGACAAGCGTGTCCAAGGGCGTCAACGAGTGGGACGTCTCCAAGCTGGTCACCGGCAACGGCACCTGGACGGTCTCGTTGGCGCAGAGTGGCCTGGAGAGCCGGATCTACTGGGCGTCGGTCGAGAACCGCAACCCGGACCTGCGACCCAGCCTGCTGATCAGCTACGACCTCGGGTCCCGGCCGTCGCCGGTGACCCCCACCCGGCCGGCACCGCCGCCGTCGCCGAGCGCGTCGCCGACCACCGCCGCGCCGAAGCCGTCGCCGACCATCGCTCCGACCCGGACGGCGACCCCGAGCGCCAGCGGCACCCTCCCGTCCGGCAAGTGTGGGTCCGTCTCGGACAAGCTCGTCCCGTCCTGTGGCGCCTGGTGGGGCATGTACTCGCCCGCCGGGGCGGCCGGTGGCTGGGACCACGGCAAGGCCGTCGTCGACGTGGAGACGCAGGTCGGGCGCAAGTTCGACATCGTGCACCGCTACCACGACTTCTCCAACGCCGGCAGCAACGGCGCCTTCCCCGACATGTACGAGCAGCAGCAGATGCGCGAAGGCCGGTTGATGTTCTTCGCCTGGGAGTCGCGTGACTTCTCCGCCGGCACCACCCTCAAGTGGTCGGACGTCTACGGCGGCAAGCAGGACGACACCATCGACGCGGTCGCGGGCCGGATCAAGGCCGCTGGCGTTCCGGTCTTCATCGGCTTCGACCACGAGCCGGAGGACGAGCCGAACAAGGGCAGCGACGCCGACTTCGTCAGGGCCTGGCGCTACGTCCACCAGCGGTTCGCCAACGCAGGCGCGACGAACGCGGTCTGGGTCTGGACGATGATGGGCTGGTCCGGGCACTACTCGCGGTACGCCGGCCTGTACCCGGGCGACCAGTACGTCGACTGGGTGGCCTACGACCCGTACAACTTCCACGTCTGCAACGGCAGCACTGTGTGGAAGAGCCCGAGCACGACTGTCGGTGGCTTCTACCGGTGGCTGGACGACAACGGCATCGGCGCGGGCAAGCCCCGGATGCTCGCCGAGTTCGGCACCAACTTCAACTCCGCCGACCTGGGCGCCAAGCAGCGCTGGTTCCAGGAGTTCCCGGCGGCGCTGAAGGCGCACCCGAAGATCAAGGCGGCGATCTACTTCAACTCGGCCGGCATGACCAGCCGCACGTCGACCTGCGACATGACGATGAACCACGACGCCTCGGCGGTGGCCGGCTTCGCGAAGGCCGGCCAGGACCCCTACCTGCGGCAACCCACCGGAGGTAACCGCTGACGTTCGAAACGGGCTGACCGGACGGCGGTCGCCGGGGGGTCGGACAACCGATCCTCCGGCGTTCTGTCGGCTTGCGGATTCATGCACCGCCCAATCGGCGGATTTTGTTAACCAGGCTGGACGAGGCACGCTACCTCGGGTTCTCATCCAATCTGGAGGCGCAGCGTGCCCAAACTCTCGCACTTGTGGCGTTTTGCAGGACGACGTCGTACTCGGGCGGGGATGGTCGCGTTGGCGATCATCGCCGCAGCTCTGGGCGTGCCCACCACCGCGTCGGCCGCTGTGGTACCGGTCCCGACCACGGCGACCCTGGTGTCGGCGAACCCCGCCGACGCTACCCCGCACGCCCGAGACGGTGAGACCCGTGCCTTCGCGCAGGTGGGCAACACGGTCTTCGTCGGCGGCAGCTTCACCCAGCTCCGGCAGACCGCGAGTTCTGCGTGGATCACGCAGCGCTACCTCTTCGCGTACGACCGGACCACCGGCACCATGTCGACCACCTTCCTGCCGGTGCTCGACGGCGCTGTCAACACCCTCATCGCCGGCCCCGGCGGCACGCTGATCGTCGGCGGCACCTTCAAGAACGTCAACGGCGTCTCCCGGAAGAACCTGGTGGCGCTCAACCCGTCGACCGGCGCGATCATCGACAGCTGGGTCGGGCGCTCCGACGGCGGCACGGTCCGCGACCTGGCGCTGGACGGCAACTGGCTCTACGTGGCCGGGGCATTCAACTGGCTCAACGGCACCGCGCACGCCGGTCTCGGCCGGCTCAACGCGACCACCGGCGCGATCGACCCGAGCTTCAGCATCGACGCCACTGTGGGACGGCACAGCACCACGTCGTACGTCTGGACCATCGACGTCGCACCGGACGGCGACACCCTGGTCGTCGGCGGCAACTTCACGCTCGTGAACGACCTGCCGCGCAACCAGATCGCACTGGTGGACGTCTCCGCGACGCCCACGCTGATCGACTGGAGCAGCGACAAGTTCGTCGCGCCGTGCGCGTCACCGGCGACCTTCGTGCACTACGTGCAGGACGTGAAGTTCGGCGGCGACGGCACCTGGTTCGTGGTCGGCACCAACGGCGGCGCCGGCTGGCCGTCGGCGTACTGCGACGCCCTGGTCCGCTTCGAGACCGCGGCGCGGGGCGGCGGCCAGCTCGCCACCTGGGTCGACTTCACCGGCAACGACACCATCACCTCAGTCGAGGTGGCGGACAACGTGATCTACCTGGGCGGGCACTTCCGCTGGTTGAACAACCCGAACGCCAGCGACAACGCGGGCGCGGGCGCGATCGACCGGCTCGGCATCGCCGCCGTCACCCCGGCGACCGGTATGCCGGTGAACTGGAACCCGCGCCGCAGCGGCAGCGCGTCGATGCCGTCGGGCACCAGCAGTTGGGGTTCGGCGGTGCCCGTGCTCTGGCGCGGTTCGGACGGCCTCTACTTCGGGCACAACTCCGATGGCATGGGCGAGGAGTACCACGGCCGGCTCGGCATGTTCCCGCTCGCCGGCGGACGTACCTTCACGGCGAAGAACCCGCCGTCGGCCACCACCGGCAACCTCTACCTCGGCACCGCCTCGGGCACCGTGGCGAAGGTGCCGTTCGACGGCACAGCGCTGGGCACCGCTACCAGCGTCAGCCAGCCCGCGTACACGGCGGCCGGCGCGACCTGGCGGGTGGACGACCGGATCTACTGGTCGCACACCGTGGCCGGCACGCCCACCGGCAGTCGGATCGACATCTCGCTCTTCAACGGAGGCGCCATCGGCTCGCCGTGGGAGGCGTCCGGCTACAACGACTGGTACAACCCGGCGTTGCTGACCGGCGCCTTCTTCCTCGACGGCCGGCTCTACTACACCCGTACCGGGTCCAACAACCTCTACTACCGCTACTTCGAGATCGACGGCAGCTACCTCGGTGCCACCGAGTTCACCCTGCCGACCACTGGTGTGACCTGGTCCGCGGTGCGGGGCATGGCCTGGGTGGGTGGCCGGATCGTCTACGGCTCCACCGACGGCGCGCTGCGCAGCGTGCCGTTCGACCCGACGGCCGCCCCGACCGCGGTGGTCAACGGCACCACGGCGACAGTGATCAGCAGCGCGACGCCCGAGTTGTCCTGGTCTACCCCATCGACATTCTTCTCCGTACAGTAAGGGTCAACCGTTCGTAACGGAGCATCGGTAGATTGTTCACGTTGGGCCGGTGGCGGTACCCACCGCCGCCGGCCCGCGACGGTGGGGGAGGGTCGTTGCTCGGCGCCGCTGGCATCCGAACGAGACGTGTGGTGCGTCTGGTCTTCGCGGTCAAACGCGGCTGGTATCAGCTCCGTTATCGACGGTTGACGCTTGGTCGGGACGTGGAGATCCGGGGCCGCATCCGGTTGCGGCGTGGTGTGCGGGTGACAATTGGTGACCGCACCCGGTTGAACAAACTCGTCCGCTTCGCCGGACCCGGCGAGGTACGCGTCGGGGCGGACTGTCTGCTCAACGCCACCTGGATCGGCACCTGGACGTCGGTCACAGTGGGGGACCGGTGCCTCCTGTCGGACTGCGAGTTGCTCGACAACGACTTCCACAACCTGCCCCCCGCGCAGCGGCACGCCCCGCCCGGCCCACTCACCCGTGCCCCGATCGTTCTCGAGGAGAACGTCTGGGTCGGTGCGCACGCCCTGGTCCTGAAGGGCGTGCGGGTCGGCCGGGACAGCGTCGTCGGCGCGGCGACGGTGGTCCGCACGGACGTACCGCCCGGCGTCGTGGTCGTCGGTAATCCTCAACAGACGGTGAAGAAGTTCCATGACTGATGCAGCGCCCGCCCCCTGGCCCACGGACGGCCCGTCCTCCGGCACCTCCCGTGCCGTGACACTGACCGACCTGCTGCGGGTGCCGATGCACCGGCTGCGGTTGGTGGCGGCGGTCGCCATGGTCGGTCTGCTCGCCGCGCTCGGCTACGTGCTGCTGGTGCCGGCGGCGCTGTCCGCGAGCGCCGTTGTCGCGGTCCGGCCGGTGGTGACCGACGCCTTCACCCCCAGCGGCGCGGGTGCCGACCGCGCGGTCAACATGAACGTGGAGAGCGGCATCGCCACCGGCACCGAGGTGGTGCAGCGGCTCGCCGACTCGGCGGGCGGCGATCCGCGCGACATCCGTGACGCGCTCGAGGTCGAGGTGCCCACCGGTGGGCAGATCCTGCGCTTCACCTACCAGGCGGGCGAGGCGCACCAGGCCGTGCAGAGCGCCAACATGGCCGCCGAGGCCTACCTGAGCGTGCGCCGCACAATGTACGAGCAGCAGCGCGCCGAGATGCTGCGCTCCTACGACGCCAGCATTACCAAGGTCGCCGCCCAGCAGACCGCCCTGCAGAAGCGGGCGAACACCGCCAAGGACACCGCCGCCGGTGACGCGCTGGTGGCCGAGCTGGCCGGGATCAACAACCAGCTCACCCAGCTCAACGCCGCCCGCACCGAGATCGCGGCGGTCGACGTCAACCCCGGCTGGGTCACCCAGACAGCCGAGAAGGCGCTGGTCACCTCCGCCGGGCACCGGCCGCTCTACCTGGTCGCCGGCCTGCTCGGTGGCGCGCTGATCGGCATCGTGCTGGCGTACCTCTGGGAGTCGACCGACCGGAGGGTCCGCTCGGTCGCCGACGGTCGGGAGGCCTCCGGCCTTCCACTGCTCGGCACCGTACGCCGGCCGGCGTTCCGGGGTAGCCCCCGGGCGGTCGACGCCGACGTCCGGTACGTGGCGATGGCGGTCGCCGAGCGGGTCCGGCAGCCGGCCCGGGTGGCGCTGGTCACCGCCCGGGAGGACGCCACGGCGCTCACCGCCGGGCTCGCTGTGGCGCTCGCCGTGGACGGCCGGGAGGTCTTCGTCGCCGACGACAGCGGACGGATCGAGCGGCTACGGGCCACCGTTCTCGCCGACCGGGGGCGGCTGCCCATCGACCCGTCCCGGCCGCTGGTGCCCAAGCCCCGGCCGGCCGGCAGCACACCGCCCGCCGCTGCTGCCGCCACGGAGAGCACGCCCGCCCGTCGGCCCTCCCCGCACCCGCCCGGTGCCCGCCCGTCCACCGACCCCGATGCCACACTCACGCTGCCGAGGGTGTCGTCCGCCCGCCCGGAGAACAGTCGCGTCGTCACCCCCGACGAGGTTGTCGTGGGTGTGGGCAGTGTCCGGTTCGGCACCTGGCGGCAGGGCGCGGACCACGGCCTGGTCCTGTTCAACGCACCGCCGGCCGAGTCCGACGAGCGTGGCGTGGCAGTGGCCCGGCAGGGCAGCGCGGTGGTGGTCGTGGAGCGCGACCGCACCCGGCAGAGTGACCTGCGACGCCTGGTGGAGCGGTTGCGCGCCGCCGGGGTCACCCCGCTGGGTTTCGTGCTCACCCGGAACGGCCGGGCCTGAGCGTGTCGGTGACCCGCGCCCCGGCGACCGAACCACCACCCGGAGGCGCTCCCCAGGAGTCCGCGCCGGTGCCGTCGTTCGCGCCGCCGCAACTGCCGCTCTGGCCGCTGTCGATGATGTTCGGCCTGGTGCCGCTCTGGTGGCTGTTCGGCGCGTTCTACCTCGGCTGGCCGCTGCTGGGCGCGCTGCTGTTCGCGTTGCTGCTCACCCGGGGGCGCGTGCCGCTGCCGCCGGCGGCCGGCATCTGGCTGCTCTTCCTCGCCATCGTGGTGGTCAGCGCCACCCAGTTGTCGTCGCCCGCCTCGCTGCTCACGTTCGCCCTGCGGCTGGCCTTCTACCTGACCGCGTTGGTGGTCGGCGTCTACGTCTACGCGGCCGCCCGGGAACGCGCCAGCCTGGTGGCGGTGCTCACCCCGCTCTGCGCGTTCTGGTTCGGGTTGGTGGCGCTGGGCTGGCTCGGGGTGCTCGTGCCCCGGCTGGCCATGACGACCCCGATGGAGGTGCTGCTGCCCGGTGGGGTGGCCGGCACCCCGTTCATCCAGGACATGGTGCACCTCACCACCGCTGAATACAGCGCCCGTTCGCTCAACCCGATCTATCGGCCGGCCGCGCCGTTCGCGTACACCAACAACTACGGCAGCGCGTACGCGATGACCCTGCCCTGCGTGGTGGCGTTCGCGATGCTGCGCCGGCAGGGGCTGCTGCGCTGGGCGCTGCTGGCGTCGCTGCCGCTGTCGCTGGCGCCGGCGTTCCTCACCCTCAACCGGGCGATGTTCCTCAGCCTCGGCGCCGGGCTGGCGGTGCTCGGAGTGCGGGCCAGCCTGCGCGGCAACGTCAGGGTGGCCGCGTCCATCGTCGGGGTCGTGGTGATCGGCGGGTTGGCCACGCTGTTCATCCCGATCACCGAGCTGATCAGCAGGCGGGTCGACTCCAGCGACACCAACACCGACCGGCTCTCGCTCTACACCGAGGTGATCCGCCGCGTGCAGGAGTCGCCCTGGTTGGGCTACGGCGCTCCGGTGAACGTCGACACCGTGTCGGCGGCCGCGCCGATCGGCACCCAGGGGCAGCTGTGGATGGTGCTGTTCAGCCACGGCGTACCCGCGCTCATCTGCTTCCTGGCGTGGTTCGTCGCCGCGGCGGTGATCTGCGCGCGGGCGACGTCGGCGGCCGGGCAGTGGCTGGCGGTGGTGCCGGTGGTCTGCCTCGTGCAGGTCCCGTTCTACGGCATGGCGAACCAGAACCTGGCTGTCGCGTTCTTCGCTGTGGCCTTCGCGATGGCGCTCACCGAACGCGAACGGCTGACCCGGTTGGCCGGGTCGTCGCCGACGCCCGCGCGGGCCGCGCCGGTGCCCGCGTGACCGCCGCGACCCGTCCGTCGGCCGGCGCCGACGAGGGCCGGTCCACGCCCACCCCGGTAGAGGGTCAGGCCGCGCCGTCGCCCGCTGGGGACACCGGCTCGGCCGAAACCCGCCGCAGCGCGCGCAGCGGCGTGGCCGGGCTGCTCGGCGCGGCCACCAGCGGCCTGTTCGGGTTCGTGCTGGCGGTCGTGATCACCCGAAGCTACGGCCCGGCCGGCGCTGGCGCGTTCTTCGCCGCGATCGGGGTCGTCACGGTGGCCACCGCGATCTGCACGCTCGGCGCGGAAACCGGTCTGATGTGGGCTCTGCCGCGCCGCAGCGCCGGTGTGCGCGGTGATGCCGCCCGGGTGCTCCCGGTGGCGCTGATCCCGCCGCTGGTGACCGGGCTGCTGGTCGCCGGCGCGGGCGTGCTGGCCGCCGACGCCCTCGCGCCCCGACTGCTGGGTGGCTCCGGCGCGAGCGGCGGCGCGCTGCTCACCGTCACGTTCGCCGCGGTGCCGGTGGTGGTCACGATGACCCTGCTGCTGGCCGCGCTGCGCTGCGTGCGGCCCATCCGGGCATACGTCGGGGTGCAGTTCCTGCTGCTGCCGATCGCCCGCCCGGCGCTGGTCGGCGCGGCCGCCCTGGCCGGTGGTGGCCTGCTCGCCGGCATGACCGGCTGGTTGGTGCCGGCGGCGTTGGCGCTGCTGGCCTGTCTCATCCTCGTCGCCGGCCCGCTCGGGCTGGGCCGGGGCGCGACGCTGCGTCCGCGCCGCGCCGACTGGTCCACGTTCTGGCGCTTCGCGCTGCCCCGGGCCGCCTCGGCGGCCATCGACGCCGGCAGCATGTGGGTGGGCGTGCTGCTCACCTCGGTGCTGGCCGGCCCGGCGGACGCCGGTGTGTTCGGCGCCGTCGGCCGGTACGTGCTGGCCGGTCAACTGGCCATGCAGGGGCTGCGGGTGGCGGTGTCGCCGCAACTGTCCCGGCTGCTCGGGCGGGGCGAGCGGGCCGCCGCGGCGGCGGTGCACCGGCAGTTGACCACCTGGGGGCTGGTGCTGTCCTGGCCGGTGTACCTGCTGCTGGCGGTGTTCGCGCTGGCCTTCCTCCAACTGTTCGGGCCGGAGTTCACCGCCGGTGTGCCGGCGATGACGGTGCTCGCGCTGGCGATGCTCGTCAACACCGGAGTGGGCAACGTGCAGAGCCTGCTCCTGATGGGCGGACGCAGCGGGCTGCACCTGGTCGCCACAGTGGCCGGGTTGACGGTGACCGTCTCGCTGGGCCTCTGGCTCATCCCGCGCTACGGCGCGACGGGCGCGGCGGTGGCCTGGGCGGCCGGCATCGCCACCGAGAACCTCACCGCCGCCGGGTTCGCCCGGTCGGTGGTTCGGGAGCCGCTGTTCGACGCCGCGATGGTGCGTGCCGCGGCGGCCACGATCGCCGGTGTGGGCCTGGCCGCCGGGGCCGGCGTGCTGGTGGGCGGTCGCGGCCTGCCCGGCCTCGCGGTGGCGTTGGCGGTGCTGCTGACCGGCTGCGTCGGCATGTTGACGTTGCCCCGGGTGCGCGCCGGCATCCGAGGGACCATGAGACAGATCCGTGGAGGGGACAACGCGGCCACGGCCGCAGAGCCCACCTCGGCATCGACGAGAGGCAGGTGAGGTTCGGCGTGGTGTCCATCCGTGACCGGGTCAAGCAGTTGGTTCCGACCCAGGTGACCACCCGGGTGAAGGAGTCGCTTGTCGACTACGGCGTTCGCACCAGCGACCGTCGGCCGCTGCCGGACTTCCTGATCATCGGGACCAAACGGGGTGGCACCACATCCCTGTGGAACTACCTCATCCAGCACCCGTTGGTACCCCGGCTCTTTCCCGCGTGGAACACCAAGTCGGCGCACTACTTCGAGGAGCACTGGGGCCGCGGCGAAGCCTGGTACCGCTCGCATTTCCCGACCGAGCGGCAGCGCGAGGCCCTGGCCAAGCGGCACGGCGGCCCGGTCCGGGTCGGTGAGGCCGCCCCGCTGTACATGTTCCATCCGCTCGCCGCGCAGCGGGTCGCCGGGCTGATGCCGTCGGTGAAGCTCATCGTGCTGCTGCGGGACCCCGTGGAGCGGGCGTACTCGCACTGGAAGGAACGCCGCACCCACGGCATCGAACCACTGGACTTCGCCGCCGCCCTCGCGGCCGAGCCGGAACGCACGGCGGGGGAGCGGGAGCGGTTGATCGCCGAACCGGAGTCGTTCAGCGAGCCGTACGACTGGTACACGTACCGGGCCCGGGGGCGTTACCTGGAGCACCTGGAGCCGTGGCTGGAGCGCTTCGACCGGGAGCAGATCCTCTTCCTGCCCAGCGAGGATCTGTACAGCGACTCGCGGGCGACCTACCGACGGACCCTGGACTTCCTTGGTCTGCCGGCGTACGACCTGCCCAACTTCAAGGTCTACAACGATCGGCGCTCGGCACCGCTGGAGCCGAACGTGCGCGCTGAGCTGACCGACTACTACCGGCCGTACAACGACGCCTTGCGTCAACGGCTCGGGCTGGACCTCGACTGGGCGGACCGGGCGGCGTGACGACAGGGGTGGGCCCGGCCACCGACCCGCGTTCACGGGTGGACGGCCTGGGTTGGGTGAGCCGCGCGGTCTTCCCGGACGACCGGGTCGGCCTGACAGTGGCCGGCGCCCCGCCGGCCGGTCACCAGGCGGTGGCAAGGTACGCGGTGGTGCCGTCGGTCGCCCGGGCCCGGTTCCTGGTGCCGTTGGGCGCGCCCCGGGCCGGGGCGGCGTCCCTGTTGGCGTACAACGCCCTGCGGCCACCGAAGGTGCGCGCGCTTCGGGCGGTGCTCGGTGGGCTGGCCCGGTTCGGCCGGGTGGGGCTCGCGCCCTTTCCCACGTTGACCGTCTCGGTGCCGGCCGGGGTGCCGGCCGCGGAGCTGCTGCTCAGCGAGCGGCTCTCCGCCGACCTGGGTGACACGCCGCTGCTGGCCGCGTTCGGGGTCCGCCCACCCGACCCGAACGGCAAGCCCACCCTGCAACTCTTCAGTGCCGACGGGCGTCCGCGTGGCTACGCGAAGATCGGCTGGAACGACGCGACCCGCGCGCTGGTCAGCGCGGAGGCGGCGGCGCTGCGGGCGTTGTGCGAGGTGGTTGGCGTCGCCGACCATCCGACGCCGCCGCGGCTGCTCACCGAGACGTCGTGGGCGGGCCAGGTGGTGGCGGTGATCGAGCCGTTGCCCCCGGCGGTACGCGGTGTGCCGGTGGACGACCCGCCCCGGATCGCGGCGTTGCTCGCTGTCGCCCGGCGAGGCGACGGGGCGGGCACGCCCCGACCGCTCGCCGACTCGACGTTCCTGCGCCGGCTGGCCGACCAGGCCGGCCGGGCCGCCGCGACCGAGCCGGCCGGTGCGCGGGCGGTCGCCGCGGTCTCGGCGTTGGCCCGCCGGCATGGCGACACCAGCGTCGAGTTCGGTCACTGGCATGGTGACTGGGTGCCGTGGAACCTGGGCTGGCACGCCGGTCGGTTGGTCGCCTGGGACTGGGAGCACAGCGGGCCGGACGTGCCGGTCGGCTTCGACCTGGCGCACGACGCGTTCCAGCGGGCCCTCGTGCTGCGCGGGGAGCCGGCCGACGTGGCCGCGTCGGCGGTGGACGGATATCTGAGCCGGCACGGCGAGCGGCTCGGCCTCGTCGCCGCGCAGCGTCGGCTCGTCGCCGACGCGTACCTGGTGGAGATGTGGTTGCGGACGTGGCGGCTGGCCGACGCGGGCGCGGGCTGGAACGCCGCCCTGCATCCCGCACTCTTGGACGTCATCGAGAAAAGACATAGCGGCTGATCTGGAGGAATCGCGGCGACGACGGTGCGCCGCAGAGTGACGACAAAATCGCAGGTGGTGATGACGATCGATGGACCTCGGACGTTCGGTGCACCGCACCGCCCGCTGTGGAGATCGTCATCTCGGCCGGTCGCGCTATTCAACGACCGGGAATCGTGTGATCTGCTTCTGCCTGGCGTGAACTGAAATTCCAAGCGAACTTGTGGGGAGTCGCGTGGACACGAACAACGACGACAGTGGGGCACCGGTGCTGCTGCTGGTCGGCTCCAGCGGCGGCCATCTGGCCCAACTACTGGCCCTGCGGCCCTGGTACGAACAGCGGCGGCGCTGCTGGGTCACCTTCGACACCCCGGAGGCGGTGTCGCTGCTGGCCGGCGAGGACCTGGTGCCGGCGCACCACCCGACCACCCGCAACGTGCCGAACCTGCTGCGCAACGCGCTGCTGGCCTGGCGGGTGCTGCGGGCCCGGCGGGTCGCCGCCGTGGTCACCACCGGCGCCGGGGTGGCGGTGCCGTTCGTGGTGCTGGCCCGGCTGCGGCGCATCCCGACCGTCTACATCGAGGTGTACGACCGGATCGACACCCCGACGTTGACCGCTCGGCTCTGCCGGCCGTTCCTGTCCTCGATGCTGGTGCAGTGGGACGAGCAGCGCCGGCAGTACCCCGAGGCGACAGTCGTCGGGACGCTGCTGTGACCGGGGAGACGGGCACCGCCCGGCGTCCGCAACCCCGGCCGGCCACCGAGGCGGCCCGCCTGCCGCGCCAGCGCGACAGCTCGGCGGTCGCCCAGCTCCGACTGCTGGTCGCGGTGGGCACCGACAAGCACCCCTTCGACCGGCTCGTCGACTGGTTGGCGCAGTGGCACGCGCAGGCTGCCGGCCCGGTCGGGCTGACCATGCAGCACGGGCACACGAAGGCGCCCCAGCTGAGTGGCGCGGTGCCGTTCCTCGGCCACGACGCGTTGCAACAGGCGATGATCGATGCGGATCTGGTGGTCTGCCACGGTGGCCCGGCGACCATTCTGGAGGCCCGCCGGCACGGCCACCTGCCCATCGTGGTGCCCCGCGATCCGGCTCGCGGTGAGCACGTCGACAACCATCAGCTCCTCTTCGCCCGCCGGCTCGGCGCCGCCGGGCTGGTGGCGCTCTGCGAGACCCGGGAGGCCCTGCACGACGCGTTGGCCGCCGGGGTGGCCGACCCGTCCCGGTACGCGGTGGCCGCCGACCCGGAGGCACACGAGGCGCGACGGGCGGCGGTGGCCCGGGTCGGGCAGATCGTCGACGACCTGGTGGCCCGTTCGACCCCGCGCCGACCCCGGTGGCGGGCCTGGTCCCGGCCGCGCCCGGGTACGGAGGAGATTCGATGACCCAGCAGCCGACCGTCAGCGTCGTGGTGCCCACCCGGGACCGCCCCGAGCTGCTGCGGGCCGCGGTGCGCGCGATCCTGGCACAGGACTACCCGGGCCTGATCGAGGTCGTCGTGGTGTTCGACCAGTCCGCGCCGGACGAGTCGCTGAACGAGTTGGGGAGCGGCCCGACCCGCGTGGTGCGGGTGATCCGCAACGCCCGTACCCCAGGGTTGGCCGGTGCGCGCAACAGCGGCACCCTCGCGGCCGAGGGCGAGCTGGTCGCGTTCTGCGACGACGACGACGAGTGGCTGCCCGGCAAGCTTGCCGCCCAGGTCGACGCGCTGGCCGGCGATCCGGCCGCCGAGTTCGTCTGCTGCGGCATCCGGGTCAACTACGACGGGCACAGCGTCGAGCGGGTGCTCGACAAGGACCGGATCACCCTGGACGACCTGCTACGCGACCGGATGACTGAGCTGCACCCGTCGACCTTCCTGATCCGCGCCACCGCGTTGCGCAACGGGTTCGGGCTTGTCGACGAGGAGATCCCGGGCAGCTACGCGGAGGACTACGAGTTCCTGCTGCGGGCCGCCCGCAGCGCGCCGCTGATCAACCTGCGGACGCCGTCGGTGCTGGTCCGCTGGCACAAGCGCTCGTACTTCGCGCAGCGCTGGGACACCATCTCGGAGGCGTTGCAGTGGTTGCTGCAGCGCTACCCGGAGTTCGCCAGTCAACCGGCCGGCGAGGCCCGGGTGGCCGGGCAGATCGCGTTCGCCCAGGCCGCCTCCGGTGACCGCCGGGGCGCGCTGCGGTGGGCCCGGCGCACCCTGCGGAGCAACCCCCGCGAGCCGCGCGCCTACCTGGCCCTCGCCGTCGCCGGTCGGGTGGTCCGGGCCGACGCGGTGCTGCGCACCCTGCACAAGCGCGGTCGGGGGATCTGAGCCGCCGCCCGCGTGAGCGGGCGGCGGCGTCCGCTGGGCGGGACACGACGGGGAGCGCGCCGCGTCGGTGGCCCGCCGTGACAGACTGACCGCTGTGTTGCGCTGGCTGACTGCAGGTGAATCGCACGGTCCCGCCCTCGTCGCGATGTTGGAGGGGGTGCCGGCCGGCATTGAGGTGACCACCACCGAGATCGCCGACGAGCTGGCCCGTCGACGGCTGGGCTATGGGCGGGGTGCCCGGATGTCGTTCGAGCGGGACGAGGTTGAGCTGCTCGGCGGCCTGCGCCACGGCGTGACCCTGGGCAGCCCGGTGGCGATCCGGGTCGGCAACTCCGAGTGGCCGAAGTGGCAGACAGTGATGGCCGCCGACCCGGTCGACCCCGACGAGCTGGCCCGGCAGGCCCGCAACGCCCCGCTGACCCGTCCCCGGCCCGGCCACGCGGACCTGGCCGGCATGCAGAAGTACGGCCACACCGACGCACGGCCGATCCTGGAGCGCGCCAGCGCACGGGAGACCGCCGCCCGGGTGGCCGTCGGCACTGTCGCCAAGGCGCTGATCCGTCAGGCGCTCGGCATCGAGATCGTCTCGCACGTCGTCGAGCTGGGCCCGGTGGCCGCGAAGCCCGGCCTGCGTCCCACGCCGTCCGACACGGCCCGGATCGACGCCGACCCGCTGCGCTGCCTCGACCCGGAGGCCAGCGCCCTGATGGTCGCCGAGGTCGACGCCGCGAAGAAGGCCGCCGACACCCTCGGCGGCGTGGTCGAGGTGCTGGCGTACGGGGTGCCACCGGGGCTGGGCAGCCACGTGCAGTGGGACCGCAAGCTCGACGCCCGGCTGGCCACCGCGCTGATGTCCATTCAGGCGATCAAGGGCGTGGAGATCGGCGACGGCTGGCAGCAGGCCCGTTCCCGCGGCTCGGAGGCGCACGACGAGATCATCCCGTCGGCCACCGGCGTTCGGCGGGTCACCGACCGGGCCGGCGGGCTGGAGGGCGGCATCACCACCGGCGAGCCACTGCGGGTCCGCGCCGCCATGAAACCGATCTCCTCGCTGAACCGGGCGCTGGCCACAGTGGACGTCACCACCGGCGAGCCGGCCACCGCGATCAACCAGCGCTCCGACGTCTGCGCGGTGCCCGCCGCGGCGGTGGTCGCCGAGGCGATGGTGGCGCTGGTGCTGGCCGAGGCGGCCACCGAGAAGTTCGGCGGAGACTCGATCGCCGAGATCCGTCGCAACCTCGCCGGTTACCTCGACGCGCTGGTCATCCGCTGATGGCACCTGTCGTCGTGCTGGTCGGCGCGCCCGGCTGCGGCAAGACCACAGTCGGTCGGGCGCTCGCCGCCACCCTCGGCGTGGAGTTCCGCGACACCGACGCCGACATCGAGCAGATGGCCGGGAAGCCGATCCCGGAGATCTTCATCGACGAGGGCGAGGCGCACTTCCGTACCCTGGAACGGGCCGCAGTGGCCGCGGCGCTGGCCGGCGGCACGGGCGTGCTCGCCCTCGGCGGCGGCGCGGTGCTGGCCGAGGAGACCCGAGCGGCCCTGATCGGGCACCGGGTGGTGCACCTCTCGGTCGAGTTGCCCGACGCGGTGCGGCGGGTCGGGCTCGGCGCCGGCCGGCCGCTGCTGGCGATCAACCCACGGGCCACCCTCAAGCACCTGCTGGACCAGCGCCGGCCGCTCTACGCCGAGGTCGCCACCGAGACGGTGGTCACCGACGGCCGGGCCCCGGCGCAGGTAGTCGCCGACGTCGCCGCCCTGCTGCCCCGCTGACGTAGCCCTGCCCCGCCGATCTTGCAGTAGCTGCTCCGGCGTAGGGGGCATTCCCCGCATCTCGGCAACCGGAACTGCAAGATCGGCGCAGTGGGGTGGCCCTCAGCCGCGGGCGATCAGGTCGAGGACGTCGGCCAGAGCCTTCGGCTCGCTGAGCATCGGCCAGTGCCCGGTGGGCAGCTCATGCAACTGGCCGTCGGCCAGTCCGGTGAAGAACGGATGCTCCTGTTGGATCATCTGCTGCACCATGCCGAGCGGGAAGGTGCTGGCGACCAGCGCGGTCGGCACCCGTCTCCCACCGGTGCGTCGGACCGGGTCGGTGGCGGCCCGCAGCGGCTGTGGGGTGGCCCGGGTACGCAGCAGCGCGAGCGTCGGCTCGTCCAGACCGGCAAGGTTGTTCGGGTCGGCCGCCGGATCCCAGGCCGGCGGCGGCAGCAGGTGCCCGCTGCCGACAACAGCCCGCAGCCGCTGCTGCTCGTCGGCCGGCAGCGTGTCGAACTGCGCCGTGCCGTCCGGCAACGGCCCGCTCTCCACGTAGATGATCCGGGCGATCCGGTCCGGGATGCGGTCCACCGCCTGGGCGGCCGGCATCCCCCCGCCGGAGTGCCCGACCAGCAGCACGTCGCGCAGGTCCTCGACCTCGATCAGTCGGACGATGTCGGTGGTGTGCGTGTCCAGGCTGACCTCCGGCCCGGCGAGGTGGTCGCGTTCGGCCAACCCGGTCAGCGTCATCGGATACACCTCGTGCCCCTGCGACCGCAGCGCGACTGTCACGTCCCGCCATGCCCAGGCACCCAGCCAGAAACCCGGCACCAGCACGAATGTCGCCATCTGTGGCTCCTTCTCTCGGTTACCGACAGACCGTACGATCTATTCCGGACAGGATCCGCCCGCTTTGAAGGAGTGGCCCGTGTCACATCCCGCTGGGCGGGTGCTGGCCCTGCTCGAACTGCTGCAGACCCGGCACCGGTCGACGGCTGCCGAACTCGCCGGCCACCTCGGTGTGGACGAGCGGACCGTGCGCCGCTACGCGACCACGCTCGTCGAGCTGGGCATTCCCGTCACCGCCGACCGGGGCCGCTACGGCGGCTACCGGCTGCACTCCGGTTACAAACTGCCCCCGCTGATGCTCACCGACGACGAGGCGGTGGCCGTGCTGCTCGGCCTCGTCGTCGCCGAACGGGTCGGGCTGGCCACCGAGCAGCCCGCCACCGCCACCGCGCTGGCGAAGATCCGCCGGGTGCTGCCGGGGGCGCTCGCCGACCGGCTCGCCGCCGTCCAGGAGCACCTGGGCTTCACCCTGCGTCGTCCGGAGCCGGAGCGCGGACCGGCGTCCGGCACACTGCTCGCGCTCGCCTCGGCCACCCGGCACCGGCAGCGGGTGGCGGTGGACTACCGCTCCTGGCGGGGCGAGCAGTCGCACCGCGAACTCGACCCGTACGGGCTGGTCTTCCACGCCGGCCGTTGGTATGTCACCGGCCACGACCACAGGCGTGGGGAGATCCGCACCTTCCGACTGGACCGGATCGGCGCGGTGACGCCCGGCGTGGCGACGTTCACAGTGCCGGACGGCTTCGAGGCGGTGGCCTGGGTGACCCGGTCGCTGGCCGGCGTGCCGTACCGGCACGAGGTGGAGGTCGTGCTGGAGACCGACCTGGTCGCCGCCCGCCGCCGCATCCCGCCCAGCGTGGCCGAGTTGACAGCCACCGCCGACGGGGTGCTGCTGCGGGCCCGAGCGGAGAGCCTGCCCGGGATGGCGGCCCTGCTCGCCGGTCTGGGGTGTCCGTTCACCGTCCGGCATCCGGACGCCCTGCGCGCCGCTGTGGCCGAACACGCCCGCCGGTTGGCGGACTGGGCCACCCGGCCAGCAGGTGGACAGCCGCCCTCCCCGCGCCGCCCGCTGGACTAGGCTGCCGGCGATGGACGAGGTGACCCGAATTCCGGTCGGCGGCGAGCGGCCGTACGACGTCTTGGTGGGACGTGACCTGCTGGGTGCGTTGCCTGGCCTGCTGCCCGGCGCGACCCGGGTGGCGGTGCTGCACGCGCCTCCGCTCAAGGCCCTCGCGGACGCGCTCGGCGAACGCCTGCGCACCGCCGGCGTCGAACCATTGCCGATCGAGGTGCCCGACGCCGAGTCGGGAAAGCACATCGACGTGGCCGCCGCCTGTTGGGACCGGCTCGGAGCGGCGGGCTTCACCCGTACCGACGCGGTGGTCGGGGTGGGCGGCGGCGCGGTGACCGACCTGGCCGGCTTCGTCGCGGCCTGCTGGTTGCGGGGTGTGCGCTGGGTGCCGGTGGCGACCTCGCTGCTGGGCATGGTGGATGCCGCGGTGGGCGGCAAGACGGGCATCAACACGGCCGCCGGCAAGAACCTGGTGGGCGCGTTCCACCCGCCGGTCGGGGTCTTGGCCGACCTGGCCACTCTGGACAGCCTGCCCGCTGTCGACCTGGCGGCCGGGTTGGCCGAGGTCGTCAAGTGCGGTTTCATCGCCGACCCGACGATCCTGGATCTCATCGAGAACGACCCGGAGGCCGCCACCGACCCGCGTGGGCCGGTGAGCCGGGAGCTGATCGAGCGGGCCATCCGGGTCAAGGCCGACGTGGTCGCCGGCGACCTGCGCGAGTCGGGCCTGCGGGAGGTGCTCAACTACGGCCACACCCTGGCCCACGCCATCGAGCAGAACGAGAGCTACCGCTGGCGGCACGGCCACGCCGTCGCTGTCGGTCTGGTGTACGCGGCCACGCTGGCCCGGCTCGCCGGGCGGCTGGACGCGCCGACCGCCGACCGACACCTGGTCGCGCTGAGCGCGCTGGGCCTGCCGGTGAGCTACCCGGCCGACGCCTGGCCGCAACTGTTGGCCGCGATGCGGGTGGACAAGAAGACCCGGGGCAGTCGGCTGCGCTTCGTGGTGCTCGACGGGCTGGCCCGCCCGGCGATGTTGGAAGGCCCCGACGACGCGTTGCTGGAGGCCGCCTACCGGGAGGTGGCAACCCCGTGAAGGTCTACGTCTTGAACGGGCCGAACCTGGGCCGGTTGGGCACCCGCGAGCCCGACGTGTACGGCGCGACCAGCTACGCGGATCTGGTGGCGCTCTGCGAGAGCACCGGTCGGGAGTTGGGGCTGGCGGTGACGGTCCGGCAGACCGACGCGGAGCACGAGCTGCTCGGCTGGCTGCACACGGCGGCCGACGAGGGCGCCGCGGTGGTGCTCAACCCCGCCGCCTGGTCGCACTACTCGTACGCGGTGCGGGACGCCTGCGCCATGCTGCGGGGGCCGCTGGTGGAGGTGCACATCTCCAACATCCACACCCGTGAGGAGTTCCGGCACCACTCGGTGGTCTCGGCGGTGGCGACCGGGGTGATCTGCGGTCTGGGTATCGACGGCTATCGTCTCGCTCTGCACCATCTGGCCACCCGCTGAAGGCCCACGGACTGGGCGCTCCGAACGGGGGGCCGTCCGATTCGACGCAGCTTGTAGACTTGCCAGGTCTGTCCGCCAATTGATGATCAAGGCAGGAAATGGCCTCCACCAACGACCTCAAAAACGGTCTGGTACTCAACCTGGACGGCGAGCTCTGGGCCGTCGTCGAGTTCCAGCACGTCAAGCCCGGTAAGGGTGGTGCCTTCGTGCGCACCACGCTGAAGAACGTGCTGTCCGGGAAGGTGGTCGACAAGACCTTCAACGCGGGCACCAAGGTCGAAACCGCGACCGTTGACAAGCGCACGATGCAGTACCTGTACGCCGACGGTGAGGACTTCGTCTTCATGGATCTGGAGACCTTCGACCAGATCACGGTGCCCGGTGGCACCGTCGGTGAGGCAGCCAACTACCTGCTGCCCGAGGCGGAGGCGACCGTCGCCCAGCACGAGGGTGTGCCGCTCTACATCGAGCTGCCCACCAGCGTCGTGCTGGAGGTCACCTACACCGAGCCCGGCCTGCAGGGCGACCGTTCGACCGGCGGCACCAAGCCGGCGACCGTGGAGACCGGCGCCACGGTGCCGGTTCCGCTGTTCATCACCACCGGCGAGAAGATCAAGGTCGACACCCGCGACGGCCGTTACCTCGGCCGCGCCTGATGGCTGAGGGTTCCAAGCAGCAGATGCCGGCGCGCCGCAAGGCGCGCAAGCGGGCGCTGGATGTCCTCTACGAGTCCGACCTGCGGGACAAGCCTCCGGTGGAGGTGCTCGCCGGCTACGTGCAGCGGATCGAGCAGCCCCGACCGGAGCACCTGGGCTACGCGGTGGGCCTGGTCGAGGGGGTTGCCGAGCACCTCGACCGGATCGACGAGCTGATCGCCAGCTACGCCGAGGGTTGGACGTTGGAGCGGATGCCGGTCGTCGACCGTAATCTCGCCCGGATCGCCGTCTACGAGTTGCTCTACGTCGACGAGATCGACGACGCGGTGGCCATCAGCGAGGCGGTGGAGCTGGCTCGGCAGATGTCGACGGACGATTCGCCGCGCTTCCTCAACGGGGTGCTCGGCCGGATCGCCGAGTACGCCACCCGCTGAGCGTCCGCACCGAACACCGCAAACCCGAAAGGGCCCGTGCCAGTCGGCACGGGCCCTTTCGGTGGAGCGGTAGATCAGGTGGAGCGGTAGATCAGGAGGCGAAGAACGCCCGGGGGTCGGCCACCAGCACGCCGTGCTCGGTGAGCCGCTCGATCAGGCCCGACGGTGAGGCGTCGTAGACGATCGCGAGCGCCCGCAGGTCATCGGCGCGGATGGAGAGCACCCGGCCGTTGTAGTCGCCGCGCTGCTGCTGGATGGCGCGGGCGTAGCGGGCAACGTAGGCCAGGTCCTCGGAGGCCTCGTCGTAGAGCCGCTCCAGGTCCAGGACAATCTTGCTGGTGGGCTCGTGACGGACGCCACTGCCGTCAGGCAGCAGCTCCGAGACGGGTACGCGGTAGAACTCGGCCAACTCGGCCAGACGGGACACCGTCACGGCCCGGTCGCCACGCTCGTACGAGCCGACCACCACGGCCTTCCACCGCCCGTTCGACTTCTCCTCCACACCCTGCAGGGAGAGACCCTGCTGCTGGCGGATGGAGCGCAGGCGGGCGCCCAGAGACTTGGCGTATTCAGAGGGCATTCGGACACTCCCAGTGCTGCTCGGGGTTCTCCCGTCGATCGCTACGGAGCGTGACGGTACGGGGAATGCGACACGTGGTCAAGTGGTCGTGCCCCTACCGTTGCGGAGCGTCCGGGGAGTTTTCCCCTTTTCCGGTACCTGACCCGGTGGTCAGCGGCCGCCGTCCATCACCCCGGTGACCACTGGTAACGTGGCGGAAGCCCCGGCCCAGGTCTGCTGAGCGGTCCGGCCGGAGGTGCCCGACATCCTTTAACGACCCGTCCCGTGAGGCGGGGAAGGAGGTCCGCCGTGGCATACCCACCGGCTGCCCGCTCGTCACCACCGCGACAACCCTCGGTGAAGGTGATCCTCGCCAGCGCCGACGTGCAACGCGTGGTCGACCGCATCGCCCACCAGATCCTGGAGAAGACCCAGGGCGCCGCGAACACTGTGCTGCTGGGAATTCCCACCCGGGGCACCCCCCTCGCCCGGCGGCTCGCCGACCGGATCAGCACCTTCGAGGACGTCGCCGTTCCGGTCGGTGTGCTCGACATCACCCTGTACCGCGACGACCTTCGTCGGCACGCCACCCGCGCTGTGGGTCCGACCGAGCTGCCCCCCGGCGGGATCGACGGCAAGCGGGTCATCCTGGTCGACGACGTGCTCTTCTCCGGCCGCACCGTCCGGGCCGCGCTCGACGCGCTCAACGACGTGGGCCGTCCGGCCTCGGTGCAGCTCGCCGTCCTGGTCGACAGGGGCCACCGGGAGTTGCCGATCCGCGCCGACTACGTCGGCAAGAACATCCCGACCTCGCTCGCCGAGAGCGTCAAGGTGACGCTCGCCGAGATCGACGGGACGGACGAGGTCAAGCTGTACGGGGGAACCGCCTCATGATCAAGCATCTGCTCTCCGGCGGGGACCTGGACGCCGACACCGCCACCGAGATCCTGGACACCGCCGCCGAGATGGCCACCGTCGCCGGCCGGGAGATCAAGAAGCTTCCCGCGCTGCGCGGACGGACAGTGGTGAACCTCTTCTACGAGGACTCCACGCGTACCCGGATCTCCTTCGAGGCCGCGGCGAAGCGGCTCAGCGCCGACGTGATCAACTTTTCCGCGAAGGGGTCCAGCGTCACCAAGGGTGAGAGCCTGAAGGACACCGCGTTGACCCTGCAGGCCATGGGCGCTGATGCCGTCGTCATCCGACACCCCGCCTCCGGCGCGCCGCACCGCCTGGCCAACTGGGTGGACGGGTCGGTGGTCAACGCCGGCGACGGCACCCACGAGCACCCCACCCAGGCGCTGCTGGACGCGTACACCATGCGGTCCCGGCTGGGCCGGCTCGCCGGCCTGTCGGTCGCTGTGGTCGGGGACGTGCTGCACTCCCGGGTGGCGCGCTCCAACGTGCTGCTGCTCTCCACCCTCGGCGCCAAGGTCACCCTGGTCGGCCCGCCGACCCTCATTCCGGTCGACATCGCGGGCGCCCTCGCGCCCGGCACCAACGTCTCCTACGACCTCGACTCCGTCCTGCCGAACGTGGACGTGGTGATGATGCTGCGCGTGCAGCGGGAGCGGATGAACGACTCCTACTTCCCCTCCGCGCGCGAGTACGCCCGCCGCTACGGGCTGGACGGGCCGCGGATGCGCCGGCTGCCCGAACACGCGATCGTCATGCACCCCGGCCCGATGAACAGGGGGATGGAGATCACCCCCGAGGTCGCCGACTCACCCCGCTCCACAATCGTCGAACAGGTCACCAACGGGGTCTCCGTGCGGATGGCTGTCCTTTACCTGCTGCTCGGAGGGAACAACCGGTGACCGCGTACCTGATCACCAGCGTGAGTGTCGTCGGCGCCGCGCCGACCGACCTGCTGATCCGCGACGGCGTGATCGCCGCTGTCGGTCCCGGCCTGACCGCGCCGGACGCCACAGTCGTCGACGGCGCCGGCCTGGTCGCCCTGCCCGGCCTCGTCGACCTGCACACCCACCTGCGCGAGCCCGGCCGGGAGGACGCCGAGACCGTCGAGTCCGGTTCCCGGGCGGCGGCGCTGGGCGGCTACACGGCGGTCTGCGCGATGGCCAACACCTCCCCGGTGGCGGACACCGCCGGTGTGGTCGAGCAGGTCTGGCGGCTCGGCCGCGAGGCCGGCCTGGTCGACGTGCAGCCGATCGGCGCGGTCACCGTCGGGCTGGCCGGCGAGCGGCTGGCCGAGCTGGGCGCGATGGCCGACTCGGCGGCCCAGGTGCGGATCTTCTCCGACGACGGGCACTGCGTCGCCGACCCGAAGTTGATGCGCCGAGCCCTGGAGTACGTCAAGGCGTTCGACGGGATCATCGCCCAGCACGCCGAGGAGCCCCGGCTCACCGAGGGCGCCCAGATGCACGAGGGCGAGGTCTCCACCCGGCTCGGCCTGATCGGCTGGCCGGCGGTCGCCGAGGAGGCGATCATCGCCCGGGACGTGCTGCTCGCCGAGCACGTGGGCAGCCGACTGCACGTCTGCCACGTCTCCACCGCCGGCAGCGTCGAGGTGCTGCGCCAGGCAAAGGCGCGCGGGGTACGCGTGACCGCCGAGGTGACCCCGCACCACCTGCTGCTCACCGACGAACGGGCGGAAACCTACGACCCGGTCTACAAGGTGAACCCGCCGTTGCGCACCGCCGCGGACATCGCCGCGCTGCGTGCCGCCCTCGCCGACGGGGTGATCGACGTGATCGCCACCGACCACGCCCCGCACGCGGTGGAGGACAAGGAGTGCGAGTGGGCGTACGCCCGACCGGGGATGCTCGGTCTGGAGACGGCCCTCTCCATCGCGCTGGACGTGCTCGGCCCCGAGTGGGACCTGATCGCCGAGCGGATGTCGCGCACCCCCGCACGGATCGCCGGCCTCACCGGGCACGGCGTCGACCCCGCGCCGGGTGTGCCGGCGAACCTGACCCTGATCGACCCGGCCGCCCACCGCACCATCGAGCCGGCGGAGCTGGCCAGTCGCAGTCGCAACACCCCGTACGCCCGCATGACGCTGCCAGGTCGCATCGTGGCGACCTTCCTGCGTGGCGAGCCGACGGTCCTGGACGGAAAGGCTGTCAAGTGAGCGCGAGGAACGCAGCGCAGCGGAGTCCCGCAGTCGCGAACGAAAGGCGGGCACGGTAATGGTCAAGCGCAGACCCGCGATCCTTGTCCTCGAGGACGGGCGCACGTTCCCCGGCGAGGCGTACGGCAGCGTCGGGGAGACCTTCGGCGAGGCGGTCTTCAACACCGGCATGACCGGTTATCAGGAGACCCTGACCGACCCGTCCTACCACCGTCAGGTGGTGGTGCAGACCGCGCCGCACATCGGCAACACCGGCGTCAACGGCGAGGACGACGAGTCCGGTCGGATCTGGGTGGCCGGCTACGTCGTGCGCGACCCGGCCCGGATCGGCTCGAACTGGCGGGCCACCGGTGGTCTCGAGGACCGCCTCGCCACCGAGGGTGTGGTGGGCATCAGCGGCGTGGACACCCGGGCGCTGACCCGGCACCTGCGCGAGCGGGGCGCCATGCGGGTGGGCATCTCCAGCATCGACAACGACCCGCAGAGCCTGCTGGCCCGGGTCCGCCAGGCGCCGCAGATGGTCGGCGCGGACCTGTCCGCCGAGGTGAGCACCGCCGAGCCGTACGTCGTCGAGGCCCTGGGCGAGCACCGGTTCACAGTGGCCGCCCTGGACCTGGGCATCAAGCGCAACGTGCCGCGTCGGCTGGCCACCCGTGGGGTGACCACGCACGTGCTGCCGGCGTCGTCGAGCATCGACCAGATGCTCGCCACCGGCGCCGACGCGATCTTCCTGTCGCCCGGTCCGGGCGACCCGGCCACCGCCGACGCCCCGGTGGAACTGGCCCGGGAGGCGCTGCGGCGGGAGGTGCCGCTGTTCGGCATCTGCTTCGGCAGCCAGATCCTCGGCCGGGCGCTCGGCTTCGGCACCTACAAGCTGGGCTACGGCCACCGGGGAATCAACCAGCCGGTGCTCGACCGGGTCACCGGCAAGGTCGAGGTGACCAGCCACAACCACGGCTTCGCCGTGCAGGTCCCCGGCTCGGGCGACGGCGCTGTCGTCCCCGACCAGGTGATCGACACCGACTTCGGTGGCGTACGGGTGTCACACGTCTGCCTCAATGACAACGTGGTCGAGGGGCTGCGAGCAGTGGACCTGCCCGCGTTCACCGTCCAGTACCACCCGGAGGCGGCAGCCGGCCCGCACGACGCGGACTACCTCTTCGACCGATTCGCCGAACTGATCGAAGGCCGGACCCACAGCAAGGGGCGCAGCAATGCCTAAGCGGACCGATCTCAAGCACATCCTCGTGATCGGCTCCGGGCCGATCGTCATCGGGCAGGCCTGCGAGTTCGACTACTCCGGCACCCAGGCGTGCCGGGTGCTGCGCAGCGAGGGGATCCGGGTCAGCCTGGTCAACTCCAACCCGGCGACGATCATGACGGACCCGGAGTTCGCCGACGCGACGTACGTCGAGCCGATCACCCCGGAGTTCGTGGAGCTGGTCATCGCCAAGGAGCGCCCGGACGCGATCCTCGCGACCCTCGGCGGGCAGACCGCGCTGAACACGGCCGTCGCCCTGCACGAGGCCGGCGTCCTGGAGAAGTACGGCGTGGAGTTGATCGGCGCGAACATCGACGCCATCAACCGGGGCGAGGACCGGCAGCTGTTCAAGGAGATCGTGGCGAAGGCCGGCGTACGGCTGGGCGTCGACGACCCGGCCGGGTTGGTGCCCCGCTCGCGGGTCTGCCACTCGATGGACGAGGTCGAGGCGACAGTCGCCGAGCTGGGCCTGCCGGTGGTGATCCGGCCGTCGTTCACAATGGGTGGCCTGGGCTCCGGCATGGCGCACACCCCGGAGGACCTGGCCCGCATCGCCGGCGACGGCCTGTCCGCCAGCCCGGTGCACGAGGTGCTCATCGAGGAGAGCGTGCTCGGCTGGAAGGAGTACGAGCTCGAGCTGATGCGCGACCGGCACGACAACGTGGTGGTGGTCTGCTCGATCGAGAACATCGACCCGATGGGTGTGCACACCGGCGACAGCGTCACTGTGGCCCCGGCCATGACGCTCACCGACCGGGAGTACCAGCGCCTGCGTGACCTGGGCATCGCCGTGCTGCGCGAGGTCGGGGTGGACACCGGCGGCTGCAACATCCAGTTCGCTGTCAACCCGGTCGACGGCCGGATCGTCGTGATCGAGATGAACCCGCGGGTGTCGCGGTCGTCGGCGCTGGCCTCCAAGGCGACCGGCTTCCCGATCGCGAAGATCGCCGCCAAGCTGGCCATCGGCTACACCCTCGACGAGATCCCCAACGACATCACCCTGAAGACCCCGGCGGCGTTCGAGCCGACCCTGGACTACGTGGTGGTGAAGATCCCCCGGTTCGCGTTCGAGAAGTTCCCCGGCGCGGACCCGGAGCTGACCACCACGATGAAGTCGGTGGGCGAGGCGATGAGCCTCGGGCGCAACTTCACCGAGGCGCTGAACAAGGCGATGCGCTCGATGGAAACCAAGTCGGCCGGTTTCTGGAGTGTGCCGGACCCTGCCGGCGTCACACTGGCGGACACCCTCGCGGCGCTGCGGATCCCGCACGACGGTCGGCTGTACACGGTGGAGCGGGCGCTGCGGCTCGGGGCGTCGATCGCCGAGGTGGCCGAGGCGTCCGGCGGGATCGACCCGTGGTTCCTGGACCAGATCGCCGCGCTGATCGAGCTGCGCACCGAGATCGTCGACGCGCCGGTGCTCGACGCCGACCTGCTGCGTCGTGCCAAGCGGGCCGGTCTGTCCGACCGGCAGCTCGCCGCGCTGCGCCCGGAGCTGGCCGCCGAGGACGGCGTACGGACCCTGCGCCACCGCCTTGACGTGCGCCCGGTCTACAAGACAGTGGACACCTGCGCGGCCGAGTTCGAGGCGACCACTCCGTACCACTACTCGACGTACGACCTGGAGTCCGAGGTCGTGCCGTCGGACCGGCCGAAGGTGCTGATCCTGGGCTCCGGCCCGAACCGGATCGGGCAGGGCATCGAGTTCGACTACTCCTGCGTGCACGCCGTCCAGGCGTTGCGGTCGGCCGGTTACGAGACGGTCATGGTCAACTGCAACCCGGAGACGGTCTCCACCGACTACGACACCGCCGACCGGCTCTATTTCGAGCCGTTGACCTTCGAGGACGTCCTGGAGGTCTGGCACGCCGAGGACTCGTCCGGCCGGGCGGCCGGCGGGCCGGGTGTGGTCGGGGTGGTCGTCCAGCTCGGCGGGCAGACCCCGCTGGGGCTGGCGCAGCGGCTCAAGAACGCCGGTGTGCCGATCGTCGGCACCTCCCCGGAGTCGATCCACCTGGCCGAGGAGCGCGGCGCGTTCGGCGCGGTGCTGGCCCGTGCCGGCCTGCGCGCGCCGGCGCACGGCATGGCCACCTCGTACGACGAGGCCAAGACGATCGCCGACGAGATCGGCTACCCGGTGCTGGTCCGGCCGTCGTACGTGCTGGGCGGGCGGGGCATGGAGATCGTCTACGACGACCCGACGCTGCGCGACTACATCGGCCGGGCCACCGACATCTCCCCGGACCACCCGGTGCTGGTGGACCGGTTCCTCGACGACGCCATCGAGATCGACGTGGACGCGCTGTGCGACGCCGACGGCGAGGTCTACATCGGCGGTGTGATGGAGCACATCGAGGAGGCGGGTATCCACTCCGGCGACTCGTCCTGCGCGCTCCCGCCGATCACCCTCGCGGGCTCGCACCTGGTCGAGGTCCGCCGCTACACCGAGGCCATCGCGCGTGGCGTCGGGGTCCGGGGCCTGCTCAACGTGCAGTACGCCCTCAAGGACGACGTGCTCTACGTGCTGGAGGCCAACCCGCGCGCGTCGCGGACCGTCCCGTTCGTCTCCAAGGCCACGGCGGTGCCGCTGGCCAAGGCGGCGGCCCGGATCGCGCTCGGGGCGAGCATCGCCGAGCTGCGCGCCGAGGGCCTGCTGCCGGCGACCGGGGACGGGGGCACGATGCCCGCCGACGCGCCGGTCGCCGTCAAGGAGGCGGTGCTGCCGTTCAAGCGTTTCCGGACCCGCGCTGGCAAGGGGATCGACTCGCTGCTCGGGCCGGAGATGAAGTCGACCGGCGAGGTGATGGGCATCGACACCAACTTCGGGCATGCCTTCGCCAAGAGCCAGTCGGCGGCGTACGGGTCGCTGCCGACCGCCGGGAAGATCTTCGTCTCGGTGGCCAACCGGGACAAGCGCGGCATGATCTTCCCGATCAAGCGGCTGGCCGATCTGGGCTTCGAGATCGTCGCCACCGCCGGCACGGCCGAGGTGCTGCGCCGGCACGGCATCGCCTGTGAGCAGATCCGTAAGCACTACCAGGCCGGTGCGGGCGACGACGCGGTGTCGTTGATCGGCGGCGGCCACGTGGCGCTGGTGATCAACACGCCGCAGGGCTCGGGTGCCAGCGCCCGCTCCGACGGTTATGAGATCCGCAGCGCGGCCGTCACCGCGGACATCCCCTGCATCACCACGGTTCCCGGCGCCGCCGCAGCGGTGATGGGCATCGAGGCGCGGATCCGCGGCGACATGCAGGTCCGCCCCCTGCAGGACCTGCACGCCATCCTGCGGGCGGCCCAGTGACAGTGTTCGAGCAGGCGGTACGGCCGTGGTTGTTCCGGCTCGGGGGCGGGGACGCCGAGACGGCGCACGAGTGGACCCTGCGGCGGTTGGCTGCCCTGTCGCGGCGGCCGGCCGCGCTCGCCGCGCTGCGGGCCCGGTACGCGGTCGACGCGCCGCGCACCGTGTTCGGGGTGCGGTTCCCCAACCCGGTCGGGTTGGCCGCCGGAATGGACAAGGACGGCGCGGCGCTGCCGGCCTGGCCGGCGCTCGGCTTCGGTTTCGTGGAGGTCGGCACGGTCACCGCGCACGCCCAACCGGGCAACCCCCGGCCGCGGCTGTTCCGCCTGCCGGCCAGCGAGGCGGTGGTCAACCGGATGGGCTTCAACAACGCCGGGGCCGCTGCGCTGGCCGCCCGGCTGGCGGCGCTGCCGCGCCCGCTCGGGGTGCCGCTGGGCATCTCGCTGGGCAAGTCCAAGGTGACCCCGCTGGACGAGGCGGTCGAGGACTACCTCGCCTCGTACCGGGCGCTGCGCGGGCACGGGGACTACTTCGCTGTGAACGTGTCCTCACCGAACACCCCGGGTCTGCGGTCGTTGCAGGACCGTGCCCACCTGGACGCGCTGCTCGGCGCGCTGGTGGGGGAGAAGCCGGTGCTGGTCAAGATCGCACCAGACCTGACCGAGGCGGCGATCGCCGAGCTGCTGGAGGTCTGCCTGGCCCGGGGCGCCGCCGGGGTGATCGCCACCAACACCACCCTGTCTCGCGAGGGGCTGGCCAGCGGTGACGTCGAGCGTGGCGGGCAGGCCGGTGGGCTCTCCGGTCGGCCGCTCACCGGGCGGGCCCGCGAGGTGGTCGCCTTCGTCCACCGGGAGACCGACGGCCGGCTGCCGATCATCGGCGTCGGCGGGGTGCTGGATCCGGACGACGCGGCGCGGATGTTCGATGCCGGCGCCGCCCTGGTGCAGCTCTACACCGGCTTCATCTACCGAGGACCGGCCCTGGTCCGCGCCGCCGCCCGCGCGGCGGCCGCAACGGCGGCACCGGACGCGGTCGCCGGCCGGTGACCGCACCGGCCCGGTGCTCGCCCGGCCTCGCGTCAGGCCGGCCCGCGCCGGCTCGCCGCCGAACCGGCGTGGGCCGGCGTGGGCCTGCGCCGGCTCGCCGCCGAACCGGCTGCGCACCCGGGAGGCGAACCTCGTCGCAGATCCTTTGCTCTGCTTCAACCCACGCGACGGCCGACGTCCGATCTCCGGACACCGGGTGTGGCGTCCGGTGAAGCAGAGCAAAGGCGGCGCAGGGATGACTCGACCCGGCTGTGGGACGTCCGCCGCCCGGCCCGTCCGTGTCTGGAAGGAGTACGCGTGACACCCGAGGAGATCCTGGCCGCTGACCGGGCGCACGTCTGGCACCCGTACGCCGCGCTGCCGCCGGCCAACCCGCCCTACGTGGTGCAGAGCGCCGAGGGGGTACGGCTCACCCTGGCCGACGGGCGTGAGCTGGTGGACGGCATGTCGTCCTGGTGGGCGGCGATCCACGGGTACCGGCACCCGGTGCTGGACGCGGCGGTGACCGACCAGCTCGGCCGGATGAGCCACGTGATGTTCGGCGGGCTCACCCACGAGCCGGCGGTGCAGCTGGCCCGAACACTGGTCGAGCTGACCCCGGACGGCCTGGAGCACGTGTTCCTGGCCGACTCCGGCTCGGTCAGCGTCGAGGTGGCGGTGAAGATGTGCCTGCAGTACCAGCGGGCCGTCGGGCGGCCCAAGCGGCGCCGGCTGGCTACCTGGCGGGGTGGCTACCACGGCGACACCTTCCATCCGATGAGCGTCTGCGACCCGGAGGGCGGGATGCACCACCTGTGGGGCGACGTGCTGCCCCGGCAGGTGTTCGCCCCGGTGCCGCCGGGCGGCTTCACCGATCCGCCCGACGACGCGTACGTGGCGGCGCTGGTCGAGACGGTCGAGCGGCACGCCGACGAGTTGGCCGCCGTGATCGTCGAGCCCGTCGTCCAGGGCGCCGGCGGGATGCGCTTCCACCACCCGGGTTACCTGCGGGTGCTGCGCGAGGTGACCCGCGCGCACGGGATCCTGCTGATCTTCGACGAGATCGCCACCGGGTTCGGCCGTACCGGCGAGATGTTCGCCGCCGAGCACGCCGGGGTCACGCCGGACGTGCTCTGTGTGGGCAAGGCGCTGACCGGCGGGTACCTGACCCTCGCGGCGACAGTGTGCACCGCGGAGGTCGCCCGGGGCATCTCGGCGGCCGGTGTGCTGGCGCACGGGCCCACGTTCATGGGTAACCCGTTGGCCTGCGCGGTGGCGAACGCCTCCATCGGGCTGCTGCGGGCCGGAGACTGGGCCGGCCAGGTCGCCAGGGTCGGCGCCGGTCTGCGCGCCGGTCTGGAGCCCCTGCGCGGCATGCCGGGCGTGGCCGACGTACGGGTCCTCGGCGCGATCGGCGTGGTCCAGCTCGATCACGAGGTCGACCTTGGCGCGGCGACCGCGGCCGCGGTCGCCCAGGGGGTCTGGCTGCGTCCGTTCCGCGACCTGATCTACACGATGCCGCCGTACGTCACCGACGACGTGGACCTGGCCCGGATCGCGACCGGGGTGGCGGCGGCGGTGACTGCTGGCTGAGTCGGCCCGGCCACCGGGTCGACTGGTTACCCGGGCGGGTCAGCCGCCCGGACGAGAAGAGGGGAACACTCCGATGGAGAGCTTCGGTACCCGGCTGCACCGGGCGGTCACCGAGCGGGGCCCACTCTGTGTGGGCATCGACCCGCATCCCGGTCTGCTGGCGCAGTGGGGCCTCCCGGACGACCTTCAGGGGCTCGACCGTTTCAGCCGGATCGTTGTCGACGCCCTCGGTGACCGGGTTGCGGTAGTCAAGCCTCAGTCGGCCTTTTTCGAGCGATTCGGATCCCGAGGTGTGGCGATTCTTGAGTCAACTATCCGACAGTTACGAGAAGCCGGCTCGCTCGTTCTGCTCGACGTCAAGCGCGGCGACATCGGCTCGACGGTGAGCGCGTACGCCTCGGCGTACCTTGATCCATCCAGCCCCGTGTATGTCGACGCGGTCACCGCGAGCCCCTACCTCGGGGTCGGTTCGCTGGCGCCGATGTTCGAGCTGGCCGCCGAGCACGGCGGCGGGGTGTTCGTGTTGGCCCTCACCTCCAACCCCGAGGGCGCTGCCGTGCAGCGGGCCGTCACGGCCGACGGCCGCACCGTGGCGCAAACCGTGATCGACGAGATTTCGCAGCTCAACAGGGGTGCGTCCCCGCTCGGGAGCTTCGGTCTGGTGGTCGGCGCGACCATCGGTGACACCGGTCACGACCTCTCCGGTGTGGGCGGCCCACTGCTCTCTCCGGGGCTCGGCGCACAGGGTGCCGGTGCAGCCGATCTGCGTACCGTCTTCGGTTCGAGCCTCGCCTCGGTGCTCCCGTCGTACTCCCGGGAGGTGCTCTCGGCAGGCCCCGATGTGACCGCGCTGCGGGCCGCCGCGGACCGCGTGTTGGTCGACTGCCGGGCCGTTCTGCCTGCCCGGTGACTGACTGACGGGTCGGTCACTCTACGGTGATCATGCGGCCCCCACGTTGCCGAAAGCTCCGTTGGCCGCTAGTTTTCCCCGCGCTGGGAACCATGGACCCCTTGGTTCACAGCGACACCACGTTTCACAGATGCGGCGGTGCGCCCCGCCCGCCGCGATAGGGACCTGAGGAGAACTGGTGCCGCTCCCGTCACTGACCCCCGAACAACGCGCTGCCGCGCTCGAGAAGGCCGCGGAGATCCGCAAGGCCCGTGCTCAGCTGAAGGAGCAGCTCAAGCAGGGCAAGACCACCCTCGGTGCCGTCCTCGAGCGGGCCGAGAGCGACGACGTCGTTGGCAAGCTCAAGGTGTCGGCCGTCCTGCAGGCCATGCCGGGCATCGGCAAGATCCGGGCTACCCAGATCATGGAGAAGCTCAAGATCGCCGACAGCCGTCGCCTGCGTGGCCTCGGCGAGCAGCAGCGCAAGGCACTGCTTGGAGAGTTCGCCGCCAACTGAACCTGGCAGCGTGTAGAAACAAGCAGTGAGCACGGATGACGAGGCGCGCCCGGCGGCTCGGCTCACTGTCCTGGCTGGACCTTCGGGTTCCGGCAGGGAGAGTGTCGTCGAGCTCGTCCGGGCGCGTTCTCCGTCCGTGTGGATCCCGGTCGCGGCAACCACCAGGCCGCGCCGGGAGTCGGAGATCGACGGGGTGGACCGCGTCTTCCTCGCCCCCGCCGAGTTCGATCGGCGGATCGTCGACGGCGAGCTGCTGGAGTGGTCCCGGATCGGTTCGCACCGCCGGGGCACCCCGTACCCGCCGCTACGCGCCCGGCTCGACGCCGGGCAGCAGGTGCTGCTCCCGCTCGACCTGCGCGGCGTCCCACTGGTCCGGGCGCGCCTGCCCGATGCCCGGCTGGTGTTGCTGAGCCCACCCGGGTACGCGCCCGACGCCACGGTGGCCGCCACCGTCGAGCACGCGCTGACCCACGACCACACCGAACGGGTGGTCGAGGAGCTGGTAGGCTTACTCGGTTCTTCTTATCCGGATCCGGCCTGGTCGCGCGTGCGTGGCTGACGGTCGGCCGCCGTTGAGACTCAGCACCGCGTCCGCGCGGCTCGAAAGACGCAGAGGTTAATTCGTGGGATCCATCGCCAACCCCGAAGGCATCACCAACCCGCCGATCGACGAGCTCCTCGAGAAGACGACGTCGAAGTACGCGCTGGTCATCTTCGCCGCCAAGCGCGCGCGCCAGGTCAACGCCTACTACAGCCAGCTCGGTGAGGGTCTGCTGGAGTACGTCGGCCCGCTCGTCGAGACCACCCCGCAGGAGAAGCCCCTCTCCATCGCCATGCGCGAGATCAACTCGGGCCTGCTCACCGCCGAGCCGACCGACCAGCCGTAAGCCCCCGCTGGCCGATGTCCGCCTCGATCGTCCTCGGGGTCGGCGGCGGCATCGCCGCCTACAAGGCGTGTGAGCTGCTGCGACTCTTCACCGAATCGGGTCACCGGGTTCGGGTCGTGCCAACCGCGTCGGCGCTCCGCTTCGTTGGAGCGCCGACCTGGGCCGCGCTCTCCGGTCAACCGGTCGCCGACGACGTCTGGACCGACGTCCACGAGGTGCCGCACGTCCGGCTCGGTAAGCAGGCCGACCTGGTGGTGGTCGCGCCGACCACCACCGACCTGCTCGCCAAGGCCGCCCACGGCCTCGCCGACGACCTGCTGACCAACACCCTGCTGACCGCCCGCTGCCCGGTCCTGCTGGCCCCGGCCATGCACACCGAGATGTGGGAGCACCCCGCCACGGTCGCCAACGTCGCCACGTTGCGCTCCAGGGGAGTGCGGGTCATCGAGCCCGCTGTCGGCCGGCTCACCGGCGCCGACACCGGCAAGGGGCGGCTCCCCGACCCGGCGGAGATCTTCGCCGTCGCCGGCCGGCTCCTGGCCCGCGGTGACTCCGCCCCCGCCGACCTGGCCGGTCGCCGGGTGGTCGTCACCGCCGGCGGCACCCGCGAGCCCCTCGACCCGGTGCGTTTCCTGGGCAACCGTTCGTCGGGCAAGCAGGGGTACGCGTTCGCCCGCGCGGCGGTCGCCCGGGGTGCCCGGGTCACACTGATCTCGGCCAACGTCGGCCTCGCCGACCCGGCCGGTGTCGACCTGATCCGGGTGGGCACCACCGCCGAGTTGCGGGAGGCGACAGTCAAGGCCGCCGTCGAGGCCGACGCGGTGGTGATGGCGGCGGCTCCGGCCGATTTCCGGCCCGCGACGTACGCGACTGGCAAAATCAAGAAGTCGGACGACGGTGTCGCACCCACCATCGAACTCGTCACGAACCCGGACATCGCGGCGGAGCTCGGCCAGCGCAAACGACCAGGGCAGGTGCTGGTGGTGTTCGCCGCCGAGACCGGCGACGCCGAGGCCAACGGCCGGGCGAAACTCGCCCGGAAGCGGGCCGACCTGATCGTGGTCAACGAGGTCGGTCCGGATCTGGTCTTCGGTGCCGACACCAACACGGTGACGGTGATCGGCGCGGACGGCTCGGTCAGCCGGCTGCCCGAGCAGGCCAAGGAAGCTGTGGCCGACGCCGTGTGGGACCTCGTCGTGGCGCGGCTGCCTGGCCGCTCCTGACGGGTGGAACAGGGCGCGACCGATCCCGACACCGGCCGCAGTGGTGATTAGACTGCCGCGGAACGACCTCACACGCTTAGGAGTGCCGTGACACGCCGTCTCTTCACGTCCGAATCGGTCACGGAAGGCCACCCGGACAAGATCGCTGACCAGATCAGCGATGGCATCCTCGACGCGTTGCTGACCGAGGACCCTCACAGCCGCGTGGCAGTGGAGACCATGATCACCACCGGTCAGGTGCACATCGCCGGTGAGGTGACCACCAAGGCGTACGCCGACATCCCGACGATCGTCCGCCGGACCATCCTCGACATCGGTTACGACTCGTCGAAGAAGGGCTTCGACGGCGCCTCCTGTGGGGTCAGCGTCTCCATCGGCGCCCAGTCCGAGGACATCGCGCAGGGTGTGGACAACGCCTTCGAGCTGCGCACCGGTGCGTCGGAGAGCGCGCTGGACGCGCAGGGCGCCGGCGACCAGGGCATGATGTTCGGCTTCGCCTGCTCGGAGACGCCCGAGCTGATGCCGCTGCCGATCGCGCTCGCGCACCGGTTGGCCCGCCGCCTCTCGGCGGTGCGCAAGGACGGCACGATCCCGTACCTGCGGCCGGACGGCAAGACCCAGGTCACCATCGAGTACGAGGGGCTGCGCCCGGTCCGGCTGAACACCGTTGTGGTGTCCAGCCAGCACGCCGCCGACATCTCGCTGGACTCGCTGCTCACCCCGGACGTGCGCGACCACGTGATCGCCCCGGAGCTGGAGAGCCTCGGCCTGGACACCGACGGTTACCGGCTGCTGGTCAACCCGACCGGCCGGTTCGAGATCGGCGGTCCGATGGGCGACGCCGGGCTGACCGGCCGCAAGATCATCGTCGACACCTACGGTGGGTACGCCCGCCACGGTGGCGGCGCGTTCTCCGGCAAGGACCCGTCGAAGGTGGACCGCTCGGCCGCGTACGCGATGCGCTGGGTGGCCAAGAACGTGGTCGCCGCCGGCCTGGCCGAGCGGTGCGAGGCGCAGGTCGCCTACGCGATCGGCAAGGCGCACCCGGTGAGCCTCTTCATCGAGACGTTCGGCACCGAGACGGTGCCCGTCTCCTCGATCGAGAAGGCCGTCACCGAGGTGTTCGACCTGCGTCCGGCCGCGATCATCCGGGACCTCAACCTGCTCCGCCCGATCTACCAGCAGACCGCCGCGTACGGCCACTTCGGCCGGGAGCTGCCGGACCTGACCTGGGAGAGCACCGACCGGGCCGCCGACCTCAAGTCGGCCGCGGGAGCCTGACCGCCACCAAGCGCAGCGACCGGCGACCCGCTGATGGGTCGCCGGTCGCACGCGTCTGCGTGGATGTCGGACTGGCGCACCTGGACCGGCCGTTCGACTACCTGGTGCCGGCGGAGCTGGACGAGGTGGCGGTGCCCGGTACCCGGGTGAAGGTGCGCTTCGCCGGGCAACTCGTCGACGGGTGGTTGCTGTCACGCGCCGACGACTCCGGGCACACCGGCCGCCTCGCGTACCTGGAGAAGGTGGTCTCCCCGGAGCCGGTGCTGGCCCCCGAGGTCGCCCGGCTGGCCCGGGCGGTCGCCGACCGGTACGCGGGCAGCCTCGCCGACGTGCTCCGGCTCGCCGTGCCACCCCGGCACGCGCGGGTGGAGAAGGAGCCCCACGACGAGCCACCCACCCCGACGGCCCCCACCGGGGCCTTCGACCCACGCGGGTGGCGCGACTACCCGGCCGGCCCGGCCCTGCTGCGGGCGCTCGTCGACGGCCGTGCGCCCCGCGCGGTCTGGTCGGCGCTGCCCGGTGAGGACTGGGCGGCCCGTTACGCCGACGCGGTGGCGGCCACCGTCGCCGGTGGGCGCGGCGCGGTGGTCGTGGTGCCCGACGCGCGTGACCTCGACCGCCTCGACGCGGCGCTCACCGGCGTCCTCGGCCCGGGGCGGCACGTCACCCTCTCCGCCGCGCTCGGTCCGGCCCGGCGCTACCGGGCGTTCCTCGCCGCTCGCCGTGGCCGGGTGCCGGTGGTGATCGGCACCCGGGCGGCGATGTTCGCCCCGGTGGCCCGGCTCGGCCTCGTCGCCGTCTGGGACGACGGTGACGACCTGCACTCCGAGCCCCGGGCGCCCTACCCGCACGCCCGCGACGTGCTGCTCACCCGCGCCCACCTCGCCGAGGCCGGCGCGCTGGTCGGCGGGTACGCCCGGACGGCCGAGGCGCAGCTGCTGGTGGAGACGGGCTGGGCCCCGGAGGTGGTCGCCGACCGGGCCACCGTGCGGGCGCGGATCCCGGCCATCGCGCCGACCGGGGACGACCCGCAACTGGCCCGCGACCCCGGGGCCGCCACCGCCCGGCTGCCCAGCCTGGCCTGGACGGCTGCCCGCGACGCGCTCCGCCAGGACCTGCCGGTGCTGGTGCAGGTGCCCCGCCGCGGCTACCTCCCGTCGATCTCCTGCGCCGAGTGCCGCACTCCGGCCCGCTGCGCGCACTGCGCCGGCCCGCTCGCGCTGCCCTCGGCCGGCGGCACGCCGGCCTGCCGGTGGTGCGCCAGGGTGGCGGCCGCGTACGCCTGCCCGGAGTGCGGTGGGCGGCGGCTGCGGGCAGCGGTGACCGGGGCTCGGCGGACCGCCGAGGAGCTGGGTCGGGCGTTCCCCGACGTCCCGGTGCGCACCTCGGGGCGCGAGGAGGTGCTGACCGACGTGCCGGGTGGCGCGGCCCTCGTGGTGGCCACCCCGGGCGCCGAGCCGGTCGCCGAGGGCGGCTACGGCGCGGTGCTGCTGCTCGACTCGTGGGCCCTGCTGACCCGGGCCGACCTGCGCGCCGGTGAGGAGGCGCTGCGCCGCTGGCTGGCGGCGGCGGCCCTGGCCCGCCCTGCGCCGGCCGGTCGGGTGGTGGTGGTCGCCGACGGCGCGCTCGCCCCCGTGCAGGCGCTGCTGCGCTGGGACGCCGCCTGGTTCGCCGGTCGGGAGCTGGCCGAGCGTCGCGAGCTGGGCTTCCCGCCGGCCGTGCGGATGGCGAGCGTCACCGGAGCGGCCGAGGCGGTGGCGGACCTGCTGGCGGCGGCCCGGCTGCCGGACGACGCCGAGGTGCTCGGGCCGGTCCCGGCCGAGGAGGGCCGGGAGCGGATGTTGGTCCGGGTGCCCCGGGCCCGGGCCGCAGCGCTCGCCGAGGCGTTGCACTCGGCCGCTGGCGTCCGGGCCGCCCGCAAGGCCGCCGATCCGGTTCGTCTCCAGGTCGATCCGCTGAGCCTGTTCTGAGGCGTTTCGGCCGGTGCCGGCGGTCGCGGACCTCGCCCGCTGCCGGCGGCCCTCGCACACCGCGTCCGGCAGAGCGGTGGCGTCCGAGTGGTAGCATCGCCCGTCATGCCAAGGCGTACGACGGGCTCCAGGTCGCGAGGGGGCGTCAGCCGCGCCAAGCTGGAGCCGTCGCGGGATGGCGCGACGATGGCGGGAACGCGTCGGTCGGGCGCGAGGTCGATGATGTCAGTGAGCCGGTGATCAGGGGTGGACCAGTCGTGACCGTTGGACAATCGATCGTCTTCAACGGCGACCTCGGCAGCGGCAAGAGCACCGTGTCGGTCGAGATCGCCAAGCGGCTCGGCATGCGCCGGGTCAGCGTGGGGGACCTCTACCGGGAGATGGCGCAGCAGCGGCAGATGACCGCCCTGCAACTCAATCTGCACGCCGAGCTCGACCAGGCCGTCGACGGCTACGTCGACCAGCTCCAGCGGGACATCGCCGCCTCCGGTGAGCGCCTCATCATGGACTCCCGGCTGGCCTGGCACTTCTTCACCGACGCGCTCAAGGTGCACATGATCACCGAGCCGGGCGAGGCGGCCCGCCGGGTGCTCGCCCGACCGTCCGGCCCGGCCGAGAGCTACGCCTCGCTGGACGAGGCCAAGGCCAAGCTCCGGGAGCGCAGCGCGAGCGAGCGCAGCCGGTTCATCATCCGTTACGGGGTGGACAAGGCCCGTCTGCGCAACTACGACCTGATCTGTGACACCACCCGGGCCACCGCCAGCGAGGTGATCGAGCACATCGTGGCCGCGTACGAGGGCACGCTCGGTGCCGAGGTGCTGCGCGACGGGCCGCCGCTGCTGCTGCTGGACCCGGCCCGGGTCTACCCGACCGAGGACATCGCCACCCTGCGGGGTCTGTGGGACACCGACTTCGTCGGTGGGGTGGCCGAGGCCGGCGACGAGGCCCTCGAACCGTTGAAGATCGGGTTCACCGGTGAGTACTTCTTCGTCGTCGACGGTCATCGCCGCCTCAGCGCTGCCCTGCAGAACGGGTTCTCCATGGTCCCGGCCCAGTTGGTCGCCGAGGTCGACGAGCCGGTGGTGGGTGGGATGACCGCTATCGACTACTTCGCCGCCCAGGTGCGCCCGGGTCTGATCTACGACTGGGAGGCGGCTCACAAGATCCAACTGCCGCTGCCCGAGCCCGCGCTGCTCCGCGGCGACGCGGTGCTCGCCGGGGACCCGGGCGCCAGCGTCTGAACCGGCGTGAGGCCGGGCCGACGCGCGGGGTGCGCGCGCCGGCCCGGCCACCGAGTCGTACGGCGGTCGCCGCGACGTCTCAGCCGAGGACGACGCCCGTGGCGCCGACGCCGGCCATGCCGGAGAAGATGTCCTCGTAGTAGAACCGCCAGGCGCAGACCCGGCCGGTCTTCACGTAGCCGGTACAGGTCGTCGACGTGAAGGTGTCGTCGATGGCGGTGGTGGTGCCGGTCGCCCAGACCTGGAGCGTGTTCGCAGCGTTCACGATCTCCACCGGGCCACCGCTGTCGCCCTGACCGACGGCGTTGGCGACTGTGGTGTTCTCCGCCTGGACCTGGCCGCAGACCTGACCGAAGTCGCGCACGTTGATGCAGAGGTTGCGGGCCTTCACCTGGATCGAGCAGCGGGTGCCGGAGTACGCGCCCGAGGTGCACACCCAGTTGCCGACCTGGCTGGCCGACGCGCCGATCACCTGGTTGCTGAACTCACTGACCACGTCGCCGTTCGCGGCGGTGCTGTTGTTGAAGACCCGGCCGCCGGCGCCGGCCGACAACAGCAGGGTGTCGGTGCCGGCGTTGCGGGTGCTGACGGTGCCCATCGACTGGCCGGTCGGATCGGTCGCGACGTTGTTGAGGTTGCCGCAGTGCGCGGCGGAGAGGATCCGCGCGTTCCCGTTCTTGAAGACCCCGAAGCCGGTCGAGCAGCCACCGCCGGTGGTGGCGTTGCGCCAGGCGGCACCGCCCCACCACGGCGCGCTGTCGTCCCACCGCGTCGCGGGCGCGGCGGCGACCCTGGTCTGCACGGTCACCGGCACGCCGGCCATGGCCGTCGCGCCGAGCAGCCCGTCCTGCGTGCCGACGAGCAGGCCGGCGCCGTCGGCGCGCGGCCCGACAGTGGTGATCTCGTTTCCGGCCTTGGCCCGCAGCCGATCGGCTGCGGCAAGCAGTTCCCGCTGCGAGTACGCGGCGGGCAGCACCGTGGTGGCGACGGTGGAACGGGCGGTGGTCACCAGGCTCGCCGGCGGCTCACCCTTCCAGTAGACCTGGAGGTGGCGGGTGGTGGGGTCGGCGACGATGCCGGCGAAGCCGGAGTTCGGGCTGCGCTCGGCCACCTTCGTGATCCGCTCGGCGGCGGTGTTCATGCGCTGCTGCAGCCCGAGCAACTCCGACCAGGAGGCGAAGCCGCCGGGCACCGGTGTGCTGTCGACGAAGGATCCGGCGGTGGTGGCCTTGCCGCCCGGTGCGGCGGCGGCCGGGGTGGTGGTCAGGCCCGCGGCGAGCAGCGTGAGACCGATCGCGGTGATGGCGACGCGACGCAACAGCGCCACGGGGCGTCGGGTGGTCGGTTGTGGACGGATCATCGGGTACCTCTTCCCCCAGGTGTCGTGGAGCGGGCCGGGCCCGCACCAGGACGGTGGCACTGGTGTCGACGCCTCGGGACGGATCCTGGACGGGCCTGGACACCGTTGGACACCGCCGGACGGGGAAACCGTCCGTAGTGGAACTGTCATACATTGGCAACCATCTATCGAGCGGCGCGGGGCCGGAATTACCCTGCCCGTGCGCATCCGGGGGGCCGGATGACCGGGGTGGGGGTCGCATGTCTGAGCAGTGGATACCTTCCGGCACTCATCAGACGTCACATGGGTCACCCGAGTTGGCCCGCGCCGGCACCGAGGCGCAGACACTGCCCGAGTTGGCCGGACTGCTGCGCCAGCTACGCCGCCGAGAAGCCCGTCAGCAGGGCGAGACCCTGCTGACGTACCGGCAGTTGGCCGCGAAGACCGGCTGGTCGCGCGGGATCATCGGCGAGTACTTCGCCGGCAACATCCTGCCGCCGCCGGAACGGTTCGACGCTCTCATCCGACTGCTCGGGGCCACCCCCGCCGAACAGGGGGTGCTGGCCACGGCGCGGGACCGGGTCGAGGAGCGGCGTCGCAGCCCGAACCGCGACCGGGCCACCACCCGGCGGGCGGCGGCGCGGGCCAGGGCCGGCGGCCCAGGCGCCGACGCCACGCTTCACCGGTTCCCGACACCCCGCCAACTGCCCCCGGCGCTGCCCGGGTTCGTCGGGCGTGCGGCCCAACTCGCCCAGCTCGACGACGCATGCGCTCGCGCCGGGGGGTCCGAGGACGACGGCGTGGCGTCGGTCACCGTCATGACGTTGTCCGGTACGGCCGGGGTCGGCAAGACGACCCTCGCCGTGAACTTCGCGCACCGGGTCGCCGATCGCTTCCCGGACGGCCAGCTCTACGTCGACCTGCGCGGGTTCGACGCCACCGGAACTGTGGTGACGGCCGTCGAGGCGGTCCGCGGTTTCCTGGAGGCACTCGAGGTGCCGCCCGAGCGCATCCCCACCCACCTGCCCGCGCAGGTGGGCCTCTACCGCAGCCTGCTCGCCGGCCGCCGGATGCTGGTGCTGCTGGACAACGCCCGTGACGCCGACCAGATCCGACCCCTGCTGGTCGGCAGCCCGACCTGCCTGGTCCTGGTAACCAGCCGCAACCGGCTCGCCGGGCTGATCGCCGCCGAAGGCGCCCGGCCGATCGGCGTCGACCTGCTCAGCGCCGCCGAGGCCTGGCAACTGTTGGCCCGGCGGCTCGGCACGGACCGGTTGGCGGCCGAGCCGCAGGCGGTGGACGAGATCATCGAGCGGTGTGCGCGGCTGCCGCTGGCGCTGGCAGTGCTCGCCGCGAGAGCCGCGGAGAAGCCGACGTTCCCGCTGGCCACCCTCGCGGCCGAACTGCGGGCGGCGCCGCGACCACTCGACTCGTTCGACGGAGGGGACGCCGGCACCGACGTGCAGGCCGTCTTCTCCTGGTCGTACCGGAGCCTGACCCCGGCGGCGGCCCGCCTGTTCCGGCTCTTCGGCTGCCATCCCGGACCGGACATCGGGTTCGCCGCGGCGGCCAGTCTGGCCGGGCTGCCTCGGGCCCAGGTGCCCCGACTGCTGGCCGAGCTGGCCCACGCGCACCTCGTCACCGAGCACGCCCCCGGCCGGTTCGGCGCGCACGACCTGCTCCGGGCGTACGCGGCCGAGCAGGTCGAACGCCTCGAACCGGAGGGGGTCCGGCGGGCCACGATCCGGCGTGGGCTGGACCACTACCTGCACACCGCGCACGCGGCGGCGCTGCTGCTGCAACCGGGACGGGACCCGGTCACCCTCACCGCCGCCGCGCCGGGTGTGCTCCCCGAGGAGATCGCCGACCTCAATCAGGCGCTCGCCTGGTTCAGCGTCGAGTACCCGGTGCTGCTGGCGGCGGTCGCCCACGCGAGACGGGTCGGGTTCGACTGCCATGCGTGGCAGCTGGCCTGGACACTTGTGGACTTCCTGCAACGCCGAGGGCGGTGGCCGGACCTGGCCGTGGCCCAGCGCAACGCCCTGGCCGGGGCGCAGCGGGCCGGCGACCGACAGGGGCAGGCGAACGCCCACCGCGACCTCGCCCGGGTGCTGTCCCGCCTGGGCCGGGTGAACGAGGCGGCGAGGAACTACCGGCAGGCCCTGGTGATCTTCGCGGAGCTGGCTGACCACACCGGGCAGGCCCGCACCCACCGGGCGTTCGGCGCGATGCTCGACGGGCTCGGTCGGCACGCCGAGTCCCTGGAGCAGAGCGAGCGGGCGCTGGCGCTGTACCGGGCCTCCGGGCACGTCGCCGGGGAGGCCAGCGCCCGCAACGCGGTGGGGTGGGCGTACGCCCAGCTCGGCCAGTACGAGCCGGCGCTCGGGCACTGCCGGGAGGCGTTGGCGCTGCTGCGGACGACGGGCGACCGGCACGGCGAGGCGAACACCTGGGACAGCCTCGGCTTCATCCACGCCCGACTGGCCGACCACCGGGCCGCGATCCGCTGTTTCCAGCGGGCCCTCGGGCTGTACCGGCGGGTCAGCGACCGCTACGACGAGGCGGACACCCTGTCGCGGCTCGGCGAGAGCCGGCAGGCGGTGGGGGACGCGGCCGGCGCCGCGCGCACCTGGCGGCGGGCACTGGTCATCCTCGACGATCTCGGCCACCCGGACGCCGAGCGGGTGCGGGAGCTGTTGGCCGGGGAGTCCGCCGGTGACGCTGGGCACACCGGCGGTGGTTGAGCGAGGTGCGCCGCCCGGTGTCCGGCCGGGCACTCCGTAGACTGGTACGGCACCGCTCGTCCACCCGAAGAAGGAGCCGTCCCGCGTGACCGTCCAGCCCATCCGTCTGTTTGGGGATCCGGTGCTGCGCACGCCGGCCGATCCGGTGGTCGACTTCGACGCCGAGCTACGTCGGCTCGTCGCCGACCTCACCGACACGATGCGTGAGCAGAACGGCGCCGGCCTGGCCGCGCCGCAGCTCGGTGTGAGCCTACGGGTGTTCACCTTCGACGTCGACGACGTCCTCGGGCACCTGATCAACCCGGTGCTGGAGTTCCCCGACGAGGAGGAGCAGGACGGCCCAGAGGGCTGCCTGTCCATCCCCGGGCTCTACTTCGACACCAAACGTCGGCAGAACGTCGTCGCCAAGGGCTTCAGCTCGTTCGGCGACCCTATGCAGATCGTCGGCACCGGCCTGATGGCGCGCTGCGTGCAGCACGAGACCGACCACCTCGACGGGGTGCTCTTCCTGGACCGACTGGACCCGGAGGGGCGCAAGGAAGCCATGAAGGCGATCCGCCAGGCCGAGTGGTACGACGCGGCGGCCCCGCCCACCGTCAAGCTCAGCCCGCACATCAGCGACCCCTTCGGTCTGGGGCGCTGACCCGGATGCGCGTGATCTTCGCCGGTACGCCGGCCGTCGCCGTTCCCGCCCTGGCCGCCGTCGCCGCCTCCCGACACGAGCTGGTGGCAGTGGTCACCCGACCCGACGCGCCCGCCGGGCGTGGGCGGGGCCTGTCCCGCTCGCCGGTCGGCGCGTGGGCCGACGAGCACGGCGTCGAGGTGCTCACACCGGCCCGCCCCCGCGAGCCGGAGTTCCTCGACCGGCTGCGCGAGTTGGAGCCGGACTGCGTGCCGGTGGTCGCCTACGGCGCGCTGGTGCCGCCGGCGGCCCTGGAGATCCCCCGGCACGGCTGGATCAACCTGCACTTCTCCCTGCTGCCCGCGTGGCGTGGCGCCGCACCCGTGCAGCACGCCGTGCTGCACGGTGACGAGCTGACCGGGGCCAGCGTCTTCCAGTTGGAGGAGGGCCTGGACACCGGCCCGGTCTACGGCACGCTGACCGACGAGATCCGCGCCACCGACACCTCAGGCGACCTGCTGGGGCGGCTCGCCGATTCCGGCGCCGGGCTGCTGGTGGCGGTGCTCGACGCGATCGCCGACGGCACCGCCCGCGCCGAGCCGCAGCCGGCCGACGGGGTGTCGCTGGCGCCGAAGCTGACAGTGGATGACGCGCGGGTGCGCTGGAGCGACCCGGCCTTCGCCGTGGACCGGCGGATCCGGGCCTGCACGCCCGCTCCGGGTGGCTGGACCACGTTCCGCGACGAGCGGGTGAAACTCGGCCCGGTCGTCCCGGTGCCCGACGGCCCCGAGCTGAAGCCGGGGGAGTTGCTGGTGGAGAAGTCCCGGGTGCTGGCCGGCACGGCGACAGTGCCGGTACGTCTCGGCGAGGTCCGCGCCGCGGGCAAGCGGGCGATGGACGCTACCGACTGGGCGCGCGGCGTCCGGGTCGGCACTGGAGAGGACTTCGCGTGACGGCACCGGAGGGAACCCGACCGACGCGCTCCGGCCCGTCGACCGGCCGTGGCGGGGACCGGCGTCCGGTCCGACCACCGCTGGACCGACCGCGCCGCGCCGCGTACGAGGCGGTGGCGGCGGTGCACCGGGACGACGCGTTCGCCAACCTGGTGCTGCCCATCATCCTGCGGGAAGAGGGGTTGTTCGGTCGGGACGCGGCCTTCGCCACCGAGCTGACCTACGGCACCCTGCGCCACCTGGGCACGTTGGACGCGATCCTGACCGACGCTGCCGGCCGGGACGTGGCCCGGATCGACCCGCCGGTACGCGACGCGCTGCGGCTCGGGGCGTACCAACTCCTGCACACCCGGGTGCCCCCGCACGCCGCTGTCTCCTCGACTGTGGATCTGGTCCGTTCGGTAGCACCGGGCGCCACCGGTTTCGCCAACGCGGTGCTGCGCGAGGTGTCCACCCGTGACGCGGACGCCTGGGTGGCGAAGCTCGCTCCACCGATGGAGACCGACCCGGTCGGGCACCTCGCGCTGGCGTACAGCCACCCGCAGTGGATCGTGCGGGCCTTCTCCGAGGCGCTCGGCGGCGATCTGGGTGAGACGGAGCGTCTCCTGATCGAGGACAATGAGCGCCCGCCGGTGCACCTGTGCGCCCGGCCCGGCCTGATCGACCCGGTCGAGCTAGCCGACCAGGTCGGTGGTGCGCCGGGTGCCTTCTCGCCGTACGCCGTCTATCTGCCCGGCGGGTCGCCGGGCGACATCCCGGCGGTGGTCGACGGCCGGGCCCACGTCCAGGACGAGGGCTCCCAGTTGGTGGCCACCGCGCTCGCCGACGCGCCGCTGGACGGCCCGGACGGACGGTGGCTGGACCTGTGCGCCGGCCCGGGTGGCAAGGCCGGGCTGCTCGGCGCGTTGGCCGCGCAGCGGGGTGCCCGGGTGACAGCGGTGGAGGTGGCCGAGCACCGCGCCCGGCTGGTCTCCCTGGCGACCCGGGACCTGCCGGTGGCCGTGCTGACCATGGACGGCCGTGAGGTCGGCGGCGACCCGAAACTGCCGGAGCAGCACTTCGACAGGGTGCTTGTCGACGCGCCGTGTACCGGGCTGGGGTCGCTGCGTCGTCGGCCGGAGTCGCGCTGGCGTCGCCAACCGTCCGACCTGCCGCCGCTGACCCGGCTGCAACGGGAACTGCTCGGCGCGGCGCTGCGGGCGGTCCGCCCGGGTGGCCTGGTCGCCTATGTCACCTGTTCGCCGCACACCGTCGAGACGCACGTGACGGTGACCGAGGCGGCCCGCCGTAGCGGGGTTCCGGTGGACTTCGTGGACGCCCGCCCGCTGCTGCCGGCCGGCATGCCCGGTCTCGGTGACGGGCCGACAGTGCAGCTCTGGCCACACCGCCACGGCACCGACGCGATGTTCCTCGCCGTCCTGCGCCGAGGCTGATCTGTTCCATGCGTCCGGCCGGTCAGCCGACCGGCCGGACGCCGTGCGTTCACGCTCGGCTCGACCGAGGGCTTTGACACAGGCCCTAGGTGACCGGGAGGCCCTTGGTGCCGGCGTTCTTCATCGAGCGGGTCAGGTTCCGGTCGGAGATCCAGAGGAAGCACTGCACGCCCCGGTTCCCGTTGCGCCACTCCTCCTCGTACGGCTGGTAGTAGATCGTGCCGGCGCGGAAGTCGAGCTGGGAGTTGTCCGGAACCTTGGCGTACTTGGCGATCATCGTCTGGCAGGCCCGGTGGGTCCGCTTGGTGCTGCGGGTGAACTCGGCGTAGCTGGTGTCCGGCGCCTGCCAGACGCCGACGAACTCGGCGTGGTGCTTCGCGGTGCAGGAGACCGGCACCATCTCGTCGATGTCGTCCTTCACCAGCTTCGGGTTGAAGCAGCGGTACGCCAGCGGGGCCGCTCCGGACAGCGCGCCCCGGAGGGTGCCGGTGCGCAGGTCGACCGCCGTGTCGTCGATGCTGGCGATCTCGGTGACGTCGCAGCGGTACCAGCGGGCTCCGCCCGACCAGGCCTGCGGCGACGGCAGCACGACGGTCAGGCCGAGTCGCCCGGAACGCCAGTCGGCCCCCACCGCCTTGTTGACAGCCGTGTCGCACCCGGTCTGCGCGGCCCGCATGCCGGCCGAGCCGGGCTGCGGGGGCGTGCCGCCGTCGGCGCCCGGGCCGGTGAGGGTGCCGACGTGCATGGTCTCCACCCGGTGCGCCTCGGTGCACGCCGTCGGGTTGTAGCCGGTCAGGAAGCCGACCTGCTGGGAGCTCTGGTGGCAGACGTCGGCAGCGGGGACGAACTGCTGCGCCGCGACGGGCGCCGGCCAGTCGTCGATGAGGTCACTGTCGATGCCGGCGGGTGCGCCGCACCCGGCCAGCGCCAGGGCCAGCGCCCCACCCCCGGCGAACGCCGCCAGCCACCGTCGCATCCCGACCTCCCGCCGCTGCTGGCCCCCGACCGGACCCGGCCGGTCGATAGCGCCACGGCGCAGCAGCATACGGCAACGATGCTCAGATCGCGGGCAGTCCCTCGGGACCGGCGCCGCGCATCGAGCGGGTGAGTTTGCGGTCGTCGCTCCACAGGAAACAGCGCACTCCACGGTCGCCCTCCTCCCACTCCCGCTGCGACGGCGGGTAGTAGATGGACCCGGCCCGGTACGGCAGCTCGCTGTTGTTGGGCACCGCGGCGTACTCGGCGATCAGCGCCATGCAGCGCTGGTGGGCCTGTTCGGCGGACTTGGCGAACTCCGCCCAGCTCATGTCACGTTCCTCGTAGACGCCAACGAACTCGGCGCGGTGCGGCTCGGTGCAGAGCACCGGCGCCATGTAGTTGAGGTTGTCGCCGATCAGCTTGGGGTCGAAGCAGCGGTGCGTCAGCGGCGTGTCGCCGATCAACGCGCCGCGCAGGCTGCCGGTGCGGTTCACCGGGCGGGTGTTGTCGATGCTGCCGGTCTCGCTGATGTCGCAGCGGAACCAGCGGGCGCCGCCGGCCCAGGCGGCCGTGGACGGCAACGCGAGGGACAGCGCGAGTCGGGCCGTGTGCCAGTCGCCGCCGAGCACCTGCCGGGCCCGCTGGTCGCACTCGGCGCGAGCCGTGCGCAGCGCCGAAGATCCGGGTTCCGGTCGGGCCTCGGTCAGCGCGTCGGGCCCGACGAAGGTGCCGACGTGGATGGTCTCGGCCAGGTGGTTGCGTGCGCAGTCCACCGTCTCGTACGTGCTGGCCTGCACGACAGTGGCGATCCGCGGCAGGCAGGTGTCGGTGGCGGGGGTGAACGGCTTCGGAACCCGCAGCGTCGGCCAGTCGTCGGTGAGATCACCGTCCGCGCCCCGGGCCGGCGTGCAGCCGGCCAGCAGCATCGTCGTGACGCTGGCCAGCACCAGCGCTGGAAGCCACCGTCGCATCGTCCGCCCTCCCGGGAGCTGGCGGCCGGTCGCCGCGCCCCGCGGCGAGACCCCGGCGGGCGTGCAGCCTACGGCACCGTCCCGGTTGGAGTGTCGTCGCGTTTCCGTCGATCGGCCAGTGGCTGATGTCTGTTCGTCCGGATTCGGAGGTCCGGAGCGTCCAATTCTGCACCAATGGTCATTGCTGGGTCACAGGGCGTCCCCAAAGGTGCCGCGATGCGGGTGGCGGGTGGCCACGTTCGTACACTGGCCCCGTGACCGTACCGCCGCCGATCGTCGCGCCGAGCATCCTGGCCGCCGATTTCGCCCGACTCGCCGAAGAGGTCCGTGCCGTCGAGGACGCCGCGGACTGGTTGCACGTCGACGTGATGGACAACCATTTCGTGCCGAACCTGACCATTGGGCTGCCCGTGGTGCAGAGCCTGCGGGCCGTCACGGCGATGCCCTTCGACGTGCACCTGATGATCGAGGACCCGCGCCGGTGGGCCCCCGGGTACGCCGACGCCGGGGCGTACAACGTCACCTTCCACGCGGAGGCGTCCGACGACCCGGTGGCGCTCGCCAAGGACCTGCGTTCGGCCGGTGCGAAGGCGGGCCTGGCCATCGACCGGGACACCCCGATCGAGCCCTACCTGGACCTGTTGCCCAGCTTCGACACCCTGCTGATCATGACGATCAAGGCGGGTTTCGGTGGGCAGCGGTTCATTCCGCAGCTGCTGGAGAAGGTGCGGACGGCCCGGCGGCACGCGTCGGCCGGGCACCTGGAGCTGCGCATCGAGGTGGACGGCGGTATCGCTGCCGACACCATCGAGCAGGCGGCAGCGGCGGGCGCCGACGCGTTCGTGGCCGGCACCGCCGTGTACGGGGCCGCCGACCCGGCAGAGGCGGTACGGCACCTGCGGGCACTGGCGGAACGCGCGGCGCCCGGGGCCTGAGGTGGAGCCCGAGGCCGACCGCAAGGACATCATTCTCGTCGTCGACGACGACGAGGACATCGCCCGGTTCGTCGAGTTCAACCTGCGGCTGCACGGCTTCGAGGTGATCCACGCCAACGACGGCCAGGAGGCGCTGGAGGTCATCGAGCGCCAGCGGCCGGACCTGGCGGTGGTCGACCTCATGATGCCCCGGATCGACGGGCTGGAGCTGACCCGCCGGCTGCGCGCCGACCCGATGACGTCCGCTCTTCCGGTGATCATGCTGACCGCCAAGGGGATGACGGTCGACAAGGTGCACGGGCTCAGCGCCGGCGCGGACGACTACCTGGTCAAGCCGTTCGACACCGCGGAGCTGGTGGCCCGGGTCTCGTCCACGTTGCGCCGCAACAAGGAGTTCCGGGAGGTCTCCCCGCTGACCGGGCTGCCCGGCAACAGCCGGATCCGTCGGGAGATCAGCGATCGGGTCCGAAACGGCGTGGACTACGCCGTCGGCTACGTCGACATCGACCGGTTCAAGAGCGTCAACGACCGGTACGGCTTCGTGCGTGGCGACGACTTCATCTCCGCGCTGGCCCGCAGCCTGCACCGGGCGGTGGTGGGCGTCGGCCTGCCACCGGCCTTCCTCGGTCACGTCGGCGGTGACGACTTCGTCATCGTCTGCGCCCCGGACCAGGTGCGCCCACTGACGTCCCGGGCGGTCGTCGACTTCGAGAACGCCGCCGACACGCTCTACGACCAGACCGACCGGGAGCGCGGCTTCGTCGAGTTGAAGGATCGGCGCGGCAACATCCGGCGGGCTGCCCTGGTCACGCTCTCCATCGGGGTGTCCCTCTCCGACGCCGGCAAGCGGTTCACCGACCCGCTCGAAGCGATAGCGGTGGCCTCGGAGATGAAGACGGTGGCCAAGAGTCAACCGGGCTCCTACGTGGCGGTGGACCGGCGTCGCGGCGTCACCTGAGCGTGATAGCGCTGTGAAGTAGCTCGCCTAGGTGGCGGCAGAGCCGGATCGGCGTGTAAGACTTCCCGTGTACCCACCACGCGCTGGCGGGACTCGGTGAAATTCCGAACCGGCGGTGATCCACGGTCCAACCGTGGTCAGCCCGCGACCCGGACGGCTCTGCCGTCCGGTGGACCTGGTGAAAATCCGGGGCCGACGGTTGGGGGCGGTTCGTCCGCGCCCAGACAGTCCGGATGGGAGACAGCGCGCGGGACGGACGGGTCCGAGCCGGCCGCTGGCTTCAGCGTGCCGTGCCGACCCTCCCGGGGCGGCTGTGCCGTTCCCGGAATCCGCCACCGCCTGCCAGTGGCCCCATGGCCACCGCCTCCCTGACCGCCCGCGCGCGGACCGGCGAGTGAGAGGGCAGGGGCAGGGCGATGGCCAGCGTCTCCGTTGATGAGGCGATGCGGCGTGCGATCGAGTTGGCAGCGCGCGGGCTCGGCACCACCAGCCCCAACCCCGTGGTCGGGTGCGTGCTCCTCGACGCCGACGGCGAGGTGGTGGGCGAGGGCTTCCACGCCTACGCCGGGGGGCCGCACGCCGAGATCGTCGCCCTGGCGCAGGCCGGGCAGCGGGCCAAGGGCGGCACAGCTGTCGTCACACTGGAACCCTGCGACCACACCGGCCGCACCGGCCCCTGTAGTTCCGCGCTCGTCCAGGCCGGGGTGGGCCGGGTGGTCATCGCCGTACCCGACCCGACCCCTGTCGCTTCCGGGGGCGCCGCCACCTTGCGCGCCGCCGGGGTCCGGGTCGATCTGGGGGTACGCGGCGAGGAGGCCGAGGCCGGCAACGTCGCGTGGTTGACCTCGATGCGCCGCGGCTGGCCGTACGTGATCTGGAAGTACGCCGCCACGCTCGACGGGCGCTCCGCCGCGGTGGACGGCACCAGCATGTGGATCACCTCGGAGGCGGCCCGGATCGACGTGCACGCGCTGCGCGGCACCGTCGACGCGGTCATCGCCGGGGTGGGCACGGTGCTCGCCGACGACCCCCGGTTGACCGCCCGCAACCTGCGCGACGGCAGCCTGGCCATCCGGCAGCCGCTGCGGGTGGTGGTGGACAGCTCGGGGCGTACCCCGGCTGACGCCCGGGTCCGCGACGGCGCCGCGCGCACGTGGATCGCGACCGCCGACGAGGTCGGCGCCGACCCGGACGGCCGGGTCGACCTGTCGGCGCTGCTCGCGGCGCTGCACCAGCGCGGGGTCCGTGCGGTGCTGCTGGAGGGCGGCCCCCGGCTGGCCGGCGCGTTCCTGGAGGCCGGCCTGGTCGACAAGATCGTCGGGTACGTCGCGCCGCGGTTGCTCGGCGCCGGCCCGACCGCTCTGGTCGACGCGGGAGTGACCACCATCGCCGAGGCCATCGATCTGGAGTTCGTCGACGTTACGCAGATCGGTCCGGATCTCCGGATCACCGCTTTGCCCCGCAAAAGGGAGGGCTGAGATGTTCACCGGCATTATCGAGGAATTGGGCGAGATCGTCCGGGTGGCGCCGACGGCAGGCGATTCGGCGCTGCTGGGCGTACGCGGCCCGTTGGTCACGTCCGACGCCCGGCACGGCGACTCGATCGCCGTCAACGGTGTCTGCCTGACCGTCGTGGAGGTGGCCGACGGTGTCTTCACCGCCGACGTGATGGGGGAGACGCTGCGCCGCTCCGCGCTGGGCGCGCTGCGCCCCGGCGACCCGGTCAACCTGGAGCGGGCCGCCGCGCTCGGCAGCCGGCTCGGCGGGCACCTGGTGCAGGGCCACGTCGACGGCGTCGGTGAGCTGATCTCCCGGGAGCCGGCCGAGCAGTGGGAGACCGTCCGGTTCCGACTGCCCGCCGCCCTGTCCCGGTACGTGGTGGAGAAGGGCTCGATCACCATCGACGGTGTCTCGTTGACGGTGGTCGCCGTCGGCGCGGACGAGTTCGCCGTCGGGTTGATCCCGACCACGCTGAAGCTGACCACGCTCGGCGCGAAGGGCGTCGGCGACCCGGTCAACCTGGAGGTCGACGTGCTGGCCAAGTACGTCGAGCGGCTGCTCGGCGACCGGCTCACCCACGCCGACGCCAGCGGGGCTGCCGCGCAGCCGGGCGGGGTGGCGTGATGGGTCCGCTCAGTTGGCTGCTGGACGCCCAGGTGCACGTAGCCGGCTCTCCGGTGCTGGCCAGGGAGATCGTCGGCAACGCGTTCGGGCTGGTCTCGGCGCTGCTCGGGTTGCGCCGGCTGGTCTGGGCGTGGCCGGTCGGCATGATCGGTAACGCGCTGCTCCTCACCGTCTTCCTCGGCGGGGTGTTCGCCACCCCGCAGGAGCACGACCTGTACGGGCAGGCCGGCCGGCAGGTGTTCTTCTTCGCGGTCAGCGTCTACGGCTGGTGGCGCTGGCAGCGCAACCGTCGCGCCGACGCCGGGCAGGCCGCGGTCGTGCCGCGCTGGGCCACCGGACGGGAGCGACTGATGCTGCTGGTGGCCGCCGTGATCGGCACCGCCGCGGCGTACCCGCTGCTCAAGGCCCTGGGCTCGTGGGGCCCTCTGCCCGACGCCTGGATCCTCACCGGCAGCCTGCTGGCCACGTACGGCATGGCCCGCGGCTGGGTGGAGTTCTGGCTGCTCTGGATCGCCGTGGACGCGGTGGGCGTGCCGCTGCTGCTGCGCGGCGGGTTCTACCCCTCGGCCGTCATGTACCTGATCTACGGCGCCCTCTGCGTCTGGGGCTTCGCCGCCTGGTGGCGCACCTCCCGCGCCGCCCGACCGGCGACCGTCCGTACGCCCATCTACACGGAGGCTGTCGCATGACCAGTTTTGGGGATATCGAGCAGGCGGTCGCGGACATCGCGGCCGGCCGGCCGGTCGTCGTGGTCGACGACGCGGACCGCGAGAACGAGGGCGACCTGATCTTCGCGGCCGAGTTGGCCACGCCGGAGCTGATGGCGTTCATGGTCCGCCACACCTCCGGGTACGTCTGCGTGGCGCTGACCGAGAGCGAAGCCGACCGGCTCGACCTGCCGCCGATGCACCACACCAACCAGGACCGGCGCGGCACCGCGTACACGGTGACAGTGGACGCCCGCGAGGGGGTCAGCACCGGCATCTCGGCGGCCGACCGCGCACACACCAGCCGGTTGCTCGCCGGCGCGGCGACCGACCCCACCGACCTGTCCCGCCCCGGGCACGTGGTGCCGCTTCGCGCTCGCGAGGGCGGGGTGCTGCGCCGACCGGGGCACACCGAGGCGGGGATCGACCTGACCCGGCTCGCCGGGCTGCGTCCGGCCGGCGTGCTCTGCGAGCTGGTGAACGACGACGGCACCATGATGCGCCTGCCGGACCTGGAGAAGTTCTCCGCCGAGCACGGCCTCACGCTGGTCACCATCGCCGACCTGATCGCCTACCGTCGGCGTACCGAGAAGCAGGTCGAGCTGGTCGCCGACGCCCGGATGCCGACGAAGCACGGGGTCTTCCGGGCGCTCGGCTACCGCGCCGAGCACGACCCGGCCGAACATGTCGCGATGGTGCTGGGTGACCTCGGTGACGGCCAGGACGTGCTGGTCCGGGTGCACTCCGAGTGCCTGACCGGGGACGTGTTCGGCTCGCTGCGCTGCGACTGCGGGCCGCAGCTGGATGCCGCACTGGCTCGGGTCGGGCAGGAAGGCCGGGGCGTGGTGCTCTACGTCCGGGGGCACGAGGGACGCGGCATCGGCCTGCTGCACAAGTTGCAGGCGTACCAGTTGCAGGACCTGGGCCGCGACACCGTCGACGCCAACCTCGACCTGGGTCTGCCGGCCGACGCACGCGACTACGGCACCGGCGCGCAGATCCTCTACGACCTGGGCGTGCGGTCGATGCGGCTGCTGACGAACAACCCGGCCAAGCGGGCCGGGCTGGAGGGGTACGGGTTGACCATCACCGGCCGCGAGGGGCTGCCGGTCGGCGCGCACCCGGAGAACATGCGCTACCTGCGCACCAAGCGGGACCGGATGGGTCACCTGCTGGACGAGTTGGACGAGGTGTCCGAGGCGCCGCTGGGGCGTCCGGTCGCCAACGACGAGATCGGAGCATGACGATGGCGGGTTTCGGTGAGCCGGGAGTCGAGGCGGTCGACGCCGCGGGGCTGACCGTCGGGGTCGTTGCCGCCCGCTGGCACGGCGAGCTGACCGACCACATGCTGGAGCGTGCGGTGGCAGCCGCCGAGGCGTGCGGCGCGCGTTCCGTGGTCGCCCGGGTTGCCGGCTCGGTCGAGCTGCCGGTGGTCGCGCAGGCCCTCGCCCGCCGCTGCGACGTGGTGGTCGCCCTCGGCGTGGTGGTCCGGGGTTCCACCGCCCACTTCGACTACGTCTGCCGTTCGGTCACCGACGGGCTGACCCGGGTGGCGTTGGACGAGGGCAAGCCGGTGGCGCACGGAGTGTTGACGGTGGAGACCATCGAGCAGGCCCGCGACCGCGCCGGTCTGCCCGGCTCGGCGGAGGACAAGGGCTGGGCCGCCACGGTGGCGGCGCTCGACGCGGCGTTGGCCGTGCGGACCGTTGCGGCGGGCAACGCCCAGCGAGTCGGCTTCGGCGGCTGACGCCTCTGGCGCCTCGACCGCCTCGGCCGTCTCTGGCGCCGCCGCCTCGGCCGTCTCTGAAGGCGGGCCTTCAGAGACGGCCGGCCTCGATGATCCGGCGCAGGAACTGCCGGGTACGAGGCTGCGTCGGCTCGCCGAGCACCTGCCCGGGCGGGCCGCTCTCGACGACCCGCCCGGCGTCGAGGAAGCACACCTGGTCGGCGACCTCCCGGGCGAAGCCCATCTCGTGGGTGGCCAGCACCATTGTCATGCCGTCGGCCTTCAGGTCGCGGATCATCGCCAGCACCTCGCCGACCAGCTCCGGGTCGAGCGCGGAGGTGACCTCGTCGAGCAGCATCAGTCGAGGTGAGTTGGCCAGCGCCCGGACGATGGCCACCCGCTGCTGCTGCCCGCCGGAGAGCCGGTCCGGGTAGGCGTCCGCCTTGGCGCCGAGCCCCACCCGGTCGAGCAGCTCCCGGGCCTGCGCCTCGGCCTCCGCCCGGCCCCGCCCGTGTACGCGGCGCGGCGCGAGAGTGATGTTGTCCAACACGCTCAGGTGCGGAAAGAGGTTGTACGCCTGGAACACCATGCCGATCCGCCGCCGGACCCGGTCCGGGTCCACCCGTGGATCGGAGATGTCCTCCCCGTCCAACTCGATGGTGCCGTCGTCGAGATCGTCCAGCAGGTTGACGCAGCGCAGCAGGGTCGACTTGCCGGACCCGGACGCGCCGATCACTGCCACCACCTGATGCTCGGCGACGGTCAGATCGAGGTGGTCGAGCACGGCGTGCCCGCCGAACTCCTTGCGCAGGCCCCGACAGCGCAACAACGCCATGGGTCAGCCTCCCGACTGTCGGCGGGCAGCGCGTAGCGTCACCCAGTCGGTGACCGCGATCAGCGGGATCGCGAGGAGCACGAAGAGCACCCCCGCCACGACGTACGGCGTGTAGTTGAAGGTCTGGGCGGTGGCGATCTGCGCGGCGCGGACCGCGTCGATCGGCCCGGCCAGCGAGACCAGCCCGACGTCCTTCTGCAACGCCACCACGTCGTTGAGCAGGGGTGGCGCCACCCGGCGGACGGCCTGCGGCAGGACCACGTGCCGCATCGTCTGCCGGTAGGTCAGGCCCAACGAGCGGGCCGCGGCGAGTTGGCTGGAGTGCACCGACTCGATGCCGGCCCGGAACACCTCGGCGAGGTAGCCGCCGTAGGTGAGGACCAACGCGATCCCACCCAGCACCAGCACCGGCGGCATGCCCTGCAACCGCAGCCCCGGCACGCCGAGGGTGAGCAGGTACAAGACGATGATCAACGGTAGGCCGCGGAAGGTGTAGGTGTAGCCGGCGGCCAGCGCGCGGACCGGGAAGAAGACCGGCCCGCGTAGCGTCCGCAGCACCGCGATCACCAGCCCGAGCAGCAGCGCGCCGACCGCACAGCAGGCCAGCAGCCGTACGTTGAGCCACAGCCCGCTCAGCACCGTCGGCAGCGCGTCGCGGGCGATCTCCGGATCCAGGAACGAGCGCCGGACCCGGTTCCAGCCCGGCGCTCCGGTCACCGCGATCACCAGCAGCGTGCCGAGCGCCGCCGTCGAGGACGCCGCGACGAGCACGCTGTAGACGGTCTGCCGACGCCGGTACGCCGACCGCCGCAGCTGCGCCTCCGAGGGCACCTGATCCAGGAGCGTCACCGCAGCTCGGCCGCCCCCGCCACCTGCGCGAGCCACTTCTGTTCCAGCTCCTTCAGGGTGCCCGCCGTGGTGAGCTGACCGACCGCGCCGCTCACGCAGGAGGTCAGTGGGGAGTTCTTGTCCAGCAGCAACCCGAACGCCTCGGGCGTACCGACCTGCGGCACCTGCCCGACGATCGTCGCGTCGGTGATCTCCGCACCGGTGATGTAGAAGGCGGTCGGAAGATCGACCACGAGACCGTCGAGCTGTCCGTTCTGAAGGGCCTTCTTGGCGTCGTCGTTGCTGTTGTAGACGTGCGGCTTGGCGGTTGGCTTGATCACGTCGGTGATCGCCTGGTAGCTGGTGGTGCCGACCTGCGCGCCGAGCCGGGCGTCCCGCAGCTCGGCCAGCGACTTCCGGCCGGCGATCTTCGAGGACTTCAACGCGATGACGGTCTGCCGCACCAGGTAGTACGGCGCGGAGAAGTCGACCGCCTGCTTGCGCTCGTCGGTGATGGAGAACTGGTTGATGTCGAAGTCGAAGTCCTTCGGCCCCGGCGCGATGGCGGTGTCGAACTTGACCCGGATCCAGGTGACGTCGGCGCGGGCGTAGCCGAGCTTCTCGGCCACCGCGTACGCGACAGCGGATTCGAAGCCCTCGCCGCTGTCCGGCTTGTCCTTGGCGAACCACGGCTCGTACGCGGGCTGGTCGGTGGCGATGGTCAGCTTGCCCGGCGTACGCGTGGGCAGGCTGTCCTTGGCGCAGGACGGCGCTGCGGTGACAGTGGGGGTGGGTTTCTCGTCCTGTGGCGCGCATCCGGCGGTGGCTACGACGACGGCACCGGCGAAGGTGAGCGCGAGAAGACGTGAGCGGCTGGCCATGGCGGACAGCGTAGAGCTCCATGGGCATCGATCGACAATTGTCCCACCATGTTGGTAGGGAATTGTCCGCTTACTGGATTTCGACGGACCCGGACGCGCGGTGCCGCCCGGGTGGCTGGAAGAATCGTTCCCCGTGAAGACGTTCGAGGAGTTGTTCGCCGAGCTGCAGGCCAAGGCCGCCGCCGGCACCCCGGGCTCGGGCACCGTCGCCGCGCTGGACAAGGGCGTGCACTTCATCGGCAAGAAGGTCGTCGAGGAGGCGGCCGAGTCGTGGATGGCCGCCGAGCACGAGGGGCCGGAGCGAACCGCCGAGGAGATCTCCCAACTGCTCTACCAGGTCCAGGTGCTGATGCTCGCCAGCGGTCTCGACCTCAAGGACGTCTACCGACATCTGTGAGTGCCCCCACCCCTGTTGATCGCCAACCGGATCGAAGGAGCACTCCGTCATGCTGCGTGTCGCCATTCCCAACAAGGGCACCCTGGCCGAACCGGCCGCCCAGATGCTGCGCGAGGCGGGCTACCGCCAGCGCACCGACCCCAAGGACCTCGTCTGCCGGGACGAGGCCAACGACGTCGAATTCTTCTACCTGCGCCCGAAGGACATCGCCACCTACGTCGGCTCCGGTGACCTCGACCTAGGGATCACCGGCCGGGACCTGCTGATCGACTCGGCCGCGCCGGCCGAGGAGGTCGTCGACCTCGCCTTCGGTCGGGCCACCTTCCGCTTCGCCGCCCGCCCCGACGACATCGCCTCCGTGCAGGAGCTGGGCGGCCACCGCATCGCCACCGCGTACCCGGGGTTGGTCGAACGGCACCTCGGCGACGTGGGCGTCAAGGCCGACGTGATCCGCCTCGACGGCGCTGTGGAGAACGCCGTACGCCTCGGTGTCGCCGACGTCATCGCGGACGTGGTGGAAACCGGCGCGACCCTGCGCCAGGCGGGTCTTGTGGTCTTCGGTGAGCCCCTGCTGCGCTCGTCGGCGGTGCTGGTCCGGCGCGCCGGCGCGCCCGCGCAACCGCAGGCCGAGCAGTTGCTGCGCCGCCTGCACGGTGTGCTGGTGGCCCGCCGCTACGTGATGCTCGCCTACGACGTGCCGGCCGGTCTGCTGGACCGGGCCAGCGGGCTCACCCCCGGCATCGAGTCGCCCACCGTGTCGCCGCTGCACCGCGAAGGTTGGGTGGCGGTGCAGGCGATGGTGCTCCGCGACGACGTGCACCGCATCATGGACGAACTGTACGAACTGGGCGCCCGCGCCATCCTCGTCACCAACATCCACGCCTGCCGCCTCTGACCGTTCTCGTACCCGAGGCGGCTCCGTGGCTTGATCCACTCCGGTTTCTTGAAAAGGGGGTGTCCGCACGCCAGGGACACCCCCTTTTCCCTGAACCCGAGTGGATCTGGCGCGCCGACGCCGACCTTGATGCGCGCGGACCTTGCTGCGCGCGGACCTGGTGCGGGCGGACCTGATGCGACCGGGACCTCGTGGGTCGAACCCGGAGACCCGCAAGGTGGGGCCCGTCCGACGACCACGCCCCGCGAACAGGCGCAAGATCGCCCTCGATCCTGGAAATAGTGGCCTCGACGCCGCCCGATACCACTACATCCAGGATCGAGCACGATCTTGCGGCGGGCGGCGGGCGGCGGG
>NZ_JAKKFH010000040.1 GCF_022230925.1 Micromonospora alfalfae | reverse complement strand
TGGCTCACCGGACTGTGCTGGCTCAGACTCCGGTTCGCGATCCACGCCGTACCCCACTGCGGCCATGCCTGTGTCCCTCCGCCGGTCCCCGCTCAGGGGTACGTATAAACCAGCCGATCGGATCACTCGGCGCCGATCACGTCACTCCGCTACGTCGCCAACGTAGATCTTGGACAGTTTCCGTTCCGTCGGCGGGCTCAACCGGTGGTTGCAACACTCTTCGGTGTTTGTCGTTGGGGTGGTTGTGGCGTCGAGGTTGAGTCCGCTGGAGCGGGAGCAGATTGGGTTGGGTCGGGCTGCGGGTGAGTCGTTGGGTTCGATCGCGCGGCGGTTGGGGCGGTCGGTGTCGACGATCTCACGGGAGGTGGGTCGGTTCGAGCGTTATGGGCAGCGGTATCAGCCGTTGATGGCGCAGTGGGCGTCGTTTCTGCGGCATAACCGGTCGGGGCGGGTGCCGCGGTTGGCGGTTGACGGGCCGTTGCGTGAGGTGGTGCTGGATATGCTGCGGCGGCGTCGTTCGCCGCAGCAGGTCAGTGCGCGGCTGCGGGTGCAGTTCCCGGACACGCCGGAGATGTGGGTGTCGCACGAGACGATTTATCAGGCGATCTACCTGCAGGCGCGGGGCAACCTGCGCGCGGAGTTGACGCGGCAGGTGGCGTTGCGATCGGGTCGGGCCGCTCGCCGCCGTCGGGCGGCGCCGGCCGGGGCGGTGCGTTCGGCGCGGCCGTGGGTCGGCCTGCGTATCGCTGACCGGCCGGCTGAGGTCGCTGACCGGGCGGTGCCCGGTCATTGGGAGGGTGATCTCCTCGAGGGCGTCCGTCGCGGCGGGCGCGGTGGTTCCGCGATCGCCACGCTGGTCGAACGCGCTACCCGGTTCGTGATCCTGGTCGGACTGCCTGAGGGCAAGGTCTCCGAACACGTCGTGTCCCAGTTGGCCGCGGCGATGACCTGGCTCCCGCAACGCTTACGCGCCTCGCTGACCTGGGACCAGGGCGTGGAGATGGCCCGCCATCGTGACTTCACCATCGCCACTGACTGCCCGGTCTACTTCTGCGACCCACACAGCCCCTGGCAACGCGGCAGCAACGAAAACACCAACGGGCTACTACGCCAGTACTTCCCCAAAGGCCAATTCGACTTCACCACCATCGACCAAACCGGCCTCGACCACGTCGCCGACGAACTCAACGACCGCCCCCGCATGACCCTGGGCTGGGCAACCCCAGGTGAGAAGATGACCCAACTTCTCGGTGTTGCAACCACCGGTTGAGCCCGCCGAGCGAACGGAAACTGTCCAAGATCTACGTTGGCGACGTAGCGGAGTGACGTGATCGGCGCCGAGTGATCCGATCGGCTGGTCTATACGTACCCCTGAGCGGGGACCGGCGGAGGGACACAGGCATGGCCGCAGTGGGGTACGGCGTGGATCGCGAACCGGAGTCTGAGCCAGCACAGTCCGGTGAGCCAGCACAGTCCGGTGAGCCAGCACAGTCCGGGTAGCCAGCACAGG
>NZ_JAKKFH010000004.1 GCF_022230925.1 Micromonospora alfalfae | reverse complement strand
TGCGCCCTTGCGCCCCTGCGCCCTGCGGCCCTGCGCCCTGCGCCCTGCGGCCCTGCGCCCTGCGGCCCTGCGCCCTGCGGCCCTGCGCCCTGCGGCCCTGCGCCCTGCGGCCCTGCGGCCCTGCGCCCTGCGGCCCTGCGCGCCCTGCGCCCCGCGCGCCCTGCGCCCCGCGCCCTCCGGCGGCGGCGGTCGCCCAAGATCGTGCTCGATCCTGGATGTAGTGGTTTCCGCACGTCAGGACCCCCCTACTTCCACGATCGAGCACGATCTTGGGCGGGCGAGCGGGCGAGCGGGCGAGCGGGCGAGCGGGCGAGCGGTCGAGCGGTCGGGCGGGCGGCTTGGGTGGGGATGGGACCGCCTGACACGGGGGATCAGGCGGTCCCGTGCGGTGCCGCCGGGCCCGGGGGACGGGGAGCGGTGCCGCGCTTCACAGTCTGGTGATCAGACGACTACGGTCGGAAGGGTTCGGCCCAGCTGTCGTAGCTGCCCTGTTCCCGGGTCGCGCCGGCTCTGTTGGTCGGCTGGAGTTGATCGTCGGCGGGTTGGAGGGTGGCTGGGCATGGCCGATGGACAGATGACGGCGGCGGTGTTCCTGATCGCGGAGCTGCGCCGGGCGCGGGCGCGACGCGGCTGGAGTCAGGACGAGTTGGCCAAGGCGGTCAACTACTCGGCGTCGATGGTCAGCGCCGTCGAGCTGGGCCAACAGCCGCCCACCGCCAAGTACCTGGAACTCGTCGACCGCGCCCTGGACACCGGCGGTCTCTTCGGCCGCATGTCCACCGAACTGGTCAGCCTGGACCGGGCGCAGCCCTGGCTACGCGGCTGGCAGGCGATCTTTGCCCAGGCGCGCACGCTCCGGTGGTACGAGCCCCGCTACGTGCCGGGGCTCTTTCAGACGGAGGACTACGCCCGTGCGGTCTTCGAGGCTGGCGGCCTGCTCGCTCCCGAGGAGGTCGACCGGCGACTGGCCGACCGGATGAGCCGCCAGGAGGTGCTGCACAGCGAGCGGTCGCCGCACGTCGTTGCGGTGCTGGATGAGGCGGTGCTGCGACGTCGGGTGGGCGGGCGGAAGGTGATGCGCGACCAGACGCTGCACCTGGTACGCATCGCCACCGAGCACCCTCGGGTCCGGCTGCATGTCGTCCCGCGATCCGCCGAGGAGTATCCGGGGCTCGGCGGGCAGTTCGCGCTCGCTGCCCTGCCCGACGGCACGGAGGTGGCCTACCTGGACTGTCAGGTTCGCGGCCAGGAGTTGGACCAGCCGAAGGATCTGTTGCGGTTGCAGCGGGTCTGGGAGGCTACCTTGGGTGAGGCCCTGCCCCCGCAGGCGTCCATCGAGCTGATGAACGAGGTGGCCGAGTCGTGGAGCTGATCGGCGCTGAGTGGCGCAAGAGCAGCCGCAGCAACCAGGACGCCAACTGCGTCGAGGTGGCGACGAATCTGGGGAGCGTGGTCGGGGTGCGAGACAGCAAGGACTCGGGCGGGCCCGTGCTCGTTGTCGACGCGTACTCCTGGCGGCTCTTCGTGGCCGCGCCCCCGCGCTGACCGACCACCTCGCCCGCGACGGCGGTCTGGGTTTCCGCGCACCTGGCCCCGATAAACGGCTCGACGTGGTCCGGAGCGGGACGGATGATCCGGGCCATGGGTGACGATGGTGCGGGTGTGCCGATGGGGACCGAGCGGTTGCGGTTGCGGCGGCTGACGATGGCCGACGTGGACGCGCTGGTCGAGTTGGACAGCGACCCCGAGGTGATGCGTTTCCTCACCGGGGGCGTCGCGACCCCGCTGGCCACGGTGCGCGACGAGCAGTTGCCGAGGCTGCTGGCCCAGTACGACAGGCATCCCGGGCTTGGTCGGTGGGCGGCGCATGATCGGCAGTCCGGCGAGTTCCTGGGCTGGTTCGCGTTGGACCCGTCGGCGGACGGCACCGAGGCCGAGTTGGGCTATCGGCTGCGCCGCGCGACGTGGGGGCGAGGGCTGGCCACCGAGGGGTCGCGGGCGCTGGTCCGGTACGCCTTCGACACCGTCGGGGTGCGTCGGGTCTGGGCCGAGACGATGACTGTCAACGAACGCTCCCGGCGGGTGATGGTGAAGGCCGGGCTGCACTACGTGCGGACCTTCCACCTGCAGTGGGACGACCCGATTCCGGGCACCGAGCAGGGCGAGGTGGAGTACGAGGTGCGGGCCGAGGAGTGGGCGACCGTCGGTCAGGAGCGACCGGCGGCCCGGCGGGCGCGGTAGGCGGTCACCGCAGCGCGATTGCCGCAACCGGCCTCGCAGAACCGGCGGGACCGGTTGCGGGACAGGTCGACGACGACGTTGTCGCAGTCCGGGTACTCGCAGATCCGCAGCCGGCTCAGCTCGCCGGTACGGACCAGGTCGGCCATCGCCATGGCGGCCTCGACCGCGATCCGGGTGGCCAGCGGCGCGTCGCGGGGGACGGCGTGCAGGTGGTACGGCTCGTCGTCGTGCTCGATGAGCTGGGGCAGCGCCTTGTGTTCCAGCAGCAGACCGTTGACCACCGCGACGATCTCGGGTGGTTCGGCGTACCAGATGCGGCGCAGTTGGGGCCGTAGCTCCCGTACGGCGTGCAGCTCGGCCTCGGTGTGCTCGTGCCGGCCGCTGTAGGAGTGGCGGACGAAGAACGTGTCCAGCGCAGCGATGTCGGGCAGCAACTCGCCGTCCCGACCTGCGGTGTTCACCAGCGCCGCGGCGGCGATCAGCGAACACTCGGTGTCATGAGCGAATAGCAACTTGACTCCTGTCATTGCCCCCGCCTAGCGTCATCAGTACAAGGATAGTTTGCTCATGACACGGTGCCCATTGCGAGGAGCGCGAGATGCAGTCACGACCTGCTGCCGGCGTCGGACTGGCGCTGCTCTCCGCAGTCACCTTCGCCACCTCCGGCACCTTCGCACGGTCGCTCATCGAGGCCGGCTGGTCTGCCGAGTCCGCGGTGATCGCCCGCGTCGGCATTGCCGCCCTGGTGCTGGCGATCCCCGCCCTGCTGTCGCTGCGGGGCAAATGGGACGTGCTGCGAAGCAACGCCGCGGCCATCGGGGTGTTCGGGCTCCTCGGGGTGGCGGTGGCCCAGGTGTGCTACTTCAACGCCGTGCGCTACCTGCCGGTCGGTGTCGCGCTGCTGCTGGAATACCTGGGCATCATCCTCGTCGTGGTCTGGATGTGGCTGCGGCACGGGCAGCCGCCCCGCCGGCTCACCATCGCCGGGGCGGTGGCCGCGCTGGCCGGGCTGGCGTTCGTGCTCGACCTCGCCGGCACCGCCGACTTCCACCCGGTGGGCGTGCTCTGGGGGCTGGGCGCGGCGTTCGGCCTGGCCGGATATTTCGTGCTCGCCGGCCGGGTCGACCCCCGGCTGCCCTCTGTCGCCTTGGCCAGCGGTGGAATGGCCGTCGGTGCCGCCGTGCTGCTCCTCATCGGGCTGACCGGCCTGCTGCCGCTACACGCCACCTTCGGTGAGGTCACCTTCGCCGGGCAGCCCACCAGCTGGTTGGTGCCCATCGCCGGGTTGTCGCTGGTGGCCGCCGTCATCGCGTACCTCACCGGCATCGCCGGCACCCGGATCCTCGGGCCCCGACTGTCGTCGTTCGTCGGGCTGACCGAGGTGCTCTTCGCGGTGCTGGTCGCCTGGCTGTTCCTGAACGAGCTGCCCAACGGCTGGCAGTTGTTCGGCGGTGCGCTGATCGTCGCCGGCGTCGCCCTGGTACGCCTCGACGAGCTGCGCGGATCGCCCGCGCCGGCCACGCCCGAGCCCGAGCTGGCGCTTGACGGTCGGTGAGAGTCGGCGGTCGGTGTGCTCCTGATGGCCGGCCCTTGCCGGCAGGCGGCGAATTCCGCTGGCGGTGAGAGGGTGGGTGTCGTGCTGACCACTGTGGTGTTCGACGCTGACGAAACGCTGTTGGACCTGCGTCCAGCGGTCACGGGTGGGCTGGTGGCGGTCCTCGACGAGATGCGGCGACACGCACCCGCGGCGGCCGGCGTGACGCTCGCCGAACTGGAATCGGACTGGGGCGCCGTCTTCGGCGAACTGAGCGCCGCCCCGGTGGCGGAGATCCGGCGCGCCGCACTGGCCCGGTCGCTGGCCCGCGCCGCGCTGGTCCACCACCTGGACGAGATCACGGACCTCTTCTTCGCCCAGCGCTTCGCTCTCACCCGACCGTTTCCTGACGTACCACCGGCGCTGGCCAAGCTGCGCGGCCGGTACACGCTGGGCTTCGCCACCAACGGCAACAGCCGCGCCGAACGGTGCGGACTCGCCGGCGAGTTCACCTTCGAGCTGTACGCGCACGAGAACGGCCTGCCCAAGAAGCCGGCCCCGGAGTTCTACGCCGCTGTGGTCGCGGCGGCAGGGGTGCCAGCCGGGCACATCGTGTACGTCGGCGACTCGTGGGAGCACGACGTGGTGGCACCTCGGCGGGCCGGCCTGCGATCGGTGTGGCTGAACCGGCTCGGCCTGCCTCGCCCGCCCGGCTGCCCACCCGACGCCGAAGTCGCCAGCATGGCCGAGCTGCCGGCCGCGCTGGCGAATCTGGGTGCCGTCGCGGTAGGTGAGTAGATTGAGGCGGCCGGCGCGTGTGTCTGTGCGGCCGGTGTCTGTGCGGCCGGTGTCTGTGCGGCCGGTGTCTGTGCGGCCGGTGTCTGTGTGGCGTGTGTCTGTGTGGCGTGTGTCCGTGCGGCGTGAATCTGTGTGGCGTGTGTCTGTGCGGTCGGGGTGCGGCTCGAACTGGCGGGATTCACTGCCATAACGGGCGCTCAACTGGCGTAATCCGGATCGTTGTTGTGTGATGGCTGCCACGTCCCTCAACGAGAGGATCCGATGTGGTGAGCAAGCGCTTCACCGCCCGTACGGTCGCGACCGCGGCTGTGCTGGCACTTACGGCTACGGGGTTGGGTGTGCCGGCCAACGCCGCGCCGAGCAACTCCCGGACCTTCACCGTCGTCGCCGAGGATGGCGTCGCCATCGACACGGCCGTCGCCGCGATCCGGGCAGCTGGTGGCACTGTGGTGTCCCGGTCCGATGAGGTCGGCATGTTCCAGGTCAGCAGCGACCGGGCCGACTTCGCGGCCAGGGCGACCGCCGCGCCGACGCTGATCGGCGCCGCCGAGCAGAAGGCCATCGGCCGCAAGCCGAAGTTGGACCGGGTCGAGCAGGAGCACCTGCTGGCCGCTGCCGGTGCTCGTGCCGGTGCTGCCGGCGCCGCCAAGAAGGGCGCCAAGCTCGATCCGCTCGATGACAAGCTCTGGGGCCTGGAGATGATCCGGGCCGACAAGGCTCGCAAGATCGAGCCGGGCGACCGTCGGGTGACCGTCGGCGTGCTGGACACCGGCGTCGACGCCAGCAACCCGGACATCGCGCCGAACTTCAACTGGTCGCTGTCGCGCAACTTCGCGCCCGACCTGACCGATGTGGACGGCCCCTGCGAGGTGCCGAGCTGCCTCGACCCGGTCGGCACCGACGACGGCGGGCACGGCACCCACGTGGCCGGCACCATCGGCGCCGCGGCCAACGGCTTCGGACTCTCCGGCGTCGCCCCGAACGTCTCGCTGGTCGAGCTCAAGGGTGGCCAGGACTCCGGCTACTTCTTCCTCGACCCGGTCGTCAACGCCCTGGTCTACGCCGGCCGGTCCGGGATCGACGTGGTCAACATGTCGTTCTATGTCGACCCGTGGCTCTACAACTGCACCGCCAACCCGGCCGATTCCCCCGAGGACCAGGCCGAGCAGCGGGCCATCATCAAGGCGATGAAGCGGGCGCTGGTCTTCGCGCACAACAAGGGCGTGACCCTCGTCGGCGCGCTCGGCAACAACAACGAGGACCTGGGTGCACCGCGCACCGACGTCACGAGCCCCGACTACGGCGCCGACCCGTACCCCCGGCCGATCGACAACGAGAGCTGCTGGGACCTCCCCACCGAGGGCCCGCACGTGATCGGCGTGTCGTCGGTTGGCCCGTCCGGCAAGAAGTCGGACTTCTCCAACTACGGCACTGAGCAGATCTCGGTCGCCGCGCCGGGAGGCTGGTTCCGGGACGGCTTCGGCACCGACACCTTCCGTACCGACGCCAACATGATCCTGTCCTCGTACCCGAAGCACGTGCTTCAGGAGGAAGGATCGGTCGACGCCGACGGCAACATCGTCCCCGGCTTCGAGAATTCGGTCTTCAAGCAGTGCAAGGCCAACGGTGAGTGCGGCTACTACACGTACCTCCAGGGCACCTCGATGGCGTCCCCGCACGCCGCTGGTGTCGCCGCGCTGATCGTCAGCCGGCACGGCAAGGCGCAGGGTCGGACCGGCTTCGGGATGTCCCCGGACCAGGTCGAGCAGCACCTCTACCGCACGGCCGCCGAGCACGCGTGCCCGGAGCCGCGCCTCCAGCAGTACCGCAACGAGGGCCGGGACGAGACCTACGACGCGTACTGCGCCGGTGGTGTCAACTTCAACGGCTTCTACGGCTACGGGATCGTCGACGCCTACGCGGCGGTGAAGACCCCGCTCAAGCCGAACGCCCGCCCGTAGCGCACATCGCACTGCGGTGGCCCAACCGCCACCGCGACTCGGGGCCCGGTCGACAAGCTTGTCGACCGGGCCCTGCGGCCGTCCAGGGCTGGCATCCGTCGTCTTGGGCTGGCGCCCGTGGTCCCTGCCTTCGCCGTCCGAGCAGGGTGCTCGCCGTCCCGGTCGCTCTTGCGGGGCACGGTGGCTGAACTCGGTCATGATCGACTCGGGTTTCATGAAGGCGCGGTGTTGGTGCATGAGGGACGGCGCGGCTTTCAGGAACCCGGGATGATCTTGGTCATGTTGACGATCCTCGCCGCCACCCTCGGCTGACCAGCGCGTTGCGCACCTCTCGGAGCACCGCCGGGAACTCGCCGTGCAGCCGACGGCTGGTCACATGCAGGACCAGCCAACCCGCGCCGACCAGCTGATTCAACCGACGGCGGTCGCGGTGCAGCTGTTCTGCGTCGGCGTGCCACTTCCCGTCGTACTCGACCGCCACCCGATATTGCGGCCAGGCCAGATCGGGGTGCAGGACAACGCCGACGGGCAGGCGTACCGGATGTTGAACGGCTGGGCGTGGCAGCCCACCCAGCACCAACCGCACGCGCAGGTGCGACTCCGGCGGAGACTCGGCTTTGCCGTCGGCCAGGTCGAAGACCCAGCGCGCCCGTCGTCCACCGGGCCGGTCGGCATTGCGGGCAGCAATGACGGCCAGGGTGTCGCGCTCGGCCAGGCCCTGCCCGAGCAACGAGTCGACGATGGCGACCGCCCGGACGGGGTCGAGCCAGACAGCCGTTTCCCAGGCGGCCCGCCCGGGGTCGGACCGGGGGATCGGGAGATCCCGCGCGCTGGACCTGCGCGGGCCGGCCGCCGCCCACCCATCGCCCGCGTGGGCCGTCACGATCCCCCCTGCTCTGACAGGCACCGCGGCCTGGCGGGACAGCAGCGGCGCTGGCCGTGGCGACATTCGGCCGGCAGGTGGGCGCACTGCTCCCGTAGGTCGCGCCGCATCACGTGGACGGCCAGCGCTCGACGCGCGCCCCGTATCTGGCACTCGCCCCCCGCTTGGCGGCCGTCCTGCGTCGGGCTGTGGTCCGGGGTCTGGTGATCGTGCTGGGTTGGGCAGTGGTCCGGGGTCTGGTGGTCGTGCTGGGTTGGTCTGTGCTCCGGGATCAGGTGGTCGGCCAACGGTCGCCGGACCACCCGCCATCGGCATTCGTCCGGCGGTTGGTGGTCGTTGTGCGGTTGGTGGGGTCGCGGCTCGCTCCGGGGCCCCGCTCACCGCGAGCGGGGTGATGGTGTTGACGTGCACGCTGAGGCCGCGCTGCGGGCCGACCCGCAACGGTCGGGGCACGAGGACGTGCACGTCGTCGGTGAAGCTCGCGGCGTGTTGGACGCCGTGCAGGTAGGCAGCCGACGGGCCGCCGACCACCACTCCGGGCGGTAGCCGCAGGAGGGCGGCGCGACACGCGAGGGCGTGATCACGGTCCAACCGTGAGTCGGCGTAGATGTCGTGGCGCAACCGCACCCAGGCAGAGTTGCGCAGCTGATGTTCGGTGAGCAGGCCGTCCCGGACAGCGTCGGAGCCGCGGAAGACCTGCCAGGCCAGGGCATCGGGGCGATGCGGACGTGGGGGCATGCAGAGAAGCCTGCCGAGCACCGACTGGCCACCGAAACCCCTGTGGACAACCCCGCCCGCGGTTGCCGCTGGACCTGTGGACAACCACGAATCCGCCCGCCGGTCGTGCTATGGCAGCGGTCGGAACGGCCGACCAATCGGGCATTGCGGCCGCCGATGGGCGGTGATCCACTCGCGTTCCTGAAAGTCGGGCGGTTGCTGGCCTTGGGATACCGCGACTTTCGTGAACCCGAGTCGATCAAGCCGCGCGGGGTCGGGTGCGCGGCGGTGGGGTGCGGTGGGGTGCGGTGCGGCGGGGTGGGGTGGGGCGCGCGGCGGTGGGGTGGGGCGCGGCGGTCGGGGTCAGCTGAGGGCGGTGGTGATGGTTCGGGCGGCGGCCAGCACCTGCGGGCCGATGGTGTCGACGTCCAGCGGGGCGAGCGCTACCACGCCGACGCTGGCCTCCAGGCCGGGTACGCCGAGCACCGGTGCGGCCACCCCGTACGCCCCGGCCTGCAACTCTCCGCTGCTGCTCACCGGCTCGGCCACCCCGGCGCGACCTGCCAGGATCGCCCGGCCGGCCGCCCCCCGGTCCAGTGGATGCCGTGCTCCGGCCCGGTACGCGACGTGGAACGACGTCCAGCTCGGCTCGACCACTGCCAGTGCGACGCCCTCGCCACCTTCGACGACGGTCAGGTGCGCGGTCGCGCCGGCCTGCTCGGCGAGGCGGCGTAGCGCGGGCAGCGCGCCCTCGGCGAGCAGCGGCTGGGCGCGTCGGGCCAGATGCAGCAACCCGGCACCGAGGCGCAGCCGACCGTCTCCGTCGCGACGCAGCATGCCGTGCCCGGTCAGCGCACTGACCAGCCGGTAGACGGCGGCCCGGCCGATGCCGAGCTGATTCGCTGCCTCGGTCACTGTCAGACCGCCGGAGGCGTCGGCGACCAGGTGCAGCAGCCGCAACCCCCGGTCCAGCGTCTGCGACGTCTCCCCGCCCCGCCCCGCAACCGCGTCGGCCCGCCGCGCGCCAGCCTCGGTCCGCCCGAGGTTTGCGTCGGCCGAGCCGGAGCCCCGCCCGAGGTTTGCGTCGGCCGAGCCGGAGCCCCGCCCGAGGTTTGCGTCGGCCGAGCCGGAGCCCTGGCCGAAGGTTGCGTCGGTCGGCCCGGAAGCCCGCCTGCGTGCCGGGTCGGCGGGGGCGGTGGGGTTGGCTGGCGGGTCACCGGAGCCACTGGAGCGTGCGGTCGCATCCACGCCTGGCAGCGTACGACCCGGCACCGGCGGACCCGGACAGGCACGGACAGCTACCCTTGTACGGTGACGCTACGCCTGTATGACACCGCCACCCGATCGGTGCGGGACTTCGTCCCGCGGGAAGCCGGCAAGGTGGGGGTCTACCTGTGTGGTCTCACGCTTCAGGCCCCGCCGCACATCGGTCATCTTCGCTCCGGCGTCAACTATGACGTCCTGCGCCGTTGGCTGTTGGCCGCCGGCTATGAGGTCACCTTCATTCGCAATCTGACCGACATCGACGACAAGATCCTGGTCAAGGCGGGTGAGCAGGGTCGTCCGTTCTGGTCGATCGCGTACGCCAACGAGTTGCTGCTCGCCGAGTCGTACCGGTCGTTGAACGTGTTGGCGCCCACCTACGAGCCGCGCGCCACGGGGCACATCCCGGAGATGCATGAGCTGATCACGAAGTTGATCGCGGACGGGCACGCCTACCCGGCGAGTGACGGCTCCGGCGACGTCTACTTCGATGTGGCGTCCTGGCCGGCGTACGGGTCGCTGTCGAACCAGTCGCCGGACGCGATGCAGTCCGCCGGGGACGCGCCGGACCGGGGCAAGCGGGATCCGCGTGACTTCGCGCTGTGGAAGGGTGCCAAACCGGACGAGCCGGCGGACGCCTACTGGCCTTCGCCGTGGGGTCTGGGCCGTCCGGGCTGGCACATCGAGTGCTCGGCGATGTGCTGGCGCTATCTCGGCCCGGAGTTCGACATCCACGGCGGTGGCCTGGATCTGACGTTCCCGCACCACGAGAACGAGATCGCTCAGTCCCAGGCGGCCGGGTTGCCGTTCGCCCGCTACTGGGTGCATCACGGCCTGCTGAGCATCGGCGGGGCGAAGATGGGCAAGTCCGCCGGCAACGCGCTGGGCCTGGCGTACGTGGAATCGCTCGGGGTGCGGCCGGTGGAGCTGCGTTACTACTACGCCGCCGCGCACTACCGCTCGGTGATCGACTACTCGGAGGATTCGCTGCGCGACGCGGCCACCGCGTACCGGCGGATCGAGGGTTTCGTGCAGCGGGCCGCCGAGCGGGTCGGTGCCGGGCAGTTCGGTGAGCTGCCGGCCGGCTTCGTCGCCGCGATGGACGACGACCTCAACACGTCCGCCGCGCTGGCCGTGCTGCAACAGCACATTCGGGACGGCAACACCGCCCTGAGCGTCGGCGACGATGTGACCGTCCGCACCACGCTGGCCGTGGTGCGGGCAATGCTGGATATTCTCGGGGTCGACCCCCTCGACCCGGCCTGGACCGGTGGCGGCCGATCGGACGACCTTCGCGCCGTGGTGGACTCCCTGATCGCGCTGGCCCTGGAGCAGCGTGCGCAGGCGCGGGGCCGCAAGGACTGGGCCGCTGCGGATGCCGTGCGTGACCAGCTCAAGCTGGCCGGCGTGGTGGTCGAGGACACCCCCCAGGGCCCCCGTTGGACTATTGGAGAGCAGGACTGATGGCCGGCAACTCGCAGCGCCGTGGCCGGCGACTGACGTCGAAGGCAGGCGCCCCCAAGGGCACCGGCGGCAAGAACAAGGACTCGTTGGCCGGGCGGGGTCGCACCCTGCCCGCTGACGAGCGGCCGTGGCACAAGGGCTACTCGGGCACCGAGAAGCTGCCCCAGCGCACCGCCTGGAAGCAGGACAAGGAGCGTCGCGCGGCGGCTGAGGAGGGGCGCGCCCCCAAGATCGGCCAGCCGGGCAGCAAGGACACCACCTGGGGTCGGGGTGGCGGTCGGGGCGTACCGGTCGGTCGGGGTGCCGCCAGCGGCGGGCGGGGCGGCAAGCCCACCAGCCGGTCCGGCCCTCGGGTCACGCCGGGGCGCAAGTCCAACCCGTCCAAGGACACCCCGGAGCTGTTGGTCGGGCGTAACCCGGTGCTGGAGGCGCTGCGCGCCAACGTGCCGGCGACGGCGCTCTACACGGCCCAGGGCATCGACATGGACGACCGGATCAACGAGATCATCCGGACCGCCGCCGACCGGGGCATCGCCAACCTGGAGATCAGCCGCGCCGAGTTGGACCGGATGACCGGCGGGGTGCTGCACCAGGGCGTCGGCTTGCAGGTGCCGCCCTTCGCGTACCAGCCGTTCGAGGACATGGTGGCCGCTGCCCTGGAGCAGCAGGCCCCGCTGCTGGTCGCGCTGGACGGTGTCACCGACCCGCGCAACCTGGGTGCCGTGATCCGGTCGGCTGCCGCGTTCGGCGCGCAGGGTGTCTTCGTACCCGAGCGTCGTGCCGCCGGGATCACCGCGACCGCCTGGCGGACCAGTGCCGGCGCGGCCGCGCGGGTGCCGGTTGCGCAGGTGACCAACCTGACAAGGTCGTTGAAGGCGTGCCGCGACGCCGGCTTCATGGTCGTCGGCCTGGATGCCGACGGCGACACCGACCTCTACAACCTGGAGGCCGCTGTCGGTCCGCTGGTGGTGGTGGTCGGTTCCGAGGGGCGCGGTCTTTCCCGCCTGGTCGGGGAGACCTGCGACCTGACCGTCAGCATCCCGATGATCTCCGAGGTCGAGTCGCTCAACGCCAGCGTGGCGGCGGCGGTCGCCCTGGCCGAGGTCGCCCGTCGGCGTTCCGTCGAGCTGTAACGCACGTCGAACGAAGGCCCTCTCCCGCCGAGCGCGGGAGGGGGCCTTCGTCGTCCGGCGCCCAGGCACTGTGAAGAGCCCTTCGAGTACGACGAAGGGGCGGCCCGCCGAAGCGGACCGCCCCTGTCGGTACGGCGTTACGTCAGATCCGGCCACCGGTGGCGGCGTGGAAGACGTGGCTGCGACCGGCAACCGGCTTGACGAACACGGTGTCACCCATGTTCGGCATGTTGCGCCGGTCGGTGCGGACGACGAAGCGCTCCGAGTTGCCACCCAGCGCGGCGTGGCCGTAGACGTTGGCGTCCGAGCCGAGGTCCTCGACCAGCTCGACCACGACCGGCATGCCGCCCTCGGTCGGGCTGACCAGCTCGCAGTCCTCCGGGCGGAAGCCCACGGTGACCTTGCCGTCGCCACCCTCGGCGCGGGCCGCCTCGACCTGCTCGCGGGTCAGCGGGATCTGCAGCTCGGCGAACTCGGCGCCCCGCTCGTTCAGCGGAACGGTCTTGATGTTCATGGCGGGCGAGCCCATGAAGCCGGCGACGAACACGTTGGCCGGGGTGTCGTAGAGCGCCCGCGGGGTGTCCACCTGCTGCAGGACGCCGTCGAGCAGCACCGCGACCCGGTGACCCATGGTCATGGCCTCGACCTGGTCGTGCGTGACGTAGACAGTGGTGACGCCCAGCTTGGCCTGGAGCGACGCGATCTGGGTACGGGTCTGCACGCGCAGCTTGGCGTCGAGGTTCGACAGCGGCTCGTCCATGAGGAAGACCTGCGGCTCGCGGACGATCGCCCGGCCCATCGCGACACGCTGCCGCTGACCACCGGAGAGCGCCTTCGGCTTACGGCTGAGGTACTCCTCCAGCTGGAGCAGCCCGGCCGCTTCCTTGACCCGCCGGTCGATCTCCGACTTGGAGGTCTTGCGCAGCTTGAGGGCGAACGCCATGTTCTCGTACACCGTCATGTGCGGGTAGAGGGCGTAGTTCTGGAAGACCATCGCGATGTCGCGGGCCTTCGGAGGAAGGTGGGTGACGTCACGCTGGTCGATGTAGATCGAACCGGCGTCCACGTCCTCCAGGCCGGCGAGCATCCGCAGGCTGGTGGACTTACCGCAACCGGAGGGGCCGACCAGGACGAGGAACTCCCCGTCGCCGATCTCGAGGTCCAGCTCGTTGACGGCGGGACGCTCTTGGCCCGGGTAGACCCGGGACGCCTTGGAATAGGTGACCGTAGCCATGGTGAAGCGCTTCCTTTCACCGGCAGGAACGTGCCGGACGATCCGAGTGAAGGAGCAACCGGCACGTGTCCGTGCCGGTTCAGCGGACGGCGGCGCGGTCGCGGGGGCGCCCGGGTCGTCGTCCGTGTCAGTGAACCGTAAACGCGTTTACCCGTGCTGCCAAGGTGGGGGGCCGCCCAGCCCACCAGTCGGGCTACGCATTCCGGTCACTCGGGCACGGTCAGACATCAATCGCCGCCGTGTCAAACGAGTCTGCGTCGGGTTCTTGACGATTCCCGTGCTCGGGAGGCCTCGGGATCGGGATTACCGAACGTCAGTCGCTATGCTGACCTCGACGCACGCGCCCCTGTAGCTCAGCTGGCCAGAGCACTCGCCTTGTAAGCGAGATGTCGCCGGTTCGATCCCGGCCGGGGGCTCATACGGTCGGTGACCAGGCATAACAGCCAAGGTCACCGACCTTTCTCTTTTGCTTGGCCGCTCACTCAGCACTCGCCTAGAAGAATCAGCACCCCTACGATGTGTCAATGGTGAAACGTTCCCGGCCCAACCCGGGGCACCTACGCCCCTACATCGACTCCTTCGCGCTGGAACTACGCATTCGCGGTCGCAGCGAGCGCACCCGCGAGATGTACGTCGACGCTGTCAGCTGGTTCGCTGGCTGGCTGTTGGAGCACAAGCCCGTCAAGTCGTGGGACCAGGTCACCCGTAAGCATCTCGGCGCGTTCTTCGTCGCGCTCGACGACCTCGACTACTCCGACTCCTACCGCAACAACATCGCGCGCTGCCTCCAGCAGTTCTTCAAATGGTTCTCGTTGGAGGAAGACCTGCCGAACCCCTTCGACAAGTTCGTGCCGCCGTCGGCGCCGAAGCTGGGCACGAAGATGGTTCCGGTGCTGGAGCTGGAGCAGATGCAGGCACTCATCAAAGACGCCGAGTCGCTGCGTGACTTCGAGTCGCGGCGGGACGCGGCGATGCTGCGGATGTTCGCGTGCACGGGGGTCCGGCTCGGCGAACTGGCGGGGTTGACTCTGACCGCCGTGTCGATCGCGGACCGGACCGCGGCGGTGACCGGCAAGGGTGCGAAGCAGCGGACGGTGAAGTTCGACTACAAGTGCGCGCAGGCACTCGACCGGTACGTGCGGGTGCGCGCCAGCCACAAGGCAGCAGGACTACCCGCGCTGTGGCTCGGTGTCCGCCGCAACGAGCAGGGCATGACCCGATCGGGGATCTACCAGGTGATCGCCCGGCGGGGTGAGCGGCTGGGGTTGAAGCTGCATCCGCACATGTTCCGACACACCTTCTCGCACCGGTGGCTCGACGCCGGTGGGGCAGAGGGTGACCTGATGGAGCTGAACGGCTGGGACTCGCCGCAGATGCTGCGGCACTACGGGGCGTCCGCCCGAGCGGCGAGGGCCCGCCGGGCGTACGACCGCGTAGACGTGATGGGCGGTCTGTAGCGCCTACCCGTGCCGTCCGTTGCGGGCGGGCGGCACGGGTAGCTGGTGCACGGTGGCATCGCCCTTGAGGTCCTCGACAGCGGCGCTGTAGCCCTTCCACCAGCGCTGGTTGCCGTACTCCTCACGGTCGTCGCTGATCCAACGGCACATCTTCCCGCCGATGATGAGCAGGGCGGCGCCCACTCCCAGCAGGATGTCGAGGACGGCCAGAACGGTGAACCGCGGGTTGGGCATCGGGTTGGTCAGGAACACGTGCGTGGCGAGGCCGATGAACAGCGCGACGCTGACGGATCCAGCTGTGCAGCCGGTGATCATCCAGGTCTTGTAACGAGACAAGGGATTCAGCTCCGATCGGGTTGTGCTGGTGGTGGAGAGGTGATCGGAGGTCGGGTGTCGCGGATGCCCGCCTCCCGCCGGCCAGAGCCGGCTCGTGCCCGCTTCGCGCTGCGGGCAGGGGACGACTCAGGCAGGTCCGGGCTCTATGTGCGGGTTGCGGCCGGCGGGTAGGTCACCGCGGGCGCGCAGATGGGTGAGCCGGTGCAGCACGGGCGCGCTGTAGACGCCGGTGGCGGTGAGGGCGACCAGTTGCTCACCGGTGGGCGGCGGTGGTTTCGGCGAGCCGACGGTGGCGGCTTGGCCGTCAGGCCCGGCGGGTGCGGGGCAGGGCCTGCTGGGGACGCGCTGTCCGGCGGTGGGTAGTCCGGGGCGCCGGTCGGTGATGGTGCGGACGACGCCCCGGCCGTGATCGGGGGTGGTGTCGCCGCCCCGGTCGCTGGTGCACTGCGGTCCGCGGTCTGGGGTGTCCCCGGCCTGGGTGGGGGTCAGGCCGGGGAGCAGGGTGTCGCTGCCGGCGACGGGTCCGACCACGGGCAGGTCGGCGGGTGCCGTCTCGGCGGCGGGCTCGACCACGGTGTCCGTGGTGGGTTCGGTGGCCGTGGTGTCGTCGGTGACCGGGGCGGTGTCGACGGTCGGCTGGGTGGCCGGTGTCGGCGCCGGGGTGGTGACCGGTGTCGTCGGTGGGGTCACGACGACGGGCGGGGTGGTGATGACCTCGACGACCTCGACGACCTCTTCGACGGTGTCCTTGATGCTGTCGACGACGTCGCGGACCGGGTTGCTCGGCGGGGTCGTGGGCTCCGGGGTGGTGTCGCCGGCCGGTTCGTCGGCGACGGGTGCCTGCTCGGTAGGCGTGTCCTGCTCGGCCTGGTCGTCGCTGGACTCCGACACCGGCTCAGACTCAGCCGGCGGTTCCGGGTCGGCGGACGGTTCGGGCAGGATCTCGTCGACGACGCCGACGACGGCTCCCAGCACACCCCCCGGGCGCTGGGGTCCGTCGTCGGCGTGGGCTGGTGTGCTGAAGGCGACGGCGGCGGCGGCACCGAAGAGCGCACCGAGCATGAGACGGCGGATGTTGCTGCTCTGCATGGCCCTCACCCCCCACGAGTGCGTGCCTTGTCCGATTAACGGGACTCGGACGGTGGTGCTTGTCCCTGGTGGATTATCCCTGGCGGGAGCGTTCCCTAGTGTGGTCTTGATCGTGTCGAGGTGACCATCCTGCTACCGGCGGGTGCAAGTTGCACCTGCGGCGTCGGTCGTCATACGTTCGGTCCGGGTGGGATTCGGGGTTGGTTGCCCGGTTCATCCGTACTGGGAGCGCTACTACGTGTGCGCTATTCGTAACTCCGACCATACGGGCCGTGTAGGTCGAGGGTGAATGCGCGAGAGGCGGCACCCCCCGACGCTCCAGGGTGCCCGCCTCCCGCTGATCATCACCGACGGAACCGGTTCCACAGTCTGGTGCCGAACCGGTCCCGGCGCGGGACCCCCTTGCACCACCAGCAGCGCCGGGACAGCGTCGGGTCCGATTCCGACCGGTGCACGCCGCGCCCCTCACACCGCCGGCAGTCCCGCTGCGGCTTCGCTACACACGACGCCGGATACCAGAGAATGATCACGACCAGCATGAGCCAGCCAACCCACCCACCTCTCATCCACCAACCTCCGCATCAGCCGTGCTGCTGATCACCCACGCCTCCAGATCGGCCCGCGAATATAGGTCGGCAGTGCCCTGCTTCCCGCGAGGGGTGGGCACCTTGCCCACCTTTCGCTGCAGGCGCTTCTTGGCCGCCTCACGTGTCCACGGGAGCACTCCGGCGTCCACCGCGTCCGTCAGGGTCAGAAAGTCCCCGGCAGACCTTGATATGTCGCTGACCTGCAATGTCTCCGGGGACCGGGGACAAGCCAGCGCCCGAGCCTGCTTCACGGTCAGGTAGGCGACCTGAACTTCGGTGGCCTGCCCGCCGATCACCACCTGCCACCTGCCGAGGGTCCTCGACGACCGCGGCATCGACGCCTCCGGGACGAGCATCTTCCAGTTGTTGGTGGTGTAGCGGGCCAGGAAGCGAATGCCGAAGTTTTCCCGGGCCTCGGGGCCGCCGATGGCGCGGGCGGTGAGCATCTGCGCGATCGCGAACACGTTCACCTTCGCCGAGCGGCCCATGAACAGCAGGTCAGCCAGCGCCGAGATCGCCGGTGACCGCTTCGGATCACTCTTCTCGCGCGTCTCGGCCCAGAAGTTCACCAGCTGCCCGATGGTGGCGTTCAGCTCTTCGCAGATGACCAGCTCACGTTCGCCCGGGTCCCAGTCCTCCGCCTCGTGCAGGGCGAGGGTGTTTCGCTCGTCGGCCTTCGCGGCGAGGCGGATCAGCGCGTCGTGCATTTGCGCAGGTCGGGTGCAGTAGTCCACCCCGGCCAGGCCAACAGCCCACCGGTGCGACCCCTTGCGGTCGAGGATGGTCACCCGACCGCCGCGAGCGAGCACCTGCACGGCCAGCAGCTGCGCGAGGACGCTCTTGCCGGCGCCGCTGCCGGCCGAGGCGGCGATGTGCGGGGAGTCGTCCTGCAGGGAGATGACCACGGGCTTGTCCCCCGCGCCCTGGCCGATGTAGAACTCCCACTCGGACAGCCGCTGCATGTGCGCGAGCACCTGGTCGTGGCCCACCAGCGCCGGTGGCCGCTTGCGCACGGTCCACCGGGCGCGGACCTTCGGCCCTACCTGGTCCCACGACTCGACCAGGTCTGACACGGGGATCTTGCTGCCGATGATGGATGAGACGAGCTTCCGCTGATCGCCAGTCAGGTATGGGGTGTCGACGGTCAGCTCGATGCGCGGCCCGTACTCGGGTGCCGGCCGGCGGAACACCTCCAGCCGGGACGTTAGCGGGCGGGCCTTGCGCTGTACCGCCCACAATCCGCGCTGCAGGTGCTCCGGCAGCCAGCGAATGACTGGCTCCAGCCGGTGCCCGTACCACGCGCGGAGGGCTTCCTCCGCCGGTGACAGTGGCTTGGCCAGTCGCGGGGTGAGGTTGCCCAACGACGGGTCGACGTGCAGCTGCACCCCGTTCTGCATGCCCAGTGGCGGAGTGACGGCGGCGAGGGTGGGCGCGATGTACGCGGCGTGGAACCGACGTTGTACCACTCGCTGCCGGCCACGCCACAGCGCGACTGCGGCGACGCTGCCGGCGGCGGTGAGGCCCTGGTCGGGGAACGTGGCGACGACCCCTGCGGCGGCTGGTACGCCGACGCGGTACATCTGCCGCTGCCACCCGGCGAGCCGGGCCGCACCACGTCGGCGGTACGGGTACCCCTCGCGTCCGTCGATGGGCCGTCCGGACAGGTAGCGGTACGCGACGCGGGTGACGGTGTGCTTGGCCATCAGCGCTCCTCTCGGGTGACGGTGCGGCCGGTGGGCCGACGGGTCTTGCCGCCTGCCGGGGTGGGTCGGTTGCTGCTGGTGCCGGCCCATTCGGACCGCTTCCACGGCTTCCCGCCGAGCACCCTCATCGGCTTGTCCTGCTCAGCCATGTCTCAGCCCTCCTTGGTGTGGTCGTGGCCGTTGACGGCGGCGACAGGCTTGGGCCTGTGGCGCAGGACGGACGACTCGCTCACGCCGGACTCCTTCACGAGCGCCGCCAGGGTGGCGTCGGCGCCGAGCTTCGTGACGGCGGCGGCGACCTTCTCGGCGACCGTCAGGTGACGGTGGCCTAACGCCTTCTTGGCGGGCCGCTTGATGGTCGTCCTGACGGTGTCCGTGACGGCCTGGATGGCGGTCGGCTGACGGTCCGACGGCACCTCCTCTGACGGTGCGACGGCGTCCACGATGACGGTCAGCGAGTCGCCGTCAGACGGGTCAGTGACGCCCGTCGGGACGGTCTTGCTGACGGCCTCATCGTGACGGCGCAACTGCCGCTCGACCCGCCGCGCCTCACGCTCCGCGTTGTAGCCCTCCCACGCTTTGCGCGGGTCGCGCTCCCCATGGTCGATGGACCACCGCTTCGCCATGAACGACCGGATCGGGAACGCCCGTCGCCGCTGCGGGGAGAACTCGACGCCGCCCTCGTCGATCAGGTTGGCGTCCTCGGCCAGCAATTGCAGGTGCTGGGCGCGGCGGGTGTGCAACCCCCACAGCCAGGGGCTGAGCAGCGACAGCAGCGCGAACGCCACGGCGGCGGCGGTCGGAGCCATGCCGTCGGCGAAGTGCGCGTAGTTGATCGCGCCGACGACCCCGGCGATGGCCCACGACGCCCGCCGCAACGATGCGGCGGTGGCGTGCGCGTTGAGCATGAGCGCGTCGTGGGCGTGCCACTGCACGTACACGGCGATGGATTCCAGCGCGGCGGAGAACGCCAACGCGAACGCCACCTTCGACGGGGCGTTCCAGTGGCCGGGGGCGATTTCCTCGTACGCGTAGGCGCCCTGGGCGTACGCCGCGCCGCCGTTGATGAGCAGCAGCGGTAGAACGGGGCGCAGCTTCGCCATGAATTCGGCGCGGGCCTTGCGGTTGCGGTCGCGCCGCTCGGCCCTCTCCGCGCGACGGATGGTGTCGCGGCGACGCTTCTCCTGCTCTTCAGCGATGGCCTGCTGGCGGGCGAACTCGGCGTTGGCGGCCTGCTCCTCCCGCTGGATCTGCGCCTGGAGCCGGGCGCGCTCCAGATCGGCCTTGGCCTGCTCGCGGCTGGCCTCGGCGCGGGCCCGCTCCAGCTCCGGGTCCACGGGGGCGCGTCGGAACGTGATCATCGGACGTTGGCCTCCTGCTTCAGGCCCAGGTCGGCGAGGGTGGGGGCGGTCGTGGTGGCGGTGACCGCGGCGACCGGCACCTGGTCGAGCACCACCGGCCGGGTCAGCCAGCGGTGCCGGCCAGCCCGGTAGGCGCGCCGAGCCAGCCGCCAGCCGCGCGGGGACGCCCAGATGGACACGGCGAGCAGCGCGACGAACAGCAGCCGCACGGCGCGGGCGAGCAGCTTCACCAGCCACCAGACGAGTTGGGCGCCGCCGACGAGGACGAACTCCCAGATGCCGCCGGCGACCCGGTTGCAGCCGCACTTGCCGTTGATGGCGCACATCAGCGGGCCACCTCCGGGGTGCGGACGCATCCACCGTTGGTGAGCAGCCCAGCCGCCCACTCGTCGGTGTACGCCACGCCGTCGGAGGTCCACGGCCACGGGTGCCGGTCGGACGGGTACTCCTTCGTCGCCACCACGGCCGCGAGGGTGATGACGGTGCCGATCGGCATGTCGGAGGGGTGGCTTCGGGTCAGCTCCCTTCGCTGCTGCTGGCCGACCGCACGGCGCGGTACAGGCACCGGCTCTGCGGCCGGCTTCCCGCCGCCCGCGAGGGCGATCAGGCCCAGCGACATCGCGGCGAACAGGGGCGGGCCGACAACGCCAGCGGCGATCAGCTCGACGCCCGGCTGGTCGGTGGGCAGGTGGATGGCGACCTGCCACACCACGATGCCGGCGACGGCGCACAGCAGGTGCCCGGAGATCAGCGACGCCTTCATCGCGCACCCCCAGCCTGGGCGGTGGTGATGCACATGCCGGCCGCGCCGATGTCACACGGCTGGGTGGTGTGGTTGTAGCCGACGGCGAACGCGGCGGCGACGGCGCACAGCAGGACGGTGCGCTTCACGAAACGGTCGATGGCGGCCATCACTTCACCACCACGGTGCTGTAGTAGATGCCGTTCGTGCCGTCGCTGTACTGGTGGACGTCGCCGCTGTCGCCGCCCTGCGCGACGACGATCCCGAGGGCGACCATGTCCACCTCGTCGTCGGTGGCACTGAAGTAGGCGCTGTCGATCCGTGTCTCGCCGACGATGACGTCGACTCGCCACAACTCGGTGGGCTGCGCGGGCGGGCTGGTGTCGGGGATCATGTGCATGGGTCGGGCCTCCTAGCGGTCCGGTCTAAAGGCCCCCGGCCGGCGGCGGAATCGCCTGGCCGGGGGCCGCCTACGTTGTGGTCAGCGGTAGGGGCGGTAGACGCAGCACGGCACGCAGTGCGTCCCGCCCTGGTGCTTGTGACGCCAGCGCCAGAAGTGCCAGCACGTCCTCACGTCGTTCCTCCTGGTCTCGGTCGCCTGCTTGGCGGCCTCCGCTGCCCGCCCGGACCAGCAGCCCGGGCGGGGTACGCAGGTCGTCAGCTCTTCTTGCGGTACGTGCCGTCCTTGCCGGCGAGGGCCTTCGCGGAGTTGATGCCGCTGGCGGTGAGCCGTGTGCCCTTGCTGGTCGTGACCTCGTAGGTGTGGTTGTCGTCGGTGGCCTTGTAGCGGCGAGCCTCGGTGCGCGCCCGCTTCTTCTCGTCCGGGGTCCGGTCCTCCCAGGCCATCAGCGGCGGTACCAGGGGACGTTCTTCTCGGCGGCGATGACGCGGTCGTTCGCCGCCAGGTACTCCGGCGTCTCCTCCGTGATCTTGCTGCTGACCCGCTCCAGGTTCTCGCGGGCCGCCTTGTGCTCCTGGATCGCTGCCTGCTTGTCGGCCTTCGCCATCTCGTTCCTCCTGGGGTCGTTTCGCTGTGGCCCCTCCGACTGTAGTGGGTACCTTGCATGAGCGTCAAGGTACCCACTACAGTGATGGCTGCAAGGGCACCCCTTACGATCACGGAGTGGAGAATCCTTTGGCCGACATCGACGACGTCGAGCAGATCACCGATCCTGCCGAGCGGGCCAGGCAGGCAGGGGTGCGGCTCGCGGCCGTCCCCGGATGGCAGGCGCGGCTACGGAAGATCCGCCAAGAGGCCGTGGTGGAGATGAAGACCCGAGGCATGAGCTACGCCGACATCGCCAAGGAACTGGGACTGCACCGCAACCGCATCCAGCAGATCCTCGAAGGCAGGCCGGGCGGCGGCAAGGGCCCTAAGCCGGTGGTGGAGGTGACGGAGTGACCAGTGCAGCACCGGTTGACGTCCCCACCTGCCTGTACCGGTTCTACGACCGCACTGGCCGGCTGCTCTATATAGGCATCACCGTCAACCCGCCGGTCCGCTTCACCCGCCACAGCGAGGACAAGCCCTGGTGGCCCGAGGTCGACCACACCCAGACCACCCTGACGTGGTTTGACAGTCGAGCCGAGGCTGAGGCGGTCGAGCTGCCGGCCGTGCGCGACGAGCGGCCCCTGCACAACGTGGTCACCGCCGACGCCGACGGGAACGCACGCTTCATCAGGGACCCGAAGCGGCCATGGGGTCGGCCGGTCACCGTACTGACCCCGCACCAGGAGCAGCTGCTCCTGGATGCGGTGAGCGCTGGTGAGCTGGCGGATGAAGCGGATCGCAAGCTGTGGGAGGTGGTCGAGGTGGCTCGGAACGGGGGCGTCCCGGACGTTCTCCTTTGTGATCGCTCGGGTATCAGCAGGGCGACGCTGAACCGACGGCTTGGGCCGCGCAGAACCAACGCGGCCTGACCCGGACGCGACAGAGCGCCCCCACTGCCCAACGGCGGTGGGGGCGCTGTCGTTGGGATCGAAGTTGCCGTAGTGGGTACCTTGGCAAACTGCCTAGGTACCCACTACACTTGAGGTACAGGCAGGGCGAGCAGGGGAGACGGAAATGGCGATCACCATCTACTGCGAGGGATGCGGCGAAGAGGGCGGGCGGCACGAGGACCCCTACTACCCGGGCGATGAGGATGGGCTGATCGACATCTGCGCCCCCTGCCTCCGCCACCGGCGCCGCCAGGCCAAGATCGACGCCCAGGCGCTGCGCGACGACGAGGCGTACCGGGCCGAGGGCGACCGGGAGATGGCGCTGGCGGGCTGACCCGCCCGGGGCCCCGGCCCACCCGCAGGAAACCGCTTACCTCTCCGCCCCTGAACGCACGAAGACGCCCCGCCCACCCGAAGGTGAGCGGGGCGTTCGACTGCCCATCGCGGGAGTGCAACTTTGCCGGCTGCGCCACCCAGTCTACGCCGTGCGGGCGGTGCTTCCAGCCGGCTCGACGGGGCTGACCTGCGGGCGGATGCCGAACAGGGCGAACCCGGCCAGCACCGCCGCCGACAGGGCGCCGGTGACACCGTCCGGGACGTTCATGCCGTACTCGGCGACCAGCGCCGCCCCGGCTGCGACGACACCGGTGAACAGGGCCGGAGCCCACGGCCGGGTGCTGAGCGCGATGAGCAGCGCCGACACGAACGCGGTGATCGCGGCGGCGGCTCCGGCGTCGATGCCGGGCACGTTGAGGGAGGCGAGCACGGTGAGCACGGCGCCGACGGCACCGATGATGAGCGCCGGCTCTCTGCCGAACAGCTTCACGGGATCTCCTAGGGTGTGTGGTCATGGCTGGGTTTCCGCAGCTCCGCGAGGCGGGCTGGTTGTACGGCGACGACCCGCACCGCCCGCTGGCCCTGATCAGGCTGTTCGAGCGGATGGACGGCACGGGCTGGGAGGTGCGGTTGAACAGCCCCGCCGAGGCGGAGACGACGATGGTCGACTGGCCTGACGAGGCCGGGGCGCGCGCTGAGATGGCACGGGTGTACGCCGACGGTGAGCAGTACGGCCGGTGGCGGATACGCCAACCAGACGCGTACTAGTCGCAGCCGAAGTCGGTGCGCAACTGCCGGAGCTGCTCCGCCATGTCCTGCCCCACCGGGGTCTGCGGCGGGCTGTTGGAGTACACGTCATCCAAGGTGGAGACGATCCCGCACCACTTCTGCTCCGACTCTCGCGCCGAACGGTTCGTATACAAGATCGACGCAGCGCCGATGAGGCTCGCGAAAACCAACGCCACGACCAGGGTTTGCCAGGCGCGGAACGTCATCCCTGATCACCCGCCCCGGACGTGGGGGGCTGCGGTGATGATGACGGCGGCGAGGATGACGGCGGCGACGGAGAGCCAGATCCGCCAGATGTCACCGCCTCGCGTCGCAGCCCCAGCACCCCGCCCACGGCCGGACCGGTCAGCAGGGTGACCGCTGCGACGAGCAGCGCCTCGCTGGCCCGCCCCGGTGCCACCAGCACGGTTTGGTGGACGATCACCCCCAGGCCGACCAGGACGCAGCCGAGGTCGCGTAGTGCCCGGGTGAGTCGCTCCAGCCTCACTCACGTGCCTGCCCCAGGCGATGGCCCAGCTCGTCGGCGACCTGCTTGGCCATGGTGGGCGGGATCGCGGCGGCGATGGCGGTCGCGTCGAGGCCGGCAAGCACCCCGGCGACGATCGCCGGCTCGTCGGTGAAGTCCCGGCCGGCCAGAGAGGTCAGCGCGGTCTGCAACGCGGTGAGCTGCTTGCCGAGGGACTTGAGCGTCGGCGTCTCCGGCACGTACTTCGCGTCGGTGGCGTCCTCGCCCGTCGACATGCGGGTGTAGATCTGCCCGATCGGGTTGCGGCCGTCCAGCATCGTGAGGTTTTTGTGGACGGTGGCCAGCCAGTTGTGCTCTTCCGGGGTCATGTCGGGCACCTCCATCGTTGTCACGGCCACGGCGGGCCAACTCGCGGTGTTCTCGTCGTCGGCCGCCCAGCCCGAGGCGTGGACGTGGTCTCGGTGCTGGTCGCTGCCGGTGTACTTCGTCTTCTTCCACCCGTTGGACCGCGACCAGATGTAGCCGTTCCAGATGATGTAGAAGAGGCGGGCGCGGGCCTTCGGGTCGGCGAGCAGCCGCGCCACCAGCGCGTCCGCGTCAGCCTTGATGAACGCCTTGCCGAGCATGATGTCGACCGCCCGGTGCTCCGGGCGGCTGTCGGAGTCCTCCAGCTCAGGCTTGCTGCCCGGGGTGTCGTCCTCGTTGTGCCCGGACTTGCTCTTCTTGTGGGCATCGTCGCCGATGCCGTAGACCACCACACCAGGCCACTCGCGGCGGACGTCGGCGGTCAGGGCCTGCATGTTCGCTGCACGGGCCATCGTCAGCACCTCTCCACGAGCAGCTTCGACGCGGCGGTGCTGAAACCGTCCATCGTGATGTTCCCGGTGCCCGACAGGCGCGCCGCCGTCACACCCACCGTGACCTGCCCCGACACGTTCGTGAACGTGCCCAACAGCACCGCGACCAAGTTGGTGGTCAAGCACCCCTGGTTGATCGTGTCGAACTGAGTACCCGCGGTGGTCAGCGTCCCGCCGGCCTCCCGGCGCAGACGCAACTGCACCGTGTCGCCCGCCACCGACGACCGCACATGCTGATGCGCGATCACCCGGTACCGGGCCACCCCCACGGCGGTGAAGGTAAACGACGTCACCACCGTCTCGGTGGTCGTGAACGGGCCCACGGACGCGCCCGAGCCCCGCAACGTCTCACCCACCCAGCCGGGGGCGATCGACGACACCACCGTGTCACCAGCGGCTAACGGCATGGCACCTCCCCTCTCACAGGCCCACCACGGCGGGCACCGCCACCTGCACCGGCGTCCCCGCCGCATGCGCCTTGACGATTCCGTTGACAGAACGGACGACGGTGGCGGTCTGCGGGCTCGACGCGCCCGTGATCGCCGTTACCGTGACCTGCTCCCCGCCCACCATCAGGTCGAACGGGAACGCGGCAGCCCGGACAGTCCACAGGCCCATAGCCGCCGTGCTGGTCAGCAGCATCGTGGTGGCCGTGGACGTCACCGACGACGACAACGTGGCACCGTCCGCGGCGACGCGTTGTGGGCCGTCGACCACCGCCACATCCCACGCCGCCGCCGGATCCGCCGCCACCTGCGCCGACCACGCCGACGGGCTGATCGTCTCCGACCACCCCGTCACCAGCCGGTCAATGACCCCGGGTGGGTGCGGGAACGGCGGGTTCGACCGGACGATCCGCGACCGCCCGACCCGGCACGCCAACCACGCCCCAACCAGGTCGCGGTTCGCGGCCAGGTCCAAGGGGAACGTCTGCTCCGCCAGCCCAGGCAGGGTGCCCTGGTACACGCGCAGCGTCGCGTGGTCGCGCAACTGCCCGTCCGTCTCCACGTTCAGGGTGGCCGAATCCTCGTACAGGCCGACCCGCTGCTGGTGGGCGACGTTGTCGGCGGTCGCCTCAATGCCGTCCGGCCGGGAGATCGTCCACCGGTTCCGTAGCCGCTGGTCGTCGAGCGTCGGTGCGAGGACTTCCGTCTGCCCGCCGCTGGTGACCCGGTAGGTGGCCAGGTCGACGGTCATCGTCACCGGCTGCCGGTAGCGGGCCCCGTGCGGGATGTACGCCAGCCCGAACCCGTCCTCAGCGAGGATCCCCTCGTCGGCGTCAGCGGCGTCCTGCAACAACTCCAGGACGCTGGCGGTGCCCTGTGGGCCGAGCCGTTCACTGGCACCGGCGAACACCGTGACGGGAATGCCTTCCTCCGCGCACAGCCGGGCGATCCGGGCGGAGGCCGTCTCGCCTGCGTAGCCGAATGCCGCGTTGACCGCGTTCGGCAGCGGCGGCGGGATCACCCACACCGCGATGTGGCCCTGCACCATGTCGGCGCCGGCCTGCGTATCAGCGGTGAACCCCAGCGTGTCCATCGACGGCAGGGTCATGTTCCCCGACGTCGTACCGAAGTTGACCATCACGCCGTCGACGTACACGTTCCAGGACACCTTCGTGCCGTCCTGGTAGGCGTCCCAGCGGATGTGGTGCGGCTGGTCGTCGAACAGACGGGCGGCGGTGCCGGTGACCTCCGGCTCCCCGTTCATCGCCACGTCCACACCGCGCACATCAGGCAGGAGCATCAGCTGAGGCCATCCCAGCGCCCCACCCAGGTACGAGGGGTTGACGTCGATCGCGGCGCCACCGGCGTCCGTGCCCGAGCGGTACATGAAGTCGACCACCCAGCGGCCCGGGACGGCGGGCATCACCACCCGCGCCCAGATCGCCGTGAGGCCGGCGCTCCCCGATCGGGACAGCACTTCCGGTACCCACGAGGCCAGCTCCCCGCGCCCCCAGCGAGCAAAGGTGAGCACCGCCCCGGACGGGTGGGTGCCGGTGAACGGGAACATCGGCGACCGGCCAACCGTGGCCGAGCCTTCCCGCACCGACTGCCCATCCTCCAACGTCCAGTACGCCACCGGGCTGGTCGTCGGGAGGTATCGGGCCGGTGCCGACCGGGGGGCCTTCGCCCCCTGCGACAAGCGGCGCAGGATCCCCGACGCGGTCACCCGCACAAACGAGTCCATGCCACTGGTGGTCGGGGTGAACTGAGGTTGCCACTGGTCGGCGTACCCGGCGAACCGGTCGTACCAGATGCCCGCCCACCGGATCCGCTGCAACATCGGGGTGCCCCGGTCCACGTTCGGGTAGTACGCCGACAGCGGGTTGCCGGGAATCAACGCCCCGTCCGGGCTGTCCAAGGTCAGGGTGCCGCTGCTCGGGGACACCTGCCGGGCCCCAGCCGACTGGCCCACCCGAATCCGGGCCGGCTCCGCGCGCACCCGCGACGACAGGTCCGTCCACGACCACGAGCTGCGGCCGGCGGCGAGGTTCGCCCCGAACGCCGCCCACACCTGCGTCTCGAACCCGTCCTCCGACGGCTCATCACCCAGGATCGCCGCGGCGACCAGGTCAGCGATGAGCGCATGCCCAGCGTTGGAGAAGTGGACTTCGTCGGCGTACAGGCCGGCGGCTATCGCGGCCGGGGTGCCCTGGTCGGGGATGCTCGGCCGCAGATCCAGGGCCAAGACGTTGGCGTCGGCGAGGTCAACGGCGTCGATCTGGGTCATGTAGTTCGCCCACAGTGTGGCGTCGGCGGTTCCCCGCTTCGGCATCTTCAGCAACAGCACCGTGCCGGTGAACCCGGCGGATCGGGCGTCGGCGATCATCTGGTTCAGGGCGATCTTGAACGCCGACGCGGTCGTGCCGCTGGTGGAGTCGTTCGCACCCCACGGCATGATGAGCAGCTGCGCGCCCTCCACCGCACCCAACGCCGTCCACCAGGCGTTGGAGCCGGTGAACGTGGCCAAGGTGCTGCCGTGCCGGGCGGCGTCAACCACCCGCACGCCGGCGTTGGTGTCGCCGTTGTAGGTCATCAGGCCCTCGGGGTACACCGGGCCAGGGCTGGTCACCGTCGACGCGGCGCGGGCCACCACCACGCTGTGCGCGCCAGCGGTCAGGGTGCCCGAGTCCCAGATCAGTTGACCGGTGAGGACGCTCGCATTCGCCCCGTCGACGACCGTCTCCGCCCCGCCGTCCAGCTTGATCGAGTACTTGCCGACCGTTGCGCCCTTGGTCCCGAACAACTTGGCCCGGGTGCCGGTGAAGCTGAACGTCACCGTGTCCGTCGAAACGATCGCGGCAGCGCGCAGGCCCAGCCCGAAACTGGCCGTCGTCACCCCACCCGTCGCCGTGCGCGGGTAGTCCCCGTACGGCGGGCTGACCCGCGGCGACGCCGAGATGTACGGCACCGCAGCCCCGGTCACCCCGCCAGGCTGCAACCGGGCGCGGAGCTTCTGCTGGAGCAGGTACTGCCAGCGCAACAACGTCGACGTGGCACCGGTGCCCTCACTGTTCGAGTCGCCGATCACCACGATCGACGCGACGGACGACGACGCGTCCAACCCGAGCGGACTACTCACCTACGCCTCCCGTCGATACCGGCGGTGGCGCGGGCTGCGCACACTGTCACGGTGACCCGTCTTCGCCTGTGGCTGACCCCAGCAACCGTGCTCATCGCGCTGGCCCTCGCCGCCGTCACCGCCGGCTACTCCGAGCGCGGTGTCGGCACCATCCGAGGCTGGCTGGCCGAGCCGACCCCGGCCACCAGCCCGCAATCCACGTACACCGTCCCCGGGGCCATCCGACTCCCCGCAGTCCAGTACGCCACCGACGGCGGCGTGTGCCACGGAACGGCGGTCACCCCGGACGCGCAGATCGTGGTTACCGACCCGAGCGGGGCCACCATCGCCTACGTGCCACTGGGTGCCGGAACGCTCGTAGACGGGGCTTGTGTGCTGCCGTTCACCCTGGTCGTGCCCGCCGGCAAAGGCTCGTACGGCATCGACTTCCCGCAGTACGGGCTGATGCCCTACACCGAGCAGGAGATCGCCGACCTGCTGGACCTGACCATCGGCTAGGACGCCAGCGCCGCGTTGGGGTCGCCGCCGTAGTAGATGCGGATGTTGTCGCGCACCCACCGCATGAACGAGTCCTCCGCGCCGCCAACGAACGCCAGCGCCGGCACACCCGGCGTCGGGGCGGAGGCCGACAGGCCGTACCCACCCGCCACGGTGGCGGCCAGCGGAGTCCCAGCCACCAGGGCGGTCACCCCGCCCAGCTCCGACCGCAGAGACGGCACCTCGCCACGGATGCCCCGGATCAGACCACCCATGATCGCCGACCCGGCCGGCTCCAACAGCCTGCGGTCCTTGTCCGGCGGACCCTTCCAATCCGGGATACGGGACGTCACCCAGCTCAGCGTCGACTCCAAAGCACCGAACGCCGACCGAATACCGTTGATCAGACCGTTGATCAGGTTGCGGCCCGCGTTATAAAGCAGGCTGCCGAGGTTCCCGACAGCCGAGGTGATCCGCCCCCGCAACCCTCCGAACGCGCCGGCCACACTGTCAAGCGCGCGCCGCGCACCACCGGTCAGCTTGTCCCACAGCCCGGTGAACAGTCGGATCGCCGCCCCGATCAGCGCCTCGATCCGCTGCTTCACCGTGGCGTTCCCGCCGGTAAAGATCTGCACGATGTGAGCCCACCCATCGGCGATGGCTCCCCGGAGATCCTTCACCCACTGGAACAGCCCACCGAACGCGGCACCCAGGCCGTAGATCAGGGCCGAAGCCTTCCCGATCACCTGATTGATCAGGAAGAAGATCACGTTCAGTGCGTCAGCGGCAGCCGGGGCCAGCAACGCCATCGCCGTCAGGAACTGACCCAGCGCCTGCCCCAGCGGACCCAGGTTCAGGGCGATGACCTCGATGATCGGGCCAGCGGCTTGCACGGCCGCGAGCAGGCCCGGCATCACAGCACGCACGAACTCCGCGAAACCCTCCGCCAGCCCGGGAATGTACGGGCCGATCGACGCGAACATCTTCTCCAGACTGGGGCCGATCTCCACGACCAGCTTCTGCAAGGTCTCCATGGCCCGCAGCAGCGGACCCGGGGCCTGCTCCGTACCCAACAGCGGGCCAGCGGCCTTCGCCAACGTGTCCTTGATCGTCGTTGACAGCTTGCTGCCTGCCGCCTTCAGCCGCGGGTCGTCAGCGAGAGCGACGATGCCAAGAGCGATGACGCCGCCGCCGAGCCCGGCGAGGACGCCACCAGCCAACGTGGCGGCGATCAGTGGGGCAGCGAGCGCGGCGGCGGCGACCAGACCGATGAACACGGCCGGGCCAGCGAGGGTGGAGATGCCGCCGGCCATGCTGGAGATGACGCTACTGGCCAAAGAGCGGCCGACCGTCTCACCGGCGGCGTTGATCCTGCCGTCACGCAGCGGCTTATCGACGTCCACGTCCGCCTCGATGCGGGCGCGGACGGTGCGGGACACCTCGGCCACCTGGGCGCGTAGTTGACGCTCGTACTCGGCCCGGCCGGCGGGCTCGGTGGACACCTCAGCGGACAGGCTGGTTTCCACCGCGGTGATAGCGGCGGACACGTCGGCCCGGAGGTCGTCGGTGTCCGCCCCCACGTCGATCTTCACCGCTTCGCGGGTCAACGCGCCGAGTTCCCGCCGGACATCGTCCTGCAACGCCTTCGTCAGCGGGTCCAACCGCACCGGCAGCGTCGGCTCCCGGCCGGGGCGGACCGGCACCTTGTCAGGCACATCGCCTGGATCGAACTCCGGTTTGACGGGCACGCTGACCGAGGTGCCAGCCAGCGCATCCCCGATCATCTTGTCCAGCCGGCTACCCGCGAACTCCTTCGCGATGTCCTTCTTCAGGGCACGCGCGAACCCCCTGGCTGAAGGGATGAGCGCCACATACGCGGTACCAGCCTCAGTGGCCATGTCACCCCCCTGCCTTGATCAGCCCGAGTCGTTGCAGGCGGCCCACGTACTCGCGGCGCCGCTTCTCCGCCCGCGCATCCGGGCGTGGCAGCGGTTTCGGCTTGGAGCCTTTGCCGCCACCGCGCTGCCAGTTCGCCCCGGCGAGCAGCTCCACCGTGCTGGCCAGCAGGTGGTCAGTGGTCGACCACCGGCCAGCCTCACCGTGCAGGGCGATGCCGAGCGGTGAGTCCGGCGGGAGGTGCCGGACCAGGACCAACAGCTCCCGCCGGGTCAACTCGCCGGTTACGACTTGGCGGAGCGAGATCCCCGGGTAGTAGCGGCGGAGCGACGCGTCGACGGCCCCGCCGTGCTCCCGGATGAGCTGGGCGAGGCCGGCGATTCCCCCGGCTTCGTCCCGGAGTGCGCCTGCCAGCGGCGGAACAGTTCACCCATCGCGCCGGCCGGCTGCGGCAGCTTGTCGAATCGCTCCCACTGCTCGGGGCCGAGGCCCCGACGGAACAGGGTCTGGATTGCGGGGACGTCGCCCTGGTCGGCGGCTTCCATCACCCGCCAGTCGGTGTCCTGGGCGTGGGGCAGCTCGAAGTCCTGTCCGCCGTAGCGGAAGGGGTACGGGGTCTTGCGGTGCTCGGCGACGTACGCGTCGAGGTCGAAAACGTCAGTCATGGGCGGGCGCTCCAAGGTCGGGGGCGGGCGGGTTCCACAGGTCAGCGGCACGGTCGTCTGCCGGACTGCGGGCGGCCGACGGCTTCTCAGCCAGCAGTTTCTCGACCATCCGGGACCGCGCAGCGGGATCCGGTCGACGGCGATTGGCAGCCTGGTCGTTGGCGATGAGCTGGCACAGCAGCGTCACCGCCTGGTCGTCGGTGAAGCCCTCGGCAACGAGGGCGGTGTGCATTGCGCGGGCGTCAGCGGCGAACCGCTTGTGCCCTTCGGTGGGGTCCACGGTCGGCCCCTTTCCTGCGGGCGTGCGGGCTTGAGCACCGGCGGGCCCCGCGCCCGCTGACGGGCCCGCCGGTGCGATCAGGGGGCTACTTGCGCGGGCCCGGCATGATGACCGGATGTCACAGCAGCCGATCTACGTGCAGCAGCGCAGCGGATGCGGACGCATCCTGCTCTGGCTGCTGGTTCTGTTCGTGGTGCTGCCCACGCTGTGCTGCCTCGGGCAGACGCTGCTCGGGCTGCTCGCCGCCGAGGGGCAGTAGCCGCTACGGGGTAGCCATGTCCGGGTCGAGGTAGTAGCGGTACGCCACCACACCGGTTTCGTCGAGGTACGCCGTCAGCGTCCACTCGTAGAACGTGATGCCCTCCGACGACCACACCACGTCGCCGCGCTCGGTGATCTCCGCCTTCGGCAGATACACCCGCTGCGCCCGGGTGGCACCGTCCATGCCGTGCAGGACGAACGGCCGGATGTCCGTGGTCGGGGGCTTCTCCGCTACCGACGCGCCCGACGCGCTCTGCGTGATCGTGCTGCCCGGGTACTGCAACCCCAGGTTGAACAGCGACGTCTCAGCCGCCGCGAACTGGAACGTCTTGGTGTACTGGCCGGGGATCCGGCGAACCAAGGCGTTGCGCTGCCAGATGAACACGTCGGTGCGGTCCTGCGAGGTGCTCTCGGTGAGTCCGTCGCTGGTGATCGCCCCGACCTCGAAGAAATCCGCCGACAGGGGGGCGGTTGCGGTGGTGGGCGCGGTGACGCTGGTGTCGCCGGCCGCCGTGGTGGCGACGAGCCCGTCGGTGTACGCCCTGATCAGGTCAATGTCGACCGCCATGGGTCTGCCTCCTGTGCATGGTGAGGGCCCGGCGGTCGCCGGGTACTGGTCGCGGGCGCGACGTGGGTTACGCGGGTCGGCCGCGCATTCCGATCTCGACGGTGAGCTGGGTGATCGTCCGGGTGCTGTCGGCCGGATCCGGCACCGGTGTTGGGCCGGCGAACGTGGCCACCCGGTAGCAGGTCACCGGGCGCGGCCACCCCGGCACCGTCACGTCCTGGCCGCGAATGCCGCGCAGCAGCGCCCACACCAACTGGGCCAGATCCTGGCGGTTCTTCTCATCCGTCACGGCACCAGGCTGAAACCACACCTGCGCCTGCAACCGCGGCGAGTCAGCCACCTCGTGCAACTGCACGCCGCCGAGACGGCGCAGCCGTATGTACTTGCTCGGCGTCGAGCCCGGGGCCAGCTTCGTGCCAACGGTCACACCCGACGCGTAAGGCTCGGACCGCTCGGCCAGGCGCGCCCGCAGCCACGTCACCGCGACCAGTTCGGCGTCCGGGAACAGCGCGACGGCGTCCATCAGGCGTTCCGGGCCGCGTCGATCGAGCTGGTGAGGATGCCGTGCTTCGCTTCCACCGCCAGGCCGGACGGGTGATCGAGGGTCACGGTGGCCCGTGCCCGTTCCGTGCCCGCTCCGACGTCAACCGTCACCGGCAGCGCGATCCGACCAGGAACGCCGTCCACCCGGATGCCCGCCGCCTCGACCTCGGCGGCCACCGCCGACGCCTTGCGACCGAGCACCCCCTGCACGGCCTCAGAGCGCAGCAACTCGCGCATGCCGCGGCGATTCAGCTTCACCCGGGTCACCTTGATGCTCACGGCTACCCCTCCACCCGGTTGCAGTACACGACCGTCCCGAACGGCAACCCGCTGAACGGGCTCGTCCAGGCGAACGGCTCCCCGACCACCTCATACGACCGACCCCGGATCTCCAGCCGGTCAGTGGCCAGCACGCCGGCACCAGACGGCATGAACACGATCAGGTCGGAAGCGATGGCATTCCGGTCACCGGTGAGGCTCTCGTCGCGGCCGTTCTGCGCGACCGCGCACCCCGCGTACGGGGTCGACGTCGCCGCCGACCAATCACGGACCTGATTGCCGTACCCGTCATCGACCAGGCCGGCGCGCAGCACCGTCACAGTCTCCCCGTACGGGAACGTGATCGTCACGGGTCCACCAGCTCATACAGCGGGCCCGCGCCGGTCAGATCCGCCCCGCACGAGCAGTACAACGCCCCGAAGTTGAGCGAGCAGATGATCGAGTGGATGCTCCCGCAACCCGGCGCGGTATCGACCGTGAACGCCGACGGCCCCGAGGTGCGACACAGCGCCTGCAGAGCCTCGATCTCACTCGGCCACAGGTTGAACCCCGACCGCTGCCGGGTGTCCGTCGTGACCGAGTACGGGCCGGCGGTCTGCTGCTGGAACGCGCCCGCCCCGGCCTCAGCCCATCGCTTCACCGCGCCCAGCAGGACAAGCTTCGCCTCCGCGAGCTGGTCCTCGGTGGGTACGGGGTCGGTGGATGCCAGGCAGGGGGCGACCCGTGACGCCTTCGCGTTCGCGCCGGCCACCATCGCGTCGACCAGCTCCGCCTGCTGCAACGCGGCGGGCAGGTCGGTCACCTGGATGATCTCAGCCACGGGTCACCCCCTCCCGGTCACTTCGCTGCGCGGGCGGTGCTAGCCCGCCTCTTCCCGGCCGGCGTTGCCGCCTCGTCGCTGTTGCTGGAGTCGGAACCCGTCTCGGGTTTCCACGACGAGTCCATGACCTTGTCGTCACGGACCTCCACGCGAGCGCCGCTGACGATGTGCGTGTACCGCTTCATCAGGTCAGTCCCCCTCAGACCAGGTCGTGGATCTTGGCGAAGGCGTTCAGGTCCGCGATGCCCCAGCCGTAGACGACCTCAGCACGGAACGCGACCTGGTTGTTGCGCTTCAGGTCGCCCGCGCCGTCCGGGTCGCCGTAGCGGATGATCTCCAGGCCGATCGACTTCTGGATGCCCCAGCGGATGGCGCCGAAGTCGCCGACGAAGCCGAGCACCTTCGTGTCGACCGCGATGACACCGGCGCCGCTGACGGTGTTCGAGACCGCAGCGCGGTGACCGTCGAGCTCGGAGACCTCCGTGCCGAACCGCAGGTTCGGGTAGAGCTTCTGCTCGGAGGTGGCACCTCGCAGCGCCGAGAACTTCGACGCGTAGGTGGGGGCCAGTGCGGCGTCGCGGGGGTTGTAGCCGTCGGCGAGGACGAGCGCGTCGGCCGCGTCGAGACTCACGTACGGCTTGTCGGCGGCGACGTACTCGACGAGGTTCGCCGTGTCCGTAAGCCCGCCGTTCATCGCGGTCACGACCGCACCGCCGGTGGGGTTGATCTCGTGGAACACCCCGTAGTCCAGGGCGCGGGACAGCGCTGGCTGGATCTCGTCGAGGATCTGGTCGACGACGCCCATGCGGTGGTCCTCGTCGGCCCACAGGACTTCCTCGTTGAACCGGAGCGTCTTGTGGAACTTGAAGGGCTTGACCGTCTTGACGGTCGGCGTGATGGTCGACTGCCCCTTCTGGGCGCCCTCAGCGACGTACTCGGCCTCCCCGATGCTGAACGTCCACGTCTCACCCTCGCCGTACACCATCGGGGTGGACGCGGAAAGGGCGGCGACGGCGGACCCGTTCTGGATCTTGCCGAGCCACGGGGCGAGCTTCTGCTTAGGGATCGTGAGCGATCCAGTCGCGAACGTTGCCATGGATGATCTTCCTTACTCCTGAAGCGCCCGGCCGAACAGGTCGTTCGTGAACGACCGCATGTCGGTGCCGCCGGACGAAGTGGGGTTTGCGCCCTCGCGGGGCACGTGGTTGCCGGTCTTCTTGCGCTGCGAGCCGCGGTCAACCAGGCGATCCACCTGCTTGAGCAGCAACTCGGGGTCGGTCGCGGTGAGGAACAACTCGGCGTCCTCGGCGGAGATCTCGTGAAGCTTCACCAGGTGCTCGCGCAACTGGCCGGCAACCAGGCTCGGGACCTTCGCCGCCTCAGCCTCAGCCTTGGCGACCCGGTCGTTGGCCTTCTCGATCTCCGACTTGTTGGCCTGCTCGATCTCGTCGAGCCGGCCGGCCTTCGCCTTCAGGTCGTTGTAGTCGGCGAACTTGCCCCGCTCCCGCTGGACCCGGTCCGCAATGACGCGGTTCAGGTCGTCCTGGGACGTGATCGGGGTGAAGGGCTTCGGCTCGGGTGGCGTCTCCCCGCCTTGCTGCTGTCCGCCGTTCTGCGCGCCCTGCTGCTCCGTCATGCCTGTTCCTCACTTGTCCGCGCGTTGACCGCCGCGCGTCGGCGTAACCCCGCCCTCGGCGGGAAGTCATCGGATGCCCAGGTCCTTGCGCATCTGGGCGAGGATCGCGTTCGGGTCGCCGCCGGCCTTCGCCCGCGCCGCGCTGTACTCCTCGAAGTACCGGTCCACGTCGTACGGCTCCTGCTCACCCGGCCAGATCGGGGTGGCGACGCAGTCGCACGTGCCGTGGTAACTAGACGCCAGCCCACCGGCGGTTTCCTCGGAGTGGTACACGGCACCGCGCGACGCCAGCAGTCGGCAGAACGCGCACGTCGTGGACCCTGTCGGGACCCGCGCCCACCGGGCGTCCGCCGGGTCCTGGTCGACGCTGTCCGCGATCGTCTCCCGCGCTGGCTGCAACACCATGCGCTGCACGCCGCCGGACAGGTGCTCCAGCGCCTTGTCCGGATCCGGTTGCGCGCCGAACAGCGGGCCGACTGCCCACCGGGCCACCGCCGCCGCCTGCCCCCGGGGAGAAGGTTCGGCCATCCGAGCTCGGTAGCGCCCGCGCACGGCGGCCTGGTCGCGCAGTTCGTCGTACCAGTCCACGGCGTTCAACGCCGCGGTGTCCCCGTATACGGCCACCAGGTCGGCGGTAAACGCCTCGATCTCCGCCACTGGCACGTCGCCCGTCAGCAGTGCGAGCAGCTGCTCCCACCAGTCGGCCAACTCCGCGAGGGCGAGGGTCACCACGTCGGTCTGAGTCGCCCGGAACGCGGCCACGTCAGCCGGCGTCGCCACCAGCACCCTCCGCCGCCGGTGGTGCCTGACGGGCGGCCTGAGCCGCCGCAGCGAGCATCGTCGTACGCTGCTGCGCCTGCGCCCGTCGCCGGTCCGCCCACGCCCGAGTGATCTGCTGCTCATCCAAGCCAAGCAGCTCCAACCCGACCTCGGTCTCGGCCAGCCACGGCACCGCCTGCAACTGCTTGGTGCCCGCGTCCGCCTGCGCCGCCCGCGACAGATACCGCGGGTCACGCCACTTCGTGTCGATCATCTTCCACTCCGGCGGAATGGCGGTGGCGCTGATCCCGTTCTGCATGGCCAGCGCCCGGATCGTCGCCCGGCGCAGGTACGGCGCCCAGTCGTCCGTCGCGCCTTCCGCCTCGGCGATCAGCTCGTGCTGCGACGCGTCGTACGCCTCCGCCGAGGTGGGGTTCGCCATGTCGGTGATCGCCACCGCCGTGTCCGGCAGGCTGGTCGACCGGGCGAACATCTTCGCGTAGGCGTTCAGCGCTGCCAGGTGCGGCTCCGGCGACGACGCGGGAAACTGCTTCGCCTCGGCGCGCGGGTTCTGCGCGTCGTCGTCGTCCGGGACACCCTTGAAGCGGCCCATCACGACCTGCCACGCGGCCTTCGTCGTCCCGTCAGCGTTCTTGAAAATGGACTCGTCGGCACCAAACAGCCACAGGTCCGGGATGGCGTAGATGTCGCTGTGCGCCTCCAGCCGGATCAGCGCCCGGACGGCCTGGTCCTGGAGGTTCATCACCTCGCGGCTGATCCGGGAAGATCCGAACGGGCGGCCGAGGCGCGGCTTGTACGGCAGCGGCTCGGCTGGCACACCCCACGGGTGTTCCTGCACGTCCACCGACCAGTCCGACGCATCCTTCTCCGCGACGATGGTCCGCCCGTCGAGGTACAGGGCCAGCGCTGTCACCTGGTCGTCGTCACCGCGGGCGTTGATGGACAGCAGGTTGTCCAGTCGGCGGGTGCGAGCATTCCACTCGCCGGTCGCGTTCAACGCGTCCCGGAAGTGGATCAGCGCCTTCGGCTCGTCCGGTCCGCCGCGGGTGTTCACCACGAACGCCGTCGAGTGGATCAGCGACGAGATGCCAGCCTGCGACACCTCCGAGCCCAGGTTGTTGTCCTCCCACACCTCGCGAAACCCGATGTCGTCGAGCTTCCCGTCCGGCCACACGAACCCATCGAGGTTGGTCCGGCGGGACAGCACATCCACCGCCTTGCCCGACCATCCGAGCACGATGCCCAGACCCCAGTACTGCGGCGGGATCACCGACCCGACCAGCCGGGTAACCCGCTTCATGTCGTAGTACGCCTGGCGCAGCTTGTTGCGCTCACGCTTGGCGTCCAACTGCTTCAACAGCAGGTTGAGGGTGCGGTGGTCGTCATCGGAGATGCCCGGCAGAGTGACCATGTCCATCACAGCACCACCGCCCTCCGCCTACCCGTGCGCTCCGCACCGGCCCGACCGGGACGGCGAACCTTCGTCTGCTGGGCGCCGATCAGCGCCAGAGTTCCTGCCTGGACCGGGGTGATGTCCGACTCGGCCGTCTTCCGCGACCACACCCACATGCCCGTATCCCCCAGTGGCCGCTTGCCCGCCGGCAGCGCAGCCGAAGTGAACTGCGGCTGCCCGATGTGCCACAACCAGCCCGTCACGATCCCGTCGAGCACCCGCGAACAGCCGGCACCCAACTCGGCCACCTTCACCGGGGTCACCTCGATGCGGCTGCCCTTGAAGTACCACCGGCCGTTGCGCTGCTCCAACAGAGCGGCGATCGGCCCCGCCACATCGACCACCACCGCGCGGATCTGCGGATTCGCCGCCACCACCGCCTCAATGTGCGGCACCAGCCACGCCACACCCCGACCGCGGGTGTGCTGGTCGTCTTCCAGCTCAAAATGCCAACCACCGTCAGCACGCTGACCAGCCAACGCCACCGACGCCCACGCCAGATCCGGGCCGCACTCCACACCCAGTGCGAAACGGTCCACGGCGATCGACAGCTCATCGGCCTGATCCCGCCACGACGGCGCCGGGATCACCCCAGAGCCCTTGGCGGCGTCCCAGATGCCGAGGGCCTCGCGCAGCCACGCCTCATCCGAGGACAGGTTCTCCCGCAGCCGCAGCATCGACACCAGCGGCGTCCGCAGCGGGAACGACGGGTTCGCCTTCTCCCACTGCTCCCGGTCGTCCGGGTCCGCGTCCTCATCCGCTGAGCACTCGATGTACACCATGTCGCCGGACTCGCCCGACAGAGCCTTCGCCCGCTTCGCCGAGAACGCCTCACCCGGGTCGATCGGCCGCGGCGGGGTGCCCATGTAGAACAACAACGCGCCGTGCGGGTGCCGCGACTGGTTCGTCGCCGCGACCATGTCCTCGAGGGCCTTCTCCGTCAGGATCTGCGCCTCGTCGAACACCTCGACGTCGACCTCATCGAAGCCACGGCCGAAGCCCTGCTCCCGCGCACCGAACATGATCACGGACCCGTTGCGGAACCCGATCTCCTGCTCACCGTTCGCCGTCCGGATGTAGTCGATGTACGGCGCGACCTTCTTGCGACGGGCGAAGCCCTGCAACGCCTTGAACGTGTTCGTCGCCGTCCGCGTCCGATGCGCCGTCCAAATCACCTTGAAGCCGGGAAACAGCACACACAGGGCGAAGATGATCCGACCCACCAGGAACGTCTTCGCCACCTGCCGAGGGATGCTCAGCACCACCCCGCCGATCGTGGCCGCGTAGATCCCATCAGCGCGTTTGCCGAGGATCGCCCTACCGGCGCCCTCCTGCCACTCGTCGAACACGTCCCCGAACTCGCGGCACTTCTCCCGGACCGCCGGCCAGCCGGTCGACACCACACCGGTCGGCAAAACCAGGTGGCGGGTTACCTCAGATAGCCGCCGCGTCGAACGCTTCGTCGGAGACCGGACCGCCACGCTCCGCCTCCTGACCCTCCCGAGCGTCGATCGCCTCGATGTCGCGCACCACCTCAGTCAGCCGCTTCGTCAACGCGGCCAGGTCACGGGCCGGGGTGTTCGGATCCTCGACCGCCTTCGCGATCCGGGAACGCATCGCGACCAGCAGCTCGCGGGTGGTGCCCTTGTCCGCCGCCTCGGTGACCGTCTTCGGCTTCACCGGCGCCGGGGCACCCTCACCGGGTGCGACCACGCGCAGAGCTTTACGAGGGCCAGCCATGGTCACCTCCTCAGAAGAACTCGCTCAGGTCGGCCAGTCGGCCAGCCCGAAAAACATCGCCAGTGACGGTGATGTAGCGGCCCACCGAATACGACTCGATGCCGCCCCGCCGCCTGCCCGGCTGCTCCGCCGCCAAGCCCCACACATGCAGGCCGTCGCCCGATGGGCTGACCTCCACGTACGCGCCCGGAACCCGGGCAAGAACCTCACGCGCCCGATCGTCCGGCTTCCCGTCGACCAGGCAGTGATCCAGGTCGAGGCAGGCGATCCCGTCGCCAAGCACGAACCCGATTCCGTGACCGACCTTCGATCGAAGCACCGCCGAGTACGTCGCCCAGGTCGCCGAGTTGGTGCTCGACGCCGCCTGGCCCTCCACGGTGATCGGCCGCTTCCGATGGTGCCGCACCCACCGGGCACGACTCGTCAGCTCAACCGGGATCCGAGGGCGTGCCCGGTGGGCGGCCACTCGGCATCGCGTGGAGCAGTAGCGCGGCGTCCGACCTGTGCGGGACGCCGTGAAGTCCGCGCCGCAGTGTCCACAGGTGATTCGCACAAGTCCATTGTAACGAAACAACGCCCTGACCTGCAATGATGCCGAGCGGTCAAGTCTTCAACCCGCTCAGATCGCCCCTGCCGAACGAGGGTGCACCAACACCACCAGGACGCCTGAACGCGCCTCCACGGCCACCACAGCAACCCGCCGGCCCCGCGTGGAAAAAGCCCGGAGAGAGATCCCGCCTAAGCCGGGAAGTGCGGGAGGGGTCGGGGGTGGGGGACCTTCCCCTGGGTGCGGGTGAGGCTGCCTGAGCGACGCATGATCGGTCCACCGTCAGTGCGGTCACTCTTGGCCCTGTTACATCGTCTGTGAGCTGCTTGTTTGTTGCTCAGCGCATCGCTGCCACCTCGGTTGCGAGGCACGATGTGGTCGACGACGTACTCACCTGGGTCGAGGTAGGGCAGCGTGTAGTCGATGTCCTCGCCGCAGAGTGCGCATGGTGGTTGGCCCTTGGCGATGGTGGCGCGGTGCCTGTCTCGGATGGTGGTGTTGCGGCCCGGTCGTGCCACGCCTACCTCCGTGCGGTGCGGGCAGGCCGGCCACCACAGCGGCCTGCCCGCGTTCCCCGCCCCTCGGGTACGACGAAGCCCCGCCGGGACCTGAGTGGTCAACCGTGCGGGGCTTCGAAGACAGTTCTGGTAGGTCATATCTTCGTAGGTAGTGGGCCTACACGTCAAGCCGGCGCGCTGGCCAGCGCGCCGTGCAGGCCGCATCGGGCGTCGAGCCCCTTCACGAACCGGGCTCCTTCACCCTCACCGAGGGTCGACACCTCGATGTCGGGGCAGGTGCACGCCGACTTACGTACCAGGTCGGCGCAGTGGCCGGACACGCGGGCGGCGAGTTCCATCTGCTCGGGTGTGAGGACCGTGGCCATGCCGTCGCGGTACGCCTCGATGTTGGCGAGGGCGGCGAGGATGAACCGTCGCCGTTCATCGAGTTCGTGGGCCTCGGTGTCGTGCACGGCTTCACGTACGGCGCGGTCTTCGGCCTTGCTGAACACGTGCTGGCAGCAGGCGGGCGGTTCGGCGAGGGCGCTGGGCTGGCCGTGCCAGTGCATCAGGTCGCTCATGCTGCTGCCTTCCTGCTGGTGTGGGCCTGAATGTACGCCCCGAGGTGGTAGATCGACCCGTCGTCGGATGCCCAGGTGGCTTGGCAGGCCCGGCAGTGGGCGGCTTGGGCGGTGAGGTTGACCCGCAACTGCCCGGTGGTGTGGCAGGCGGGGCAGGGGACGTGGGGTGCGAACAGGGGCGCGGTCCACCCGGTGGCGACGCTGGCCCATCGGTGCCAGGTGCGGAGTTCGACGGCGAGGAGGGTGAGGTCGTCGTCGTCGAGTTGCCCGGTTGCGCCGATGAGGGCGCGGAGGTTGCCTTCGACGGTGTTGCGGGGGTTGAGGTTGAGGGACCAGCACCAGTGGTGGACGTGGGTGCAGATGGCCGCGTGGGTGCTGAGAGCTTCCAGGGCGAGCGGTGGGCGGCTACCCGGTGTTGGGCGCGGTCCGGTGTCTGCGGTGGCCTGTACGGGCTCCACAGCGGCGTCGTGGAGCTGTTGGAGGAGTCCGGGTTGGGTGGTGCGCCACTCGCGGTGCTTCTCGTTGCGGTTCTTGTCCCAGTAGCGGACGCGTTCGACGTGGTGGTGCGGGTCGCAGAGTTGCTCGGCGAGCCCGGTGATGGCGGTGATGGTGGTGTCGCGGTCCATCTCAGTGGTCCCCCCGGATCTGTAGGCTGGCCGGTGTGATGCGGGCGCCCTACGGGGTGCTGGTGGTGGCCCTCCCGGGCTTGCGGTCCTGGGAGGGCCACCGGCGTTTACAAGCCCTGCGGCTTGGGTCCGCGCTGGGACTTCCGGAGTGCGAGGTACGGAACGATCTCAACGGGTGGGGTGTAGTCAGCGAGGGCGGCGTGAACCTGCGCGATGGCGGCAGCGCCAACGACGGGCAGGGTGCCTTCGTGCGAGATGTTGGCGTATGCCGTTTCGGCGATGGCCAGCCACCGCAGGGCTTCGGCGTGGTGCTCTTCGGGGCTCATGGTGTTGTCCTTCCGTTGGGCCGCTCAGCGCGGCGCGGTGGTGGTCAGTTCGGGCGGATGGTGTGGCCAAGCTCGCGGCAGCGGAACGTCACCGGGGCCGGCCGGCACTGGAGGCAGACCGGTTCCGTGGCGGGGGTGACCTCGTCGAGCAGGTCGGCGGTCTCGGTGAAGCCGAGGGCCCGCACCTTGCCGGGCTTGCCCTGCCGCTCCAGCCGGATCGACTCGGCGAGCGCCTGGTCGAACGCGATGACCAGTTGGGCGCGGAGCTTGGCGGTCGGGTCGTCCTCGGTGGCCTTGGCCTTGATGTCGCGGTAGCGCTGCATGTCGCCCATCAGGCGTCGCTCCTCTCGTCGGTGGTGACGTGGCGGCTCCACCGGCCGGCGAGCCGGTACGCGGCGGAGCGGGTCGGGTCGTAGTGGGAGCGGTCGTAGCCCCGCGTGGTGTCCGTGGAGGCGTGCCCGGCGTCCTGGGCGACGTCGTAGATGGACACCCCGTCCGCCAGTGAGGCGGTGATGTAGGTGGCGCGGGTGATGTGCGGGTGGATGCGGGCGACAACCTCGGGCGGCAGCTTCGCGGCTTTGGCGAGGCGGATCAGGAGCAGCCGCACGGCTTTGCGGGTGAGCTGCTTGCCGCTGCTGGTGGCGATGAGCGGCCGGGCGGGTGTCACCCCGGCTTGCCCGACCAGCACGACGGTGCCGACGCGGTCGGTGCGGGTTGCCTGGTAGGCGTCGAGGCGTTGCTTCACCTCGGCGGTGAGCACCACGGTGCGGCCTTTGCCGCCCTTGCCGTGGATGTGCAGCACGGTGTGGCCTCGGTCGACGCCGAGGTCGGTCAGGTCGGCGGCGAGCATTTCGCCGACGCGGATGCCGGTGTTGAGTAGCAGCCACACGATGGCGGCGGCCCGTTCGGTGTCGAGGTCGGCTTGGCGGAGGAGTTGGCCGGTGTGTTCGTCGGAGAGGGCGGCGGCTTTGCGGGGTGCGCGGACGGGGCGTGAGTTTCGGGTGAGGTCGGCGGGGTTGCGTTCGGCCATGCGGTGTTCGATGAGGAACTGGTAGTAGCTGCTGACGGCTCCGAGGCGGCGGGCGCGGCTGGTGCCGGCTTCTCCGGTGCCGTGTCGGCCGCCGTGCTCGCTCAGCCAGGTTTGCCAGCGTTTGATGTCGGCGGGCCAGGCGGTGAGCGGGTCGATGCCGCGTTGGGCGGTCCAGGTGAGCCAGTGGGTGATGTCGCGGCGGTAGGTGTCGGCGGTGAGTGGGCTGCGGAGGCCGTCGAGGAACGCGGCCAGCAGCCGGGCGTGGTGGTCGCCCGGCTGCGGCACGGCGGCGAGAACGGTCACGGCTTGCGCGCCTTCATCTCATAGCGCTCCAGCATGTCGACCATCGCTTGCACCTCGCTGTCGTAGACGCCGCGATCCTCTTCGGAGGGCAGGGCCTCGCGAGCGACGGGCTCCCAGAAATTCAGGAGCGCGCGAACCTCCCTTGCGAAGTCGCGTCGAGCCGCAGCCCGGATCTCTGCCTCGCTGAGGTTCTTGGGCTGCCGGGCGCGATCCGCCCTTCGGTAAGCGGCGTGGACATCCTCGAAAACGGGATCGCCCATCTCAATTCCTCCTTGATCGATCGGTAGGGGCAGAACACGGCTTTTGGTGGCACTCATGCGGCTAGGTCGAGGGGGGTGGCGAAGTCGAACGTGAGCTGCCGCTCGCGCGGGCGGGTCGGCGGGGCGATGTTGCGGTTGCGCCACTCCAGGGCGAAGCGAAGGCAGTTCGCCTCGTTCTTCGGCTCTTTGCCCCGGGCGTAGGGCGGGTGCTGGCAGCCGGGGGTGTGCCGGCCGTCTTTGCTCCACGACATGGAGTCGGCTGTGGCCAACTGCTCCCAGCAGGTGCGCAGGCCGGTGATCTTGAAGCCGAAGCCGTGCATGTTCCGCAGGCCCCGATCCCAGAGGCTGTCGAGGATGTCGGCGGCTTCGTCCATGTGCTGCCGACGGCAGACGGACCCGATGCCGACGACGGGCTCTTTGGTGAGGTCGATGCCGGCCTGCTCGTACAGGTCCCAGCAGCGGTGGTAGTCCTTCTTCCGCCAACCCTGGAGCACGAGCATGGTGCGCAGGTGTGGCGCCCGCTGGCGCATGTCGACGCCGTCCTCGGCGGTCAGCTCCAGGTGCTGCTCAAGGGTGAGTCCCGTGCCGACGAAGTGGAGGCCGGCGAAGGTGCCCCCGGTGATGACGGCCGGCTCGCACATGCGGTCACGGGGGGCCGCGAAGTCGTACGGGCCGGTCTCCTCCTGCAACCGCTCCAGGAACTCGATGTACTCGTCGGCGCTGATGGTCCACTTCCCGAAGTCCTTCAGCTCGGTGAAGCCACCGGAGTCGACGGCGTACCGGCCGACGGCGCGGGGAAAGGTCTTGCGGTAGCGGCCGGTGCGGCGGTCCATGAAGGTGCGGCGGCTGATGAACACGGGGACGTCGGCGAGGCGTTCGTTGGCCAACCAGCTGGGCATGTGGATGCCGAGGTACCAGGTCTTCATGCCGCCACCGCCGTGGCGGGCTGAAGGGCCGGGCGGCGGGCGTCGCGGCGCTTGATGATGTAGGCGACCACGAGGGTGACGGCGAGCTTGCCGATGATCTGGCCGACGAGCGCCTTGCTGGGGTCGAGGCCGAACTGGCGGAGCGCTTCCTGCGCGAAGTAGATGAACACGATCGAGTCGGCGATGATGCCGCCGCCGTTCGATCCGGCGATGGCCACCCAGCGGGCGTCCGGGAACCGCTTCCTGAGCCAGGCGTACAGGCTCTGGTCGACCAGGAGCTGCGAGGCGATGAAGGCGAACACGGCGGCGCGGGCGACTCCGGGGCTGGACAGCGGCCAGGACAGGAGTGCGCCGACGACGACGAGGCCGCCGGTCAACCAGTAGCCCAGGCGGTCGTGCAGCTGGTCGCGGATGGTGAGGGTGATGGCGACGAACCACACGCCTGCAGGGATGACCACGCCGTAGCCGAGCGGCAGAGCGGTGATGTGGGTGACCGCCCAGTTGGCGGCGACGATGGTGGCGATGTAGGCGGTGGCGAGGGTGGCGGTTTTGGTGCGCATCAGGCGGCGTCCTCTCCGGGCAGGTTGCCGGTGTGGGCGCCGACACCGGCGGACGGGCTGAACGGGGCCACCACCGGCCGGGCCACGTCGGGCCACTGCGCCTTGCTCAGCGCGGTCACCTGGTGGTCGAGCATCGGGCCGAGCGGCATGCCGAGGTGCGCGTAGCCCATGGCCATGAGACCGGCGGCGTCGGCTTCGTCGTGACCGCCGTCGAACCACGGGAACCAGTCGGCGATGAACTTGGTGACCAGGTCCTTGTCGGCGTCGCCGATGCCGGTCACGAAGTGCTTGAGGGTGTACGGCGGGACGACGGCGTACGGGAAGCCCCAGTTCCACAGCCACTGGCGGGCCATCCAGTTGAGGCCGGCGATCTGCCGTTCGGTGTCCTTGGCGGCGTAGGCGATGCCTTCGATGACGATCAGGTCGGCGCCGAAGACGAAGTCGGCGAGGCGCTCGCGGATGGCGTTGAGCCGTCCGTGGTTGTAGGCGGTGCGCAGCTGGGCGTCGCGGATCGGGTCCTTGCGGTCGCGGAAGTCGGCGCGGCGCTTGACGGGCTCGATGGTGTCGGTCCAGCCGTTGCCGGCGACACCGGTGCAGGTGAGTGACAGGTCGAGGCCGAGCACCTTGGGGGCGGTCACGGCTTCACCTCGGTGCTCTTGGCGGGAGTCAGGGTCAGCGGGCGCTCGCCGGTGCCGGGGCAGTCGCCGGGGACCTGTGTGGCGCGCCAGTTCCAGCCGCTGTCGGATGGGCGGGGCTTCTTGTGGCGTTCGATGCGTCCGTCCTTGCGGAGCCGGCGGGGCAGGCGGCAGGCCGGGCAGATGTCGCGGGGTCGGGTCTTCACGGCTTCACCTCGGCGGGGGTCGGGCGGGAAAGCTTCGCGGCCAGGGCGCGGAAGTGGTCAGCGACGGTGACCGGGCGGGGCTGACAGGTGTCGGCCCACATGCCGAGGATCTTCGGGTCCTCGGCAAGGATCAGCACCTGGCGGGCGATGTCGGCCTCGGTGGCTTGGCGCACGAGTGCGGCATCGGTAAACCGGGTGGCGGCAAGCTGGTCGCGCTCGCGTTCGATGTCTCGGCAGAGGGCGTCGCAGACGCGCGGCTCGTGGGGCTGGGTCATGGCTTCTCCTGTCGGGTGCGGTTGGTGAGCGGGCGGGCGAGGCGGTCGAGGGCACCGCGGCGGCGGGCGGCGATCACGCGGACACGACCTTCAGGCCGTTGCGCTGCGCCTGGGTGCGGCAGTGCGGGCAGAGCGGCTGGCGGGTCGTCGGGTGCAGAGCGGCGCCACCCGGGACACGGTGTTCGCACTCCGGTCCACGGCGGGCGGCTTCGAGGGCGTCAGCGACGGTGGCCCGCTTGGCGGCGGCCCGCTGGTCGGCCAATAGTTGGGTGAGGTCTCCGTCGGTGGCCATCCGGCGCAGCAGCCCGGGGAGGCTCCGGGGCTTCCGCTCGTTGGCGACTCGGTTGGCGACTGCTGCCGCTTCCTCGGCGGTGGCGCCGGTGGCGTCGATGACGATCTGTTCTGGGCTGCTCGGTGACTGCTGCTTGGCTGCGGTCTGGCTATAGGTCTGGAAGTGGTCTGGCTTGTGTCCACCTCCTGCACTAGCCCGGTCCACCTCACGGACTAGCCCTAGTCCGTCTCCTGCACTAGCTAGTCCGTGAGATGCACTAGCTAGTGCGTCTCGTGCACTAGCCGGGATGGACAGTCGGTAACGGGTCCGCTCCTTCTCCGTTTGCGCCTGCCGCTTCGTCGGACGGGCCCGAACAACCCAGCCGTCCCGACCCGCGACTCGCTCGATCGCGTTCAGATGCGTGGCGAGGGCGCTGCGCGACAACCCGGTCATCACCTGCAAGGTCGACAGCGACGGGGAGAACTTCGCCGGGATCACGCCGCCGGGCCAGTCAGCGAGGACGGCGAGGGCGAGCAGGATGAGCCGGGCCGGGGCCGACAGATCGGACCCCAGCACCGCGCGCTCGAATTCCCACCGCTTCACTCGCCCGGCTCCTGTCCGGCGCCGTCGGCGGCAGCGACCTCGCGGAGCAGCTCGATCAGCGCCCGTCGCGACTCGTACGGGTTGAGGACCCCGTCGGCGTTGCGGGCCTCGGGGATGTACCCGTTCCAGTTCCGGGCGTCGGACAGCCCGAGGATGGTGCAGAGCTGCTTGCGCGCCCATTCGTGGGCGAGGACCCGCTCCCGGCGGGCGGCGACCTCGGCGCGGCGCTCCCGGTACTGCGGCAGCCAATCGCGCAGCCGCTGGGCGGCGACCGGGCCACGCATGAAGGGCATCTGCGGCCAGATGGACGACGCGCGTGGGGAGTTGTTGGAAGCCATCAGCGGGCATCCCCTTCCTGGTCCGCTGTGCGGTGGTCGTTGAGGTGGTGTTCGAGGGCGTCGGCGGCGGCGACCACCGCGGCGACCGGGTTCGGCTCGCGGATGAGCACGGTCACGGTGCAGAGCGGGCAGTCGACGGTGGTCGCGGTGCCGCGGTGGTCGCCGGTGCTCATGCCGCTGCCTGCTCGGCGCTGGTCGGGTACTGGTCCCAGGTCCGCCCGTCCAGCTCGCGGCCAGCGGCCTTCTTGCCGACGCGCCACGGCTGATCGCGGTCGTACGCGCTGGTGCCGTGCTCCACGTCCCAGCTCATGAAGGTGTCCTCGGGCATCTCCGACGGCGGCACCCAGTTGCCCCACTGCTTGAAGAAGAAGGCGGTGCCGGCGGCTTGGCAGCGGTCGCGGAGGTCGCGCACCCAGTCCGGGTGCATCGGTCGCGCGTTGGGGCCGGACTCGCCTCCGGCGATGAGCCAGTCGATGCCGGTCAGGTCGAGCGACGGCAGCGGACCCAGCAGCGGCTCGGCGGAGATGAACCGGACGGCGGCGTTCGTCTTGCGGAGGGCATCTGCCCGGCCCGCGTGCTGATCCGACTCAATGGAGGTGCCCAGCCACACGTTCGACAGCGGCCATTCCGCCTCGTACAGCGCGGTAGCCACGCTCTCGAAGCCGGCCGCGTACGCCGCGTCTAGGAGCACCACCCCACCGTCGATCTCCTCGCCGACCAGGCGCAGCATCCGTTCGGGCCGCTTGGTGAGGATCTGGTAGGTGTGCTGCGGAGTGGCCGCCATGACCGCGAAGACACGGGCCACGTACGCGGTGGGCACTCGGGCGTGGAACAGGTCGGACATCGAGTTGACGAACACTGTCCGCGGCTTGCGCCACTTCAGCGGGATGGTCAGCGCGTCGGCGTGGGTGGCCAACCCGAAGCCAGGGCCGCTGGTTCGCGGGTCGCCGTCGGTCTGGTACTTCGCCGACCCCATCCCCTTCAGCCGCTTGGCCAAGGTCAGGGCGTAGCAGTTGTCGCAGCCGGCGGAGATCCGGTCGCAGCCGGTGGTCGGGTTCCAGGTCTCTTCGGTCCACTCGATCGCGGTGCTCATGCCGCAACCGCCTCTCGGTCGTTGCTGCGGTGGCGGTGCCGTTGGATGGCCTGGTTCACGGCGTCGGTGGTGACCCGGAACCGGGATGCGACGGCCGGGATCTCGGCGCCGCGGCTGGCCATGGCGACCATCGCGGTGGTTCGTTCGGTGGCTCGTACCTTCGCGGGCGGGTTGCCGGCGATGAGCCGTTCGACGGTGGCGGGGTCGACGTGGAACTGGCCGACGCGGTGCTCGGAGAGCGCGCCGTACGGTTCGGCGGGGAGGTTGGCGACGAGGACCATGCCGGGCGCGTAGCCGGTCCACCCGGGGGTGTCGGCGGCGTCGGCGATGTACCAGATGGGCGGGCCGGTGATGATGGCGTGGGCCTGCTCGGCGAGGTCGTCGAGGTCGCCCTTGGCGATGGCGATGAGCTGGTTGCGGGTGTACGTGTCGTCGGTGATGGGCCAGACGATCTGGAGGATGTGAGTGGTCACGGCTCAGCCCTCGACCAGCTGCGCGGAGCGGGCGGCCCAGGCGTCGAGTACCTGCTGGTCGCGGATGCCGGACTCGCGGCACGCCTGCTTGATCTCGTCGAGGCGGGTCTGCGTCTCGGCGGCGGCGATGTCCGCGAGCACCTCGTCGACCGTGAACTCGTCGGCGGCGGCGAACGCACCGAGCGGGTCGGTCGGGTCCGTGTGGGCCGTCGGCTCGTTGGTGGTCTGCTCGATGAAGTCGGCGGCGGTGACGAGCCGTGGCGCGGGCCGGGCCTCGTAGTTGCTGCCCTGGTCGCGGATCTCTTCGGCGGCGTAGGGCATGCCCATGATCGCGTCGGAGGCGATCCAGCGGCACACCTCGGCGGTGGCCCGGGCGACGAGCATTGCGGCGGGCTGCTGCTTCCACTGCTGCTTGCCGGTGAGCCCCATCTGCTGGGCGCGCTCGATCGTCCAGGTGGACGTCTGCCACTCGGTGTCGCCCTTGCGGCGTCCGGACACGACGGCGATGACCGCGGTGGACTCGTCGATGCGGATCTCGTGCCCGAGGCCCTGGGTGATGGCGCGGAGAGTCATGGCCTTCGGGGCGGGGGTGCCCTGGATGTTGTCGAAGGCGCGGAGGCTGGCCATCGGGGACAGCCCGACTTCGGCTCCGGCGAGGATCGCGGCGGCGGCCTCGGCGGGCTTGCCCTTGTAGGCGACCGGCACGGCGGAGGTGTTGCAGACGACGGCGGCGAACCGTCCGGCGGCGTCGGCGGCCTGCGCCCACTGGACGAGCTGCGCGGTGGCCGGTTCGGTGCCGGTGGGGATGTCGAGGTGCTGGTCGGTGCGAACGGCGACGTCGCTCATCAGAACGGGACCCTTTCGTTGCTGGCTTTGATCTGGGCGTTGATCTGGGTGAGGGCGCGAGAGGCGGCCATCTGGGCGATCTCGCCGGCCTCCTGAACGTCCTTCCACCACTCGCCGGCCGGGATCGTGATGACGACCTGGACGCGGATCCCGTCGGGCTGGGTGTAGGTCGACTCGAAGACGTACGGCTCGATCAGGCGGCCGTCGTTGTCGCGGATGCCGGGCATCAGAACTCCAGGGCGCGTAGGGCGTAGGGCGGCAGCGAGATGGTGGTGATGTCGGAGGCGTAGCCCGGCCACACGCCGGTGCGCTGGCACTCGGCGAACCGGTCGATGGCCTTGTTGTTGAGGTGCCGGCCGGCGGCGATCTCATCCGGGCCGAGCTGCACCACGTGCGTCAGGTGCGGAGCGGCCTTCTCGACGAAGATGAAGGTGAACGACGGGTCCGGGCACAGGCCGACAGCGCGGACACCTTCGCGGTACCACTCGTCCTGCGCGTGGTAGCCGTAGCGCGCGGCGTCCCTGCGAATGGCCTCTTCGTCAGCGGACTCGCACGTCTTCAGGTCGACGATGTGACCGTCGCGGTACCAGTCGAGGCGGGCGCGCCGCCAGATGCCGGTGCGCTCGTCGACCCAGAACAGGGACCGCTCCGGCTCGCCGACGGAGAGCATGGCGGCGGCGAGCGGGTCGGCGAGGATGGCGTCGGCCATGGCCCTGATCTGGTCCATGTCGGCCTGCTTTAGCGGGATACCGCCCCGCTCGCGGACCGCGGCGACCTGGGCCTTGGCGTCGTTGGTGTCCCACCGGGCCCCGGGCACCACGACCAGTTCTGGACCGGTGCCGAGGATCATCTGGTGTGCGGCGTGCCCGATGTCGAACGTCTTGGTGGGGGCGGGCGGGTTGCGCCGCTCGTAGTCGAACTTCGCGGGGCAGGTCTTCAGCAACCGTCGGGCGCCGGAGCTGGAGAGGCTGCCCGCGGGGACGGGGTCCCGGTGGTACACCTCGTCGGGCATCCCGTCGTGAATGCCGGGTTCGGTGACCTCGACGACGGCGGTGGTCATGACGCCGCCTCGGCGTGCTCGAGGCGCTTCTCTTCGTCGAGGTCGGCGCGGGAGCAGCCGGGGCACTGGCCGCTGCCCTCGAGGTACAGCGGGTCGGTCGGATCCCACCGGCTGACCGGCAGATCGCAGGTGGTGCACCGGCCGGCGGTGTCCTCGGTGAGGACGTTGGGGTCGTGGATGGGGCAGCGGTCGCCTTGGAGGAACGCGCGGACGCCGATCTGGCTGCCGCACTCGCGGGCCTCGACGCCGATCCAGTGATGGCACTGTTTGCGGGCGGCGGCGCGGGCCAGGATGGTGGGCATCTCCGGTGCCTGCCAGCGGTGGGTGTCGTCGTGGCGTCGGCGGGGCACGCCGCAGGTGGCGCAGCCGAGCGGGAGGGTGCTCATGCCGCCACCGCCGGAGCTCTCCCGGCGCGGCGCTTGGCCTCGGCGCGCCGTTCCTTCTCGGACAGGCCGCCCCAGACGCCGAACCGTTCGTCGCGGTTGAGGGCGTACTCCAAGCACTCGGCCTGGACGTCGCAGTTGCGGCAGACCTTCTTGGCGGGCTCGACCGTGCCGCCCTTTTCCGGGTAGAAAACCTCCGGGTCGGTCTGGGTGCAGAGAGCCTGTTCCTGCCAGTCGCCGACGTTGCCGAGCAGGTCGGCGGCGGTGAGTGGGGTGTCGTTGCGGATGGATTGGAGGCGCCTCACCGGGCTGCTCCTTCGTTGATGCCGTTCACGAACGCGTGGTTGGCGGCGATCTCCCGCAGCCACTGCTGGGCGGTGTGGCGGGCGGACAGCTGGTCGTAGATGGGTGCGCCGGCGTCGGGGAGTGCCCGGCGGATGACCTGGGTGGGTGCGTCGATATCGGTGTGGTGGGTGCGGACGCGGACGGTGGCGGGTTGCCGGTAGTCGTCGACGTTGTAGGTGTCCTCGGCCTCGGCGGTGTCTTGGTGGAGCCACCAGAGGGCGACTCCGGCGGTAGTGGCGAGGACGGGCATGGCGGTGACGGCGAGGGCGGGGAGCGCGGTGGTGATCGCGTCGGCGATGGCGTCGAGGCTCATCGGGTGGCCTCGGCGACGTCGTACGCCTTGTTCTCCTGGCCCGCCGCGATGGCCTGCTCGGTGGCCTCGGTGATGGCGGCCTGGATCGTCTGGTCGCCCGCGCTGATGACCTTCCCGGCGGCGACCGGCACCTCTGGAACGCGGCAGCAGTAGCAGCCACGCCCCATCTCGGCCTGGGCTGCGGTGAGGGTGTACCGCCCGGCGTCGGCGGGGTTGCTGCGGTACCCGGATCGGCTGGGCCCCCACCACGACCGGTGGTGCTGCGACCAGATGAGGTAGTCGGCCTCGGCCTTCGGCAGGGCGTCCACGGCGGCGTTCAACTCCGCGATGGCCTGCCGGTGGTCGCCGGCGGTGTTGCCGGACCAGCGCCACACCTTGGCGGCCTCGACGACCGGCTTCAGCTCGTCGCGTTGCTGCCGTACCCGGGCGTTCTCGGCGACCAGTTCGTCGTTGTCCGTCTTCAGGTCGGCGTGTGCCTGGCCGAGGCTGCGCAGAGCGTTTTGTGCGGCGGCCAACTGCTCGTGCAGGCGGTTGCCCCGGTTGAGGGCGTTGCTGGCGGTCTTCCGGTGGTCGGTGGCTGCCTCGGTCATGGCGGCGAGCCGATCGGTCAGCTCGTCGACCTTGGCCCACGCCTTGTCGGTGTCCTCTTCCCACATGCGGCCGGCGTCCATGAGCCGCACCGTGGCGACGGCGGCCCACGCGGCGAGGGACATCGGGCCGGCGGCGGAGGCGGCGAGGTCGCGGGTGAGTTCGGCGGCGAACACTTTGGGCCCGACTTCGGCCAGGCGGGTCTTGCGGGTGGGGTCGCCGGTGAGGTCTTCGATGGTGTTGACGGCGGCGGGGTATGCCTGGTCGAGGCGGAAGATTTCGTGGGCGCTGTAGTTGGTCACGTCAGGCTCCAGATCAGGAGGGCCAGCAGGATGGCGTTGAGGGCGAGGGCTACCGGCAGGGCGATGGCGAAGCCCCGGAAGAACGGCGGCGGGTTGGTCGGGCTCATGCGGCCCTCCTCAGGTGCATGCGGGCTGCCATCCGGTCGAGGGCGGGCAGCCACCGGTCGCGGTGCTCGGTGGCCACCAGCCGGCCGTGCAGGATGGCCGGGTAGTCGTCGCCGGGGATGGCCATCAGCGCGGCGTTCTGGGTGTGCAGCTCCGAGCTGAGCGTTTGGAGGTCGACGTCGATCCGGCGGCGTTCGCGGCGTTCCCCGATGACTTCGCCGATGTACACGGCGACGGCGGTGAGGAGGGCGAGGGCGGCGAGGGTGAGGATCAGGCGGGCCATCACGCACCTGCCTGGCGGAAGTCGAAGAAGATCGGCTGCCGTGCCGCTGCCCGCATCTGCCGGCGGACGGCCCGGCAGTCGCAGCGCTCGCCGACGAGGACGGTCTTGCAGCAGCGCTTCACCCGGGCGGTGTGGCGGGGTCCGGGGCGTGCGTCGCTGGTGCCGGGGCCGGTCTCTACGCCGACGACCGATCGGAAGCGGGCGAGGATCTGCTCCTGCGCGCGAATGGTCATCGGGTCGCCTCCTGAAGATCGTGGCCGTGGACTCGCCGGTACTCGCCGGCCAGGTCGTCGGTCATCGCGCCGTCGAACGCGGAGTCGGAGTCCCAGCACCGGTCCAGCGGCTCGCCGAGGGGGCTGCCGTCGGTGTGGGTGCAACCACCGCCGGTGATGGGGCAGTACGCGCCGGCCGTGTCGGGGCGGTGGGTGAGCATCAGGCGGGTGGGGAAGATGAACGCCCCGCCCCACTCGGTGATCGCCCCTGCGGGCAGCGGCCCGTCCGGGCGGTGGCGGGCGGTGATGGACACGGCGCCGCTGGGGCCGATGGCGTACCAGCGCCGCTCGGCGTTCGAGTCGAGGACGTGGATCTCGATGTCGCCGCGGTTGTCGGTGTCGTACCAGGTGAAGCCGGTGAGGTGGTCGTGGATGGCCCGCTGGATGCGCTGCTCGTAGCTGTCCTCGTTCATCGCGTTGCCTCCCAGCGGGTGGTCGGGGCCATGTCGGCGACCAGCGCCGCGTGGGCCGTTTCGATGTCGTGCCGCACCGCCTGCCGCACCTCGATCTCTTCGCCGATGAGGTGCCGGTGCTTCGCGGCGATGACGCCGGGCAGGGCCGCCCAGTACGCCTCGGTGGCCTTCAGTACGGCGGGGGTGGCGTCGTGCAGCTTCTGGCGCAGGTCGGCGAAGTTGTTCGCCTTGATCGCGGCGCTCACCGGGTGCCGTCCTCGGAGGGCAGCGCGTCCACGGCGGCGCACAGCGCACCCTGGCGGGGGAACATCGTGTCGGTCGGCTTCGTGAACTGCGCCCGCCACACCCTCGCGGCGTCGACGACACGCTTCATGGCGGCGACCTGCTCGTGAAGGTCGTCAAGCTCGGCCTCGACCTTGTCCCGCTCATCCAGCTCAGCGCTGAGAATGTCGGACTTCTCGGCGTAGTAGTTGCGCTCCTTGACAGCCCTGGCCAACCTCTCGGTGAGGTCAGGCACGAGTTCGCGAGCCTCGCGGACGAATCGAGCATCAGCGGCGTAGTTGCCGGTGCTGGTTGCCAGGCCAGCGAGCACCCGCCGGTATGTTTCTCCGGTCCACGGACTGTTGGTTGCGGCCCGCGCGAGGGCGCGAACGGCGTCGAGGTAGTCGCTCATCGGGTGCCGCCTCGGGCGACCTTCGCGGCCTGCCGGTAGCCGTACTGGTAGGCGCCCTCGATGGTGGCGGTGGTGAAGTCGTCGCGGGTCCGGCGGCGGCGGACCAGTTCGGCCGGGTAGTCGGCCTCGACCGCGCTGGCCTCCATGTGCTGCCATCCGGCGTCCCCGAGGGTGATGGGCATGCGCTCGACGTCAGCGGCGGCCTGATTGCGGCCCTCCCTGTACGCCGACGAGAAGCTGTCCGGCAGGATGTTGAGTGCGACGAGCAGATCCACGGCCTCGCGGACGCTCTCGGCCGGGTACTCGGTCGGCTGGCCGGTGAAGTGCGGGGCGTCGGCGGGCTTGCGCCACACCTGGAACCCGGCCTCGTTCGGCCGGACCGCGACGGTGGCCTGGTCCTCGAACGGCGCGTTCTGGAAGCCGCGCGACGAGTCGCGCCAGTCGTTGGCCCTGCGCAACCGGCTGACCTCGGCGAGCAGCCGACGGTCCTCGGTGGAGGTAGTGGTCGTGGAGGTCATGGGATACTCCCTGTCGGTTCGGACGCCCCTGCGGACTTGGCGGTTGGTGGGGGCGTCGTTCTGTGTCCGGGCCCGGGTGGGCACCGGGGCGGAACTAGGCGGCGTCGGCGGGAACGCGACGCTGGCGCTCGCGGAACTCCCGGAGGCGGTCGCGCTTGCAGGTGCGGCACGCCCGGCCGCCCTCACGACGCCAGATGGTGTTCTTCTCGTCGAAGGCGTGACCCCGCTTGCAGGTCGCCTGCTGGGCAGCGAGGGACGCGAGCGCGATGGGCGAACGGAGCGTGTTCTCTCTGGGCGTGACCGGCTCCAGGTGCTTCGGGTTGACGCAGGCGCGAACCCGGCACAGGTGATCGATCTGGAGGCCGGCGGGAATCCGGGCGACGAAAACCTCGTAGGAGATGCGGTGGGCGATCCGGGTCTTGGAGGGCGTGCTCTTGAGCCGGAGGTCGCCATAGCCGGAGCTGTCGACCCGTCCCTGCCAGATCCAGCAACCCTTGTCGTCGACGACGATCTGCCGCTTGATCCGCTCAATCACGTCCTCGTACATCAGGCGGCGCTCCGGGCGCGGCGCTTCTTGGCCGACGCGACTGCGAGGCGAGACATGTGGGCGCGCAGAGCAAGCTCGGCCATCCGGGTGCGCTGCGCCGGGTCGGTTACCTCGGCGGGCACCTGCTTCTCGAAGCGAGCGATCAGTCCGCGCTGTCCGCGTTGGGCGGCGGCCTTCGGGTCGATCTCGCGGGAGGCGCGGGTGAGTCCGCCGATGCGGCCGGCGGCGGCGCGGTCCTTGCGCAGATGCTCGGTCATGCCGCCCGCTCCCACATCTCGTCGGAGGGGAGGTCGAGCCGGTCAGCCGCGCGGCGGGACGCCGTGAGGTTGGGGGTGTGAGTGCCCTTGAGCCAGCGGAAGAAGGTGGTGCGGGGGACGCCCATGAGCTGCGCTTGAGCGTTGCGCGATACTGCACCCAGCTCTTCGCAGCGCTTGCCGACCACGTCCCACCTCAACCGCCAGGTCTCGGAGGTGGCACCTTCGGGGGGTGCTGAGGTCTCATGCATGACACCCATCATGCAGGTTCCATAGGTGGAACGCAAGAGGCGACACGAAGTCTCCTGTATGACATTTGGTCGATGTAAGGTGTCGCCCATGACACTCGCTGCCGCGCTACCGGCCTGCGATAATGGCCCGCCACCCATGAGGTCTCACGTACGGCATGTGCCAGGTATGACGACGACAACGTCCGAACGGACGACCTACCTTGTCCCCATGCCGCCGTCCCCTGACCAAAGAGGTCACGACTTCGCGCAGCTCCTACGAGCGGGCCGCAAGAACAAGGGCTGGACCCAAGAAGACGTCATCGACGAATCCGGGGTCTCCAGGTCGACATACCTGCGCTGGGAAGCGGGCAAAGTCGAACGCCCGGACCCTGAGCAGGTCCGGGCGGTCTTCCGTGCGCTGGATCTCGACCCCCGCGAGGCTGCTGTAGCGCTCGGCTACCTGACGCGTGAGGAGATGGGCCTCAATCCCGAGCCGCCGCGGATGTTCGACGCGACGGTGGAAGAGGTCATCCAGATCCTCCAGGACCCCAAGGTGTCCGACGCGGAGAAGTTCGAGTGGGTGCAATACCTCAAGTTCCGCACCGGCCGGGCCATGGACCCGAGGCGGCGTCGCACAGGGTAAGGGAGAGCCGTTCCAGCGAGCATTCGCCTATGCGTTTCTCGCTCGCGGCCTACGCGCTCAGACGCTCAGTTGCTTGGCCGCTCAGCGCTGGACGCCTTGTAAGCGAGATGTCGCCGGTTCGATCCCGGCCGGGGGCTCCAATTACATCAGACCTTTCCGAGCGGCACTGCCGTGTGTCTGCCGGTCCGCCCCGAGGGGCAACCGGACGTCGACCACGTTCGCTATCGTGCCTCCGTCCCGCCATCAGGCGGCGGTCCACGGGGGAATCACAATGAAACACGGCACCACTCTGCTCGTGCTGGGTCTGACCGGCAGTCTGTTCTTTGCTGCCGGCTGCACTCCGACGACTGAGCCCACCCGCACCGACAAACTGGTTCAGGCCACCGCGACTGCCACTGCCGTGCCGTCCCCGACGCCCGACGTCCGCGTTGAGCTGGTCGCGGCATTGCAGCGGTCGCAGGGGGCTGCCCACCGGTACGCGGTGCGCGGCAACCTGCCCGAGGGGCAGAAGGTCAACGGCACGGGTGCCTTCGATCCGAAGAAGCGCCGTTTCCAGACCACGATCTCGGTCACCGGCGGGAAGTACCCGTCGGCGGGGAGCCGGATCGTGATCGGCAACGACAGTTACTCGCGGCCGTCCGACGAGAAGGACTGGGTGCACGTCGATCTGAAGCGAGTGAAGCCCGACGATTTCTTCCTCCGCTTCGACTGGGCCGACCCGACCGGCCTGAAGGCGTTCACAGCGTCGATCGTCTCGGTGGACCGCGTCGACCCGCACACCTACACCGGCCGTTTCGACCCCACCGGCAAGGACACCACGTCGTTCCTCCCCGTGGGCGCACCGAGCATCGTCTCGATCGGCGTACGCCTGTCGCCGTTCACGATCACCACCGACGACCAGGGTTGGGTCACCTCGATCAAGGTGGAGCTGAGCCCCAGCGATGGCCCGAAACTGACGCTGACCACCACCATGAAGGATCACGGGAAGTCCTTGAAGATCAACGCGCCGGCACGCGCTGGTGAGGCCGCCGACTTCTACTACGGCAAGTAACAGCTCAGCCGTACCGGGCAAATGTCACTGTGTCCCACAGCGGTGAGCCAGCGCGGCGCGTCGTTCGCCTCGGGTGTGGGCACCTGGGATCGGCCGGGATCAAGGACAATCGCCACCGGTGCTCCAGACCCTGGTCGTCCAGGTACGGACCGGCTGAGGGCGCTGGTCGAGCATTGGCGGAGGGGCGGCAATGAGATACGTCAGCCTTGAACGAACCAAGGACGGCATCCTTCTGGATGCCTGGGCATACGTCGAGCAGTTGTCATCGCTTGCTGACTCGTTGCCCGATGGAGCTCGCAGGTTCGCTACGGACCCCGACCACTAAGACTTCACTGGCCAGCGCTGCGTCAAGAGCCTGAAGCCCGCACGAGGAAGACCTGACCATTCGCTACCGGGGCGTACGGAGTCTGACGATTGAGCCCGCTGACCGTGAGCTGGACGTGGCCCAACTCCAGGACGTGATGTTGGACGAGGTGCTGCCGCACGAACAGGGGTGCCGGCACGAGATCGCCTGTCTCGCCGGCAGGATGATCGTGACGAGTCAGGACCTCACCGCGACCTGGCAGTACGCCGACTGTCCGGAGCGCGAGGCCAACCAGTAAGTCGACGCCGCCGGTGGTCCGGCGAGGAACGGACGCGGAGCCGCTACCCGACCGGACGACGGGGCGCCCGGCGCTAGCCTGGGGGCCGGAGCAGCGCGGAGCGGGACAGGGGCAGATGAGTCGGGCGGTGGAGGAGTCGAACCGGGCGATGCTGCGCGCCCGGGACGCGATGGACCGGGCGTACGCCGAGCCGCTGGACATCCCCGCGTTGGCCCGGATCGCGCACGTCTCCCAGGCGCACTTCATCCGTACCTTCCGGGCCACCTTCGGTGAGACCCCGCACCGCTACCTGCAACGCCGCCGGGTGGAGCGGGCGATGTCGTTGCTGGTGGAGACCGACCGGGACGTGACGGACATTTGCTACGCCGTCGGCTTCGGCAGTCTGGGCACGTTCAGTCGGACGTTCCGGCAGATCGTCGGGGAGTCGCCCTCGGATTTCCGGCGTCAGCGCGTCGCGCCGGCCAACGTGCCGTCGTGCTTCACCAAAGCCTGGACCCGACCCAGCAGTTTTGGATAAGCCGCAGGTCACGGTCTACCTCTAGCGTCATGGGCATGACGATGAACGCGATCAGCCGCTCCCAGATCTACGTCCTCGACCAGGACGCCGCGCTTGACTTCTACGTCAACAAGCTCGGCATGGAGGTCAACACCGACCAGGACCTCGGCTTCATGCGGTGGCTCACTGTGAACCTGCCCGGCGACCCGGAGCGCGAGATCCTGTTGGAGAAGCCGGGCCCGCCCGCGCTGGACCCGGCCACCGCCGAGCAGGTCCGGGAGCTGCTCACCAAGGGTGCCCTCGGCGGGTACCTCTTCATGACCACTGACGACGCCCGCAAGACGCATGAGGATCTTGTGGCCAAGGGCGTCGAGATCACCGACGAGCCGACCGAGCGCCCGTACGGGATCGACTTCGGCATCCGGGACCCGTTCGGCAACCGGATCCGCATCGGCCAGATGTTCCCCCGGGCGTAGGGGGCGGGCGATGAGCCAGGCCTTGGCGTTTCCCGTGGTACGGGCGGTGTCCGGCCGGGTCGACTGAGCCGACTGCCGCAGGCCGGGAGGTGCGGGTCGAACTCGTACCTCCCGGTGTGTTGAGGTGGGGATCATGGTGACCCGGTTGCTGTACCTGACCCGACACGCCGAGCAGGATCTCTCCGAGCCGAGTGGGCCCGATGCCGGCGAACCGGACACCGGCCTGTCGGAGCGCGGCCGACGGCAGGCCACCCTGCTGGGCGAACGCCTACGGGCCCGGCGGTTCGCCGCCGTCCACCACGGGCCGCTGCGCCGGGCCGCGCAGACCGCCGAGCTGGTCGCCAAGTCGCTGCCCGACGTTCCGGTGTACGAGACGGAGCTGGCCGGTGACCACCTCCCACACGACACGGATCCGGCTGGCCTGCCGCCCGCGTACGCCGAATTTCTGACCCAGTTCTCGGCGGCCGAGCGGGTCGACGGGCCGCGGGTGACGGCGGACGCGGTGCGGCGGTTCGCCGGCCCGGTCGCTGAGGGTCCCGCCGGTGGCGAACCGGTCCGCGAGTTGGTCGTGACGCACAGCTTCCTGATCGCCTGGCTGGTGCGGCACGCCCTCGACGCTCCGGAGTGGCGGTGGCTGGGTTTCAACTCGCACAACGCGGGGCTGACCGTCATCCGGTACAGCGCGGGCGGCCCGCCGAATCTGGTCGCCGTCAACGACGTGGCCCACCTACCGCCGGAGCTGCGGGCCACCGGCCTGCCCCCGGACTATCTGACGTAGGAGCCGGTGGCCCGCAGGAGCAGCTTGACCACCGCCTGGGTGGCCGGCGGCGGGGTCCCGTCGGCCGGGCAGTCGGCGTACCCGGTGTCGTTGCTGGCCACGGTGAGGCGGTAGTGCATCGCGTCCGAGCAGTTGGTCGCTGTGGTCGGCCGCCGTGCCTCGGTGGCGAGCCTGGAGTCGGCGGCCAACCCTGCCAGGATGCCCTGATCGGCAGGGGTTAGCCGGCCGTGGCGGCGGCTGCCGGCCCGGTCCGTCACTGTCCACTGACCGTCCGGCTCGACGACGATGGAGTCCCCGCGCCCAGCGAAGCCGCCGGAGATTCGCAACGCCACTCGGGGGGCCACACCGCTGGCCCCGGCGCTGACAGTGGGGGCGGTGGTCGGCTGCGCGGTGCCGGTGGCCGGGGCGGCCGGGCCGGTAGCTGTGGTGGCCGAGGGCTCGGCAGGGGTGGTGGTGGGGGCTCGGTCGACGCTGGTGCAACCGGTCAGGAGCGCGCCCAGGAGCGTGGCCGTGACGACTGTCGTCGATGCGGGTCTCATCTCCGTCGGACGCGCGAGCCCAACCGGTGGTTCCCCCGTCCGCGCCTGCGCCGGGTCCGACCGGTCGTCTTCGCTATGGTCGCCGCACCGGCGCGCGGCGTCGACGGCCAGATCGGCGGCGTCGCTCCAGGTGGCGCGGGAAAGGAGCGGACGTGTCGGACGCGGAGTTGACGGTCGAGGTGACCGGGCCGGTCGCCACAGTTGTCATCAGCAACCCGGCCCGGCGCAACGCGATGACCGCTGCCATGTGGCGTCAGCTCCCCGAACTGCTCGACCGGCTGGAGCCCGACCCCGACGTACGGGCGTTGGTGCTGACCGGCGCCGGTGACGCCTTCTGCGCGGGTGCCGACCTCGGTGACCTGGCCGAGTTGCTGGACGCCGGTGACGCCAGCATCGCGGTGGCCGCCGAGGAACGGCTCGCGCGGTTCGCCAAGCCGACAATCGCGGCCATCCGGGGTGCCTGCGTCGGCGGTGGGGCTCAACTCGCGGTCGCCTGCGACCTGCGGATCGCTGCCGACGACGCCCGTTTCGGCGTACCGCCGGCCCGCCTCGGGCTGGTCTATCCGGCACCGACGACGCGCCGGCTGGCCCGGCTGGTCGGCCCGTCCGCCGCCAAGCTTCTGCTGTTCACCGCCGAGCTGATAGACGCCGAGCGCGCCCTGCGGATCGGCCTGGTCGACGAGCTGCTGCCGGCCGACCGGCTCGCCGGACGGGTGGACGAACTGACCGCGACGATCGCCCAGCGATCCCCGCTGAGCATCGCCGCCGCGAAGGAGATCATCGACGAGCGCGCCGAGGCCGCGCGGATCGCCTGGTGGCACCGGAAGGTGACGACGACCGGTGAGGCCCGGGAGGGGGTGGCGGCGATCGCCGAACGCCGACAGCCCCGCTTCGCCTGGCGGCCACCGACCGACGACTGAGCGCCTCGGCCTCCGCGGGTGCCATGACAACGCGGGGACCCGGGGGCGAGACAGCTGATCGCGTTTGTCGTACGACCATCGATGGGTATCCCGGGACCAACCAGGGGCGGGGGCCTTCATGGAGATGGTGACTTCACCGCAGAGCCGCAGTCGTCGGCGGCTGGTGCTCGTGGTACTGCTGTCGGTTCTGGCGGCCGCCGTCATCGTCGGCGCGGTCGTGGTTGGCCGCGACACCGAAATCCTCGACGGTGAGCCGCCGGCCTGGGCGAACACTCTCGGCGGCGTCCTGCAACTCGCCGGGCTCGCCCTGACGATCGCCACGATCGTCTGGCTGGTGCGCAGCGGCCGGTTCCGCGCCGACCGGGAGTCGTCGCTGCGGCGGCTGAGCCCGTCGGACAGCCGGAGCCTGCAGCAACAGGTCAGGCGGTGCGCGCCGCAGGACGAGGCGGACTTCGGACTACTCCGGGACACCGCGCGGATGATGATCAACCAAAGTTGGTATTCGCTGATGCTGGTCGGTTTCGTGATCACCAGCTTTGGTCAGGCGCTGCTGAAGTTCACACCGCTGTTCACCGGTCTCTTCGCCGTACTGGCGGCGCTGGGCGTCGGTGCCGTCGCGTTCTCCTTTCGTGATGCCCGTCTGGCCAAGGTCTTCCTCTGCGCCCATCCGGCGCCGGATGGGTAGCTCCCGATCCACGCGGTGCTCAGGAGGCCACTATGGACGCGACAGCGATGAATCCGGACCGGGCCGGACAGAAGCAACGGCGACTCCGTCTGATTCTTGCCTTGAGCTGGTCGCACCGTCGGCGGCTGGCGCGGCAGGTTCGACGCGGCACTCCCGAGGCCGACGAAGACCCGGCCCTCCTCGTGGAGACCGCCCGACAGTTCACCGACCAGCGCTGGTTTGTAGTGCTGGTCGCCGGGTTGGCGATGACGAGCGTCGGTCAGGCATTCCTGGGGTTCGCGCCGTTCTTCGCGGTGATCGGCGGGTTGCTGCTGCTGATCTGGACAGTGCTGAGCGTGTCGGTCCTGCGAAACGCCCGCCGGGGCGAGGCGTTCCTGCGGGACCACCCGGATCTGGGCGGACGGTAGCCGAACACCGGTCCCACTCATCGCGAGATTTCGATCCCGGGTACCCGATCCTCAGGCCGGTACGGCAGGCTGTCCGTCGTGCAGCGTGATCAGTTGCTTGCGGGCCGCTATCGGCTCCTGGAGCGCCTCGGCAGTGGTGGCATGTCGGCGGTGCATCGGGCGTACGACGAGGTGCTCGAACGGGACGTGGCGGTGAAGGTGCTGGTCACCTCGGACACCAACGCCCCACAGCGGATCCGAGGCGAGGCAAAGGCCGCGGCCCGGCTGTCGCATCCCCACGTCACAAGCGTCTACGACTACGGCGAATCGGCGCTGGACGGTGTCCAGGTTCCGTTCGTGGTGATGGAGTTGCTCGGCGGTCACACCCTCGAACACCGGTTGGTGGCCGGGCCGTTGCCGCCGCGCGCGGGTCTACGGGTGTGCGCGGAGGTGGCCTCTGCCCTCGCCGCCGCGCATGAGCAGGGGTTGGTGCACCGCGACATCAAGCCGAGCAATGTGATGCTCACGCCGACCGGCGCGAAGGTGCTCGACTTCGGCATCGCGGCAGCCGCCGGCGCGCCGGAGATCGACTTCGAGGGGCGGCTGCTGGGCACGCCGGCGTACCTGGCGCCGGAGCGGTTGCAGGCCGGCGAGGTGCTGCCGGCCAGCGACGTGTACGCCCTCGGCCTGCTGCTGTACCGGGTGCTCACCAGCCGGTTGCCGTGGCCTGCCGAGGCGCGGACCGCCATGTTCCGCGCGCACACGCACGTCGAGCCGGACCCGCTGCCCCCGATCGACGGTGTACCGCCCGAGGTGCACCGGCTCTACCGCTGGTGCCTGGCCGGCGACCCGGCCGACCGGCCGTCGGCCGCGGACGCGGCCCGCATATTGCTCGCCGCCGCGAGCGGGGCGGCCCCCGAGGCGGCTGCCGTTGCCGCTGCCCCGGCGGCAAACGTCACCGAGCAGACCGGTGCCGCAACAACTGCCGGGCAGGCCGGCACCGAGCAGGCCGGCACCGAGCAGGCCGGCACCGAGCAGGCCGGCACCGAGCAGGCCGGAGCCGAGCAGGCCGGAGCCGAGCAGGCCGGAGCCGAGCAGGCCGGAGCCGAGCCGGCCGGCACCGAGCCGGCCGGGGCCGGGCAGGCCGGGGGCGCGCCGAGCGGCGATTCGGCGGCGCGGGTGAGGCGCGGGCCGTGGCGTCGGGGGCGAGCCATTCTGACTGTCGGCGGAGCGGTGATCGCCGCTGTGGCGCTCGCCGGCTCGCTCGGTGACTTCAGCAATCGTCGACAGGGGCAGAGCGCCGGGCCGACCGGCAGCGGCCCGGGCACCACCACCGTGGGGATGCCCCGCATCGAGGAGCCGGCCGATCCCGGACCAATCGCCGTGCCGCCGACCACTCACACACCGTCCGCTACCCGGATCATCCCTCCGACCGGTCCGCGCGGGACGGTGCTCCCGGGCCCGACGGCGGCGACTTCCGGCCCGATCCCGACCACTGCCGCGCCGACTCCCACGGCTGCCGCCGGTGTCCCCGTCGACGCGCGCGGCGGGACTGTCACCGCTCGCTGCGTGGGAAAGTCGGTCGAGGTGCTCACTGTGGTGCTTGCGCCCGATTTCCGGGTCGAGGCGTACGACCCGGGGCCGGCTAGGCAGATAGTGGTCGAGCTGACCTCCGCGGAGCACCGCAGCGAGATCCGGGTGCAGTGCCCCAGTGGCCAGCTGAAGTCGAGGGTGAAGGAACGCGCTCCCTGATCGGGGGCCGGCGGGTGCCGCGCCCGGGACGTACCCGGGCCGCGGCCCCCCGTTCCCGCCGGCCGGTCCGTCACCGCCCGGCCAGCGCCGCCCAGCCCGGGTTCACCGGTTCACGGCGCAGCGGCATACCCGCCTCCGTGGGCGTCCGGTCCCCCTTGCGCTGGTTGCAGGCGTAGCAGGCGGCGGTGGTGTTCCGCCAGGTGTTCCGGCCGCCGCGCGAGCGGGGCAGGATGTGGTCGATGGTGGAGGCCGGGCCGCCGCAGTACGCGCAGCACCGGTCGTCGCGGCGCAGCACACCGGCGCGCGACCAGGCCGGCCCGGAGTTGAACCTCCACCGGGTGACCACGAAGCGGACCAGCCGCACCACCCGGGGCATCGGGAAGACCCCGATCACCCGGTCCGGCTCGGCCTCGTGGATCTCGGCCACCCGACGGCAGAGCATGCGAACAGCGTGTTGAACGGTGACCCGGTGCAGCGGGCCGAGGTCGGCGTTGATGACGAGGACGGCGTCCACCGGGATCTCCCTCCGTGCTGGTGACGAACAAGACGACGACGAACAGAGCGACGACGAACAGAGCGACGACGAACAGGGCGACGACGAACAGGGCGATGCCAGGACGGACAGCAGGAAGCCGCCCGGTCCGGCTGTCGGACGGGGCGGCTCAGCGCGTTCGGGTACGCGTCAGTCGGGCCGGCCCGCCCGGGGACCTTCCGCTCGGTGACAGTCACCGGGCAGCGTCGACAGCACGGTGCTGACGTGCCACATCGTCATGAGCTGCTCCTGCGGTGGTGGTTGACAGTGCGCGCTCACGGTAGGTCGACCCGGGATACCCGGGCAACGTATTTCGATCGGCTGGTCTCCTCGGGACGCCGCTGGCGGCGGGTGCGGGGAGTTGCCTTCGCCGAGACCTGGGCCGTGGTCAGCGGACGGTTCAGCCGCAGGGCCATCCGCGCGGTGAGTTCGCTGTCCAGCAACGGCCGGTTGACCTCACCGGCTACCGCGAGGGCGGGCCCGGAGACCGACCGCCAGATCGCTGCCAGCCCGGCGCCGAGGCCCACCAGGGCGACGGTTGCCCGGGTGGTCGGTGAGCCGGCGGCAGCGGCGGCACTCACCCCGACGACAGCGAAGAGCACAAGCAGCAGGGGTACGAGCACCGGCCAGAAGATGCCCCGGGCCGCCTGCGCCACCAGTCGCCGGTCCCGGATGATCAGGTTCCTGGCGATCACCGCGTAGTCCTCCTCGTCGAGCAGGTCGCGCGGGTGCAGGCCGCCGGTGAGCACGTCGCGCCAGAGGTCACCCTGACCGCGCAGCGCCCGGCTCAGGGTGGCGGGCGTCGGCTCGGTCGGGTCCCCGTGGCCGGCGCTGTCGACAGCGCTCGCCCAGGCGGCCATCGAGCGGCGCACCACTGCTGCCGAGTACGGCGGCAACACGCTGGCCAGCTCGTCCAGCCATCGGCTGATCTGGACCTGCCGGCCGCCGAACTGCCGCAGCAACTGCGTGACGTCGCCGGCTCGGACGGTGTCGGCCACTGATCGGCCCAGTCGGTAGGCCAGCCCGACCCGGTGGTTGGCGGCCATCGCCCAGCGCAGCACCTCCACGTTGAGGTCGTCGAGGGCGAGCAGCAGCGGCACCGGATCGGCGGGTTCGGGCTGGCCCAGGTCGGGGAGCAGGGCTCGGGCGGCCGACGTGTCGGGTACCGGCCCGGTGTGCCGGGTGAGGTCGGCGATCTGGGCCAGAGCGACGTCCACCCCGTCGAGGTACATCCGCATCCGACGGTGGGCGGACATCTCGGTGAGGTTGGAGAGTTTGGCCGGCGGTACGGCAGGGCGGGCCTCGACGAAGGCGCGGGGCTCCGCGTGTTGTCCGTGGTGGTAGGCGTCCGCCATCCACCAGCCCAGCCGTAGCGCGGTGACGATGCAGGCGCGCTCGTCGTGGATCAGCGGGTACGCGTCGTCGCGGCCGATCTCGTCGAGGGACGAACCGTTCTCCGCGCCGACGCGGTGCAGTGGTGACATCTCCCGCTGCCCTCCCGCCCGGCCGATCGACGGTTGATCATTCGAGCGTACGGCAGCGTACGGTGGCTTATGTTGTGTTTTGTCGATTTGGCCTGGCGCGACCGGCCAGCAGCCCACGCGGTCGGATCGAGCGCACCGGCTCGGCCGCGCCACCCACGGCGCGCAGGATGTGGTTCGCGGCGATGATGCCGGTGGCGGCCGAGCGTTCCATCAACGCGCTCGGGAAGTCCGTGGCGATGCCGTCGCCGGCCAGGTAGATGCCATTCGCGTCGGTGCGTACCCCCGGTCGCCAGGCGTGGCTGCCCGGCGTGAACGCCGGCGCCTGCGCCTCCACCCGGGCCCGCAGCTCGCGGACCCGCAGGTCGGCGGCCTCCGGCCAGAGCGCGACCAGCTCGCGGCGCATCCGCTCGGCCAGCTCCTCGGCCGGCACGCCGGGCTCGCAGGCGTACGCGTGCAGCTCGACGACCGACCCGCCGGTCTGCTGTGCCCAGCGCCGCGGCTCGTTCTCCAACCGGTGGTAGAGCGTCACCGAATCCAGAGTGGGCTGACGGGACACGCCGCTGAACACCGCCCGCTCGGCGGCCACGTCCCCGTCACACCAGTACCGCGCCACAGCGTACGGCGGGCCGGGGGTGCCGAAGGCCGGCATCCGTGCCGCCAGCTCGGGTGCCTGCTCGGCCAGGTCCGGGGAGGCCGCCACCAGCGCGGCGAGCGCTGGCGGGTCGACGGCGAGCACGATGTGACCCGCCGGATGGCTGCCGCCGTCGGTGGTCGTCACCCGCCAGCCCTCGGCGTCGCTGTGCACTCCGGTGGCGGCGCAGTTGGTGAGGACCCGGCCGCCGTGCTTCTCCACGTGCCGGGTCAGCGGCTCCCAGATCGCCGTGGCGTAGTCCTCGTCGGGGCAGTCGAAGGCCAGCCCTTCCGGGTTGCCGAGCAGATAGAAGTGGAACTGGGCGACCATCTCGGCGGCCGACATCTCCGCCTCGTGGTTGAAGAACGAGTGCGAGAAGACCTCGAACAGCATCGCCCGCGCCCGGTCCGGCAGTCGCAGCGACGCCAGCAACTCGTCGGCTGTGGTGTCGTCCAGGTCGGCGTAGGTGCGCACCGGGTCGTAGCTGAGCAGCGGCAGCGCCGCGTCCCGGTCCATCAGTCGCAGGTCGGCCAGGCGCAGGCTGGGGCTGCGCAGCAGCAGAGCCAGCAGGTTCGCCGGCGGTGCGGGCGGCAACCTGCCGAATTCCTCGGTCGGCCACTGCTCGCTGAGAATCGGATAGCCAGGAATCGGCTTGAGGAAACCCAGATCAGCGTCGATCCGGCGGAGGATGGACCGCCAGTTGTAGTACTGCCGGAAGAACGCGTGGAAACCGTGCTCGTTCTGCTGATGACCGTCGGCGAGCGCCTCCGGCCAGGCACCCAGTCGACCACCGAGCGTGGGTGCCGCCTCCAGCACCGTGACCGCCACACCCCGCTCGGCCAACACCACCGCCGCCGACATCCCGGCGATGCCGCCGCCCACCACCAGCGCCGTGGTCGGTCGCGGCACGCGGTCGGCGCCACCGCCGCCCGGGTCCACCTGGTGCTGCCGTACGCCGATCAGTCGACCTACCACTTGCGACAGCGCCATGGACCCAGTCTGCCCCACCTCAGCTCAGTCGGCCGGTAAGCAACGGCGGGGGCGGTCGGAGGCGGGCCAGACGTACTCCAGATCCTCCGGCACGTCGTCGCCGAACAGCGGGCGGTAGTGCGTCGGGTCCTTGCGCAGCAGCGAGGAGCGGTGACTCAGGTGCAGGTCGTCGCGGCCCAGCCACGGTGGCAGCTCACCGGCTCGGGCCAGCTCGTCCTGGGTTCGGATCACTCCGGCCCCGCAGGCGGCGGCGAGGTCGACTGTCATCGTGGTGGCGCAGGTGTCGGCCCGCCCCGGTTCGGTCCAGACCGCGCACATGTCCAGCCCGTAGCGGACGAGGGCCTCCTCGTACCCGGCCCACATCTTCACCGCCGGGTGGTTACGCCAGCCGTACCCGGGTCGGGTGAGTCCACGCAGCACCTGGATGGCCTCCACCCGTTGCTTGCCGAGTCGCTTCTGGTCCAGCGTGCGGGCGCTGGCCAGAAAGCCCGGGTACGGGAGGAACGTCTGCATGTCGCTGCTCTACCCGTCGCCGGGGCGGACATACCTGGCCACGGGATGATCCGGACGGGGTCGCCCACCGTGGCCGTGCTGATTACGATCCGGGCATGGCGGAGCCGTGGCGGGACCGGGCGCGACGGGCGGTCGAGTGGAACTGGCGGCTGCGATCCGTCGGTGATCCGCGCCCGCACTACGTGATCTGTGGCAAGGACGCGCTCGCCTACTACGTGGCCCGGGCGATGCTCGAATCCGAGCTGCCGGCCGGTGGGGCTCGGGTGACAGTCGTGGTGCCGGAGCGTTACCGCAGCAACGGGCCGGACGTGGCCGGGCTGCGCGGCGTCCGGGTGGTCCGCTCGGACCGACTGGACGTGGCCACCTTCGAGGCCGCCGGTCTGGCCGGCGCGACCGGGCTGGCCCTGTTGCACCAGGACGACGTGGGCAACCTGCACGCCGCCCTCTGCGCCCAGGCCGTCGACCATCGGGTCCGCCAGGTGCTGCGGATGTTCAACGGCACCCTCGCCGACGGCGTACGCAAGCTGCTCAAGGCCCCTGTCGAGGTGCTCTCCGACGCCGAGATGGCCGCGCCGGCCTTCGTGGCCGCCGCGCTCAACGAGGTCGACCCGAGTTCCTTCCAGCACCGGGACAAGACGCTGCGGGTGGCGCGGCGGGCCGACGTCCGACCGCAGGACGTGGTCTGCGCGTTGGCGCACCTCAGCGAGGCGCAGGGGGTGGAGCTGCTGCCGGCCGAGCAGGCCGGCGCCGACCTGGTGCTCGCCGAGGCGACAGGTCAGCCGCCGGGCACCGAGGTCGCCGCCCGCCGGTTGGTCCGGGCACGTCGGCGGCGTCGTCCGGTAGCTGTGGTGCTGGGAGCGGTACGTGGCTTCGCCACCCGCAAGATCGGCATCGCGGTGATGGCGGTGCTGGCGCTGATCGCGGTGCTGGGGGCGCTGATCTCCCGGGCCGAGGACGTCTCCCCGCTGGAGGCGTTGTACCTGACGCTTGTCACCACGCTCAGCGGCGCCGACCCGGACACCACAAAGGCGGCGGACGCCCAGATCATGCAGGTGGTGCTCAACCTGGCCGGGTTGGCGCTGATCCCACTGATCACCGCCGTCGTGGTGGACGGCATCGTCAACGCCCGGCTGGCCCTGCACACCGGCCGCCTGCAACCCGCTCGGGTCGGGCACGTGGTGGTTATCGGCCTGGGCAATGTCGGCACCCGGGTGATGGCACAGCTACGCGAGTACGACGTCGAGGTGGTGGCGATCGACAAGGATCCGGAGCCGCGCGGCGCCGCCCTGGCCCGCCAACTGGAGGTGCCGCTGATCGTCGGCGACGCCGCGTTGCCGGAGACACTTGTCGCCGCCTCGGTGGCCGACTGCCAGGCGCTGGTGGTGGCGTCCACCGACGACGTGGCCAACCTGGAGGCGGCGCTCGCTGCCCGCGACCTCCGCGCCGACCTGCGCGTGGTGCTTCGGTTCTTCGACGGTGACTTCGCCGAACGGGTGGAGGAGACCTTCGCGCTCGGCGTGTCCCGCTCGGTCTCCTACCTGGCCGCCCCGGCCTTCATCGGGGCGCTCACCGAACGCGCCGTGATCACCACGATCCCTGTCGACCGGCACGCGTTGCCGGTCGCCGAGGTGCCGGTCGCCGCCGGCTCCGAGCTGGACGGTCGACCGCTGGACGTGGTCAACCGGGACGGGCAGGTCCGGTTGATCGCCCGCACCCCGGCGGGCGGCGCGAAGACGATCTGGTGGAAGGACCTCGATCCCCGGCAGGTGATCTTCGCCGGTGACCGGCTGACAGTCGTCGCCCGGCGGCGCGGGTTGGACTGGCTGACGCGGCAGTGCGCCCCGCCGGCCCACCCGATCCCTCGGCCGGCCGGGTCGGTCCATGGGGGAGTGCCCGCCCCAGCGGCGGCGTCTCCGCCGGTGCCGGGCCAGACGGGTTCGGAGGTTGGCGCGGCACATCCCGTTCCGCCCGCCGGGGAAGTGCCCTCGACGACAAACGGTGGTCAACCCGACGAACTGGAGCTGACCCGCCGGCATGACGGGCCCGGCGAGGTGAGCTGACGCCACCCGGCGCGGCCGGAACCGGCCGGCGGTGGGCGACAATCCATGGCATGCGTTTCCGCATCCTGGGGCCTACCCAGGTCGTGCTGGCCGACGGGCGAGAGGTGCCCGTGGGCGGTCCGCGGCTGCGCGTCCTGCTGGCGCTCCTCCTGCTCGATGCGGGCCGGGTGGTCTCCGCGGACCGCCTGATCGAGGGCCTGTACGGGGAGCATCCGCCCCGGGGTGCGGCCAACGCGCTCCAGTCCCAGGTGTCGCGGCTGCGCAATGCCCTGCCCGCCGGGCACGACCCGGTCGAGTTCCACACTGCCGGTTATCGCCTGGCTGTGGATCCCGACGATGTCGACGCGTACCGGTTCGAACGGCTCGCCGAGGTGGGACGCCGCGCGCTCGTCGACGGCGACTGGCCCCGGGCGGCGACGGTGTTGCGCGAGGCGCTGGAGCTGTGGCGTGGTCCCGCCCTCGCCGATGCCATCGGCCCTGCCGGCGCGCCCGCGCAGGCGGCGCGGCTGGACGAGCTGCGGTTGGCCGCCATCGAGGATCGCGTCGAGGCGGACCTGGCGTTGGGCGCACAGAGCACGCTGATCGCGGAGCTGCGGGAGTTGGTCGTCGCGCATCCCCTGCGGGAGCGCTCGCGGGGCCAGCTCATGCGTGCCCTGGCCGCCCTGGGTCGGCCGGCGGAGGCGCTGGCCGAGTTCGAGGACGCCCGGCACACGCTGGCCGAGCAGCTCGGCGTCGACCCGTCGGCGGAGCTGGCCGCGATCCACCTAGCGGTACTGCGTGGTGAGGAACGCGGGTCCGCCGAACCGGTGCTGCCGAGTCAACTCACCACCTTCGTCGGGCGGGAGGAGGAACTCAAGCGCGTCGGCGACCTGCTCGGCGAGCGGCGGCTCGTCACCCTCACCGGCCCCGGGGGCGCGGGCAAGACGCGCCTGGCGATCGAGGCGGCGGGCCGGGTCGACGGGGAGGTCCGTTTCGTCGAGCTGGCCGGGCTGGCCGATGGTTCCGACGTTCCGCAGGCGGTGCTGAGCGCGCTCGGCCTGCGTGACGCGGGCCTGCGCGCCTCGGCCGAGGCGGGCTGGCAGACCACCGACCGGCTGGTCGAGGCGCTCGCCGAGCGGCGACTGCTGCTGGTGCTCGACAACTGTGAGCACGTCCTCGTCGACGCGGCCCGGCTGGCGGCCCGGTTGCTGAGCGCGTGCCCGGCGTTGCGCGTCCTGGCCACCAGTCGGGAGCCGCTGGGGCTGGCCGGTGAGGCGTTGTGCCCGCTGTCCGGGCTCGCAGTGCCACCACTCGGCGCGTCCGCGCTGGATGCCGACGAGTACGCGGCGGTCGGCCTCTTCGTCCAGCGGGCCGTCGACGTCGCGCCCGACTTCACCGTCACGCCGGCCAACGTCGAGATGGTGTTGCGGATCTGTCGCAGCCTGGACGGGCTGCCGCTGGCCATCGAGTTGGCCGCCGCGCGGCTGCGGGCGCTGTCCGTCGCCGAGGTGGCCGCCCGTCTCGACGACCGGTTTCGGCTGTTGTCGACTGGCAACCGGGCCGCGTCGCCGCGACACCGCACCCTCCGGGCCGTTGTGGAGTGGAGTTGGGATCTGCTCGACGACGCCGAACGGGAAGTGGCCCGACGGCTGACAGTCTTCGCCGGTGGGGCCACGCTGGAGGCGGCCGAGCGTGTCTGCGGCCTGCCCACCGCCGAGTTCGTCGACGCGCTCACCGGGCTGGTCGACAAGTCCTTCGTGGAGATGACCGGTGGCCGGTACCGGATGCTCGAAACGGTTCGGGCCTTCTGCGCCGAGCGGCTCGCCGAGGCCGGTGAGGCCGGCCAGCTCCGGCGCGCGCACACCGCGTACTTCCTGGAGTTCGCCTGGACCGCCAGCGACCACCTCCGCTGCGTGGAGCAACTGCACTGGCTGCGACGGCTCGACGCGGAGCGGGACAACCTGCACGCGGCGTTGCGCCGGGCCACCGCCGCCGGTGACGCGTCCGACGCGGCCGGAATGGTCGCGGCCCTGTCGTTCTACTGGTGGCTGCGCGGCATGCGCGGGGAGGGGGCGCGGCTCGCCGCGGACGTCCTCGAACTGCTCGGCACCGAAGCGCCGCCGGGGATGGGTGAGGAGTTCGCCCTCTGCGTCTACAACGCCTCGCTTGCCGGCTCCGGCCCTCTGCCCTCCCTCGGGACGCAGTCGTCCGTGATCCGCAGTCTGGACCGGGCACCCCGACAGCCGTTCCTGCTGTACCTGTCGGGGATCTCGACCGGGCCGCCGTCCGGCGGTGCCGAGGATGTCGACGAGCTGATGGGGGAGCTGCGACGACTGGTCGGCCCGGACCCGTGGATCAACGCGCTCGGCGCGATGGGCAGCGGCTCGGCGCTGATGTGGAGCGGCCAGTGGGACCAGGCCCGGGCCGCGCTGGCCACCGCGCTCGACGGCTTCCGCAGCACCGGGGACCGGTGGGGCACCATGATCACGCTCGGTGCGCTCGGCGAACTGGCCGCCTGGCAGGGCGACCCGGAGACGGCGGGTGCCCACATGGATGAGGCCATGGGACTGGTCGAGGCGCTCGGGTCGGCCGTCGACCAGGCCGACATGCTGCGTACCCGGGGGGAGATAAGGCTGCGCGCCGGTGACCTCGCGGCGGCGCACGACGACTTCGCCGGTGCGCTGCTCCTCGCGCAGCGCAGCGGCGCGCCCGAGTTCGTGGCCAGCGCCCGGCTCGGTCTCGCCCAGGTGGCCCGCGTGCGCGGGGACCTGGCCGCCGCGAGGCGGTTCTGCGAGGAGGCGCTGACCGGCGGCCTCACCGGCTGGTACGTCGGCGACGCCGCCCGTGCGGAGATCGTTCTCGTCCTGAAGGAGATCGCCGAGGCGGAGAAGGTCGGTGCGCCGCCGTCAGCGGACGGTGCGTGACCCGTCAGCGCCCGGCCGCACCGTGGGGGGCATGACGACATTCGAGGTGGTCGCCGAGGGTCTGGGCAAGCGGTACGGCCCGACCCGCGCGCTTGACACGTTCGACCTGACGGTGCCGCCCGGCACTGTCCACGGACTGCTGGGACCGAACGGCGCGGGCAAGACGACTGCCGTACGGATCCTCACCACGCTGCTGCGCTTCGACACGGGACGAGCCACAGTGGCCGGGTACGACGTGCTGCGCCGGCCGGAAGAGGTGCGCGCCCGGATCGGGCTGACCGGGCAGTACGCGGCTGTCGACGAGATCCTCAGCGGCCGGCAGAACCTGGAGCTGTTCGGCCGGCTGTTCAGGCTCGGCCGACGGGAGGCCCGCCGACGCGCCGGCGAGCTGCTGGAACGGTTCGGGCTGGACGAGGCGGCGAGCCGGTCCGCCGGTGAGTACTCGGGTGGGATGCGCCGCCGGTTGGACCTCGCCGCCAGCCTGATCCGTACGCCGCGGGTGCTGTTCCTGGACGAACCGACGACCGGCCTGGACCCGCGCAGCCGCAACCAGGTGTGGGACCTGGTCCGTGGTCTCGTGCGGGACGGGACGACTGTGCTGCTCACCACGCAGTACCTGGAGGAGGCCGATCAGCTCGCCGACCGGATCTCGGTGATCGACGCCGGTCGGGTGGTGGCCGAGGGCTCACCGGACCAGCTCAAGGCGATGACCGGCGGCGACCGGATCGAGGTGGTGGTCCGCGACGTGGCCGAGCTGAGCCGCGCTGCCCGCCTCGTCGCGTCGATCTGCGGCGCGGAGCCCGAACTCGACAGCGAGGTCCGACGGCTCAGCGTGCCGGTTGTCGATCGCGTCGCCGGCCTGGTCGACGTGGTTCGCGCGCTGGACGACGCCGGGATCGCGGTCGAGGACATCGGCCTGCGGCGCGCGACGTTGGACGAGGCATTCCTGCACCTGACCGGGCACCGGCCGGACGACGCCCGCGAGCCCGTCGGGGCCGGACGAACTGTGGAGATGGCATGACCACCGTGATCGCCGACGGCTGGACGATGACCAGGCGGAACATGACCCACGTGGTCCGCGCGCCGGAGGAGCTGATCCTCTACTTCTCGCTGCCGATCATGTTCGTGCTGGTCTTCGGGTACGTGTTCGGCAGCGGCATGCAGGTGGCGGGTGGCGGCAGCTACCGCGAGTTCCTGCTACCCGGGGTCTTCGTGATGACGATGCTGTACGGGCTGGGGGCCACCGCGACCGGCGTGGCGCTGGACCTCAGCCGGGGCGTGGTCGACCGGTTCCGGTCGATGCCGATGGCACGGTCCGCCCTGATGACCGGTCGCAGCGCCGCCGACCTGCTGCGCGCACTGCTGGAGATGTCCACCCTGCTGGTGTGTGGCCTGCTCGTCGGGTGGCAGTGGCGACAGGGCGTCGGCAAGGCGGTGCTCGCCGTCGGTCTCCTCCTGCTGCTGCGAATCGCGATCACCTGGGTCGGGATCTACCTGGCGTTGCTGGTCCGCAACCCGGAGACGGTCGGTGTGATCGTCTTTCCGGCGGCGTTCCCGTTGAGCGCGATCTCCAACGTCTTCGTGTCGCCGGAGCTGATGCCTCCGGCCATCGGGACGATCTCGGAGTGGAACCCGTTGTCGGCGACCGTCGCGGCGATCCGTGAACTGTTCGGCAACCCGGGCCTGGGCGGCGACTCCTGGCCGGCCGAGCACGCGATGCTGTTGGCGGTGCTGTGGCCGGTGCTGCTGATCGCGACGTTCGCCCCGCTGGCCGTGCGCCGCTACCAGCGGTTGAGCCGGTGACGGTCAGCGGCGGGCCCGCAGGGCGTAGAAGGCGGCACCGACGGCGAGCACACCGAAGCCGGCGAGAACGCTGCCCAGTGGCAGGGTGACAGCCAACAGCAGACAACCGAAGAGCCCCAGACCGGCGAGCACCCGGACCGGCAACCGCCGGTCCGGGTCCCGGCCCAGTGTGAGCGCAGCCGCGTTGGTGATCGCGTAGTAGACGAGCACAGTGCAACTGGAGAAGCCGATCGCGTCGCGTACGTCGCCGAGCAGCACCACCACGATCACCACGGCGGCGACCGCCAGCTCGGCGCGGTGCGGCACCTGGTGCACCGGGTGCACGGCTGCCAGCGCACCGGGCAGGTCACGGCGGCGGGCCATGGCGAGGGTGGTCCGCCCGACCCCGGCGACCAGGGACAGCAGCACCCCGACAACGGCGATGGTGGCACCGGCGCGGACCACCCACGCCAGGCCGGGCAGCCCGGCGGCGGTCACCACGTCGGCCAGGGGCGCGGCGGAACCGGCCAGCCGGTCGGCGCCGAGCACACCGAGGGCGACCACGGCCAGCACCAGGTAGATCACGAGCACCACCCCGAGCGCCAGCGGCACCGCGCGCGGGATGGTCCGCTGCGGGTCGCGGACCTCCTCGCCGAGTGTGGCGATCCGGGCGTACCCGGCGAAGGCGAAGAACAGCAGCCCGGCGGCGGTGAGCACGCCCCGCGCCGAACCGCCGGGCTCGCCGAGCCGGCCCAGATCCACCGGCCCACCGACCAGGCCGACGACCGTGACCACCGCCAGCACCACCAGCACCAGCGCGACCAACGCCCTGGTCACTGTGGCGGTCTTGCCGATGCCACGCAGGTTCACCGCGGTGACAGCGAGCACCGCGCCGACGGCGACCAGCCGGGCCTGGCCCGGCCAGAGGTACGCCCCGATGGTCAACGCCATCGCCGCACAGCTCGCCGTCTTGCCGACAACGAAGCCCCAACCGGCCAGGAACCCGGCGAACGGCCCGAGGCGCTCCCGGCCGTAGACGTAGGTGCCACCGGACTCCGGGTAAAGGGCAGCGAGTCGCGCCGAGCTGGTCGCGTTGCAGAAGGCGACGAAGCCGGCCAACGCCAGCGCGGGCAGCAGGCCGGCACCGCCGGCCGCCGCCACCGCCGGGCCGAAGACCACGAAGACGCCCGCGCCCAACATCGAACCCAACCCGATGACAACCGCATCGGGTACGCCCAGCCGCCGCGACAGTTGATCCACGAACTAGAACCTAGGGGTACGAGGTGAACGGCCGGTCCCACTCGCGTAACCGGCCGGGGAGCGGCACACCGTCCCACGGTGCCCGGTGCAGCAGCCGGTCCAGGAGCAGGCCCAGCAGCAGCCCCGCCACCGAGTCGGTCAGCCAGTGCCAGCCGAGGTACGTGGTGGTGGTGAGGACGACCAGCGGCGGCACGACGCGGATCACCGTGACGAGCCGGGCCGGCAGTTGGCGACCGAAGCTGCGGGCCAGCGGGGCGAGCAGCAGCGCGATGACCCCGTACCAGACGATCGCGTTGGCGACGTGCCCCGACGGGTAGGACTGGGCGAACCGCACCGGCAGGTCGTCGTGGAACAGCGGCACTGTCTGCTCGGGCGTCAGGAACGGCTCCTTGACGCTGGCGCTCGGTGCCGCCCGCGCGGTCCAGATCTTGAGTGGGCCGATCGTCAGGTTGGTCAGCACGAACGCGACAACCGGCGGCAGGATCGGCCGCACCGACCGCAGCCGGACGGCCAGCAGCACGCCCAGCCCGGCGGCGATCAACGTCAGCGGGGTGCCCTGGCCGAGGAAATTCAGCACCCGGGCGACCCAGTACGCGGCGGCCGGCCGGTGCCCGTCGGCCCAGTCGGCGACCGCCCGGTCCAACCCGAAGAGCTGCTCGGCGGCGAGCGCCACAGTCAATCCGGCCAGGCCGACCAGCAGGAGCGCGTCGAACCACCAGCCGGCCGGGCGGACGGGCCGTAGCCGCAGGTCACGTCGTACCGCTGTGGGTTTGAGCACGCGACCACGCTACCGGCCCGACGCGACGCCGGGGTGTGCGGCGCTGTGGGCCCAACCACGATCAGGAGCGGATGCGGGGGCGACCAGTCATGCTTGTGCCCGTGCGGATCACCTCTGCCCTCGTGGACCCGGCGCTGCTCGACCTGCCCTGGTCGACACCGCTGGAGGAGTGGCCTGCCCAACACCTGGTGGCGCTGCCGCAGGGCATCTCCCGGCACATCGTCCGGTTCGTCCGGTTGGGCGACTACGTGTACGCGTTCAAGGAGACCCGCGAGAGGATCGCCGAGCGGGAGTACGACCTGCTCCGGGCCCTGGAGCGGATCGACTTCCCCTCGGTCGAGGCGGTCGCTGTCGTCGCCGACCGGCAGACCGAGGACGGGGAGCCGCTCGAATCGGTGCTGATCACCCGGCACCTGCAGTTCTCGCTGCCGTACCGGGCGCTCTTCTCGCACACCCTTCGGCCGGAGACGATGAGCAGGCTGCTCGACGCGCTCGCCGCCCTGATCGTGCGGATGCACCTGACCGGCTTCTTCTGGGGCGACTGCTCGCTGTCGAACACGCTGTTCCGGCGGGACGCGGGCGCCTTCGCCGCCTACCTGGTCGACGCGGAGACGGGTGCCCTGCACAACAAGCTCTCCAACGGCCAACGCGGTGAGGACCTGGAGATCGCCCGGGTGAACATCTTCGGTGAGGCGCTGGACCTGCAGGCCGCCGGCCTGCTGCACGAGTCCATCGACCCGGAGGTGGTGTGCGAGGAGGTCGTGCAGCGCTACGAGCGGCTCTGGCACGAGATCACCTATGAGCAGGCGATCGAGCGGGAGGCCCGGCACGACATCGAGGGCCGGATCCGCCGCCTCAACGAGCTGGGCTTCGACGTCGCCGAGGTGGCCATGTCGTCAATCGACGACGGGCGGTTCCTGGTCCGGCCGAAGGTCGTCGACGCCGGCTACCACACCCGCCGGCTGCTGCGGCTGACCGGACTGGACGCCGAGGAGAACCAGGCCCGCAAGCTGCTCAACGACCTGGACGCCTACCGCGCGGAGAGCGACCTGATCGACGAGCAGCAGGCCGCCCACCGCTGGCTCACCGAGGTCTTCGAGCCGGTGGTCCGGGCCGTCCCCGCGCACCTGCGCCGCAAGCTGGAGCCGCAGGAGCTGTTCGCCCAGATCATCGAGCACAAGTGGCTGCTCTCCGAGCAGGCCGGTCGGGACGTCGGGATGCGCCACGCGGTCCAGTCGTACCTGTCCGATGTGCTGGTGCACCGCCCCGACGAGCAGGCCGTCCTCGGCGTGGAAGTCCCCAGCCTGAGCTGAGACCCAGACTGGTTTCTGGGCGTCACTCCACCCAGGAGCCTGCGCGTAGCACCCGCACCACGTTCAGGTCGTCGTCGAGCACCACCAGGTCGGCGCGGAGGCCCACCTGGAGGGACCCGACCCGGTCGCCCAGGCCGATGGCCCGCGCCGGGGTGGTGGCCACCATCCGTGCGGCGTCGGCGATCGGGATTCCGGCGTTCACCGCGTGCCGCAGCGCGGCGTCCATGGTCAGTGTGCTGCCGGCGATAGCGCCGTCGCGGGCGAGTCGGGCCACCCCGTCGGCGACGGTGACGGCCTGGCCACCCAACTCGTACTCGCCGTCGGGCATTCCGGCGGCGGCCATCGCGTCGGTGATCAGCGCGGCCCGGTCCGGCCCTGCTGTCGCCGTGACGTAGGTCAGCATGCCGTCGTGCAGGTGCACCCCGTCGGCGACCAGCTCGCAGATCACGGTGGGCGCGTCGAGCAGGGCCACCACCGGGCCCGGCTCGCGGTGGTGCACCGGGCGCATCCCGTTGAACAGGTGGGTGCCGACGCTGGCGCCGGCGGCGACCGCGGCGCAGGTCTGCTCGTACGTGGCGTCGGTGTGGCCCACAGCGGCCACCACCCGCCGCGCGGTGAGCAGCTTGATCGCCTCCAGCGCGCCGTCACGCTCCGGGGCGAGGGTGACCATCCGGATCGCGCCCCGGCCCAGCTCGATCAGCTCGGTCAGCTCGTCGGTCGACGGGTCACGCAGGTACTCCGGGTTCTGTGCGCCGCAGCGGGCCGCCGACAGGTACGGGCCTTCGAAGTGGACCCCCGCCAACACGCCCTCCTCGACCAACGGGGCGAACGCCTCGGTGGCCGTACGCATCAGCGGAAAAGGCGCGCTGACCAGGCTGGCCAGCAGGGTGGTGGTGCCGTGGGCGAGGTGGAAGTCGGCCGCCTTGCGGGCCTCGTCGGCGTCCCCGGTGGTGAAGGTGTGCCCGCCACCGCCGTGCGTGTGCATGTCGACGAAGCCGGGCAGGATCCAGTGCCCGTCGCGCACCGACGGATACTCGGCCACCGCTGTGATCCGATCACCGTCCCACTCGACGCAGCCCTGTCGGACGACTCCGGTCGGGGTCACCACTCGGCCGTTCACCCGTACGGTCATCGCTTCTCCTGATGGTCACGGACACCCACGGCGTCCAGGGCGAGCAGAGCGGCACCGAGACAACCGGCCTCGTCGCCGAGGGCTGCCGCGACCAGTTGCGGCTCCCTGTGGAAGGTCATCCGTTCGTGCAGCGCCGCCCGCAGCGGGGTCAGCAGCCGGTCCCCGGCCTGGGCCAGGCCGCCGCCGAGCACCATCGTCGCCACGTCGAACAGCGCCTGCCCGCTGGCGAGGCCATCGGCGAGCGCCTCGATCGCCTCCTGCCAGACCTGGCCGGCGAGCGGTTCGCCGGCCGCGGCCCGTTCGGCCACCTCGGCAGCCGTCACCGGGGCGTCCGCGGTGTCGCGAGCGAGTTCGGCGTAGCGGCGGCCGATCGCGGCGGCTGACGCGACCGCCTCCAGGCAGCCGGGGCGGCCGCAGCCGCAGCGCGGACCGTCGGGCCGGACCAGGATGTGGCCGATCTCCCCGGCGGCACCGTGGGCCCCCACCGCGGCCGTGCCGTCCACGACGTGCGCGGCGGCGATGCCAGTGCCGATGGCCACGAACAGCACGTGCCCGGTGCCGCGGCCGGCACCCAGGCGGGCCTCGGCGAGACCACCGACACGCACGTCGTGGCCGAGCGCCGTCGGCAGGCCGAGCCGCCGCACCGTCAGGTCCCGCAGGGGTACGTCCCGGAAGCCCACGTTCGCCGACCAGACCGCGACGCCACGCGCCTCGTCGACCACCCCGGGCACGGCGATGCCGACCGCGATCGGGGTGAGCCCGTCGGCGCGGGCCTTGTCGGCCAGCCCACCGGCCACGTCGAGGATGGTGCCGACCACGGCGGCCGGGCCGCGCGCGGCGTCGGTGGGGTGCCGTTCGGTGCGCACCACGACGCCGTCCGGTCGGACCAGCGCGCACTTCATGCCGGTGCCGCCGACGTCAAGCGCAACGACAACCTGGCCGTCGCTCACGGCGCCATCTCGGTTCGCGACTGCGGGGCTCGCAACCCCGGCTCACTCCTCGCGCTCACGCCAACACCACGGACCGGGTGAGGTGGCGGGGCGCGTCCGGGTCGAGGCCCCGGCTGGTGGCCAGCGCGACAGCGAAGCGTTGGGCCAGGATGAGGTCGGCCATCGGATCGACCGGGGTACGGCCGGCGGACCAGCTGCCCAGCACCGTGCGCCAGCCGTGCGTGCGGCTGTGCACGAAGGCCGCGCCGGTGGCGGCCACATCCTCGGGTAGCCCGTCGGGCAGCTCACCGAACGCCCAGACCAGCCGGCCCGGCGCGGCGACCGAGATGGGCCCGTGCCGGTAGTCCATCGCCGGGTACGCCTCGGCCCAGAACGTGGCCGCCTCGCGGCACTTCAGCGCCGCTTCCTGGGCCAGCCCGACAGTCCACCCCCGACCGAGGAAGGTGACCTGCCCGATGGTGGCCGGGTCGATCGGCAGCGGGGATCGCACCGCCACCTCGGCGTCGGCGGCGAGCGCTGTCACCGGGTCGCCGAGCTGGGCCCGGAGCAGGGCCAGCGCTGTGGTCGCGAAGCGGGTCTGCACCACCGACCGTTCGTCGGCGAAGGGCAGGGCCACGGTGGCCGTGGCCAGCGCGACCGCCGGGGACGCCGGATCACCGACGATGACGGTGGTAGGTGTCTGCCCGCGCAGCGCGGCGAGCAGCTCCAACACCTCGGTGGTGGTGCCGGAACGGGTGATCGCGATCAGCCGGTCGTAGCGGCGGCCGGCGGGAAACTCGGACGCCTGGAACGCGTCGGTCTCACCCTGGCCGGCCTGTTCGCGGCGGGTCGCGTACGCCATCGCCATGAACCACGACGTGCCGCAACCGACGACGGCGACGCGCTCCCCGGGGCGCGGCAGGTCACCGCGTACCACCTCGACCAGCCCGGCCGCCTCCCGCCAGCAGTCGGGTTGGCTCGCGATCTCCGCGTCCACGTACGCCATGGGAAACTCCTCGCAGGGCCGATCGGTGCGCAATACGGCTCGTTAGACCCGCATTTCGCGCGTTATTCTGCGCGAACGCAGGTGACCATGGCAACCGGCCGACCGATCGCGCAGGTCAGTCTTTTGCGCCAGCCTAGTTTCGCGCACTAGTGTGCACGCAATCAATCACCGTCCGTGCAGTTGCTGGGAGGGCCCCCGCGGTGGACCGGTACGCCAGATGGAACGCCCTGCTCGAAATGCTGACCGACAACGGCCGGGTCAGCGTCGAGGCGGCAGCCGAGCGGCTGGACGTCTCCCAGGCCACCATCCGGCGTGACTTCGACCAGCTCGCGCAGCAGCAAATGATCACGAGGACCCGGGGCGGCGCGGTCGCCAACGGCGTGTCGTACGACCTGCCTCTGCGCTACAAGACGGCCAAGCACTCGGCCGAGAAGCAGCGGATCGGGGCGGCCGCCGCCGCGCTCGTCACGCCGGGCACAGTGGTCGGCCTGAACGGCGGCACCACCAGCACCGAGGTGGCCAGGGCGCTCGCCGTGCGACCAGATCTGAACACCAGCGCCGAGGGTGCCCAGCTCACAGTGGTGACGAACGCGCTGAACATCGCCAACGAGCTGCTGGTCCGATCCCGGATGAAGGTGGTGGTGGCCGGCGGCGTGGTGCGCCCGAAGTCGTTCGAGCTGGTCGGCCCGCTGGGCGGGGCGCTGCTGCGCGAGGTCACCCTGGACATCGCCCTGCTCGGCGTGGACGCGATCGACCCGCAGCTCGGCGCCGCCGCCCACCACGAGGGGGAGGCGGCGATGAACAACCTGATGGTGGCCCGCGCCAAGCGCGTGGTGATCATCGCGGACTCGTCCAAGCTGGGCGGTCACGCCTTCGCCCGGATCTGCCCGGTCGAGCGGGTGGAGACGCTGGTGACCGACTCCGGTGCCCCGCCGGAGGTGGTGGACGCGTTCCGTGCTGCCGGCGTGCAGGTCATCTGCGCCTGAGTGGTCACGTTCCGTCGATGAACTAGCCCGATCGGCGCGTCGATGCATACCGCGTATTGCGCGCCGCTGCATACCGCGTATGGTGTCGGCTGTCACGCCCACCCATCGGGGGAGGTGCAGCTTGCCAGCTGTCCTGGAGATCGAAGGTCTACGTAAGACGTACAAGAGTCGTCGACGCGGCACCCGCAACGCGCTCGACGGCTTCGACATGCGGGTCGACGCGGGGCAGGTGCACGGCTTCCTTGGCCCCAACGGGTCCGGCAAGACCACCACGCTGCGTACCCTGCTCGGCCTGATCCGACCCGACGGCGGCCGGATGGCGCTGCTCGGGCACGAGGTTCCCGACGCGCTGCCCACTGTCGCCGGTCAGGTCGGCGCGATCGTGGAGAGCCCGCAGTTCTTTCCGCACTTCACGGCCCGGGACACGCTGTCCCTGCTCGCGGGGGCGGGCGAGGTGCCGGCCGTCCGGGTCGACGAGGTGCTGGAACTGGTCGGGCTACGCGACCGGTCCGGCGAGCGGGTCAAGACGTACTCGTTGGGCATGAAGCAGCGGCTCGCCGTGGCCTCGGCCCTGCTGAAGAACCCGAAGCTGCTCATCCTCGACGAGCCGGCCAACGGCCTCGACCCTGGCGGCATCCGGGAGATGCGCACGCTGATGCGCACCCTCGCCGAATCCGGAATGACAGTGGTGCTGTCGAGCCACATCCTCGGTGAGATCCAGCTGATCTGCGACTCGGTCACCATCATCTCGCTCGGCCGCCGGGTCGCGTTCGGCCCGGTCGACGAGGTGCTCGCGCAGCACTCGTCCGGCGCGGTCCGGATCCGGCTGGAGGCGGTCAGCGACCTGCCGCTGGCCACCGAGACGCTCACCCAGGCCGGGATCCGGGTCACCGGTCACCCGGACCACCTGATGCTGGCCGGCGTCGACAAGCCGGCGTCGGTGACCCGGCTGCTCGCCGAGAAGAACCTCTACGTCAGTGAGTTGGCGCCGATCGCCGTCGACCTGGAGAGCGTCTTCCTCGAACTGACCGCCACCGCGCCGGTACCCGGGCAGCACCGGCAGGTCGACGAGTCCATGAAGGTCGGTGGGACGGGTCAGCCCGGCCCCGCCGGAGGAGGGTGGGGCGCGTGAGCCTCTTTCGTACCGAGCTGCGCCGGCTCAGCAAGCGGCGTTTCACCCGATACATGACACTGCTCGGCCTGCTGGTGCTGGCCGCGGTGGTGGTCGGGGTGTTCTTCACCAACCAGAAGATCGACGCCGGCCAGCTCGCCCAGGCCGAGCGTCAGGCCGACCAGCAGTACCAGGAGCAGGTGCGCTGGAGCGAGCAGGAGCGCGCCGCGTGTGAGCAGGCCAAGACGGCCGGCACGGCGACCGACGGCCGGTACCCGGACGACTGCTCGATGATCACGGCCCCGTCCCGGGACCAGATCGAGGCGAGTTGGTTCCTGCCGTCGACGTTCGACTTCAAGGAGACGTTCGCCGAGACCCTGATCCCGTTCGCGGCGATCCTCGCCCTGGTCGGGTTCGTCATCGGCGCGTCCTTCGTCGGCGCCGAGTGGAGCACCGGCGGCATGATGAACCTGCTGCTCTGGCGGCCGAAGCGGCTCACCGTGCTGCTCACCAAGCTGGCCGCGCTGCTCACCGGCATCCTGGCGGTGACGCTTCCAGCCGCGGTGCTGTGGTTCGCCGGGTTCTGGGCGGTCGCCAACTTCCGGGGCAGCACCGAGAAGATGACCTCGGGAGTCTGGCAGTCGTTCCTGCTGACCGGTGTACGCGGGGTGGTGCTGGTGTTGGTGCTCACCACCATCGGCTTCGCCCTCGCCTCGCTGGGTCGGCACACCGCGATGGCCCTCGGTGGCGTGGTGGCGGTGATGGTGGTCGGCCAGTTCGGCCTGGGCATCCTGTTGTCCATGGCGAGCGTGCGGTTCGCCGAGGCCTGGCTGTTGCCGACCTACGCGCTGGCCTGGATGACGAAGACGGTCACCTTGCAGGACTGGAACTCCTGCAACGCGACCTACTACGGGGAGTGCAAGCCGGCCACGATGGACATCACCTGGCAGCAGTCCTCGATCCTGCTCTCGGTCGGGGTGGTGGTGGTCCTCGGGGCGGCGCTCTGGGCGATGCGTCGCCGCGACATCTCCTGACCCCAATGCTCGACGCGAAGGCCCCTGGCTCAGGCCGGGGGCCTTCGTGCGTGCGTGGGCGCAACCATCCGCCTCAAGTGGGTCCTTTGCTCTGCTTCCACCCGAGCAACAGTGCGGCCCAGGCAGCGTTGCCTGGGTTGAAGCAGAGCAAAGGTGGCCTGTGGCTACCCTTCCGCGACCTTCGCGCTGCCAGCCGCGCCGGCTGGTGCGACCCAGGTCGTCCCTGGCTAGGCTGAGTGCCATGTCCGCCGACGCCGCCCCGGCCACGCCCGAGCCGTCCACTGACGCTCGTCGAGGTGATGTCGAGGGCACTGTCGGGCCGGCGGTCCCGACTCCGCGGCCGGTGCCGCCAATCGAGACCACAGGTGATCCCGAACCGGACGATGGAGCGGGCGTTGAGCCCAGCGGCCCGGCAGCCGGGCTGACCGAACGGGAGCGGGCCATCCTCGCCTTCGAGCAGCAGTGGTGGCGGCACGCCGGTGCCAAGGAGCAGGCCGTCCGGGACACCTTCGGGATCTCCTCGACCCGGTACTACCAACTGCTCAACGGCCTGCTGGACAATCCGGCCGCCCTCGCCGCCGACCCCGTGCTGATCAGCAGACTCCGCCGGTTGCGCTCGTCGCGCGCCCGCAACCGCCGCCGCTGAACACCCCTCACCCTCACCCCGCGCCCCGCCGAGCCCTCGCCCCCGCGATCTTGCACTTCCTGTCGTCGTTTCGCGGCTTTTGAGCACCTGTGTCGGGGCACGAAGTGCAAGATCGCCGGGTCAGGCGGCGCAGCCGCATGCAGGCTTGCCAGGCGGGCAGGCGGGTAGGCGGGAGGCGCCCCGAGGTCGCTTGCGACCTCGGGCCCAGGAAGGGAGCGGGTTATGACGGCAACGAACCAGAGCGGCAGAGGACAGCAGGCCCGCCAGGAGGCCTCGCGCGTCGGCCAGCAGGCCACGCAGGCCGGGGGTCAGGTTGCCCACACCGCAGCTGAGCAGGGCGGGCAGGTGGCCGCAGAGGCGCGGCGGCAGGCCCAGCAGTTGACAGGTGAGGCCACTGGACAGCTTCGAGATCAGGCGCAGACACAGCAGCGGCGGGCCGCCACGGGCCTGCGTGATTTGGGCCAGAACCTCAGTTCGATGGCCGAACGGGACGGCGATTCCGGGCTGGCCGGTCAAGTGGTGCGCAAGGCGGCCGACGCCGCCCAGCAGGCCGCCGGTTGGCTCGACGAGCGCGAACCCGGCGAGGTGCTCGACGAGGTTCGCAGGTACGCGCGGCACCATCCGACGACGTTCCTCGCGGGAGCGGCGGTAGCCGGGCTGCTGGTCGGACGGCTCACCCGTGGCCTGACCGCTCCGGCCTCGGGTAACGGTCAGGGTGCCAGCGCGTCCGGTGCTCCGTCATCGGCGCAGGGCACACCGGCGGGCGGCGATCAGCAGCCGTACGTGGGGACGGCACGGGCGCAGAACGTTTCGCCCGCTGGCGAACCAGCGCGGAACCTGCCCGGCGGGGTGGCACCGTGAGCGCCCCGGAGAAGGAGCGGACCCAGGCCTCTGTCGGCGAGCTGATCGGCGATGTGACCCGGGACATGTCCACCCTGGTGCGCAAGGAGGTCGAGCTGGCCAAGGCCGAGCTGCGCGAGGAGGTCAGCCAGGCGGGCAAGGCCGGCGGTATGTTCGGCGGTGCCGGGCTGGCCGGGTTCCTGGCGGTCCTCTTCGTGTCGTACGCCCTCTGGTGGGGGCTGTCCAACACGATGGACCAGGGGTGGGCGGCGCTGATCGTCGCGGTCCTCTGGGCCGCCGTGGCCGGTGGCCTCTTCATCAACGCCCGGACCCAGCTGAAGCGGGCACGCGCGGTACTGCCCCGGACGAAGCAGACTGCCCGGGAGCTGCCGGACGCCCTGCGGGGTCGGTGAACGAGTCGGGAGGGAACAGGTCATGTCCAGTGATCCGGATCAGATCCGGCGGGAGATCGAGACCACCCGCAACGAGTTGAGCAGTGACGTCGACGCGCTGACCGACAAGGTCAATCCGCGTCGGATCGCCGGTGACCGCGTCGGGCAGGCCCGCGGGGCGTTCACCCGAGCGAAGGAGAAGATGATGGGCAGCTCGAACCACCTGGGCCAGGAGGCTGGCCAACGGATGTCGTACGCGGCCGGTTCGGTACGCGACGAAACCCGTTCACTCGGGCAGCACTCCCGCGAGCAGGCTCAGGGCAACCCGATGGCCGCCGGCCTGGTCGCGTTCGGAGTCGGTCTGCTGGCCGCCTCCCTGATCCCGCCGAGCGGACGTGAGCGGCAACTCGCCGGACGCGCGCGGAACATGGTGAGTGAGCACTCCGGTGAGCTGCGCGAGCAGGCGAGCCAGGTTGGCCACCAGATGCAGGACAACCTGCGGGAGCCTGCGCAGCAGGCGGCGCAGTCGGTCCGGTCCAGCGCCCAGCAGGGCGTGTCCGCGGTACGCGACCAGGGCCGTTCGGCGGCCGGTCAGGTGCAGGGAGAAACGCATGCGGCCGTCGACGACCTTCGACAGCGCTGACCCGACCGGTGTGCCGGGGCCGGCGCCGGTGATGCGGGTGCGCTCCGCGTCCGCGCCGGCCCCGGGCCGGCCGGTCAACGAGGATCTGGTCTTCCGGTTCGGCCCGCTGGTCGGTGTCCTGGACGGCGCCACGGTGCCGGACGGCTTCGACACCGGCTGCGTGCACGGGCCCGAGTGGTACGTCCGGCACCTGGCGGCCCGGATCGGCGTCGCCGAGGCGGTGCGCCCGGCCGCCCGGCTCACCAGCAACCTGGCCGCGGCCATCCTCGCGGTGCGCGCCGACCACGGCGGGCAGTGCGACCTCGACCACCCGGGTACCCCGTCCAGCACTGTGTGCCTGCTGCGGGACTGCGGCGACCAGGTGGACTACCTGGTGCTCTGCGACAGCCCGCTCGTCCTCGACGTCGGCGGGCAGGTCAGCGTGGTCACCGACAACCGGCTGGACGCGGCGATGGCGGAGCTGCGGGAGACCGTGGCCGCCGTGCCGGGCGGCGCGGCGGACCCGGTCACCCGGTTCCGGCATGCCGTGAGTGTGCAGCGGGAGCGGATGAACCGCACCCACGGCTACTGGGTGGCGGCCTCCGACCCGGACGCGGCCTTCCACGCGGTCACCGGGACCGCGCCCCGGCGTGGTCCCGGGGCGCTACGGCGGGCGGCGCTGCTCAGTGACGGCGCGTCCAGCGCGGTGGAGCAGTTCGCGCTCACCGACTGGGCTGGTCTGCTCGACCTGCTGAGCGCCGACGGTCCGGGCGCGTTGATCGACCGGGTGCGGGACGCCGAGCGCGACCACCCCGACCGACTGCGCCGACACAAGTCGACCGACGACGCCTCGGTGGTGTTCTGCGAGTTCGGGTAGGCGTTTGGGCCGTTGACACCCGGTCGGGTGACAACGGAGCGTGATGTGGAACACCCAATCCGCCCGACCGGCCGGTACCGCTGTCCGGACCGCCAGTGGATGGCCAATGGGGTGGACTTCGGCCGATGAGGGCGGCAGACTGCGGCACGTGGCGGGTGCGGTCCGGCTGGAGCCGGTGGACGAACGGAACCTGGAGCCGTTGCTCTCCGTAGCGGCTGCGGAGGCGGAGCCGGGTGATGTGATGCCCCCGGTCGAGGCGCCCGCCGGCTGGTCGCTCGCCCGTCGCGAGGCGTTCCGCGAATTCCACCGGGCGAGCTTCGGCGGGCTGGACGGCCCGACCGGTTCGCAGATGTACGCCATCCTCGTCGGCGGCGAGGTGATGGGCATGGTCCGGATGACGCGCTGTGACGAGCCGCGAACTGTGGAGACCGGGATGTGGCTCGGCCGGTCGGCGCGCGGGCAGGGAATCGGGGCGGCCGCCCTACGGGAACTGCTGAACGCCGCCGCTCGGGCGGGCATGCGGGCAGTGGTGGCCGAGACGACCCCGGACAACATCGGCGCTGTGGCCGTCCTACAGAAGTGTGGCGCGAAACTGCGCGAGGACGACGGCAAGGTACGCGCCGAGATCTGCCTCGATTCGACGCCGCCCGCCTTCTGAGCTGGCCGGCGGGGCCGGCGGCGACGACAGGGATCGCCGCCGACCGCCTGGGTCAGGCCGGCAGCCGAACGATGTCGTAGTCGGTGCTCGGCGTGGACTCCACGTCGAACCGGCCGTTCACCACGTACAACGCGGAGCCGAGCAGGTCGCCGGTGGCCGGCGAACGCAGCTGCGGGCCGGTGATCTCCCGCTGCACCACGCCGGCTGTGTAGCCGGCGTTCATCCGGACCACTGCGACGACGTTGGTCAGGTTCCGGATCACGTAGAGGGTGTGACCGCGCAGCACCAGCCCGTCGGCGCGCTCCACCGAGTAGCCACCGAGGTCGACGAGTCGGCTCCCGCCGGTACGCGGGTCGACGCGCACCAACTGGCCGGACAGCATCTGCGCGACCAGCAGATCGCCGTCCGGCAGCGCCACGATCCCGTTGTGGTAGACGTCCGGGGTGGCGGCCGGACCGCTGAGTTGCAGCACCCGGACGGCGGTGGGGGCCGGAAGTCGGCCACCTGGGCCGAGGGGCACCACGTAGAGCACCTGGCGTGCGGAATCCGTGAAGTAGACCGCCCGTTGGGTGATCACCAGGTCGTTGACGTAGCTGCCCGGCACATCGGTGAACTGGTAGTGGGCAAGCTTGGCACCGGTGTCGGCGTCGTACACGCTCGCGCCGCCGCCGGAGAAGTCGGCGGTCCAGAGCCGGCCGCGCGGGTCGAGCTTGATGCCCGCCTTGTCGGTGCCCGGTGTGCCGGGGATCAGCACCGAGCCGTGACCGGTGCGTAAGTCGCCGCGCCACACCGCGCCATCCAGGATGGAACTCACGAACACAGTGGTGCCCCGACCGATCGTCAACCCTTCCGGGGTGAACCCGTTCGGCAGCGCGATCCGGGTGGGGAAGGGCTTCGCTGGATGAGCCGCCGCCGGTGCGCCGACCGAGACCAGTGTCGCCGCCGCCAGCAGGGGGACGAGGAGGAGTGAGAGCCGCTTACGCAAGGAACACCACCTGACGTCGCAGTGGATGACTCCACTGAGGAATGTGACGTACTAGGAACGCCCTGGCCGCGACGAAAGGTTGTGCTGGTGTGATCACTCCCGGTTGGCGGCGTACGCGGACAGCCAGGCGACCTGGGCCGGGTCCAGCGACGGTCGTACCCGGGCCCGTGCGGCCGACACGTGCTCGGCGGTGACAGTGGCGGCGGCGAGCGACTCCCGCATGGCGGCCAGCGCCGCCTCGCGGACCAGCGCGGCGCAGTCCGCGGCGGAGAAGCCGGTCAGCTCGTCGCCGAGGGCGGACAGATCGACGTCAGGCGCCAACGGCACCTGTCGGGACGAGGCCCGCAGGATCTCCGCGCGGGCCGGCCCGTCCGGCGGTGGCACGTAGACAAGCCGCTCCAACCGGCCCGGCCGCAGCAGCGCGGGGTCGATCAGGTCCGGCCGGTTCGTCGCGCCGACCACCACCACGTTGCGCAGCGTCTCCACACCGTCCAGCTCGGTGAGCAGGGCGGCGACCACCCGATCCGTGGTGCCACCGTCGGTGGCCTGGCCGCGGACCGGCGCGAGCGCGTCCACCTCGTCCAGGAAGATCAGGGTGGGGGCCGCCTCCCGGGCCCGACGGAACAACTCGCGGACCGCGCGTTCGCTCTCACCGACCCACTTGGAGAGCAGCTCCGCGCCCTTCACCGACAGCACGTTGGCCCGCCCCGACCCGGCCAGCGCGGTGACGAGGTAGGTCTTGCCGCAGCCCGGCGGCCCGTAGAGCAGCACGCCGCGCGGCGGCTGCACGCCGAGCCGGGCGAAGGTGTCCGGGTAGGTCAGCGGCCACAGCACCGACTCGGTGAGCGTCTGTTTGACCTCGTCCAGGCCACCCACGTCGTCCAGGGTCACCGAGGCCAGATCCAGTGTCGACGCCGCCATCGTGGTGGGCCGGACGACCTCCCGGGCGGCGGTGAAGTCGGCCATCGACACCGTCGGCGTCTCGGCGGACTTCTGCCGCAACGCCGCGCGTACCCCGGCCTCCCGGACCAGTGCTGCCAGGTCCGCCGCGACGAACCCGGGGGTACGCGCGGCCACCTCGTCCAGCCGGACGTCGTCGGCCAGCGGCACCTGCCGGGTCAGCACGGTGAGCTGTTCGCGGCGCAGCGCCTGATCCGGGAGTGGGACGCTGATCCGCAGCGACAGCAGGTCGGGCGCGCGCAGTACGGGGTCTACCGCCTCCGGTCGGCCGGTGGTGCAGACCACTGCGACTCCAGCGCGGATGCTCTCCGCGAGCACCTGACGGAACACCGTCGCCACCGGACCGGGATCGTCAGCGGGTGCGAGCGCCTCGACGTCGGTGAACAGCAGTACGGCAGGCCCTTCGGCCCGGGCCGCCGCTGCCGCGACGCGTAACCGCTCGGCGGCGGCCTGGCTGGCCAACGCGGCCACCTCGGGCGCCCAGAGCGGGTGAACACGGGCACCGACCCGGGCGGCCACGGCCCGGACCAGCGCCGACTTCCCGGACCCCGCCGGGCCGACGAGCAACACCCCCAACGAGATCGTGGTGCCGAGTCGACCCAGCACCTCCCGGTGGTGGAAGCCGAGGTCCAGCAGCTCGGTCAACTCCTCGGCCTGGGCCCGCAGCCCGGGCAGCTCGTCCACGTCGGGCGCGTCCTCCGCCGCAACGGCGTCGGCGCTCGTACCCGGCCGGGCCGACACGGCGCCGGCCGGGGCGGGCCCGCCGTGGGTCGTCGCACCGTGCTCCCAGGCGACCGAAGTGCCCATGGTGACCAGCGCGCCGGCCGCCGGTTCGACAGCGACAACACTGAGCAGCGTGCTGGTCCAGGCGAAACCGACGGTGTTGGCGAGGCTGTGTCGCGCCGCCTCGACCAGGCTGCGGACCGAGGCGTCCGGCAGCACGTCCTGCGGCAGCAGCGACACGTCGTCGCCTGCGGTGAGCACCTTGCCCAGCAGGGCGAGCCGGAGCATCTCCGGGCTGACCGCCGCTACGACCCCCACCGGCCCGGCCAGGACGACCCGGCTCGCCGACACCAACGGCACCGGGCTCACCCGCACCTGACCGCCGTCGCGCAGACCCAGGTTGCCCAACGTCAGGTCGTCGGCGTACAGCAGGGCGCTGCTCGCGCCCGGCCCGGCCGCCGCCGCGATCCCGGCCGTCTCCCGGCGGCCGACAAGGCGGACCGGGTCGCCGGGGCGCAGCCCCAGCGCTGTCAGCGCCTCCGGGTGCAGGCGCACGATGCCCCGTCGGGCGTCCAGCGCCGCCGGCCGCAGGCTCGCCGTCAAGGTCAGGTCGGGTTGCGCCACTGCCCGACCGTAGCCGCCGGCAGCCAGCCCTGCCGGTCAGCGCCGCGGATCGAGCTCGTCCAACAGCGTCGGGTCGCTTCGGATCAGCTCGGCCAACCGGGCCGCCGGGTCCGGCGTCAACCCGTCCGGACCGGGTGCCCAGGCGGGCACCGTCCGACCGGAGAGCGGCCAGGCCGGCGGGGGTTCCACAGGCGTCGGCGGGGGAACCGGCCCGACCGTGACGGCAGGCCCGTCCCAGGAGACCCGCATCGGGTACGTCCGCCCGGCGTGCTCCACCTGCACGGTCACCGCCAGCCCGGGGTAGGCCCCGACGACCTGGCGGACCACCTCGGCCACCTCCTCGACCGGGCCCCATCCGGCCACCTCGCTCGGCGTCTCCACCCCCGCGTGCCGGCCCGACCGGGCGTTGCGGGTGTCGCCGCCGAGGCCGGGCGGGCTCGACGGTGCGGTGGTGTCGTCACGGTCGGCGGCCCGACGGCGCGACGCCTCCTCACGTCGGGCCAGCCGGGCCAGCGTCTCGTCCAGGTCGCCCCTCACCAGATCACCTCTTCCCGCCACGGCCGGAGCTGGTCGGCTCAGGCCCTCCTGTCCCGGGTAGCGCGGTCCAGCGCGCGGTCCAGGACGACAAGTAGTGCGTCCCGCACCGAGAGCCGGTCGCGGGCATCGAACTGCACCAGAGGTACATGATCACCGATCGCCAGCGCCCAACGGATCTCGCCGAGCTCCAGGGCCAGTCGCCCGTCGAACGCGTTGACTCCGACGACGAACGGCAGCCCGGCCCGCTCGAAGAAGTCGATGGCCGGGAAGCAGTCGTCCAGCCGGGCGCTGTCCACCACCACCAGCGCACCGAGCGCTCCCCGGGCCAGGTCGTCCCACATGAAGCCGAACCGGGTCTGCCCCGGCGTGCCGAACAGGTACAGCTTCAGGCTGCGGTCGATCGTCACGCAGCCGAAATCCATCGCCACCGTGGTGGTGGTCTTGGTGGACCGGGCACCCGGGTCGTCCACGCCGATCCCGGCGGTGGTCATCTCGGCCTCGGTGGTCAGCGGCGCGATCTCGGAGATCGCACCAACGGTGGTCGTCTTGCCCACCCCGAACCCACCCGCCACCAGAATCTTGACCGGGATCGGCGGTGCGGTCGGCTTCCCTGACGAAGGCATCGAGCCGGCACCGGACGAGGGCCGGTACGGAGGCGGCGCGGTCGGCGGTGGGCCGGCCCGCCCGACTATCGGCCCGGTGCCCGGGGACATGCCGTAACGGGCGGCGGCGCTGTTCGCGGCGACCCCGCCGAGCGGGGCGACCGGCCATTCAGGAGATCGCACGGAGTCCATCAATCACTCGCAGGATGAGATCGGGGTCGACAGCGTCGTCGGTGTCGGTCACGTGCACGTCCAGGTGCCCGGCGGCGCGTAGATCGCCGACCAGGACCCGCGTCACGCCGAAGTGCAGTCGGGCGCGAGCCGAGATCTCGGCCACCGAGATCGGCTCGACGCAGAGCGCGATGATCGTCTGAAGTTCCGGTGCCAGCAGGGCGCCGGGTGGGCCGGCCCACCAGCCGCTGTCCATGCGGGCTGTCACCTGGGTCTCCAGCCCGATCGCCGGGTCGGCACCCGCAACCCGCCCGGAGGTGAGCACGAACGGACGGGGACCGGCCGGCTGGTCCCCGTCCGGCTCCGGATCGGGCAGCGCCGGTGTCGCCGCCGGGCCCACCCCGGACGGGGGTGACGTGCGCAGGTACGGCCGGATCCGAACCCTCGGATCCGGGTCCGGATCCTCGCCGGCGACGTCGGGGGTCACTGCTGAACGGCGTTCTTCAACTCGACGATCAGTCGCGGGGTCAGGGCGCCACCGGCCCGCCCGGCGAAGAGCGTCATCTCGTACGCGACGGTGCCCAGGTTCGCCGAACGGTCGGCGACCACCCCGAGCACGGAACCGCTGCTGATCGCGCTGATCAGCAGGTAACCGTCGGCCATGTCGACGATCACCCGGTTCAGGCCGCCGAGGGCGTACCAACTGGCGGCCCCACCGGCGAGGCTGGTCATCCCGGACACGACGGCGGCCAACCGCTCCGCGTTGGATCGGTCCTTGATCGCCGACATGGCCATCAGCAGACCGTCCGAGGAGACCGCGATCGCCTCCAGGACCCCGGCGGTGCTGGACGTGAAGGAGTCCAGCAGCCAGTTGAACGTACGGGCCTCCGGGCTGAGGTCCCCATTGGCGCCGGGCTGACTCTGGTCGACATTGTCGTGCAGGAAGGGGCTGGTCACCGTGATGATCCTTCTTCGTTCCGGTGGTCGGGGCTGACTTCGCGGAGAGCGCGGGCGACGCCCGCCTCGAACTCGCTGATGAGGTCGCGTACCTCGGCCGGGTCACCGAGGTCGGTGCTGGGCGGTTGGCAGGCCGGGATGGCGGTGAGGTTCGCTCCCGGCACCCGTCGGCTCAACGTGGGCCGCTCCGGTGCGGCATCGGTCGAGCCACCACCACGCGGCACCGTGGGGCCGGCGCCTCCCGGGGTGCTGGGCAGGTCGACGGTCGTGCCCAAGTCCACCACGGCCGCCCCGGCGCCGGCCGACGGGTCGCTGGCCGTCCGTGTCGACGCGCCGTCGAGGCCCGGTGCCACGTGCAGCTCGGCGCGGCGTACACCGGCTTGGAAGGCCTCGACCAGCGCGCGGGCGGCAGCGGGGTCCGCGCCGGTGGCGTCCACCGGCCGGGTTGTCGGGGCGGCGGCGTGCAGCGTCGCCCCGGGCACCCGCTGCCGCACCCGTGGCCCGCCCGGCTTGCCCACCGGATCCGGGCTCTGGGGTTCGGGAGCGGCCTGCTCCGGCTGGCCCCGACCGAACGCGTTCCAGGACGGGCCGGCGTCCAGGCTGAGGGTGGCCCGGCTCAGCAGGTCCGAGTCGAAGCGGGCCGGCGCGGCGACGGCCACCGCGCTGGGCCGCGCTTCGAGCTCGGGGCTGGGCGTCGCCGTCGTACGCCGGTCCCGATCCGGCACCGCGGCGCGGGCCACCGTGGCCCCGGCGCGGTCGGCGCGGCGCAGCACCAGCGACGTCGACGGGATCTCCAGCTGCGCGGTGACCCCTCCGCCGCCGGTGGCGGCCAGGGCGACCTGCCAGCCGTGTCGACGGGCCAACCGGCCCACCACGAAGAGACCGAGCACCTCGGTCGGGGCCAGGTCGAGCCGTTCCCGGCGGGTGAGCCGGGCGTTCTCCGCAGCCAGGCGTTGCTCGCTCATGCCGATGCCGTGGTCCACCACTGTGAGACGTGCCCCGAGGCCGGACGTCTCGGCGGCCACCAGCACCCGGGTGTGCGGCGGGGAGAAGACTGTGGCGTTCTCCATCAGCTCGGCCAGCGCCAGGACGAGGTCACCGACCACCGCCGGGGCGGCCGAGACGCCGACCGGAACCTGCACCTCCACCCGGGTGTAGTCCTCGATCTCGCCGAGCGCCAACCGGACCACGTCGGCCAGCGGCACCGGCGCCGTGTGCGCGTCCGCGCCGGCCGAGCCGGAGAGCACCACGAGGCTGCCGGCGTTGCGCCGCAACCGGCTGGAGATGTGGTCGAGCCGGTACAGGTGCTCCAGGCGGCCCGGGTCGGCCTCCTGCTGCTCCAGCCGGTCGATGAGCGCGATCTGCCGACCCACCAGGTTCTGCGTACGCCGTCCGACGTGGCCGAACATCTGCGCCACGTTGCGTCGGCCGGCGACCTGCCGCTCGACCAGTTGCGCAGCGGTGTTCTGCACCCGGTCGAAGGCCCGCGCCAGGTCGCCGATCTCGTCGTTGGCGCGGATGTCCACCGGCTCCAACCGGACCGCTTGAGGTCTCTCCGCCTCGTCGTCGGTGACCCGGACCAGCTCCGCCTCGGCGACCCGGGCGACCCGGTCGGCCGAGCGGGTGAGTCGGGTCAGCGGTCGGGCCACCGTCCGTGCCACCGCCACGCTGAGCAGCACCACCAGCGTCAGGATCAACGCCGCAGCGGCACCGACCAGGTACGCGGCGGTCAGCGCGCGCCGCTGCTCGGCGGTCACCTCGGCGAGCACGTCGGCGACAAGCTTCTTCTCGACGAACTGACCGAGCCGGATCATCGTGCGGACGGCTGGGAAGAGCGCCTCCATCGGCACGTTGCGGACCGCGGCGGCCGGATCCCGGGCGCTCCTGACCAGGAAGTCGGGGCTGGTACGCGCGGCCACGGCGGCGTCGTTGAGCTGGGCCACCTTGAGCTGCTCGGGCGTGATCAGGCTACGGAAGCGCGAGTTGTCGACCATGAGCGCGGCGATGCACGCCACGTACCCGGCGGTGGTGTCCGGGGTGCCGATCGCCTTTACCAGCAGGCTCAGGGTGGCGCAGGTGCCCAGGCCCTCGTCGGAGCGGAGCAGCCCGTCGAGGGCGAGCACCTGACGGCCCGGCAACGTGTCGGTGTCCACCCCGACCACCAGCCGCAGCGACTCGATGATCCCCTTGTTGACCGGGCCGAACGCGTCCATGACCTGACCCGGGTTGGCGGCCCGGGCCAGGACGGCCGTGCGCAGCTCGACGAGGCTGGACACGCCGTCGAGGGCGTCGTCGACCTGCTCGGTCAGCGCGTCACTCCGCGCCGCCCGCAGGTCGGCCACCCGATCGTCCACGTCCGCGGACTTACGGACCAGCTCACTGCGTTCGACCCGGCCGAGCAGGAAACCGACGGAGAGGATGCGTTCCTGCTGGAGGTCCTGAACGAGGCTGCCGACCCGGCTGGCGAGCCGGACCCGTTCGGCGGTGTCGCCGGCCCGCTGTGCCGCGGCGACCCGGTCGAGCATCACCGGCACGGCCAGGCCGACCATGCTGAGCAGCGGAATCACCACGAGCAGCGCGAGCTTGCCGCGGATCCGGAGCCTACCGAGCAGCATCGAATGCCCCCCACTGTGCGATCTCCGGGTCCTGGGCCGCGCCGACCGGTTGCAGCGCACGCGGCTCGTCGGCCGGCGGTTGCCACGGGTCGCGCAGCGGCGGGGTGTCGGGACTCTCCGCGTGGGTCGCGGCCAGGGCGGCCCGCCGTTGTGCCCGGCGACCAGCGGCGACCAGCAGCGCGGCGAGCCAGCTCAGCAGCAGGACGGCGATGACACCCGCCCCGGCGGTCAGCCAGCGGTCCCCGTCGAGCCGATCGATGCGCTCGGCGAGCAGGGAGTCCAGTTCGGTGAGGATGACCGGCTGAAGTTGGCGGGCGGAGCGCTGCGAGCTGACCGCGGCGGCACTCAACTGGCCCGGGTCGACCACGCCGGTCTCCTTGTCCGGCAGGGAGTACCCGGCGAGCGCCTCCACCGAACGCTGGTAGGTGTCCAGCGGGGTCAGCACGTTGGCGCCGAGGTCGGTGCTCTCCGAGCCGTCCACGGCCGAGCGCAGGTTGTCGACGAGGTCCGCGGCGGGGGCCAGGGCGGAAACCCGCAGACCGGTCAGCTCCAGCAGGCCGCGCGGCTGCTCGGCGGCCGGGCGGCGGGAGACGAGCGTGGCCAGGTCGGCCAGCCGACCGGCGCCAACCACGGCCTCGGGCAGTTCCTGGCCGGCGCTGTCCTGGAGGAAGAACGAGTCGGCCTCGGGGTCACGGACCAGCCCGGAACTCTCCCGGACCTTCCGGTGCAGGGCCAGCAGCAGGTCGGAGACCTCGCCGTATGCGGTGTAGGCGGCCTCGGGGTCGGTGGCGCTGCGGCCGCGCAGCGCCTCCAGCTTGGCGCGTACGCCGGCCCAACGTTCCTGGCTGAGCAGCTCCCCGCCGATGCGGGCGTCCACAGCGGCGACCTTCTCGACCGCCCCGTTCAACGCGTCCCGGGCGACAGGGCGACCGTTGACCGCGTTGGACTGGGCCTCCACGAGGGCGTCGGTGACCGCCGCCAGCGCGGTGAGGTACTGCACGCCGAGCCGTTCCCGGGCGGCGAGGTCCCGGTCGTCGGTGACCTGCCGCCAGTTCGACGTGACGAGCAGGCCCAAGGGTGCCAGCAGTGCTCCGATGAGCAGCAGGGGCAGCAGCCGGCCCAGCGTGGACGGCCGTCGACGGGCCCGCGGCGCGGGGGTTGTCATGTGTGTCTCCTCCGGCGTGGGGCGCTGATCGGCGCGGCGTCGGGCTGGCCGACAAGTCCCGTGCACCGGACCGGAAAACTAATCGAACCCCCGCCTGGTCAGACCTCACTCGGCGAGTCAGGTTCGCGTCACTTCGAGCCATGTCACCATTTGTCCGCGTTACCGCCACGCTCTGCGTCCGCTGTGGGTGTGACATGGAGGGATCGATGTGGATATCTGCGGAAGATCGGAATTCACGGGATCCGAACTCAACTCGCTGTGCCGCGTCGGACGGTGCGCGCTCGCACCCCACCGCGCACCGATCGGAGCAACCGGACGGACGTACGGCGGATCTCAGCCAACGCTCAGGCTGCGGGCCGTACCGTGTGCCGCATGACATCGCCGTCGCCGGCCGCGTGGTTCCGGCGTGCCCTGCCCACCCGCCGCCGGGCGATCACCACCGCGGTGGTCGTCGTGCTGCTGGCCGCCGCCGTGACCTGGGCGGTGTGGCCACAGGGACCGGGCGTACGCACCGAGAGCGCGATGCTCACCGTCCGCTCCGGACCGTCCGGCGACCAACCGGTGGACCTGGACACCACCCTTTACCTGCCGGATGACGCCTCGTCCGATCGGAAGGTGCCGGCGGTGCTGCTGGCGCACGGTTTCGGCGGCACGAAGGAATCGGTGCGCTCCGACGCGGAGGAGTTCGCCGGGCGTGGCTACGCGGTGCTCACCTGGACGGCGCGGGGTTTCGGTCGCAGCGGCGGTGAGATCCACCTGGACAACCCGGACTACGAGGTACGCGACGCTGAGCGCCTGCTGGACTGGCTGGCCACGCGGCCGGAGGTACGCACCGACGCGGCCGGCGACCCGAAGGTCGGTGTGGTCGGCGGCTCGTACGGCGGTGGGTTGGCCCTGCTGTTGGCCGCCCAGGACCGTCGGGTCGACGCGATCGTACCCATGATCACTTGGAACGACCTGTCCCGCGCGTTCCTGCCGGAGAGCACCGGCGGAGCGCCGACCGAGGGCGTGTTCAAGAAGGGCTGGGCCGGCCTCTTCTTCGGCGGCGGCGGAAACGTGGGCTCCGGCCCGGCTGGGCTCTCCGGCGCGACCGCCGCCCAGCCACAGGGCGCACCGGCGTCGGCCGGCCCGCCCAGCCCCGGGCCGGGCGCCGGCCCCGGCACCGGTCCCGGTGGCGCCCCGGCCGGTGCCGCCGACCCGTCCTGCGGTCGGTTCGCCGCCGACGTGTGCGCCGCCTACCTCCGGATCGCCACCACCGGCCAGGCCGATCAGGCCGCCGTGGACCTGCTGCGCCGCTCCAGCCCGGCCGGCGTGCTGGACCGGATCAAGGCACCCACCCTGCTGGTGCAGGGCGAGGCGGACACCCTCTTCCCGCTCGGTGAGGCGGACGCCAACGCCAAGGGCATCGCCGCCACCGGCACCCCGGTACGGGTCGCCTGGTTCACCGGCGGGCACGACGGTGGCAGCGGACCCCGGTCGGACTCCGACCGGGTGAAGTTCCTGACCGTCCAGTGGCTGGACCACTACGTGAAGGGCGAGGGCGACGCCCCAGGAGACGACTTCACCTGGTCGCGGATCGCCGGCTTCGACGCCCTCGACCGGGGCCTCGTCGCCACCGGGTTCCGCCGCGCCGACTACCCGGGCCTGGCCGGCAACGCCCGCCGGGAGGTGACTGTCGCCGGCCCGGCACAGCCGATCGCGAACCCGCCGAACGGCAACCCGGCGGCCATCTCCTCCATCCCGTTCGCGGGCGGGCTCGCCTCGCTGCTGGACGGCGTGGCCGGTGACGTACCCGGCCAGCACGCCCAGTTCGAGTCCACCCCGCTGACCGAGGCCGTGGACGTGGCCGGTTCGCCCACCGTCACAGTGCGGGCAGCGTCGCCGACCGGCGAGGCGGTGCTCTTCGTCAAGCTCTACGACGTCGACCCGGACGGGGCGGCCACCCTGCCGAACGGCCTGGTCGCCCCGATCCGACTCACCGGCCTTCCGCAGCAGGTGCAGGACGCCCGCCCGGTCACCGTGACGCTGCCCGGGATCGTCCGCCGGGTGGAGGCCGGGCACCGGCTGCGACTGGTGGTGGCCACCTCCGACCAGGCGTACACCACGCCGGCCACGCCGACCGTCTACACGGTGGCCGTGGACGGTGCGGTCAGCCTGCCCACCGTCAGCGGTGAGCCCATCCCCACCGCGGCCACGATCTGGCGCTGGGTGCTCGCCGGCCTGCTCGCCGCCATCGTGATCGGGCTCGTCGTGGTCGTCGCTCTGGTCCGCCGCCGGCACCGCCGCCAGGACCGGTCGGTGCATCCGGAGTACGCGGACACACCGCTGGCCGTGCGCGCTCTGCGCAAGGAGTACGCGGACGGCTTCGTCGCCGTGTCGAACGTGGACTTCGAGGTGCACCCCGGTCAGGTAGTGGGTCTGCTCGGGCCGAACGGCGCCGGCAAGACCACCACCCTGCGGGTGCTGATGGGGCTGACCCAGCCGACCGCCGGGGAGATCTACGTCTTCGGTCGTCGGCTGGTGCCCGGCTCACCGGTGCTGTCCCGGATCGGGGCGCTGGTGGAGGGGCCGGGCTTCCTGCCGCACCTGTCGGGTCTCGACAACCTGAAGGCGTACTGGCGGGCCACCGGGCGGCCGTGGGAGGACGCACAGTTCGACGCGGCGCTGGAGATCGCCGGGTTGGGCGACTCGGTGCACCGGAGGATCAAGAACTACAGCCACGGGATGCGCCAGCGGCTCGCCATCGCCCAGGCCATGCTCGGTCTCCCCGAACTGCTGGTGTTGGACGAGCCGACCGACGGGCTCGACCCGCCACAGATCGCCGAGATGCGCCGGGTGCTCCAGCGGTACGCCACCGACGGCCGGGCGGTGCTGGTCTCCAGCCACCTGCTGGCCGAGGTGGAGCAGACGTGCACACACGCGGTGGTGGTGAACAAGGGCCGGATCGTGGCGTCCGGGCCGGTGGAGGAGATCGTGGGCGAGTCGCCGAGCGTGCTCTTCGACGTCACCGACCCGGTGGCGGCGCGGGCGGTGCTGGACCGGCTGCACGGGGTCCGTGTGTTGCCGGAGAGCGACGGCCAACTGGTGGTCGACATTAACGGCACGGCCCGCAGCGAGGTGGTGGCGGAGCTGGTGCGCGCCGGCATCGGAGTGGACCGGGTGGTGCCTCGGCGACGCCTGGAGGACGCGTTCCTCGCCCTGGTGGGCGAGAACTCTCGGGGAAGCGGTGACCGGTGATGGCTGTTACTGACGCGGGTGAGGCCCGTGGCTACCGGCCGTCGGCCACCATGCCGTTCGCGGCGGAGTTCCGTCGGCAGGCATCCCGGCGACGGACCCAGTTGGCGCTCGGGTTCATGGTGTTGCTGCCACTGATCATCCTGATCGCGTTCCAGTTCGACTCGGGCGGTGACGACGACAACGGTCGCAACGAGTTCGCCAGCCTGGTCGAGCTGGCCACCTCGGGCGGGCTCAACTTCACCCTGTTCTCGATCTTCGTCTCGGCGTCGTTCCTGCTGGTGGTGGTCGTCGCGCTGTTCTGCGGCGACACGGTGGCCAGCGAGGCGAGCTGGGGCAGCCTGCGGTACCTGCTGGCGATCCCGGTGCCCCGGGCGCGGTTGTTGACTGTGAAGCTGATGGTGGCGCTCGCGTACTCGGGACTGGCCCTGCTGCTGTTGGCCGGCACCGCGTTGCTGGCCGGCACCCTGCGCTACGGCTGGTCGCCGCTGCGCAGCACCGTCGCCGCCGAGCTGGAACCCACCGAGGGGTTGCTGCGGTTGCTGGCCGTGCTGGGCTACCTGGCTGTCGTACTGCTGGTGGTGGCCGGCCTGGCGTTCCTGCTGTCTGTGATCACGGACGCCGCGCTGGGCGCGGTGGGTGGCGCGGTTCTGCTCTGGATCCTGTCCAGCATCCTGGACCAGATCACCGCCCTGGGCGCGCTGCGCGACTTCCTGCCCACCCACTTCAGCACCGCCTGGCTGGGACTGCTGTCGACGCCGGTGCAGACCGACGATGTGGTGCGCGGCTGCATCTCGGCGATCAGTTACGCGACGCTGTTCTGGGGGTTGGCGTTCTGGCGCTTCACCCGCAAGGACATCACGTCGTAGCGGCTCGGCTCACAGCCGGCTGTCGGGCGGGCTCACCGACGACGGTGCCGCGCTCGGTGCCGGCGGCGGGGCCGGCCGGGTCGGCACCGGCGTGGACGGGTCGGCCTTCTTCCAGGCGCTGACGCCGATCCGACCGGTGTTGCCGAGGTCGATCGGCCCGTCCGGGTCGACCTCCTCGGCCGGCTGCCCGGCGGCGGGCGCCACGGTCAGGAACTCGCCGTTGGTGGCGACCACCGTCGAGTCGGTGACCAGGTTGCGCCAGAGCACCACGGCGGTGGCCCGCTCCCCGGCGGCGAGGGTGACCCGCCGGGGTGGTTGGTCGAAGCCCGAGGTGATCTCCTTGGCGCCGTTGACCACCCGCAGCATGATCGGCTCGCGTTCCTCGTCGAACACGTGCAGGACCGGATAGCCGTTGAGCTGGTAGGGGTGCTCGCCGCAGTTGACCAGCTCGATGCCGAGGGCGCGCAGGCCCGAGGCGGCGTCCCCGCCGGTTGCCCGGATCCGGACGCCGGTCGGCGGGCACTCGCCCGTCGGCTCGGTGCTGGCGGTCGGGCCCGCCTCCGCCCTCGACGCGGGGGGCGGTTGGCTCGGGTCTCCGGACTGGCCGCGATGGTCGCGGGTGCAGCCGGCAAGCACGAGAGCCATCGCGACAGTCGCTGTGATGCGTCGCTGTGCTGCCGTGTCGCGGGAGATCATCTGTTGATCCTCGCCCACCTGCGCAACACACCACCGCCCAGCCCCGGCCTCGCCGGCTCTCTCTGCGCCGCCACACGAACTGGTGCGGAACCCCTCCCGGTATCCCTTTGGAGCTGAATCGTTTGCGACATCACGGGGGAGGGGTGCGGGCAGTCCTGGTTCACACCGTTTTCAGGAGGGATTTTCCCACCAGCAAGGAACTTATGATTTTCGATGCCTACGTGCCCCAGGATCGATGGGACCCATTCACTCTCCTCGATGGAGGTGCCATGAACGTCTCTCGGCTCGGCGGGCCGACCCTGTCCCTGTTCCGCATCGTGATCGGCCTGCTGTTCACGTTGCACGGACTGTCCTCGGTGTTCGGGTTGTTCGGCGGCAACCCGATGACTGGTAAGGCGGTACCGCTCGGCACCTGGCCGGGCTGGTGGGCTGCCTTGATTCAACTGGTCTGCGGCGTACTGGTGCTGGTCGGGTTCTTCACCCGACCCGCCGCGCTGCTCGCCTCCGGCTCGATGGCGTACGCCTACTTCGTTGTGCACCAGCCGGACGCTCTGCTGCCGCTGCACAACGGAGGCGAGCGGGCAGCGCTCTTCTGCTGGGCGTTCCTGCTGGTCGCGGCTCTCGGTCCGGGTGCCTGGGCGCTCGACACGCTGCTCGCGCGTCGCCGCGACATTCAGTCCGCGCCGGTGGCGTCGATGGCCGAAAGCAGCTCGATCGTCGTCTGACCGCACCCGTACCGCGTCGCCGGGGCCTCGACGAGGCGGCCCCGGCGACGCGCCGGCCAGAGATCGCCCCCCGCAGTGCTCCGCGAGGGCCGCGCGCCGGCTCTCGGCTCTGCGTCCGCGCGCCGGCTCCCAGCTCTGCGCCCGCGCGCCGGCTCCCGGCGCTGCGCTGATGTCGTAAACGATTCAGCTCCACAGCGTGCGCGAGTGGCAGGTCTCACCCGCCCCGCGGCCGTGACCGGCGGCGACGCGGCGTAAGGGCCGAAGCGAAAGGGTCAGGCCGGCGGGCGCTGGGTGAGGACCGCGTCCAGCAGGCCGGGGTAGAGCTTGTCCAGCTCGTCCCTGCGGAGCCGGACCAGTCGACTGGTGCCGGCGGCCCGGGTCCGGGTCAGGCCCGCCTCGCGCAGCACCTTGAGGTGGTGACTGCGGGTCGCCTTGGAGACGCCGAAGTCGAAGCTGCCGCAGGCGGCCTCGCCGCCCTCGGCGAGCGCCCGGACGATCTGCAGCCGCACGTCGTCGGCGAGTGCGGCAAGCACGTTGGTCACCGGGACAGCGGTCAGGTCGGGTTCGTGCGGCTCCATGTGACCAGTGTAACCCTTGTTCGACAATGATCGAACAACACCCTAATGTCGGTGCCGTTGGTTCGACGATACTCGAACATTGGAGTTGCTGATGCGATCCCGCGCCACCGCGTACCCACTGGTCGCCGTGCTCGGTTGGGGCGTGATGTTCCCGATCCTGGCCAGCGCGCTCAACCGGGTCGACCCGCTCAACCTGACCACAGCGCGCTACCTGCTGGCCGCCGTCGTCCTGGTCGCCATCCTGCTGCTCCGCGAGGGTGCCGGCGCGTTTCGGCACGGAGGCCGGGCGCTGGAGGTGGTGGTGCTTGGAGTGGTCGGCTTCGCGGGCTTCAACCTGCTCACCAACCTGGCGCTCGAACACGCAGCCCCGCAGCAGATCTCGCTCTTCGTGGCCACCACGCCGGTGATCACCCAACTCGTGCGCTGGGCCCGCGACGGCGTACGCCCGAAGCCGCTGCTGCTGGCCCTCTCCCTGGTGGCGCTCCTCGGAGTCGGACTGGTGATCACCCGCGGCAGCCTGGCCGGGCTCGGCCAGTTCGGTCTCGGCGGGCTGATGATGGTCGGCGCGGTGCTGGGCTGGGGCATCTACACCCACGGTGCCAGCCGGTTCGGCGAATGGTCCCCGCTGCGCTTCACCACCCTCACCGCGCTCGCTGGCACCGCCGCCATGCTCGTCCTGAGCATCGGCGCCGACGCCGTCGGCTGGCAGCACGCGCCGGCCGCCGCCGACCTCGCGGCGGTCGCCCCGCAGTTGGCGTACGCCGTGCTGGTGGGCGCGGTGATCGCGGTCCTGGCCTGGAACACCGGCGTACAGCGACTCGGCGCCGCCAACGCTGCGCTGTTCATGAACCTGGTCCCGGTGACCACCTTCGCTGTGCAGATCGCCCGCGGCTACCGCCCCGAGCCTGTCGAACTGGTCGGGGCTGCCATCACGATCGCCGCCCTGATCGCCGCGAACCTCGCTGCCCGGCCCCGGACCACGCCGCTGCCCCGACCGACAGCTGTGACGGACCCGATCGCGGTGACCGACCCCGTGGCCGTGAGCGGCCGCTGACCCACTTCCTGGGATCTGCCCTGGAGGCCGCGCCCAGCTTTGCCTAGACTCGACCCCACAACTGAATACCTCATCCAGAGGGGCTGAGGGATACGGCCCGACGACGCCCCGGCAACCACCCCGCGCGCTCACCGCTGAGCGACCCGCGGGGCAGGTGCCAATTCCGTCCCCGCCGCACCGTGCGATGCGGGGAAAGATGAGAGGACTCTCGACATGACGTCGACGCTCGTCACCTCCGGCATCGACACCGCCGCCAGCCCCGCCCGCGCCCTGGTCTGCCGTGCCTGCTCGGCCCGCTACCCGCTCGTCGCCCAGCACGCCTGTTACGAGTGTTTCGGCCCGCTGGAAGTCGACTACGACACGGCCGCGCTGGCCACCGTCACCCGCGAGCAGATCGAGGCCGGCCCGAACAACATCTGGCGGTACGCCGCACTGCTCCCCGCCGGTCAGGACCCGGCCAGCCGGGTCACCCTCGACCCGGGGCTGACTCCGCTGGTGGCGGCCCCGCACCTCGCCGCCGAGCTGGGCATCACCGCGCCGCTCTGGGTCAAGGACGACAGCGCCAACCCCACCCACTCGTTCAAGGACCGGGTCGTCTCGGTGGCGCTCACCGCCGCCAAGGCGCTCGGGTTCACCCGGTTCGCCTGCGCGTCGACCGGCAACCTGGCCAACTCGGTGGCCGCCCACGCGGCCCGCGCCGGGGCGCCCTCGGTGGTCTTCATCCCCAGTGACCTGGAGCAGGGCAAGGTCATCACCACCGCCGTCTACGGCGGCGAACTGGTCGCGATCGACGGCTCGTACGACGACGTCAACAGGCTCTGCGGTGAACTGGTGGAGACCGACGAATTCGAGGACACCGCGTTCGTCAACGTGAACGTCCGGCCGTACTACGCGGAGGGCTCCAAGACCCTCGGCTACGAGGTGGCCGAGCAGCTCGGCTGGCGGATCCCGGCGCAGGTGGTCATCCCGATGGCCAGCGGCGAGCTGCTCACCAAGATTGACAAGGCGTTCTCCGAGCTGGTGGAGATCGGCCTGGTCGAGGCGCCCGCCGACGGCTGGAAGGTCTTCGGCGCGCAGTCCGCCGGCTGCAACCCGATCGCCGTCGCCCTGCACGCCGAGACCGACACGATCGTCCCGGTCAAGCCCACCGGCATCGCCAAGTCGCTGAACATCGGCGACCCGGCGGCCGGCCTCTACGCCCTGGAAGCGGTCCGCCGCACCGGCGGGTGGATGGAGTACGTCGACGACGACGAGATCCGCGCCGGCATCCGCGATCTGGCCCGCACCACAGGGGTCTTCGCCGAAACCGCGGGTGGGGTCACGGTGGCCGTGCTGCGCAAGCTGGTCGAGTCCGGTCGGCTCGACCCGACGGCCGAGACCGTCGTGTTCAACACCGGCGAGGGCCTGAAGACCATCGACGCGGTGGCCGGCCAGGTCGGCCCGACCCACCACATCAAGCCCTCGCTGCGCGCCGCTCGCGACGCCGGTCTCCTCGGCTGACCCGGGCGGCCAAGTGGATCAGTCGGTAACTGGGTTTTCGCTGTGAGTGTGGAAAACCCGCCGCTACGGACTTGACGGCAGGAACCGGACGGCGCAAGATGCTCCGTGCGGGAGGGCATTTCGCCGAAGACTTTTGAAGTTCTTGCGACCCAACGCCGGAGGCGTTGTGCGAGTGTCCCTCCCGACCAACGTTCGATCGGGCCAGCGAGTAATTCGCTGGCCCGATCGCTTTTGTACCGTGCACGCTCACCGGCATGAGCATCACCATCACGTCGTTCGACGGCGCCGACCGGGCCTCCGTCGACGAGGCGTACCGGATCGGGTCGGCGGCCAACGACGCCGATCTCCCGGACTTCCCGCCCTTCTGCCGGCGCCGCTTCGACGCGCTGTTCCACACTCCGATGCCCGGCACCCTGTCGCTCTGGGCGCTGGCCCGACTGGATGGCGTCCCGGCCGGCTACCTCCAACTGGACCTGCCGCAGCTCGACAACACCGACAACGCCACCGCCGAGCTGCAGGTGCATCCGCAGCTGCGGCGCCGGGGCGTCGGCCGCGCCCTGCACGAGTACGGGCTGCGCCTGCTCCGCGAGCACGGCCGCAAACGGGTGGTGGCGATGGCCGTCTCCGCGCTGCCCGACGGGCCGCCCCGAAGTGTGGCCGGTGACGCGTTCGCCGCCGCGACAGGCGCCCAGCCCGCACTCACCGAGGTGCGTCGCCGGCTCGACGTCGGCGAGATCGACCGGGCCGCCCTGCGCGCGGCGCTCGCCGAGGCCCAACCGCGAGCCGAGGGCTATCACTCGGTCTGCTGGCAGGGCTCCACCCCGCAGGAGTACGTGGCGGACATCGCCTACCTGGACGGCCGGTTGCTCATGGACGCGCCAATGGGCGACGTGCAGTGGGAGCCGGAGCAGGTGGACGCCGAGCGCATCCGCGGCAACGAACGGGCACTGGACGCCCGGGGCCGGCGGCGCTACCACCTCGGGATGCGGCACGAGGCGTCCGGCCGGCTGGTCGCCTGGACGCTGCTGGACCTGGGCGCCACCGTCGACTGGCACGCGTTCCAGCAGATCACCATCGTCGACCCGGCCCACCGTGGGCACCGGCTCGGCCTCATCGCCAAGGCGGAGAACCTGCACCACCTGCTCACCCACGAGCCGGCGGTACGGGTGATCGACACCTTCAACGCGGCCAGCAACAGCTACATGGTGGCGATCAACGAACAGCTCGGCTTCCGCCCGGTGGACTCCTGGACCGACTGGCAGCTCACCCTCTGACCGGGATCGGCGCTACTGCTCGTGGACCTGACTCAGGCATGCGTCGCTGCCGGGCATTCGCGCTACTGCTCGTGGACCTGACTCAGGCATGCGTCGCTGCCGGGCATTCGCGCTACTGCTCGCGGACCTGACTCAGGCATGATGGCGGGCATGACGGAGACCCCGCATCCCCTGTACGACAGGCACGCCGACACCCTCAACCGTGCGCTGACCGCGATCACGGAGCGGGGCTACTGGTCCGCCTATCCCGAATCCCCCAGCCCCCGGGTCTACGGCGAGACCGCCGCCGCCGACGGAAAGGCCGCCTTCGAGGCGTACCTCGGTGGTGATTTTCGGCTCGACCAGCCTGGCAGCGGCGCTCGGGTCGCCACCGAGACGAGCCCGTTCGGGGTGGAGCTGGCGGTGCGCTACCCGCACGCCGGCCCCGGCGAGCTGGTCAGCGCCGCCTCCGCCGCGCTGCCGGCGTGGCGCGACGCCGGCCCGCAGGCCCGGGTGGGCGTCTGCCTGGAGATCCTCGACCGGCTGCACAAGCACATCTTCGAGCTGGCCAACGCGGTGCAGTTCACCAGCGGGCAGGCGTTCGTGATGGCCTTCCAGGCCGGTGGCGCGCACGCGTTGGACCGGGCGCTGGAAGCGCTGGCGTACGCGTACGCCGAGATGACCCGACACCCGGGCACGGCGGGCTGGGAGAAGGCCGCCGGCAAGGGTGACCCGCTGCGGATGACCAAGACGTTCCACGTGGTACCGCGTGGGGTGGCGCTGGTGATCGGCTGCAACACCTTCCCGACCTGGAACTCGTACCCCGGGCTGTTCGCCTCGCTGGTGACCGGCAACCCGGTGATCGTCAAGCCGCACCCGCGCGCGGTGCTGCCGCTGGCCATCACAGTGAAGTACGCCCGGGAGGTGCTCGCCGAGGCCGGGTTCGACCCGAACCTGATCATGCTGGCGGCCGAGGCGCCCGGCGAGAAACTCGCCAGCGACCTGGCCCTGCACCGCTCCGTCAAGATCGTCGACTTCACCGGCTCCACCGAGTACGGCGACTGGCTGGAGACGCACGCGCGGCAGGCATCGGTCTACACCGAGAAGGCCGGCCTCAACACAGTCGTCATCGACTCCACCGACGACTTCGCCGGCCTGTGCCGCAACCTCGGGTTCACGCTGACCCTCTACAGCGGGCAGATGTGCACCACCTCACAGAACATCCTCATCCCGGCCGGGGGCATCGAGACCGACCAGGGGCACAAGAGCTTCGACGAGGTGGCCGGCGGCATCGCCGCCGCCGTCGGCAAGCTCACCGCGGACCCGGCCCGAGGCGTGGAGCTGACCGGCGCCATCGTCAACGACGGGGTGCTGGAGCGTCTGGCCGAGGTGACGAAGGTCGGCGAGCCGGTGCTGGAGTCGCGGACCGTGGCCCACCCGTCGTATGCCGACGCTGTGGTGCGTACCCCGACGATCGTGAAGCTGAGCGCGGACGACACGGAGACGTACGGCCGGGAATGGTTCGGGCCGATCTCGTTCGCCATCGCGACCGACTCCACAGCGCACAGCCTGGAGCTGCTGCGCCGGACCGTCGGCGAGAAGGGCGCGCTCACCGCCGGGGTCTACTCGACCGACGAGGCCGTGCTGGACGCGGCCGAGGCGGTGGCTGTCGAGGTCGGGGTGCACCTGTCCTGCAACCTCACCGGCGGTGTCTTCGTCAACCAGTCGGCGGCGTTCTCCGACTTCCACGGCAGCGGAGCCAACGCGGCGGCCAACTCGGCGCTGACCGACGGGGCTTATGTGGCCAACCGGTTCCGGATCGTTCAGTCTCGGCGTCACGTGTAGTGGTTGCGGTGGGGGGTTTCCGGGGCGCAGCCCGACCCGCTCCGGGCGGTCAGGCTTGATCCCTGCGCGGGTCGGGCTGCCCCGGAAACCCTTTGTGGGCACGCCGGTGGCGTCGCTGCCGGCTTTTCAGGGGCATCAGAGTGGCTCTGCCTGGGGAATTAGTTCTCTGTTAGGCGGGTCGGCGCATCTGTAGCTCGTTCAGGGCTGGGATGTTCGGGTGGGGGACCCGTACGCCGGTGTCCTTGAAGCCCAGGCGCTGGTAGGCGCGGTAGGCGCGGTCGTTGCCGACCACCACCTCCAGCAGCAGCTCCGGTCGGCCGCAGGCCCGGGACCAGGCGGCCACCCCGTCGACCAGCTCGCCGAGCAGGCCACTGCCACGCCAGGCCGGCGTGACGTACACGGCGTAGATCACGGTCAGCCCCGGTTCGTTCGGGTGGGTCGTGCCACCGGCGTGCCCGACCAGCCGGCCGCCCGGGTCGGCGATGAACTGCGCGTTGCGGGAACCAGCCGAGGTGTACGCGACCCGCGCGGCGTACTCGTTGTGCGGTCGGGCCGCCGCGTCCGCCAGGGTCTCCAGGAAGGCCAACGGCGCGTCGGCCAGCATCTCCAGGCGCAGCGCCCGCATCCGGGCGGCGTCCTCCGGCCGGACCCGGCGGATCTCCGCGAGCCGCAGGGCCGGCGAGCCCATGTCGGTGGTCATGTCCGCATGCCTATCACAGGGCAGGGACGGCGTTTCGCGAGCTGGGCCCGATCCCCGGCACGTCGGGGATGCCCCGCGACCCTCCCTCCATTCGCAATGACGCTGGCGAATCCGGTGGCTCGCGAGCCCTGCCGGTCAGCGCGGTCGGGACGCCCCGAAGTGTGTCTGATTTGTGGCCGTGCGCGGTCGTCACTCCTCGTGTAGCGTGCGATTTCGGTCACCTGCTTCAATGGCGGTCATCGATCGCTGAGTCGGTGGTCCGGGGCGCCCGGCCGTGCCGTGCGCCGAGTCAGGCAACGCCGCGCAGAGTGAGGGAAGTGCACCGTGGCACAGGGCTCCGTGAAGTGGTTCAACGCCGAAAAGGGCTACGGCTTCATCGCCGTCGACGGCGGTCAGGACGTGTTCGTCCACTTCTCCGCGATCGAGATGGACGGCTACAAGGCGCTGGACGACGGTCAGCGGGTCGAGTTCGAGATCACCCAGGGCCAGAAGGGCCCACAGGCGGAGCACGTGCGCGTCATCGGCTGAGCTTCCTGGCCGATCGGCCCGCGAGTCGGGGCTGCGGCAGGGGCACGCAGCCGGGAAGATCGTGAACCGTTCCAGCCGATGCTGAGGAGCGTTCATGACTGACCAGCCACCCCCGCCGACTCCGCCCTCCGGGTCGGGGGAGCCGGACCCGTCCTCGCCCTCCGGCCCTGCCGGTCCGCCGTCCGGCTGGGGGCCGGCCATGCCTCCGGCCGGCCCGCCCTCCGGCCCCGCCGGTCCGCCGCCCGGCTGGGATCCCGCGCAGGGCGCCTGGGGTGTGGCCCCGCCACCGCAGGGTTGGGCGTTCCCGCCCACCGGGGGCTACCCCCCCGGGTCGGGTCCCTACGGCGGGCAGCCGGGGTACCCGGGGCCGCCGGTCGGCTGGTACCCGCCGGGTTACGGGTTCGACCCGAACGACGCCCTGGTCACGCCGCCCGGTGCCGGTGTCGAGGGCTGGTTCAACCGGTGCGGGGGAGCGCTGCGCCGGGGCTGGCGGCAGTTGGTGCCGATCATGCTGCTCACCCAGGTGCTGCCGGCGGCGGTGCTCTCGGTGGTCTCCCTCGGGCTGGACCCGTCGGCGAAGTGGGCCGCCCAGGCCGAATCGACGTCGGCCCCCACCCTGCCGGACAATTTCGCCGCCGAACTGCTGAGTCTCCTGGTCCTGCTGGTCGGCGGCAGCCTGGTGGTCGGGTTGGTGCAGTCTGTCGGGTGGGCCGCCGGCACCTGGGTGATCACCAAGCAGGCGGCCGGTCAGCCGGCCAGCCTGGAGTCTGCGCTGCGCTACGGCCTGCGTCGGGCGCTCGGGCTGTGGGGCTGGACCCTGTTGGTCAGTCTGCTCATCGGCGTCGGTGTCTGTTTCTGCCTGCTGCCGGGCATCTACCTTGCCTTCGCGCTGAGCATGGCCGGCCCGGTCTATCTCTTCGAACGGCACAACCCGATCGGTCGATCGTTCCGGATGTTCCACGACCGACTCGGCCTGCTGCTCGGACGGGTGGCCCTGGTGGCCGTGGCGGTGATCGTCGGCACCCTGATCCCCGGTGGCCTGGAAGGGTTCGGCACCTCCACGCTCGGAACGGATCCGTTCTCCTCGGCAGGTACCGCCGCCGTGGCGGTGGTGGTGATCGGGATCACCGCCGTGCTGGCCCTGCCGGCCCACCTCGCGCAGATGATCGGTCTGCTGGTGACGTACGCCGAGCAGCGCGCCCATGAGGGGCCGGTAAACACCGCTGGACTGGCCGCGGAACTCGGCTGAGCGGCGGCATCGTGCTTGCACTCGGCAGGTGAGAGTGCTAAACAAGTCATTGGCACTCGCATACCGTGAGTGCCAATGGTCGGGACGGTGGGGCCAGGTTGCACCGGCGTGGAGACGCCGGGGCGGCACATGGCCGGTCGTCGCGGGCTATCCGGCCCGGCCGAAGGACGTCGTCGTCGCCAGGTGGCGACGTCCCAAGGTGCGTACACCAGGCGGCCCATCCGGGGCACACATCTCGGGTGGCCCGTGAGTGTCCAGGAGGACAACGCCGTATGGCCAAGATGATCGCGTTCGACGAAGAGGCGCGCCGCGGCCTCGAGCGGGGCATGAACCAGCTCGCCGACGCCGTAAAGGTGACCCTCGGCCCCAAGGGCCGCAACGTCGTGCTCGAGAAGAAGTGGGGTGCCCCCACCATCACCAACGATGGTGTGAGCATCGCCAAGGAGATCGAGCTCGAGGACCCGTACGAGAAGATCGGCGCTGAGCTGGTCAAGGAGGTCGCCAAGAAGACCGACGACGTTGCCGGTGACGGCACGACGACGGCGACCGTCCTGGCCCAGGCCCTGGTTCGCGAGGGCCTGCGCAACGTGGCCGCTGGCGCCAACCCGATGGCCCTGAAGCGGGGCATCGAGGCTGCTGTCGCGAGCGTCTCGGAGGAGCTTTCCAAGCTCGCCAAGGACGTCGAGACCAAGGAGCAGATCGCCTCCACCGCCTCCATCTCCGCTGGCGACAGCACCGTCGGCGAGATCATCGCCGAGGCGATGGACAAGGTCGGCAAGGAAGGCGTCATCACCGTCGAGGAGAGCAACACCTTCGGGCTGGAGCTGGAGCTCACCGAGGGTATGCGCTTCGACAAGGGCTACATCTCGGCCTACTTCATGACCGACCCGGAGCGTATGGAGGCCGTCTTCGACGACCCGTACATCCTGATCGCCAACAGCAAGATCTCGTCGGTGAAGGACCTGCTCCCGATCCTGGAGAAGGTCATGCAGTCGGGCAAGCCGCTGCTGATCATCGCCGAGGACCTGGAGGGCGAGGCCCTCGCCACCCTGGTGGTCAACAAGGTCCGTGGCACCTTCAAGTCGGTCGCCGTCAAGGCGCCGGGCTTCGGTGACCGCCGCAAGGCCATGCTGACCGACATCGCCATCCTCGCCGGTGGCCAGGTCATCAGCGAGGAGGTCGGCCTCAAGCTCGACGCCGCCAGCCTCGACATGCTGGGCCGCGCCCGCAAGGTCGTGGTGACCAAGGACGAGACCACCATCGTCGACGGTGCCGGTGACGCCGAGCAGATCCAGGGCCGGGTCAACCAGATCCGGGCCGAGATCGACAAGAGCGACTCCGACTACGACCGCGAGAAGCTGCAGGAGCGGCTGGCCAAGCTGGCCGGCGGCGTTGCGGTGATCAAGGTCGGCGCGGCCACCGAGGTCGAGCTCAAGGAGCGCAAGCACCGCATCGAGGACGCCGTTCGCAACGCGAAGGCCGCCGTCGAGGAGGGCATCGTCCCGGGTGGTGGCGTCGCGCTGGTTCAGGCCGGCAAGACCGCCTTCGACAAGCTCGACCTGGTCGGCGACGAGGCGACCGGTGCGAACATCGTCAAGGTCGCGCTCGACGCCCCGCTGCGGCAGATCGCCGTCAACGCCGGCCTTGAGGGCGGCGTCGTGGTGGAGAAGGTCCGTAACCTCGAAGCGGGTCACGGTCTGAACGCCGCCAACGGCGAGTACGTCGACCTGCTGGCCGCGGGCATCATCGACCCGGCCAAGGTGACGCGTTCGGCGCTGCAGAACGCCGCTTCCATCGCGGCGCTCTTCCTCACCACCGAGGCCGTTGTCGCGGACAAGCCGGAGAAGAACCCGGCTGCCCCGGCTGGCCCGGGTGGCGGGGACATGGACTTCTGAGTCCAGTCCGACACCGAACGGGGCGGGCCGCTGACGCGGTCCGCCCCGTTCGTCGTCAGGTCGGTAGTGGGCGCTGGTTGCGCCGTTTCTGCGCCCGGTTGTACGGCGGAAGCAGCTGGATCGGCGCGTCCACCATCTCCTGCGGCTCCTCGGCCGCCGACGGCTCACCGTCGGTGGTCATCTCGGCCAGTTGCTCGGCGTCGCCGTAGTCGAGCCTGTCGAACGGCAGTTGGCCGGGGAGTTCACCCACCGGTTTCCAGGTGATCGGCGGGCCGTCCTCGGTCTGGTTGTCATCCGCGGTCATGGCTGCCTCCTCTACCGAAACGGTAGGGGGCGTCGATGGCCGGTGCGGGCGAATGGATCTATGTCCTGTTTGCCCCGGTTACGCCCTGGGCAGGGTTCGCCGGTACAGGAAGAAGACCCGCTCGATCCACGCACCCGCGCTGCCCGAATAGAACGGCACAGGCCCTACCCAGCCGATCTGTGCCCGATCCAGCCCCGCCGCCCGCTGGTCGCGCAGGCAGCGCCGCAACAGCACCCCACCGATGCCCGAGCCCTCCGCGGCCGGCGCGGTGCCCATCGGCCCGAACCAACTCGGCCGGGACGACCCGTACGCGGCGAAGCCGAGCACCTCGCCGTCCCGCTCCGCCAGGTGGCAACCGGCGTCGGCGCGCCCGACCGACCCGGCCAGCTCTCCGTCCCACGTTCCGCCGAAGGTGGACCTGGCGAACGCGACAAGCGCCGGCAGATCCGCCGGCTCCGCCCGGCGTACCGTGACGCCCTGATCGGCCAGCCGCCGCTCCGTCGCCTCCGTGGACCGCAGTGCCGGCGACCCGTCGTACGACAGGTCCGCTGTCATGTTCCATGCGGTCCGGTCCTGCTGGTAGCCGAGCGCGAGGGCGGCGCAGACGGCCGGCGTGTAGCGGACGTCGATTCCCGGCCACGCGTAGTACGGCGGGTTTCCGGCCAGCAGCACCTCGGTCACCCCACGCTCGGCGAGCACCCGCTCGGCCCGCTGGAGCAGTGCCCGGCCGACGCCCCGACGCCGCTGGTCCGGAAGGACAGCGACCAGGTCCACGTGCCCGATCCCCGGCTCGGTCGATGACACCGAACAGATCAGCACCCCCACCAGGTCCGCACCTCGGTACGCGCCGAGCCCGACCACCGGCCGGTCCGTGGTGGCCCGGGTCCAGAGCACGTCCACTATGGAAGCCGCTTCGGCGGAGTCCTCGGGCAGGTCGAGCGACTGCTGGCAGAGCTGTACGACGCTGGTGACCAGGTCGGCGGTCAGCTCGGTGACGGTGATCTCGGCGTCCATGGTCGCCGACCCTAGATCACCGAATGTCGTGTCGCACCCCCGGCACGGCGCTTCAGTAAGGAGACCTGCCTATTGCTGGGCGGCCTGAACGGCGGCGTAGGCGTCGACCTCGCCGGCGCCGGTGACGTTCGACGGTGCGCCGCAGGCGTCGGACGGGCTGTCGGAGCGATAGGTCGGCGTCGCCGCAGTGGCGGTGTCCCGGAGGATCTGCCGGGTCCGGGTCACGTCACCGACAAGCGCCGGGTTCGCCGACCACATCAGCGCGACCACGCCGGCCACCTGCGGGGTCGCCATCGACGTGCCGTCCAGCGCGGCGTACGTGCCGCCCGGCATGGCCGACACCACCCCCACCCCCGGTGCCAGCACGTCCGGTTTACCCGAGCCACCCGGCACCGGCCCGCGCGAGGAGAACTCGGCGACCCGCCGCTTGGCGTCCACCGCGCCCACTGTCAGCACGTCCGGGTACGGGGCGGGCGGATCGTCGATCGACGCGCACCACGGGCCGGTGTTGCCGGCCGCAGCGACAACGAAGATCCCGGCGGCGTCGAGGGCCGCGGTGGCCGGCCGCAGAACGCGCTGGTCGCAACCCTCGATGGGCGGGCAACCCCACGAGTTGGTCAGCACCTGCGGGGCGCGCTCCGGACGGCCGTCGGTGAACGGGTCACCGCCGGCCGGGAAGGGCGCCAACATGAACTGGAGACAGTCCAGGTAGTGCGCGGGGCTGCCGAGGTTGCGGTCCAGGTTGACGCAGCCCACCCACTGCGCGTCCGGCGCCACCCCGATGCCGTCCCGCCCGACCGCGCTGCCCACCGTGTGGGTGCCGTGCCCGCCCTGGTCGGTCGGGCTCCGGGTGTCGTTCCACGGGTCGTACCAGGAGTCGTCCCCACCACGGAACCCGGCCCGTAACGCCGGATGGGTGCCGTCCACCCCCGAGTCGGAGCTGCCGACCACGATGCCCGTGCCGGTGGCCCGGAGCTGGGACCACACCCGGTCGGCGCCGATCTGGCGGATGTTCCACTGCGGGCCGGTGGGCTTGGGCAGGGCGCCCCGGCTCTGCCCGGCCGGGGCCGGCAGTGGCCGCAGGCGCTGGCTGACCAGCACCCGCGCCACCTCCGGTCGGCGGGCGATCCAGGCCCGCACCGCCGGGCCGCCGTCCACCTCGACCGCGTTGACCAGGTAGTACGACACCGGGTCGAGGCGCAGCCGGTTCAACCCCCGGAGCAGGCTGCCCTGGCTCTGCTCGGCGGTCGTCACCAGCCGCCGGTAGACCTCCGCCGCGCGGGCGTCCCGCCCGGCCCGACCCGGCGCGGCGGCCGGCAGACCGCTCAGGTCGGCCTGCGTACGCAGCACCACGAACAGCCGCTCGCCGTACAGGCCCGGCTGGCCGGGGCCGAGGTCGACAGCCCCGAACGCCACCAGCAGCGCCACTGCCGCCACCGCGGCGACCCGCCTGTTCGGGGTGCGTGCCGTCGGCCGGGCGAGCAGCACCGCGTACCCGATGGCGACCAGTACCGCGACGGCGAGCCCGACGCCGGCGGCGGCCGCCACCCAGAACGGGACGTCCCGGGTGCCGACCAGCAGCAGGCTGATCTCTTCCGGGTCGGTGAAGGCCAGCGGGCCGAGCGCGGCGAGGCCCACGAGCCAGCCGGTCGCCGTTCGGCCGGCGCGGGTGGCCTCGGCCGGATCGGCGTCGGGCCGCCAGGTCGCCGCCCAGAGCGCGGCCAGCGCGAAACCCACCGGCGGCACTGTCAGCAGCGCGGGCAACTGCGCGCCGGACTGGCCGGTCCCGGCCGCGAGCAGCAGCAGCGCCACCCCGGCGACCAGGCCGCCGACCAGCACCAGCCGTGCCGGCCGGGGCGGTCGCCCAACCGCGAACGCGGCCCAGAAGGGGGCATCCAGCACAGTCGCGGCGAGCACCCCGAGCGCGGCGGCCGCCAGCAGCGCGAGCGCGGTCTCCAGGAGACCGCCGAGCGCGCCCAGCCAGGCCCACGGCAGCAGCAGCGCCAACCCGGCGGCGACCGCGAGCAGCGGCACCGGGCCGGGCGACCCCCGCCGCAGCCCGACCAGCTGCGGACCCCCGCCGACCGTCGCGGCGGTGTCGGCGTTCGGCCCCGGGTTGCTGGCGGCCCCGGCGCGGGCGGTGTCGGCGTTGGGCCCGGGGTTGCCGACGGTTCCGGCGTGGGCGGTGTCGGCGTTGGGCCCGGGGTTGCCGGCGGCTTCGGCGCGTGCGGTGTCAGCGTGCGGCCCGGGGTTGCCGGCGGCTTCGGCGTTCAGGGGCGCGCCAGCGACGGCCGTCGACGCGGTGGCGTCGGGCGCGGTGCCGACATGCGAACGAGACGCTCGTCGCATCGACCAGCGCACGGTGAGCGCGCTGAGCAGCGCCGCGCCGGCCAGCGCGGCGAGATACGCCTCGTGGTGCACCTGCGGCACGACCCGCAGCAGTGTGAGCACGCCGAGCGCGAGTGCCCCGATCAGCCAGGCCCGCCCAGTGGCCCGGACCGCGCCCGATCGGGGCAGGAGGGCCAGCAGCAGGGCGGGCGTACCGGCCAGCACGACGGTGGCCAGGCCGAGCACCGGCCAGAGCCAGCCGAGCCGGTCCCGCCCGAAGCCCAGCAGCACCTGATCGGTGAGCCAGCCACCGGTCTGGGTGCCCACTGTGACCGCGACCGTCCAGCAGCCGACCAGCACTGCCGCGACCACCGGCCACGGGGAATTGCGAGCGCTGACTCCGGGGTGCCCAGGCTGACCTTGCATTCCGAGAACCTTACGACCACGGTGAACCGTTTCGAACCGACTGCCTCATCGAAGAGTTGAGGAGATCTTGGACAGTTTCCGTTAGTGGGGCGGGCCTGGTTAACGGAAACTGTCCAAGATCTCCGATTTCTGCTGGCCGTTGATCAGATCAAGCGGCTCGCGTCGACGGCAGCGGGACGTCATCGTCGGCGAGACGTGAAGTCGCCCGGCGCGGGCGGCAAATGTCGACACGGTGGCCCGACGGTTACGGTGGACAGGTGCGTGACCCCAATATCTCCCGATCCGTCGCCGGTCAGCTCTCACCGGTCCGCCGTGCGTCCGACCTGCGTCGACTGCGTGCCGAGCGCTTCGACGTGCTGGTCATCGGGGGCGGGGTGACCGGAGCCGGTGCCGCCCTGGACGCGGCGTCCCGTGGCCTGAAGGTGGCGCTGGTCGAGGCGCGTGATCTTGCCGCCGGGACGTCCAGCCGCTCCAGCAAGCTCATCCACGGTGGCCTGCGTTACCTGGAGCAGTTGGAGTTCCACCTGGTCCACGAGGCGCTCACCGAGCGCGGCCTGCTGGCCACCCGGCTCGCGCCGCATCTGGTCCGCCCGGTGCCGATCATGGTGCCGCTGCCGGCTGGACGGGGCCTGCGGGACCTGCCGGCCCGGGTCTTCCGCCGCTCGTACTACGGCGCCGGAGTGGCCGCGTACGACGCCTTCGCCGGGGTCTTCGGCGGAGGGCGGGGCATGCCCCTGCACCGTCACCTGACCCGGGAGGGTGCCCGGCGGATCTTCCCGAGTCTGCGGGCCGACGCGCTGGCCGGTGCGATCCGCTACTACGACGGGCAGGTCGACGACGCCCGGCTGGTGGTCACCCTGGCCCGCACCGCTGCCAGCCTCGGCGCCACTGTGGTGAGCAGTGCCCGCGCCGTCGGGTTGATCCGGCAGGCGCGCGAGGTGACCGGCGTCCGCGTCCGGGACCTGGAGGCGCCGCTGGGGTCGCCGGACGCGGAGTTCGAGGTGCAGGCCCGCACCGTCATCGCCGCCACCGGCGTGTGGAGCGACGACATGTCCCGGATGCTCAACGACGTTGGCCTGCGGCCCGGCGTCCGGGTGCGCGCCTCCAAGGGGGTGCACCTGGTGGTGCCCCGCTCGGCGATCACCGGTGAGACGGGGCTCATCCTGCGTACGGCGAGTTCGGTGCTCTTCGTCATCCCGTGGGGCGGGCACTGGATCATCGGCACCACTGACACCGACTGGCGACTGGACCGTTCCCACCCGGCCGCCTCGGCCCGCGACATCGACTACCTCCTTCAGCAGGTGAACACAGTGCTGGAACGGCCGCTCACCACCGCCGACATCGAGGGGGTGTACGCGGGGCTGCGGCCGCTGCTGGCCGGCGAGGCCGACTCGACCTCGAAGCTTTCCCGTGAGCACGCGGTCTTCGAGCCGATGCTCGGGCTGCTGCTGGTAGCCGGCGGCAAGTACACGACGTACCGGGTGATGGCGTCCGACGTGGTCGACCGGGCCGCTCGCCGACTCGGTGGCGCTCGCTCGTCGCGCACCGCCGACCTGCCGCTGCTCGGCGCCGACGGGTACCCGGCCATGTGGCGGGACCGGGCCGACCTGGCACGCCGGCACGGTGTGCCGGTGGGCGTGGTGGAGCACCTGCTGGAGCGGTACGGCACCCTCACCCTGGACCTGCTGGCGCTGGTCGACGCCGATCCTCTGCTGGCGTCCCCGCTGGCTGGTGCTCCGGAGTATCTGGCGGCGGAGGTCGCGTACGCGGCGCGGGCCGAGGGTGCGCTGCACCTGGAGGACGTGTTGACCCGGCGGACCCGGATCTCGTTCGAGACCAGCCACCGGGGGTTGGAGTCGGCGGAGCACACCGCCGAGTTGATGGGCGCGGTGCTCGGTTGGGACGCGGCCACCCGGGCACGCGAGGTCGAGCACTACCGGGCCCGGGTGGAGGCGGAGCGGCAGTCCCAGTTGATGCCGGACGACGCGGCGGCGGACGCTGCCCGCCTCGGCGCTCCGGACGTCCGGGGTTACGCGGCCGACCGGGGCGACGACGATCAGGCGGAGCTGCGCCCGTCCGCTCGATGACGAATTGCGACGTTACCGATGGGTAACCATCGATACCGGCCCGGATGGTGGTTTCGAACGCTACCTACGGTGGGGTAGGTTTCCGCGCGTGCTACCCCGCGCGCGCCCTCGCCTGCTCGTACCCCTGCTCGCCGTCGCGCTCGTCGGCGCCCTGACCGGGTGCTCCCTCTTCGAGGACGACAAGCCGAGCACCCCGGTGGCGCAACCGACAGCCGGCACGGCCGGTGGCGGATCGCAGTTGGAGATCCCCACCACTGTCGCCGCCGGTCAGGTCAGCCTGCTCCAGCGGCTCGGCGAAGACGGGCCGATGCGCACCCTGAGCGTGGAGCGCAACGGCGCGTGGCAGTGCGTCGACTGCGCCGGCGACGGCGTGACCTCCCGGGGCACCCTCGCACCGGAGCTGACCGAACGGCTCCAGGTGCTGCTCGCCAACCCGAGGCTGGCCGACGAGACCGATCAGGCCCGGCGGTACCGGACGACCTGTATCGACGCGCTGACGTCCAGCCTCATCACGTCCACCGGGCTGATCACCTCGCAGGACTGCCCGGGTGAGGAGCTCACGCCGGTCGCCGGGGAGATCCTGCTGCTGCTCACCCAGGCGACCCCGGCCGAGGTCAAGGGCTGACCACAGCCGGTCAGAGCACCTTGCCCGGGTTGAGCAGGCCGGCCGGGTCGAGCGCCGACTTGATCGCCTGATGCACCCGGACACCGACCGGCCCGATCTCCCGGGCCAGCCAGTCCCGCTTGAGCAGCCCCACCCCGTGCTCGCCGGTGCACGTGCCGCCCAGGTCCAGGCCGAGCCGCATGATCTCGTCGAAGGCCCGTCGACCCCGCTGCACGCTCGCCGGGTCGGCCCGGTCGACCACGATGTTCGGGTGCATGTTGCCGTCCCCGGCGTGCCCCACCACGCCGATCGGCACCTCACACTCGGCCGCGATCCGGGCGACTCCGTCCAGGAGCGCGGCGAGCGCGCCGCGCGGCACCGCCACATCGTCGATCACCAGACCGCCGTTGCCGCCCGGGTAGGCGTCCGCCGCGAACTTCTCCATCGCCGGGTGGGCCAGCCGGCGAGCCTGGAGCAGCGCCGCCGCCTCCACCGCGTCGGTGGCCGCGTAGACCTCGTCGGCGCCGACGGCCTCGCACACCTCGGCCAGCGCTGCCAGGTCGTCCGCCGCCCGGGAGCCGGTGTCGACGGCAGCCAACAACAGGGCCTGCGCGTCGGTCCGCAACCCCATCGGCTGGTACGCCTCGATCGCCCGCAGGTGGGTCTGGTCCAGCAACTCCAGCAGGCTGGGGGTGAGCCCGCGAGCCGCGATCTCGGCCACCGCCGCGCCGGCCGTGGCGGTGGATCCGAAGACCGCCACCAGGGTCAGCGAGTCGGCTGGGGCGGGCCGCAGCGCGACGGTCACCTCGGTGATCACGCCGAGGGTGCCCTCCGAACCGACGAACAGTCGGGTCAGGTCGTAGCCGGCCACCCCCTTCGCCGTACGCCGGCCGGTGCGCAGCACCTCGCCGGAGGCGAGCACCACCTCCAGGCCGAGCACGTACTCGGTGGTCACTCCGTACTTCACACAGCACATGCCGCCGGCGTTGGTGGCCACGTTGCCGCCGATGGTGGACGACTCCCAGGAGCCGGGGTCCGGCGGGTACCAGAGGCCCTGTTTGGCCACCGCCCCGGCCAGCGCCGCGTTGACCACCCCCGGCTGGACCACGGCGATCCGGCTCACCGGATCGATCTCCCGGATCTCGTTCATCGCGACGGTGCTGAGCACCACCGCGCCGTCCACCGCGTTCGCCGCGCCGGCCAGCCCGGTCCGCGCGCCCTGCGGCACCACCGGTACGCCGTGCCGCGCCGCCGCCTGGATCACGGCGACCACCTGCTCGGTGTCGCGTGGGCGGGTCACCACGAACGGGACGCCCGCGTCGCACAGGTCGGCCTCGTCGCGCTGGTGCATGCGCAGCAGGTCCGGGTCGGTGAGCACGGCGTCGTCACCGAGCGCGGCGCGCAGGTCGTCGAGGAGCGCGGTGGAAGCCATGCAGCCGAGGCTAAGTCGCCGACCGGCGATCATCAACATGATCGACTGGGCGGGATAACTTGGGCACCATGCTCTACCTGGACCGGCCGGCCTGGCCGTGGCGCGGTCGGCTCTGGTCGCACCTGATCAGTGACGTCTCGTACGCCGAGCTGCACGCCTTCGCCGAGGCGCTGGGTGCGCCCCGGCGCGGTTTCGACAGGGACCACTACGACATTCCGGCCGACCGGTTCGCGGCGGCGGTGTGGCTCGGTGCCCAGGTGGTGCCGAGCCGGGAGCTGGTCCGGTTGCTCCGCGCCGCCGACCTGCGTCGGCCGAAGCACCTGGTCAACGGGCGTTCCCTGGTGCCCCGGTGAGGGTGGCCAGCTCCCGGCGCACATTGTCCCGGGCGGGCTCCTCCCACCGGCTCGCCAGCCGTGGCGACCGGAACAGCGCGGGCAGCGACAGTAGGCCAGTCAACACGGCGGCCCGCCCAACCCGGAAGGCCGGCTCCGGCACATGGGCGTACTCCCGGCGGATCGCCGCCGCGTAACGCTCGTAGCGGGCCGGCGGCGCGGCCAGCACGGACAGGTCCGCATCGCAGAGCAGCACGCCGTCCCGGTCGCCCGGTGCCACAGCGTGCCCGGCGGTGAGCAGCACCAGCCGGCGCACCTCGGACACAGTGGGCGCCGGCACCCCGAGCCCGGTGAGCATGTTCTCGGCCAGCGCGGCGCTGTCCCGTTCGTTGGCGTCGCCGGCGGCCCGGGGGTCGTAGACCGCGTCGTGGAACCAGGCCGCCAGCCGGATCGCGTCGGCCCGAGTGGCCAGGTCGGCGTGCTGGTCCACCACATCGAGCACCGCCGTCAGGTGGGCCAGCGTGTGGTAGTGCCGGTGCGGCTCCCGCCACCGGACGATCAACTGCTCGCCGACCCGGGTGGTACCCGGATCGGGTCTCGCGCCGGCACCCCGGGCCGCCGCCCGCCATCGGTCCAACAGATCAACCACCGCCCGAGTTTGCCGCATCCTCCCTCGACGCGCCCGAAGGGAGGGTTCAGCGGGCCCACCACGGGTAGTCGCGCCCATGGCCGTGGCCCGGGACAAGCGACAGCCGGTGGTGCGCCGTACCGCGCTGCGCGACGGTTTGGTGGACATCGACGGCGCGCGGATCGCCGAGGCCACCGAACAGCTGCGCCACCGCAGCCGGGCCACCCTGCACGATCGGCTGCACCGGGTGCGGATGGCCGGCGGACTCGCCGTGCAGGCCGGGCTGGCCGCCGGGCTCGCGTACCTGATCTCGCACAAGGTGCTCGGCAACCCGCAACCGGTCTTCGCGCCGATCTCCGCGGTCGGCACCCTTGCCGCGTCGGTCGGTCAGCGGTTCCGCCGGACGGTGGAGCTGATCGTCGGGGTGGGGGTCGGGGTGGCCGTCGGTGACCTCCTGATCTACCTGCTCGGCACCGGGGCGTGGCAGCTCGGCCTGGTGGTCACGGTGGCGATCCTGCTCACCATCTTCGCCGGAGCGAGCGTGGCCATCGTCATCCAGGCGGCGGCCACGGCGGTGCTGATCGTGACGCTGAGCCCGTCGACCCAGAACCTGGAGATCCCCCGCTTCGTCGACGCGTTCCTCGGCGGTGGGATCGCGCTGCTGGTCACGGCTGTGTTGCTGCCACTGAACCCGCTCCGAGTGATCAACCGGGCCGCCCGCCCCGCCCTGGACCTGCTCGCCGCCCAGCTCGACGCCACAGCCGACGGGCTGCGCAACCGGGACCGCGCCACCATCCAGGGCGCACTGGAGAGGCTGCGCAACAACAAGGAGGAGTTGGCCACGTTGGGCGAGGCCATCGAGGGAGCGAAGGAGACGGCCACCCTCTCGCCGGCTCGCTGGCACCGCCGCGACGAACTGACCCACTACGCCGAGGCGGCCGACCCGATCGACCGGGCGATGCGCAACAGCGGCACGCTGATCCGCCGGTCCGTCACGTTGGTCGAGGACGAGGAACCGGTGCCCGATCCGATGCCGGACGCGATCGGTCACCTCGCCGAGTCGGTCCGGCTGCTCAAGCACGAGTTCGCCGCCGGTGAGGAGCCGGAGAAGGCCCGGGAACGGTCGCTGCGGGCGGTCAGCGAGGCCGGCCGGGCGTACGGCGACGGGGTGGGCTTCTCCGGCAGCGTGGTGATCGCCCAGATCCGCACCACAGCGAGCGATCTGCTGGTCGCCTCCGGGATCGAGCAGGAGGAGGCGAACCGGTGGATCCGCACCGCCTTCGGTGAGCAGGAGCGCCCGGTCGGTGAGCCCGCCGAGCCCGGCGAGGCACCGAAGCCACCCACCGCCCCGCCGGTCGGCTGAGCGGCGACCATCGCCGCGCGGCCTCAGCCCAACTCGGCCAGGGCCGCGAGCAACCGGTCCACCTGAGCGGCGGTGCTGCCCAGCCCGATGCTGGCACGCAGCGCGGTGGGCGGCAGGTCCCGACGGCCGGTACGACCCGCCGCCTCGCCGAGCAGACGCCGGGCCAGCGGGTGGGCGCAGAACAACCCGTCCCGTACGCCGATGTGGTGCTCGGCGGCCAGCCGCGTGGCCACCTCGGTGGAGTCCCGGCCGGCGACCACGAACGAGACGATGCCGACCCGGGGGGCGTCCGGGCCGAAGGTGCGCAGCTCGACGACGTGCGGCAGGGCGGCGAGGCCGGCCCGTAGCCGGGTCAGCAGGGCCTGCTCGTGGGCGGCCAGCGCGCCCTGGTCCGCCTCGTCGAGCGCCCTGCACACCGCCGCCAGCGCAACCGCCCCGAGCAGGTTCGGGGTGCCGCCCTCGTGGCGGGCCGGGCCGGTCGCCCAGGTCACGTCGTGGGTGGCCGGCCCGACGTGGCTGGTGGCCCCGCCACCGGCCAGGTAGGGCGGGGCGGCGTCCAGCCAGTCGGCCCGACCGATCAGCACGCCCGCGCCGAACGGCGCGTACAGCTTGTGGCCGGACACGGCCAGGTAGTCGACGTCGAGCGCGAGCAGGTCGACCGGGGCGTGCGGGGCGAGCTGCGCGGCGTCGAGCACGATCCGGGCACCGTGCCGGTGGGCCACCCGCGCCAGTTCGGCGACCGGCCACCGCTCACCTGTCACGTTGCTCGCACCGGTCACCGCCACCAGCACCGGCAACGCCGGGCTGCTGCCCCGGCGCAGCTCGGTGAGGGCGGCGGCGAGATCGCGTACCGCCCCGTCGCTGTCGCTGGGCACCGGCAGCCGCACCGACCCGCGCGGCCAGGGCAGCAGGTTGGCATGGTGTTCGGAGGCGAACGTGACAACAGTGGTGCCGGCCGGCACGGCCCGCGCCAGCAGGTTGAGCGCGTCGGTGGTGTTGCGGGTGAAGATCACATGATCGTCGGCGCGAGCGCCGAAGTGGTCGCCGATCGTCTGCCTTGCCTGCTCGTACGCGAGGGTGCAACGCCGCGACAGCGCTCCCGCTCCGCGATGCACGCTGGCGTACCAGGGCAGCAGCTCGGCCACCGCGTCGGCGGCGGCCCGCGCGCACGGCGCACTGGCCGCGTAGTCCAGGTTGATCTCGCCGGGCACGCCGAGGACGTCGAGCGGCGCGGACGGCACCGACGGCACGGTGGGCAGCGAGGAGACGAGTGTGACGGACACGCCGGAACCTCCGGGGTCAGGGACCCCGGGTGTGACATCGGGACGGGGTCCGCGCTTGCCCAGCACACCGATCGGGCTGGGCCCGGTCATCACCCGGGGCACCCCACCGCGAACTCGACGAGGGTTGCCGGCCAGCAAGCCGGGGCTTGACGCTGGCGCTCGTGACCTGCCGGCAGCATAGCTGCTACCGATGCGACCGAACCAGCCGGCGGCGGATGGCTACGCTGACCGCATGGCCGACACCCCGCCCGGTTCACCGCTGCCGCCGTCGCCCGCCGACCCGCCTGCGCCAGCCGTCCCGCCCATGGGTGAGACGCCCCGGATGCCGCTGCGCCGACTGGGCTGGCGGCGGTTCCTGGCGCTGGCCGGGGTGGTGCTGTTGATCGCGGCGTGCGCGGTCTTCATGGTCTTCACGCTCGGCCAGTCGCTCGGTGTGCAGGCCCTGCTGGTCGGGGTGCTCGCCGCCATCCTGCCGGTGCCGGTGCTGGTCGCCTGCTTCCTCTGGCTGGACCGGTACGAACCGGAGCCGTTGAAGTATCTGATCTTCTGCTTCGCCTGGGGGGCGTTCGTCTCCACCGCCGCCTCGCTCACGGTCAACGACTTCGCGGCCAACCGCTTCGCCGACTGGGGTCTGCCCTCCGCGCTCACCGGGGTGCTGGTGGCGCCGTTCATCGAGGAGCTGACCAAGGCGCTGGGCCCGATCCTGCTGCTGGTGTTCCGCCGCCGCGAGTGGTCCGGTATCACCGACGGCCTGGTCTACTGCGGGCTCTCCGCGGTCGGTTTCGCGATGGTGGAGAACATCCTCTACCTGGGCGGGTTGGGGTACGCGGCCGGCGCCGACCGGTACGGCCCGGCCACCGGCATCCAGCAGGTCATCGCGATCTTCATTCTGCGGATCCTGCTGTTCGGGTTCGCCCATCCCCTTTTCACCTCGATGACCGGTGTGGGGTTGGGTATCGCCTCCCGGACGGCGGACCGGCGCATCCGGGTGCTCGCCCCGATCGCCGGTCTGCTGCTGGCGATGATGCTGCACGGCACGTGGAACCTGCTGCCCACGCTGACCCAGGCCACCGGCGAAGCCATGATCATGCTGTACGGCTTCCTGGGGCTCATGGTGCCGGTCTTCTTCGGCACCGTGGGGCTGGCGCTGTGGCTGCGCGCCTGGGAGGGGCGGCTCACCGAGCGGGTCCTGCCCGACTACGTACGCGCCGGCTGGCTCAGCCCGCCCGAGGTGGCAGCCCTGAGCAGTCTCGGCCGACGGCACGCCGCCCGCAGTTGGGCGCGGCGGGTGGCCGGCGACGCCGGGGTGCGGGCGATGCGGGGTTACCAGTCCGCCGCGACCCGGCTGGCCCTGCTGCGCGACGGGGCGCTGCGTGGCCTGGACCGCAAACCCGCCGACCAGGAGCGGACCGCCCGGGAGGAGCGGGAGCTGCTGGAGGCGATCACCCATTACCGGTCGTTCTTCGTGGGTCGGGACCCGCAGGCCCCGGCGGGGGTCTGGGACGGCAGCCGCTACCACCTGCGCTTCCCGGACGGCACGCAGCGCGCGGTGGACGCGCCGGACGAGCCGGTGGTGCCGATCCCGGTGGTGCTGGCTCCCGCCCCGGCTCCGGTGGGGTACGCCCCGCCCGGCTGGCCCGCCCTGCGCCCGGCGTCGCCCTGGCCGCCGACGCACCAGTGAGAGCTACGGCTGACGGCTGACCAGGAGTGCGGCTCAGGTCATCAGCGAGGTGAGGAAGTCACCGAGGCCCTGGAACATCGCGATCAGCGCGGCCCCGACCGCCCGGAACATCTGCGCGGCGCCGTCCGGCCGAAAGGCCATGAAGTAGATCAGGAACGCGACACTGCCCCAGGTCAACAGCTTCTTCACGAATACCGGCATCGTCCCTCCCCAGGGCCACGGTCGCCGGATGGCTTCCCGTCGTGCGGCTGGGCAAACGGTGCGCGACGGGGCCTGGTGGCCGGGGGAGGTGCGTCAGAGGTAGAGGCCGGTCGAGTCGTTCTCGATCCGCTCGGCGGCCACGGCGTGTACGTCCCGCTCCCGCAGCAGCACGTAACCGCGGCCGTGCAACTCGACCTCGGAGCGCTCGTCCGGGTCGAAGAGCACCCGGTCGCCGGAGACGATGGCGCGGACGTTCGGCCCCACGCCTACCGCTGTGGCCCAGGCGAGGCGCTTGCCGACGGCGGCGGTCGCCGGGATGACGATGCCAGCGGTGGAGCGGCGTTCGCCCTCGCTGCCCTCCATCCGCACCAGCACGCGGTCGTGCAGCAGGCGGATCGGCAGGCCGGCGTCGAGATCGTTGTCGGCGGTCACGTCGCAGACGCTACCGTGTGGCCGATGGTGCCCGGCCGGTGGTTACGCCGGAGGTGGTCGGGGCATTGTGTGGCGGAACCGCCCTACGGTGTCGGGAACGGACGTATGCTGTCCGACCTGTCGCCGTCGGCGGGCCGGGTTTTCTGCCAGGAGGTGCGCTTGAGCCGCTTCGAGCGGGTACGCGGGCGGCTTCGCCGCGCCTACCAGTCACGACAGGCGTCGGCGCGCGCCGACGAGGGCGTCTCCAGTGATGCGTTGAACGACACGTCGGAGGCGGCCCGGGTGGCGTCGCCGGCCGTGCCGGGGCCGACCGCGCCGGCGAGCGCCACTGTCTACGGCGCGGAACCTCCGGTGGACCTGCACAGCTCCACCTCCAGCCGGGACGACGCCGACGTCCCGCACGGGCTGCGGATCGCCGCCGCGTGGTGTTGGAGACTGATCGTGATCGGCGTGGTGGCCTGGGCGCTGCTGCGGATCGTCGGCACGGTCAAGATCGTGATCATTCCGCTGGCTATCGCGCTGCTGCTCTCCGCCCTGCTCGCCCCGGCGGTGGGCTGGTTGCTGCGGGTCCGGTTCCCCCGGTCGCTGGCGACGGCGGTGGTGCTTGTCGGCGGTCTGGCAGCGGTGATCGGCACGCTGACGCTGGTGGTCAACGAGTTCATTCGCGGCGTACCGGAGCTGAGCGAGAAGTCGTCGGAGGGCGTCCGGCAGATCCAGAACTGGTTGAAGACGGGCCCGCTGCACCTCTCCGACACCCAACTCGACAGGTACATCGACGAGGCGCAGGCCTGGATCAACAACAACACCTCGAGGTTCACCAGCGGCGCGCTGAGCACCGCCGCGACCCTGGCCGAGGTGCTGACCGGCACGCTGCTGGTGCTCTTCGCGACGTTCTTCTTCCTGCGCGACGGCAACCGGATCTGGCGCTTCCTGGTCCGGCTGCTGCCGGTGGCCGCCCGCTGGAAGGTCGACGACGCGGGCCGCGCCTCCTGGCAGACGCTTGTCGCCTACGTCCGCGCGACAGTGCTGGTCGCGTTCATCGACGCGGTCGGCATCGGCATCTTCCTGGTCGCCTTCGACATCCCGTTCGCCTTCCCGCTGGCCGCACTGGTCTTCCTCGGCGCGTTCATCCCGATCGTCGGTGCGGCGCTCTCCGGCGGCGTGGCGGTGCTGGTGGCCCTGGTCGACAGCGGCCCGGTCACCGCGCTGATTATCCTGGGCGCGGTGATCGGCGTGCAGCAGATCGAGGGGCATGTCCTCCAACCGCTGATCATGGGCCGGGCGGTCGCCCTCCACCCGCTCGCCGTGATCATCGGTATCGCCGCCGGTGTCGTACTCGCCGGCATCACCGGCGCGCTGGTCTCCGTGCCGCTCATCGCGGTGCTGAACACCGCGGTCCGCCGGCTTGCCGCCCGCAGGGTCCCGGACACTCCGCCCGACGCGGTGGTCGTCGCCTCCCAGGCCCCCTAGACCCGCGAGATCGCGCAGGATCAAGGAAAGAGTGGCCTCCCGACCGCGGGAGACCACTCTTTCCTTGTTTGAGCGCGATCTTGGGCCGGCCCGAGCGGCGCGGGTGCGGCGCGGTGTGGGTGCGGCACGGCGCGGGTCAGGACTTGGCCAGGCGTTCCAGCGCGCCCCGGGCCACCTCGGGGCGGGTCGTGTACCAGAACGGGGGCAGCGAGCGGCGCAGGAACGGCCCGTACCCTCGGGCCGTCTCCAGCCGGGAGTCGAGCACCGCTACCACTCCCTTGTCGCCGGTCGCCCGGATCAGCCGGCCCACGCCCTGCGCCAGCCGCACCGCCGCGATCGGCACGCTGACCGCCGCGAAGCCGGAGCCACCGCCCGCGTCCACTGCCGCCGCGCGGGCCGCCGCCAGCGGTTCGTCCGGGCGGGGGAAGGGCAGCCTGTCGATGACGACGAGCTGGCAGGCGTCGCCCGGCACATCCACCCCCTGCCAGAGCGACATCACCCCGAACAGGCAGCTGGCGCGCTCCTCGCGGAAGCGGCGCACCAGCAGCGGCAGCGCCTCCTCACCCTGGAGCAACACCGGCAGGTCGGTCCGCGCGCGCAACAGCTCCGCCGCCTGCTGCGCGGCCCGCCGGGAGGAGAAGAGCCCCAGAGTACGACCACCGAGCGCCTCGACCAGCCCGAGTAGTTCCTCCCCGGCCGCCTCGGGCAACCCGGAGACGCTGGGGCGGGGGAGGTGCGCGGCGACGTACAGGATGCCCTGCCGGGCGTAGTCGAACGGCGAACCGACGTCGAGTGACCGCCACCCTGGGCCTTCGGTGGCCGGGACGACGGCGTTCGGTGTGGCGTCGCCGGCGACGCGACGGCCCGGTGCCTCGGCAGCCGGCCGGCCGGGGCCGGTGCGGGCGGCCAGTGCGGCAGCGGCGGGGGTCGGCGGGGCGGGCGGCGGCGCGTCCAGCCCGAGGGCGCGGGCGACGGTGTCGAACCGGCCGCCCAGCGCCAGGGTCGCCGAGGTGGCCACGACGGTGCGTTCGTCGTACAGGTGGGTGGCGAGGGTGCCGGCCACCGACAGCGGCGCGACCACAAGCGCTCGGCGGTTGCCGCTGTCGTTCTTCTCCACCCAGGCCACGTCGTGGTCGCCCTCCTCCAGTAGCCGCTGCGCGGTGGTGGAGAGCTCGTCCAGGGCGGCCTTGGCCTGCTGCTTGCGGACCGGGTCGGGATCGTCGGACTTGATGTCGCCGATCGCGTCCAGGGCGGAGCGGGTCGCCGCGTCGAGCAGCGTGCACGCCTCCCGCAGTGGCGTCGGCAGCCCCGCGGTGATCCGCCCGGCCGGTGCCTCGGCCAGCCCGACCGCCAGGGCGTCGCCGGCGGCGGTGAGCGCCTCGGCGGTCTCCGGGCGCAGCAGCGTACGGGCCCGCCGGGTGGTCCGGTCGATCAGCTCCGGCACCAGCTCCGCCTGGGCGGCGGAGGAGACCCGGTCGGCCAGCTCGTGCGCCTCGTCGACGATGAGCAACTTGTGCGGCGGCACGATGTGCCGGTCGGCGAGCATGTCGACAGCGAGCAGGCTGTGGTTGGTCACCACGATGTCGGCCTCCCGGGCGCGGGCCCGCGACGCCTCGGCGAAGCACTCCTGCCCGAACGGGCAACGGGCCGCGCCGACGCACTCGCGGGCCGGCATCGACACCAGCCGCCAGGCCTGGTCGTCGACGCCCGGGTCCAGTTCGTCCCGGTCGCCGGTGGCGGTCTTCTCGGCCCAGTCGCGCAGCCGCTCGACCTGCTTGCCCAGCCGGCCCGCCTCACCGAGCCACTTCGTCCCGCCGCCGGGGCGCGCCGCGGGTGCGTCGAAGAGGGTGTCCTCCGGCTCCTCCTCGGTGGAGTTGTCCAGTCGGGCGAGGCAGAGATAGTGATGGCGGCCCTTGAGCACGGCGAAGGTGGGCCGACGGCCGAGCACCGGCTCGACCGCGTCGGCGAGCCGGGGCAGGTCGTGGTCGACCAGTTGGGACTGCAACGCCAGGGTGGCAGTGGAGACCACCACCGGGCCGTCCACAGTGAGCGCCGGCGCGAGGTACGCCAGCGACTTGCCGGTCCCGGTGCCCGCCTGCACGAGCAGATGCTCGCCGCCGGCCACGCACTCCTCGATCGCCGTGGTCATCTGAAGTTGGCCGGGGCGCTCAGCGCCGCCGGGCACCGCGCCGACCGCCGCCGCCAGCAGCTCGGTGCCACTGGGCCGGGCACCCCGCCGCCGGCCCTTGGCACGGGCCGACGGGGTGGCGGAACCGGTGGCGGTGCGGGGCGGAGTCACCGTGCGACGGTACCCGGCGCCGCCGACACCGACCGCGCCCATCCGCCGCGTGGCGCGATGCCGACCGGCGCGGGCGTTGCGGCCGACCCCGTCCGGTTACGGCCGCGCTACGACGCGTTGGGCTGTATCGGTTAGGGTGCGAATCATGCCGAGCGACATGGTCCGCGTGATCTACCGCAAGTACGACGGCAGCGCCCACCGCGACTACCCGGCCCGGCGGCTCGCCGAGGACGATCTCGGCGTCTGGCTCGGCGTGCCCGAGGGCACCGAGTCGGTCTACCACGGCCGGCCGTCGGTGGAGAAGATCCCGTTCGTGCTGTTGGTGCCACACCGCGCCTGGTGGACGGGCATGTTCAACCCCCCGCCCCGCACCAGCGAGGTCTACTGCGACATCACGACCCCGGCCCACTGGGAGTCCGACGACACCGTCCACCTGATCGACCTGGACCTGGACGTCGTCAGGCGTCGGGCCACCGGCCTGGTGGAGCTGCTCGACGAGGACGAGTTCGCCGAGCACCGGGCCCGGTTCGGCTACCCGGACGACGTGGTTGCCGAGGCCGAAGCCGCGGCACAGCGGCTGTTGGGGGCCCTGGGCGACGGCACCGAGCCGTTCGCCACCGCGTACCGCAAGTGGTTGGCTCTGGTGGTCTGAGGCCGCACGCCCGGCCGCGCCGGCTCACCAGCGCGGCGGCCAGCCGTCCGCCGCCGCCAGCGGTGGCAGGTCGGTCAGCTTCTCCGGGTTGAGCTGGTTGTAGATCGCGGTGATCCGGCCCTGGTCGACAGCGAACGCGGTGACCAGGCGGATCGGTCGCCCGTCGCTGTGCGTCGTCTCCAGTTGCAGGCCGAGAACGCCGTCGACGAGCACCGGCCGAGCCAGCACCCGGTCGGTGTACCTGCCGGTCCGGCCGAACAGGCCGAGCGTGAGGCGAGCCACGGAGTCCGCGCCGAGCACCGGCCAGCGGGCGGCCGGGAAGTGCCCGCCCGAGTCGCCGACGAAGACCACGTCCGGCGCGAGCACCTGAAGCAGTTGGTCCAGTTCGCCGGACTCGGTGGCGGCGACGAACGCCTCGAGCACCCGGCGTTGCTCGGCCGGGTCGGCGGTGTGCCGGGGTACGTCCGGCGAGGTGACCGCCCGTCGGGCCCGGGAGGCGAGCTGCCGGGCCGCCACCTCGGTGGTGCCGAGCACCCCCGCGACCTGCGCGAACGGCAGCGCGAACACGTCGTGCAGAACGAGAGCGACCCGTTGCTCCGGCGCGAGCCGCTCCAGCACCACCAGCAGCGCCGTGCCGACCTCGTCGGTGCGCACCGCCCGCTCCGCCGGGTCTGGCGCGTAGCCGTCGGCCGGCGGCCGGCCGCCCAACTGGCTCACCACCGGCTCCGGCAGCCACTGCCCCGGGTACGCCTCCCGGCGGACCCGGGCCGAGCGGAGCACGTCCAGGCAGATCCGAGCGCAGGTGGTGGTCAGCCACGCGGACAGGTCCCGGATCTCGGCGCGGGCCGCCGGGTCGGCCAGCGCCCCGGCGTAGCGCAGCCAGGTCTCCTGCACCGCGTCCTCCGCCTCGCTGCGGCTGCCCAACATCCGGTGGGCCACCGCGAGCAGCCGGCCCCGCTCGGCCTCGAACTCCGTCGCCAGCTCCCGCACGACCCACCACCCCTTCCGGTCGGCGTCTCCGGCCTACATCCTCCCGCCGAGGGGCCGCGCCGGCAGCCCCGAAACGGCCCGGCCGGCCGATGCTGTCGGTGGGGTGGGGACCGCGTGGTGCCGGGCAGCGGGTCGGGTCCAGGAGGTGACTCTCGGCGGGCGGAACGGCGGTGGGTGGGCGATGATCCGTGCATGAGCGCACCCCAGCAAGGGCAGATCGTGGCGCCGGACGGCGGTTCCGTGCGGGACCTGCTGCGCGTCACCGCGCCGGTGGATCTCGGCGCGATCGATCCGCGGTCCATGCCCGGCCTGCCGGAGCCCGCGGGCCGCGGCGAGCACCGTAAGACCTGGGCGCGGGAGCAGGTGGAACTGGTCGGCGAGGAGTTGGGCCGGCAGCAGGAGATGCTCTTCGCGATGGCCAAGACCGGGTCGGAACGGCCGGCGCACCGGGTGCTGCTGGTGCTCCAGGCAATGGACTGCGGCGGCAAGGACGGCACGATCAAGCGGGTGGCCGGCGCGATGAACCCGCTGGGCCTGCACATCCGCTCGTTCGGGCCGCCGACCCGCCAGGAGCTGCGGCACGACTTCCTCTGGCGGATTCGCCGGGAGCTGCCACCGCCCGGGTACGTGGGGATGTTCAACCGTTCGCACTACGAGGACGTGTTGATCGCCCGGGTCGGCTCGCTGGTGCCGGAGACGACCTGGCGAGCCCGCTATGACGAGATCAACTCGTTCGAGCGGGAGCTGGCCGAGGGCGGCGGCGTCACCCTGATCAAGGTGATGCTGCACATTTCGTACGCCGAGCAGGGCAAGCGCCTGATGGAGCGGCTCACCGACCCGCGCAAGCACTGGAAGTACAACCCCTCCGACATCGACTCGCGAGGGCACTGGGACGACTACCAGGCCGCGTACGCAGAGGCCCTGGGCCGGTGCGACACGGACGCCGCGCCCTGGTTCGTGGTGCCGGCGGACCGCAAGTGGTACCGGGACTGGGCGGTGGCCCACCTGCTGCGTGAGACGTTCGACACGCTCGAACTGGGGTATCCGGCTGCCGATTTCGACGTGTCGCGGGAGCGCAAGCGCCTGTTGGCTGGGGGAGCGGGTGCGGGTGGGGCGGCCGAGATGAACGGCAGGTGAACGACCGGTGAATGGTGCCTGGCCAGGGGTGGGCCGGCGAATTCCCGGTTCTGCCGTTTTCTAGCATTCACCGAGCGGGCGCTCTCGGGCACCGCCACCCTTCCACCGACGCGACGAGGTCTGTGCTGTGAAGTTTTCCTTCCGCCCCACCGAGGGCGCCTTCTACGAGCTCTTCACCAGGGCCGCGCAGAACCTGGTCCGGGGCACCGCGCTGCTCAACGAGCTGGCCCTGCCCGGCGTGGACGTGCAGTCCGTCAGCGAGCGGCTGACCGAGGTCGAGCACGACAGCGACCAGATCACCCACGACCTGTACAAGAAGATCAACTCGACCTTCATCACCCCGTTCGACAGGGAGGACATCTACCGGCTCGGCTCGCTGCTGGACGACGTGATGGACCACCTGGAAGCGGTCGGCGACCTGCTCTACCTGTACGGGCTGACCGAGCTTCCGGCGCTCCCCCGCGAGCTGCACGAGATGGTCAACGTGCTCGACCAGCAGGCCAAGCTGACCGCCGACGCCATGCCCCGGCTCAAGTCGATGAAGGATCTCGAGGACTACTGGATCGAGTGCAACCGGCTGGAGAACGAGGGCGACCGGATCAACCGGCAGCTGCTCGTCCGGCTCTTCTCCGGTGAGTACGACGCGTTGACCGTGCTGAAGATGAAGGAGGTCGCCGACGAGTTGGAGGCCGCCTGCGACGCCTTCGAGCACGTGGCCAACACCGTCGAGACCATCGCCGTCAAGGAGTCCTGAGCCGGTGTCCCCTGAACTCATCGCCGTGTTGGCGGTGATCGCGGTGGCCTTGGCGTTCGACTACACCAACGGCTTCCACGACGCCGCCAACGCGATCGCCACAAGCGTCTCCACGCGGGCACTGACACCTCGGATCGCCCTCGGGCTCGCCGCTGTCGGCAACTTCGTCGGCGCCCACTTCGGCGCCGGCGTGGCCAAGACCGTCGGCGACGGTCTGGTCACCCTCCCCACCGGCGTGAACAGCCTCGGGGTGGTCTTCGCCGGGGTGCTCGGGGCGATCGCCTGGAACCTGATCACCTGGTACTTCGGTCTGCCGTCGTCGTCCTCGCACGCGCTCTTCGGCGGCCTGGTCGGCGCGACCCTGCTGTCCACCGGCGGCATCGTGCAGTGGGGCAACATCGGCGAGAAGGTGCTGCTGCCGATGGTGCTGTCGCCGATCGTCGGCCTCACCCTCGGTTACCTGCTGATGCTGGCGATCCTGTGGCTGTTCCGGAAGGGGCAGCCGGGCAAGCTCAACCGGGGCTTCCGCTGGGCGCAGACCGCCTCGGCGGCCGCCATGTCGGTAGGCCACGGCATGCAGGACGCCGCCAAGACCATGGGCATCGTGGTGCTGGCGCTCTACACCGGTGGTTTCCAGGAGAGCAAGACGCACATCCCGGGCTGGGTCTTCTGGACCTCGGCGACGATGCTCGCCCTCGGCACGTACGCCGGCGGCTGGCGGATCATCCGTACCCTCGGACGAAAGATCATCGATCTGGGGCCGCCGGAGGGCTTCGCCGCCGAGACCGTCGCCAGCGCGGTGCTCTACTTCAACGCCCTGGTGCTGAAGGCGCCGATCTCCACCACCCACACGATCACCTCGGCGATCATGGGTGTGGGCGCGACAAAGCGGCTCTCCGCCGTCCGCTGGAACGTGGCCGGCAACATCGTGCTCGCCTGGATCATCACGTTCCCGGCCGCCGCGCTGATCGCGTGCGTCACGTACCTGGTGGTCCGCCCGCTCTTCGGCTGAGTTTCCGGACGGGCCCCTGGCTACGGCGAGACCGTGGCCGGGGGCCCTTTCGCCGTTCAGACGTAGCGCACGCCGATCTGCTCGCGGACCGTGTCCAGCAGTGTCATCACCTCAAGGGTCGTGGCATGCGGCACCACAGGGCTCTCGGTCAGGCCGGCCGCCAGGCAGCGCTGCACCTCGATCGCCTCGTACTGGTAGCCGTTGCCGGCCCCGTCGGCGACGATCGTCTCCGGCTCCGCGCCGGCCCGGTGCACTGTCACCGAACCCGGCCGGAAGAACGGCTCCGGCAGGTCGATCCGCCCCGTGGTGCCGGTGATCGAGGCGGTCTGCCCGCTCAACCCGACCATGCCGCAGCTCAGGGTCGCCAGCGCACCGGTGTCGTAGCCGAACAGCATGCCGGTGTTCTCGTCAGTGCCCTCCGGCCCGAGCTGCGCCCAGGACCTGATGTGCTGCGGCACCCCGAGCAGCAGGTGGGCCAGGCTGATCGGGTAGATCCCCAGGTCGAGCAGGGCGCCCCCGCCCAGCGCCGCGTTGCGCATCCGGTGCTCCGGCGGGAACGGCCCGGCCACCCCGAAGTCGGCCCGGAGGCCGGTCACGGTGCCGATCGCCCCGTCCGCGATGAGCTCGACGACCCGCAGGATCATCGGATTCAGCCGCATCCACATGGCCTCCATCAGGAAGACCCCGGCCGCGCGGGCAGTCTGCACCAACTCGGTGCTGGTGGCCAGGTCGAGCGTGAACGGCTTCTCCAACAGCACCGCCCGCCCGGCGGTGAGGCAGGTCATCGCCGCCTCGTAGTGCGCGGAGTGTGGCGTCGCCACGTAGATCGCGTCCACCTCCGGGTCGGCGGCCAACTCCACCCAGGAGCCGTAGGCGCGCTTCGCGCCGTACGTGTCGGCGAAGCGCCGCGCGCTCTCCACGGCGCGGGAACCGACAGCCACCAACTCGGCGTCCGGCACCAGCCGGAGGTCTTCGGCGAAACGGCTGGCGATGTGGCCGGTGGCCAGGATGCCCCAACGAGTCATGCCGGAACGCTAACCGAGCCAGGTGAACCGCCCGCTGCCCGGTCGCCAGCCAGTTCATCCGGCGGGACCCGGAGCGTTCCTGGCCGCCTCGCCTCGCCGCGCGTCTCGCCTCGCCGCGCGTCTCGCCTCGCCGCGCGCCTCGCCCGGCCGTGAGCCGCGCTCCGCCGGGCGACCACCCGCACCTACGCCCTTTGCTCTGCTTCAACCGACGCAACAGTGACCGGACATCCTTGTTGCCTGGGTTGAAGCAGAGCAAAGGCGGCGTGGGGGCGATGCGGGCGAGCCGGCGCCGGCTGGTCGGGGAACTAGGCTCGCGGCATGACGATCGACAGTGACGGTTTCGCCGCCCCGGCCGCCCTGGTCGAGCACGCCCGCCGGTTCCAGGCCGAGGGTGGCACCCCGGCGACGCCGCGGGTCGCGGCCACCGTGCTGCTGCTGCGTCCGACCGACACCGACTTCGAGGTGTACGTCATCCGCCGGGTCGCCGCGATGACCTTCGGCGGGATGTACGCCTTCCCCGGCGGCGGGGTGGACCGCTCCGACTCGGAGGCGCACCTGGACTGGGCCGGCCCGACCCCCACCGAGTGGGCGGACCGGCTCGGGGTGGCCCCGCAGGCCGCGCAGGCGGTGGTCTGCGCCGCCGCCCGGGAGGTCTTCGAGGAGGCCGGCGTACTGCTCGCCGGTCCGAACCGGGAAACCGTTGTGGGTGACGTCAGCGGCGACGACTGGGAGGCGGCCCGGCAGGACCTGGAGGGGCGACGGCTGGGCTTCGCGGCGCTGCTCGCTGACCGTCAGCTCACCCTCCGGTCGGACCTGCTGCTGCCGTGGAGCCGGTGGATCACTCCGGAGTTCGAGCCGCGCCGCTTCGACACGTACTTCTTCATCGCCCTGCTGCCGGCGGGCCAGCGGACCCGCGACGTCTCCGGCGAGGCCGACCACACGCTGTGGATCCGGCCGGCGGACGCGCTGGCCCGCGCGCAGGCCGGCGAGCTGACCATGTTGCCACCGACAGTGGTCACGCTGGCCCAGGTGGCGGCGGCCGGCGACCTGGCCGGGGTGGCGCGGGCGGCGGCCGATCGAGACGCGGCCACGCCGGTCACCCCGCGCCTGGACCTGCCCCCGGACGGCGAACCCCGCTTCGTCCTGGGCTGACCACCGCCCCGAGCCTGACCCCGCCCGCGCCTGCCCGCCCGGAGCGCGCCCGTACCCGCGCCTGCCTGCGCCTCCCGCCGCCACCGCCGCCGCCACCGCCACCGCCGCCGCCGCCGCCACCGCCACCGCCACCGCCACCGCCACCGCAAGATCGTGCTCGATCCAGGAAGTAGTGGCGTCGTTGCGGGGAGGAGGCCACTACTTCCACGTTCCAGCGCGATCTTGGAGGCGCGCGACGGCGTTGGTGGCGGGGTGAGGCGGGGCCGGACATGGCACCGGCGCCCACGCCGGGAGGGCGGGGCGCCGGTGACCGGACGTGGTCGGCTCAGCCGAAGCGGCCGGTGATGTAGTCCTCGGTCTTCTTCACGCTCGGGTTGCTGAAGATCTTCTGGGTGTTGTCGTACTCGATCAGCCGGCCCGGGTCGCCGGTCTTCTCGATCGAGAAGAAGGCGGTCCGGTCCGACACCCGGGCGGCCTGCTGCATGTTGTGCGTCACGATGATGATCGTGAACTTGTCCTTGAGCTGGAACATCAGGTCCTCGATCGCCAGCGTGGAGATCGGGTCCAGGGCGGAGCACGGTTCGTCCATCAGGACGACCTGCGGCTCGACCGCGATGGTCCGGGCGATGCAGAGCCGCTGCTGCTGACCGCCGGAGAGGCCCGCGCCGGGCTTGCCCAGCCGGTCCTTGACCTCGCCCCACAGGTTCGCGGCGCGCAGGGCCTTCTCGGCCGCGTCCTCCAGGATCGACTTCTTGCGGACCCCGTTGAGCTTCAGCCCGGCCACCACGTTCTCGAAGATGCTCATGGTGGGGAACGGGTTCGGCCGCTGGAAGACCATGCCGATGGTGCGCCGGACCGCTGTGACGTCCACGTCCCGGTCGTAGATGTCCTGGTCGTCGATGGTCAGGCTGCCCTCGACCCGGGCCCCCGGCAGCACCTCGTGCATCCGGTTGATCGACCGCAGGAACGTCGACTTGCCGCAGCCGGACGGCCCGATGAGAGCGGTGACCGTCTTCGGCTCGACAGTCAGGTTGATGTTCTCGATCGCTTTGAAGCCGCCGTAGTACGCGGTGACGTTCGAGGCGGATACGCGCTTGGCCATTGTGGTACCTCCGGGGTTCATCGGCTGAGCCTGTTGCGACGGGCCAGCAGCTTCGCCGCGATCGTCAGGATGAGCACGAGGGCGACCAGGGTGAGTGCCGCGGTCCACGCCCGTGCCGGTGCGTACTTCGACGCGTCGCCGGCCTGCTGGTAGACGAAGAGGGACAGCGACGATTGGTTGTTCTCGAAGGGGTTGGTGTTGATCGCGGCGCCACCGCCGGCGACCAGCAGCACCGGCGCGGTCTCACCGGCCGCGCGGGCGATGGCGAGCATGACGCCGGTGACGATGCCGGGCAGCGCCGTCGGCAGCACCACCCGCAGGATGGTCTTCCACTTGGGTACGCCGAGCGCGTACGCGCCCTCGCGCAGTGGCGCCGGTACGAGGCGGAGCATCTCCTCGGTGGACCGGACGATGGTGGGCAGCATGAGCACGCTCAGCGCGAGCGCGGCGGCGAAGCCGGAGAAGCTGGGCCGACCGTCGTTGAACCACGGCGACACGATCAGCACCCAGAACGCCAGCACGAAGAGGCCGGAGACGATCGACGGGATGCCGGTCATCACGTCCACGAAGAACCGGATCGCGAAGGCGAACTTGCCCCGCCCGTACTCGACGATGTAGATCGCGCAGAGAACGCCGAGCGGGACGGTGATCAGTGTGGCGATGCCGACCTGCTCCAGCGTGCCAACGATCGCGTGGTACGCGCCGCCGTTGGCGTCCCGGGCCCCGATGTTGTTCATCGAGGTCTGGAAGAAGTTGACGTCCAGTCGGTCGGCGCCCTTGCTGACCAGCGTCCAGACCACCGACACGAGCGGCAGCACCGCCAGCACGAAGGCGGAGTGGATCAGTGCGCTCCAGGTGCGGTTGCGGGCCGATCGGCGCCCCTCGACCGCGTTGGCGGCGGCGAAGAGCCCGACCAGGTAGAGGATCGCGGCGAGGACGACCACGAGGACCGGGCCGCCGATGCTGGTGCCGTAGACGATCACGGCGGAGAGTGCCAGGGCCGCCACGGCGATGGCCGGGGCGGCGTACCAGGGCAGCCGCTTGGCCCGCAGCGAGTCGGGCTGGGCCGGCGGCCGGGTGCGGTGGGAGGTGGCGGTTGTGGTCATGCGGCCGACTCCGTGAACTCCCGGCGGCGGTAGATGATCGCCCGCGCCGTGATGTTGACGATCAGCGTGATGGTGAACAGCACCAGACCGGAGGCGATGAGCGCGCCCCGGCCGGTCTCGTTCGCCTCGCCGAACGCGTTGGCGATGTTGGCGGCGATGGTGTTGCCGCCGTTCTGGATCAGGTTGAACGAGATGCCGAAGGTGATACCGAGGGTCAGCGCCAGGGCGATGGTCTCGCCGAGCGCCCGGCCGAGGCCGAGCATCATCGCGGCGATGATGCCGGGACGGCCGTAGGGCAGCACCGCGGTGCGGAGCATCTCCCAGCGGGTGGCGCCCAGGGCGAGGGCGGCTTCCTCGTTCGCCGTCGGCGTCTGGAGGAACACCTCGCGGGAGAGCGAGGTGATGATCGGCAGCACCATGATCGCGAGCACCAGGGCACCGAGCATGACGGACGCCCCGAACGGGCCGTCGCCACCGAAGAGCGGGATCCAGCCGAAGTGCTCGTTCAGCCAGACCGAGAAGTCCCGGACGGGGCTGCTGAAGACGTCCCGCCCCCAGAGGCCGAAGACCACGCTCGGTACGGCGGCCAGCAGGTCGACCAGGAAGCCGAGCGCGGTGCCCAACCGGCGCGGCGCGTAGTGCGAGAGGTAGAGCGCGATGCCGAGCGCGACCGGCACCGCGATGAGCAGCGCGAGCGCCGAGCTGAGCACGGTGCCGAAGGCGAGCGCACCGATGCCGAACTTCGGCTCTGTCTCGTTGGGGGACCAGCCCTCGTAGGACCAGAAGTTCTCGGTGTTGGCGCGTAGGGCCGGCACCGCCTTGGCGACCAGGAAGATCGCGATGGCGGCGATGATGACCAGAACTGCGGTGCCGGCGGCCAGGGTGAGGCCGCGGAAGGCCCGCTCGGCGCCGAACCTACGGCTGCGCGGCAGCGCGCCGCCGCCGCCCAGCCCGGTGCCGCCCGGGGAACGGGTGCTGACTGGTGCCTCGGCCACACGCGCCGAGGCACCGGCGGGCCACTCGTGACTCTGCGTCACGCGCGTCCCGCCGGTGCCGGCGTCGGCCGAGCGGTGAGGGGTTTCACCCATCTGCTCGCTCGATTCGGTTGCGGAGGTGTGGAATCGGGTCAGGAGAGGTTCTTGACCGCGGTCTCGACCTTGGTGCGGACCGTCTCCGGCAGCGGGGCGTAGCCCAGCTCGGTGAGAGAGGCCTGGCCCTCGGCGCTGGCGGCGTGGCCCAGCAGGCCCTTGACCAGCTTCAGCTTGTCGGCCGCGAGGCCCTTGCTGCAGACGATCTCGTACGTGGCCAGGACGATCGGGTACGCCCCGGCCTCCTTGGTGTTGTAGTCGATCTTCAGCTTGAGGTCGTCGCCCTGACCCTCGACGGCAGCGCCGGCGATGGTCTTGCCGGCCGCCTCGGCGGTCAGCGCGGCGAACTCGCCGTTGCCGTTGCCGATCTTCGACATCTTCAGACCGGCGTTCTCGGCGAACGACCACTCCATGTAGCCGATGGCGCCGTCCGCGCCCTTGACCTTGCTGGCCACGCCGTCCGAGCCCTTGGCGCCGGTGCCGCCCGGGGCCTTCCACGCCTTGGCGTTGCCCAGGGTCCAGTCGCTCTCAGCGGTCTTCGAGAGGTACTTGGTGAAGTTGTCGGTGGTGCCCGACTCGTCCGAGCGGTGGACGGTCTGGATCGTGGTCGCCGGGAGCTTGGCCTCCGGGTTGTCGGCCTTGATCGTGGCGTCGTCCCACTTGGTGACCTTGCCGGCGAAGATCTTCGCCAGGGTGGCCGGCTTGAGCTGGAGGTTGTCCACACCGCTGACGTTGTAGGCGACGGCCACCGGGCCGATCACCATCGGCAGGTGGATGGCCTTGCCACCGACGCACTTGGCGTCCGCCTGCGGCTGCTCCTCCGGCTTGAGCGCGGAGTCGGAACCGGCGAAGTCGGCGGTCCCGGCGATGAACGCCTGGATGCCGGCGCCCGAGCCCGAAGCCTCGTAGTTGATCGTGGTGCCCTGGCACTTCTGCTGGTACGCCTTGATCCACTCGGCCATGGCGTTCTTCTGCGCCGACGAGCCCTGGGCGTTCAGCGTGCCGGTAGCGCAGTCGACCGCGGCGGCCGAGCCCGAAGCACTCGCGCCGGAGGCGGGCTCGTTGTTGTCCGAGCCGCATGCACTGAGGCCGAGCGTCGCGGCAAGAGCGAGGCAGGCAATAGTGCCGTACCGCTGGAGCTTCACCTGAGGGGTTTCCCTTCGCGTCTGACTTGGCGCCCCGATCCCGGGGCCCGAGGACCGGCACTGACCGGCTGACACGAAAGTTAGAAGTGCCAGGTAGCCGGTTCGCCGGTCGCAAGTGAACGCAAGGTGAACACGTACGGCCCCTGAGGTGACCGCTTGCCGAGGGTGAGTTGTCCGTTAAGTGAACCCGGGTACACCTGTCGGAAGTATGGGTATATTTCCGGTTCGGCGTTATCCCGCCGATGCTCGGCCGTTACCCACCGGTGACGCGGTCGGAGCGACGGCCGCAGCTCAGCCCAGGTGGTAGTTGATGTGCGCGGACCAGCGGGCGAAGCCCAGCCGCTCGTAGAGAGCGACGGCCCCGGCGTTCGAGTCGTCCACGAAGAGCATCACCCGGTCGAGGCCACGCTTGTCCCGCAGGTGTGCCAACCCGGCAGTGGTCAGGGCCCGGCCGAGACCGCCACCGTGCGCGGTCGGCTCCACCCCCAGGACGTACACCTCGCCGATCCGGGCCGACCCCGGCCGCTCGTGCACCTTGGTCCAGTGGAAGCCGAGCAGCCGGCCGGTGGCGGTCTCCTCGGCGAGCAGGAAACCGGCCGGGTCGAACCACGGCTCGGCGAGGCGGACCCGCAGGTCGTCCGACGTCCACCGGCCCTGTTCGGGGTGCTCGGCGAAGGCCCGTGCGTTGAGGGCCAACCAGGCCGCGTCGTCAGCCCCGGGCCGGAACGCGCGCAGCGCCACACCGTCGGGCAGGCGCGGCTCACCCAGCGGGGCGGCCAACGGCCGGCGCAACTGCCAGAGCACCCGGGCGCGGGTGAAGCCGAGGTCGACGGCGAGCGCGGCGGCCGAGGGGTGGTCGCCGTGCGCCCACGCCCGCAGCGGCCCGGTGGCCGAGGCGAGTACGCCCCGGGCGAGCGCCCGCCCGGTGCCCCGCCGCCGGTACGCGGGGTGCACCACGAGCTCCACCCCGATCCCGCCGACCGGGTCGCTGGTGTCCAGGTGTGCGTACCCGGTGAGGGCACCGTCGTCGGCGCGGGCGATCAGATGTACGGCGGGGGCGTCGGGATCGCGCAGCCGCAGCAGGACGTGTTCGTCGAGCGGGTCCGCTCCGTCCGTGTCACCTGCGGCGCTGGCGAGGGCGAGTACGTCGGCGATTTCTGCCGGCGCCAGTTGGTCGCTCCGGGTCACCTGGTCGCTGGTCGGCTCCGCGCTGCTCATCCCGCCACCGTATCCGTTGCCTGTGGTTACGCCCGGAGCGTCGCCGTAAAGCCGCGGCTCACGTCGGGTCGGTGGGGAGTGCCTCCAGCTCGAACCGGGCCGTCAGGTCGGGCAGGATCCGGCGCAGCGCCTCCATCGTGCCCTGCCGGTCCCCACCGGCGTCGTGCAGCAGCACCACCGAGCCCGGTTCGGCCTGGCTCAGCACCGTCGCGGTGATCTTGCTGGCGCCGGGTAGCTCCCAGTCCGACGGATCCACCGACCAATGCAGCGGGGTCATGCCGAGCTGCCGCGCCACCGACACCACCGGGTACGTCCAGGCTCCGCCCGGCTGGCGGTACCAGACGATCGGCGCGTTCGGCACCGCCGCCCGGATCGCCGCGTTGGTGCGCAGGAGGTCGGAGCGGATGGCGTCGGCCGACCGGGCGCCCAGGCCGACGTCGTGGTGCCAGGAGTGGTTGCACAGGGTGTGCCCGGCGTCCACGATCGACTGGACCAGGTCGGGGTGGTTCTGCGCGTTCTCGCCGACCACGCAGAACGTGGCGTGCACGTCGTATTCGCGCAGGAGGGCGAGGACCTGCGGCGTGTAGCGCGGGTCCGGCCCGTCGTCGAAGGTCAGCGCGAGCCGCGGGGTGCCGGTGGTGGCGTGCGCGCCGAACAGGTTGTCGTCTCCGGCGTCCCGTCCGGACCCGTCCTGGCCGGCCTCGGCTGGGCCGGTCTCGGTCGCGCTTGCGCTGGCGCTCGGGGCTCCGTTCGGCTCGCCAACGCTGGGTTGGTCGGCGTAGTGCGGTCCGTCGGCGCTCGTTGTGACACCGGTGGAGTGCCGAGGCGTCTGGTCGGGGACGAGGCTGCGGCCCAGCACGTACGCGGAGCCGAGCAGCCCCGCCACCACAAGCGTCACGATCCCCGCCGCCCGCGCGGTCGAGTTGCCCCGCATCACGACTTCCGCCTGGCTTGCCGGTCACGCCGGCCCGTCGCCCCCGTGTTCAGTGCGCGCACCGTCGCCCCTTTCTCCGACAAACCCGGCAGTCAGAATAGAACTGCCAAGCCGCGCAAAAAGGGCATATGGGAAATCGCCCGGAGTGGTCTCCGGATCAGACAGACACTGGTGTGTGCTCAGCCTCGGGGAGCGACCGCGACGGCGGAACGACGAACTTGTAGCCGACCTGGCGGACGGTGCCGATCATCGACTCGTACTCCGAGCCGAGCTTGGCGCGCAGTCGCCGGACGTGCACGTCGACGGTGCGGGTGCCGCCGAAGTAGTCGTAGCCCCAGACCTCGCGCAGGAGCTGGTCCCGGGTGAACACCCGGCCCGGGTGCTGGGCCAGGAACTTCAGCAGCTCGAACTCCTTGTAGGTGAGGTCGAGCGGACGGCCCTTCAGCTTGGCCGCGTAGGTGTCCGGGTCGATGGTCAACTCGCCGGCCCGGATCGAGCCACCCGCGCCAGCTGTCGCGTTGCTGAGCCGGCCCACCGCCAGCCGCAGCCGTGCCTCGACCTCGGCGGGGCCGGCTGAGGCGAGGATGACGTCGTCGACGCCCCAGTCGGCGTTGAGTGCGATCAGGCCGGCCTCGGTCACCACCGCGACCAACGGCACGCCGAGCCCGGTGGCGTGCAACATCCGGCAGGTCGCCCGGGCCTCGCTCAACTCCGATCGGGCATCCACCATCACCGCGTCCGGGCTGGGGCCCGCGACCAGGGTGCGAACATCACGCGGCGCGGTGCGGACCGAGTGCGGCAGCAGGTCGAGCGCCGGCAGCACAGCCGACGGTTCTCCTGCGCGCGCGGTCACCAGCAGCAGGATCTCCACGATCACCTCCGTCCCGGCGGCGCGAGGCCGCACGCGACCAGTCGCACTCATCAAGGAGTGCGCTGAGAAATTGCGTGGTCCCGGCGTCGCTGACGGGCGGGTAACGCGTTGAGCCTAACCGATCGCCTCGGCCGCGCCGTCGGGCCATTTCCTGTTTGTCTAGCTTGCCCCTGATCGTGGCGCGGATTTTAACGTCGCTGAAACCCGTGACCACCGCGTCGGGCCGCCGGTCTGGCACGATCGGGTCGTGTTTCCCTCCACCTCGCCCGAGGCCGGCCGCGAATCGTGGCCCGCTGGGCCCCAGCCGGGTCCGGCCGTCGCAGCGACGCGCGGCCAACCGCCCGCGCCGCGTACCGGTCCGGCCACCACCGACGGCGACCGCCGCGAACGGGGTGGGCCGCGCCGGGCCCGTCGCGCCGGCGAGCCGGCCCGCCGATCCGAAGACGAGATCGACGAGCCGGAAGAGGAGGTCGTTCCTCCGGTCGCGGTGCACCGTCAACTGGCGCTGACCATCGCCGGCTTCGCCGCGCTGCTCGGTGTCGGCCTGGTGCTCGGCGCGCAGACGTCGGGCCCCGGTCACCGGCTGCCGTTCGCCTTCATCATCTTCGGCGTCCAACTTCTGTTCGTGCTGGCCTGGACGATGGCCATGCGACCGCCCGCGCTGTTGGTGGTCGCCGGGATCAGCGCCGCTGTCGCGGCGTTCGTCGACATCGCCGCGGTGCAGACCGACGTCGCCGGCCTGGCGCCGCTGGGCTACCTGGCCGCCGGTGGGTTCCTCGCCGCGGTGCTCGGTCAGCTGGTCCGTCGGGTCGACCGGGTCCGGGTCACCGACTCCCTCGGCTCCACACTGCTCATCGTGGTCGGGGTGGTGGCCTTCGGCACCCTGATCGTGCTCAGCCGGATCCCGGCCGGCACTCAGGCGATCACCGTCTGCCTGACCGCGAGCGGTGTCGCGCTCACCGTCGCCCGGCTCACCGACGCCGTACTGCCCTGGCCCCGGCTCGCACCGCAGGTGCCCCGGGGCGCGGCCGGCGTGGTGGCCGGCGCGATGGTCGGCACGCTGACCAGCGCCCTGCTCGGCAGCTATCTGGTGGCTCCCTTCACGCCGACCCGGGCCGCCATGATCGGCTTGGTTGCGGCGGTCACCGCCGTCCTCTCCGACCTCGCCGTGGGGTACGCGGAGGCGGGCCGGTTGATGGCCGGCGAACCGCCCACCATGTGGGTGGCCCGGCACATGCAGGGCCCACTCGGCGGCTTTGCCCTGGCGGCGCCCACCGCGTACGCCATGTGCATGCTCTTCCTCTGAGTCGCGGTTGAGCGCTGAGCCGGTCGGGTAACTACTGGTGCGCCGCCCTGCGGCGTCGGTACGAACGACCCGTCGCGGTGCGACGGGCGGAGACAGGAGGCGGCGTGGCGCAGGACTATCCGGTGGACCAGGCGCGACCCCGACGGCGTGGCCGCAAGCTGCTCATCGGGCTGTTCGTGCTGCTCCTGCTGCTGGCGGGGTTGCTGGTGGTCGCCGACCGGGTCGCGGTCGGTGTCGCCGAGCGGATGATCGGCGACCGCGTACAACAGGAGATCGCCAAGCAGGGCGCGCAGTCCGCCGCACCCGAGGTGGAGGTGGGCGGCACTCCGTTCCTCACCCAGGTGCTGGATGGCCGTTACCAGCGGATCACCATCAACCTGCGGGACGTGCAGGCCTCGGTCGAGGGCGACGCCGTTCGGCTGCCGGTGCTCGATGTGACGGCCCGCGACGTTCGGGCCTCGCTGGACACCCTGCGCACCGGCCAGGGTGACATCGTGGCGGACACCGTCAACGGTGCCGGCACGATCAGCTACGAGAGTCTGGCCGCGCTGCTCAACCGCCCGGGTCTCACCCTCGGCGAGCAGAACGGCAAGCTCACCGTCAAGGCCCCGGCCGACATCCTCGGTCAGAAGCTCACCATCAGCGGCACCGCCGACGTCACAGTCGCCGACAACGGCGCTGTCGCCCTGCGGTTCAACGACCTGGACGCCGCGGGTCTGCCGAACCTCCCGCTCGCTCGGGCCTTCCTGAGCAACTACGCCAAGAGCATCTCCATCGACGTTCCCCTGCCGGAGTTGCCGTTCCAGCTAGCGGTCCGGGAGGTCCGTCCACTGCCGGAAGGGCTGGCGGTCACCGCCGACGCCAAGAACGTGCCGATCAACTCCGCTGGCTGACGCCGGAGGCGCTGTGGGACGCCGAGATCCTCGGCGATCCCGACGATTCCCGGATGGTGGTCGGCCCAGTGGCAGCACGGTCACTGGCTGGTAGGCTCCCTGGCCATGGGGACCCACCTCACCAAACGGCGCGCGGTCGACCTGTGTCGCGTGGCCACCTGCCTGTGTCGCCCCGTCATCTGACGGCGGGGCTGTCTCCGGCCGCCTGACGGCGGCCACCGGCACAGGGTTCTCGCACCCTCCGGTTATCCCACCGAACGCCCGGCAGCGGCGCCGTCGCACGAACCCGTGATCCCGTCCTTCCGCTGGGTCCCGCGCGTGGTGCGACAGTTACACACATCGATTCGCGCGCGTTGGCTCACCATCCATCCTCACCAGGGAGTGATTCGATGAGTCGCGACACCGCACTCGTTTCGGCCGAGTGGGCCGAGAAGAACCTCGACGCCCCGGGCGTCGTCTTCGTCGAGGTCGACGAGGACACCTCGGCCTACGAGACCGGCCACATCGCCGGTGCCATCAAGATTGACTGGAGGACCGACCTCCAGGACCAGGTCCGCCGGGACTTCGTCAACAAGACGCAGTTCGAGGCGCTGCTCTCCGGGCGGGGCATCAGCAACGACGACACCGTCATCCTGTACGGCGGCAACAACAACTGGTTCGCCGCGTACGCCTACTGGTACTTCAAGCTCTACGGCCACCGTGACGTGAAGCTGCTCGACGGCGGCCGCAAGAAGTGGGAACTGGACGCCCGCCCGCTCGTCACCGACGCGGTGTCCCGCCCGGCGACCCAGTACGTCGCGCAGGAACCGGACACCTCCATCCGGGCCTTCCGCGACGAGGTCGTCGCCGCGATCGGCACCAAGAACCTTGTCGACGTGCGCAGCCCCGACGAGTTCGCCGGTCGCCTCCTCGCCCCCGCCCACCTGCCGCAGGAGCAGGCGCAGCGGGCCGGCCACATCCCCACCGCTATCAGCGTGCCGTGGTCCAAGGCGGCCAACGAGGACGGCACCTTCCGGTCCGACGACGAGCTGCGCAGGATCTACGGCGACGCGGGGCTCGACGACGGCAAGGAGACCATCGCGTACTGCCGGATCGGTGAGCGCTCGTCGCACACCTGGTTCGTGCTCCAGGAGCTGCTGGGTCACCGCAACGTCAAGAACTACGACGGCTCCTGGACCGAGTACGGCTCGCTGGTCGGTGTGCCGGTCGCGCTCGGCGACGAACCCGGGGAGGCGTGATCATGACTCTTCCCACCGCCGCGGGTTGCGCCGCACCGGACCAGGCCGCGCCGCTACCGGCCAGCCTGGACCTGGAGAAGGAAACCGTCATCACCGGCATCGTCCGGTCCGCCGAGGCCGAGCCGGTGCCGGGCGCGTACGTCCGGCTGCTCGACTCGACCGGTGAGTTCACCGCCGAGGTGGTCACCTCGGCCGCCGGGCAGTTCCGGTTCTTCGCCGCGCCGGGTTCCTGGACGCTGCGGGCGTTGTCCCGGCACGGCAACGGCGACACCGCTGTCACTGCCGGCCGAGGCGTCAACGAGGTGGCCGTCACCGTCGCCTGACCCACTGCTCTGATCGACCGGGGCCGGTCACCCTCCCGGGGGTGGCTGGCCCCGGTCGTTTCTTCGCAGCGTGCCGGAGCGGGTGCCGAAATCCATCGGCGTGCGTCACTATCTACTGGTGAATTTCAGGGATGAAAGCGGCGGGTCCGACGAAGCGGTCCCCATCGTCCTCTGCGTGGGCACTGACATGTCGCTGCGGGAGCGGGTGCTGAGCCAACTCGACGGGCACGCCCCGGTGCTCAGCTGTTCCGATCTGACCGAGCTGCGCGAGCTGTTGTCGTCGCCGACGGGTCCGGTGCCGGTCAGTCCCACGGTCCTTCCGCTCGCCGGGGCGCGGGGCCTGGTGAAGTGGGGTGAACTGGTCGTCGACCGGGCCGGACACCGGGTCACCTGGCGCGGGGAGGTGCTCCCGCTGACCCCCACCGAACGGGAGTTGCTCACCCTCCTCATCGGCCCACCGCTGGTGGTGTGGAGCTACGAACGCCTCTGCGCCTCTGCGTTGGGTGGCGCGGAGACCGCGGCGCTGCAATCCACAGTCAGGCGGCTTCGTCGCAGGCTGCGGGGCCTGCCGGGCGGACCGCAGGTGCACACGGTGCGGGGCGTCGGCTACCGGCTCGACCCGCCGCCCCGGCTCAACGACCACTGACCCGCAGTCGCTCCGTCGGGCCGACCGCCTCCGCCGCCGGCCCGGCGGCGGGCACGTGACACCATTGCCGGGTGAGCGGTGCTGTGCAGACGGGTTGGGCCTCTTCGGCCGGCCCCGCCGCGCCGACACCGGCCCGGTCGCGGCGGCGTTGGCTGCTGGCGGTGACAGTGGCCTGGGCGGTGCTGCTGGCCGGGCTCACCTGGACATCGGTGCGGGACGACCCGCCGACCGTGCGTGAACAGCGTTCCCTCGATCAGGCCGGCCCGGTTGTCGACCGGGCGGTCGGCGAGTTGGCTCGCGCGGCCGGTGCGGGCGGTCTGCTGGAACTGAGCCCGGCACGGGTCGCGTCCGGCTGCCGGGTCACCCCGTTCGCCGACGGGGCGAGGTTGCGGCGCGAGGTCGGGGTGCTCGCTGCCGCCGGTGACGAGAAGGCAGTGCTGGCCGGCATCGCCGAGCGGCTGCCGGCGAGCTGGCGGGCCGGGGTCGGGCCCGGGGTGGACGGTCCCGAGCTGCGCGCCGACGCCGGAGAGTTCGTGGCCGTCGAGGGCCGGCCGACAGTCGATGGCCGGGTGCGACTGGTCGTCGACACCGGTTGCCGGCCGGTCGGCGCCGGCTACACGTCGGCTCCGGCCACCGCCGCCGGCCCGGAGACCGCCGCGCTGACCGCCGCACTGAGGGCCCTTGACCGGCCGGGCGAGGCCGCGCCGGAGCTGGTCACCGCGCCCTGCCCGGGCGGCGGGCTCGCCCGTACCTCGTGGTCCGCGAACGGTCCCGGCCCGGCGGCCTCGACTGCCGCGCTCGCCCCGCTGGCCGGCAACGCCCCACTGCTTGACCAACCCCCGGTGTACGCGTACCGCAGCGGTGCCGTCACGGTGCTGGCCGAGATCGGCCCGGACGCCACCCGACTGACAGCCACCGTCGGCTGCCCGAGCTGAGCCGGGCCGCCCGCGCGGGTCAGCCGCCGTCCGGCTGGTCCTCCGGGTCCCGGCTGCGGCCCAACGCGTCGACCATGCCCCACCGGCCGGGGATGTCCAGCAGCTCGACCCGGCCCATCCCCGGTGGCACCGCCGGATCGATGATCAGGTGTTCGCCCTGCGGCTCCAACCCCAGCATCACCCGCAGCAGCAGCAGCGGGGTGCCTGTCGACCAGGCCTGCGGGCTGCACGCGGTCGGGTACTCCACCGGGTAGTCGGTGAGGTCGCGGGCGTAGCCGGCGAACGCCTCCGGCAGCCGACCCTCGAAGTACTGGGACGCGGCCAGCATGGTGTCGCAGATCAGCCCGGCCTCCTCCCGGAAGCCGTACCGCCACAACCCCCAGGCGATGATCGAGTTGTCGAACGGCCAGACGGTGCCCACGTGGTAGCCGATCGGGTTGTACCGCCCCTCGTCCGCGGCGAGCGTCCGCACCCCCCAGCCGGAGAACAGTCGTGGCCCGATGAGGTGCTCGACCACCTTGCCGGCGCGCGACTCGTCCACGATGCCGCTCCACAGCAGGTGCCCGATGTTCGAGGTCAGCGCGTCCACCTGCCGGCCGTCGGCGTCCAACGCGAGCGCGTAGTACCCGCGGTCGGCGATCCAGAAGTCTCTGTCGAACCGCCGTTTGAGGTCGGCGGCCTGCCGCTCCAACTCGTCGGCGAACTCCGGATCGTTCCAGAAGGTCCGGGCCAGCCGGGCGGCCCGGATCTTCGCGTCGTACGCGTAGCCCTGCAACTCGCAGGTGGCCCGGGGAAAGCCGGGCAGCTCACCGTCGGCGTACGAGATGGCGTCCCAGGAGTCCTTCCAGCACTGGTTCTGCAGGCCGGTCTCCGGGTTGCGGGTCTGGTACCAGAGGTAGCCGGTGCCGAGCAGGTCACCGTAGGTGTCGATCCATTCCAGCGCCCTGCGGACCTGCGACTCCAGCTTGCGGACGAGTGCCGCGTCACCGGTCCACAGCTCGTACTCGTCGATCAGGATGATGAACAGGGGCGTCGAGTCGGCCGACCCGTAGTACGGCGAGTGTGGCTGCTCCTCGAAGCCGGCGGTCTCCCCGTACCGCAGCTCGTGCAGGATCTTGCCGGGTTCCTCGTCCCGGAAGTCGTCCACCCGCTGCCCCTGAAGTCCGGCCAGCATCAGGATGGTCGGCGGGACCAGCTCCGGCAGGAACGGCAGCACCTGCAACGAGGTGATGATGCTGTCCCTGCCGAACAGGGTCATGAACCAGGGGAGCCCTGCGGCGATCAGCCGTACGCCCAGGGCGATCGACTCGTAGCGCAGCGCGGCCAGGTCGTTGAGGCTGCGCCGGTACGCCCCGGCCAGCGGCTCGCAGTCGCAGCCGAGCTTCGGCGCCCTGTCGATCAGCTCCTGCTGCTCGGCCCGGATGACGTCCGCGCTGCGGCTGCCGCCGTACGGGAGGGTGGCCCGGATGTCCTCGCCCCGGGCCCCGTAGACGACGCTTGACACGTGCAGCCTGGTGGTCCAGCTGTCGTTGCGGGCCACCCGGATCCGGAAGGTCATCCCGGTCTCGTCGACCTGCGCCGGAGCGGTGCTGCTGACCACCATCTCCCGGTGGAACGCCTCCCGTCGGTAGGTCAGCCGCAGCTCGTTCTCGGCGACCGTGACAGTGGTCCGGCCCCGCTTCTGCCGAGAGTTCTTGATCTCGAACAGGTCGGCGAAGTCGGCCCCGACCTCGATCCGGAGGGTGCACTCGACCTCCGCGCCGAGGTGGTTCAGCACTGTCAGCTCCTCCTCGAAGCTGCCCACTATCGCCCGGCTGCGGATCACCGACGCCTTGGCGTCCAGATAGTGCGTGGGCTCACCGGGGGCGAGGAAGAACTTGGTGCGGTACGACTGGGCATCGTCGACGGAGAGGGCGTGCAGCCGCTGCCCGTCCAGGGTGAGCACCCAGGTGGACAGGAAGCGGGTGTCGAAGGAGAACAGCCCGGTGGGGAAGTCGTAGGACGGTTCGATGTCCCCACGCCGGTCGCTGACCAGGAAGGTGTTGCCGTCCAGAATGCTGACGAGGTCCTTCACCGCAGTCGCCCGGCTGCTCGGCGGGCCGTTTCGCGGGGGTCGCGGGTGCCGGGCGGGTCCGGGAAGAACCGGCGGAAGGCGAGGAAGAGCACCACGTTCCCGCTGAACGTGCTCTCGTTGCGCAGCACTGCGGCGACCCCCTGGGCCTCGCCGCTGATCAGCCGGTCGAAGAGGGCGGCGCTGCTGTACCAGATCGCGTCGGCCGGGCCACGCCCCCGGCTGACCTGCACCGACCCGGGCCGCATCCGGACCCGCCAGTGTTCGGTGCGGTGGTCCTCGCCGAGGTCGATCTGGAGGGTGCCGTCGGCCAGGCCGCCCAGAACCTCGGCGGCGCGCGACGGCAGTGCCTCGAAGAACCTCTCCGCCGCCTCGGTCACATCCGAATCGTAGGCAGCCGTCCGAGATGTCGGGTCGGTATCGGCACTCCGCTCGGATCGACCCACCGCAGCCGTGCGGTCAGTAGACGAGTGCCTGCGCGCCCTCGGCCATGGCCTCCTCGACGAAGACCGCGGCACCGGCGATCCGGACCCCGGGGAGTACGTCGTCCGGGCCGATCTCCCGTCGGGCCGCGCACTGCGTGCAGGCGGTCACCCGGCCGCTGGTCAGGATGACGTGCAACAACTCGGCAAGGGGTGCCGAGTGCGGCAGGTCGAACTGCTGGGCGCGACCGGGCAGCGCGAACCAGGTGGACTCACCGGTCAGCCAGAGCGAGACGTCCACCCCTGCCGCTACCGCCGTCGCGGCGACTGTGAATGCCTGCGCGCACCGCTCCGGGGCGTCCGCCCCTGCGGTGGCCTTGACGACGAGAGTGCGGGCCATGTGACCCAGCATAGGATGGCCGGGATGGTTACCGAGATCGGGTTTGTCAGCCTGCTTGTCGCTGGCCTGGGCGGGCTCGCCGGTGGCCTGGTCTACCTTGCCGTACGCATTTCGAGAGGACGCTGGTGAGCGCGAGGAGTGAGCCGGGTCTGCGAGCCCCGCAGTCGCGAACGGAGATGGCCCAGTGAGCGAGAACCCGCTGCAGCCGCCGTGGCTGAACGCGCCGCCGGTCGAGGAGTACCCGTTCGAGGAGAGCCACGACCTGCGGGTCGGGCCGAAGCTGCACCCCGCGCTGGATGCCCTGCTGCCGTACATCGGTCTGTGGCGCGGTCGGGGCAAGGGCGGTTTCCCCACCATCGAGGATTTCGACTACGCGCAGGAGATCCGGATCAGCCATGACGGCCGGCCGTTCCTGCACTACGAGTCGCGTGCCTGGATCCTCGACGAGCAGAGCAAGCCGGTCCGTCCGGCCGGCCGCGAGGTGGGCTGGTGGCGACCGGTGCTGGTGGATGGGCGGGCGACCGACGAGCTGGAGGCGTTGCTGACCACCCCGACCGGGGTGATGGAGCTGCACCTGGGCAAGCGCACCGGCACGCAGCTCGAGTTCGCCACCGACGCGGTGATCCGGACTCCGACCGCCAAGGAGGTCACCGGCGGGCACCGGCTCTTCGGCATCGTCGAGGGCGCGCTGCTCTACGCCCAGGAGATGGCCGCCATGGGGCACGGGCTCAGTCCGCACCTCTCCGCCCGACTCGTCCGGGTCGGCGGCTGACGCTCAGTCGACGGGGAAGCCCAGCAGGGCCTGTAGGGCGGGGGTACGCGGGCAGCGAGCCCGTCGTACCCCGTCCAGCGTGTGCACCTCGGCGGCGCCGCGCAGTGACGAGGTGAACCACACGCCGTCCGCCGCGTGCAGGTCGGCCGGGCTGACCATCCGTTCGGTGGCGCTCAGGCCCAGGTCGCTCGCGTGGGCGAGCAGCCAGGCCGCTGTGGTGCCGGCGAGGATGCCGGTGCTGGCGGCCGGCACCGCGCAGAGCGTGTGGTTGGTGAGCCACACCACATTGGCTGTGGGGCCCTCCAGCGCGTACCCGTCGGAGGAGACCCAGAGCACGTCGTCGACGCCCTTCCGGCGGGCCCAGCGGCGGGCGGCGCTGTTCACCGCGTACGACGTGGACTTGATGCCGGCCGGCAGCCAGGTGAGCCCGCTGCGGGCGGCGGCGGGCAGCCCCAGCGGCAGGGTGGCCACACTGATGCCGTCCCGCCGGGCGGCCCGGGAGACCGCTGGCACCGGGGCCAGCGTGGCGTAGATCGTGGGCGGACCGCCGGCCTCCGGGCCGCGGGTGCAGACCAACCTGAGTGCCCCCTCCACAGCCGCTGGCCAGCCTGTCCGCACCTGGTCCAGCAGGTCGATCAGCGCGGTGGTGGGGGGCAGGGGTAGCTCGACGGCGGTGGCCGCCGTGGCCAGGCGGGCCAGGTGTTCGTCGCGCAGCCACGGCTGGCCGTCGCGCAGGTGCATGGTCTCGAAGAGGCCGTCGCCGTGCAGCACGCCGAGGTCGTCACCGCGCAGCACCGGGTCGTCGGGCGGCACCGGGCCACGCCCCAGGACGGCGATCCGCGCGGTCGGGTCGGCCGGGTTCTTCTCGACGGACGACCTCACCATGACCGTCGAGCGTAGCGGTGATCGATCGCCGGGCGGGGAACAGCCTGCTGGCCGAACTATGATCGGACGGTGTCCGAATCCTCCCTCGCGGAAATGCTGCGGTCCCGTGGGCTGCGGCTGACGGCCCAGCGGCAGCTCGTCCTCCAGGCGGTGCTCGATCTGGGCCACGCCACCCCGGAGCAGGTGCACACCGCGGTCCGGGAGGTCGCCGCCGGCGTCAACATCACCACCATCTACCGCACGCTTGAGCTGCTGGAACGGCTCGGTCTGGTCACCCACACGCACCTGTCGCACGGCTCACCGACCTATCACGCCGCCGGTGAACACCAACACGTCCACCTGGTCTGCCGGGAGTGTGGCGCGATCGACGAGATCGATCCGGAGCTGCTCCGCCCCCTCGCCGACCAGTTGGCCGCGCAGCGCGGGTTCCGGGTGGACATCGGGCACGTGTCACTCTTCGGCGTCTGCGTACGCTGCGAGAACGGGGACGAAAAATGATCGACATCGCGGGCGCGGTGGCCGTCGAGAGCATCGACGAGGCCAGCCGTGACCAGCCGGATCCGGCGCACGTCGCGGCCGGGGTGCGAGGGGTGGCCGCGCACTACGGCGACCCGCTGCGCGAGCAGCGCACCCTCGACACCGCTGTGGGTCTGGTCGACCGGTCGCACCGAGGGATCATCGCGGTGCCCGGGGAAGAGCGGGCCAGTTGGCTGCACACTGTCACCTCGCAGCACCTGAACGCGCTGGCCGCCGGTGAGGGCACCGAGTTGCTGGTGCTGTCGCCGCACGGCCACGTCGAGCAGCACGCCATGGTCGCCGAGGACGGCGAGACCGCCTGGCTCGACACCGAGCCCGGCGCGACCCAGGGCCTGCTGACCTACCTGGAGAAGATGCGGTTCTTCAGCAAGGTCGAACCACGCGACGCGACGGCCGAGCGCGCGCTGTTGTCGCTGGTCGGGCCGGAGGCCATGGAGGCGCTCGGCACGCTCGGCGTGACCGGGCTCGCCGCACCGGACGTGGTCGCCGTGCCGGGTCCGAAGTTCCCGCACGGTGCCGTGCCACCGCGGGCGAGCGCCCGGTACGACGTACGGCCGCTGCCGATCGGCGGCTGGGCCCGACGTGGCCCGCTCGGGGTGGACCTGCTGGTGCCCCGGTCGGCGATGGACCAGGTGGTGGCGGAGCTGCGCGGCGCCGGGGTGCCGGTCGCCGGGCTGTGGGCGTACGAGGCGATCCGGGTGGCCGCCCGGCAGCCCCGGGTCGGGGTGGACACCGACCACCGGACCATTCCGGCCGAGGTCGACCTGATCGCCCCGGCGGTGCACCTGGACAAGGGTTGCTACCGGGGGCAGGAGACGGTGGCGCGGGTGCACAACATGGGCCGACCGCCGCGTCGCCTCGTACTGCTGCATCTGGACGGGGTGACCACCGATCAGCCGCCGGTGGCCGGTACGCCGGTGACGCTCGACGGCCGGGCGGTCGGCTTCGTCGGCACCGCCGTGCTGCACCACGAGCTGGGCCAGGTCGCTCTCGCCGTGCTGAAGCGGAACGTCCCGGACGACGCCGCGTTGCTGATCGGTGAGACCGCGGCGGCGATCGACCCGTCCTGAGCGGGCCGTCTAGGATCGCCGGCATGACGACAGGGACGTTGATCACGGTGGCCCCGACCGGCGCTGAGTCGGCCAAGGCGGAGGTGCCGGCGCTGCCGGTGACCCTCGACGAGTTGCTGCTCACCGCCAAGGAGTGCGAGGCGCTCGGCGCCGCCGTGATCCACGTCCACATCCGCGACGACGAGGCCCGGCCGACGCTCGACCCGGTGCGGCTGGCCGACACCGTGGCGGCGCTGCGGGAGAGCACCGACCTGATCGTGCAGCTCTCCTCCGGTGGCGCGGTGACCGACCCGGAGGCGGCCCGGCTCGCCGTGCTCGACGCCCGTCCGGACATGGCCTCCTGCACCATGGGCACCGTCAACTTCGGCGACGATGTCTTCCTCAACCGTTGGGAGTTCATCGTCGACCTGCACACCCGGATGCAGGAACGCGGAATCGTGCCGGAGTACGAGATCTTCGACCTCGGTCACCTGTCCGCGTTGCAGCGGTTGCTCGGTAAGTACGGGCTGCCGGCCGGCGGGCACGTGCACGTCGACTTCGTGATGGGTGTGCCGGGCGGGATGCCGGGCACCACCGAGACCCTTGTCGCGGCCCACCGGATGCTGCGCGACCTGCCCGAGGGCACCACCTTCTCGGCCACCGGCGTCGGCCGGAGCACCATCGCGGTGCTGCTGGCCTCGCTGTCGACCGGCGGGCACCTGCGGGTCGGCATGGAGGACACCGTGACGTACGCGAAGGGACGCCCGGTGGAGTCCAACATGCAGTTGGTCGCCCGCGCTGTGGGTTTCGCCCAGCTCGCTCAGCGCCCGCCGCTGACCACCACCGAGGCCCGCGAACTGCTCGGGCTGTAAGGCCGGGTCTGTCCCGCGCCCCTGTCACCCGGGCGGTGGACCTCCTGGTCACCCCGCTGCCGGGCACCCCCGGACCGTCGGTACCGTCCAGCGCGTGACGAAGACGTACGAGGGCGGCGCGCCGCTCGCCGAGGTGGTCCGGTCCGGGTTCGTGGAGGGTGCGCACCGCGGCTCGGTGGTGGTGCTGGACGCCGCCGGTGTCGCTGTGGCGTCCGCCGGCGACGTGACCTCGCCGATCTTCCCCAGGTCGGCCAGCAAGCCGATGCAGGCGATCGGGATGCTCCGGGCCGGCCTGGCCCTTACCGACCCGGCCGACGTGGCGCTGGTCTCGGCGAGCCACGCCGGCGAGGAATTCCACCTGGCCCGGGTCGGTGCGCTGTTGGAGCGCGCCGGGTTGGACGCGTCGGCGCTGCACTGCCCGCCCGATTTGCCGGTGGGGGCCGCGGCCCGGGAGGCGGTGCTTCGGGCCGGTGGCGGCCCGAGCCGGGTGCAGATGAACTGCTCCGGTAAGCACAGCGGGATGCTGTTGACCTGTGAGGCCGCCGGTTGGTCCCGGGAGGGCTACTGGCGGCCGGAGCACCCGCTTCAGCAGCGGCTGCGGGCCGCCATCGAGGAGTTCACCGGCGAGCAGGCGGCGGCGGTGGGGGTCGACGGTTGCGGCGCCCCGGTCCTCGCGGTGTCGCTGGCCGGTCTGGCCGGGGCGTACCTGCGGCTGGTCGACGCCGAGCCCGGCTCGGTGCCGCGCACGGTGGCCGACGCGATGCGGGCGCACCCGGAGATCGTGGGTGGCACCCAGGCCGACGACACCCGTCTGATGCGCGGTGTCCCGGGACTGCTGGCCAAGGTCGGTGCCGAGGGTGTGATCGCCGTGGCGCTGCCGGGCGTCGGCGCCGTCGCACTGAAGATCGACGACGGCGCCGACCGGGCCCGGATGCCGGTGCTGGTCTCCGCGCTGCGCCGGCTCGGCGTGGACGCTCCGGTGTTGACCGAGTACGCCGAGGCGCCGCTCTTCGGTGGCGGGGTCCCGGTCGGGGCGGTTCGCCCGCTCTGGTGAGACCAGCGGCGGTGGTGGCTAGCCCAGGAAGTCGAGCAGCGCGGCGTTGACCGGCTCCGGACGCTCCAGCGGCAGTAGGTGCGCGGCGTCCGGCACGTCCGGCAGTCGTACCGCGCCGGGGACCTCGGCGGCGATCCGGTCGGCGAGCCGACTGATGTCCGGCACGTCCGCGGCGCCGGCGGTGACCAGGACGGGGATCTTCAGCTCACCGAGGCGACCGATCGCCGGTGGCGTCAGCTCTCCCACCTCGACCGCGCCGAGCGCCAGCTCTGCGGCGAGGGCACGCTGGTCCATCTCCTGCGCGAACGCGATCAGCTCGGTGTCGACGTCCTCCGGCTGGCGTCGCGGGCCGACCACCCAGAACCGCACCTCACCGGCCGCGCCGGCGACGAAGTCGTCCGGGTCGACCTCGCCGACCAGGTCGTCCCAGAGGTCGTTCGCCTCGTCGGACCACTCGTTGCCGGAGACCGCCGTGTCGAACAGCGCGAGCGCGCTCACCCGGTCGGGGTGGGCCAGCGCGGTGTCGATGGCGACCGCCCCGCCGAAGGAGCAGCCGACCAGGGCGGCCCGGGGCAGGTCGAGCGCGTCCAGCAGCCCGGCCACGTCGTCGTGGTGCGTGAACGGGGTCGGCGGGAGCTCCGAGTCGCCGTAGCCGCGCAGGTCCGGGACGATCACCCGGTGTCGGGCGGCGAGCGCTGCCACCTGCCCGCGCCACATCCGCCGGTCGGCGATTCCGGCGTGCAGCAGGACGACTGGCGAACCGGTGCCGGCCTCGTCGTACGCGATGCTTGCTCCATTGACTGTGATCTTGTGCACGGACGGACCGTACGGAGCGGCCGGGCGGCACGCAAACGGGATCCTGAGACCTTGCTAACTATGGTTAGCGTTTTGCTTGCAAGAGCTAGCGCTGGCGGTTAGCGTCGCTGCCATGGCCACACCCAAGGACCTTCCCGACGTCGGCGGGTTCATCCGCGATCTGCGGCGTAACGCCAAGATCTCGCTTCGGCAGCTCGCCGAGCAGGCGGGGGTCAGCAACCCGTACCTCAGCCAGATCGAGCGCGGCCTGCGCAAGCCCAGCGCCGAGGTGCTCCAGCAACTGGCGAGCGCGCTGCGGGTCTCCACGCCGGCGATGTACCTGCGCGCCGGTCTGCTCGATGACAAGGAAGGCCACGGGGTGCTCGCCGCCATCGCCGTGGACGCCGACCTGACGATGGCGCAGAAGCAGTCGCTCAGTCAGATCTACGAGACGTTCCGCCGGGAGAACACCCGGCTGGCCGAGGCCCAGGCCGGAGCCGAGGCGGCGCAGGCCGACCAGCCCGCCAGCCAGACTGCGGACCTGGCCGCCAGTCAGCCCGCCAGCCAGGCTGCGGACCTGGCAAATGTGGCAGCGACCGGCCCCACCACCGTCGGCGGCACCCCGACCGAGGCCGTGCTCGAGTCGGTCGCCGTCACCGAGGCGGGCACCGCCCCCGCCCCGGGCAGCACCAGCATCCCCCAGAAGAAGAAGGCCGCCGAGGCGGCCGAAGAGGAGACGTCATGAGCGAGCCGAAGACCAACCGCATCCCCGCCCCGATCTACGCCGCAGCCGGTGCCGGTGAGCTGGCCATCGAGCAGCTGCGCAAGCTGCCGGCCGTGGTCGGTGTCCTCAGCACCCGGGTCGTCGCCGACCTGGGTGGCCGGGCCGTGCTGACCGGCTTCGAGCTGAAGCAGAAGGCCACCGAGACGCTGCGCACCGCCAACGAGACCGCCGACCTGGCGAAGCTGCGTGAGGTGGCCGACATCGACAAGCTGCGCGCCGCCGCGACCCGCAACGCCGCCCTGGTGGTCGCGGGCGCCCAGGTCGCCCAGGAGCGCGCGTTCGCCGCGTACGGCGCGCTGGTCGCCCGGGGCGAGCGGGTCGTCGGTGCCGGCGTGCTGGAGGCCGCCGACACGGTCAACGCCGACATCGAGGCCACCGAGTCCGTGACGCCGGCCGCCCCCACCGCCGCCGCCCCCACCGCTGCGGCCCCGGTCGCGGCGCCGACGCCGGCCGACGTGGCCGAGATCGCCGAGGCCAAGCCGGCCGCGGTCAAGAAGGTCGCCCGCGCGTCGAAGGCCGCCAAGCCGGCCGAGACCCCGTCGGCGAAGCTCCCCCGGGCCACCAAGCGGACCCGTCCGGCAGCCGAGTAGCTCGTCGGGTCGACGACCCCGGCGGCGTCCTTGTCGGACGTAGCCGGGGTCGTGGACATAAACTGGCCGACATGGCCAACGCCGCGCCGATCTTCGCCTTTGCCGTCCGTGACGTGATCGAGCTGATCCTGCTCGTCTTCGCGCTGATCGTTCAGGGCGTCGCCCTGGTGCACGCCGTCACGCAGCGCTCCGACGCCTTCCCCGCCATCGGCACGCTCCCCAAGGGCGGCTGGATCGCCATCCTGGCGGTCTGCCTCGCGCTCACCCTGCTCGGGTTCGGTCCGATCAGCCTCTTCGGACTCGTCGGCATCGCCGCCGGTCTGATCTACCTGCTCGACGTCCGGGTCGGTCTGCGCGACCTGAGTGACGGCAAAGGGTTCTGGTGAGAGGTTTTCGCTGGCCACCCCCACCCGACAGCGGGCCCCGCACCTGGGGGCCCGGGCCGGGTGGTCCGCGTACCGGCCGGCCGGCGCTGCCGGAGCCGGAGACCGAGCTGGTCACCACCCCGCACGGCGTCCGGCTGGAGCGGCTGGTCACCGGCACCGGTGATCCGGCTACCGTGTTCGCGCACGGGCTGGGCAACGGCATCGCCACCACCCGCCCCTTCGGCAGTGGGGTGAACGGCCGCAAGGTGTTCTTCCAGTTCCGCGGGCACGGCCGTTCCGAAGCCCCGGACGGGCCGTGGGACTACCTGGACCTGGCCCGGGATCTACGGGCGATCGCCGACCTCGGCGGCGCCAGCCGGGCGTTCGGCGCGAGCCTCGGCGCGGGTGCCCTCTGCCGGCTCCTCGTGGAGAGCCCGGAGCGTTTCGACAAGCTGGTCTTCTTCCTGCCGGCGGTCCTCGACGAGCCACGCGGGCCGCTCGCCCGGGAGCGCATCACCGACCTGCTGGAGGCGGTGGAGAGCGGGGACGCCTCGGCGGTCGCCGACATCGTCACGCTGGAGTTGCCCCCGGCGGTGCGCAACACCCCGGCCGGCTGGGCCTACCTACGACAACGGCTAGACCAGCTGCTCCGCGACGGTCTGGCCGACGGTCTGGCCACGTTCACCGACCAGACTCCGCTGCGCCAGATCGGTGACCTGACGGCGGTCACCGCGCCGGCGCTGGTGATCGGTTGCGCGGGCGACGACCTGCACCCGGTCGACGTCGCCGAGCGGCTCGCCGTCGCGCTGCCGCAGGCCACCCTGCACGTGTACGACCGGCCCGGCGTGCTCTGGTCGGAACGCGCCGATCTGCGGGATCGCATCTCCGGCTTCCTGAACGAGTAACCTGCCCTGTCATGGGCGTCACACAGCACGGCCGGACGCACCGGCTGGATCTTGCCGACCCGACACTGCGCGAATGGACCTGCACGGTCCTGCACTCCGATGCGGAGCAGGGCATCGTGCTCGACCGTTCGGCGTTCTACCCGGGCGGCGGTGGTCAACCACCCGACCACGGCGTGCTGCTCTGGCAGGGCGTGCAGACCCGGATCGTCGGCACCCGCAAGGGCGACGACCCCTACCTGATTCCCGCCGAGGGTGACCCGCTGCCGCCGGTCGGCACCGCTGTCGTCGGTGCGTTGGAGGACGAGCGCCGCACCCGGCTGATGCGTACGCACTCCGGGCTGCACGTGCTCTGCGGTGTGGTGTTCCGCGACTTCGGCGCGTTGGTGACCGGAAACTCGATGGAACCGGGCGAGGCCCGGATGGACTTCAACCTCCCCGAGGTGCCCCCGGACTTCAAGAGCCGCATCGAGGAGCTGGTGAACGCCGAGGTGGCCGCCGACCGATCGGTCGCCACCCGGGTGCTGCCGCGCACCGAGGCGCTGGCCCTGCCGGACATCATCCGTACCCAGTCCAACCTCATCCCGCCGGATGAGCAGGAGGTCCGGATCGTCGACATCGTCGGGCTGGACGTGCAGGCCGACGGTGGCACCCACGTCGCCTCCACCGCCCAGATCGGCAAGGTCCAGGTGGTCAAGGTGGAGAGCAAGGGCCGCGCCAACCGCCGGGTCCGGGTCCGACTGGTCGACTAGATCGAGTCCCGAATTCGGACGTCGGTTGTCAGGTATTCCTGACAACGTCGCAGGCATGACACAACCGCTCACAGGAAAGATCGCGCTCGTCGCCGGTGCCACCCGTGGTGCCGGACGACAGATCGCCGTTCAGCTCGGCGCGGCCGGTGCCACTGTCTACGCCACCGGTCGCAGCTCCCGGGCCGGCCGCTCCGAGATGGACCGACCGGAGACCATCGAGGAGACCGCCGAGCTGGTCAGCGCGGCCGGCGGCACCGGCATCGCCGTTCAGGTCGACCACCTGGTGCCCGAGCAGGTCCGCGACCTGGTCGCCCGGATCGACGCCGAGCAGGGGCAACTCGACGTGCTGGTGAACGACATCTGGGGCGGCGACCCACTGGTCACCTGGGACAAGCCGGTCTGGGAGCAGCCGCTCGACGCCGGTTTCCGTACGCTGCGACTGGCTGTCGACACGCACATCATCACCAGCCACTTCGCGTTGCCGCTGCTGATCCGCAAGCCCGGCGGCCTGGTGGTGGAGATGGGCGACGGCACCAAGGCGTACAACGACGAGAACTACCGGCTGTCGGTCTTCTACGACCTGGCCAAGGTCTCGGTCAACCGGCTCGCCTTCAGTCAGGCGCACGAGCTGAAGCCGCACGGCTGCACGGCCGTGGCGCTCACTCCCGGCTGGATCCGCTCCGAGGCGATGCTGGAGCACTTCGGCGTGACCGAGGAGAACTGGCGCGACGGCGCCGCCACCGACCCGAACTTCCTCATCTCGGAGACCCCGGCCTTCGTCGGCCGGGCGGTGGCCGCGCTCGCCGCCGACGAGGAGAAGGCCCGCTGGAGCGGCAGATCCGTCGACGCCGGCACGCTGTCCAAGGTGTACGGCTTCACCGACCTCGACGGCAGCCAACCCGAGGGTTTCCGCTACATCACCGAGGTGGTCGACGCGGGCAAGCCGGCGGACGTCACCGGCTACCGGTAGAGCGCGGAGAGCCGGTCGGCGCTCTCCGCGAACAACCGCCGAAGCTCGGGTGGGTCGAGGACCTCCACCTCGGGGCCGAGCCCCAGCAGTTGGCGGTACGCCACCGGGACCGACTCGACGGGCAGCCGGGCCACCACCCAGCCCTGCCCGTCGGGTGGGCCGGCGGCGGCGACCAGTTCGTCGTACACGAAGGGGGCATCGACCAGGTGCCGGAGCTGGCGCAGACCGGCGGGGCTCAGCCGGACGACGACCTCGGCCCGCAGCATGGTCCGCAGGAACGACCCGGCCTGCTCGCGCCAGTGCCCGGCCAGGTCGAAGCCCTCGTCGCGGTCGAAGTGCTCGTCGACCACCTCGACCCCGGTGACCCGGTCCACCCGGTAGGTGCGCACGTTCTCGCCGACCCGGCCGACCAGGTACCAGACCGCGCTCTTGAGGACCAGGCCGTACGGCTGGACCCGGCGGGTCACCTCCCGGTCGCCGCGTCGGTAGCGCAACTCCACCACCCGGTCTCCCCAGACCGCCCGCGCCAGGTCGGGCAGCCAGAGCGGTGGCGCTGTCTCCCGGAACCAGCCCGGCACGTCCAGGTGGAACCGCTGCCCGGCGCGGGCCGGCGCGTCGCGTAGGGCGGGTGGCAGCGCGGCGAGCACCTTCAGTTCGGCCGACGCGACAGCGTCGGCGAGTCCCATCTCGCCGGCCGGCCCGGGCAGCCCGGCGAGGAAGAGCGCCTCCGCCTCGTCCCGGGTCAGCCCGGTCAACCGGGTGCGGTACCCACCGAGCAGGCGGTAACCCCCGGCCCGCCCCCGGTCGGCGTAGACCGGCACGCCCGCCGCGGAGAGCGCCAGGACGTCCCGGTAGACGGTCCGCTCGGACACCTCCAGCTCCCGCGCCAGCTCGCTCGCGGTCATCGACCCGCGCGACTGCAACAGCAACAGCAACGAGATCAGTCGGGACGCGCGCATCCGCCCATCCTGCCCGGTGCCGCTCACCGCCCGCCGGGCGTCAGCAATCCCCTGTCGTACGCGGTGGCCACAGCGGCAGCCCGGTCGTTGACCCCGAGCTTGGCGTACAGGTGCAGCAGATGCGTCTTGACGGTGGCCTCACTGATGAACAGGCGGGCCGCCGCCTCCCGGTTGGAGGCACCCCGGGCCACCAGCGTGAGCACTTCCAGCTCCCGTTGACTGAGCGGCTCCTCGGCGGGAGCGCGCAGCCGGCCCATCAGCCGGCCGGCGACGCTCGGCGCGAGCACCGACTCGCCCCGGGCCGCGGCCCGGACCGCCCGGACCAGATCCTCCCGAGGGGTGTCCTTGAGCAGGTAGCCTGTCGCACCGGCCTCGATCGCCGGCAGCACGTCGGCGTCCGTGTCGTAGGTGGTCAGCACCAGCACCCGGGCGGCGCTGCCGGCGCGGGCCAGCCTGCCGATGGCTGTCACCCCGTCCATTCCGGGCATCCGGAGGTCCATCAGCACCACGTCCGGCCGCAGCGTCGCTACCAGGGCCAACGCCTCCGACCCGTCCGCTGCCTCGCCCACCACCTCGAAATCGCTGTCGCCGGTGAACATCCCCCGCAGGCCGTCCCGCACGACCGGGTGGTCGTCGACGATCAGCAGCCGTATCGGGGCGGTCAACAGGCACCTCCGGGTAGCGCGGGGACGGACGCCGAGATGGCGGTGCCGCCGCCCGGCTCGGACTCGACTGCCAACTCACCGCCGACCCGGGTGACCCGCTGCCGCATGGCGGTCAGCCCGTACCCGCCGCCCGGCTCGCGGGAGGCCGGCCGGTCGGTGATGTCGAAGCCGGCCCCGTCGTCGCGCACATCGAGCGTGACCACGTCCGCCATGTACGACAGGGTCAGCCCGACCCGCGACGCGGCGGCGTGCCGGGCGACATTGGACAACGCCTCCTGGGCGGCCCGGAGCAGGGTCACCTCGACCTCAGGGTGCAGCGGGCGTGGGGTCCCGGTGGTGGCCACCTCGGCCCGCACCCCGTTCCGGGCCGACCAGCGCCCGCCCAGCTCAACGAGGGCATCCGGTAGCCGGGCCGTCTCCAACGGTTCCGGACGGACCGCCTGTACCGAGCGGCGGGCCTCGGTGAGGCTCTCCCGGGCCAGTGCGAGCGCGTTGTCAACGTGCCGGCGCCAGTCGGGGGACCGGTCGCGGGTCTGCTCGGCCGCCTCCAACTGGGTGATGATGCCGGTCAACCCCTGAGCCAGGGTGTCGTGGATCTCCCGTGCCATTCGTTGCCGCTCGTCCAGCACCCCGGCCTCCCGGGCCTGGGTGAGCAGTTGGGCGTGCAACCCGGCGTTCTCACTGACCGTCTCGGTGAGTTGGCGGTTGGCCTCGCCGAGTTCCGCCACCAACCGCTTGCGTTTGGCGTTCTCCTGTTCGGCGACCATCGCGAACCAGCTCGCCGAGCCGGCCACCACCAGGTTGAACAGCACCAGCACCAGCCAGAGCGGCCAGTGCGACATCACCACCGACAGACCACCGCCCTGCGACGTGGCGACGAGGGTGGCCGTGGTGACCACGCCGACGACCCGCCAGCGCCCGTGCAGCACCGGAAAGGCATGGATGTAGCCGATCCAGGCGAAGAAGCCGTACCACGGACTGGCGGCCACCAGTGCGGCGGCGAACGTGAGCAGCCCGGCGTAGTAGATCGCCATCAGCCCGCGCCGGCTCTGCCAGCCGGGGTGCACTGTGACGAACCAGGCGACCCAGCATCCGGCCGACACGGCGAGAGCGAGGGTGGGCAGCGCGCCGAGATGGTCAGGCGCCGGTGCGACGAGGGCCAGCAGGGTACCCAGGGTCAGCCCGCCGAAGGGGAAGATGCGATAGAGAGTCGCCTCGTGCTCTCGCCAACTGGTCAGACGGTCGTGCCCACCGTCGCAGGTCATCGCATCTCGCTCACTCCCAGCGGAACAATTTCGCCGCGCCGGCGCCGGCCGCCACGGCGATCGCCGCCATTATCCCCAGGTGCAGCGGCTGCGGCGGGGTGCCGGTCCAGGCGTCGAGGAGCGCCTGCACCCCGGGTGGCGTGTAGTCGCCGATCCGCGCCACAAAGTCCGGGAGCAGGAAGCGGGGCAGGTAGACCCCGCCGAAGAACATGATGACCAGGAAGAGCGGCACGGCCAGGGCCTGTGCCGCCTTCGTCGTCCGGGCCACAGCGGCGACCAGCAGGCCGAGCGCCAGCAGGGCGGCCGTGCCGAGGATGAACGCCAGCGTGAAGCCGAGCGGGTGTCTGGGGAACGGCACCCCGAACGCGAGCCGGGCGACGAGGATGAGCAGCAACGCGCTGGCCAGGATCCCGGCCAGGGCCAGCACCAGTTGGGCGGCGAGCAGAGCGGCCGGGTGCGCCGGGGTGGTCGCCAGCCGACGCAGCACGCCGCGTTCCCGGTAGGTGGCCAGCACGGCGGGCAGGATGTTCACCCCGACCATGGCGAGGGTGACCACCAGCAGCGACGGGGCGAAGTAGCTGACGAAGGTCTGCCCGTCGAAGGTCGGATCCGGCTTGCGCAGCGAGGGGACCAACCCGAGCACCACCAGGATCAGTGTGGGCAGCCCGATCGTGGTGAGAAGCGTCGGCAGGTCCCGCAGGTAGAGGCGCGCCTCGGTTCTCAGGATGTTGCGGAAGGCGTGCATGCTGGCTTCCTCTCAGTTGGCGGGCCGGTGCCCGGTCAGCTCGACGAAGGCATCGTCGAGGGTGGACTGCTCCAGCCGCAGGTCGGCGGCGACGATCTGGTGGCGGGCGAGCACCGAGGTGACGGCGTGCAGCAACTCACCGGTGCCGGTCACCACCACCTGGCTGCCGGTTCGCTGCACGGCGGACACCTCGGGCAGATCGGCGAGGAGTCGGTCGTCGATCGGAGTCGAGGGCCGGAACCGGATCCGCTGCTCCGGAGCCACCGCCGACACCAGGCCCGCCGGGCTGTCCAGGGCGACCACCCGACCCCTGTCGATCACCGCGACCCGGTCGCAGAGCCGCTCGGCCTCCTCCATGAAGTGGGTGACCAGCACGATCGTCACCCCGCTGTCGCGGACCTGTTCGATGAGGCCCCAGGTGTCCCGGCGGGCCTGCGGGTCCAGCCCGGTGGTCAGCTCGTCGAGGATCGCGATCTCCGGGTTGCCCACCAGTGCCAGCGCGATGGAGAGTCGCTGCTTCTGACCGCCGGAGAGCTTCTTGTACGCGGTGTTCCGTTTGTCGCCGAGGCCCAGCTTGTCGATCAGCTCGGCCGGGTCGGCCGGGTTGCGGTAGAACGAGGCGTACAACTCCAGTGCCTCGGCCACCCGCAACCGGTCCGGCAGTTGGCTCTCCTGGAGTTGCACACCGACCCGCTGGCGTAGCTGGGCCGCGTCCCTGCGGGGGTCGAGCCCGAGGACCGACACCCCGCCCCCGTCGGGGACACGCAGCCCGGCGACGCACTCCACTGTGGTGGTCTTGCCGGCGCCGTTCGGGCCGAGGACGCCGAAGATCTCCCCGGCCTCCACGGTGAGCGACACGTCGTCCACCGCCACCAGGTCGCCGTACCGCTTCTTCAGGTGGGTCACCTCGATGACCGGCATCGTGCCGCCTTCCGCCGCCGCTGACTTCGTACCCCTCAAGCCTTGTCGGGGCGGCCCGTCGGCGAATCGACCGGTCAGCGACGAACCCTGGCGTCCCCGGTGGATCACCGCTGTCCGTCAACCGGTTGATGTGTACGTGGTGAGGGGCTGCTAGCGCTCCGCCCGGCGGATCCGGTCACGGCTGGTTAGGCTGCTCGATCGTGGATGCCAGCAGAATCGCCAGCCCGGTGACCGGGGTCGTCGGACGCTTCCTCTCCGGGGCGGGGCTGCTCCTGCGCGGGTTGGGCCTCTACGTCCGCAGCCCGGGGCTGATGCTGCTCGGCATCGTGCCGGCGCTGATCTCCGGCGTGCTGTTCCTGGCCGCGCTCGCCACGCTGGTGTACTTCGTGGACGATCTCGCCGCGCTTGTCACCCCGTTCGCCGACGACTGGTCGAGCACCGGCCGCAGCCTGGTCCGGGTGATCGCCGGGTTGGCCTTCCTGGGGCTCGGCGGCCTGCTCGGCGTGCTCACCTTCACCGCTGTCACTCTGGTCATCGGCGACCCGTTCTACGAGAAGATCTCCGAGCAGGTCGAACAGCGGTACGGCGGCACGCCGGGCGCTGTGGAGGTGCCCTTCTGGTCATCGCTGCGCCGCAGCCTCGCCGACTCGGTACGCCTGGTGGCGCTCACGGCGTTGGTCGGCATCCCGCTCTTCGTCGCCGGCTTCATCCCTGTGGTCGGCCAGACGGTTGTCCCGGTCATCGGGGCGGCAGTGGGCGGCTGGTTCCTCGCCGTGGAACTGGTGGGTGCACCGTTCTACCGACGGGGGATGCGGCTGCCGCAGCGCCGGACGATCCTGAAGGCCGACCGACCCACGGCGCTCGGCTTCGGCGTGGCCGTCTTCCTCTGCTTCCTGATTCCGCTCGGCGCCGTACTGATCATGCCGGCCGCCGTCGCCGGGGCCACGTTGCTGGCCCGCCGCTCGATGGGCCAGCCGATCGACGGCCCGCTGTCCGCGTCGCCTGCCGGCCAGCCCGTCGAAAGGAGCTAGCCGTGGAGGTCACCCTGGTCGAGGGGGACATCACCGCCCAGCGGGTGGACGCCATAGTGAATGCCGCGAACTCGTCACTGCTCGGCGGCGGTGGAGTCGACGGGGCCATCCACCGGCGCGGCGGCCCCGCCATCCTCGCGGAGTGCCGGGCGCTGCGGGCGTCCCGCTACGGCCGAGGGTTGCCGACCGGGCAGGCGGTGGCGACCACGGCCGGCGAGCTGCCGGCCCGCTGGGTGATCCACACGGTCGGGCCGGTCTGGTCGGCCGGCGAGGACCGCTCGGCGCTGTTGCGCGACTGCTACGCCAACAGCCTGCGGGTGGCCGACGAGGTGGGTGCTGGCACTGTGGCCTTTCCGTTGATCTCCGCCGGCATCTACGGCTGGCCCGTCGACGACGCTGTCGGTCAGGCGCTGGCGGTGCTGCGCTCGGCCGCGTCAGCCACCGTCACCGAGGCCCGCCTGGTGCTGTTCGGGGCGGACACCCACGCCACTGCCCGGCGCGTTCTCGACACCGTCTGAGTTTGCCAACAGCCTGTTGGTAACATGTCGACATGATGTCGATAACCCACGTGGGCGGGCGCTGATGTTCCTCGCTATTCGTGAGCTGAACTTCGCCCGGTTGCGGTTCGCTCTGATGGGCGCGGTGATCGCGCTGATCGCCGTGCTGATGGTGATGCTGTCCGGGCTGTCGGTCGGGCTGGTCCGCGACGGTGTGTCCGGGCTGCAGAACCTGCCGGTCACATCCTTCGCCTTCACGCACGACGTGCAGCGTGACTCCGCCTTCTCCCGCAGCGTCGTGGACCTGTCGGCGGTGGACGAGTGGGCTTCCCAGCCGGGCGTCGCCGACGCGGCGCCGTTCGGCAACACCCTGGTCAACACGCGTACCGATCGAGGAACAGAGATCGACCTGGCCCTGTTCGGAGTGCAGTCCGACTCGTTCCTGTCGCCAGCGGTCAGCCAGGGTGAGCGACTGGGCACCGCGGACGGCATCGTGGTGAGCCCCACCGCGCTGGACGCGGGACTGCAACTGGGCGACACGGTCACCATCGACCGGCTGGGCACGCGACTGCGGGTTGTCGGCGTCACCGAGCAGCAGGACACCTTCGGGCACGTGGACGTGGCGTACGTGCCGCTGGCGGCGTGGCAGGCCATCAAGTCCGGCACCGCCCCCGGCGCAGCGCTGCCGCAGCGTGCCGCAACGGAGATCACGGCGGTGGCGGTGCGCGCGGCCGGCGGGAAGTCCGTGGACCTGGCCGCGGGGGACACCGCGGCGGGCACCGAGAGTCTGACCCTGAAGGAGGCCTACGGTGCCTCGCCGGGATACACCGCCGAGACGACGACACTGCAACTGATCCAGGGATTCCTGTACGCGATCTCGGCGCTGGTCGCCGGCGCGTTCTTCGCGGTGTGGGCGATCCAGCGCAAGCCCGAGGTGGCCGTCCTGCGGGCCCTGGGCGCCTCGACCGGCTGGGTGCTGCGCGACGCGCTGACGCAGGCGCTCGTGCTGTTGGCGGCGGCAGTGGCCATCGGCGTGGGGGTCGGCCTCGCGCTCGGCGCCCTCATCACCGGCAGCGGCATCCCGTTCGCGCTGAGCATGCCGAGCATCTCCGCAGCCGGGGTCGGCCTCGTCGTCCTCGGCCTGGTCGGAGCCGGCGCGGCGGTCATCCGCATCACCTCTGTCGACCCGGCCACCGCTCTGGGAGGAAACCGATGAGCAGCCGTTCCGCTCCGACCGCTTCGACCACACCCACCGACGACGCACCCGAGCAGCTCGGGTTGGTGATGCGTGCGGTGTCCCTGCGGCACGGCAACGCCGCCGAGACCGTGCAGGCGCTCGACAACGTCGATCTGACGGTGCGACCCGGTGAACTCGCCGCGGTCGTTGGTCCGTCCGGTGCGGGCAAGTCCAGCCTGCTCGCCGTCGCCGGTGGCCTGGCCCGGCCCGGCCACGGCACCGTCACCGTGGCCGGTCAGGACATGACAGTGCCGAGCCGCCGCACACGCACTGAGCTGCGCCGCCAGCACGTGGGGTTCGTGTTCCAGTCGGGCAACCTGCTGCCCGCGTTGACCGCCGCCGACCAGTTGCGGCTGCCCCTGCGGCTGGGGCCGCGGTCGCAGCGGTCCGGCCGTGACCCGCTGGAGCTGCTCGCGGACGTCGGCATGGCGGACAAGGCCGACCGGCGCCCCCACCAGTTGTCGGGTGGCGAACGCCAGCGCGTCGGGATCGCCCGGGCACTGGTCACCGAGCCCAGCGTGCTGTTGGTCGACGAACCGACGGCGGCGCTGGACCGGGCACGCAGCCACGAGATCGTGCGACTGCTGGCCCACGAGGCCCGGCAGCGGTCGGTCGCGGTGGTCATGGTCACTCACGACCACGATGTGCTGCAGTACTGTGACACCGTTTACGAGATGGTCGACGGCAAGCTGGCGGCCAGCAGCTGACCACGACGGCAGGGTGCGGGCGCAGGACCAGGCAGGTCATGTCCGTCCGGAACAAGGGGAGGTGGCGTGCCGAAGATCCAGGCCGCGACCGTCGCCGAGCACCGGGCTTCCCAACGCGCGGCGCTGCTCGACGCGGCCCGCACCCTGCTGTCGGAACACCCCGAGCAGATCCCCGGCCTGGCCGAGGTCGCCCAGCACGCCGGCCTGGCCCGCTCCAGCGTCTATTCGTACTTCAAGTCTCGTGCCGACATGTTCGACGCCCTCGTCACCGAGACGTTCCCCCGCTGGTCGGCCTACGTCGAGAAGCGCATGGACGCTGCCGGCACGCCCGGGCAGAAGATTCAGGCGTACGTGGACAGCAACCTGCAACTGGTTGCCCGAGGCGACCACGCCCTGGCCCGCGCGCTCGCGTCAGCCGGCAGCAGCGAGGCACTCGCCAGCTCCAGCCGACTCATGCACGACCGCCTGGAAGCCCCGCTGCGCGCCGCGCTCACCGACCACGGCTCATCCGACCCGGTCCGGGTGGCCGAACTGGTGCAGTCGATCGTCTACGCGCTGAGCCGGATGATCGAGGGAGGGCTCGCGCTGGCCAAGGCGACCAGCCTCGCCCGCGAACTCCTCAGCCCCTACCTCGACCGCGACAGCGGCTGAGGCTCCGGCCCGCTGGTCTGGTCAGGTCAGCTCCGCCAAGCAGGACCACTCGGCTGCCACCGGGCGGTAGCCCAGTCGGGCGTTGATCGCCAGCATCGGCGCGTTCGCCTCGTCGTTCGAGGTGTACGCGACGCGTACGCCGTTCGCGGCGGCCCGGTGCAGCGCCGCCGTCTTGGCCAGCCGGGCCAGCCCCCGTCCCCGGTACGCAGGGACGCTGCCGGTGAAGTCCGACCACATCCGGTCCCCGTCCCGCTTCACCAGGCTGAACGCGGCCACCTCCCCGTCGACCTCGACGGCGGTGCTGGCCTCCTTGTCCAGGCCGAGGTTGTCCCAGACGTCGTACAGCCAGTTCTCGTAGCCAATCGAGTCGACCGGTACGTCGCCCGGCTCATCCAGCGCCGCGACCACGTCCGCCGTGTAGAGCCGGTGCGGGTCGATTTCCGCGATCGGACGCAGCCGTACGCCTGGCGCCGGGTCGGGCAGCGCGGGTGCCGGATTCAGGTCGAGCGCCGAAAAGCGCAGCTCGCGACTGGGCTCGTAGCCGTGCTGACTGGCGAACGGCAGCGCCTCCGGCTGGGCGAAGGCGCGGAGCCGGTGGACCCCCAGCGGGGCGAGGTGACCCCTGGCGGTCGTCAGCAGCGCGGTGCCGATGCCGCGCCGCCGGTGCTCGGGGTGCACGTGCAGCAGGGAGATGTCACCGAAACCCGCCGTAGAGGTCGAAGCGTTGCGTTGCGCCGTCACCCATCCGACGATCTGGGCATCGACCTCGGCCACGAAGGCGGCCCAGTCCCTGCCCGGTACCGGCTCGGCGATCATCTTCCGGGTCGACTCGACCCCGCGCACCAGGTACGGGTAGACGGCCGCCCGCAGGGCCACCACGCCCGGTGCGTCGTCCGGCCGCGCCTCACGTATCCGCATGTCAGGCCCCTATCGGTACGGCCGCGACGGCCTCGACCTCGACGAGTTGGTGGAGACAGCTGAGCAGTGCGACAGGATCCGGCATGTCGGCGAGGCTAACCAGGATCGCCTGACCCGAGCGACGCATTAACCGCCTGGCGCGGTCAGGCGGAGGCGCGACGGATCAGCTCGGTGGGGAGCATGACCGCCTGCTCGATGCTCTCCCCGGCGGCCAGCCTGAGCAGTTGGCGGGTCATCCGGCGGCCGAGTTCCACGATCGGCTGCCGGACGGTGGTCAGCGGCGGCTCGGTGTAGGCGGCGGTCTCGATGTCGTCGAAGCCGACCACCGCCACGTCGTCGGGCACCCGCCGACCGGCCTCGCGCAGCGTCCGCAGAGCGGCGTGCGCCATCAGGTCGGAGGCGGCGAAGACGCCGTCGAGGTCGGGATGCTCGGCGAGCAGGCGGCGCATCGCCGCCGACCCGGATTCCCGGGTGAAGTCACCGATGGCGATCAGCTCGGGCAGCCCCGCGTCGGCGACAGTGCTGCGGTAACCGCTGAGCCGTTCGATCCCGGCGACCATGTCCTGTGGCCCGGCGATTGTCGCGATCCGTCGACGACCGCTGTCGATCATGTGCCGGACGGCCGCTGTCACCCCGGCCACGTGGTCGACGTCGACGTACGGGACGGGCACGTCGCCGAGCGGCCGGCCGCTGACCACCACCGGGATGCCGAGTCGGGCCAGCGTGCCGGGCAGCGGGTCGGCACCGTGCAGCGACGCGAAGAGCACGCCGTCGACGTGCCGGCCGGTGGTGTACCGCTCGACCCGGTGGTGCCCGGCCGGTGAGCCGGCGAGCATCAGCACCAGTTGCTTGTCGGCTGCCTCCAACTCCTGGCTGACGCCCCGGATGATGCCGGGAAAGACCTGGTCGTCGGAGAAGACCCGGGTGGCCGCCTCCGGCATGACCAGGGCGATCGAGTCGGTGCGCTGGGTGACAAGGCTGCGGGCCGCCAGGTTGGGGACGTACCCCAACTCGGCGACCGCCCGGGTGACCGCCTCGCGGATCGGTTCGGCGACGGTGGTGGACCCGTTGACCACACGGGAAACGGTGGCGCGGGACACCCCGGCCCGCGCTGCCACCGCTTCGAGCGTCGGCCGCTGCGCCGTCGTCATCGCGCTTTCCCCCGCTCGTCACAGCCCGTTCCGGGAGATCACCTCCTGGTACCACCGGGCGCTGGCCTTCGGTGTGCGCCGCTGGGTCAGGTAGTCGACGTGCACGATCCCGAACCGCTTGCGGTAACCCTCCGCCCACTCGAAGTTGTCCAGGAATGACCATACGAGATAACCGCGCAGGTCCACGCCCCGGGAGATCGCCTCGTGCGCCGCGCGGAGGTGCCCGTCGAGGTAGGCGATGCGATCGGCGTCGATCACCTGCGTCGGGCCGTCGGGCGAGTCGGCGCCGGGCTTGTCGGGGAACGCCGCACCGTTCTCGGTGATCAGCAGCGGCACACCGGGATAGTCGGCGGCGATCCGCTCCAGCAGCCGGGTGAGCCCGGCCGGTTCGATCATCCAACCCATGTCGGTGAGCGGCCCGGCCGGCGGCAAAAAGTGCACAGCGCCCTCGGTGCCCGGATACGCGCCGTTGCCTGCGCCGTCGGGCCGACCGGCCACGTAACTCGGGGCGTAGTAGTTGATGCCGAGCAGGTCGATCGGGGCGGCGATCACCTTCTCGTCGCCGTCGCGGATGAACGTCGGCTCGACGATCCGTGCCACGTGCTCCCGGACGTCGTCCGGGTAGCCGCCGGCCAGCAGCGGGTCGAGGAAGATCCGGTTGTGCAGGCCGTCGACCAGGCGTACCGCGGCAGCGTCGGCAGCGCTCTGCGGGTCGGCCGGGCGTACGTCGGCCGGGTTGACAGTGACGCCCACGCTGCGTGCGCCGGCCGCGCGCAACGCCCGCGCCGCCAGACCGTGCCCCAACAGCAGATGGTGTACGGCGGTGAAGGCCGCCGCCGGATCCCGCTCACCCGGAGCGTGCAGGCCGTTGGCGTAACCCAGGTAGGCCGAGCACCACGGCTCGTTGAGCGTGGTCCACACGTCGATCCGGTCGCCGAGGCGGGCGTACACCGCCGTGGCGTAGGTGGCGAAGTGCTCGGCGGTGTCCCGGTTGGTCCAGCCACCCCGCTCGCCGAGGGCCTGCGGCAGATCCCAGTGGTAGAGGGTGACGATCGGGTCGATTCCCCGATCGAGCAGTGTGTCGGTGAGCCGGTCGTAGAAGTCCAGCCCACGGGGGTTGGCCGGGCCGGTGCCGTCGGGCTGGATCCGCGGCCAGGCGACGGAGAACCGGTACGCCCGCAGACCCAGCTCGGCCATCAGCGCCACGTCGTCGGCGTACCGGTGGTAGTGGTCGCAGGCGACGTCGCCGGTGTGGCCCTGGTACACCTTGCCGGGCGTACGGCTGAAGGTGTCCCAGATGGACGGTCCGCGACCGTCGTCGCGGGCCGCACCCTCGATCTGGTACGCGGCGGTGGCCGCCCCCCAGAGGAAGTGTTCGGGAAACCGGATCTCGTTGCTGGACCGGTTGGTTGGCTCGCTCCGCTCGTTCACGCCTTGACCGCACCTTCCATGATTCCGCCGATGATCTGCCGGCCGAACAACACGAAGACCAGTAGCAGGGGCAGCGTCGCGATGGCCGTTCCGGTGAACACCTGCGACATGTCCTGGTAGTACCCGTCCGACAGCGCTCGTAGGGACAGCTGCACCGTCGGATTCGCCGGATCGTTCAGTACAGCGTACGGCCAGAGGAAGTCGTTCCAGGTGGTCATGAAGGTGAGCAGGCCGAGGACGGCGGCGGCCGGGCGCAGCGCGGGCAGCACGACGTGCCACCAGATCCGGGCGGTGCCACAACCGTCCATCCGGGCGGCCTCGATCAGCTCGTCACTGACCGCCTGGCCGGCGTACTGCCGCATCATGAACACTCCGAACCCGGTGACCAGCACCGGGACGATGACTGCGGGCAGCCGGTCGTTCCACTGCAGCTTGGTCATGAGCAGGTAGAGCGGGATCACGCCGAGCTGGGTCGGCACCATCATGGTCGCGATGATCACCAGCAGCATCGCGTTGCGGCCACGGAACCTGAGCTTGGCGAAGGCGAACCCGGCCAGGCTGGAGAAGAACACCACTGACACGGTGACAGTGGTGGCCACGATCGCCGAGTTGATCAGACCGGTCAGGAAGTACGCGTCGGGGTTGTCGAACAGCCGGGCGATGTTGGCGCCCAGGTTGCCGCCGGGCGTGACCGGGGGTGGCAGTTGGCCCATCGCGTCGTTGCTGCGGCTGGCGACGACGAACATCCACCAGATCGGAAAGACCGACAGGCCGGCGGCGACGACCAGGGCGAGGTAGGTGAGCGGGCTGGCCCGCCAGAGTCGGCTCATCGTGCCGCTCCCTTCTGCGGTCGGTCCCCGCCGAGGCGGCGCAGGAGCAGCACGTTGACGGCCGCGACGATCGCGATGAGCGCGAAGAGCAGCCAGGCCACCGCCGAGCCGTACCCGAAGTTGTAGTGCGGGGCGAAGGCGTTCTCGAACATGTACATGGTCAGCGTCTGCGACTCGCGCAGCGGTCCGCCGCGGATCGGGTTGGTGCCGGAGTTGAACATCCGGGGCTCGGTGAAGAGTTGCAGGCCGCCGATGGTGGCGATGATGGTGCAGAAGATGATCGTCGGCTTGAGCAGCGGCACGGTGACCGACCAGAACTGCCGGGCCCGGCCGGCGCCGTCGATCGCCGCGGCCTCGTACAGGTCGCGGGGGATGGCCTGCATCGCGGCCAGCAGGATCAGCGCGTTGTAGCCGGTCCACCGCCAGTCGACCATCGCGGAGATGGCCACCCAGGAGGCGAACCGGTTGGACTTCCAGCCGATGGCGTCCACCCCGACCAGGTCGAGCATCCAGTTGATCATCCCGAACTCGCGGCCGAAGAGCACCCCGAAGACGATCGCCACCGCGGCCGTGGAGGTCACGTTGGGGACGAGCACCGCCATCCGCCAGCCGGTGCGGGCGCGCAGGCCCCGGTTGAGGAGGTTGGCCAGCCAGAGCGCGGCGAGCAACTGCGGCACCGTGGAGATCACGAAGATGCCCAGCGTGTTCACCAGCGCGTGCCAGAAGTCCGCGTCGGCCAGCAGCCGGGTGTAGTTCTCCGCCCCGACGAAGGGGTGGTCGGCTCCGAGCAGGTCCCAGTCGTGCAGCGAGACCCAGAAGGTGTACGCCAGCGGGTACGCCCCGAAGATGCCGAAGATCAGGAAGAACGGGGCGACGTAGAGGTACGGCGAGTACCGGGTGTCGAGCCGGCTGAGCCGGCCTGGCGAACGCTGGGGCGCCGGTGCCACCGGCGGGCGGGCGTCGAGCTGGACGGTCATGCCCGGGAACTCCTTTCCGCACTGCGGGCGGAACTCCGGTCGTCGGAGCCCGCCCGCACGCACGCTGGTTGGGCTACTTGGCGGCGGCCTTCTTCGCGTTGGTCACCGCGTCGGTCCAGCCCTGCGTGGGGCTGCGCTGACCCAGCTCCACGGTCCGTACGGCGTTCTCCACCTCGGTCCGGACGGCCTGGTTCTTCGGGCCCATGTAGACCGGCTTCAGGCTCTTCGCGCCGGTGCCGAAGATGGCGCCGACCGGTGCCCCCGAGAAGTACGCGTTGGTCGCGCCGGTGATCGCCGGGTCGTCGAGCGCCTGCGGCGAGGAGGGCAGCGGACCCTTGGCCTTGAACGCCCCGATCTGCCCCTTGGCGCTGGTCAGGAACTTGGCCAGCTTGATCGCCTCGGCCTGGTGCTTGCTCTGCTTGGGCACGGCGAGGTGCGACCCACCCCAGTTGCCGCCGTTGCCGGGCACCCGGGCGATGTCCCACTTGTCCTGGGCGCCAGTGCCGGCGTTGGCCTCGATGACGCCGGTCATCCAGGCGGGGCAGGCGATGGTGGCGAACTTCGACTGCTTGAAGGCGGAGACCCACTCCTCCGACCAGGAGCCGTACTTGCCGGAGAGGCCCGAGTCGACGATGTCCATTGTGGTGTCCCACGCCTGCCGCACGGCCGGGTTGCTGTCCACGACCAGTTTCTCGCTGGTGTCGTAGTAGCTGTAGCCGGAGGTGTTGCCGGCGGTCTGCAACAGGATGGTGTTGAAGGTGTTCGTCGCCCCGTCGAGGAAGGACGCGCCGGTCTTCGCGGCGACGAACTTCTCGCCGGTGGCGATGTAGTCCGGCCAGGTGGGCCAGAGCTTCGAGACCGCCTCCCGCTCGGTGGGCAGGCCGGCCTTCTGGAAGAGGTCCTTGCGGTAGCACATGGCGATGCCGCCGACGTCGGTGCCGAGGCCGATGAGCTGCTTGCCGTCGGCGGTCAGACCGGCGTTCCACTTCCACTCGAGGAAGTTGCCCTTGAGGTCGGCGGCGCCGTGGTCCAGCAGGTTGACGAAGTTGCCGGGATTGGCCTTGTACTCGACAAGCAGGCCCTCCTCGATGGCCACCACGTCGCCGGCGCCCCGGCCGGCGGCGAGCCACTGGGTGAGCTTCGGCGAGTACTCGTCGAGGTTGGTGCCGGTACCGCGCTCGACGACCTTCACGCCGGGGTTCGCGGTCATGTACTCCTGGTAGAGCTGCTCGTAGCCGAACTGGCCGAAGACGTCGACGGTCAGGGTGACCGGTCCGTCGCCCGGCTCGTCACCGCCGCCGCAGCCAGCGGTGACGAGCAGGGCGGTGGCGGCGACGAGGGCCACTGCGGCGAGGCGGCGGCGCGGGATGACAGCCATTGGTTATCGACCTCTCTCAAGGCGGGCGGGGTGATGGCAGATGGCTAAGAGAGCGCTCTCACGACACTGTGGTGGGTCACCAACGCACTGTCAAGAGAGCGCTCTCTCAGCGTTGCGTTCCCGTGATGAACGCTCGCCGGGGCGGCGTCGCCCGGTAGACGGGGATGCCCCAACATCGACGAGGGCGCCACCCCCGCCGGGGTGACGCCCTCGTTCGTTGTCGGTCGGTCAGCCGGTGCGCAGACCGTCCAACAGGGTGCGGTCACCGGCGACGTCCAGCGTCTCGAAGCTCACCCGACCCCAGAGCGCCAGCAGCAGGTCGCTCGCGGTGCCGCTGACCTGGGCGCGGGCGTGGTGATCGTCGTGGTCGAAGATGGTCGCGGTGTCGAGCAGCGCCACCCCCTCGCCGCGCAACCGCAGATACCACTCCTGGGCCGCATCGGTAGCGCAGAGCTGCACGACCCCGTGCCAGGTACCCGGAACCTGCCGCCGGCCCGCCGGGAGCCAGGTGTCCAGCACCTCGCTCACCCCGTCGGCCGCGAGCTTCGCCTCCACCGGATCGCCAGCCGCGATGGCGAGCTGGGCGTCCCAGCGGTGCACAGCCGTCTCGTGCGCCATCCGACGCGGCCAGAAGCCGGCCTTCTTCGGCTGCGGAGCCCAGTTCCAGGCCGGTGCCTCGGGATCGAGCCCGTCGAAGACGGTCATCACCCGGTCGTAACCCTGCTGCCACAACTGGAGCGCGTTCACGCCCGGGTCAGCCTCGATCTTCTCCCGCCGAGGCGGTTGGCCGGTCTGGCCGGAACCGGCGAACGACGAAACCCAGTGGTAGAGACCAGCCATGTGCAGTGTCAGGTCGTTGACCGTCCAGCCCGGACAGGACAGCACCGGTGTCTCCGGCGGCGCCTCGGCCACCGCTGCCGCGAAAGCCGGACCCTCCGTCCGGAGCGCCCCGATCCAGAAATCCTTGCTGCCCTGCAGTCTGCTCATCGCCATCCTCCCGGGGGTGCCGGGCGACCAGTGGGTGCCACGGCTACTTGTCAGCCTAAGGTGAAGGGCGTGCCAGACGCCTCCGCCCAGCCGACAACCGACGCCGATCGTGCCATCCCCGGTCCACTCGCCGGCTACACCACCCTCCGAACGGGTGGGCCGGCCGAGCGGATCGTGGCCGCCGGCAGTGCCGACGAGCTCGTCCACGCGGTACGCGCCGCAGCGGAGCCGGTCCTGATCCTGGCCGGGGGCAGCAACGTGGTGATCGGCGACGCCGGCTTCCCCGGCACCGTCGTGCTGGTGCGCTCCCGTGGCATGCGGGTCATCGCCGAGGACGCCACCTCGGTCACCGTACGGGTCGACGCCGGCGAGCCCTGGGACGACCTGGTCGCCGCCACTGTCGCCAACGGCTGGGCCGGGCTCGAATGCCTGTCCGGCATCCCCGGCTCGACCGGTGCCACCCCGATCCAGAACGTCGGCGCGTACGGCCAGGAGGTCGCCGAGACGATCACCGGCGTCGAGGTGTACGACCGGGTCGAGGGCACCCGCCAGGTCATCCCCGCAGCCGAATGCGGCTTCGCCTACCGGGGCAGCATCTTCAAGTACATGGACCGCTGGGTGGTGCTCTCGGTCGACTTCCGACTCGCCAGGTCCCCGCTCTCCGGGCCGGTGCGCTACGCGGAACTGGCCCGAGCCCTCGGTGTCGAGGTGGGCGAGCAGGTGCCGCTGGCCGACGCCCGAGCGGTGGTGCTGCGGCTGCGGGCGGGCAAGGGGATGGTGCTCGACGCCACCGACCCGGACACTCGCTCGGTCGGCTCCTTCTTCACCAACCCGGTGCTCGACCGCGGGACGTACGAACAGCTCCTGGAACGCTCCGCCGAGCTGGGCGACCCGCCCGCCTGGCCAGGGGCGGACGGCCTGGTCAAGGTGAGCGCTGCCTGGCTGATCGACAAGGCCGGCTTCGCCAAGGGCCACCCCGGCGAGGGTGGAGTGGCCATCTCCAGCAAGCACACACTGGCCCTGACCAACCGCAGCGGCACCGCCCACACCAGCGACCTGCTCACCCTGGCCCGCACCATCAGCGATCAGGTCCACGCCCGCTTCGGCGTAACCCTGCACCCCGAACCAGTCCTCATCAACTGCACCCTCTAACCCCACCCCACCCCACCCCACCCCACCCCACCCCACCCCCATCCCTGCCCCCGCGATCTTGCAGTTTCTGCGGGGACATAACGGCCACAACAGGGGCGAATCAACGACCGAAAGTGCAAGATCGGCGTGGTGGGCATGGGGCCTGTGGGGTCCGTTAGGGGAGGGGCCAGGGGAGGGTTAGTTCGCCCTGGCGCCAGCGGGTGGGGTTGCCGAGGATGGGCCAGCCCGTTTCGCGGAGGCGGGTCACCGCGTGCAGCCAGCGTTGGCGGGGGCCGAAGGTGGCGTACGGGGCGGCGGCCTGCCAGGCGTCGTCCAGGGCGCGGATCAGCCCGTGCACCGGCTCACCGGGAACGTTGCGGTGGATCAGTGCCTTGGGTAGTCGCTCGGCCAGTTCGGCGGGGCTGCCCAGCGTGGTGAGCTTCGCGGCCAGGGTCAGCGTCTGCGGGCCGTCGGCGTCGATCAGCAGCCAACTGGCGAGCCGCCCCAACTCGTCACACGTGCCCTCGACGAGCACTCCGCCGGGGGCGAGCGCGGCGATCATCGTCTGCCAGGCTTCGGCCACCTCGCTCTCGTCGTACTGTCGCAGCACGTTGAACGCGCGGACCAGCACCGGCCGGAGCCCGGCCAACTCGAACCCACCCCTGGCGAACGTCAGCCCGGGTGGGTCGGCGGCCGGCGCCGCGGCGGCCACCCGGGCGGCGTCGATCTCCAACCCGACCAGCCGTACGTCCGGACGGACCCCGGCGGCCAGTCGAGCGCGCAACTCCACAGCGGTCACCGGGGTGGCGCCGTAGCCGAGGTCGACGACCAGCGGGTCGTCCGCCGCCAACAGCCGGTCGGCGCAGGTGGCGACGATCCAGTTGTCCACCCGACGGAGGCGGTTCGGGTTCGTCGTGCCGCGTGTGACCACGCCGAACGGCCGCCGCCGCGCCGCGGGGCTCATGTCGACCTCAAGGTCAATCTCCGTTCGCGACTGCGGGCTCGCAAACCCGGCTCACTCCTCGCGCAGCACTGCTAGGGCCTGTTCCATAAGAACTGGCCGGCCTCCGGCGGGCCCGGACGACGACCGGCGGCGTTGCGGTTTGGTCCGGATACGACACCGGTATCCGGACCAAACCCGCGCCTTGCCGGGTCGCCGCCCGGACTCCGCCTCGGCTCGACCGCCCTCATGAAACAGGCCCTAGACCCGGTGCACCTTGTGCTGGGCGGCCTGTGCCCGGGGCCGGACCACCAGCCGGTCGATGTTGACGTGCTCGGGACGGGTGGCGCACCAGGCGATGCAGTCGGCGACGTCCTCGGCGACCAGTGGCCCCGGCACCCCTGCGTAGACGGCGGCTGCCCGTTCCGCGTCGCCCTCGAAGCGGACGAGCCCGAACTCGTCGGTCTTCACCATGCCCGGGTCGATCTCGATGACTCGCAGCGGCCGGCCACACAGCTCCAGGCGGAGCGTGCCGGCGATGGCGGTCTGCGCGTGCTTCGCGGCGGTGTAGCCGCCCCCACCCTCGTACACGGTCAGGCCGGCAGTGGAGGAGACCACCACGATGGTGCCGGAGCCGGAGGCTTCCAGCGCCGGCAGCAGCGCCTGGGTGACCCGCAGGGTGCCGAGTACGTTCACGTCGTACATCCACTGCCAGTCGGCGACCGAGCCGGACTCCACCGGGTCCAGCCCGCGCGCTCCGCCGGCGTTGTTGACCAGGAGCGTGACCGGCCCGGGTGCCTGGGCGGCGGCCTCGGCGAGCCGGGCCACCGACTCGTCCGAGGTGATGTCGCAGGTGACGGCGGTGGCCTGCCCGCCGGCGGCGGTGATCTCGGCGACCAGGTCGGTGAGCCGTTCGGCGCGGCGGGCGGCGGCGAGCACGTGGAACCCCTCGGCGGCGAGCCGGCGGGCGGTGGCCGCGCCGATCCCGCTGGACGCTCCGGTGACGATGGCGACTGAGGTCATCAGGCCATTGTCACAGCGGGCGTCCGACCCGCCCCGAGCGGGCGTACGGCGGCCATTGGCGGGCGTTCGGTGATGAGGTCCGTCACGCCGGGGGGCCGCGCCGGGGAATTTCCGACGCCCGATGGGGAAGATGACATCCGGCGTACAGGTTGACCGAGAAGCGCCGGTCGTGCGAGACGGCATCAACCGTGAAGAAGGAGCGGATGTGGCGGATATGCACACCGGTGTCGGGCGTCAGCGAGGTGCCCAGCCGTGGCCCCGGCCGCGCCGCATCGCCACCCTGTCGGTACACACCTCCCCCCTGCACCAGCCCGGCACGGGTGATGCCGGCGGAATGAACGTCTACATCCTCGAAGTGGCTCGGCGTCTCGCCGAGGCCAACGTGGAGGTGGAGATCTTCACCCGGGCCACCGCCGGTGACCTTCCCCCGGTGGTCGAGATGGCGCCCGGAGTGCAGGTTCGGCACATCACCTCCGGCCCCCTGGAGGGCCTCACCAAGGAGGAGCTGCCCGGTCAGCTCTGCGCCTTCACCGCGGGGGTGCTGCGCGCCGAGGCGTCCCGTCCGCCCGGCCACTACGACCTGATCCACTCCCACTACTGGCTCTCCGGCCAGGTCGGCTGGCTGGCCAAGGAGCGCTGGGGGGTGCCGCTGGTGCACACCGCGCACACCCTGGCGAAGGTCAAGAACGCCCAGCTCGCGGCCGGTGACAGGCCGGAGCCCAAGGCCCGGGTCATCGGCGAGGAACAGGTGGTCGCCGAGGCGGACCGGTTGGTCGCCAACACCCGGTTCGAGGCCAGCGACCTACTCGACCGGTACGACGCCGATCCGACCCGGGTGTCCGTCGTGCAGCCGGGTGTCGACCTGGCCCGGTTCCGGCCCGCGCCGGGCGACAGGTCCGCGGCGGCCCGCCAGACCCGTCGCCGGCTGGGGCTTCCAGTCGACGGGTACGTGGTTGCCTTCGTCGGTCGGATCCAGCCGCTCAAGGCCCCCGACGTGCTGATCCGCGCGATCGCCGCGTTGCGTGAGCGCGATCCGGCGTTGGCCGATCAGGTGACGGTGGTGATCTGCGGCGGGCCCAGCGGCAGTGGGCTGGATCGGCCGACCGCCCTGATCGAGTTGGCCGCCAAGCTCGGGGTCAGCGACGGGGTGCGGTTCCTGCCGCCGCTCACCGGGGACGACCTTCCGGCCCTGTTCCGGGCGGCGGACCTGGTCGCGGTGCCGTCGCACAACGAATCGTTCGGGCTGGTCGCCCTAGAGGCGCAGGCCTGCGGTACGCCGGTGCTGGCCGCCGCCGTCGGAGGGCTGGTCACCGCCGTCCGGGACCAGGTCAGTGGGGTGCTGATCGACGGTCACGACCCGGTCGACTGGGCCCGTGCGATGGCTGACCTGCTGCCGAACCGGGCGCTGCGCTCGGTGCTGGCCCGAGGCGCCGAGCAGCACGCCCGGCACTTCTCCTGGGACCGTACGGTCGCCGGTCTGCTCGGGGTCTACGGCGAGGCGATCGCCGGGCACCGTGCCCGGCTCGCTGCCGACCTGGCGGGTGGCCCGGCGCTCTCCTGTTCCTGGTGACCCGGGGGGAGCGCGGGTGGCCCGGCGCTCTCCTGTTCCTGGTGACCCGGGGGGGAGCCCGTCGTCACCCGGTGCGCGAGCCGGGTCGGTCGTAGAGTGGGTCCGGTGAGCCCGAAGAGCGATCTTGCGACCCTGATCGAGTCGGTCTGTGCCGAGCGGGACCTGGCCTGGGAGTCGACCGGCCCCGGCTCGTACGCGGTGACGCTGCCGGGCACCCACAAGCTCAAGACGATCTGCAACCTGATCGTCGGCGAGCACGCGTTGCGGATCGAAGCGTTCGTGATGCGTCAGCCGGACGAGCGCCGCGAGGAGCTGTGGGCCTGGCTGTTGCAGCGCAACGCCCGGATGTACGGGGTCTCCTTCTCCACCGACGCGGTCGGCGACGTGTACCTGACCGGTCGGGTCAACCCGGCCGGCGTGGACGCCGACGAGTTGGATCGACTGTTCGGCGCGGTGCTCACGTACGCCGACGAGTCGTTCGACACGATGCTGGAGATCGGCTTCGGCAGTTCGATCCGGCGGGAGTACGAGTGGCGGGTGAAGCGGGGCGAGTCGACAGCCAACCTGGCCGCCTTCGCCCACCTCTTCGAGCCCTCCGGCGCCGGCCCCGACCCGACCTGATCCCGGGCCCGCGCGCCGGCAAGCGGTGCCCGCGCCCGCGCCGCCCCCGCGCCCGCCCCCGCCGGAAGATCGTGCTCGAACCAGGAAGTAGTGGTGTCGCCGACGCGGCGATGCCACTCGATCCTGGTTCCAGCACGACCATGGCGAGTTGACTGTGGTTCGGAGTGCTCCTGACGGGTATGCCGCACCGCGCGGTGCGGCAAGGGACCCCCGCGCGCCGATGACGGAGTGCCAAGGAGCGGAGCGTCCCATGGCTCAGCGGAACAGCTCAGGTCGCGGCGCGACTGCGACCAGGACCAAGCGACAGGCCGGCAACCAGACGCCGGGAACGCCCGGAGTCTCCGAGTCGGAGATTTCCCGGATGCGGGTGGACGACATCCGCGGGCAGTTGCGCAAACGCGGGGTCTCCGGGATCTCCGCACTGCGCAAGCCGGAGCTGGTGAAACAGTTGGTGCGCTCGATGCGGGCCGGCGCGGGTCGGAGCAGCACCGGCCCGTCGGGCCGGGCCGCCGGCACCAGGGCGTCGGCGGGTCGTGCCGCCGCCACCAAGAAGTCGGCGGCCAGGCCGGCGTCGAGCCGCGCGAAGGCCGCGCCGGCGAACAAGAGCGCGCCCGCGAAGCGGGCCGCCGCAACGAAGGCGACCGCCGGGCGGAAGTCGACGGCGGCGGCGAAGAGGGCGCCGGCGAAGAAGGCGACCGCTGCGAAGAGGACCACAGCGGCGACGTCGACGGCCGCCCGCAAGACCACGGCCGCGAGCAGGACCACCGCCGCCCGGAAGACCACCGCCGCCCGCAAGACCGCGGCGGCGCGGAAGACCACGGCGGCCCGCAAGACGGCGACGGCGCGTACGGCACCCGCGCGGAAGGCGCCGGCGAAGAAGGCACCGGCGCGGCCGGCGGCGAAGCGCGCGACACCGGCCAGGAGTGCGGCGGCGAAGCGCACGACACCGGCGAAGAGCACGGCGGCGAAGCGTACGACGGCGAAGCGCACAGCACCGGCGAAGAGCACGGCGGCGAAGCGCACGTTGACGCCGTCGACCGGTGGCGCGACGGCGGCCGGCGGGATCCGGACCGGACGGGGTACGGGGCGGTCGGTCCGCAGTTCGCAGGTGATCTCGTCGATCAGTGACCGACCGGAGCGGCCGGGACGGAGTTTGATCACGGCGAACCACGAGGTGATCCAGCGGTGGGCCCGGGAACGCGGGGCCAGGCCGGCGACCATCGCCGGCACCGAGCGGGATGGCCGGGCGGGTGTGTTGACCTTCAACATTCCCGGATACCGGGAAAGCAGCCGGATTCGCGAGATCACCTGGGATGAGTGGTTCTACACGTTTGACCTGCGGCGGCTGAACCTGATTTATCAGGAGCAGTTGCGGAACGGCCGCCAGAGCAGCTTCTTCCGGACCGAGTCACCCGATCGGGAAGACGGTTGAGGTGTTTGCGGGAATGGCCGACGGGTACCCAGCTGTTGCCAACGGACGAGGCCGGAGCAGCGGATACTCGCCAGTTGTGACCGGCGAGACAGCCGTTCTGGGTTGAATCCAGAATCCGGGCGAACTAGCTTTATTGCACCGCGCCACGTTTGGAAACGTTCGGGGGAGCGGCGGATCGATCAGATCCGCGCACCAGACGAGGCGCGAGGGGACGGGTGGAATAACCGTTGGGGGACGGTTCCCACCTGTTTGGACCGGCGGCGTGAGCGGGCGATGCTTACGGGGGTGAGTGTTGCCCGCCGCCGCCGGCCCCGCCGGCGAGCGCCCACCACGACCTCAGGGACGTGGTGGGCGCTTTGCGTCGGTTAGCCGACCGGTACGCGGTCTGCGGGGGCCGTCGGCTCCGGGTCGACGACCCGGCGCAGGGCGGCGACGTGCCGCTCCCGGGGTGGCCCGGCGAGCAGGTGTCCGAGCGCGGCCAGCAGACCCAGCCCGCCCACGATCAACCAGTGCCGGTCGCCGAGGTGCTGGAGGCTCACCCCGCCGAGGGTGGGCGCGACGAACGCCGCGGCTGGGAACGTCAGGTAGAAGACCGACTGGTAGCGCGCTCGTAGCTGCGGTGGCGCCAGGTCCGTGTTGATCTGCGCGTTGGGCGGGGCGGCGAGCATCGAGCCGACCGTCCAGATCACAGCGGCACCCAGGTAGATGGCGAGTTCGTCGGCGATGGCGAGCGCCCCGAAACCGAGTGCGAGCAGCGCCGTGGAGGCGGACAGCACCACATGCTTGCGGTGCCTGTCGATCAGCCGGGGCACGAACAACTGCCCGACCACGATCAGCGCGCCGCCGAGCGCCACCACCAGCCCGTACGCCGATGGTCCGAGGCCGTCCGCGCGCATTGCCAGCGGCATGATGGTCGACGTCTGCATGGTGAGTACGGCGAGCACGAAGGTGAGCCCGACGAAGACCAGGAAGGTGCGGTCGGTGAGCGCCGTGTGCAGTCCGGGCCGACGGGCCCGGATGGATTTCGGTGCCGCGACTGTGACGGGCGGTGGGCCTGCCGCTGGTCGGGTCAGCCGCAGGGTTTCGGGCACCTTCCAGGCGATCACGGCGGCGGCGGTCAGTGTGGCGCCCGCGTCGACAAGGAACAGCGCGGTGAAGCTGGCCTCGGCCAGGACCCCGGCGAGCAGCGAGGCGACAGCCATGCCGAGGTTGAACGCCCAGAACTGAAGGTTGAACGCCCGCGAGCGGCGTTCGGCGGGCACCACGTCGACGATCGCCGCCACGAACGCCGGGCTGGGCATCGAGTGGACCACGCCGATCAGCGCGGAGAGCATCGCGATCAGCAGCAGGGGGCGGGTGAAGGCGAGCGCCACCATCAGGCCGACAGTGGCCAGGTGTGCGGCGAGCAGGGTCGCCCGGCGTCCCCACCGGTCGGCGAGCACCCCGCCGAGGAGCACTCCGGCCGCTCCGCCGGCCCCGTACGCGCCGACCACGGTGCCGGCCAGCCCTTCGCTCGCGCCGCGTACGTCGGTGAGGTAGAGCGAGAGGAACAGCATGGCGAACGCGCCGGCCCGGTTGATCAGCAGGCCGGCCCAGAGGTACCAGAAGGTGGCGGGTAGTCCGCCTGCGGTGTCGTGCCACCAGCGCCGCAGGGCGTGCACCCGACCTCCCGACAGTTTAGATTGTTAACTGTTTCCACTGCACAGTAGGAACTCCGGCACCGCCGCGCCACTCATTACGCCTCGGCGGGCTGTGGCGCACGGGACGCGGTGGCCGGTGCGAGTGCCTCACCGGAGCGGCGCAGCGCGGTCGCGCGCCGTTCCCGGGCCGGCCCGGACACCAGGTGGGCCACGGCGGTCAGGAGGCCGAGCGCGGCGCAGCCGTACCAGAGGGTGTCGTTACCGGCGTGCTCACGCACCAGGCCACCGAGGATCGGCGCGCTGGCCCCGGCGATCTGCCACGAGAGGGAGAACACGCCCTGGTACCGACCGCGCAGTTCGGCCGGGGACAGTTCGGCGATCAGCGTGGAGTTGGAGGGCGAGTTCAGCATCTCGCCGACCGTCCAGATCAGCACCGTCAGCCCGTAGAACCACGGGGTGCCGGCGAACGCGGTCAGCCCGAATCCCACGCCCATCACCACGGATGCCAGCGCGAGCACGTGTGAGCGGCTCCGGCCCCGGATCAGTCGGGGCACGAAGAGCTGTCCGACCACGATGAGGATGCCGTTGAGCGCGATCACCGAGCCGTACGTGGCGGGGCTCAGGCCGTCGTCGCCCATCGCGATCGGCAGCATCGAGATGTGCTGGAGGAACACCAGCGCGGCGAACAGGTTGAGTGCCACGAAGCCGAGGTAGACCCGGTCGGTGAGGATCGTGCGCAGCGCGCCACGTGGAGCCGCCGCTGCCGTGACGTCGGCGGCCGGGCCGGCCTGTCGGGTCTCCGGCACCTTGCTGAAGATGATCAGCGCGGTGATCAGCATGGTGGCCGCGTCGACCACGAACAGCAGCAGGTAGTCGGCCTGGGCGGCGAGGCCAGCGAGGACGGCGGCGCAGGCGAAGCCGAGGTTGATCGCCCAGTAGTTGAGCGAGAAGGCGCGAAGCCGGTCCTTCGCCGGCACCACGTCGATCATCATCGCCCCGAACGCGGGCCGGGCCGCCTCGGCGAACATGCCGAGCAGCAGCGCGCCCAGCGCCACCGCCCAGAGATCCCGGGCCAGCCCGAGCCCGAGCATCATGACCGCCGCGCCCACGTGGGCGGTGAGCAGTGTCGGCCGGCGGCCCCACCGGTCGGCCAGAGTGCCGCCGGCGGTCGTGCCGAACGCCCCGCCAACGCCCCAGAGGCCGATCACCAGGCCGGCCTGCGAGGCCGAGAAGCCACGTTCCTGTGTCAGGTAGATGGCGAGGAAGACGAGGACGAACGAGCCGAGTCGGTTGATCAGAGTGCCGGACCACAGGTACCAGAAGGTGGTCGGTAGGCCGCCGGTGGTGTCCCGGAACCAACTCCGCATCGTCCGCATATGGCGCCCCGCTTGCAAGTAATGACCGATGTGACTGGCGTGCCTTACAACCCTAGTGGCGGCCGGATCCGCTGGTCATCAGCTTTTTCACGTGGTGGTCGTCACGACGGCTGCCCGCGTGTCCGCTTGGCGGTTGAGGCAGGATGACCCGCATGACTGCGAGCGAAGGGCCCACCGTCGGGACGCTGGTCCTGCTGCGACACGGTGAGAGCGACTGGAATGCCAAGAACCTCTTCACCGGCTGGGTGGACGTCGACCTGACCGAGAAGGGCGAGGGCGAGGCGCGGCGCGGCGGCGAGTTGATGCGCGAGCACAGCCTGCTGCCGGACGTCGTGCACACCAGCGTGATGCGCCGTGCGATCCGCACCGCCGAGCTGGCGCTCAACGCCGCCGACCGGCACTGGATCGCCGTGCGCCGGTCGTGGCGGCTCAACGAGCGCCACTACGGCGCCCTGCAGGGCAAGGACAAGAAGCAGACCCTCGACGAGTACGGCGAGGAGCAGTTCATGCTCTGGCGCCGGTCGTACGACACGCCACCGCCGCCCATCGACGACAACGACGAGTGGTCGCAGGTGGGTGACCCGCGCTACGCGCTGCTGCCGACCGAGCTGATGCCGCGCACCGAGTGCCTCAAGGACGTCGTCGACCGGATGCTGCCCTACTGGTACGACTCGATCGTGCCGGACATCCTGGCCGGTCGGACGGTGCTGGTGGCCGCGCACGGCAACTCGCTGCGCGCCCTCGTCAAGCACCTCGACCAGATCTCCGACGAGGCGATCGCCAAGCTGAACATCCCGACGGGCATCCCGCTGCGCTACGACCTCGACCCGCAGCTGCGCCCGCTCACCCTGGGCGGCACCTACCTCGACCCGACCGCTGCGAAGGCAGCCGCCGCGGCGGTGGCCAACCAGGGGCGCTGAGCCACCAGAAGAGGGGGCCCCTCGTCATCGCGGGAAGCGATGGCGAGGGGCCCTTTCCCTGCCGGTCAGTTGCCGCTGGGCGCGCTCTCCCCGGTGATCAGGTAGATCACGTGCTCGCCGGCGTTTACCGCGTGGTCGGCGAAGCGCTCGTAGAAGCGGCCCAGCAGGGTGGCGTCGATGGCCGTCTCCACCCCGTACGGCCAGTCGTCACCGAGCAGCACGGCGAACAGGTTCTTGTGCAGCTCGTCCATGGCGTCGTCGTCGCGGTCCAGTTCGCCGGCGAGATCGGCGTCGGGCTTCGCCAGCACCGAACCGATCTTCACGGCCATCCGGTCGGCGATCTCGGACATCTCGGTGAAGACCGTCCGCAGCTCGGCCGGGACGGCGGGGGAGGGGTGCCGGCGCAGCGCTGTCTTCGCCACGTGCTCGGCGAGGTCGCCCATCCGCTCCAGATCGGCTGCCACGTGCAGCGCGGTGATCATCGCCCGGAGGTCGGAGGCGACCGGCGCCTGTCGGGCGAGCAGGTCACAGACCCGCTCCTCGACGTGCCGGTAGAGGTCGTCGATCTCGGCGTCCCGCTCGATGACCGTCTCGGCGGCCTGCCGGTCGGCGGTGAGCAGGGCCCGGGTGGCCTGGCGCATGGCGGCGCGGACGCCCTCCGCCATGTCCACCAGCAGTTGGCTGACGATCTGGAGGTCGGCCCGGAACTCGTCGCGCATCATCACGTCCTGTGGTCGGTCGCCGCCGACGGGTGCCGGCGCAGGGGGTTGAGCAGGTGCGACGCCAACGGTAGGGCGCGTGGACGGATCCCGGATGAACCACGGTGAACGACGCCAGACGTGGGGGTGAACACTTCCGTAAGTGAGGGTAGTTCGTCCCGTTCTGTGTGGTAGCCAGGTTAACAATGACCCTACGATCGCCGGGTGGAGTGGGCGGTGGCGGTCGTGGTGGCCCTGGCGTTGGTGGCCGGGATGGCCGCCGGTCTGCTGCTGCCCCGGTTCCTGCCGAGGCGGAACGGTCACTCCACGTCGACGGGGAGCGTCAGCTTCCGCTGGAGCAGGGGGAGGCCCGCGATAGCCGACGAGCAGCAGGCCGGGCTCGGCCGCCGGACGATCGACTCACTCCGGGCCGGTGTCGTGGTTCTGGACAACGACGACGTCCCCGTGCTGATCAACCCGGCCGCCCGCGCGATGGGGCTGCTGCGTACCGGCAGCACCCCTGGCTCAATCGCCGCGCACCCGCTGATCCGTACCCTTGCCGGCCAGGTACGACGCACCGGCGTGCGACGCGAGATCGAGCTGGACCTGCCCCGAGGTCGCGACAGCGCGGGGGAGAACCCGCTCGGCGTGCACCTGCGGGCGATGGGTCTCGGCAACGGCTTCATCGCGGTCGAGGCGGTCGACGTGACCGAGTCGCACCGGCTGACCCGGGTACGACGCGACTTCGTGGCCAACGTGAGTCACGAGTTGAAGACCCCGATCGGGGCCCTGCAACTGCTCGCCGAGGCCTTGCTGGACGCCACCGAGCCGGCCGACGCCGCTGCGCCCGACCTCTCCGAGGACCTGGTGGCCGCCCGCCGGTTCGCGGAACGGATCCAGCACGAATCGACCCGGCTGGGTCGGCTGGTGCAGGAGTTGCTGGAGCTGACCCGGTTGCAGGGGGCTGAGCCACAGCCGCCACCGGAGCCGGTCGCCCTGGACTGGGTGATCGCCGAGGTGGTCGACCGGACCCGCACCACTGCCTCCGCCCGCGGTGTCACAGTGACAGTGGAAGGGGCGCGTGGGCTCACCGCGTACGGCAGCGACTCCCAGCTCGCCACTGCTGTGGCGAATCTGGTGGAGAACGCGATCAACTATTCGGGCGAGGACACCACGGTGCGGGTGACCCTCAGCGGCGACGACGAGCACGTCGAGGTCGCCGTCGCCGACCAGGGCATCGGTATCGCCCCCACCGACGTGGACCGGGTCTTCGAGCGGTTCTACCGGGCCGACCAGGCCCGCTCGCGTGCCACCGGCGGCACCGGGCTCGGCCTGGCGATCGTGAAACACATTGCGAGCAACCATGGCGGACGGGTCGAGGTGTCGAGCACTCTTGGTGGTGGATCGACGTTCACCCTCCGGCTGCCCGCCAGTCCACCGGACGACCTCCTGGCGACACTGCCGCCGGTTGGGATCGAGTCCGGTCCGACTGGGCTACGGCAGGTCTGACAGCAGATGGAAAGGAAATCCCCGTTGAGCCGCGTTCTGGTGGTCGAGGACGAGGAGTCGTTCTCCGACGCCTTGTCGTACATGCTCCGTAAGGAGGGCTTTGAGGTTTCGGTCGCCGCGACCGGCACCGACGCCCTCACCGAGTTCGACCGGACCGGCGCCGACATCGTGCTGCTCGACCTGATGTTGCCGGAGATGTCAGGGACCGAGGTCTGCCGGCAGTTGCGGCAGCGCTCCGCCGTTCCGATCATCATGGTCACCGCCCGCGACAGCGAGATCGACAAGGTGGTCGGGCTGGAGATCGGCGCCGACGACTACGTCACGAAGCCGTACTCGCCGCGGGAACTGGTCGCCCGGATCCGGGCGGTGCTGCGCCGGCAGAGCCCGGAGGTGGCCGAGGCGGGTGCGCCGACGCTGGCCGCCGGGCCGGTGCGGATGGACATCGAGCGGCACGTGGTGACAGTCGACGGCGGGGCCGTGCAGCTGCCGCTGAAGGAATTCGAACTGCTGGAGCTGCTGCTGCGCAACGCGGGCCGGGTGCTGACCCGTGGCCAGCTCATCGACCGGGTCTGGGGCGCCGACTACGTCGGTGACACCAAGACGCTTGACGTGCACGTCAAGCGGCTGCGCTCCAAGATCGAGCCGGAGCCTTCCGCGCCGCGCTTCATCGTCACAGTGCGGGGTCTGGGCTACAAGTTCGAGCCGTGATCGGCGTACCCGAAGGGGGTCTGCGCTCGGCGCAGGCCCCCTTCGGGCTGTCCGCCCTTGCTCAGGCGAGCACGTTCAGAGAGCTGAACCACCTGCCCGCCGGGGGAAGCGAGTTCGTTGGTGCGGTCCTTTGGAGCTGATGCCGTAAGCGAGTCATCCAGCGACGTCGTAGCGCCGATGCCGTAAACGAGTCAGCTCCAAAGGAGTTCCAACCGAGGCCCCCGGCTCTTTGTCTGCGGCCGTTGAAGCGCTGCTTTCTCGCCGCCGATCGCTAGACCTCGTCTGCGGGGTGCGGGGCGATCATGCCCTGCTTCGTCCTGATCGCGCACAGCTCGGCCAGCCGCTCGTAGGCGGCAGCGCCGATCAGCGCGGTCAGCTCCGGCCCGTACGACAGGTACATCGGCTCGGTGCCGACGTGGGCGTCCGTCGAGGAGGTGCACCACCAGTCCAGGTCGTGCCCGCCGGCTCCCCAACCCCGCCGGTCGAACTCGGACAGGGTGGAGACCAGCACCTTGCTGTTGTCCGGCCGCTTGACCCAGTCCTGATCGCGGCGGATCGGCAGCTGCCAACAGACGTCCGGCTTGTATTCCAACGGGTGCACCCCGTCGCGCAGCGCCTGGGCGTGCAGGGCGCAGCCGCCACCGCCGGCGAAGTCGGCGTCGTTGAGGAACACGCACGGACCGTCGGGGCCCTGGGTGGCGGTGCGGCGGGCCGGGTTCTTGCCGTCGATGGTGTCCTCGTCGGTCCAGTTCTTGAACCCGCGCCGAAAGTGCTGCCAGGTCGACGGGCTGAGCCGCTTGACGGCGTTGCGGACCCGCTTCTCGTCGTCCGAGTCGGTGAAGAACGCCCCGTGCGAGCAGCAACCGTCGGCGGCCCGGCCGGCGATGATGCCGTGGCAGCCCTTGCCGAAGATGCAGGTCCAGCGGGAGAGCAGCCAGGTCAGGTCGGCCCGGATCAGGTGCGTCTCGTCGGCCGGGTCGGTGAACTCGATCCACTCCCGAGGGAAGTCCAGGGGCACCTCGCGACTGCGCGGGTCACCCGGGTCGTCCACCAGCACACGGAGCTCCATCGTCACTCGGCCCAGCGTACGCGCGGTGACCGCCGCAGGCCGGTGAGCCGCGCAAACGTGTTGCGCCTAGGGTCTTCAGCATGCGACTGGGTGTCCTCGACGTCGGATCCAACACGGTGCATCTCCTTGTGGTGGACGCGCACCACGGCGCGCACCCGTGGCCGGCGCACTCCGAGAAGGTGGTGCTCCGGCTGGCCGAGCAGATCGGCCCCGACGGCGCGCTGACCGAGGCGGGGGCGGACGGCCTGGTCAAGGCGGTGGGCATGGCCAAGGCGGCGGCCACCGGGTTGGCGGCCGACGACCTGATCGCTTTCGCCACGTCCGCGGTGCGCGATGCCACAAACGCGGCCGAGGTGCTGGCCCGGGTCCGGGACGAGACCGGCGTACGCCTTGCGGTGCTCTCCGGGGCGGACGAGGCGCGGATGACGTTCCTGGCCGTACGGCGGTGGTTCGGCTGGTCGGCGGGCCGGCTGCTGGTGCTGGACATCGGTGGCGGCTCGTTGGAGATCGCCGCCGGCATCGACGAGGACCCGGACGTGGCGGTCTCCCTGCCACTCGGAGCCGGTCGACTGACCCGCGAGCGGCTGGGGGTCGATCCGGCCAGTGCGGCCCCGCCGTCGGCGGAGGCCGTCGACAAGCTCCGGGAGTACGTGGACGGCCGGCTGGACAAGGTCGTCGACCAGATGACCGAGGTGGGCTGGGGTCGGGCGGTGGCCACCTCGAAGACGTTCCGGACCCTGGCCCGACTGGCCGGGGCGGCCCCGTCCGGTTCCGGGCTGTGGGTGCGACGCAGCCTGACCCGGGCCGGCTTGCGGCAGGTCATCAGTTTCATCCGGCACATCCCACCGGCGCAGTTGATGGAGCTGGAGGGGGTCAGCGCGGGTCGGGCCCACCAGTTGCTGGCCGGTGCGGTGGTCGCCGAGGCGGTGATGCGCCGCCTGGATCTGGACTCGCTGGACATCTGCCCTTGGGCGCTGCGGGAGGGTGTCATCCTCCGCCGACTCGATCAGCTGGAGCCGATCTGATCAGGTGGCCGTTTCCGGTCGGTTTGCCGGCGCTCGTCACGATGCCCCCGGCGCTGCCGGGCTACGCTGACTGATGTGACTTCCCGCGTGCCAGTGCTCCTGTCCAGCTCGTCGGTCTTTCCCGAGCCGACCGCGGCGGCGTTCCAACTGGCCGCGGCGCTCGGCTACGACGGCGTCGAGGTGATGGTCTGGACCGACGTGGTCAGCCAGGACGCGGGCGCGCTGCGCGGCCTCTCCACGCACTACGACGTGCCGGTGCTCTCGGTGCACGCGCCCTGCCTGCTGGTCACCCAGCGGGTGTGGAGCCCGGACCCGTGGGAGCGCCTGCGCAAGGCCGCCGAGCTGGCCGAGACGCTGGGCGCGCCGACCGTCGTGGTGCACCCACCGTTCACCTGGCAGCGCGACTACGCCCGCAACTTCGCCGAGGGTCTGGCCACCGTCGCGGACCGGTTCAGCGGGCTGCGCTTCGCTGTGGAGAACATGTACCCGGTGCGGATGGCGGGCCGGCAGTTCGTCCCGTACGTGCCCGGCTGGGACCCGACCGACGCCGGCTACCCGTCGTACACCCTTGATCTGTCGCACTGCGCGGCCTCGCACAGCGACCCCCTGGAGATGGCCGACCGGATGGGCGCCGGGCTGGCGCACGTGCACCTCGGCGACGGCACCGGCGAGGGCCGCGACGAGCACCTGGTGCCCGGGCGCGGCACCCAGCCCTGCGGGGAGCTGCTCTCCTCGCTGGCCGGCAGGGGTTTCACCGGGGCGGTGGCGGTGGAGGTCGCCACCCGGGGCGCGAAGAGCCGCGCGGTGCGCGAGGCGGACCTGCGCGCCGCGCTGGAGTTCGCCCGCCAGCACCTGCCCACGTCCTCACCTGTCGACGCCTGACCCGTCCGCCCGAGATCGGGCGGTGGCGGTGTCAGCTGACCGGTGAGAGGGAATCGGCGGCGGAGGTCGGCTGCTGGGCGACGGTCACCTGCTCGCCGACCGCCGCCCGCTTACGGGCCCGGTGCGCGGCGACGTGCGAGCGGGTGGCGCAGCGCTCCGAGCAGAACCGCCGGCAGCAGTTGGACGACGTGTCCAGGTAGACGTTGCCGCACCGCTCGTCGGCGCAGACCCCGAACCGGGCGCTGCCGTACTCGCAGAGCCAGACCGACAGCCCCCAGACCGCGCCGGCCAGGTATTCGGCACTGACCGAGGCGCCCCGACTGGTCACGTGCATGTGCCAGTCGCTGGAGTCGTGCCCGGAGATGCGCGGCTGCACCGGGAACGCCTCGAGCAGCGTGTTCAGCTCGGTGACCGCCTGGGCGTCCCGCCCCGAGGTGCCGTACTCGAAGACGTCGCGCAACCGTTTCTGCGCCCGGCGGAAAATCGCCACGTCCCGGTCCGCGACCTCGTCGCGCATCCAGGCGTTCTCGTCGGGGAAGAGGGCCCGCAGGTCGTCGAGGTCGTCCAGGCGGGCGTTGACCAGGTCAACGCCGGTCCGGGCGTACGCGTCGAAGTTCACACCCCAACGGTAGACGACTCAGCGGGTGCGCGGCGCGTCGATGTAGTGCGGCAGGAACCGCGCGTAGCCGTCGGTGATCAGACTCGCGCTCTCCCGCACACCCACGCCGGCCGATTCGCCGTCGACGATCCAGCTGCCCAGCACCATCCGGTTGCCAGCGAACTGCGGCAACGCCCGGAACTCCTGGTAGCACCAGCCCTCGTCGCCGTAGATCCCCGGGTTGGTGATCTCCTCATCGGCGGTGACGATGCGTACCGACCCACCCTCGCGGCCCAGCAGTGGCTTGGCGACGTACTCCGGCATGCCGCGCGGCGAGTCGAGGTACGCCGGGAGCAGGTACTCGTGGCCCGGGTACAGCTCCCAGAGGACCGCGAGCAGCGCCTTGTTGGAGAGCAGCAGTTTCCAGGCCGGCTCGATCCAGGTGGTCGGGGTGCCCGGGGCCAGGGCCGCCGGCCCGTACGGCTCGGCCAGCATCCACTCCCACGGGTAGAGCTTGAAGCAGGTGGTCACCGGGTTGTCGTCCGCGTCGACGAAACGCCGGCCGTCCCAGCCGATCTCCTGGATGGGCTGGAGCTCGACGCTCAGGCCGGCCTGCCGGGCGGTCTCGGCGAGGTAGCCGGCGGTCATGTGGTCCTCGCCGGACTCCTCCTCGTTCGACCAGAGCACGTGCACCCGGGGGTCGTGCAGCCCGGCCCCGATCTTGGCCCAGGCGCCGACCAGCCGCTCGTGCAGGCTGTTCCACTGGTCCAGCTCCGGCCGGGTCTGCTCCAGCCAGTACCACTGGATGATGCTCGCCTCGACCAACGCGGTGGGGGTGTCCGCGTTGTACTCCAACATCTTCGGAGGCCAGGTGCCGTCGTACGCGAGGTCGAAGCGCCCGTACAGGGTCGGCGGCGTCTCCCGCAGCGACCGGGCCACCGCCTCGGCCGCCCACTCCGGGATGCCGAACTCGGCGTACCGGCGCTGCGCCACCACGTGTTCGGCGGCGGCCACCGACATCCGGTGCAGCTCCTCGGTGGCCTCCTCCAGCCGCAGCACCTCGTCCAGGTCGAAGGCGTACGCGGCGGTCTCGTCCCAGTACGACATGATCCCGCCGTCGGGCAGCTCGGTGTCGACGTAGACCAGCCCCTGCGACCGGATGGTGGCGTCCCAGTCGGGGCGGGGCGTGACCGTCTCGCGGCGCATGTCAGCCGCCGCAGGCGGCGAGGTGGGTGCCGAATCCGCCGCGTTCGGGCAGGGCCGCAGTGGTCGGCTCCGGGGCGGTGCGACCGGCCGTCGGGTCGGTGACCCGCATCGCCAGCGCGACCGTGTCGCCGCCGCCGACCGGCCCGAGGGCGCAGTCGTCGTCATCGTCGTCGTCCGAGGTCATGTTGCAGCCGGAAAGGGCGAGCGCGAGAGCGGTGAGCGCGCCGAGCTGCACGGAGGCCGATCGGAGTCGGCGGCGGGGGCGTTGGTCCACGGCATCGTTGTAGCCGATCGACGCCACCGCCGCCGCCCCGCCCCCATGCCGAGGTGGCCCGGCCGCCCCTCGGCGAGGCCCCTGGCAGGGGCGTTACGCTCGGCTCATGCTCCGTTCCGTCATCCTCGCCGCCTCCCGGTCATCCCAGGTCGAGCGGCTCGTCGCGACTGCCCCGTACACCCGGGACGTCGTCCGCCGGTTCGTCGCCGGCGCTGCCACAGACGACGCGTTGCGCGCGACCCGCGGGCTCGTCGACGACGGCCTCGCGGTCACCCTCGACCACCTCGGTGAGGACACCGTCCGCCCCGAGCAGGCCACCGCCACCCGGGACGAATATCTGAAACTGCTGAGGATGCTCGGTGCCGCGGGGCTCACCCCGGCCGCCGAGGTGAGCGTGAAGCTCTCCGCCCTCGGCCAGATGTTCGACGAGCAGTTGGCGTACGACAACGCGCGGGCGATCTGCGCGGCGGCCGACGCGGCGGGCACAACTGTCACGCTGGACATGGAGGACCACACCACCACCGACTCGACGTTGGAGGTGCTGAGCCGGCTGCGCAAGGACTTCCCGTCGACCGGCGCGGTGCTCCAGGCGTACCTGCGGCGGACCGAGTCGGACTGCCGGGAGCTCTCCTCGGCCGGGTCGCGGGTGCGGCTGTGCAAGGGCGCCTACAAGGAGCCGGAGTCGGTGGCGTACCAGTCGGCCCGTGAGGTGGACAAGTCGTACGTGCGCTGCATGAACATCCTGATGTCCGGCGACGGTTACCCGATGCTGGCCACCCACGACCCGCGGATGATCGCCATCGGTGAGGACCGGGCCCGGTGGTTCGACAGGGGGCCGGAGCGCTTCGAGTTCCAGATGCTCTACGGCATCCGCCCCGAGGAGCAGGCCCGGTTGGCCGGCGACGGCTACACGGTGCGCACCTACGTCCCGTACGGCGACGAGTGGTACGGCTACCTGATGCGCCGGCTCGCCGAGCGCCCCGCCAACCTGGTCTTCTTCGGCCGTGCCCTGATCTCCAAGAAGTAGTTCCTCCGGTTCGGCCGACGGGCCGCCGGTGGCCCCTCGGGTCACCGTCGGCCCGTTTCCGGTATCCGGCTTGCCAACGTTGGCTAAGTGACTTAGCTTTAGAGCTATGACAACTAGCCAGGTGCGGCGGGACGGCGGACACATCGCGTACGAGGCGCAGGGCGAAGGGCCGTTGGTGGTCCTCGCGCACGGCATGGGCGAGAACAGAGCGAGCTTCCGGCACCTCGTGCCGCTGCTGGTGGCAGCCGGCCACCGGGTCGCCTCGGTCGACGTCCGGGGGCACGGCGAATCCAGCGCCGGCTGGCCCACGTACGCCCCGGCGGAGGTCGGCGCGGACCTGCTGGCCGTGGTCCGCGACCTCGACGCCGGTCCGGCGGTGCTGGTCGGCAGCTCGTCCGCCGCGGCGGCCGTGGTCTTCGCCGCCACCGACGCGCCCGAGCTGGTCACCGGCATCGTGCAGATCGGCGCGTTCGTCGGTCAGCCGAAGCTCAACCCGCTGCTGCGGATGGCGATGTGGTCAGTGCTGCACAGCCCTCGACTGTTCGGGATGTTCCACAACACCCTGTTCCCGGTGCACCGGCCCGCCGACGACGCCGCGTACCGCCGCGCGATGGTGGCCAACCTGCGCGAGCCCGGCCGGATGGCCGCGACACGCGGCGTGATCGCACCGGCCGAGCCGCACTGGACCGCCCGCGCCCCGCAGGTGCGGCAACCGGTGCTCGTGCTGATGGGATCCAAGGACCCGGACTTCCCCGACCCGGGAGCCGAGGCGCGGGCCGCCCGGCGGCTCTTCGGCACCGCCGAAGCTCGGATGATCGAGGAGTCCGGCCACTACCCGCACGCCGACCGGCCGCAACGCACCGCCGAGGAGCTGCTCGGCTTTCTGGCGGTGTGCGCCGGTGCCTAGGGTCGGCCTCAACCAGCAGACAGTCGTACGGGAGGCGGCCCGGCTGGCCGACGAGGTCGGCTTCCAACAGCTCACCCTCGCCGCGCTCGCCAGCCGGCTCGGGGTGGCGCTGCCCAGCCTCTACAAGCACGTACGGGGGGCGGACGCGTTGGCCCAGAAGCTGGCCGCCCTGGCCACCGCCGAGCTGGCCACCGAGATGACCACCGCCGCCGTCGGCCGCTCCGGTGGCGACGCGCTCCGGGCCATGGCGGAGGCCTACCGGAACTACGCCCTGCGGCACCCCGGCCGCTACCCGGCGACGCAGCGGGTGCCCGACCCGGCCGACCCGGAACACGTCGAGGCCGGCGAACGCGCGGTCGGTGCCATCTTCGCCGTGCTGCGCGGGTACGGGCTCACCGGCGACGACGCGGTGGACGCCACCCGCGCGCTGCGCAGCGCCCTGCACGGCTTCGTGACCCTGGAGGCCGCAGGCGGCTTCGGTCTGCCCCGTGACGTCGACCGCTCGTACCACCAGTTGGTAGCGAGCATGGACATCTCGTTCCGCTCCTGGCCGCGCACCGGCGGGTGAGCGAGCGGCAGTCCCGATCGGCCCGGGGCGGCCTCGCCGCATCCAGGTAGTGGTCGTACCCTTCGGCGGGTGACTGACGAGGTGCAGCAGCCAGCACCGCGGCGGCTCTGGCCGCTGTGGACGGTGCTCGTGGTGGTCGTCCTGCTGCTGGGCTGCGGCCTGCCGGCGGCGCTCGTCGTCGGAGTGATCCGGGAGACAGGCGCGCGCCCCACAGTCAGTCGGGTCGGCGCGTCGGCGGCCGACGACCCGGCCACCGCAGTGGCCCGCGGGTTGTCCGACCGGATCACCGCCCAGCTCCACAGGCAGTCCGCGGCACTCCTCGGCGGCGACCGCGCCGGGTTCCTCGCCATCGCCGATCCCGTCGCCCACAACGACCTGCGCAGACGCTTCGCCGCACTACGCGAACTCAAGGTGACCGGCTGGCGGGCCGAGCCGAGTGGCCTGCCCGTGCCGATCATCGGCAAGCCCGGCGAGTGGCGGCTGCTGGTGCGCTTCCAGTACTGCTTCGTCACGCCGAACTGCCGGCCCAGCCCGGTGCTGATCGGCACCCGCTGGCGGGAGAACGGTGACCAGCCCCGGATGGTCGCCATGGAGGAATCCAAGTCGGTGGAGACCGGCACCCGACCGTGGGAGATCAGCGACCTGGCGGTCGCCGTCGGCGCGCGGACCATGGTCGCCACCACCCCGGCGCTGCGCGGCAAGCTGCCCGGCCTGCTCGCGCAGGCGGAAGCCGCGGCCAAGGTCGCCGACGGGTACGCGGTGACCGGCTCACCGCCGGACCGGTACCGGATCTTCTACGCCGGGCGCACCGAGTGGCAGCGCTGGTACGGCGGGGAGCGCCCGGAATGGACCGGCGGTTACGCGGTCACAGTGGGCGGCGGTCACCACGAGGTGGTGCTCAACGCCGAAGGGCTCACCAACAGCGGCACCGACGACCTGCTGCGGCACGAGCTGACCCACGCGGCGTCGCTGCCGGAACGCGGCTACCCGGGCAAGCTCACCTGGTGGTTGGTCGAGGGCCTGGCCGAGTTCGCCGGTGCCGGCGACCAGGCGGTCGACAGGTACGAGGGGATCGCCGACGTCCGCAAGATGGTCCGGGGCGGCTGGGACGGCAAGTTGGAGGGCGTCAACCCCGCCGACGACGCCTCCGCCGAACGGGTCGCCGCCAGCTACGGCATCGGCTACCTGGCAGTTCGGCACCTCGTCGACAGGTACGGGCCGCTGCGGCTGCTCACCTTCTTCAAGACGGTGGTGCACGACGGCCGAACCATCGACGCGGCCTCCGAGAAGGCGTTCGGTGAGCAGTGGTCGACGCTGCACGACGAGTGCGTGGCGTACGTCCGCGCCGCCGCCGGCTGACGCAGCTCGGAGGCGGTGCGGCGGTGCGCCGTACCATCGATGGGTGCGCCGTCCTCAGTCGTCACGGCCCGCCAGCACCATGCGGCCCCGCCTGCTCACCGCCCTGACCGCCGTCGTCGTCCTCACCGCCACCACCGCCGCCTCCTGCGGCGACGAAGGCCCCGATCTCGCGCTGGCGTCGGCCGCCCGCAACCCGGTCACCGAGGTGATCGACGCGCCCGCGACGGTGACCGCCCGCGCCGCCGCCACCCTCACCGCTCCCGCCGACGGCACAGTGGCCAGCCTGCGTGTCCAGCCTGGACAGCGGGTCAAGCGCGGTCAGGTGCTGGCGGTTGTCGACTCGCCGAGCGCGCAGCAGCGTCTCCGTCAGGCCAAGGAGGCGCTGTCCGCCGCGAAGCGCGCCGGCCGGGGCGTCGGATCAGGCAGCCTGACCAGCAGCCGGCGTGGCACCGACAAGGCGGCCAGTGAGGCGTTCGACGCGGCGCGGAAAGCCGCCGAGAAGATCGCCGATCCGCAGTTGCGGAACGCGCTGCTGACCCAGGTGACGTCCGCTCAACAGCAATACAGCGCCGCCGCGCGCAGCGCCGACCAGGCGGTTCGCGCGGTGCAGCGGGGGATCAACGGGTTGAGTTCCGCCGTCGGCGCACTGTCCGCGGCGCAGCGGCTCCAGGCCCAGCAGGCGTACGACCTGGCGAAGGCGACAGTCGACGCGCTGACCCTGCGTGCCCCGATCGCCGGGGTGGTGCAGCCCGGTGGCACCCGGGCCGGCGGTGGCGCGAATGCCGGTCTCGCCGGGCTGTTGGAGCAGGCCGGCGGGGCGGGCCTCGACCCGTCGGCGCTGGCCCCCAGCCAGGGCGGTCCGCCGGCCGGGGTGGACGACGCGGTAGTGGTTGGCGGGCTGGTCACCGCCGGCGCGCCGGTGCTGACAGTGGTGGACACCGGGCAGCTCGGACTGCTCGCCGAGGTGGACGAGACCGACGTACTCCTCGTCAAGGCCGGTGTGACAGCCACTGTCGAGTTGGACGCCGTCACCGGTGCCAGCTACGACGCCACCGTCCGCTCGGTCGACGTGCTGCCCACCAACTCCGCGCAGGGCGGGGTCACCTACCGGGTCCGCCTGGCGCTGGGCGCCGGGAAGCTGGCCGAGGACGAGCCTGCTCCGACGCCCCGCCCCGGCATGAACGCGATAGTGCACCTGCGGGTACGCGAGGCCGCCGACGCGGTGACCGTCCCCGCGTCGGCGGTGTTCTCCGCCGACGGCCGGGACGCGGTCTGGGTGGTCCGGGACGGCAAGGCGGGCCGGGCCTCGGTGACAGTGGGTGTCCAGGGGTCCGACCTGGTGCAGATCCTCAACGGCGTGCAACCCGGCGACCGGATCGTGGTGCGCGGCGCCGACCAGGTCCGCGACGGCCAGGAAGTCCAGTGACCGAACCCGCCGTCGCAGACCGGTCGGCAGGGGAGCGCGTACCGGCCATCGAGGCGGTGGACGTGTCCCGGACGTACCAGCTCGACGGGGTGTCGGTGGCGGCGCTGCGCGGGGTGTCGCTCACCGTGCAGCCGGGGGACTACTTGGCCCTGGTCGGGCCGTCCGGCTCGGGCAAGTCCACCCTCATGCACCTCCTCGGTGGGCTGGACCGGCCCACCGGTGGCCGCCTGGTGATCGGCGGGCGGGACGTCAACGCCCTCGCCCCACCGGAGATGGCGACCCTGCGCAACGAGACCATCGGCTTCGTCTTCCAGGCGTTCCACCTGCTGCCGCGTACCTCGGCGGTGGAGAACGTGGCACTGCCCCTTGTCTACCGGGGAGTGTCGGCGCGGCAGCGGCGGGAGCGGGCGGCGGCGATGTTGGGCCGGGTCGGCCTCGGGCACCGGCTGGACCACCGGCCCAACCAGATGTCCGGCGGTGAGCAGCAGCGGGTGGCGATCGCCCGCGCCCTGGTCACCGAGCCGACGGTGCTGCTTGCCGACGAACCCACCGGCAACCTGGACAGCGTCACCGGCGCCGCCGTGCTGGAGCTGTTGGAACAACTGAACGCGGAGTCCGGGGTGGCGCTGGTGATGGTCACCCACGACCAGGAGGTGGCGGCCCGCGCCCACCGTCGGATCACCATGCGCGACGGGGTGGTCGTGGCCGACAGCGCCGACCCGTCCTCCGCCCATGATCGACCGCCGTCCGTTGATCACGGTCGACCTGCGACACTGGTCTCCGCTCCCAGCGCGGAGCCCCGGTCCGCGTCCGGAAGCGGTCCGGGGCACCCGTCCGGTGGCTCCGGTGGCGCCGCCGGAGCCACCGGGCGCCTTCCGCACGACGGGGGTACGGCGTGAGGGTCGCCGAGGCGTGGCGGGTGGCGCTGGACGCCCTGCGGGCCAACCGGCTGCGCAGCGCGCTGACAATGCTCGGGGTGATCATCGGGGTGGCCTCGGTGGTGCTGCTGGTGGCCATCGGCACCGGCACCAAGCAGAAGGTCGAGCAACAGGTCGAGGGCCTCGGCTCCAACCTGCTGCTTGTCGTGCCCGGCCGGATCGAGGTGGGCAACGCGCCTGTCGTCTCGCCGCTGACCCTCAAGGACGTGGACGCCGTCACCCGGGTGGTCGGCGACCCCGATCGGGTGGCGGTCACCGTCGCCTCCGGGGCGACAGCGCGGGCCGGCGCGCGTTCCGACTTCACCACCGTGCAGGGCGTCCTGGAGACGACCCCGGCGGTGTTCACCCGCTCGCTGGCGCGGGGACGCTACCTCACCGGCACCGACGTGGACACCAGCCGACGGGTGGCGGTGCTCGGTGACTCGGTCGCCCGTGCGCTCTTCCCCGACCGGGACCCGCTCGGCCAGCAGGTGGCGCTGGCCGGGGTGCGGTTCCGGGTGATCGGTGTCTTCGCGCCGCTGGGGCAGAGCCTCGGCGTCGACCGGGACGACGAGGTGCACGTGCCGGTGACCGCCGCGCAACGACTCTGGGGCACCCAGCGGGTCGACGGCATCGCGGTGAAGGCACCGGACCGGGAGCGGATCGACGAGCTGGGCGAACGGATCGTCGCCGAGCTGAACCGTCGCCACCCGGACACCGAGTTCAGCGCCGTCACCCAGCAGCAGATCCTCGGCGTGCTCGGCGACATCCTCGGTGTCCTCACCGGCGTGCTGGCGGCCATCGCCGGCATCTCGCTGCTCGTCGGTGGCGTCGGCGTCTCCAACATCATGCTGGTCAGCGTCCGGGAGCGGACCCGGGAGATCGGGCTGCGCAAGGCCGTCGGAGCACGACCCCGCGACATCGGCGTGCAGTTCCTGCTGGAGGCGGTGCTGCTCACCACGATCGGCGGGCTCACCGGGATGGCGCTGGGAGTGGGCACCGCAATGCTTGTCGACGCGCTGTCGCCAATTCCGGCGGCGATCACCTGGTGGTCGTTGGCGCTCGCCTTCGGCGTTTCGGCGGTGGTGGGCATCGTCTTCGGAGTGGTTCCCGCGCAGCGCGCCGGCCGTCTCGACCCGGTGGTCGCGCTGCGTACCGAATGAGCACGACCGGAACAACCGGACGACGGACGCGCACTGGCGGATACCGGGAGCACGGATCGGGTGAACAGGCCCCCGAAGCATGATCAGTTGCAGGAAGGGATCGCGCCGGTCACAACCGCCCCGCTACCGTACTGGTAACACGCGCGTCGCCGGCCCGGCCCGGAGCATCCGTCGGGTTGGCACGCGCCGGGCATGGGATGGGTCGGTGAGCCATGGCCGGGTCACAGTCCGACGGACGGCTGTCGGAGGTCAAGTTCCTGACCGTTGCGGAAGTGGCGACGGTCATGCGGGTGTCAAAGATGACTGTCTATCGCCTGGTGCACAGCGGTGAGCTCACCGCCGTCCGGGTCGGCCGGTCATTCCGGGTGCCCGAGCATGCGGTGCACGAATATCTCCGGGGTGCCTTTCAGGAGACCGCCTGAGCCACCGGCCCGCCCTCTGGCCGGCGGCTGACCGGCATCGGTGGGCGTAAGGAGTGAGCTCGCGGGCCCTGCGGTCGCGAACCAGAGGCAGCGGCGACGGGGGCGCGTTGGTCCGGCTGACGCCCTCCGGCTACCCTGGAGCCCGACCGAGACCCCACCGGTGCGCCCCGCCGCCCAGACTGGTCCGGTCCGTTGTCCGCAAGCGGTCGCCGTCGCCACCTGCGTGGTGTCATCCGGTCCGCCCCGCACGTTGTATCGAAAGGCTGTCGTATGGGCTCGGTGGTCAAGAAGCGCCGTAAGCGCATGGCTAAGAAGAAGCACCGCAAGCTGCTGCGCAAGACCCGCGTCCAGCGTCGCCGTCTCGGCAAGTGATCGCCGCCGGGCTCAACGCCCGGCGTTCGGCGTCACTTGCCAAACTGTCGACCTCCGGAGGCTCAGGTGATCAGGCCGTGGTCGTCCCGGCTCGGTCCATCCTGCCGGCGTAGGTGCGTCAGATGACCCCCGGTGGCACCTCAGGTGCTCCGGGGGTCGTCGTCGTCACCGGAGTGGGCCGCTACCTGGGTGCCCACGTGGCGGCCCGACTGGCCGCCGATCCGCGCATCGAACGGGTCATCGGTGTCGACGCACCGGACTCCGGCATCGAGTTCACCGACCTGCTCGACCGGGTCGAACGCATCCGCGTCGACAGCGGTTCCCTCGGTGGCCTCCTCGCCGACCTGGACGTCGACGCGGTGGTGCACCTCGCGTTGGTCACCTCACCCGACCCGCAGCACGGCGGCCGGTCCGCGATGAAGGACCAGAACGTCATCGGCAGCATGCAGATGCTCGCCGCCTGCCAGCGGGCACCCCGACTGCGCAAACTCGTGGTCCGCTCGTCGACAGCCGCCTACGGGGTGTCGTTCCGGGATCCGGCGGTCTTCACCGAGGAAACCGAACCCCGCGAGGTGCCGCGTGGCGGTTTCGGCCGCGACATCCTCGACCTTGAGGGGTACGTGCGCGGCTTCCGTCGCCGTCGGTCCGACGTCACCGCCACGGTGCTGCGCTTCGCCCCGTTCATCGGCTCGACCGCCGACACCACGTTGACCCGCTACTTCTCGCAGCCGTTCGTGCCGACCGTCTTCGGCCGTGACCCCCGCCTCCAGTTCCTGCACTTCGACGACGCGTTGGAGGTGCTGTACCGGTCGATCGTGGAGGACCATCCCGGCACCTACAACGTCGCCGGCCCCGGGGTGCTGTCGCTGTCCCAGGCGATCCGGCGCGCCGGACGGGTCGCCGTCCCGGTGCTGGAGCCGGGTCTCTCCGGGGCCGCCGCGCTGGCCCGCACCATGGGCTTCGGCCGCTACGGCCTGGACCAGGTCGACCTCTTCGTGCACGGCCGGGTGGTCGACACCAGCCGGCTTGAGCAGGAGTACGGCTTCACGCCCCGGTCGACCGCCGAGGCGTTCGAGGACTTCATCCGGGCCCATCACGGTGGGGTGGTGGTCACCCGGGATCAGTTGGCCGCTGCCGAGCAACTCGTCCTGGACGGCATCCGGCAGGTCCGCTCAGCGGTCCGGGAGCGTTCATCATGAGCGCGAGGAGTGAGCCGGTCCTGCGAGCCCCGCAGTCGCGAACCGAGGCGGCATCATGAGTGGGCCGGAGGAGCGGCGCGACCCGCAGTCGGTCGGGCGTTTCGACGTACCGCAGCAGGTGCCCGCGCCGGACGCGGAGCCGGCGCGGCGCAACGGACACCGACCGGCCGCGCAGGCCGCGCCGACCCCGACGGAACCGCCGGCCTCGTCCGCACCGCCGGCCTCGATGCCGGCCGACGAGGTCGACGCCGGGTTGCCCGGCGGCACCGAGCCGGCGGTGTCGGACCGCCCCGGCGACCACTGGGACCGCAAGGTCGCGAACGGGTTGGCGTTCCTGCGCCGGCGGCTCTCCGGTGACTACGAGGTCGACGAGTTCGGTTTCGACTCGGAGTTGACCGATGCCGTCTTCCACCCGCTGCTGCGGCTGCTCTACCGGGACTGGTTCCGCACCGAGGTCAGTGGGGTGGAGCACGTCCCCGTGGACGGGCCCGCCCTGGTGGTCGGCAACCACTCCGGGACTGTGGCGCTGGACGCCCTGATCCTCTCGGCGGCGCTGCACGACAAGCATCCCGCCCACCGCTACCTGCGGCTGCTCGGCGCCGACCTGGTCTTCCGGATGCCGGTGGTCTCCGAGTTGGCCCGCAAGACCGGCGGCACTGTGGCCTGCAACCCGGACGCCGAGCGGCTGCTCGGCGGCGGCGATCTGGTGGGTGTGTTCCCCGAGGGCTTCAAGGGCATCGGCAAGCTCTACGCAGACCGTTACAAACTGCAACGCTTCGGGCGGGGCGGTTTCGTCTCGGCGGCGCTGCGCACCGGCACCCCGATCGTGCCAGTCGCCATCGTCGGCGGCGAGGAGATCTACCCGATGCTCGCCGACATGAAGCCCCTGGCGCGGCTGCTGAAGCTGCCCTACTTCCCGGTCACGCCGACGTTCCCGCTGCTCGGCCCGCTGGGCATGGTGCCGCTACCCAGCAAGTGGCTGATCGAGTTCTGCCCGCCGATTCCCACCGCCCACCTGACCGACTCGGCGGACGACCCGCTGGTGGTCTTCAACCTCGCCGACCAGGTGCGGGAGACCATCCAGCAGACGCTGCACACGCTGCTGGAGCGACGGCCCGACCCGTTCGGCCCCTAGCCGCGGGTCGGAGCCGAGGCTTCTGAACGGGCGTCTCAGCCGGCGCGGCGGCGGCGTTGCAGGGCCAGGCCGGCGGTGACCGCGCCCGCGACCAGCCCGGCCGCCGCTGTCGACGGTACGGCGATCTTGACCGCACGGCGACCGGTGCGGAAGTCCCGCACCTCCCAGCCGTGCTGGCGGGCCTGCCGCAGCAGGGCGCCGTCCGGGTTGACGGCCACCGCCCGGCCCACAGCACAGAGCAGCGGCAGGTCGTTCGCGGAATCGCTGTAGGCCGCGCAGCGGGACAGGTCGAGCCCTTCCACGGCGGCGAGCTGGGTGACCGCCTCAGCCTTGGCCGGCCCGTGCATCAGGTCACCCACCAACCGCCCCGTGTACGCCCCGTCCAGCACCTCGGCCACGGTGCCGATGGCGCCGGTCAGGCCGAGCCGGGCGGCGATCACCCGGCCGATCTCGACCGGGGCGGCGCTGACCAGCCAGACCCGCTGACCGGCGGCCAGGTGACGCTGAGCGAGCTGGTGGGTGCCGGCCCAGATCCGGGGGGCCATCATCTCGTCGAAGATCTCCTCGGCGAGGTGTTCGACCTCGTTCACCCGCCAGCCCTGGACGAAGGCCAGCGCCGCCTCCTTGGCCAGTGACATGTCACCGGCGTGCTCCCGGGCCAGCAGCCGGAAGCGGAGCTGCTGCCAGGCGAATCGGGCCAGGTCGGCGGTGGTCACGTAGTTGCGGGAGGCGAGACCACGGGCGAACCAGTAGATCGACGCGCCCTGCATCATGGTGTTGTCCACGTCGAAGAACGCCGCGGCGGTCTGGTCGGGTGCGCTGACCGGGGCCAGGTCGGTCTCCGCCCAGGCTGCGGTGTGCCCCTCGGCGTCGGTGCTGACCGTCACCTTACGGCTACGCGCCACGCGAATCCCTTCCTCACCGGTACGACGGATGCTCCTCCGCGAGGGTATCCGCCGTAGACGGGCGACCGGCCGGGCACACAGCGAACTGTGGCGCGGCCGGTCGGACGTGCGGTATGGGGACGCGGGTCAGCGGGCCCCGGGGCAGGTGCTCGGATCTGGCCCGAGGGCGTCGCTGGCGGTCGGTGCCGGCAGGCCGCAGGAGATCGCCGCGCGCAGGTCGTCCGAGCGTTCCCGGATGCTGTCCAGCAACGCCAGGGACCGCTGGGTGCGTTCCCGGTCGACCCGGGTGCTCCCGTCGAGCAGACCGCGTACCGCCCGGCGCTGGCTCGACACGAAGGTGTTCAGAGTGTCCAGGCTGCCCGGCTCGGCCCGCTGTACGGCAGCCGAGGTCAGCAGGCGAACTCCCTGCCGGCTGTCGGCGTCCATGTCGTCGAGGACCGCGCTGTAGCCGATCCGGTCGCCGCGCAGCTTTGCGGCTTCGCCGACTCTGGTCCGGGCGAAGTCCAGGAAGAGCTGGCCCCGGCTGATGTCGGAGCTGGCCAGGGCGAGCTGTGCCCGTTCGGTGGAGCGCTTCATGCCGTACAGCGCGTCACCGGGCACCGCGTTCTCGCTGGCGGCGGAGATCCCGGAGACGGCGATGGCCCCGGCGGCGATGCCGACCAGGATCGCGCCCCGGGCTCGGGCCCGCCGTGCGGTGACCGCCGGCAGTAGCCGCCCGCGGGTGGTGGTGGCGGCCGGTTCGCTGACCGCCGCTGGCGCGCTGCCCAGCCCTTCCCGCTCGGCGGTTGCGAGCAGCATCGCCCGCAGGCCGGTACGGAAGTCCTGGTCCACCTCGACAGCCGGGGGGTCGACGCTGAGCCGCTGACCCACTGCGACGAGCGGCGCCAGTTGGCCGTCCACCCGGGATCGCACGTGGTGTCGTCGAGCGCCGTTGGCCTCGTCGAGAAGCTGCGCGAAGCGCTCCGCGCGCCGGCGGGAGAAGAGGGTGTTGTCCACCGCAGGCACCTCCTCTCGCTGGTCACGGCCGGTCGGCCGCCGTCGTTGCCAGCGACCGGGCGGCAGTGTGACACCACGGAGGTGAGGTGCCGCCGGCATGCCGGTCGGACCTCGGTGACCCGGGCCTGCCGGGACATCCACCGGTCGCACCCGGAGAAACGCGGCGGACCGGGCACGGGTTACGGGCCTGGCGGAGCGGAAATTACAGAAAGTGATGGTCATCACCGGGCGGGACCGACTCTGAGCTGCGCGGACGCTGATCGGCGCCCGTCGGTCCCGCCGTAACAAACTACGGCTGGAAGCCGTCGGGCAGCAGCCGGGCCAGGGCGCGGACGGCGCGGTACTGGAGGGCCTTGATGGCTCCCTCGTTCTTGCCCATCGCGCGGGCCGTCTCGGCGACCGAGAAGCCCTGGAGGAAGCGGAGCACTATGCACTCCTGCTGCTCCGGGTTGAGCTGCTTCACAGCGGTGAGGAGCGCGACGTTGGTGATGTGCTCCACCACCGCCGCCTCCGGGCTGCCCTCCGGGCCCCGGTCCTCCCGGTCGGCGTCGAGCACGTCGCCGGTGGTGACCTCCAGCCGGTACCGGCCCGACTTGAAGTGGTCCGCGACGAGGTTGCGGGCGATCGTCACCAGCCAGGCGCCGAGGTCGCGGCCCTGCCAGGTGAAGCTGCCGATCCGCTTGAGCGCGCGCAGGAAGGTGTCCGAGGTGAGATCCTCGGCGAGTTGCCGGTTGCCGACCCGGAAGTAGACGAACCGGAAGACGGTGTCCACGTAACGGTCGTAGATCAGACCGAACGCCTCGGACTCGCCGGCCTGAGCCCGCTCGATCAGCGTCCAGACCTCGGTTGCCGGGTCGGACGGGTCCGGGCGGCTCGGGAAACCGGTCGGGGTGGTCGCGGTGGTGGCCGGCACCGCCGGGATCACCGCTGTCTCACCAGCCGCCGGGTCGGTGGTGACCGCCGGTGTGTCGCTAACCCGACGGCCCTGCACGGGCATTGTGGGCCGCTGCGGTACGGCCACCCGGCCGCCGGCCGGCTTCGCGTTTCCACCGGGCACCGCGGGTCGCGGCGGCGGCTCGTTGTGGTGCGGCCGGCTGCGGATCCGTTGCGCCGCGCCGTCACCCCGCACGACACCGCCGTGCTGTTCGTCCGATGGGGCACGGGCCGCTGGCCGCTCGTTGACGTGGGAGCGGGCGGGTTGACCGGTCAGGCCGACCGGGCGTTCCGCGTAACCGAAGGTGGTCACCGTGTTGCCCCCGTCCCGTCGGTCGCCGGACGGGCCGGTCTAGGTCTCGTCGGTGCGGACCGACCGGATGACCGGTCGGGCAGGACGGTCACGGGAGTTGCCGACGGGCGGCAATTCCCCTGGAGGTGCTGGTCCAATGCGCTCACAGGCACGGGGGCCTCCTCGGGCTGAGGGGTGTCGACTCACGGCAAATGGGGTGAGCCGACCCGAGTGATGATAGGGCCAACGTCACCCGCGCGTGGCAAGTCCGTTACACAAGGCGGAAGTATTTCCCGCTCCGTCGCACCGGTGGCGGACCGGTTGTCCGTCGTGTGCGATTGACTTTCCGTCGGCTTGGTGTTCCAGGGTGGATCCCCAGGTCGGAGGCTTGCCGACCGTTCGGCTGACCGGCCGCGCCGGCCGGCCGGGCGTCGCGGCCGAACTGCCCGTGGTCAGCGTCGCACGTCCCATCGACAGGACCTGATCGGATCGCCGGTGGCACACCGGACAGTCCCGTACATGGGACTGTCCGGTGTCGTCCTCCGGGCGTGGCCCCAACCGTCGGGCGTGGTCCGTCGTCGTCCGCTGTGCCAGACTCGATCACCGTGCAGGACGCCTCGGAAAGCCCCGCGCCGAACCTCGCCGACCAGGTCCGCCGGGCGGCTCTCGACAGCGCCGACCGGCCCGCGCTGCACTGGCGCGAGCAGACGGTGAGCTGGTCCGAACTGGACGCCGCGGTGGACGCCGCCGCCCGGGGCCTGTCCGCCGCCGCGCCACCCGCCGACCCCGGCGGTACGCCGCCACGCGTCGCCATCGCGCTGCCCAACACACCGGACTTCGTGATCGCCTGGCTCGGCGCCCTCCGCGCCGGGCTGGTCACGGTGCCGGTCAACCCCGGCCTCACCGCCCCGGAGCTACGACACGTGCTGGCCGACTCCGGCGCGTCGGTGCTCATCGCCACCGACCACGTCCGAGGTCTGGTCGCCGACGTGGCAGCCGAGTTGCCCGCGCTCGCCTCGGTGCACGGCACGCCACCGACCGCCGAGGCGCCCGGACCGGCACCCCGCCCTCAACGCGGCGGCGCCGACCTGGCTGTACTGCTCTACACCTCCGGCACCGAGGGGCGACCCAAGGGCGCGATGCTCTCGCACCAGGCGCTGCTCGCCAACCACGAACAGGTCGCGGCGATCGAGCCGCCGGTGGTCGGGCCGAACGACACTGTTCTCCTGGCGTTGCCGCTGTTCCACGCGTACGGGCTCAACTCGGGGCTCGGCGCGGTAGTGCACCACGGCGCTACCGGTGTGCTGCTCGACGAGCCGGGCCCGACGGCAGGGCTGGACGAGGTCGCACGGCACCGGGTCAGCGTGCTGGTCGGCGTACCGTCGATGTTCCTGACCTGGGCCGGCGCGGCCACGGCCCGCGCGGCGACCGCGTCGGTGCGGGTGGCGGTCTGCGGCGCGGCACCGCTCGAACCCGCTGTCGCGGCGCGCTTCACCGAGGCCACCGGGCATCAGGTGCACATCGGGTACGGCCTCACCGAGACCGCGCCGGTGCTCACCTCCACCCTTGTCGGCGGCGTGGCCAAGCCGGGTTCGATCGGCCGGCCGCTGCCCGGGGTGCGGCTACGCCTGGTCGGCGCCGACGGGGCGGACCTGTGGCGCGACGGGCTGGCCGTCCCCGACGACGACCCGGACGAGCTGGACATCTCCGACGTGGCGCCGGGCACCGACCCGGGGCAGATCGTGGTGTCCGGCCGCAACCTCTTCACCGGCTACTGGCCCGACGGTCGGGGCGGCCCGGACGCCGAGGGTTGGTGGGCCACCGGTGACATCGCGTACGCCGACGAGGACGGCGACCTCTTCCTGGTCGACCGGCTCGGCGAGCTGATCCTGGTCAACGGGTTCAACGTCTATCCGCACGAGGTCGAGCTGGTGCTCGCCGGGCACCCCGGCGTGGTCGAGTCGGCGGTACTGGGTGTGCCGCACCCGCGGACCGGCGAGACTGTGCGGGCGTACGTGGTGCCGGTGCAGGGCCGACCGGTGACCAGCGAGGAGTTGCTCGCCCACTGCGCTCGGAACCTGGCCCGGTTCAAGTGCCCGACCGCTGTCGAGTTCGTCGACGCCCTGCCGCACTCGGCGATCGGCAAGGTACGCAAGACCCAACTCCGGTCGGCGACGCCGACCGACAGCACGGAGGTAACCGATGGCCAGTGACGCCCGACTCGCCCTGATCACCCGACCCGGCTGCCACCTGTGTGACGACGCAAAGGCGGCGCTCGACCGGGTGGTAGCGGTCACCGGCGACAAGTGGGTCGAGTGGGACGTCACCGGCGACGAGGGGCTGGAGCGGGAGTACGGGGACCGGCTGCCGGTGGTGATGCTCGACGGCAAGGAGCACGGCTACTGGCGGGTCGAGGAGGACCGGCTGCTGCGGGACCTGACCACGCCGCAGCTCTGACTGGTGCCTATGGTGCTCTGATGACCTCTGCGCACCCGCACCTCGTCTGGGACTGGAACGGCACCCTGCTCAACGACCTCAGCCTCGTGGTGTCCGCCACCAACGTCGTGTTCGCGAGCCTTGGTGGGCCGACGGTCACCTCGGACGAGCACCGGGTGCGGTTCCGCAGGCCGATCGCCGAGTACTACGCCGAGGTGCTCGGGCAGGCAGTGGACGACGACGAGTTCGGCCGACTGGACAAGATCTTCCACGACGCCTACCGCACCGGGCTGACGACCTGCGAGCTGGCCGCCGACGCGCGCGCCGCGATGGCGGCCTGGCCGGGCAGCCAGAGCCTGCTGTCCATGTGGTTCCACGAGGAGCTGGTCCCGACCGTGCACACGTACGGGTTGACCGGTCACTTCACCCGCGTCGACGGCCTCCGGGCCGCTGTCGGCGGCGGCCACAAGGCCGAGTCGCTCCAGCTGCACCTGACCGAACTGGGCGTGGACGGCGCTTCGGTGGTGCTGATCGGCGACTCCATCGACGACGCGGACGCGGCGCTCGCGGTGGGTGGCAGTGCCGTGCTCTACACCGGCGGGTTCACCGACCCGGCCCGGCTGCGCGCCTCCGGTCACCCGGTGGCCGACACCCTCACCGACGCGGTGGCCCTGGCCCGTGAGGTCAGTTCCGCAGGTAGGTGAGGACGGCCAGCACCCGCCGGTGCTGTTCGGTGTCCGGCGGCAGGGTGAGCTTGGTGAAGATGTTGCGCACGTGCTTCTCCACCGCGCCGTCGCTGACCACCAGGGCGCGCGCGATGGCGGTGTTCGAACGCCCCTCGGCCATCAGGGCGAGCACCTCGCGCTCGCGGGGGGTCAGCTCGCGCAGCGGGTCGTCGCGGCGACGCCGGGCGAAGAGCTGACCGACCACCTCCGGGTCGAGCACGGTGCCGCCGCCCGCCACCCGCCGCAGCGCGTCCAGGAACTCGTCGATCGCTGCCACCCGGTCCTTGAGCAGGTAGCCGATCCCGCCGCCGGCGCCGCCGGTGGTGGCGAGCAGATCATCGGCGTACGACACCTCGACGTACTGGGAGAGCACCAGGATCGGCGTACGCGGCACCAGCCGGCGTGCCTCCACAGCGGCCCGCAGCCCTTCGTCGGTGTGCGACGGGGGCATCCGGACGTCGACGATCGACACGTCGGGCCGGTGCTCGACCACCGCCTCGACCAGGGCGTCACCGTCCCCGACGGCGGCCACCACCTGGTGCCCACTTTCGGTCAGCAGCCGGACCAGCCCCTCCCGGAGCAGGACGGCGTCGTCGGCGATCACGATGCGCATGGCTGTGTTGTCTACCACGTCCGGCCCGTCGTACGGGCTCGGCGCGGTGCCGGACCGGTCACAGCGGCAGCTCGGCGCGGATCTCGGTGGGGCCGCCGGTCGGGCTGACCACCACCAGTTCGCCACCGGCGGCCCGGACCCGGTCGGCGATGCCGGCGAGCCCGTGCCCCTTCGCCAGGTGTGCACCGCCCTGCCCGTCGTCGCCGACCCGTACCTGCAGGTGGGTGCCCTGCCGGGCCACGGCGACGGTGGCCTCGGTGGCCCGGCTGTGCTTGGCGACGTTTGTCAGCGCCTCGGACACCACGAAGTACGCGGTGTTCTCCACCGCCGGGTCGAGCCGCCCGGCCGGGGTGCCGAGCTGCGGGTCCACCTGGAGCTCGATCGGGATCAGCCCGCGGCCGGCGATAGCGGCCAGAGCGCTGGGCAGGCCCCGGTCGACAAGGATCGGCGGCGCGATGCCCCGGGACAGCGCCCGCAACTCGGCCAGCGTGTCCCGGGTCTGGGTGACCGCCTCGTCGATGGTGCGGCCGGCAGCCTCCGGGTCCGAGGCGAGCTGCATCCGGGCGCGGCTGAGGTCCATCGCCAGTCGGACCAGGCGTTGCTGGGGGCCGTCGTGGATGTCACGTTCCAACCGGCGCAGCGCGGAGGCCTCGGCGGACACGGCGGCCCGCTTCTGCTCCTCCAGCACTGTGATCCGGTCGCGCATCTCGGCCACCCCGGTCAGCATCGCCTTGGCGAAGCTGGCCTGGAGCAGCGCGCAGCCCCGCACCACGATCGGCAGGGTGATCAGGAAGAACACCCCGAGCGCGCTGTACAGGCCGATCCGGGCGGTGGTCGAGTCGCCCAGGCCGAGCAGCTGCGCCAGGTCCTGGTCACCCTCGCCGTCGGCCCTGGGCAGGGCCCAGTCGTACGCCCAGTAGAGCGAGCCGGCGATCGCCGCTGCCCACCAGGACAGCGTCACCACGAAGGTGCTCGTCGCCGCGATCAGCCGCAGGATGCCGTGCGCCAGGTCGAGCCAGGACTGGGCGTCCCGCATCGGCACGAAGATCCGCCGCCAGGCGTTCGCGCCGGCCTCGGGAAGCCGGTAGTGCGGCCGGATCCGGGGCTGGTGGAGCACCGCTGGCAGCCGCAGCCGCTCGACGTCGGCCAGCCCACGGGCGGTGTACAGGGTGCCGCTGAGGATCGGCAGGCCGATCACCGTGACCACCAGGCCGATGCCGACCGCGAGGCCGACGATGAGGACGACGAAGCTGGCCAGCGCCAGGGGCAGGCCGAGCAGCACGTACCCGGAGTCGACGAAGAGCTGGCGGGGGATGCTCGGTGCCAGCGTCGGTCGGTCGCTGGTGGCGGCAACGGCGGTCATGCTCAAAGGCTAGGCATCTGGGCTCGGTGTCCCCATCCCGAAACCCCGCCTCTCCTCCGTAGTGCTGCCCCTACCACCGCCGGGACGACCCCTGGACAGGGCCGGCGCGGGATTGGTCAGAGAAGTCGGGATTGAGCAATAATCGCCCGGGCGGTGAGCGGACCAGGCCGTTCAATCGATCTTGCGGAATGGAGGGGCTGGTGACGTCGCGCCACGCAGCGACAAGATCGCGATTTGTGCACGTCTTCACAAGCGCCTACGCTGTGACTCCGACGCGCCCTGCTAGCACAGCCGGCAACCTCGGTCGCCAGCGGGAGTCCACAAACGGCCGACCAGCGGAGTTGGCCGAGGATCGCACCGCACGGAGTCTCATGAGTCAGCACCGTCACCCAGGCGCGCCCGGCCGCGCCGGTGCCGTACCGACGCTCCCGGATCTGCCCGAGGCGACCGTCGCTCGGCTCCCGGAGTACCTGCGCGCGCTGCACAACCTCGCCGACGCCGGGCACGAGACGGTCTCCAGCGAAGGTCTCTCCGCCGCCGCCGGGGTCAACTCCGCCAAGCTCCGCAAGGACCTCTCCCACCTCGGCTCGTACGGCACCCGGGGCGTCGGCTACGACGTCGCGCTGCTGATCGAGCAGATCGAGTATGTGCTCGGGCTCACCCAGCGCCGGGCGGTCGCCCTGGTCGGCGTGGGTAATCTCGGTCACGCTCTGGCCGGGTACGACGGCTTCGCCAGCCGTGGCTTCCGGATCGCCGCACTGCTCGACGCCGATCCCTCCCGGGTCGGTGAGGAGATCAACGGCCTGGTGGTCAGGCATGTTGACGATCTGCCGACGGTCGCCGCGGAGGAGTCCCTCGCGATCGGCGTGATCGCCACCCCGGCCGCCGCCGCCCAGCAGGTCGCCGACCAACTGGTCGCCGTCGGCGTGACGAGCATCCTCAACTTCGCGCCGTGCGTACTCTCGGTTCCGGAGGGGGTCGACGTGCGCAAGGTCGACCTCGCCATCGAGCTGCAGATTCTGTCCTTCCACGAGCACCGCAAGGCGTCGCTGACCGCGCTGCCCGCCACCGGCGGGACCGCTTTCACCGCCCTGCCGGGCGGGTTCGCGGCCACCGACACCCAGGAGGCGATAGGCACGTGAAACTGCTCGTCGTCGGCGCGTCCTACCGGACCGCCCCGGTCGCCACGCTGGAGCAGCTGGCCGTGCCCCCCGCCGACCTCACCCGCACACTGGACCGCCTGGTCGCCCAGCCGTACGTGGCCGAGGCGGTGATCGTCTCCACCTGCAACCGGGTGGAGGTCTACGCCGCCGTGTCCGGTTTCCACGGCGGGCTCGGCGACGTCTGCGCCGTGCTGGCCGAGCAGGCCGGCAGCTCGCCGACAGCGCTCGCCAGCCACCTGTACGTGCACTACGACACCGCGGCCGTGGACCACGTCTTCCGGGTCGCCACCGGTCTGGACTCGATGGTTGTGGGCGAGGCGCAGATCCTCGGCCAGCTGCGTGACGCGTACCACTGGGCCACCGGCGCCGACTCGGCCGGCCGGCTGCTGCACGAGCTGATGCAGCAGGCGCTGCGGGTCGGTAAGCGCGCCCACGCCGAGACCGGCATCGACCGGGCCGGCCAGAGCGTCGTCACCGCCGCCCTGAAACTGGCCGCCGGGCACCTCGACGGCGACCTCGTCGGCCACCCGGCCCTGGTGGTCGGCGCCGGTGCGATGGGTTCGCTCGGAGTGGCCACGCTGTCCCGGCTGGGCGCCGGGCCGCTCACCGTCAGCAACCGGGGCGCCGACCGGGCCGTCCGGCTCGCCGAGTCGTACGGGGCGACTGCCGCGCCGATGACCGAGCTGGCCGACACCCTCTCCACAGTGGACATCGTAGTGGCCGCCACCGCGTCCACCGAACCGGTCCTCACCCGGTCGGTGGTCACCGCGGCGCTGGCCGAACGTGACATGTCCCGGGGCCCACTGGTCCTGCTCGACCTGGCCGTACCGCGCGACGTCGAGGAGGGCGTCGCCGAGCTGCCCGGCGTCGAGGTGATCGACATCGACCGGATGGCGGCGCTGCTCGCCGACGGTCCGGCCGCTGCCGACGCCGCAGCCGTCGAACGCATCGTCCTCGGCGAGGTGGAGGGCTTCCTCACCTGGCTGCGTGGTGCCGACGTGGCACCGACAGTGGCCGCGCTGCGCGGCCGGGCCGACGACGTGGTCACCGCCGAGCTGCGCCGACTGGCCCAGCGCCGCCCCGACCTTGGCGACGACCTGCGGGCCGAGGTGGCCCGCACCGTGCACCGGGTCGTGCAGCGGCTGCTGCACCAGCCCACCGTCAAGGTCCGCCAGTTGGCCGCGGAGCCCGGCGGCGACCAGTACGCGGCACTGCTGCGCGAGCTGTTCGACCTCGAGGTGCCGCAGACCTCGCCGGTGGACACCGTCCCGGACGTGCTGACCCCCGACCTCGGCATGGCGTTCCCCGGCACCGACGCGGTGTCCGGAGCCGACGCCGCCGAGCCCACCCCACCCACCGGAGGTGCGCGATGACCGCCCCCCTGCGCCTCGGCACCCGGGGCAGCGCCCTGGCGATGGCCCAGTCCGGCCAGGTCGCCGAGGCGGTGACCGCCGCCACCGGTCGCCCCGTCGAGCTGGTCGAGGTGGTCACCGCAGGCGACCGCTCCAACGCTCCGGTGCACCGGCTGGGCGTCGGGGTGTTCGTCTCCGCCCTGCGCGACGCGCTGACCGCCGGGACGATTGACTTCGCTGTGCACTCGTACAAGGATCTGCCCACGGCCGCCGCCGGTGGGCTGCACATCGCGGCGGTTCCGGCCCGGCAGGACCCGCGCGACGCGTTGGTGGCCCGCGACGGCCGGACGCTCGCCGAGTTGCCGCCCGGGGCCACCGTGGGCACCGGCGCGCTGCGTCGGATCGCCCAGTTGCACGCCCTCGGCCTGCAACTGGAGGTCACCCCGATCCGCGGCAACGTCGACACCCGCCTGGGCCGGGTGCTCGGCACCGAGGCCGACCTCGACGCCGTCGTCCTGGCCCGGGCCGGTCTGGCCCGACTCGGCCGGCTCGACGTGATCACCGAATCGCTGGACCCGATGCTCATGCTGCCCGCTCCCGCTCAGGGTGCGTTGGCAGTGGAGTGCCGGGTCGACGACCAGGACCTGGTCGAGCTGCTCGCCGTGCTCGACCACGCACCGTCACGTGCCGCGGTCACCGCGGAACGTGCGTTTCTGGCAACCCTGGAGGCCGGGTGCAGCGCACCCGTCGCCGCCTATGCCGAGCTCGCCGAAGGCGAGACCGGCGATGAGATCTACCTGCGCGGGGCGGTGATCAGCCCGGACGGCACTCGTGACCTCCGGCTGTCCCGCACCGGAACGCCCGCCGACGCGGCGGAGATCGGTAAGGCACTCGCCGCCGAACTCCTCGACCTCGGCGCCGACTCGATCCTCGGCCACGAAGGACACACCGGCCCGGGGACCCAGCAATTTGGGAGCACAGAATGACCCGCACCCGTAAGCCCGTCGGCCGTATCGCGTTCGTCGGGGCTGGCCCCGGTGACCCGGGCCTGCTGACCCGTCGGGCCCACGACGCCCTGGTCGACGCCGACCAGGTGATCTACGACCGGGGAGTCCCGGAGTCGTTGCTCACCGTCGTTCGCGCCGAGGCCAGGGACGATGCCGAGTTCACCCCGGCCGAGGGCGCGCCGGGGGACGTGGCGAAGGTGCTGATCTCCGCGGCCCGCTCCGGGCTCAACGCGGTGCACCTGGTCGCCGGTGACCCGTTCGGCCACGACTCGGTGGTCAAGGAGGTGCAGGCGGTGGCCCGCACCGCCGCCCACTTCGAGGTGGTGCCCGGCGTCGGCCAGGCCGAGGGTGTGGCCACCTACGCCGGAGTCCCGCTGCCGGGTGTGCGTACGGCCGCCGACGTCGAGGACGTCAGCGCGCTGGACTTCGAGGCGTTGGCCACTGCCGTCGGCAGGGGTTCGCTGGCGCTCGCAGTGGACGCCGGTGACCTCGCCGCCGTCCGGGACGGCCTGCTCGCCGCCGGGGTCGACGGCACCACCGGCGTCGGGGTGACCGGCGACGGCACCGGCGAGACCCAGTACACGACCACGTCGACGGTGGACAGCTTCGTGGCCGCCGCGCTCGGTTTCACCGGCCGGGTGGTGCTCACCGTCGGTGTCGGCGTGGGGCAGCGCGACAAGCTGAGCTGGTGGGAGAACCGCCCGCTGTACGGCTGGAAGGTGCTCGTACCCCGGACCAAGGAGCAGGCCGGCGCGATGAGCGCCCGGCTGCGCGCGTACGGGGCGATCCCGTGCGAGGTGCCGACCATCGCGGTCGAGCCGCCGCGCACCCCGGCGCAGATGGAGCGGGCGGTCAAGGGCCTGGTCGACGGCCGGTACGCCTGGGTGATCTTCACGTCGGTCAACGCTGTCCGCGCGGTGTGGGAGAAGTTCGCCGAGCACGGCCTCGACGCCCGGCACTTCGGCGGCGTCAAGATCGCCTGCATCGGTGAGGCGACAGCGGACGCGGTCCGCGCGTTCGGCATCCAGCCGGAGCTGATCCCCGCCGGGGAGCAGTCCTCGGAGGGCCTGCTGGCCGAGTTCTCGCCGCACGACGAGATCCTCGACCCGGTGGGCCGGGTGCTGCTGCCGCGCGCCGACATCGCCACCGAGACGCTTGCCGCCGGGCTCACCGAGCGCGGCTGGGAGGTCGACGACGTGACCGCGTACCGGACGGTGCGGGCCGCTCCGCCGCCCGCCGAGATCCGCGACGCGATCAAGTCGGGCGGGTTCGACGCGGTGCTCTTCACCTCGTCGTCCACGGTGCGCAACCTGGTCGGCATCGCCGGGAAGCCGCACGCCCGGACCGTTGTTGCCGTCATTGGGCCCAAGACGGCGGAGACCGCTACGGAGTTCGGCCTGCGCGTCGACGTCCAGCCGCCGCACGCCTCGGTGCCCGACCTGGTGGAGGCGCTCGCCGCCTACGCCGTCGAGCTGCGGGAGAAGCTGGCCGCCATGCCGGCCAAGCAGCGCCGTGGCTCGAAGGTGCAGGGCCCGACCGCTCTGCGCTTCCGGTAGTCGTTCGAGGAGGGCCTGCCATGTCGTACCCCGAGATCCGGCCCCGCCGGCTGCGCCGCAACCCGGCGGTCCGCCGGCTGGTGTCCGAGACCCGGGTCGACCCGGCCGAGCTGGTCGTGCCGATGTTCGTCAAGGAGGGGCTGACCGAGCCCCGCGCCATCGGGTCGCTCCCGGGGGTGCTCCAGCACTCCCGGGACTCGCTGCGCAAGGCGGCCGTCGAGGCGGTCCAGGCCGGTGTCGGCGGGATCATGCTCTTCGGCGTGCCGGAGCAGCGGGACCCGACCGGCTCCGGCGGCATCGACCCGAACGGCATCCTCAACGTCGCCATCCGCGACGTGGTGGCCGAGGTGGGCGACGCCACGGTGGTGATGAGCGACCTGTGCCTCGACGAGTTCACCTCGCACGGGCACTGTGGGCTGCTCACCCCCGACGGCGAGGTCGACAACGACTCGACCCTGGCCGCGTACGCCGAGATGGCGGTGGCCCAGGCCGCCGCCGGGGTCGGCATGGTCGGGCCGTCCGGGATGATGGACGGCCAGGTCGGCGTGGTACGCCGGGCCCTCGACGCCGCCGGCTACCAGGACGTCTCCGTGCTGGCCTACGCGGTGAAGTACGCCTCCGCCTTCTACGGTCCGTTCCGGGAGGCGGTGGAGTCGGCGCTGGAGGGCGACCGGCGCACCTACCAGCAGGACCCGGCCAATCTGCGTGAGTCGCTGCGCGAGGTCGCGTTGGACGTAGCCGAGGGCGCCGACCTGGTGATGGTCAAGCCGGCGCTGCCCTACCTCGACGTGGTGTCGGCGGTGCGGGCCGCGGTGGACGTCCCGGTCGCCGCCTACCAGGTCTCCGGCGAGTACGCGATGGTCGAGGCGGCCGCCGCGAACGGCTGGATCGACCGGGAGCGGGTGATGCTGGAGACGCTCACCTCGATCAAGCGGGCCGGCGCGCAGGTCATCCTCACCTACTGGGCCGTCGAGGCCGCCGGCCTGCTCCGCCAGCGCTACTGACGGTCGCCGCTCTTGGCCAAACCGCAGTACCCTGCGCTTCGCCTGCCGCCCGGCAACACCGTCACCTGTCACGTCACCTTTGCTCTGCTTCCACAGAGGCAACATTCAGAGCTCCGCTGTGTTGCGTCCGATGAAGCAGAGCAAAGGTGACGTGGTTTGCACCCGGTCCCTGACTCCCTTCAGTTGTCCACAGGGTTTTCCACAGGGATTGAGTCTGACGTTCGGGGCGGTAATCGTTGTCGCATGGCTTCGGCGCTCGATCCTCCTACGCCCCCCGGTCCCACCGTCGGTCGGTTCCCCATCGCCGGCCTGGTTCGTCGCGCCCGCCGCATCAAAGGGCTGAGCCAACGCCAGATGGCCCGGTTCGCAAAGGTCTCGCCCTCCACGGTGGGGAAGGTTGAGGCTGGCAGCCTGACACCGAGCCTGGCCGTGCTCGAGCGCTTGCTCGGTGCGGCCGGGCTCTATCTGACCGTGGTGGACCAGGAGGGCAGGCTCGTTCATCCGATGGCCGACCGCGAGGACGTTCACGACGGCGCGGGCCGCCGCTATCCCTCGCACCTCGACACCATTCTCGACCCGGAGCAGGGGGAGTGGTGGGGGGACATCTACGGGCTGGCCCGGCCTCCGGAGACCTACCACCGCAGTTCCGCTGACCGCGAGGCGCGACGGCGACGCAGCCAATGGGAAGTGCGGGTGGCGCAGCACCGCGACGTGCCACCCCCACCGATGGTGCACGACTACTACTGACTCTGCGAGCACAGGGCTGGGTAGACGACGAGCGGTCCGCCGTCCGAAGAAACCTGGACGGCGGACCGCTGACGGCGCCCGGCGGTTCAGTCGTCGTTGGTGATCGTTCCGGTCGCGAGTGGGTCAGCCAGCCGCAGGCCGGGTACGCCGGCCACCAGCAGCGTCAACTTCTCGTCCGCCTCCCGCCTGCGGTCACCGCGTACGGACACCGGGAACGTCACCGACGTCTGCCCGGCGGCCAACACCTTGCAGCCGGCGTACGGGTCGAAGTCCGAGCCTGCCTGCGCCGTGAGGCCGACGGTGGCGGCGCAGAGCAGCACCGACTGGGACAGCGGCCGAGAGACGGTGGCGGTGAAGGTGAGCTGCCTGGTGCCCTGGTTGCCCTCGGCCACCGCCGTGTCGGGCAATGTCAACGACGCCCGGGACCGGAACCGGGCCACCTGCGGGTCGTGGTCACTGGAACCCCGCGACCCGTCACCGGCGAACTCCGCCGGCCAGTCGGCGTTGATGTGCGCCGCCCGCACCTGCACCAGGTCGCCGTAGAACGCGTCGTTGACGAACAGGTGGTCGAGTGTCTGCGCCTGCCCCTCGAAGCTGTACGAGTAGGCCGAGGCCGGCACGTCCGCGACGAGGTTGTCCCACAGGTTGTGCAGGCCCGCCTCGTAGAGCGGGGCGAGCTGGTCCGACGGCGTGGGCTGGTCACCGGTCGCGCTGAGTTCCTGGTGCCCAAAGGGCAACGGATCGTCCGGGCGGGGGAACACGTTCAGGTCCCCGCCGTAGACCACTCGGGCGGTCTGGTCGGCCGCCTCGATCGCGGTGACGATCGCCGCACCGTAACGCGCCTGCTCCCGCCGCTGCCCGACCCGGCTGTCCGGACCCGAGGAGTAGTGGTTGCTGAGGGCGTACAGGGTGAACCGCTCGGTCGAGCCGGGCGCCGCGGCCACGCTGAACTTGCCCAACTGCGGAGCGCGGGTGAAGACGTTGCTCCCGTCCCGACCGGTCGAGGTGTCCACATCCGCCGGCAACACCGCGTTGAGGGCCTTCGGGTTCTGCACGTCCGCGTTGGCCGGCAACCCCGCAGCCCGATACTGAACGGTCGGCGCCGACCCCAGCAGGGGGTCCGCCGCCGTCGCTGCCGCCAGCGACACCCGGTCCGTGCGGTACAGGAACGCTGCGGTGATACCGCGGGCGTCCGCGCCGGTCCGGTCATAGGCGGTGGCGTACGCGGGCCCGCCGGCCGCCGCGACCGTGAGCGCCAACTCCTGGATGCTGTCCGGAGCGCCATCGGCGTTGTTGGTGTCGCCGCAGCTCAGAGCCGCCCCGGAGACCGTGCAGATGTCCTGGTCCTCGGCCTCCTGCACCAGGATCAGGTCCGGTGCGTGCAGGTCCTTGACGATCTGGTCGGCCAGCGCGGCAAGTTGCTCGCGGTATTCCGCCTCGCTGCCCGGGACGTAGTCGAACGGCGGGGCGACGCCCACGCAGCCGGCGTTACCGGCGAAGTCGCAGCCGTCGAACGGGTCGTCGCGGTAGTCGTACAGGTTCTCCACGTTGTAGGTGGCCACTGCCACCTCCTGCGACCGGTCGGCCGGCTTGGGCGGGTTGTTCTTCGACGGGTCGGCCCCGGCGGCGAACTCCGCCCGCTCGACCTGGACGCCGTACTTCTCGAACGAGTAGTAGACCCCGCCCACCGCGTCCGCCCGCAGCGTGTCGAAGGTGTGCGCCGGCGGGAGCAGCGCGGCGCTGTCCCCGGCGGTGGCCTTCACGCCCATGCTGCCGAGCAGCGTCCGCTGGCCGTTGCCGTCGTCGAAGCGGCGGGTCGGGTCGTTGTCCAGTGGGTGCGAATCACGGAAGACCCGCCGAGAGTACGGGTCGGCGCGGTCCAGCAGCGGGTCGTCGCGGTCGACCACCCACAGCTCCGCGTCGGCAGTGGAGGAGAAGACGTCCCGGCCGCTCACCGCGCCGCTGCCCGCGCGTACCCGCATCCGGGAGCCCTCGTGCCGCTCCCAGAAGCGCTGCGCGTCGGTCAGCACGGCCGGCGGCAGCGCGTCGGTGACCGCGACCGCGGTGTCCACGACCAGCCCACCGCCGATCCGGCGGACCAGCGACGCGCCGGAGAGCTGGGTGAAGTTGTAGTACTCCGACACCCGGGCCCGCAGCACCACCTCGTCGCCGACAGTCGGCACGTAACCGCCGATCAGCGAGGTGAACGTGCCCATGAACACGAAGATGCCGTCGGAGCTGGTCGGGTCGCCGTCGGTGTCACCAACGCGGCTCTGCAGGAAGAAGCCGTGCTGCTCCGCCCCCGCCGAGGTACGTGCCACCGTCAACTGGGTGATCACGCCGCGTACGTCGTACATCGTGCTGCTCGTGCCGTTGCCGCTCGCCGGTGCGAGCGGTGACCTGTCGCCCGGACCGGACTCGGCGTCGGTGGTCGGACCCTGCACCTCACCGACGGTCAGCTCCCGGGTCACCTGCACGACCAACGCGCAGCTCGCGGTGCCACCGCCGGCGTCGGTCGCGGTGAGGGTGACGGTGTACGCCCCGGCGGCGAGGTCGGCGCTCACGCCGACCGTGGCGCGGGCGGTGCCGCCCACCGCGTCGGCGGGGCTGAACGCGGTACGGGTGATCGAGCCGGAGGTCGGGGTCGGGCTGATCGCGGTCACCGCCAGGTCGACGATCGTGTCGTCGGGGTCAGCGGCGGTCACCTCCCGGCCCGCGGCCGTGCCGGCGGAGGTGACCAGCGCCCCACCACAGGTCAGCGTGGCCGGCACGTCGACCGGGCCACCTCCGTCCACCGAGTGCGCGCCCAGCCCGTCGAACGTGTCGACGGGGAAACCGGCCCACTGGGCGGCGGGGTCGAACGCGTCGGACGGGTCGGTGTCACCGGCCGTCACGTTCGGCAGCCGGCGCATCGTGTTGTCCGCGGTGCTGGTCACGCCGGCACCCCACTCGGTGCCCGGGTCGACGCCCACCTGGCCGATCGAGTCGAGCACCGTGGTGCCCCGGCGCAGCACTATCGCGTCGTCACCGTTGAAGAGGCTCGCCCCGGTCGTCTGGTCGGCCTGGGCGAGGATGGCGGCCCCGGCCGATGCGCTGGCGAACACGAACGCGTCGCCGGCCGCCACGCTGCCGGTCAGGGCGATAGTGGTGGCAGTGGTGGCGCCGTTGAAGTAGAGCTGCAACTGGTAGCCACCGGCCGCCAGGTCGACGGCGGTGCCAGTGCCGTTGAACAGCTCGATCGCCTTGTTGTTCGACGAACCCTCGACGTACTCCGAGATGAACAGGTCGGTGGGCGCGGCGCTGGCCGCGGTGGGTGCGACGCCGAGCGCCGTGACTGTCACGGCGGCGGTGGCGGTCGCGAGCGCGGCGATTGAGCGGCGCGGGCGCATAGGGCCTCCACGATGGGTGGATGGGGGTCAACGCACGTTAAGGTGCGCGACTGTCCACCGTCCATCCCCTAATGGACAGTTTCGTGAATTCCTCAGCGCGGCGGATCGAGGCGGTGCACCAGCTCAGCGACATCGACGCTGTATTCGCACCAGTCCCGGTCGGGGCGGTAGCCCAGCTCCGCGTTGACCTTCAACATCGCCTCGTTGGCCTGCGCGTTCCAGGTCTGCACCTCGATCAGCTCCGGCTCGGCGGAACGCAACTCCAGCAGCATCCGGGCCTTGATCGCCCGATCGATGCCGTAGCCCCGGTGATCCTGCGCGACAATCGTGTCGTACTGGTCGGCGCGGGTCGGGTGCTGCGCCGGCACCACCACCTCGGTCAGACCGCCCACCTCGCCGCTCTGCTCGTGCCGGGCGAGCACGATGTACGGCTTCATGCCCCGCCGGTGCAGCGTGTCGAGGCTGTCCCGCAGCCGCTCCGGGTCGTAGGAACTGGGGCGCAGCTCACCGTCGTCGACGTCGCGCACCTCGGCCTTGGCCCGCGCGTACGCCTCGATCAGGTCGTCCGGCGGCCCGCCGGGGAAGAACTCCAGCTGGTAGCCCGAACCGATGCCGGTGGCCATCTCGGCCAGCTCGGCCCAGTCCACAGCGGTCAGGTCGAGCACGCTGCGCGTCTCCACGTACTCCCGGTTGAAACCGAGCGACTCGTAGAACCCGATGGCGGGCGTGTCGCCGACGACCTCGACCCCGATCGACCGGAAGCCCTCCTGGTAGACGCGGCGCGCGGCACGTAGCACCAGGTCACGGCCGAGCCCGGTGCGCCGCGCGGACGGGTGCACAAGCACCTCGAGCACACCGATGTCACCCAGAAGGAGTACGTGCACCTGGCCGAGCACCGCGCCCGTGGCACCCGGGGCGGTCGGCTCGGCCTGGGCGATCCAGGAGATCCGCCGCTCGCCGGGCATCACCTCGGCGAGGTATTCCCGCAGCGAAGTCTCCCGCCAGGGCGGGTCCTGCGGCAGATCGGCCGCCAGGACCGCGTTCAGCGTGGCCAACAGCGACGCGATCTCGGCGGACGACGCGGTCCTGGGGTCCCACTCGCGCACCATCACCCGTCTAGCTTGCCGCTAACAGAGGCCCGGGGGAAGTGTCCAGACCTCCAAGGTATCGAGACGATCACTTCATGGCCGACTGGCCCGTCCGTACCGGTTCGCGGTGTCGTAGACGTCCTGGGCGTACCGCCGTACGTCGTTGTAGGAGAGGATCGCGTTCCACCAGTCGCCCGCAATGCTCAGGTTTCGACCGCCCTTGCAGAGGTAATTGCCCGCTGCCAGGGCGGCGTCGTCCAGGTCGTGCGGGTCCTTGCGGCCGTCGTTGTCCGCGTCCGCGCCGATCTCCTGCCAGGTGCTCGGGATGAACTGCATCGGGCCGATGGCGCGGTCGAGGGTGGCGTTCCCGTCGAGCGCCCCACGGTCGGTGTCGATGATCCGCATCCGACCCTCCTTCCCGTCCAGCGGCAGGCCGAAGATGTTGGGCACCGCCTTGCCGTCCTGCCCCAACCGCGCCCCGTTGGTCGAGCCGTGATCCGATTCGACCTTTCCGATCGCGGCCAGCGTGGTCCAGCTCAGCGCACAGCTGCGGTTGGTCTGGGCGAGCACCAGCTCGGCGTAGCCGTACGCCTGCATGGCGACCGCCGGGATTCCGACCTTGGCACCGACCTGCTGCGCCCAGCCGGCCAGGGCGTCCGACGGTCGGCCACCGATCACCGACCCCGTCGGCAGCCCGTTGCCGGGCAACCCGCCGGTGGGCAGCGGAAGGGTCGGCAGCGGCCCGGTGGGCAGCGGGCTGGTCGGCAGGCCGGACGGCACCCCCGGCGCGGCGACCCCGCTCGGCGTGGCCGAAGCGTCGACAGCGACCGGGCGCGGCGAGCGGATCGCGGCTGGCACCAGCAGTGCTCCCGCCGCCCCGGTCGCGGCCACCAACGCCAGCAGGAAGACGCCGGGCACTGTCAGCCGACCACTCGGCCGACGTGCCCAGGCGCGGGTCGCCTGGGCCGCCGCGGCTGCTGCCCGGCGCGGCGGCAGACGTACCGCATGGGCGAACTGCACCCGGCGCCGGCGGGCCGGGTCGGACGCCGGCACGACCGGGATCTCATCCACAGTGGTCTTCGCTGGACCCGCGGCACCGGCGTTCGCTTCGTCAGTTGGCGTGTCGGCGCTCGACGCGCCGGCCGTCTTCGGCGCGGCCGGGCCACTGGCGCTGCCGTCCGCCTTCGCATCCCCGGCCTTCGCGGTCTCGGCTTTCGCGTCCCCGGCTTTCGCGTCGTCGGCTTTCGCGTCGTCGGCTTTTGCGGTCTCGGCCTTGGCTGCCTCGGCCTGGGAAGCGGCTGCGGGGCCTGCGGTCGGGACAGATTCGGCAGGGATCTTCGTGCCGGTGGCGCGCGCGTCCGGATCGGACCCGGCGGCGTCGGCTGCGGTGGGCTTCGCCGCTGGCGGAGCCGGCGTGGCGGCCGGTGGCGTGGCGGCCGGTGGCGTGGCGGCCGGCGGCGTGCTCGGCGCGCCTGCGGAACGCCCGCTCAGCCAGGGGCGGCGGGGGCGGGGCACATTGCGCGCCAGGTCGGGCGCGGCCCCGGAGCCTTCGAGCGGCCCGTCCAACGGCGCGGCCGGTCGTAACGGTTGCACACGCGTGTCGTCCTCGCCGTCCACCACCTGTCGAGTATCACCCATGCTCCGCGAACCGTCAGATCCACGTACCCTGGGTGCATGCCCCGGTACGAGTTCCGTTGCCGCGCCTGCGGCGACACCTTCGAGGTCAACCGTTCGATGGCGGCGGCCGGTGAGCCGGCCAGCTGCCCTCAGGGACACGCCGACACGGTCAAGCTTCTGTCCGCCGTCGCGGTCACCGGTCGCAGTGGCGGTGCCGGTGGCGCCCCGGCACCCGCCGCTGGTGGCTGCTGCGGCGGCGCCTGCGGCTGCTGATCGGGCCAGTTCGCCGCCGCCTGGTGGGCCGGCCTTGCCGGGAGCGGGCCCGAGTGGCACGTTGAGGCGGCACTTGCCCGGCCGTTCTCACGATGTGTGATCGTTCGGACTCAGGCAGCATGAACCCGACGTCACGGGCGGAGGTTCCTCGCATGTCGCCACGGATCCAGCTCCCGAGCGGTTGGGTGACCTTCGTATTTACCGATATTGAGGGCTCGACCCGGCTGGCTCAGCTGCTCGGCCCTGACTACCGCCCGGTGCTCGCTGAGCATCGACGCCTGCTGCGCCGCACGCTGGCCAGCACGGGCGGCGCGGAGCTGCTGACCGAGGGCGACTCGTTCTTCCTGGCCTTCGAGGAAGCGACCGCGGCGATGACCGCGTGCCTGACCGCCCAGCGGGCACTGTCCAGCCACGACTGGCCCACCCCTGAGGCCGCGCCCCGGGTGCGGATGGGCCTGCACACCGGCTATGCGGAGCCACGCGACGGCGAGTACGCCAGCCCCGAGGTGCACCGGGCTGCCCGGGTGGCGGCCGCCGCGCACGGCGGGCAGGTGCTCTGCACGGCGTCCACCGCACGTCGGGCCGAGCCGATGCCGCCGGGTGCGACCCTGCTCGACCTGGGCCTGCATCGACTACGCGGCTTCGACGACCGGGAACGACTGTTCCAACTTGTCGCCCCGGGTCTGGAGCGGCAGTTCCCCCGGCCCCGCACCGCCGACGCGGTGGCGCACAACCTGCCCACCCAGGTGACCTCGTTCGTCGGCCGGCAGGCCGAGCGCATCGAGCTGGGCCTGCTGGTGCGTCAACACCGCCTGGTCACCGTGCTGGGCGCTGGCGGCGCGGGCAAGACCCGGCTCGCTGTGGAGTTGGCCAGCGGAGTTGTCGAGGCGTACCCGGACGGGGTCTGGTTCGTCGACATCGCCTCGGTGACCGACCCGGGGCTGGTGGCGTTCGCCATCGCCGCCGTGCTCGGCCTGCGTCCCGAGCCCGGTCGGCCGATGCTGGACACCCTCGTCGAGTACGCGGCAGGCCGTCGGATGTTTGTCGTACTGGACACCTGCGACACCCAACCGGCGGCCTGCGCCGAGGTGATCGCGCGTCTGCTGTCCGGTGGGAGTGGCGTACGGGTGCTGGCCACCAGTCGTGAGTCATTCAGCCTGCCCGGCGAGGTGGTGTGGCGGATTCCGCCGCTCTCGGTCGACCGGCGCGCGGACGGCGCGGAGAGCGACGCGGTGGCGCTGCTGCTGGACCGTACAGCGGCCGCGCGTGGTGGTCGGCAGCCGGACCCGGCCGAGTCCGCCGACCTGCGCCGGGTGGTGCAGCGGTTGGACGGCCTGCCACTCGCCATCGAGTTGGCCGCCGCCCGGCTACGGGTGCTCTCCGTCGGCCAGCTCGCCGAGCGGCTGGACGATGTCCTCGGCACCCTGGACGCCGGCCGGCAGGACCCGGATCCGACACCGGTGGAGCGGGGCTGGTCCGGCAACCAGCAGGACACCGTGGACCTGGTCGCCGCGGCGGCCGGGGCGTCACCGCCCACCCCGGCGAGCCGGGCGGTGCAGCGCTCGGCCACCGAACGGCATCTGACCATGCAGGCCACCGTCACCTGGTCCTACCGGACGCTGGGGCCCCGGGCCGCCCGCCTGCTGCGGTGGCTGGCGGTCTTCGCCGGCCCGGTGGACCTGGCGACGGTGGAGTGGCTGCTGGGTGACGATCCGCTGGACCCGCTCTCGGTCCTGGTGGACAAGTCGATGGTGTTGGCCGAACCGCGTGCCGCCGGCAGCACCTACCGGATGCTCGACCCCATCCGCGCGTACGCGGCGCGGCGGTTGGCCGAGGCGGGCGAGGAGCAGGCCGCTCGGGACCGGCACGTGGCCTGGTCGGCGCACGCGTTGGACCGGGCCCACCTGGGCCAGGACGGCCGACCGGTGACGCTGTCGTTGTATGCCCTCGATCCACTGGCCGGGGAGCTGCGCGCCGCGCTGCGCTGGTGCGCCACCGGCGGCAGCGCCCGTGCCGGCCTCGGCCTGGCGGGCGGCCTGGACCAGTGGTGGCTGGAGCGGGGCCTGGCCCGCGAGGGGCGGCTGTGGCTGTTCCGGCTGTACGGACGCATCGCGGAGACGGGGGAGCGGATCCCGGAGGCGGAGATGGCGGCGGCGTACCACATGCATTCGCTGCATGCCAGCGCCGACGGCGAGTTCGCCGAGGAGCTGCGCTACTCCCAGCGGGCGGAGGCAGCGGCTCGGCAGGCCGGCGACGCCGGGTTGCTGGCCCGGGTGCTCGCCGGCAGGGCCGCGCCGCTTGTCGACATGGGGCAGTTCGTCGAGGCCGAGCGGGTGTGCCGGGAGGTCATCGACTGGGCGCACGGGCAGGACGTGGTCGGCGAGGCGCTGTTCGCGGTCTTCAGCCTGGCCGAGCTGCTCTGGCGGCGGGGGGCCCTGGAGGAGGCTGCCGAGCTGCTGGGCGCGGTGCGTCCAGTGGAGGCGGCCCGACCCGTGGAGCGGGGCCGGCGTTCGGTGGACATGCTGCTCGGCATGGTCGCGCTGGCCCGCGGCGACGTGATCGCCGCACACGAGCATCTGCTGGTGGCGCTGCGCTCCCGGATGGGCCACGGCTACCACGGCCGGGCGTGCGACACCTTGAACGCGGTAGCGGTGCGTTGCGCGATCGGCGGAGAGCGGTTGACGGCCGCCCGCCTGTTCGGGGCCGCGCAGGCCACCAGGGCGAGCATGCGTGCCACCCCGGGCATCTTCGGCGGTTACTGGGCGGAGCAGCAGGGGGAGTTGCGCGCGGTGCTGGGCGACGCGGCCTTCGACGACGCGTACGGCGAGGGTGTGGAGCTTGGGCTGGATGAGGCCGCGGCGCTGGCACTCGACGTGGAACACCCGGACCTGGCGGCGGACTCGACCCGCTTCAGCACCGGCCTGTCCCAACCAACCCCCCGCCGTCCCGCCGACCCCGACCGCCACCCCGCCACCCGAACCGAACGCGCCTAACCCCCTACCCCGCCCCAGCCCGCCCCGCCCCGGCCCCCCTGCCCCAGCGATCTTGCACTTTCTGCGGTGAGATAACGGTGCCAAAGCGGCAAACCGGCAACCGAAAGTGCAAGATCGCGTGGGGCGGGCGGGCTGGGGCGTGGCGTGGGCGTGGGCGTGGTGGTGCGGGGCCGGGGGTCGGGGTGGAGGGCCTGGGGGGGTTAGTGGGTTGCGGCGTTGGCTTCGGCTTGGGCCTTCATTCGGGCGGCGCGGTCGATGTCGGCCTGCTGGACGGCCGCCACCGAACCGAAAATGCTGACCGCCTGGTAGTAGGTCCAGGCCAGGCTGTAGCAGGCCGGTCGGACGACCGAGTTGTACGTGGTGCAGACGCGCTTCAGGTCCGCGTAGAAGGCGCTGTCGAGGCGGGACTTGTTTGCCGGGAACTGGCCGACCGCCTTGTAGTTGCGGTAGCCGAAGTCGTGGCGGTAGCAGCCCAGGTTGAAGGTGAAGCCGAGCGGGTTGTCCGGGCTGGATGAGCAGTAGTCGGTGGACCAGTTGAAGTTGTACTCGGCCCAGGGGGCCCGGTTGACCCGGGCGCTGTTCCACGAGTTGTAGCTGGAGGCGCTGGTCTGGGTCCAGCTGGACAGCACGGAGAGCCGTTGGGCGGGGGTGACGGCGGCGGCGGGGGAGGCGATGGCGAGGGTGGCGAGCAGCGCTAACGCGCCCGAGGCGATGAGGGTGGCGAGACGTCGGGGCACGGGTGACCTCCGCGGGGTGTGCGGGTGGGACGGAAGTTACCGGCGGGTTACCGGATGTCGATGAGTGTCGATCAGCTGATCAACTAGGCGGTATGCGCATCGCCAACTATTGGTGACATACGTTGAAACAGACGAATGCCCCGGACGCACGAGGCGTCCGGGGCATTCAGCGAGGCGGTCAGCGCCTGACGAATACCGGCGGGCTGGTAGGGCTCTCGTTGGCCGACCGGTCCACCGCGGTCAGCTGGTAGGTGTAGCGCCGACCGGGCTCGGCCGAGGTGTCCACCCAGGACTGGACGGTGCCGGGCGTGGCCCGGACGGTGTCGACCAGGTGCGCGGCGTCGGCGGTGGCGCACGGGCCGGGCAGCGTGGTGCCGTCGAAGCGGTAGATCGCGTACGAGGTGGCGGTGCCGAGCGGGCCGACGCCGTCGGCGGGCTGCCGCCAGGTGAGCCGGACCCCGTCGGCCTGCCTGGTCGCCTTGGTGACCACGGGGAAGAGCAGCGGCCGGGCCGGCAGGTGGGGCATCGCCGGCACCAGCGCCGGGCGGGAGTAGTGCGCGGCCGCGTAGATGTCGGTGGCGCCGAGCCGGTTGGCCCGCACCTGCACCGCGGAGAAGTGCACGTTGCCCTGCACCTCCGGGTACGACCGGTTGAGCGTCAGGTGGTCGGACAGCTCACGTGGGTTCTGCCAGTACGGCCCGTACGCCGGGTCGCCGCTCTTGTAGTCGGCCTGGCCGATGTAGAGCTGCACGCGGGTGCCGCGCACCGTCTCGGCCCACCACGGCACGAGCCGTGCGTAGTCGGCGGCCGGGTACTGGCCGATGTACCAGTAGAGCTGCGGCACCACGTAGTCGATCCACTCCTGCTTGATCCACTTGCGGGTGTCGGCGGAGATGATGTCGTACGACTGGCTGCCGGTGGTGTCCGAACCGAGCGGGTCGGCGGTCTTGTTGCGCCAGATGCCGAACGGGCTGACGCCGAACTTCACCCACGGCTTCGCCGCCTTGATCTTGCCGTTCATCTCCTGGATCAGCAGGTTGATGTTGTCCCGCCGCCAGTCGGCCCGGTCGGTGAAGCCCCGGTTGTTTGCCGCGAAGGTCGCATCGTCAGGCACCTGGTAGGTACCGCTGGGGTAGGGGTAGAAATAGTCGTCGAAGTGGACGCCGTCGATGTCGTACCGCTTGACGGCATCCATCATGGCGGTCTGGACGAACTCGCGGACCTCGGGGATTCCGGGGTTGTAGTAGAGCCGACTGCCGGCCACCCCGGCCGGTGGGTAGGCGATGGTCCAGTCGGGGTGCTGCTGAGCCGGGTGGCCGGGGGCGAGCTGGCTCGGGTCGGCGCCGGCACCGCCCGGTGCGGGCATGGAGACGCGGTACGGGTTGAACCAGGCGTGGAACTCCAGGTTCCGCTTGTGCGACTCGTCGACCAGGAAGGCCAGTGGGTCCCAGCCCGGGTCCTGGCCGCGTACCCCGGTCAGGTATTCCGACCAGGGCTCGTACGGCGAGGGCCAGAGCGCGTCAGCGGTGGGCCGGACCTGCACCACGACGGCGTTGTGGTGCAGTCGCCCGGCCAGGTCGAGCAGCTCGCGGTACTCGGCCTGCTGGGCCGCGATCCGGTCCGGGTTGGTCTGGGACGCCTTGCTGGGCCAGTCGATGTTGACCACCGAGGAGATCCACATGGCCCGGAACTGCCGTTTCGGGGTGGCCGGGTCGGTGGCGCAGGTGGTGGTGTCGGCCGCGCTGGGTGCGGCGCTCGCGGGGGTGGCGCTGACGAACGTGCCGAGCAGGGCTGCGACCAGCCCGGCGACTCCGAGTCGGGTGGCTTTCATGCGGTGTGTCCCTTCGTTGGGGCTCCCGGATGTTTCGCGCGGTGCGCGGCAAGATTCGCCGTCGATGTCCGCGTTGCTGGTAGGAAATTTTCACAGTCTGGCCATCGCCGCAAGGGTTCGTGGTTGACCAATCGTGCCGGTGGGTAGCAACGCCGGTCACCGGCCGCCACGGAGGTGGTCGCACGGTGGGAGGGGTGACCGGGTGTCCGTGCTGCGCACAAAACCAATCAAGGACGTGATAGCCCAAGGTGAGGCGGACGGCAGCGACGGCCAGTTGGGGCTGAAGCGACGGCTCGGCGCGGTCGACCTCACCGGCTTCGGCATCGGCATCGTGATCGGCACCGGCATCTTCACGCTCACCGGGATCGAGGCCCGGGACAGCGCCGGGCCGGGCGTGGTGATCTCCTTCGCCATCGCCGGCGTGGTGGCCCTGCTCGCCGCCCTCTGCTACGCCGAGTTGGCCTCCAGCGTGCCGACCGCCGGCAGCGCCTACACCTACGCGTACGCCACCATGGGCGAGATCGTCGCCTGGATCATCGGCTGGGACCTGCTGCTGGAGTTCGCGCTCGGGGCCGCGGTGGTGGCCCGAGGCTGGTCCGGCTACCTCGCCGAACTGCTCGACCTGCCAACCCGGTGGTTCGGCGAGGAGGGCGGCACCGTCAACGTGGGTGCCATCGCCATCGTGCTGATCCTCGGCATCGTGGCGATCGTCGGCATCCGGGAATCCGCCCGGATCACCAACCTGCTGGTGCTGGTCAAGGTGGCCATCTGCGTCTTCGTGGTGGTGGCCGGGCTGTTCTTCGTCAAGGCCGCCAACCTCACCCCGTTCATCCCGCCGGCCGAGGCCGCCGGGAGCGGCGACGACGGCATCAAGCAGCCGGTCACCCAGGCGCTCTTCGGGCTGGAGCCGTCGGTCTTCGGCTTCGTCGGGGTGCTCAGCGCCGCCGCCGTGGTCTTCTTCGCGTACACCGGCTTCGAGGCCGTGGCCAACCTGGGCGAGGAGACGCGGAAGCCCAAGCGGGACCTCACCCTGGGTCTGCTCGGCACGTTGCTGATCTCCACAGTGCTCTACATCGGCGTGTCGCTGGTGGTGGTCGGGATGGTGCCGTACACCGAGATCGACAGGGGCGCCCCGATCGCGTCGGCCTTCGAGTCGGTCGGCGCCGGCTGGGCGGCGGTGCTGGTCTCCATCGCCGCGGTCGCGGGCCTGACCAGCGTCATCCTGGTCGACCTGGTGGCGATGGGCCGGATCGGATTCGCCATCGCCCGGGACGGGTTGATCCCGCCCTCGATCGCGAAGGTGCACCCGCGCTGGGGCACCCCGTACCGGATCTCGGCGATCATGACGGTGGCGGTCGCGCTGCTGGCCGGCTTCCTGCCGCTGTCCGCGCTGGCCGACCTGGTCAGCATCGGCGCGCTCTGCGCGTTCGTCCTCGTGTCGGTGGCGGTGCCGATCCTGCGCGGCAAGCGGCCCGACCTGGAGCGGCCGTTCCGGGTGCCGTTCTCACCGGTGCTGCCCATCGTCTCGGCGTTGGCCTGCTTCTACCTGATGCTCAACCTGTCTGTGGAGACCTGGCTGCGGTTCCTGGCCTGGATGCTGCTCGGCGGGTTGATCTACTTCGGCTACGGCCACCGCCGCAACCGGCTGGCCCAGCACGAGCCCGCTGTCGCCCCGGCGTCTCGGGAGCCGAGCGCCGACAGCTGATCCGACGGGATGAGAAGGGGCCTCCTGCGACGGCAAGGGGCCCTTTCCTCATCGTTCGTGCACCCTCGCGGAGAAGTCGCTGACGGTATGGTGCGCCCGTCACCTCGGGGAGGTTGCGGGGTGCGACACAGACTCAAGGACGTGGCCGAACGGGCCGGCGTCTCCGTCAAGACCGTCTCCAACGTCGTGAACGGCCACGTGCACGTGCGACCGGACACCCGTGCCCGGGTCGAGGAGGCGATCGTCGAACTCAACTACCGGCCCAACCTCTCCGCCCGTCACCTCCGCAAGGGACGCACCGGCGTGATCGCGCTGGCGGTTCCGGAACTGGACATCCCGTACTTCGCCGAGCTGGCCCGTCACGTCGTCAGCGTCGCCGCCGAGCACGGTTGGACGGTGCTCATCGACCAGACCGGCGGCCGGCGTGGCCAGGAACGGGTGCTTGCCTCCGGTATCACCGACCACCTGATCGACGGGCTCATCCTCAGTCCGTTGGCGCTCACCGTGGCGGACCTGGCCGCTCTGGACGGCACCCCGATGGTGCTGCTCGGCGAACGGATCGAACACTGCCCGGCGGATCGCGTGGTGATCGACAACGTGGCAGCGGCCCGGGAGATCACCAGCCACCTGATCCAGTTGGGTCGCCGCCGGATCGCGGCCGTCGGCGCGCAGCGCACCGACGAGGGTGCCAGCGCCCGGCTGCGCCTGGCCGGCTACCGCGACGCGCTGCGCGCCGTCGGCCTCGACCACGACCAGACCCTGGTGGCGTCCGCGCCGGCCTGGCACCGCGCTGACGGCGCGGCCGCGATGCGGGGACTGCTCACCTCCGGCGTACGCCCCGACGCCGTCTTCTGCTTCAACGACACGCTGGCCCTCGGTGCCCTGCGGACCCTGCACGAGGCTGGCCTGCGGGTGCCCGAGGACGTGGCGGTGGCCGGCTTCGACGACATCGAGGACGGCAGGTTCGCCACCCCCGCCCTGAGCACCGTCGCCCCGGACAAGGAGCAGGTCGCCCGCCTGGCCGTCCAACTCCTCGCCAACCGCCTGGATGGCGACCCGACCCTCCCCGCCCAGCAACTAACGGCCCCGTACCGCCTGAAGCTCCGCGAGTCCACCACCCCTCGCGTTGATCATGAAGTTATTGCCACGAATGACGGCGTGTCGGCGCAATAACTTCATGATCGACGTGGGGTGGGTGGGTGGGTGGGTTGGTGGGTGGTTAGTCGAAGAAGCGGGCCAGGTGGGACTGGGGTGCTGGGTCGGCGTCCGGGGGGAGGGGCGTCAGGTCGGCGAAGATCGAGGCGCCGTCGCAGCCTGCGTGCAGTGGGTACCAGCGCGGCGTGCCAGGTGGCCGCAGTTGACAGATCCCCTTGAACGTCTGCACGTCCATCAGCCGGACGTGGGTCGGGTCGGCGACCGCGTTCACATGCCCCCACCAGGGGCTCATCACGTGCAGCACCCCACCGGGGCGGAGCACCCGGTGACACTCGTCGACCAGCGGCAGGAAGTCGATCAGGTGCTCCAGGATGTGCACCGCGAAGAGGACGTCCACCGAGTTGTCGGCGAGCGGCAGCGAGCCGGACAGGTCCGCCACGGCATCCACGCCGGGCGCCGGGTAAATGTCCAGCCCCAGGTTGCTCGACCACTGCTTGGTCGGCCCACAACCGAGGTCCACCACCACCGGCGGCCGCCCGCCGATGCCGACCCGGCACCAGACGCCGTAGACGCCGGCCAGCCGCCCCACCATGTCCCGCACCAGCCGTAACTGGGCGGGTTCGGCCACGTCGCCGCTCAGATGGGCCACCCCCCGGTCGAACCGCACCTCGACCGCCAGGTCCCGCAACCGATCATCGTGGCGGACCTGGTCCGCCCATGCCTGGGCGAGGAAATCGTCTATCGCCCGCAGCCGGTCGGCCGAGGGCGGAGTCTGTGCCAAAGCGACCATTCGGGCCACCTCCCGCCGCGCGATACCCGCAACCGCGCCCGTTATGCCCCGCTCGTCCACCTGGTCGGCGTGGCCCGCGCAACCGTGCGGTGGGCGTGTCGCAGGATGCGGGGCAGGACGCAGTCATCCTGATGCCACACAGGCATCAGGATGACTCTGCGGCATCAGGCTCAACGGAGACATCGGCTCCGCCCGGGCGCGGGGCGAGCCGCGAACGACCAACTCGGCTCATGCCACCGCAGTCGGCCCGGCGTGGTCGGGTCAGCCGGAGAGGGTGCGGCGGCCCCCGCGCATCCGCTGGCGAGGCGGCGGGTCGGCGGGCTTCGGCCGCTTGAGGTGGTAGCGGTGCAGTTCGTGGTTGCCGGGCAGGGACGGGTCCTCGCTCATCGCGACCAACTCCCAGCCCTGGTCGCCGGCCCGGTTCAGGTGAGCCAGCGAGGTGTCGCCGTACGGCGTCACGTCGACCATCGAGCCGTCCGGCCCGTACCAGACGAAGACGACCTCCCAGCCGAGGTCGTTGGTCGCAGCCTGACGGCGGCGGACCAGCAGGGCGTACTCCCACTTGAGCATGGCGTCATTCTCACCCCGCGCCGGCCCGCGAGCACGGATCAATCCTCGGCGATCCGTCCGGCGTCGACCCGCAGTCGCCTGTTGGTCTCGATGGCGGCCAGCATCCGCCGGTCGTGGGTGACCAGCAGCAGCGTTCCGGGGTAGCTGGCCAGCGCCGATTCGAGCTGCTCGATGGCGGGCAGGTCCAGGTGGTTCGTGGGCTCGTCCAGCACCAGCAGGTTGACCCCGCGACCCTGGAGCAGGGCCAGCGCGGCCCGGGTCCGCTCACCGGGGGAGAGGGTGGCCGCCGGTCGGGGCACGTGCGCCGCCCGTAGGCCGAACTTGGCCAGCAGGGTCCGCGCGTCCGCCGGCGACATGTCGGGTACGGCCGCCTCGAACGCGTCGATCAGCGGTACGTCGCCGAGGAACAGCCCGCGGGCCTGGTCCACCTCGCCGACCACCACGCCCGGCCCGAGCGAGGCGGTGCCGGCGTCCAGCGGCAGCCGGCCCAGCAACGCTGCCAACAGTGTGGACTTGCCCGTGCCGTTCGCCCCGGTCACCGCGACCCGGTCCGCCCAGTCGATCTGGAGGTCGATCGGGCCGAGGGTGAAGCCACCACGGCGTACCACGGCTCCGCGCAGCGTGGCCACGACGGCGCCGGCGCGGGGCGCGGCGGCGATCTCCATCCGCAGCTCCCACTCCTTGCGGGGCTCCTCGACCACGTCGAGCCGTTCGATCAGCCGATCGGTCTGCTTGGCCTTGGCGGCCTGCTTCTCGCTCGCCTCGGCGCGGAACTTGCGGCCGATCTTGTCGTTGTCGGTGGCCTTGCGGCGGGCGTTCTTCACGCCCTTCTCCATCCACCCACGCTGGGTGCGGGCCCGAGCCTCCAGCCCAGCCTTGGTGTCGGCGTACTCCTCGAAGTCCGCGCGGGCGTGCCGGCGGGCCACCTCGCGCTCCTCCAGGAAGGCCGCGTAGCCGCCGCCGTAGTGGTTGATCTGCTGCTGCGGCAGGTCCAGCTCCAGCACCCGGGTCACCGTGCGGGTGAGGAACTCCCGGTCGTGGCTGACCAGCACCGTGCCGGCCCGTAGCCCGGTGACAAACTCCTCCAGCCGTTCCAGGCCGGCCAGGTCCAGGTCGTTTGTCGGCTCGTCGAGCAGGAACACGTCGTACCGGCTGAGCAGCAGCGACGCCAGCCCTGCGCGGGCCGCCTGCCCGCCGGAGAGCCCTGTCGTCGGGTGGTCAAGGTCGACGGCGAGGCCCAGGTCGGCGCTCACCTGCTCGGCGCGTTCGTCCAGGTCCGCGCCGCCGAGGGCGAGCCAGCGCTCCAACGCGTCGCCGTACGCGTCGTCGGCACCCGCCGCCCCGGCGGTCAGCGCCTCGGTCGCCGCGTCCAACGCCGCCTGAGCGGCGGTCACCCCGGTCCTGCGGGCCAAGAAGTCCCGTACCGTCTCGCCCGGCCGCCGCTCCGGCTCCTGCGGCAGGTGGCCGACGCTCGCGGTGGGCGGGCTCAGCCGCACGCTGCCGGCCTCGACCGGCAACAACCCGGCGAGGGTACGCAGCAGCGTCGACTTGCCGGCCCCGTTCGGCCCGACCAGCCCGACCACGTCGCCGGGGGCGACCACCAGGTCCAATCCGGCGAAGAGTGGGCGGTCACCGTGCCCGGCGGCCAGGTCCTTGACGATCATCGTGGCGCTCATCAGGACGGCAGCCTATCCGGCCGCCCGCATACCAGCCGCCGGCAGCGGGCAGACTCAACGACGTGGTGACCACACTGGCGATCGATTGCGGCGGCGGAGGCATCAAGGCGTCCGTGCTCGACGAGGCGGGAACGATGCGGGCCCGGCCGTTGCGGGTGCCCACGCCGTACCCGTTGCCGCCGACGTTGTTTGTCCGCACCCTGCTGGAGCTGGGCGGGCGCCTGCCGACGGCGGACCGGCTCACGGTCGGCGTACCCGGGATGATCCGGCACGGAGTGGTGGTTTCCACCCCGCACTACGTGACCCGGAGCGGCCCGCGCAGCCGGGTCGACCCGGACCTGCTCGCCGAGTGGTCCGGCTGGGACGCGCGGGGCGCCCTCGCGGACGCGTTCGGGGTGCCGGCGCTGGTGCTCAACGACGCCGAGGTGCACGGTGCCGGGGTGGTCGCCGGCACCGGCTGCGAGCTGGTGCTGACCCTGGGCACCGGGCTGGGCAGCGCGCTCTACGACGGAGGGGTGCTCGCCCCGCACCTGGAGCTGTCGCACGCGCCGGTGCGGTGGGGCACCACCTACGACACGTACGTCGGCGAGCCGGAACGTCGGCGGCTCGGCGACGCCTTCTGGTCCCGGCGGATCCGGCAGGTGGTGGACGGGCTCCGCCCGGTGTTCCGCTGGGACCGGCTCTACCTGGGTGGGGGCAACTCCCGACTGATCCGGCCCGAGCAACTGGCCCGGATGGGCGACGACGTGGTGGTGGTGCCGAACACCGCCGGAATCGTCGGCGGTGTCCGCGCCTGGGAACTTTCCGCCGGACGCCGGGACGCCCGCACCTGACCGTTCGACGCCCCCTCAGCGGCCTTCGGTGGCTGGAACTGACCCGATCTCGACCCCGGGAACAGTCGCCAAACTTCCGGTGTTGTGCCAGCGTCGGAACAGGTGACGGTGCGACCCGAGGAGGTGGCAGATGGATCTTCTGGCGGACTACCGGCGGGCGACCATGTTCTTCGAAACCGGTGACCCCAGCGGGGCAGCCCGACTGCTGGAGCCGATCATCGACGCCGAACCCGGCAACGCAGCGGTACGGCAACTGCTGGCCCGGGCGTACTTCCAGTCTGCCCAGCTCAACCGGGCCGAGGAGCACCTGCGTGAGCTGGTCGAACGGGACCCGAGCGACCACTACGCGCACCACGTGCTCGGTCGGACCCTCGAACGGCTGAACCGACACACCGACGCGCTGCGGCACCTGCGGATCGCCGCCGCGATGTACGCGGCCAACGACGACTACCGGACCGCGCTGGAGCGGGTGGAGACCCGCCTGGGCGGCAGGCGCTGAACGTGCGGCGTGACACGGCAGGGGCGGTCCTTCGGGGCCGCCCCTTCGTCGTCGGACAACCTTTCGGAGGTGCCTAGGATGGCGGACATGGGACCTGACCTGCCGGGGGCTGCGGCATGAAGCTCAAGCTGGACCTGCACGAGATCTTCAACAAGGGCCAGGACATCGATCGCGCGTTGCGCGGGATCATGGACGAGGCGGTGGCGAAGAAGGCCACCCTCGTCGAGATCATCCCCGGCAAGGGGTCCGGCCAGCTCAAGAAGCGGGTGCTGCGGTTCCTCGACCAGAAGGACGTCAAGCAGCTCTACCACCGCGTGGAGAAGGATTCAAAGAACTTCGGCCGCCTCTTCGTCCACTTCCGCTGGAAGTGACGAGGGCACGCCGTCCGTGCCAGCGGTCGGATACTGGGCTGGTGACGGAGGAGCAGGGTACCGAGCCGACGCGGTGGACGATTCACGGTGAGCGGGTGGTGGATGGCAGCCGGCGAGCGCGGTTGAGCATCGCCGACGTGGAACTGCCGGACGGGGTCCGTTTCGAGCAGTATGTGATCAGGGGGCCCCGGTCGGCCATGGTCGCGGTGCTTGACGAGCAGGAGCGCCTGCTGCTGATGCGGCGGCACCGGTTCGTGTTCGACAGGTGGGTGTGGGAGCTGCCTGGGGGTTACGTCGACGACGGTGAGCAGCCGGCGAGCTGTGCGGTCCGTGAGGTCGAGGAGGAGACCGGGTGGCGTCCGGGTGCGGTGGAGCCGATGCTGTCGTTCCAGCCGTGGGTAGCGACCGCGGACGCGGAGAATCTGTTGTTCCTTGCGCGCGAGGCGACACATATCGGTTCGCCGGTGGACGTCAACGAGGCCGAGCGGGTGGCCTGGATGCCGTTGACGGAAGCGCGGGACCTCGTGTCCCGGGGTGAGATCGTGGGCTCCGGCACGGTGATCGCGGTGTTAGAGCTGGTCGCGCGCAAAGCCCGAGGTGAGCTGTAGTCAGCGGCGTTGACCGAGAGTCACGTCGACACGGTTGATGAAGTGTCGAACGGCTGGCCGGCGGCGGTGCGCTGTGAGTTCCGTTTGCAGGTCGCGTAGGTACCGGACGGCTCGGGCTGACCGCAGTTGAGAGGTCAACGTGAGCGCTTGTGCCCCGATGGCGCTGGCGCGATCGGGTTCGCCGTGGTGGGCGTGGATGGAGGCGAGGAGAGTGAGGTTGAAGGCCTTGCCGCGTATGTAGCGTTCGTCCATGTGCAGTGAGCGGACGGTGAAGCGTTCGGCCTGCTGGTGGTGGCCGAGAGCATGGAAACAGTGGCCGAACTTGGCTGACAGGTATGCCTCGTCGAAGTAGCCGAGCCATTGCGGGTCGCTGCTGCGGTCGGCCCGGTCGAGGGTCTGTTCTGCCTGGTGCAGTGCGCTGGTGCAGGCGCGTTCGTTGCGCGCGGCGGCGTGGGCATGAGCTTCCATGACCAGCGCCTCGGCGGTCAGCACCGCGAGGCCGGCGCGTCGTGCCGTCTGCCGGGCGGCGCGGGCGAGATCGACGCCGGTGGCATTGTGGCCGAGATAGGTGGCTTGGTGGCTCATCGCGGCGAGGATTTCGGCGCCGAGCCCAGCATCGTCGGCAGCTCGGGCGAGGTCGAGGGCGTGGGTGAGGTAGCGCTGGGCGAGGCCGTGTTCGGCCGTGTCGTATGCCTGCCAACCAGCGAGCTGCGTTAGCTCGGCGACGGCGGCGAGCAGCTTTCGGCCGGTCGCCGGATCGTAGCGACCCTCGGTCAGCAGGGGCGTGACCTCGTGGTTGAGGTAGCGGGCGAGGTTTTTGCGGGCGTGGCCGCCACCGTGCTGGTTGTCGAGTCGCCGGTAGGTGGAGGTCATCTCGCGGATGGTGTCGATGTCGGGTTGACCGACTGACCGGTGACCTTTCTGCGTGACGGGTTGTGTGGTGGGGGCGGTGAACCAGCGCAACGCGGGCAGGGTGTAGCCAGCGGAGCTGAACACTGTCTGACGGAGCATGTCTCGACGGTTCACGTCGCCTTCCCACAGTTGCGTGGCGGCGCGGACGTCCTCGCGCCAGGATCGGTCGTTTGGCACATCCCCTCGAGGGCTGCCGAGGGTCGGGCGACGTGCTTGTTGGCCCGGTGCAAGGCCGAGTGACATTCGGGTCTCGTCGGGCATGCCGCAGCCGTCGGCGATCCGCTCCAGCACGTCGATGGAGGTCACCTTCCGGCCGGCGATCACCCGACTGACGTAGCCCTGTTCCAGGCCGACCACGGCCCCGATACGCGTCTGACTCGCCCCCGTATGCCGGGCAAGCAGCCGGAAGAAAGTGCCGATGTCGCGGACACGCACGGCGGTCCTGACGTCCTCCCGGGCCCAGAAGCCGTCGGGAATCCGAAGATGGTCGAGTAGCACACCGCTCCCACCGTCGTCGAGTGACTACGCATCGTGCTCAACCTGGAGCTTAAGTCTGGTGCCCGTGCAGGTCGAGCCCGCTCATGTCACCGTGACATGGCTAGCGGACATGGTCGCGAGACCGCAGCCGGCGGGACCGTCTTGGGCATGTTGTTCGATGTCGAGAACCCGCCGGTCGAGCCGCCTGACGGCTGTCGCCATCGGCTGCTGTGGCGCCTGTGCCGAGCGTTGTGGGAAGACCACCGGCCCGACCGTGCCGGCCACTACCTCATCGTCGGCTGCGTGCACGGAGACCAACTTGTGTCGTGCCGCCTGGCACGCCTCGCCGTAGAAGGGCTGCGAACCGCCAGCGGCAAGCAGGACGTCGCATCACCGCTGTGGCTCTCACTTGCCCGGAGCCGCATCGTCATGGGCGACGTCAATTTCGCGGCGGTCATGGCGGAGGCACGCTGGCACCGTAGCCGTGCAGGCCTGACGAAGTGAAGATGGCTGCTATTCACGGCCTGGAAGCCCTCATCGACCACGCCCAGGCTCAAGTCGACGCTGCCGACGAACTCCTGAACCACCACGACGAGGTCGGACTCGACCTGTGCCGGTGCGGCCGGCCCCACCCTTGTCCAGAGCGACTGCGGTGGCTCCAGAGGCGAGCGCACTTCGTACACCTAATCGGTGGCCTGCAGTGACCACCCACGGCCCGGTGATGCCGATCTGGACCTGCGGAGGCTGCAATGCGGCCTGGCCCTGCCGGACCCGACAGCAAGAATTACGCGCTGAGTACGAGGGCGCAGCCGTTTCGCTGGCGCTCTACATGGGCGCTCAACTGGTCTGTGCCTCGCAGGACCTGACCTGGGTGCCGGCAGGGGTCCTGCACCGTCGCTTTCTCGGTTGGACCCGATGAGCATCCTTCGTGCGGGTGACGAGAAGTTCCACTACAGCGACGGCTCCCACAAGTGGATCCCGCCGGACCCCGACTACGATCAGGACGTCTGGAACGAGCAGATTTGCAGCACAAACATGGTCACCTGCGAAACGAGCGTCCGAAGGTCCGCATCCAGCGGCTGATCTGATGGGAGCAGCGGCGGTCAGAGGCTGGCGATGAGGAGTCCGCACACAGCCAGCGGAAGCACCGCGGACAGGCTGCCCAGCATGGCCGACGAGCGGATCCGGGTACGGGCGACGAGGACCGCGAGCATTGCCAGGCTGACCAGCAGCGCGAGGAACAGCGCGGGCGTAGCCACATAGAGCCCGAAGAGCAGCGCCCGCGACCGTTGCGAATCGCATACCTCGCCGCAGCCAGCCGGGACCGACCCGGAAAGCGTGCTGAGGAACAGGCCGAACGACACGACAACGGCGACGTACCAGCCGACCAGCACCAGGAAGGATGAGCGCGCATCAACGAGATGTGTGCGTGACGGTGCCAGAGTCATGACGGAAGTATCCGCCATTGCGCGAGCTGAATCAGCCCCCGAAGGTATGGGCGCGGGAGCCGTGGCCTGGCCGGGCGGCGGACCAGCACTGCGGCCGGCCAGCATCAACGCCAGTTGATCGTTACGCCTGCCCAGGAGTGACTTGGCTGTGGCACAACACGCGTCAGGCCCCGATCTCAGCGACCATCGTGTCCGCGTCCTCGAACGACTCGACAGTGCGAAACCCTTCAGCGGCGTACAGCCTTGCAGCGAAGTTCGCCCGCTCCACGCTCAGCGACACCGTGCGGATGCCACGCTTTCGTGCGGCCTGCAGAACGGCGCGCAGAAGTGCCCGACCCACACCTCGGCCCCGCCAGGTTTCCACCACGCCGACAGTCAGCTCGGGCACGTCGTCCCTCACGTATCCGTAGCCCGGATCGGCGGAGGTCAGGAATCGGAACCAGGCCGCCCCGACTGGACGATCAGTCGGGTCGACCGCAACCAGGCCGAAGTCGTCTGGCCGCATCCAGCCGGTGACATAGTGGGCCAGCGCAGGGTTCGCCAGGATCTGTTCGTGCGACCAGTTGCGCTCAGGCAGCCAGTTCACGGCCTCCACGAGCATGTCGACCAGGAATTCGGAATCAGCCGAGGTGGCCGCGCGGATGTCGAGGTCAGTCACCGCCGAAGCCTCGCACAGAGATCGAACAGAGCCAAGATCATGCCGTCTCCGGGCCGGCCGGCGGCAACGGAGATGCGTGGGAGCGGGCATGGGAAGCCCGATCGACCTACGAGCAGGAGGCGGCGATTGGTTGGTTCATGGCCGCAGGCGTATCAGACCGCTGTGCCGTCGCGGGCGTCGACGTGATCGTTGACCCGTAGGGTGTCCTGATGTCGACGGTGAACCTGCGGCGATCGGCGCGTGCGGTCGTCCTCGATGAGGACGACCGTGTTCTGCTGCTACGACTCGCCATTCCCGATCCCGCTGGCACGATCGCCGTGTGGATCACTCCCGGGGGTGGCGTCGAAGACGGCGAGACGCCACTGGCCGCCCTGCGGCGAGAGCTGCGCGAAGAGGTCGGCCTTGCTCTCGATGCCGACCCGCCTCAGGTCTGGCGCCAGGAGATAGTCGCCGCCGGGTTCGCACCCGGTCACGATGGCATCGTGAACGCATACTTCCTCGTTCGGACCGCCTCGTTCACGCCGCGCGGTGCGATGAGCGATGAGGAACTCGCCGCCGAGCACGTCATCGGCTGGCGTTGGTGGTCGCTGTCGGAGATCAGCGAACACCGCGGTCCGGAACTGTTCTCGCCCCGAGACCTCGCCACGCCGTTGGCCGCATTGATCGCTGACGGAGCACCAACCCAACCCGTCCCGCTTGGCCTGTAGGCAGAGCGAAGCGGACCGGACGTGGAGACAGACTGGGATGCGGTACGAAGCCGCACACTTCGGGTGCGTAGTGCCCTGACGGACCGATCCGGTTCCCGCCTCTTGCCCGGTCATCGCCCGCCGGCTCCTCTGACCGACCGCGAACTCACCGACGCGGAGCAGCAGTTCGGTGTCACCTTGCCCGACGGATACCGGGAATTCCTGCTGCATGTCGACTCCGGGGGGATCGGGCCGGTAAACCTCCGCCGGTTATCGCGCAGCTCCGGCTGCTGGGCATGGGAGGACGACCAGGAGACGGACCATGGGGCTCTGACGACGCCGTTTCCAGACCAGGACTCGTACGAAGGTCAGTGGGACGAGCTCGAAGCTATGAAGCCGCAGCTCTCAGACGAGGCCGGCTGGGCAGCGTGGAACCGGCGCAGCAACGACCTTGAGCGGGCACAGACCACTGGGGTGGTATATCTCAGCGACAACGGATGCGGCTTCTACACGCTGCTTGTCGTCTCCGGCACCGAACGCGGCAACATCTGGTTCGATCGGCGCGCCACGAGCGACGTGATCGTGCCTCTGCGCCACCAGGACGGCAGGCACGTCACCTTCACAGACTTCTACCTCGACTGGCTAAGCGCTGCGGACCAGACGCTGGCGGCACGTGGAGAACCTTTGCGCAGCTACGACATTGCGGCACCGATCTGGGAAGGACGCTTCGACGACTGAACCGGCCCTCATTGGTGCGGATCGGCGGGCGACGAACTCGGCGTCCAGTAGATCGACTGCTTCCTCGACATTGGTCGCGAAAGTGTCCCCCATGCCGTCATCATCAAATGGTCAGCCGAACGCGGTCAGGGGATCGTGGCGAGGAGGCCGCACGCGACCAGCGGGAGCAGCGCGGCGAGGGTGCCCACCAGGGCCGACGAGCGGAGCTGAGTGCGGGAGATGAGGACCGCGAGCGTCGCCAGGCTGACCAGCAGTGCGAGGAACAGCGCCGGCAGGGCCACGTAGAGCCCGAAGAGCAACGTCCTCGATCGTTCGGAGTCGCACACCTCGCCGCAGCCCGTCAGGACCGACCCGGAGAGCGTGCCGAGGAACATGCCGAATGCCACGACGACGGCCACGTACCAGCCGGCGAGCACCAAGAACGAGGAGCGTGCGTCGATGCGCGGCGGTGACAGGGTCATCGCCGGAGTATCCGCTGTTGCGAGAGGAACCGTCAGCCCGTGAGGGCGTCGGCGCGGGTGCCGTGGCCGGTGGGGCGTCGGGACCAGCACTGTGGGCGCTGTCGGACGGCGAGCTCCAGAGCCTGATGATCGGACTCGATCATTTCCCGAGCTATTCGACGCGCCATTTCCAGGCGGTCGACGTGCATGTCAAGATCCGTCGGGCCGGCGCCTGCCATCTCGAACTCCTTGTCAGCGTTCGAACTAGTCGCATCATGCGTCACGCCGAGAATCGTCACCATTCCCCGATCGGTGGAAAGCTTCCGCCGTACGGTTCGGTGCCGCGTACCCCGGTTGCGCCGATGGTAGCGGTGGCCGCGCCAGATCGCCCGGAACTGCGGATACCTCGTCTTGCCCGCGCTTTGTACATTGCACGGTGCGCGGGTCGGGGGGCGCGACAAGTCCGGTGAGGGATCTTCGTTACGGGAGGACCGCCGTGCAGCATTCGAGCACTACCGATCCCTTGTTCGTCGCCGTCGAATCAGAATCGATCACCCGTGCGGATGTCGCCGGGCTCATCGCGGGGCGGCTGGCCGCCGTACGGGTGCCGGGGTTGCTCTCTCCGGCCCGCTGCCAGGCGATCACCGCGGCGCTCGCGAACGCGCCGATGGACCGCTACGACGAGAGCCGGGTCTTTCCCGTCGTCGCCAAGTTCGGTCCGGCCATCAACGACCACCGGGCCGCCGGTGAACTCCGCGAGGACTACTGGGAAGCCGCCCACACGGCCGAGAAGAACTGGTCGACGCTGGGCCTGTCGGACTCCCCCCGGGACCTGTGCCTGGCCGCGTTCCGAGGTGGCCGAACGTGGCACCCGGGCGGCGGCAGGGTCGGGAGATGCACGTCGGTATCGTCCGCGAGATCAACGCGGGGCTCCAGGTGCACTTCGACGACGCGGTACGGGAGTACGCGGGCCGGCTGCTCGACAGCGAGGTGGTGGCCCAGTTGGCGTTCAACATCTACATCCGGGTGCCACCGGCCGGTGGGGAGACGGTGCTGTGGCGGCGGCGCTGGCAGCCGGACGACGAGCCGTTGCGGGTGCCCGGCGGGTACGGCTTCCAGGAGGCGGTGGCGGCCGACACGCAGTCGCTGACGTTGCGCCCCACGCTCGGGGAGGGCTTTCTGTTTGATCCGCGGCACTATCACACGGTGCGTCCCGCGTCGGATGGCCGACGGATCTCCATAGGATGTTTCGTCGGGCTCACCGACGACGGTCGACTGGCCCTCTGGTCGTAGTGAAGGGCGTTTCCCCATGGTGGACAGAAGCGACGTCGAGGCGGCCGCGGCCCTTGTCGAGGGGCGGGTCCGGGAAACCCCGGTCATCGCCGTCGACGCCGCCGATCTGGGTGTGCCCGGGCAGCTCAGCCTCAAGTTGGAGCTGCACCAGCACACCGGCTCGTTCAAGCCGCGTGGCGCGTTCAACCGGATGCTCCAGGGGTCGTTGCCCTCGGCCGGGGTGATCGCCGCATCGGGTGGCAACCATGGCCTCGCTGTCGCGTACGCGGCCCGGTCGTTGGGCGTGCCGGCGGAGGTCTTCGTGCCGGTCACCGCCTCGCCGGTGAAGGTGCAGCGGTTGGCCGGGTTGGGCGCACAGGTGCGCCAGGTGGGCCAGCACTACGCCGAGGCGTTGGCGGCGAGCACCCAGCGGGCCGGGGAGACCGGCGCGTTGGTGGTGCACGCGTACGACCAGCCGGAGGTGGTGGCCGGTCAGGGCACCGTCGGCCGCGAGCTGGAGCGGCAGGTGGGCGGGATCGACACAGTGCTGGTGGCGGTCGGTGGCGGCGGGTTGGTGTCCGGTATCGCCAGTTGGTTCGGTGGCTCGGTACGTGTCGTGGCGGTCGAGCCGGAGCAGATCCCCACCCTGCACTCGGCGCTCAAGGCGGGGCGGCCGGTCGACATCGAGGTGGGTGGCATCGCCACCGATTCGCTGGGTGCCCGGCGGATCGGCGAGATCGCCTTCGACACCGCCCGCCGGACCGAGGTGGTGTCAGTGCTGGTCCGCGACGAGGACCTGGTGCGGGCGCGCCGGTTGCTCTGGTCGGAGCTGCGGGTCGCGGCCGAGTTGGGTGGTGCCGCTGCGTTGGCCGCGCTGGTCGGCGGCGCGTACGTGCCGCAGCCGGGGGAGCGGGTGGCAGTGATCATCTGTGGTGGCAACACCGACCCGAGCGACCTGGGCCCGGCCGCGCCGCACTGACCGGTCAGTCGCCGTCGCGCAGCCGGCGCAGCGCGTGCTCGACCTGGAGGGTGTCCAGGTGGGTGTCGCCGAGGAGTCGCCGACGGTCGGCCAGCAACCGCTCGTACACCTCGATCGCGGCGTCGACCTGCTCGTCGAGCAGCAGCACCAGGGCCAGGGTGGAGCGGATGGCGAGCACCTCGCTGCGGTCGGCGTGCCGGGGTTCCACGGTGGCCAGTGTGGCCCGCAGCTCGGCCTCCGCCTCGGCGAGCCGGCCCTGCGCCTGCATGCATCGGGCCAGCGTGTGCCGGGCCTGCCAGGCTTCCGGTTGGTTGAGCGGCCACAACCGGTAGCGGACCTCCAGGATGGCGTGCAGCATCTCCTCGGCTTCGGGCGCCCGTTGCTGGGCCAGCACCGCCAGCACTGCCGACACAGTTCTGGTGGACCTGACCTTCACCGACCACGACGGTAATCGTTGCCACCGGATCGGTGCCGGCCAACCCGAACCGGTGGGCTGACCGAATCGACGCCAGATGGCTTTCCGGTCGCGAGGAAAGGTGGTGGTCCGGCGGATGAGTCGCTCCGCCGGACCACCGGGCCGTCCGTCAGATGGGATAGGTGCGGGCGACCGCCAGCATCTCCGAGCTGTGCGATCCGACAACGCCGACGGCCGGCGGTCGGGGGCGGAAGCCGGGCAGTGCGTCCAGCCCGTCACTGGCGTCCATGGCCCGCAACGCCACCTGCCCGGCGATGGGCCGCACTGTCAACGTGACCTCGATGCCCTCGGTGGGCGGGGCGTGGAACACCAGCCCGAAGCCCCACTTGCCCTCGCGGGGCTCCACCGGCACCGGCCGCCCGGCGACCTCGGCCCGCAGCACGGTGGCGGTCGACGTGTCGACGTGCAGGGTGGCGAGCCGGGCGGCCCGCTGCGGGGTGAGCCGCAGTCGCAGCGTGCGTTCTCCATCAGTCGTGGCGTCGGCCACCACGTCCAGCTTCGGGGCCGGCAGGTTCGCCGGCTGCGCCGGCCCGGTCCGCAGTTCACCGTCGCCGAGCCCGGGGAAGTCGTCGCCGACGTCGGCCGTCCCGTCCACGTAGCCGTCCGTCCACGACTGCGGGTCACTCTCGTGGCTGAGCCAGCGGGCCTGGCCGGTGCCGGCGTCCATCGCGTACATCAGGTGCGTCGGGGCGGGATGGGCGGCGTCGAAGCGGTCGACGGCCAGGCCGACCCCGGCGAGCACCACCGCCGCCACCGCGGCGGCGCCGGCCGGCAGCACCGCGAGCCGCCGGGCCCGCAGCGCGAGCAGACCACGCTGGCCGCCGGCCTGCGGGTGCAGCAGGTCGACCACCGGCAGGGCGACCAGGCCGAGCAGCACCGCGACCAGCGCGGCCACCCCACCCATGCCCATCCCGAGCGCGGGGAAGAGCAGCACCACTGTGGGCAGCAGGATGACCACACCGACGGCCGCTGCGGCGGTCACGGCCACCACCGGCCACGGCCCGGTCTGCCGGGTACGCAGCGCGACCAGCCCACCGAGCGCGCCGGCCAGCGCCGGCAGTGTGGTGAGGTACGCCCCACCCGGCACCGCAACGGCGAGCAGCACTCCGAGCAGCGCAAGCCAGGCCAGCCCACCGATCGCGAGCGCGGCCGGGCCGATCCGGCGGCGGGTCAGCGCGTACCAGGCGAACAGGATGGCGGCGGCGAGCGCCACGACGGCCAGGCGGTACCAGATCGGCCGGTACGGGTCGAGCAGTTCCGCGTACCCCGGTCGGATCGCGGTGATCGCCAGCCAGAGCAGTTGGGCGGCGACCGGCGCGACCACGATCGGCACCAGGGCCAGCCCGAAGCCGGCGGCCATCCGGCCGATGCTGGCCCGGCCCTGCCGACGGGTCAGCCAGCCCAGCGCGGCCACCGCCGCCACCGCGAGCAGGGCCAGCGGCAGTGTGAGCGTGCCCGGGTAGCGGACCAGGCCGCCGGGGACCGGGAAGTAGGTCGCGTCGTGCCCGGAGCGCAGCTCGGTCAGGTCGGTGCCACCGAACTCCCGGGCCAGCCCCAACGCGTTGTCCCCGTGCTGCTGGAGGCTGCCCCGGTCCATGGCGGCCGGGGTGTCCAACGGCGTGTGGTAGATCGCGCCCCCGTCGATGTACGCCGAGTTCAGCCCGACGAACTTGTGATCGAGGAAGGCGGTGAAATCGGTGTCGTTCGGCAGCGCGCGGTAGATCTCCACCGCGAACGAGGTGCCGACCGGGTGAGGGGCGGCCCGGCCGAAGATGTCCACCAACTTCGCGTTGTTCCGGGACGTCTCAAACATGATCACCGGCCCGGTGGAGCCCCGCGCCTCCAGGTTGAGCACCACACCGCCGTCGGCGGCCAGCGGGTGGCTGGCGGCGAACGCGGCCGCGCCGCACAGGCACGCCTCCTCGGCGTCGGTGAGCACGAAGACGATGTCGTTGCGCGGCCGAGGGCCGGTGGTCAGCGCGCGGGCCACCTCCAGGATGGTCGACGTGCCGGCGGCGTCGTCGTTGCCGCCCGGCCCGGTCTGTACCGAGTCGTAGTGGGAGACCAGGAAGACCCGACCCGTCGAGTCGGTGCCGGGCAGCCGGGCCACCACGTTGCGGACCCGGGCCACTGTCGCCCCGCCCGCGGCCCCGCTGAGCTGACCGGCCTCCGGTGCCACAGTGTCCTGCACCTCGGTCTCCAGGCCCAGCCCTCGCAACCGCTGCTCCAGGTGCGCGCGGACCTGTTCGTTGGCCGGGCTGCCGGCGACGTGCGACCGGGCGGCGATCACCTGGACGTCCTCGTACGCGCGGCCGGCGCTGAACGCGTCAGCCGGCGCGTCGGCCGACTTCGGGGCCGGGGTGCGCAGGTCGAGCAGACTGCCGGCGGCGACCGCGGCCAGCGCGGCCAACGCCGCCGCGGCGGCCACGAGCCGCCGACGCGGCCGGGTCAGCGCGCGGCTGGCAGGGGGTACGCCCGGAATCGGACGGGTCGGCGTGCCCGTCGTGGCCGGGGTGGTGGGTGCGCCCACGGGGACTCCTCGGGGGGTGGTGGGGCCTGGGGTGGGATCATCCTGCCCGTCGGTGGCTGCGGATGGGATGGCCGGTACGTCCCGTGTCCGTCAGCCGCCCGGTTTGTCCACGGCCGAGCAGTGACGCGCCCCATCCCCGCCCGCGCCGCAGGCATCGTGTTGTGTGCGACCGTTGTCTAATACAGGATCAGCAGGGCACTCGGAAGGAGCCCGACATCACCAGCGAACTCCCGCGTCTCGCGGCGGTGACCCGGCCGCACCGGGGGGCCGGCTTGGCCGGTTCCCCAGTTGTGCCGTACCCGCACGGTGGCCTGGCGCGGCACGCCAACCTGCCGCCGGGTGAGCGGTTGCGGGTGCTGCTGGTGGAAGACGACGAGGGCGACGCCTTCCTGGTGGGTGAGCTGCTCGCCGAGACGAACTCGATGATCGACCTGCTGGTCGCGACCAGCCTCCGGGAGGCGCGGCAGCGGATCAGCGGCGTCGACTGCGTCCTGCTCGACCTGGGCCTGCCCGACGCGCAGGGGCTGGACGGGCTGCGCCAGGTGTTGGACATGTCCAGCGGCGCCGCGGTCTGCGTGCTGACCGGCCGCACGGACGAGCACCTGGGCGTCGTGGCGGTCGCCGAGGGCGCCCAGGACTATCTGGTCAAGGGCCAGGTCGACGGGGTGCTGCTGACCCGGGCGCTGCGCTACGCCGTGGAGCGTAAGCGCGCCGACGAGAACGCCCGCCGGTTGCGCGAGGTCGAGCTGCGCCAGGCCGAGTCGGCCCGACTCGAACGCGGCCTGCTGCCCCAACCGCTGATGACGACCGACCTGGTCGCGGTGCACACCTTCTACCGGCCGGGCCGGCACGCCGCGTTGATCGGCGGAGACTTCTTCGACGTGGTGCAGACCCACCCGGACCGCCTCGACCTGATCGTCGGCGACGTCTGTGGGCACGGGGTGGACGAGGCCGCGCTCGGGGTCGAGCTGCGGGTGGCCTGGCGGGCCCTGGTGCTCGCCCGGGTGCCGGACGACGAGGTGCTGCCCGCCCTGGAGCAGGTGCTGATGAGTGAGCGCCGCCTCCAGGAGATCTTCGCGACGGTGGCCACCGTCAGACTGGACCTGGACGCCAACCGGGCCACCGTCCGACTGGCCGGGCACCCGCCACCGCTGCTGCTCTCCGGCGGCCGGGTCGCCCCGGTGCCCGCGCCCGGCGGCCTGCTGCTGGGCGTACGACCTCGCCGGCCGATTGCCTACGACCTGGAGTTCGACACCGATGACTGGTCCCTGTTGATGTACACCGACGGCCTGATCGAGGGGCGGGTGGGCGCCGGCAACGAACGGCTCGACGTGCCGGGCCTCAGTGGCTTGCTGGGCGAGCCGGCCAACCATTCGGTGTCCCTGCCCGAGCTGCCGGCGTGGCTCGTCGGTCGGGCCGAGCGGCTCAACGGTGGCCCGCTCGCCGACGACGTGGCCATGCTGTTGGTCAGCCGGGGCGGTGGCCGGTGAAGCCGGTGGTCGGCGGCTGGAGTCTGCGCCGCCGGGTGATCACCCTGCTCGCCGTCGTGGGTTTCCTGTTGGTCGGGCTGGCCGGCGCGGAGGCGGCGATGGCCGCCCGCAACCGCACCCAGATCGACGCGGTCCTGAACGAGACCGGCCCGTTGCGGGTGCAGTCCCAGGAACTGCTCAACGCGCTGCTTGACCAGGAGACGGCGATCCGCGGGTACGCGGTCAGCGGCGACCGGGACGACCTGAACCCCTACCGGGAAGGGCTCGCCCAGGAGCAGAGCGTCGTCGCCTCGATGCGGACGCTGCTCGACGACTATCCGGAGATCAGCCAGGAGCTGCGGACCGTCGAGGAGCGTGTCACGCAGTGGCGACAGTCGGTTGCGGAGCCGGTGATCACCACCACCGAGCAGAGCGGCACGAACGCCGGCCAGGCGTTGGTCACCGAAGCGGCCCGGCAACAGTTCGACGAGGTGCGCTTGGCGGTGAACGACCTCCAGGAGGAGGTCCTGGCCGCCCGGGAGCAGACCGCCACCAACGTCCGTACCAGCAGCAACATCCTGGTTGTTCTCCTGATCGTCGCCGCGCTGGTGGTGGTCGTCGCCGGGGCGGTGCTGCTGCTCTCGCTGGATCGGATGGTGGTCCGGCCGCTGACCGGCCTCGCCACCCAGGTCCGCGAGGTCGCCGAGGGCGACTACCAGCACCGCATTGCCCCCCTCGGTCCGCCGGAGTTCATCCGGCTCGGTGAGGACGTGGACGCGATGCGGCAGAAGATCGCCGCCGACCTGGCCGAGGTCCGGGCCGCCCGCGAGCGCATCGAGTGGGTCAACAGTCAGCTCCAGAAGCAGGCCGAGGAGCTGACCCGGTCCAACCGGGACCTGGAGCAGTTCGCGTACGTGGCCTCGCACGACCTGCAGGAGCCGCTGCGTAAGGTCGCCAGCTTCTGCCAGCTGCTCCAGCGCCGTTACGCCGGGCAGCTCGACGAGCGGGCCGACCAGTACATCGCCTTCGCTGTGGACGGCGCGCAACGGATGCAGCGCCTGATCAACGACCTGCTGGCGTTCTCCCGGATCGGGCGGCTCACCACCGGCTTCGTCGAGGTCGACCTCAACAAGGTGATGGGCGACGTGGCCGGCCAGACCGAGGCCGCCCGGCAGTACGCGGACGCCGAGTTGACCTGGACCGATCTGCCGGTGATCTCGGGTGAGGAACCGTTGCTCACCAACCTGCTGGCCAACCTGGTCAGCAACTCGATCAAGTTCCGCCGCCCGGACGTGCCGTCGAAGGTGCACGTCTCGGCCCGCTTGGTGGGTGCCGAGTGGGAGATCACCTGCCAGGACAACGGCATCGGGATCGAGCCGGAGTTCGCCGACAAGATCTTTGTGATCTTCCAGCGGCTGCACTCGAAGGACGCGTACCCGGGCACCGGCATCGGGTTGGCGATCGTCAAGAAGATCGTCGAGTACCACGGCGGCCGCGTCTGGGTGGACACCGACGTGCCGGAGGGCACCGCGATCCGGTTCACCCTGCCGGCACTTCCCGAGGACGTCGCGGCGGCGGAAGCCGCCGATTCCGCCGGGGAGCCGAACGCCCTGACAGCGGGCGACGCGACGCCCTCGACCGAGGCTCCGGCAGCGATGACGGAGCAGGCCGACGGGCCGGACCAGCCGGACCGGGCCGACGAGACGCTGGAAAGCGGTAGAACGGGTGACATGAGGGAGACGGTGGGATGACCGCGCCGGCGGATGGCAAGAGCCCGATCGAGGTCCTGCTCGTCGAGGACGACCCGGGTGACGTGCTGATGACCCAGGAAGCGTTCGAGGAACACAAGCTGCGTAACCGGCTGACCGTCGTCTCCGACGGGGCCGAGGCGCTCGCCTACCTGCGCCGGGAAGGCCAGTACGCCGACGCGGTGGCGCCCGACCTGATCCTGCTCGACCTCAACCTGCCCCGGCGCGACGGCCGGGAGGTGCTGGAAGAGATCAAGAAAGACCAGGAGCTGCGCCGGATCCCGGTGGTGGTGCTCACCACCTCGCAGGCCGACGAGGACATTCTGCGCAGCTACCAACTGCACGCCAACGCCTACGTGACCAAGCCTGTGGACTTCGAGCGCTTCATCTCGGTGGTCCGTCAGATCGACGAGTTCTTCGTCAGCGTGGTCAAGCTGCCGCCGCGTGGCTGACACCCTGTTGGACGACGTCGGCGGCCTGCTCTGGGAGGCCGCCGATCAGGTCGTGCTGCCACTGTTCCGCAAGCTCGACGACGATGACGTGTCGGAGAAGGCGCCCGGCGAGGTGGTCACGGTCGCCGACCGCCGGGCCGAGGAGTTGCTCTCGGCGGGGCTGCGTCGGCTGCGGCCGGGCTCGAAGGTGGTCGGCGAGGAGGGTGTCGCCGACGATCCGGGGTTGCTGCGGCACCTACGTGACAGCGGGGACGTCTGGCTGGTCGACCCGGTCGACGGAACCGCCAACTTCGCCGCCGGTCGCCGGCCGTTCGCCCTGATGGTGTCGCTCCTGACCGACGGGCAGCCGACCGCCGGCTGGATCCTGGACCCGCTCGCCGGCACTCTCGCCGCCGGCTCGGCGGACGAGGGCACACTGCTCAACGGTCGACCGGTGGACGGCGCCGGCTCGGTGCCGCCGCTCGGCGAGCTGCGCGGCGCGGCGATGACCCGGTTCCTGCCGCCGGAGGCCCGCGACCGGGTCCGCGCCGGCGGGCGGCGGCTCGGTGAGCTGCTGCCCGGCCTGCACTGCGCCGGTCGGGAGTACCTGGACATCCTCACCGGCGAGCAGCAGTTCGCCCTCTTCTGGCGCACCCTGCCCTGGGACCACGCCCCGGGCACCGTGCTGGTCCGTGCCGCCGGGGGTGTCGCCCGCCGATTCGACGGCGTCGACTACCACCCCGCCGACGACGGCCGGGGTCTGCTCGTCGCGGCCAACGAGCAGGTGTGGGCCGAGGTGCGCGACGCGCTTCTGAGCACCTGATCCGCGCGCTGCGCGACCGTGTTGGGACGCTCCGTCGACATCGAGGCGGCCAGCGGGTCAGCGGGCTGGTCACCGGCCCGTGATCCGGTATCGTGACCGGCGGTCTCCGCCAGCAGGCCGCCGACCGGCGCCGCCGTGCAGTGTTCATCGGGGGCCGGCGGTCGACGGAAGGACGCTTTCGTGCCCAGGACCAGGCTCAGCCCGCGGCTCGGTCGCGGCGCTCTGTTCGCAGTGCTCGCCGCCGTCGCGTTGGTGCTCGGCGGTGCCGCCGTGCCCGCGTACGCGGAGCCTGGCGAGGGCGGCAGCAAGAAGTTGCAGGACGCGCTGGAGTTGACCGCCAAGGGTCACATCGAGGCCAAGGCCAAGCTGGACAACTCCAAGCGTCGCCAGACGGCGCTGACCGGCGAGCTGGCCACGCTCGAGGGTCGGCTGGTCGGGCTCAGCAGCCAGGTGGGCGAGGTGGCCGCCCAGTCGTATCGGGTGGGTCGACTGAGCGCTGTCTCGATGCTGCTCAACACGGCCACACCGGAGGCGTTCCTGCAACGCGCGGGCGACCTCGACCTGATGGCCCAGCGGGACAGCAAGCGGCTGCGTGACCTCACCGACGCCCGGCAGCAGGCGCAGCAGGCCAAGGTCGCCATCGACGCCGAGGTCCGCGAGCAGCAGAAGCAACTCGCCGTGATGGCGAAGAAGAAGAAGGAAGCCGAGGAGGCGCTCGCCGAGGTCAGCTCCGGCGGCAGCAACGGTTTCAGCGGTGGCAGCTCCACCTCGGCGAAGCCGGCGCCGCGTAACTCCGACGGGTCCTGGCCGTCGGAGTCCTGCTCGGTGAAGGACCCGACCACCTCCGGGTGCATCACCCCGCGGACCCTCAACGCGCTCAAGCAGACCCAGGCGGCCGGCTACAAGCGGCACGTCTCCTGCAAGCGCAGTGGTGGCAGCGGCGAGCATCCGAAGGGCCGGGCCTGCGACTTCTCGGCCGCCACGAACGGCTTCGAGGACAAGAACGCGACCGGCGGCGACAAGGCGTACGGGGACAGCCTGGCCGCCTGGCACGTGCGCAACGCCGACCGGCTCGGCGTGCTCTACGTGATCTGGTACCGGCAGATCTGGCATCCCGGCACCGGTTGGCGTTCGTACAGTGGAAGCGGCTCTCCGGCGGCCTCCCACACGAACCATGTTCATCTCTCTATGTACTGACCCGAAGCACCAGCTTCGCTGCGTACCATCGCGACGATGAGCTCCCCACCGTCCGACGTAGCGGCCCTGCCGGCGCCCCCGGCTCCGCCCGTGCCGGTCACCGGCCGGGCGCTGCCCAACGGCCTGGCCGCATTCCTGGTGTTCTTCTCCAGCGGTGCCGTGCTGGTGCTGGAGACAGTCGCGCTGCGCCTGGTCGGCCCGTACGTAGGGGTGACCCTTCAGGTGACCAGCTCGGTGATCGGCATCGCGCTGGCCGCGATCGCGTACGGCGCGTGGTCCGGCGGTTGGCTGGCCGACCGGCGTAACCCGCGAGGCCTGCTGGCGCCGGCGCTGGTGCTGGCCGGCATCGCCACCGCCGTCACCCTGCCCGTCGTCCGGTACGCCGGTGAGGTGCTGCGCGGTGGTGCGGCCAGCGGCATCCTGCTGCTTGTCGCGTTGGCGGTGTTCGTGCCGGCCGCGCTGCTGGCAGCTGTCACCCCGCTGGTGGTGAAACTCCAGCTCGCCGACCTGCGCCGCACCGGCCAGGTGGTCGGTCGACTCTCCGGGATCGGCACCCTGGGCGGCATCACCGCAACCCTGCTGACCGGGTTCGTGCTGGTCGCCGCGCTGCGCAGCACCGTCATCCTGCTGGCCCTGGCGCTCGCGCTCGGGCTGGTCGGCATCGGCCTCGGCTGGTACCTGCGCCGGCAGGAGCCCACCGAGCTGCCCGGTCCGGCCCGGGCCCGAGCCGCGCTGGCCGTACTCGGCCTGGCCGGGGCGGGGCTGACCACCGTGGCGCCCAACCCGTGCGACATCGAGACGGCGTACCACTGCGCCCGGGTCACCACGGACCCCGCCCGGCCCAGCGGGCGGACGCTGCTGCTCAACTCCGCCCAGCACTCGTACGTGGACCTCAACGACCCGAAACACCTGGAGTACGCGTACACGAAGTGGATCGGCGCGGTCGGCGACGTCGCCGCGCCGGCCGGTCAGCGCCTGGACGCGTTACACCTGGGCGGCGGTGGCTTCACAGTGCCGCGCTACCTGACCGCGACCCGACCGGGCACCGACAACCTGGTGTTCGAGATCGACGGCGGGCTGGTCGAGCTGGGTGAGCAGGAACTGGGCGTACGGCCGGGGCCGGACCTGCGGGCGGTGGTGGGTGACGCCCGGATGCTCGTTGCCGGCGAGCCGACCGACAGCCGTGACCTGGTGGTCGGGGACGCGTTCGGGCACCTGGTGGTGCCCTGGCACCTGGCCACCCGGGAGATGGCCGCCGACGTCCGGCGGGTGACCCGCCCCGGCGGCGTGTACGTGCAGAACGTCATCGACTACCCGCCGCTGCGGTTCATCCGCGCCGAGTTGGCCACTGTGGCAGCCGAGTTCGGGCACGTCGCGTTGATCGCGCCGCCGGAAGCGCTCGCCCAGGAGCAGGGCTCCAACTTCCTCATCGTCGGCTCCGACGCGCCGTTGCCGCTGGAAGCTGTCCGGGCCCGGCTGGCCGAGGTGGATCCGAAGGTCAGCCTGCTGTCCGGTGCGGCGCTGACGGACTTCGTCGACGGGGCGATGGTGTTGACCGACGACTACGCCCCGGTGGATCAACTGCTGGCCACCGCCTGATCGGGTGACAATCCTGACCGAATCCGATACTCCAGGTGTAGGCGGGCCGTTCCTGGGCAACATCGCTCACCATGGGTGGTGGGGACCGGAACGGCGCGCAGTTGCTCGATGAGCGGTACCGGCTGATCGAACAACTCGGCGCGGGCGGCATGTCGGTGGTCTGGCGTGGCTACGACGAGGTGCTCGGTCGTCAGGTCGCGGTGAAGGTGTTGGCCTCCCGGCTGGCCAGCGACCGGGCCTTCCGCCACCGCATCCGGATCGAGGCGCAGGCCGCAGCGCGGCTCTGCCACCCCAACATCACCAACGTGTACGACTACGGCGAGTCCGAGCAGGTCGGTCTGACGGTGCCGTACGTGGTGATGGAGCTGGTCGACGGCGCTTCGCTGGCCAGCCGGTTGGGTCGGGAGAGCCAACTGCCGTGGCGGGAGGCGGTGACCATCGGCGCCGAGGTGAGCTCCGCGCTGGCCACCGCGCACGCCCGTGGGGTGGTGCACCGCGACGTCACCCCGGGCAACGTCATGCTCACCTCAACCGGGGTCAAGGTGGTCGACTTCGGCATCTCCGCGCTCGTCGGGGAGAGCGAGAAGGGCCCGGACGGCACGCTGTTGGGCACTCCCGCGTACCTCGCCCCGGAGCGGCTGGACAACGGCCAGGTCTCCCCGGCCACCGACGTGTACGCCGTTGGACTGCTGCTCTACCGGATGCTCACCGGTCGACTGCCGTGGCTAGCCAGCACGACCACCCAGATGCTGCGCGCCCACATGTACAACGACCCGGAGCCGATGCCCACCGTCGCGGGGCTGCCCGACGGGGTGGCCGACCTGGTCGGACGTTGCCTGGCCAAGCGGCCCGCCGACCGACCGGCCACCGCCGAGCTGACCCGGACGCTCGCCGAGGCGGCCGGCATGCTCGCGGCGGTGCCGGTGTCCCCGGCCGCCGGGCCGCTGGACGCGACCATGCTCGGCAGTGCGCGTACCACGATCCTGCCCTGGTCGGCGGCGACCGACGCGTTGCCGTTGTCGCGGACCCGCAACCGGGACCGTCGGACGCAGCAGCGGGTGACCCGGCGTCGACGGGTGGAGGCCGGAGTGGCCGCCGTCGGGCTGATCGCGGTCACCGGGGCGATGTGGGGGTTCACCTCGCGCAGCCCGGCCAGCGGAGGGGACCGGCCGACGACCGAGGCGCGGATGGGTCTGCCGGCGGCGGTGCCCTGCGAGGTGGCGTACGCGTTGCGCTCCGACTCCGGCACCGAGTTCTCCGCCGAGCTGACGTTGACCAACACCGGTGGCCGTGAGCTGCGGGACTGGGCGATGAGCTTCACCTTCCCGGGGCAGCAGAAGGTGACGAAGGCGGAGCCCGCGCCGGTGCACCAGCAGGGGAGCACGGTGCTGATCCGACCGGCGGCCCAGCGCACCACGCTGGCCGCTGGCGCGGCCGAGAAGGTGACCCTCACGGGTAGGTACAGCGGGGCGAACCCGTTGCCTGTGGAGTTCCGGCTCGGCGAGGCGACCTGCGGGGTTCGGGTTTCCGGCGTCGCCGGCAGCGCGCCGTCCACGGCCCCGCCGAGCAAGGCCGCCACGCCGAAGGCTCCGCCCAAGGCAGCGAAGGTGCGCAGCGGCTCCGGTTCGGGCGGCGGCGCGTCGAAGGCCAAGCCGCCGAAGCCGGCGAAGGCCCCGGCGAAGCCCGCGAAGGCTGCCGGTGGTGGTCCGGGAAAAGTGTGAAGGTGACCAAGGGGCCGGGTGGTCACCGGAAGTGAGCAGGCCACACCGTTTCGCCATGCTTCGGGGCCGTCGGACCAACTGGTTCGACGGCCCCGGTCGATCTCGCCCTGCGGAGCAGTTCAGCGCAACCCCGCGAATCGCTGGACCTGGTCGATCCCACCTTCGACGATGAGCACCCCGTTCTGGGGAAGCGTGGTGTCGTCGGAGGTGTACCGGAAGCGTTCGCCCGGCAGCTTGGCACCGACCACGCGTACCCCGAAGCGCTCCTCCGGTTTCAGGTCGAGCAGTGTGCGCCCGACCAGGGACTCCGGCACCCGGACGGTGGCGATGGCGAAGTCGTCGTCGAACTCGATGAAGTCGAGCAACCGGCTGACGATCAGGTGCGCGACCCGGTCCCCGGTCTCCGCCTCCGGGAAGATCACGTGGTGCGCGCCCACCGACGCCAGGATCTTGGCGTGCTTCTGCGAGGTGGCCCGCGCCCAGATCTGGGGCACACCCAGCTCGACCAGCGCCAACACGGTGAGCACACTCGCTTCCACCGAGGCCCCGATGGCCACCACCGCCCGCCCGAAACTGGTGATGCCCAGCTGCCGCAGCGCCCCCTCCTCGGTCGCGTCGGCCTGAACCACCCGGTCGAGCTGCGCCGACCAGCGCTGCACCTTCGCCGGGTTGCGGTCGATGGCCAACACCTCGCGGTTCATCCGGGTCAGCGACCCGGCCAGGTGGCAACCGAATCGACCCAGCCCGATCACCACGACGCCGCCGCTGTCCGCTCGTCTAGCCGACACCTCGGCCCTCCCTGCTCCCAAGGGCGTGGTCCCGGCGTGCGGGCCGGCCGACACTTCTGAAACACGCCCTAGCCGACAATGGGTTGCTCCTGGGGATAGCGGTAGAGGCGGCGTCGGGTGTTCAGGGCGATCGCCGACCCCAGGGTGAGCGGCCCGACGCGGCCGATGAACATCAGCACGGTCAGCACCAGTTGGCCGCCGGCCGGCAGTTCGGTGGCCAGACCGATGGTCAGACCTGTGGTGCTGAACGCCGAGGTGATCTCGAACAGGGCCGCGACGAAGCGGACGCCCTCGGTGAGCAGCAGCAACAGCATGGTCCCGGCGGTCACCAACGCGACGCTGAGCAGCGCCACGGTGACCGCCTGCCGCTGGCTCGCGGTGGCCACCCGCCGGTGCCCGATCGTCACGTCGGGCTCGCCCCGCAACTCCGCCCAGATGGTGAACGCCAGGAGGAAGAACGTGGAGACCTTGATGCCACCGGCCGTGCTGGCACTGCCGCCGCCGATGAACATCAGCACGATCAGCAGGGGATAGCTCTCCTCCTGCAGGTCGGCGATGTTCAGGACGCTGTAGCCGCCGGTGCGGCTCAGCGCGATCTGGGTGAACGACGCGAGGATCTTCCCGGGTACGTCGTACTGGCCGATGGTGCTCGCGTTGGTCCACTCGGCGGCGAGCAGGCCGGCGAAGCCGACCAGCAGCAGCGCCGCGCTGCCCCAGATGGTCAACTTCGTCGCCACCGCCCAGTGCGCCGGCTGCCGCCACTCGCGGACCGCCTCGAAGAGCGCGGGAAAACCGAGACCGCCGATGATCGCGCCGATCGCCAGGGGCAGCGACACCCACGGGTCACGGCTGAAGGCCAGCAGCCCGTCGGTGTAGAGCGCGAAGCCGCCGTTGTTGAACCCCTGCACGGCGTGGAAGGCGCCCGACCAGAGGGCCCGCCCGAACGGATAGTCGTAGGCCAGCCAGAGCCGACCGGCGATCAGCACTGTCATCACCGCCTCGCAGGCGAAGACGGTCAACGCGATCCGGCGGAGCAACCGGCCCACCTCACCGATGCCGAACTCGGCCGTCTCGGCCTGCACCAGCAACCGGTTGCGCAGTCCGAGCTGGCTGGAGACCACCAGGATGACCAACGCCGCGACAGTGAGGATGCCGAGACCGCCGAGCTGGGTGAGCAGGGTGATCACCACCAGTCCCGCGCCGGACCAGTAGTTCGGCGTGTCGGTGATGGCCATGCCGGTGACCGACACGGCCGAGGTGGCGGTGAAGAGCGCTGTGACCACGGGTGGGCGTTCGTGTTCCACTGTCGCCCAGCGCGCCATGAGCAACAGGGTGCCGAGCAGTATCGGGACCAGGAACGCGAACGGCACCAGTCGCACGGGATTGCGGAAGAACTGGCGCACCAGACAATCTTCCTGTCCGCCAGCGGCCCTGGAGTGGGAACGGACATTCCGGAGATTCATCTGCCAGCCCGAATCGCCTGTCGTGGGTGCGAGATCGCGCTCGATCCAGGATGTAGTGGCGTGGCGGTGCTCCGAGGCCACTAATTCCAGGTTCGAGCACGATCTTGAGGGGAGGAGATGTTCGCCAGCGTCTGGGGGCAGAGGCGGCAGACCCATCGCGGGTTCCGCTGACCGAAGCGGACGAATGGCGCGGGGCGACACACGGTTCGGGTGGTCCGTGGGGGTTCGGGCCATCGAGGGCGGGCGCTTCCGGCTGGTAGTGCGGCCCGCTGTAACCTCCGGCCACCTCATTCCTGTTACTTGTGTGTTTCCGCCACATAGCTCGTGGGTGACGTCACTTCTAGCGTGAGCCGTCACGAAGAAGTTCTCTCCCTCTGAGTCCTCATGTGGAGTCGCAATGACGGTCCGGACGACGCGGCGGGCGTTCCTCTCCGCCGCCACGATGATGGCCGCGGCGCTGGCCGCCACGGCCTGTGGCAGCCCGCAGGACACCGCCACCGGCGGCGGCGACAGTGCCGCCCCGGTCAAGGTCGGCCTGGTGTACTCCCAGTCGGGAGCCCTGGCCAGCTACGGAAAGCAGTACATCGAGGGGTTCAAGGCGGGGCTGGACTTCGCCACCCAGGGCACCGGCAAGGTCGGTGACCGCAAGATCGAGTTGACCGAGGTCGACGACGCTGGCGATCCGGCCAAGGCCGTCTCCGCGGCGAAGGACCTGATCGGCAAGGGTACGAAGATCATCGCCGGCTCCACAGCCTCCGGTGTGGCGCTCCAGGTCGCGCCGATCGCGGCGCAGAACAAGGTCCTGTTCATCTCCGGCCCGGCCGCCACGGACGCGGTGACCGGCGCGAACAAGTACACCTTCCGCTCCGGTCGGCAGTCCTACCAGGACGTGGTGACCGCCAAGTCGTTCATCGGTGACCCCACCGGCAAGAAGGTGGTGGTCTTCGCCCAGGACGGCGCGTTCGGTGACGCCAACGAGGCCGCCGTCAAGGCCGTCATCGGCAGTGCGGGCGCGACGGTGAGCAGCGTCCGGGCCCCGGCCAGTGCCACCGAGTTCACCCCGTTCGCCAGCCAGATCAAGACCGCGAAGCCGGACCTGCTCTTCGTGGCGTGGGCGGGCACCACCGCCCCGGCCATGTGGCAGACCCTCGACCAGCAGGGCGTCCTCTCGTCCACCACTGTCGTCACCGGCCTGGACATCCGCGCCTCGTGGCCGACCTTCGGTGCTGCCGGCGCGAAGATCTCCTTCCTCTCGCACTACTTCGACGGTGCCAGCGACACCGAGGCCAGCAAGGCGCTGAAGGCCACTGTCAACACCATCGACCTGTTCCACCCGGACGGCTTCGCCGCCGCGCAGATGGTGGTCCGGGCCGCGCAGGAGGGTGGCGACGACGTCGACAAGATGGTCACCGCCCTGGAGGGCTGGAGCTTCGACGGGGTCAAGGGCAAGATGACCATCCGGGCCGCCGACCACGCGCTGCTCCAGCCGATGTTCCAGGCCAAGCTGACCGGCAGCGGCACCGCGTTCACGGCGACCGCGCAGAAGAGCCTCACCGGTGACGAGACCGCGCCGCCGGCCGTGGCCATGAAGGGCTGACCATGCTCGCCACCCGCGGTCTGACCTGGCGGATCGGTGAGGTCGCCATCGTCGACAGCGTCTACCTCGACCTGGCGCCCGGGGAGTTCCTGGGCGTCATCGGGCCCAACGGCGCCGGTAAGACCTCACTGTTCAACCTGATCACCGGCCTGCGCCGGCCGACCGAGGGCCGGATCGTGCTGGACGGGCAGGACATCGGGGCGCTTGCGCCGCACCGGCGGGCGCGCCTCGGTCTGGGCCGTACCTTCCAGGCGTCCTCGGTCTTCGGCTCGCTGAGCGTGCGGGAGAACGTCCGGCTCGCCGTGCAGGCGCACCGCGGGGGCTCGATGGCACTGTGGCGGCGGGCGGCGGCCGACCGGGAGGTCGCCGCCGCCGCCGACGCGGCGCTCGACCGGGTCGGCCTCGCCCACCGGGGTACGGCCCTCGCCGGCACCCTGGCCCACGGCGAGAAGCGCAAGCTGGAGATCGCCCTGCTGCTCGCCGGTGAACCGCGGGTGATGCTGCTGGACGAGCCGATGGCCGGGGTCAGCGCCGAGGACGTGCCGGAACTGGTGGCCGTCATCAAGTCGCTGACCGGCGACAGTGGCCGGGCGGTGCTGATGGTCGAACACCACATGGACGTCATCCTGGAACTGGCCGACCGCATCGCCGTCATGCATCACGGCGCGCTGCTGGCCTGCGACACCCCGGAGACGGTGATGGCCAACCCCACAGTGCAAGAGGCCTACCTGGGGGAGTCGCTGTGAACGCGAGGAGCGAGCCGGGTCTGCCAGCCCCGCAGTCGCGAACTGAGGAACCGATCCTCAGTGTGGAGGAGCTTTCGGTCCGGATCTCCGGGCTGCACATCCTCCAGGGGGTGTCCTTCACTGTCGCCCCGACCGGCGTGACAGTCCTGCTCGGTCGCAACGGCGTCGGCAAGACCACCACGCTGCGCGCGATCGTCGGCCTCACCCCGCCCGCCGGGGAGGTCCGCGGCACCATCCGGATGGGCGCGCAGAGTCTGCTGGCCCGGCCGACGCACCGGCTGGTCCGCGGTGGGCTCGGCTACGTGCCCGAGGACCGCTGCGTGTTCGCCGGGCTCACCGTCGCGGAGAACCTGCGCCTCGCCGAACGGCGCGGCACCACCCCGGCGTACGACAAGGTCTTCGCGCTCTTTCCGGAGCTGGACCGACGCGGGCGGCAACGGGCCGGTTCGCTCTCCGGCGGGCAGCAGCAGATGCTCGCCATCGGTCGGGTGCTGCTCAACGACAACCGGCTGCTGCTCGTCGACGAGCCGACCAAGGGGTTGGCGCCGAAGGTGGTGACCGAGGTGGCCGAGGTGCTGGAACGGGTCGCGGAGTCGGTGCCGGTGCTGCTGGTCGAGCAGAACCTGGCAGTCGTACGCCGACTGGCCCGCGACGCTGTCGTGCTGGCCGCCGGCAAGGTGGCGTGGACCGGCGACGCCCACGAGTTGCTGTTGGAGACCGCGTTGACGAAGTCGCTGCTCGGTGTCGGCTCGGCGGAGGTGTCCACGCCGAGCGCGAGGAGTGAGCTTGCGAGCCCCGCAGTCGCGAGGAAGGACCAGCTCTGATGGGCACCGTGATCCTGTTGGCGTTGACCGGCCTCGGCCTGGCGGCGCTGTACTTCCTGGTCGCCTCCGGCCTGTCTCTGGTCTTCGGCCTGGCCGACGTGCTCAACTTCGCGCACGGGCTGTTCCTCGGCGTCGGCGCGTACGGCACCTGGTGGGCGGCGGGCAACCTGCCGGGCGCCGGCCCGGACGGGTTCGGCTTCGTGATCGCTGTCGCCTTCGGGGTGGCCGCCGGCACGCTGGTCGCGATCCTGGTCGAGCTGGTGCTGATCCGCCCGCTGTACTCCCGCACCATCGAGCAGGTGCTCGTCACCGTCGGGCTGTCGCTGGCCGGGGTGGCGTTGCTCCAGGCCACCTGGGGTGCGGACGCCCGGCCGTTCCCGCGTCCGGACTGGACCCGGCAGGTGACCGGGATCCTCGGCGCGCAGGTGCCAAACGGTGGCCTGCTGCTGATCATCGCGGCGGTGCTGGTGCTCGGCGCGATCCTGGCGTTCCTGCGCTGGACCCGGTACGGCCTGGTGATCCGCGCCGGGGTGGAGAACCGGGAGATGGTGACAGCGCTGGGCATCGACGTCCGCAAGGCGTTCACGCTGGTCTTCGCGATCGGTGGGGCGGCCGCCGCGCTCGCTGGCGCGCTCGGCGGGGTCTACTTCGGCACCGTCTCGCCCGGGCAGGGCGGCTCGCTGCTGATCTTCGCGTTCATCGTGGTGGTGATCGGCGGGATGGGCTCGGTGGTCGGCTCCGCGTACGCGGCGGTCGTGGTCGGGCTGGTGCAGCAGTTCGTCAACTACTACGGCACGTCCGGGCTGGGCGACATCTGCGTGGTCGGGCTGCTGGCCGTGGTGCTGCTGCTGCGTCCGCAGGGCATCGCCGGAAAGGTGGCAACGGCATGACGGTGATCGACGCGCCTCGCGCACAGGTGCCCGACGAACTGAGTCCGCAGCGGGGGCGGTGGCACCGGGTCCGCCCGTTCCTGCCGCTGGTCGCGCTGGTGGTGCTGGCGATCCTGCCGTACTCGACGATGTCCCTGCCGGGGGTCTTCGAGGGGCCGGTCAACTCACCAGGCACCCTGCAACTGCTCGCCATCTGCCTGATCTTCGGTGGGTTGGCGGCCGGGTACGACCTGCTCTTCGGCCGGACCGGGATGCTCTCCTTCGGGCACGCGCTGTACTTCGCCGCCGGTGTCTACGGCACCGACATCCTGATCACCCGGGCCGGTCTGCCGCTGTGGCAGGCGGGGCTGCTGACCATCACCGGCGGCACCATCCTCGCCGCGCTGCTCGGCGCGGTGGCGCTGCGGACGGTGGGCATCGCGTTCGCCATGGTCACTTTGGCCTTCGCCCAGGTGGGCGCGATCCTGGTGGCCCGGGACTTCGGCGGGCTCACCGGTGGCGAGGAGGGCCTGCCGCTGGACGTGTCGGGGCTGCCCGCCGGACTGGTGGGGGTGACAAACACGGTCAACCTGTACTGGTTGGCGCTGGCGTACCTGACCCTTGTGGTCTTCGTGGTGCACCGGGTGAGCGGGTCACCGACCGGTCGGGTGCTCGCCGGGCTGCGTGACGACGAGCGGCGGATCGGCGTGCTCGGGTTGGACCCGTACCGCTACAAGCTGGTGGCGTTCACCCTGGCCGGCGGGTTGGCGTCGGCGGGCGGGGTGGTCTACGTCCTGATCGTCGGCGGCGCGTCGCCGCACATCACGTCCTCCGAGCTGACCCTGTCGCTGCTGGTGATGGTGGTGCTCGGCGGGCCGGGCACCCGGTGGGGTCCGGTGCTCGGTGGTGTCCTCTACATGTACCTGGACCACCGGCTCACCGCCTTCGGCACGAGCGACGCGGTGGACAACCTGCCGGCCGTCCTCAGCCGTCCGTTGAGCCAGCCGCTGTTCGTCCTGGGCACTGTCTTCATCCTGGCCGTCTACTTCTTCCCAGGTGGCCTGACCAGCCTGGCCCCCCGCCTGTCCCACCTGACCCGCGCCCTCCGCCCCCGACCCCGCCGCTGACCAACGTTGACTCGGTTGATCAAGAGGTTTGCGTCAGAATCAGGCCGAATGGTGACGCAAACCTCTTGATCAACAGGGGGATGACGGACGGCGCTGGTAGAAATGCCGGGTGGAGACAGCAGAGCGGGCAGCGGTACGCGAGCGGGCCGAGGCGGTGCTGCGCCGGCTGGCCGGTGACAACGCCCGGCTGCGCGAGGATCAGTGGCGCGCCATCGAGGCGCTGGTCGTCGACCGGCGGCGGGTGCTCTGCGTCCAGCGCACCGGTTGGGGCAAGTCGGCTGTCTACTTCGTGGCCACCGCACTGCTCCGCGACCGCGAGCAGCGCCACCAGGCCGGGCCGACAGTCATCGTCTCGCCGCTGCTGGCGTTGATGCGCAACCAGGTCGAGGCCGCCGCGCGGGCCGGCATCCGGGCCCGCACGATCAACTCGGCGAACCTCGACGAGTGGGACGAGATCACCGCCGAGATCCAGACCGGCGCGGTGGACGTGCTGCTGATCAGCCCCGAACGGCTCAACAACCCGGATTTCCGCGACGGCGTCCTGCCGAAGTTGGCCGCCACCACCGGCCTGCTGGTGGTCGACGAGGCGCACTGCGTCTCCGACTGGGGGCACGACTTCCGGCCGGACTACCGGCGGCTGCGGACGTTCCTCGCCGAGCTGCCCGAGCGCACCCCCGTGCTGGCGACCACCGCCACCGCCAACGCCCGGGTCACCCAGGACGTCGCCGAGCAGCTGGGCGACGCCCTCATCCTGCGCGGCACCCTGGACCGCGAGTCGCTGCGCCTCGGGGTGCTCGACCTGCCCAGCCCGGCGCACCGGCTGGCCTGGCTCGCCGACCACCTGGACCAGCTGCCCGGCTCGGGCATCGTCTACACGCTGACCGTCGCGGCAGCGGGGGAGACCGCAGAGTTCCTGCGCTCCCGGGGCTACCCGGTCGCCTCGTACAGCGGGCAGTCCGACGACGCCGACCGGCGCGCCGCCGAACAGGACCTGCTCGACAACAAGATCAAGGCGTTGGTCGCCACCAGCGCCCTCGGCATGGGCTTCGACAAGCCCGACCTGGGCTTCGTCGTCCACCTCGGCGCGCCACCCTCGCCGATCGCGTACTACCAGCAGGTCGGCCGCGCCGGCCGCGCCGTCGAGCACGCCGAGGTGCTGCTGCTGCCCGGCGTCGAGGACGCCGCGATCTGGCGGTACTTCGCCTCGCTGGCGTTCCCACCGGAGCAGCAGGTCCGGGCCGTGCTGGCCGCCCTGCACACCGACCGCCCGCTCTCCACCCAGGCACTCGAACCCCTCGTCGACCTGCGCCGGGCCCGGTTGGAGCTGATGCTGAAGGTGCTCGACGTGGACGGCGCGGTCCGCCGGGTGCGCGGTGGTTGGCTCGCCACCGGCGAGCAGTGGGTCTACGACGAGGCCCGGTTGCGCCGCGTCGCCGAGGCGCGCACCGTCGAGCAACAGGCAATGCGGGAGTACGCGACGACGTCCGACTGCCGGATGCGATATCTACGGGAACGCCTGGACGACACCGAGGCGGCCGACTGCGGCCGCTGCGACAGGTGCGCCGACCCACTCTTCGCCGCTGACGTGTCGACCGCCGCGCTCTCCGCCGCACAGACCTTCCTGGGTCGACCCGGCGTGGAGATCGCACCGAAGAAGCTGTGGCCGACCGGGCTCGACGCGGTGGGCGTACCCCTCAAGGGCCGGATCGCCCCCGCGGAGCAGGCGCTGCCGGGCCGGGCCGTCGGGCGCCTCTCCGACCTGGGCTGGGGTGGCAGGCTGCGCGCCCTCGTCGGCCCGGAAGCGCCGGACGCGCCGGTGCCCGACGACGTCGCCGGCGCCGTCGTGGAGGTGCTGAAGGCATGGGCGCACGGTGACGACCCGTGGCCCCGCCGGCCGGTGGCGGTGGTCGCGGTCGGTTCCCGTCGGCGGCCCCGGCTGCTCGGCTCGCTGGCCGAGCGGATCGCCACAGTGGGCCGGCTGCCGCTGCTCGGCGAGGTCACCGCGTCCGGCCCCGACGGCCCGGGTGGGCCACGGGGCAACAGCGCCCAACGGGTACGCGCCCTGCACGACACCTTCACCGTGCCGACCGACCTGGCCGACGCCCTGGCCGGGCTGGACGGCCCGGTGCTGCTCGTCGACGACCTGATCGACTCGGGCTGGACGATGACGCTGGTGACCAGGGCCCTACGCCGGGCCGGCGCGACCGACGTGCTCCCGCTCGCCCTCGCCGTGGCCGGCTGACCCGCTGCCGTCCGGTCGGGTGGGAAAGTTCCCGGGCGGTGTCGAGTGCGACAGTCGCCACGCTCTCCGGGCGTCGGCCAGACCCGGCCGGGCGCGGCGGTACCGTGGGCGGCATGACCGACCACCAGCCCGTCACCCGTGCGTGCGCCGTTGCGGGCACTACCGTCGGCGGCGAGGCAGGCCAGGCGCTGGGCGTCGGTAGTGGCTGACCAGGATCCCGCCGAACTGGACCGGAGCACTCTCCGGCTGGCGCTGGTGGTCGGCGGGCTGGTGCTGGCGGTGCTGCTCGGCTTCGGCCTCGGCCGGCTGAACGCCAACGGCACCGTCACCGGCAGCCCGTCGTTGGCCGCCGAGCACACCGACCCACCGGGCGTCGCACCGCACAACCACGGCAGTGCCGCGGCCACCGATCAGGGCGCGCCCACCGAGCCAGGCGGTCTGGCGGTCAGCTCGGCCGGGTTCACACTGGTGCCGGTGGCCACCGAGTTCGCGGCGGGTCGCCCCGATCAGCTCCGCTTCCAGGTGCGCGACGCGCAGCGCCGGCCGGTGACCCGGTTCGCCATCGTGCACGACAAGCCGATGCACCTCATCGTCGTCCGGCGGGACCTGACCGGTTACCAGCACCTGCACCCGACAATGGCGGCCGACGGCACCTGGTCGGTGCCGTTGACCCTCACGCAGCCTGGCCTCTGGCGCGCGTACGCCGATTTCACAGTGGTCGCCGACAACGGCGCGCAGACCGCTGTGACCCTCGGCACGGACCTGGTGGCGCCGGGCGACTACCGGCCGCGTCCACTGCCGGGTCCGGCCACCTCGACGACGGTGGACGGCTTCACCGTCGGCTACCAGGGCACTGCGCAGGCCGGGGCGACAGTGCCGCTGACCTTCCGGGTCGACGGCGTTGGCGGCGCAGCCCCGCTGGAGCGCTACCTCGGGGCGTACGGGCACCTGGTGGCGTTGCGCGAGGGCGACCTCGGCTATCTGCACGTGCACCCGGAGACCGAGTTGGTGGACGGTCAGATCAAGTTCTGGTTGACCACCCCCGGCCCGGGCCGCTACCGCCTCTACCTCGACTTCCAGGTGAACGCCGAAGTCCGAACCGCCGAGTTCACCCTCACCGTCCCCTAACCCACCCCCACCCCCGTCCCCCCACCCCTTCCCCCGTTGATCATGAAGTTATTGCCCTTCGCTGCGGCGTGTCGTGGCAATAACTTCATGATCAACGCCCGCAGAGGGTGGGGGGTGGGGTGGGGTGGGGGTTAGCTGGCTCGGCGGATGGGGCGGCGGGCCAGGTAGCGGAGCAGGTCGCGGATGTGGTGCTTCTCCTCGGCGGGGACCGTAGGGTCGGCCAGCCGGTCCAGGATGGCCCGGACATCGGCCTCGACCGGGCCGTCGTCGTGGCGTCGGCGGGGCGCGGGGCCGGCGTCGGGCAGCCCGAGCGCGCGGAACGCGGCGGCGACCGGCAGATCCAGTGCAGCGCAGAAGCCGCGCACCTTTGCCAACTCGGGATAGTCCTGCCAGTCGCCGGCCAGCCAGCGGAACACTGTGGAGCGGCCCACGCCCGTGTGTGAGGCAAGATCAGTCACGGTCCAGCCGCGTTCGTCGCGGGCGTCATCGATGGCGCGCCGGACGAAGCGGGCGAAGGCCATCTGCGGTGATACGTCGGCTGATCCCATCCCTGTGTGTCTTCCCCCCTGCCGGAGCACCGGGACGATGCGCCTTCCGAGGGTAGTACGCCAGGAGCCGGAAACAATTGACTGACCGCACAAACTGTCCCGTGGACGAGACTTTTCTCTGGAAGCGTGTGTGCAGAACGAAAATTGCATCGAGCGATCTTCATCGTTCTTCAATTAAGCTCGGTGCCCGTCCCGACATGGCGTCTGTCGCCTGCCGCCTCCGACCGGACCATCGCCGAGGAGCACCATGGCCGAATCGAGCCGCCCCCAGCCGTACCAGCCCGGTGCGGTGAGCCTCTTCTTCGTCGCCAAGGCAGGCGTCTTCGCCGCCGCGTTCTGGATCTGGTTGCTGGTCCTGGTGCTCCGCACCGACTCCGCGACCGGCCTCCAGGTGCTGGCCGCCACCGGCACCATCACCACCACGCTGGTCGCGGTCCTGCTCGGCGCCCGGATGGCGTTGCAACACAACGCCGCCATCCGGCACGCCGAGGTGAAGAAGCTGTTGGTCGACATCTCCTGGAACGCCTTCGCGGCGGCCGGCAACGCCGAGACCGGGGGCACTGTCGTGCCATTCCCGACCGCCCCGGCCGACGGTGATTGGGCCGGCCAGCGGACGGCCGCCGACCGGGTGTCGGTCCTCGACCGCGGTGTCAGCGAGCGCAACGGCGGCCGGGATCGGCGACGCTAGCCACCCACCCCCTAGGAGACGGACGCCTCGCCGGCGGCCAGCAGGGTCTCCAGCCGGGGAGTGACCTGCCACTGGTCTACCAGCTCGCGGTACTCCGCGCGCTGTGGGTCGGTCGCCCCGGCACCGGTACGACGGGCGCGGATCAGCAGGTTACGCGGGGTGTGCTGCGAGTCCACGAACTCCACCACCTCGGTCCGGTACCCGTGCACCCGCAGCAGCCCGGCGCGCACCGCGTCGGTGAGCACGTCGGCGAAGCGCTCGCGCAGGATGCCCTGCCGGGTCAGCAGCTCGTACGGGGCCGGGGTGGGGTGGGCGCGGAGCTGCTTCGCCAGATCGTGGTGGCAGCACGGCGCGGCCAGCACCCAGCGGGCCTCCCAGCGCACCGCGCGGGCCAGCGCCTCGTCGGTGGCGGTGTCGCAGGCGTGCAGCGCCAGCACCAGGTCGGGGGCGGGGTCGACGACGGCGTCGGCGATCGTCCCGGCCACGAAGCTGACCTGGTCGGCCCAGCCGAGCCGTTGCGCCAGCTCGGTGTTTCGTCGCCGCTGGTCCTCCCGGACGTCCACGCCGACCAGCTGGACGTCGAGCCCCCGACGTGTCAGATAGCGGTACGCGGCGAACGTCAGGTAGGCGTTGCCGCAGCCCAGGTCGACCACCCGTAGCGGACCGGTCAGGTCGTCGGGCAGGGTCGCGGCCAGGGCCCGCAGGAACGCGTCCACCTGGCGGCGCTTCGCCGCCGAGCCGCCGATCTCCGCGAAGATCGGGTCACCGGGGTCGAGCAGGTATTCCTTCGTCCGGTCGTTTCCGGTGGGCGTCGCCACCGGACGGGACGTCGCGGCCCTGTGCACCTGCGCCTCGCCGGATTTGGTCACCCGCAGTTGAAGGGTCGCGTCGGCCGTCTCGACGTGCCAGTTACCGAACGGCTCGGCGAGCAGTTCGTCGATCGCCGCAGCGGCCTCCGGACCGGAGGCGAGGTTGCGGGTGTAGGGGCGAGCACCGTCGGACGTGGTGATCTGCATCCGGGGCCCGGCCTTGAGCCGCACCGGCCGCAGTTCGGCCCGTTCGACTGTGGGGCGGCGACCGCGTCGACGTCCGGCGGCGACCGCCCGGGTCAGCGCGGGGTCGAGCAGCAGCGCCCGAACCTCGGTCAGGGCGGCGTCCAGTGGTTGCGGCATCGTTCCATCTTCGGCAGGTGGGGTGGGAGAAGGGAACATCCCCCGTACCGCGCGAGGCGGTGCGGGGGATGTCAGATGTGGCTGGTGGTCAGTCCGCTGTCGCCTCGGCCGGAGTGTCCGCGCCGGAACCGCCACCACGGCGGCGGCGTCGGCGGCGCGGCTTGGACGCCTCGCCGTCAGACGCGGTGGCCGGCTCGGAGGGGCCGGCGTCGGCGGAGATCACGGCTGTCGCCTCGGCCGCGACCACCTCGCCGGCACGGCGGCGACGCCGGCGGCGGGGGGTACGGGTGCCTTCGTTGCCTTCGTCGGCGGCGTCGGCCGCAGGTGCCTCGGCGACGGCCGGCGTGCCGGCGTCGGAGCGGTCGCGGCGGCCATCGCCCCGACCACGGCGCTCGCCGCGACCCTCACCACGGCTCTCGCCGCGTCGGGGGCCCCGACCGCCGCTGTCGCCCCGACGGGAGCGGGTCGTCCCACCCAGATCCTCTTCGATCTCGGCGGACAGCCCGGCCCGGGTGCGCTCGGCGGTGGGCAGCGTGCCGCTGACCTCGGTGGAGATGTGCAGATCGGTGTAGAGGTGCGGCGACGTGTGGTACGTCTCCGGCGGCTCCGGCATCTCCAGACCGAGGGTCTTGTCGATGATCCGCCAGCGCGGCATGTCGTCCCAGTCGACGAAGGTCACCGCGACACCCGTCGCTCCGGCCCGGCCGGTACGACCGATCCGGTGGGTGTAGGTGTCCTGGTCTTCCGGGCAGTCGTAGTTGATGACGTGGGTGACGCCGGTGACGTCCAGCCCACGCGCCGCCACGTCGGTGGCGACCAAGATGTCGATCTTTCCGGCCCGGAAGGCCCGCAGAGCCCGCTCGCGGGCACCCTGGCCGAGGTCACCATGCACCGCGGCGACCGCGAACCCGCGGAAGTCGAGGTCCTCGGCGACCCGGTCGGCGGCCCGCTTGGTACGCGTGAAGATCATGGTCAGCCCACGCCCCTCCGCCTGGAGGATGCGCGCCACCACCTCGACCTTGTTCATCGAGTGGGTGCGGTAGACCAACTGCTGGGTCTGCGGCGACGGGCCGGTCTCGGCGGTGTGCCCGGCGTGGATCGTCATCGGCTGACGCAGGAAGCGGCGCGACAATGTGACGATCGGGTCCGGCATGGTGGCCGAGAAGAGCATCGTCTGCCGGTCTTCCGGAAGCATCGCCAGGATCTTCTCGACGTCGTCGAGGAAGCCCAGGTCGAGCATCCGGTCGGCCTCGTCGAGGACGAGTGCGTGCACCCGGTCGAGCCGGAGGTGCTTCTGCTTCTGCAGGTCCATCAGTCGGCCGGGCGTGCCGACCAGGATTTCGACACCCTTGCGCAGCGCGTCGATCTGCGGCTCGTACGCCACGCCGCCGTAGATCGGCAGCACGCGGACGCCGCGCGTCCGGCCGGCGGCGGCCAGGTCCTTGGCGACCTGGATGCCCAGCTCGCGGGTGGGAACGACGACCAGGGCCTGGGGGACACCGTCGCTGCCCTCGCCCGGGGCGAAGACCCGGTCGAGCAGGGGTACGCCAAAGCCGAGGGTCTTGCCGGTGCCGGTGGGCGCCTGACCGATCAGGTCGACGCCGCGCAGCGCGATCGGGATAGCGTATTCCTGGATGGCGAAGGCGCGGGTGATGCCAGCCGAGGCCAGGGCCTCGACGGTCTCGGCGCGGGCGCCGAGTGCGGCGAACGTGGGGGCCTCCGGTCGAACCGGGGCGGTGGGGGCCAGTTCCTGGCCGTCCAGCAAATCTTGAGTCAGGTCGCTCATGTGGATGTGGGGGTGCCCTCTCGTGGGTGCGCCCGTCATGTCCTCAGGGCGCGTTCGGTATGACGCGGGCCACACGGTCGGCGGCAGATTGCCGAGCCGGACCGGGCCGCACGCGCGCCGCGGGCTGAGCTTCGATCAGATCGGCGCCCACGGCAACTGCTCCATGTTACCTGAACAGGCATGCCCCCGTCCCGATTCCCAGGCGGCCACTCGCCACGCGGGGCAAGCAAATGTGACCTAAGCCACACTCCGCGCCGCGCCCGACGTCGCGCCCCTCGCTCCCGCCGACGTCGATCATGGACTTGTGCTGGGGTACAAAGTTCGCAAAGTGGGTTAAGGCAGGCGGCATCACTCCATGATCGGCCAGGACGGCGCGGGACGCGGTCGAGGGCCGCTACGCGATAGCCTGCCGCTCGTGTCCGCCTCCGGTTCCGCGTACGCCGACCTGCTGGGTCTGGTCGCCTTCGGTGAGCTGCTCGCCTTCGAGCGGATGGCGGGCGATGCCCGGCTCGCTCCCGACCTGCGCCGCCGGGCCGCGCTGAACGAGATGGCCGCAGCCGAGATCGCCAACTACCGGCGCCTCGCCGACCGGCTCAGAGTGTTGGGCGTACCGCCCGAGGACGCGATGGCGCCCTACGTCGAGCCGTTGCAGGCGTACCACGATTCGACCGAGCCACGGGACTGGGCGGAAGTGGTCACCAAGGCGTACGTGGGCGACGCGATCACCGACGACTTCGTTCGCGAGATCGCCGACGCGCTGGAGGAACCGGACCGGGCGTTGGTGCTGGACGTCCTGCACGACTCCCGGTACGCGGACTTCGCCGCGGTGGAGATCCGGGCGGCCGTCGCCGACGACCCCCGGGTGGCCGGTCGGCTCTCCATGTGGGCCCGGCGGCTGGTCGGTGAGGCGTTGTCCCAGGCCGGCCGGGTCGCCGCCGAGCGGGCCACCCTCACCGCGCTGATCGCACGCGACGGCCGGGTCGACGTGCCGGGGCTGTTCGGCAGGCTCACCACCGCGCACACCGCGCGAATGGCCGCCGCCGGGCTGAACAACTGACCACCCGGGCGGGTCGGCCGGCGCCGGCCTGCGGCAGGTGGGCCGAGTGCCGACCTGCCGCGATGGCCGGACCGGTCAGCGGACGGTGAACCCGACCGCCCGCGACGACGCCTCGGCGATCTCGACGTAGGCGACCTTCTCGACCGGAACGATGACCCGCCGGCCCTTCTCGTCGGTCAGGGAGAGCGTGCCGCCGTTGCCGGCGAAGGCGTCGGTCACGATCTGCTCGATCTCGGCCGGCGACTGCGCGCTGTCCACTACCAGCTCGCGTGGCGCGTACTGCACGCCGATCTTGACCTCCACTGTGCCTCCTCAACTGGGGCGAAAGAACCGCCCTGCGAAGGCTATCCGATCACGGGGCCAGCGGTCAGGCTGACTCACCTTGCAGCGGGAAGCTCGCGATGCCCCGCCACGACAGCGCGGCCACCAACGCCTCGGCCTCGGCCTTCGGCACCTGCCGGCCGCCCGCCAGCCAGAACTGCGCGGCCGTCTCCGCCGCGCCGACCAGCCCGGAGGCGAGCAACTCGGCGTGCGCCCGACTCACTCCGGTGTCGGAGATGATGGTGTCGGTGATCGCCGCGATGCAGCCCTGTTCGACCCGTTCCACCCGCTGGCGCACCGCCGGGTCGTTGCGCAGATCCGACTCGAAGACGAGCCGGAACGCCTCGCTCTCGTGGTCGACGAAGTCGAAGTACGCCCGTACCGACGCGCTGACCCGCTCCTTGTTGTCGCTGGTGCCGCGCATCGCATCCTGCACCTGAGCGACGATGGCGTCACAGTGCGTGTCGAGCAGCGCGAGGTAGAGATCCATCTTTCCGGGAAAGTGTTGGTAGAGCACCGGCTTCGAAACCCCGGCCCGCTCGGCGATGTCGTCCATCGCGGCGGCGTGGTAGCCCTGCGCGACGAACACCTCCTGCGCCGCAGCGAGAAGCTGCTTACGGCGCGCGGAGCGGGGCAGGCGGGTGGGCCGGCCGGCGGTCTGTGCACCGTTCCCCGCAGCGGTCATGGGATCCTCCGAGTTCTCCGTACGAGCCGGCATTTTCCCCCCAGACCGGGCGAGGCCCGTGACCTCGGTCGTGGAAATGGCCCGCCGCTGTAACTTATCGCCACTCTCGGCACACGGTAGCCTCAGCGGGGGCGACCAAGGAGCGCGCGGTGAGTGAAACAGGGCAACCCGGAGCCGCCACCCCGGGAGAGCACGGTGACGGAGCGGGTCAGCACGACGACCCGAGTCGTTCCGTCAGTGGGTGGGCGCCTCCGGCGGGTGGGTGGCCCCGAGCCGCCGACCGCGAGGACGCCCGGGATGAGGCGCCGCGCTGGCAGCCCGACCCCGCGTCGGGTTGGCGGACCTCCTCGACACGGCACGGTGACCTGCCATCGCCGCTGGTCGGGCGGTCGGGCGACCCGGAGTCGCCGGCCCGCGCCAACGGCCACCACGTCAACGGCGCGCACCACCCGGACGACGTCAACGGCGTCCCTCACCCCGGTCTCGAACCGCCCGCAGGACGCCCCACGCCGGTGAGCGCCCCGCCCGGGCTGCCCGCTGAGGGGCGTCCCGGGGCGGCCAGCGACCGGCTCGTGGTGCCCGCCCAACGTCCCGCACCGCCGACGGAGCAGAGTGCCGTCGAGCCCGACCCGGGCTCCTCCCCACAGTTCACAGTCGATCCGGCTGCCGCGCACCGTGCCCGCTGGGCCGAGCCCGGGTTGCCCACCCCGGCCCCGCCGGCCGTCCAGGTGCCGCCCGTCGGCACCGCGGCGTCGGGCTTTGAGGTGCCGCCCGGTTTCCACGCGCCGACCGGCGAGCGGCTGGCCGCCGACGAGAATCCGACCGCGCCACGCGACTGGCGGGACCCGCTCGCACCCGAGCCCGCGGCGACCGCGGGACGCACCCCGGGCCCGACCGCGTCCGCCGACGAGGGCGAGCCCGGTCGCGCTAGCGAAGGTTCCCGGCCGGCGGAGACGCATCGCGCCGGAGAGGCGCACCGCAGCGGCGACGCGCACCGCGCCGGCGAAACGCACCGGGCCGGGGAGTCGTCGGCCATCGAGCCCGACTGGTCGGGGCCGAACTGGAACCGTCCGAGCTGGGGTGGCGGGTGGGCCCCGCCCTGGTCCCGCCAGGACGACGAGCCGGCTGGCCCGGCAGCACGGGACGAGTCGGCACCGGACTGGGTCGGCGAACCCCACCAGCCGTACGAGCCGGTGCGCGCCGAGGTGCCCCGTCCGTACGAGCCGGTGCGCGCCGAACCACCCCGGGCGTACGAACCCGCCCGGGTCGAATCCGAGTCCACCCCGGAACGCCCCGCCGAACCGACCACCGTACCGCCTGTTGATCGTCCGTCGTGGGCTGGTGGTGTGACGCCGACCAGTGGTCCGCCTGTTGATCGTCCGTCGTGGGCTGGTGGTGTGACGCCGACCAGCGGTCCGCCTGCTGACCGTCCGTCCTGGGCGGGGTCCGGGGCGACCGGTGGCCCCCGGGCCGACCGCCCGTCCTGGGCTGGCGGGGCCGATCCCGACCCGTCCAGCGCGTCACCCGCGCGGCCCTCCTGGGCTGGGGGGTCCGATCCGACGCCGACAAGCGTGCCGCCGGTGCGGCCGTCCTGGGCCGGCGGGTCCGAGGCGGCGACAAGCGTGCCGCCGGTGCGGCCGTCCTGGGCTGGCGGGTCCGAACCGCCTGCGACCGGCGCGGCGTCGACGCGGCAGTCAGTGACCGGTGGTGCCGATCCGGCGCCGGCCGCTTCGCCGCCGACGCGACCCTCCTGGGCCTCCAGCCCGGCACCGGCCGACCCGCCCGCACCGCCCGAGGCGATGCCTCCGGCACCCGCCGGACCGCCTCCGGCTCCGGCCGGGCCACCTCCCACGCTGACCGACGCGCCACCGGCTCCGGCAGGCCCGTCGCTGGTCGCGGAGCGCTCGTCCTGGACCGGCGGTTCGCCGACGGCGAGCAGTTCCCGGGCCGAGCGGCCGGACTGGTCCGAGGGCCGGCTTCCGGCCACCCCGGTCGAGCGCCCGTCGTGGCCGGCCAGCCGGTCGGCCAGCGCTGGTGAGGGCGAGACGCCCGGCCGGTCCCGGCCCGACGTCCGACCGACAGCACCGTTCCGGCTCCGGCCGGCGACACCCGAGCCTGGTCCGTCACCCGTCGAGCCGTCCCCACCGGTCGCGCCGGTCAACGGCTCGCCATCGACTGACGCCACCCCGTCCTCCACCACAGCGGTCCCGCCCACCGCCACAAAGGGTTCCGGCCGCCGCGATCAGCCCGCACCGGCGTCCGCCTCCGCCTACGCGGCGCGCCGATCCGCTCCCGACCCGACGTCGCCGGCCGACGATGGCCGGGAGTCGACTGCGAGCGCTGTGGTGCTGCCGCAGCGCGTCCCCGCAGAACCGGACGTGCCCGTCGTGCCGGAGCCGCCAGCCGTGGAGCCACCCGCCGAAACCCCGGAACTTGCCCGCATCGCCACTCACCTGCGCCGGGACGACGAGCCAGCCCCACTGCGCGAGCGCCCCGAGGGGTTCGATGTCAACGCCATCCTGGACGCCGTCCGGGAGGTGGCCGGTGTCCGCGACGCGGCCCTGCGCCGCACGCCGGCGGGGGCGCACAGTCTGCGACTCGACCTCGCCGACGGTGCCGACCCGGCCGAGGTGAGTCGGCAGGTGGCCCGGCTGCTCCAGGAGCGGATGGGGTTGGCCGCAGCCCCGCAGAACGTGCCCGGCCTGCCCAGCACGCCGCCTCCACCGGTTCGCCGTCGCGCGGCTGAGCCCGCCGAGCGGCGTACCCCGGAGACTCGAAACGCGGCTTCGCGCGACCCCGGCGAGGTCCGGTCGGCCGACTCGCCGACGGTGGCCCGCCCGTCCGTCGGTCGGGTCGATTCCCCGCCGGCCGGGCCGGAGCAGCGGACCGGCACGGACCCGATGCGCCGCCGCCGGTCGAACGCTCCGCACCGGGGGCGCGCCACGGTGGAGGAACCCGGGTCGGTCTCGTCCGCGCCGACCGGCGCCGCGACCGGTAGCCCGGCGACGCTGGGTACGTCGTACTCCGGTGGCCAGGTGACCACGACGGAGTCGGCGCCGTCCCGGCCGCTGGAGACCGGCGGTGCGCCGGGGCCCCGAGTGGTGATCGACCACGTGCAGGTCAGCACCTTTGGCCTGGACGCGAACGTGGAGGTCCGGCTGCTGGCCGGGGGTGACAGCGCCTCCGGGTACGCCACCGGGCCGGCGGTGGACGGCTACGTGTTGCGGCTCTGCGCGGTGGCGGCGGCGGCCGCGGTGGACGAGTTGCTGCGCGGTGCCGAGAACGCCGAGCGGGGGCGCTGTTTCGTCGAACACGCTGCTGTGGTGCCGTTCGGCAATTGCGAGGTGGCCACAGTGGTGGCGCTGCTGGTCTGTGAGGGCTGGGTCGAGCAGCTCGCCGGGTCGGCCCTGGTCGCTGGTGATCCGCGTCAGGCGGTGGTCCGGGCGACGCTGGCGGCGGTCAACCGTCGGCTGGAGGCGCTGCTGTCCTGAGTGGTCCGAGGCAGACTGGAGCAATGAGACGCGCCACCCTCTGGCCGGACCACCTGCTCCCCGACGACTCCGTTCCGCCGCCATGGCCGGGCCGGGAAGTCCGCCTCGACGGACGGGTCACCTACGTGCGGGACACCCCGGCCACCGCCGCTGGCGCGGAGCCGGCGCTGTACGTGCACGGGTTGGGCGGGTCGTCGCAGAACTGGACCGACCTGGCCGGGCTGCTCGCCGACCGGCTGGACGGTCAGGCCATCGACCTGCCCGGCTTCGGCCGTAGCGAGCCGGGCCCGAGCTACACGATTCCGGCCTTCGCGGATCTGGTGGTCCGCTGGATCGAGTATTCCGGTCGAGGGCCGGTGCACCTGTTCGGCAATTCGCTGGGCGGCGCTGTGGCGGTCCAGGTCGCCGGGCTCCGGCCGGATCTGGTCCGCACCCTCACCCTGATCTCCCCGGCGCTGCCGTTCCTGGATTTCCGGCGGTCGTTGCAGGGGCGGATGCTGCCGGTGCTCGCCATTCCGCGAGGGGAGCGGCTGGTCGCCCGGCACCTCACCCAGCTCGCTCCCGAGGTGATGGCTCAGCAGGTGCTGGAGGCGTGCGTTGCCGACCTCAGCCGGATCTGCGATCAGCGCCGGGCCGAGGCGCTGGAGGAGATCCGGGTGCGGTACGAGGCCGAGCACTACGCTGCCGCGTACGTCCGGACGTTCCGTGGGCTGGTCTCCAGCTTCCTGCGGGCGTACCTGCCGGGGCCGGGGTCGCTGTGGCGCCTCGCCGAGGCGGTACGGGCTCCGACACTGGTGGTGGGCGGTCTGCAGGACCGTCTGGTCGACGTGCGGGTCGGGCCGCAGACCGCCCGGGTCATTCCGGACAGCCGATTGATGATGCTTGAGGGCGTCGGTCATGTGGCGCAGTTGGAGGTTCCCCGGCTGGTTGCCCGCGCGGTGGTCGGCCTGCTCGCCGAAACGGAGGACACCGCGGGGCGGTCTGATCTGGCAGGCTGACCTGGATGCCCAGCTCAGCCCGCCATCCTGCTCGCCGTCGGCGACGTTTCGCGCTGTTCGCCCAACTGGTGGCGGTGGTGGTGGCCGTCGGTGCGGTGGTGACCGTGATCGCCGAGGGGCCGGGTGGGCGTCCCGGCGCTGACCGGTTGGCCGCCGAGGAGATCGGCCCGCCGCCGCTGGTGGCTGGGCCGCTGCCGCCCGACCCGTCGCCCTCTGCCGCGGTTCCGTCCAGCCCGGCCCCGGTGTTGCGGGTGCCCGGCGCGGTCCCGAGCGCCGGTACTGGCGGGTTCGGCTACGACGCCCGCTCCGGCCCAGTGCTGGGTCGGGCGGGTGAGCTGCGGCGTTACCGGGTCGCTGTGGAGTCGGGCAGTGCCGAGGGCGTCACCGGGTTCGCCCAGGCGGTTGAGGCGGCGCTCGCCGGGCCGGGCAGTTGGGTCGACAGCGGCAGGTTGCGGTTGCAGCAGGTGCCGGGGGCTGCGCCTCGGGACTTCACCGTCTACCTGGCGACCGCCCGTACCGCGGGTCGGATGTGCGCGAAGGGTGGGGTGGACATCCGGATCGGCGGTCGCCCGTACACGTCCTGTCGGGCAGCCGGCCAGGTGATCATCAACCTGGATCGGTGGCGGTTGTCGGTGCCGCACTTCGTCTCGGCCGGTGTGCCGTTGGCTGTCTACCGGACGTACGTGGTCAACCATGAGGTGGGCCACCAGCTCGGGCATCGGCACGAGCGCTGTCCCGGCGCTGGCCGGCCCGCGCCGGTGATGATGCAGCAGACGCTCTTCCTCAACGGCTGCCGGGTCAACCCCTGGCCGTACCTGAATGGGCGTCGATACACCGGTCCGGCGCTGTGAGTGGATTGGCCCGACACGCCGACGAATGACTCCTCCATCAGGCGTCTTGCGGCAATAGCTATAAAAACGGAGAAATGCCCGAATAATCTGGCACGCTTGATCCCATGACGCCGTCGTCCCCTTACGGCCCGCCCCGGCCGCCCGAGCCCCGGTCGGCGTCGCAGGGCGTGCGTCCCGCGTTCGTCCGGATGCACAGGCGTCGTCGTCGCAGCATGCTGCTCGGCCTGCTCGTGCTCGCAACCGCCATCGGGGTGACGGTGAGCCGGGGCGGCGAGCCGTCGGTCGAGCCTCCGGCCACCACGCAGGGTGGCATGGGCCACGGAGGTGGGGTGGCCGCGCACCCCGCGCCCACCGGCTATCCGTCGGTCGGAGCGGGACGCTTCACGGCAGCCGACGGCGAGACATCAGTGCACGGCACGGACGGACCGCTGCACCGGTACCGGGTCGTCGTCGAACGAGGCGCCGGCCAGGACGCCGAGGTGTTCGCCGCCACGGTGGACGAGGTGCTGGCCGACCCGCGCAGTTGGATCGCGTCCGATGAGCTGCGGGTGCAACGGGTGGCCGACGCCCGGGCCGCCGACTTCACCATCTACCTGGCCACCCCTGTCACGTCCGAGCGGATGTGCGCCGAGGGCGGCCTGACCACCGAGCGCTACACCTCCTGTCGTCTGCCCGGTCAGGTCATCATCAACCTGGCCCGCTGGATGGAGGCGGTCCCCGACTACGGCGCCTCGCTGGACACGTACCGGACGTACGTCATCAACCACGAGGTGGGCCACGAGTTCGGCGAGGAGCACGAGGCGTGCCCCGGCCCGGGGGAGCCCGCCCCGGTGATGCAGCAGCAGACGTACGGCCTGCAAGGGTGCGTCGCCAACGCCTGGCCGTACCTCGACGGTCGTCGTTACGCGGGGGACATCGTCCCCTGATCTGGCGGGCCGTCGGTTATTCCCGCTCCCGCATAGCGGACCACGTGTCGTCCCTCATGGCCGAGGAGGGCTCCCGCGAGCAACAATGGCGCGGTTCACACCGCCGATCCCGGGGAGTCCACCGTGTCGTTGCCCCCGCTCGTCGAGCCCGCCGCCGAGCTGACCGTAGACGAGATCCGCCGCTACTCACGTCACTTGATCATTCCGGACGTCGGGGTGACCGGCCAGAAGCGGCTGAAGAACGCCCGGGTGCTCTGTGTCGGTGCCGGTGGCCTCGGGTCGCCCGCCCTCTTGTACCTCGCTGCGGCGGGCGTCGGCACGCTCGGCATCATCGACTTCGACACCGTCGACGAGTCGAACCTCCAGCGCCAGGTCATCCACGGCGTGTCCGACGTCGGCCGGTCCAAGGCCGAGTCCGCCGCCGCGTCGATCCGCGAGATCAACCCCCTGGTCAACGTGGAGATCCACAACACCGCGCTGGACCGGGAGAACGTCCGCGAGATCTTCGCCCAGTACGACCTGATCGTCGACGGCACCGACAACTTCGCCACCCGCTACATGGTGAACGACGCGGCGGTGCTGCTGGGTAAGCCGTACGTCTGGGGCTCGATCTACCGCTTCGACGGCCAGGCGTCGGTGTTCTGGGCCGAGCACGGCCCCTGCTACCGCTGCCTCTACCCGGAGCCGCCGCCGCCCGGCATGGTTCCCTCCTGCGCTGAGGGCGGCGTGCTCGGAGTGCTCTGCGCGTCGATCGGTTCGATCCAGGTGAACGAGGCGATCAAGCTGCTCGCCGGCATCGGTGAGCCGTTGGTCGGCCGCCTGATGGTCTACGACGCCCTGGAGATGGAATACCGCAAGATCAAGGTCCGCAAGGACCCGAACTGCGCGCTCTGCGGCGACAACCCGACCGTCACCGACCTGCTGGAAGACTACGAGGACTTCTGCGGCGCGGTCTCCGAGGAGGCCCAGGAGGCGACGCTCGACTCGACCATCACCGCCCTGGAGCTCAAGGAGTGGCAGGACGCCGGCAAGGACATCTTCCTCGTCGACGTACGCGAGCCGGCCGAGTACGAGATCGTCCGGATCCCCGGCGCCACCCTGATCCCCAAGGGCGACATCATCTCCGGTGAGGCCCTCGCGAAGCTGCCGCAGGACCGGCAGATCGTGCTGCACTGCAAGTCCGGCGTCCGCTCGGCGGAGGCGCTCGCCGCGCTCAAGGCGGCCGGTTTCAAGGATGCCGTGCACGTGCAGGGCGGCGTGCTCTCCTGGATCAAGCAGATCGACCCGTCGCTGCCCGCGTACTGACCGATCGAGCCGGGACGGCCCTGGCGCGGCCACGCCGCCGCGCCGGGGTGGCCCAGGCGACCGCCCCCGGCAAATCGACGCAGATGACGCCGAGCGGCCGTCCCGCCGGAGCGACGCAGCCACTCCGGGCTGGCCGATTCTCCGAGGCGGCATCGCGTCTGCGCAGGTAGCGTCTCCGCCGTGGTCGACTTGGAAGCCGCGATCGGGTTCGTCGTGGCGCATGGGGATGCGGTGGAACGCGCCCGTCTCTCCTGGCTCCGCAACGGCACCGCCGTGCCCGCCGAGTTGCTGGAGACGGCCGAGGTCGGCCAGTCGCCGGACGGCGGCTGGCCGGCCACCTGGGGCGGCGAGGTCGCCTCGATCGACGCCACCTGCTTCCGGCTCGTCGAGCTGGACGACCTGGGCGGGCTCGGCCGTCCCGCCGCCCGCCGCGCCCTGGACTGGCTGGCGTCCCGGCAGCAGGCCGACGGCGGTTGGGAAGAGGACGCGTCGCTGGCCGACTCGGCACCGGAGTGGGCCCGTCCCGGCGACCCGGAGGCCGGGTTCCTCGTGACGGCCAACGCCGGCTTCTGGCTCACTGTCGCTGGCCTGGACGCCCGGGCCTCGGGTCCGCTCGACCATCGGGTCGGTGGGGCGTACGCCGGGGTGGTGCAGGCGGCTGCCCACTCGCTCGCCGTGCGGCTGCGCCCGGACGGTAGCTGGCCGTCGTACCTCGCCGCGGGCTGGCTGAGCGCGGCCGTGCTGCACCGGCAGGAGATGTTCCAGGAGTCCGCCCGGATCCAGGTGGTGCTCGCCGAGCGGATGCCGAAGATGCCCCCCGGGGACGTGGCGTGGCTGGCTGCCACGTTGCGCCGCGCCGGCGTCGACCCACAGGACTGGATCATGGTGCGGGCGCTGCGCCGGCTGACCGAGACCCAGCGCAGCGACGGCGGGTGGGAGAGCGAGGACGGCCACCAGTTCGACGTGCACGCCACGCTGGCCGCGATCCGGGCGGCCCGCCCCGCGCCGCCGGGCTGACCCCGGGCCCCACCTCGCCGATCTTGCAGTTCCTGTCACGGATTTGCGGCCACATGCCCCTTATGTCGAGACAGCAAATGCAAGATCGCGGAAGTGGGGGTTGGCTCTAGCGCACGTGCCCGTCGCCGGTGACGACGTACTTGGTGCTGGTCAGCTCGGGCAGGCCCATCGGACCGCGAGCGTGCAGCTTCTGGGTGGAGATGCCGATCTCCGCCCCGAAGCCGAACTCGCCGCCGTCGGTGAACCGGGTCGAAGCGTTCACCATCACCGCCGCCGCGTCCACCCTCGCGACGAAGTCGCGGGCCGCGCTCGCCGAGTCGGTCACGATCGCCTCGGTGTGCCCGGTGCCGAAGCGGCGGATGTGCGCGACCGCCGCGTCCAGCGAGTCGACCACCGCCACCGAGATGTCGGCGGACAGGTACTCGGTGGCGTAGTCCTCGTCGGTCGCCGGGACCACCGCGGCGGAGTGGGCGGCCACAGCGGGAGAGCCGTGCACTGTCACCCCCGCCTCGGCGAACGCGGCCAGCACCAACGGCAGGAACGCGTCAGCGATGCCCGCGTGCACCAGCAGCGACTCGGCGGTGTTGCAGGTGGACAGGCGTTGCGTCTTGGCGTTCAGCGTCACCGCCACGGCCTTCGCCAGGTCGGCGGCGGCATCGACGTAGACGTGGCAGTTGCCCACCCCGGTCTCGATCACCGGCACTGTCGACTCCTCGACCACGGTCCGGATGAGCGACGCGCCACCGCGCGGAATGAGCACGTCGACGAGACCCCTGGCGCGCATCAGCTCCTTCACCGAGTCACGGGAGCTGGCGTCGAGCAACTGCACCGCGTCGGCGGGCAGACCGGCCCCGGCGACCGCGTCGCGCAGCACCGCGACCAGCGCGGCGTTCGAGTGCGCGGCCGACGACGACCCGCGCAGCAGCGCCGCGTTGCCGGACTTGAGGCAGATCCCGGCGGCGTCCACCGTCACGTTGGGCCGCGCCTCGTAGATGATGCCGACCACCCCGAACGGCACCCGGATCTGACGCAGCTCCAGGCCGTTGGGGAGGGTCGACCCCCGGACCACCTCGCCGACCGGGTCGGGCAACGCCGCCATCTCACGCAGCGCGTCGGCGATGCCGGCCACCCGACCCGCGTCGAGCGCGAGCCGGTCCAGCACTGCCGCGCTCAGCCCGGCCTCACGGCCAGCCGCCAGGTCCGTCTCGTTCGCGGTCAGGATCTCCGGGGTACGCGCCACCAGCGCGTCGGCCATCGCCACCAGCGCGGCGTCCTTGACCGTACGCGTGGCCACTGCCAACTCCGCGGCGGCGTCCCTCGCCCGTCGCGCCTGCTCGGTAACGCTCATGCCGGCACTCCTCAGATGGTGTGGGAAGGTCCTCGGTTCACAGCAGCACCAGGTCGTCGCGGTGGACGACCTCTCGTTCGTACGCCGGGCCGAGCGCCGCGGCGAGTTCGGACGTGGAGCGGCCGAGCAGCCCGGGTAGCTCCACCGCGTCGTAGTTGACAAGCCCTCGGGCGACCGATGCGCCGGCGGTGTCCACCAGGTCCACCGGGTCGCCGGCCGTGAAAGTGCCGTCCACGGCTGTGATGCCGGCCGGGAGCAGCGACTTGCGCCGCCCGACGACGGCGGCGACCGCGCCCGGGTCGAGGTGCAGCCGCCCCCGGGGTGAGGTGGCGTGGGCCAGCCAGAACAGCCGGGCCGTCGGGCGTCGCCGCTGCGGGTGGAAGAGCGTGCCGACCGGTTCGCCGGCCAGCGCCTCCGTGGCCAGGTCGGCGGCGGTGAGCACCACCGGGATGCCGAAGCCGGTGGCGATCCTCGCGGCCTCGACCTTGGTCACCATGCCACCGGTGCCGACGCCGGACCGGCCGGCCCCGCCGATGGTGATGCCGGCGAGGTCCGCTTCGTCGCGCACCTCGGCGATCCGGGTCGAGCGCGGGTTGGCGGGGTCACCGGTCCAGAGCGCGTCCACGTCGGAGAGGAGCACCAGCAGGTCGGCGTGCACCAGCGCGGCCACCAGGGCGGCCAGCCGATCGTTGTCGCCGAACCGGATCTCCTGGGTGGCCACCGTGTCGTTCTCGTTGACGATCGGCACCGCCCGCAGGTCGAGCAGCTTGCGTAGCGTCCGGTACGCGTTGCGGTAGTGCGCTCGCCGGGTCACGTCGTCGACTGTGAGCAGCACCTGCCCGACGGTGCGGCCGTGCCGGGCGAAGCTGGCCGCGTACCTGCCGATCAGAAGCCCCTGCCCGACGCTGGCGGCGGCCTGCTGGGTGGCCAGGTCGCGCGGGCGTCGGGACAGCCCGAGCGGGGCGAGCCCGGCGGCGATGGCGCCGGAGGAGACCAGCACCACCTCGCGCCCTTCGGCGGTGAGCCGACCGAGGGTGTCGACCAGCGTGTCGACGCGCTCGTCGGCCAACCCGCCGGTGGCGGTGGTCAACGAGGAGGATCCGATCTTGACGACGACCCGCCGGGCCGTCGTGACTGCGTCGCGCACCCGACCATTCTGCGTGGTCACGGCCGCACCGCCCGGCGGCCTTCCCATATGGTGGCGGATTGTGACTCCAGACGAGTACGTCGAGGCGGTGCTCGACTTGGTCGAGCGGATCCCGGAGGGCCGGGTCATGTCGTACGGCGGGGTGGCCGACGCGCTGTCCGAGCGTTCCGGACGTGCCTCGGCCCGGTTGGTCGGCAACATCATGGCCCGGCACGGCGGCTCGGTGCCCTGGCATCGGGTGGTGACCGCGAGTGGTCGACTGCCGCCGGGTCACGAGCGCGAGGCCCGGGCCCGGCTGCGGGCCGAGGGAGTGCCGCTGCGCGGTGAGGGCGTGGACATCGGGGCGGCGGGTTGGTCGCCTGATGAGGGGATGTGACCGCCGTTCAAACGTGAGTAACATTCGGCCCCATGAAAACGCCGCCGGGCGCCGGCTCATCAGCCACCGGCTCGCTGCCCCGCTCGGTGCACGCCGGCTACGCGCTCGGTTCACTGGCGACCGGAGCGTTCGGCACAGTGCCCGGCCTGCTGCTGCTGCCGTACCTGACCGACACCCTGGGCGTGGCCGCCGGGCTGGCCGCCCTGCTGGTGTTGCTGCCCAAGGCATGGGACGTGCTGGTCAACCCGGTCGCCGGGCGGATCTCCGACCGGACCCGGTCGCGGTGGGGTGCCCGCCGGCCGTACCTGCTCGTCGCCGGCCTCGCGCTCGCCGTCCTGTTCGCGTCGATCTTCGCCGCGCCCTTCGGTAACGGTCCGGCGGCCGTGGCGTACGTGGCCTTCGCCTTCCTCGCCACCGCCACCGCGTTCGCCTTCTTCCAGGTGCCGTACGTGGCGATGCCGGCGGAGCTGACAGGCGACTACGCCGAGCGCACCCGGTTGATGACCTGGCGGATCGCGGTACTGGCGTTGGCCATCCTGGTCTCCGGCGCTGTCGCGCCGCTGGTGGTGAGCGCCGGTGGCGACGGCGTGGCCGGACACCGCTGGATGGGCCTGTTCGTGGCGGTGCTGATCGCCCTCGGCGCCCTCGGCGCGTTCCTGGGCACCCGGTCCGCGCCGACCGGCACTGTGGGCGAGAGCGAGCCGACGCTACGCGCCCAACTCGCCGTGGCCGGTGCCAACCGTCCGTTCCGGGCACTGCTGATCTGCTTCGTGGTGCAGTCCGCCGGGGTGGCCACGATCCTGGCCGGGGTCAACTACTTCGCCGGGCAGATCCTGCGCGACGAGGAGAGCGGGCCGACACTGCTCTTCGTCTGCTTCGTCGGGCCGGCGCTGCTGGTGATGCCGATCTGGAGCCGGATCGGTGCCCGGCTGGGCAAGCGCACCGCGCTGGTCGTCGCCTCGCTGATCCTCGCCGTCGGGGCGTTCGCCCTGGTCGCCGCGCCGGTGCTGCCGGCGGTGGCTGTCTATCTCGTGGTGGCGCTGATCGGCGTGGGGTACGCCGGACAGCAGGTCTTCGCACTGGCCATGTTGCCGGACTGCATCGCGCACGAGACGGCGCGTACCGGCCGACGGCAGGCGGGCGTCTTCACCGGGCTGTGGACCGCCGGGGAGACCTTCGGTCTGGCGCTCGGCCCGGGAATCTACGGACTGGTGCTCCAGCTCTCCGGCTACGTGTCCTCCGACACCGGCTCGGCGGCGGCCCAGTCGGACACGGCGAGACTGGGTGTCCTCCTCGGTTTTACGCTGATCCCGGCCCTGCTGATCGCCCCTCCGATCCTCCTGCTCCGCAGGTACACCCTCACCGCCCAGAGCGACCGGGTCGACCATGGAGTTGTGCTGGGGGACGAAAGCCGTTGACCGTCACGAGAAGGGCACCATGACTCCATGATCGACGAGAACAGGGTTGAGGCTGGGGCGCTTTCCGCCACCGGGGTTCCGGCGGAACGGGTTCTTGACGAGGTGCGGGAGCTGCGGGCGAGTGACGCGCCCACCCACGGGGGGCGGCTGTTCGCGTACGTCTACGACCCGGCGGTGCCCGGGCTGGACGAGCTGGCCGCCGCCGCCCACCGGGAGAGCGCGCACGTCAACGGCTTGGACCCGACCGCGTTCCCGTCCCTGCTGGCCATGGAGAACGCGCTCGTCGCCGCCGCCGGCCGGGTGCTGGGCGCCGGCCCCGGGACCACCGCCCCGGACGTCGTCGGCAGCGTCACCAGCGGCGGCACCGAGTCGCTGATCCTCGCCGTCAAGACCGCCCGGGACGCCCACCCGGAGATCGCCGCACCCCGGATCGTGGTGCCGTCGAGCGCGCACGCGGCGTTCGCCAAGGCGGCGCACTACCTGCGGGTGGCGCTGGACGTCGTACCCGTCTCCCCAGAGACGCTGCGCCCCGACCCGGCCGCGATGGCCGCCGCGATCCGCCCGGAGACGGTGCTGGTCGCCTGCTCCGCGCCGTCGTACGCGCACGGGGTGGTGGACCCCGTCACGCAGATCGCCGCCGCCGCGGCCGAGGCCGGGGTGCGCTGCCACGTGGACGCCTGCTTCGGCGGCTGGACCCTGCCGTACCTGCGCCGTCTGGGGGAGCCGGTGCCGCCGTTCGACTTCGCGGTGCCCGGGGTCACCTCCATCTCGGTCGACCTGCACAAGTACGCGTACGCCCCGAAGGGGGTGTCGGTGCTCCTGCACCGCGACGCCACGCTGCGCGCCCCGCAGTACTTCGCGTACGCCGACTGGCCCGGCTACACCATGATCAACCCGGTTATCGCGTCCACCCGCTCGGGCGGTCCGATCGCCGCCGCGTACGCCACTGTGCGGCACGTCGGCGACGACGGCTACCTGCGGCTGGCCGCGATCACCAGGGACGCGGTCGTCGGTCTGGCCGACGCGGTCCGGGCCGTCGACGGCTTGCGGCTGATGGCCGAACCGGAGTCGACTGTCGTCTGCTTCACCGCCACCGAGGGCGGCCCCGACCTGTTCGTCCTGGTCGACGAGCTGACCGCGCGCGGCTGGCACACCCAACCCCAGCTGTCGTACGACGGCCTGCCCGCCAGCGTGCACCTCACCGTGACCGCCGCTGTCGCCCCCCGGGTAGCCGAGTTCGGGCCGGACCTGGCCGAGGCGGCGGCCGCGGCCATGGCCGCCGGCCCGGTGCGGCTGCCCGCCGAGCTGGCAACCCTTGTCGGCGCGCTGACCCCCGAGGCGCTGACCCCGGACCTGATCGTCGGCCTGGCCGCCGGGCTGGGCCTGAGCGGCGAGGCGGGGTCGGACGCGGCACCGCTGCCGGAGCGGATGGCGCTGGTGAACACACTGCTCGACGCCGCGCCGTCGGCGCTGCGCGAGCGGTTGCTCGTCGAATTCGTCAGTCTGCTGCAACGCCCCAGCTGGGCGCCGAGCTGACAGCGCGGCAACGGGCCCGGCGGTCGGTACCGGCCGCCGGGCCCGTTGGCCGGATCACGGAGCCACCCGCACCTCCACGAAGTTGTTGGTGCGGGTCAGGTCCTGCCAGCGCCGGTCCTGGTCGTCGAAGTGCACCACCCGAACGCTGGGTCGGTTCAGCGCTGTCGGATCGACGAGCAGGTGGAACGTGTACGCCCGGCGCTCCCCGGCCCGCAGGCCGGCTGTGCGGCAGGTGGCCCCCGACTCGTCGCCTCCCCGCCACGGCACGCAGATCGACGAGTCGGCCTTGCTCATCGCCCCGATCTGGTCAATTCCGGCGAAGCCGACGTGCGCCACGTCCACCGGCCCCGTGTTGCTCAGGCTCAGGCTCAGGATGCCCGGACGCTTCCCGTCGGTGCCGGCCGGCCCGAGTACGAGGTCGCCACCGGTCAGCACCAGGTCGGTCAGCCGCGGGTCAGTGCCGAAGGACCTCGGCCCGTCGCTCTGGGTGAACCGGCCGTCGTGCCAGCGGTACGTCCGCCACTGGTTCTGCGCCCAGTAGCTCGGCATCGAGCAGCAGGGCTGGAGGTCGGCCACCTGAGCCCGCACCTTCCCGTCCTCTGTGACGGCGGCGTCGGTGATGTCGTCGAGCCCTTCGGCCGTGCCGATGACCCGGGCCATGGTCACGATCCGGCCGTGCCCGTCGCGGTCGAACGCCACGAGCTGTTTCGCCGAGGCCTCGCCGATCGGACAGCTGAGCAGGGCGACCGTCTCGGTCGCGCCATCGCTGTCCAGGTCGGTGTAGTTCAGGTCCAGGTCCTCCAGTGCCGGCACACCCATGGTGTGCGTCGGCGGCCGCAGCCGAACGTCCGAGGTGGCGCAGTTCCGCGCGTACGAGGGCCAGGCCGGCAGGTCGACGCGGGCGGCCAGCAGCTGGGCGCGGCTGATCCGGCCGTCCGGCGCGGCCGGACTCGTGGTCGTGGTGGTGCTGGGCGTCAACGGGGTCGACGGCGTCGGTGCGGGAGCACTCGGCGGCGGTGTGGTCGGCTCGCCGGTCTGTGCCGGCGTCGGAACCGATCCGTCATTTCGCAGGGCGGCGTTGGCGACGATCGGTGCGACCGCCAGGACGATCGCCGTCACGGCCACCGTCACAGCCTTCGCCTGCCGACGCCGACGAAGGGTACGCCGTGCCTGGTCAGGTCCCGGACCTGCGATCTGGGAGATCGTCTCGGCGCGGTACGCAGCGAACCGTTCCCGTAGCCGCGGGTCGACGTCAGACATTGCCCATCCCCTCGGTGCCCTCGTCGAGCAGCCCCGCCAACGCTGCCCGGCCGCGGTGCAGCCACGACTTGACGGTGCCCTCGGCCACCCCCTCCTGACTCGCTATCTCAGTGACCGGCAGATCGGCGAGGTAGTGCAGGATGACTGCCCGCCGGTGGTGGGCGGGCAGTTGGGCCAGCGCGGCGTCGATCGCCACCCGATCGGGCGTCGGCCCGGCCATCGTGGCCTCGGCCCGCCGCTGCCGGAGCAGGTGGTCGCGCGCGGTCCGGAGCCGCCGCCACCGGCTCCGGGCGAGGCTCCAGGCGACCTGCCGGACCCAGGCGACCGGATCGTCGTACCGGGCCAGCCGGTCCCACCGGGCCAGGGCCCGGCAGAACGCCTCCTGCGCGAGGTCCTGGGCCTGTGAGAGGTCGCCCACGTAGGCGCCCAGTTGGCTGGTCACGTTGCGAAAGTGCGCGTGGTAGAAGTCGTCGAAGCTCACAGTCGTGGTGCGCTCCCCGCCCCTCGCGGCAATCGCCCCCGGTGGCTCGTTGGCACGGGCTCCCGTCATCACTGTCACTGCCCCTCCCCCGTTCGCCGTCGGGCCCGTACCCGAGGCGGTCGTACCACTCGCTCATCGGGGTCGTTCCCGTGCTCCCCGACGTCGGCGCTCCTGCTCGGCGTGCCGTACCCCCTTAGAAGCTCCGAACGGGTCTCGGGGTTGCAGCCCGACGCTGTGGTTCGACTGTCGTATGGGGGACTGAGTGGCGAGGCGGGGTCGGACGCGGACCACCGCCGGGGCGGATGACGCCGGTGGACACGCTGCTCGACGCCGCGCCACCGACGCCGGTCAGCGGTACGTGATCACGACGGTGTTGTCGGGGTCGTAGACCTCCTCGACGAAGTCGAAGCTGGCGTCCATCGGCCGGACGTCCACCTCGGCCTTCCCGGTTCCGACGGTGGCACCCGCCGCCACCCGGAAGCCCAGCGTGAGCCGGCGTTCCTTGCCCCCTTCGAGCCGATTCAGATCACAGGTGACCGGCTCACCGGTCGATTCCGGGTCGTTGCGGCAGGCCGCCCATCCGTCGCCGTCCGGGCGGATCGCCGCCGGCAGGCCGAGCCGCAACGCCACATAGGCGGCCGGACCCGTGGCTCCGTTGCGGATGCGTACTGTCACAGTGCCGGTCCGGGAGCCGTCCGATGCGTCGGTCAGCGTCAGATCAGTCGAGGTGACGACCAGGTTGACATCGTGCTTGTTGGTGCCGAAGCTCGTCGGCCCGGAGACCTGGGCGAAGGCGTCGCCCTTCCAGCGGTAGCCCCGCCACTGCCGCTGTGACCACTCGGCTGGCCAACCGCCCCCGGGAGCGATGTCACCGACCTGAACGCGGACCGTGCCGTCGCCCACCACATCCAGCGCGAACAGCCACTGCGGCTTGTCGATTGTGGTCGCTACCACCCGGCCGACAGTCGTCACCTTTCCTTCCTTGTCCCTGTCGAAGGCGACCACCTGCATCGGCCCGCGGGTGCCCAGTACGCACTGCACGAGAGCCACCGTCTCCACCGCGCCGTCCCCGTCGATGTCGCCGTGGTCGAGCGCCAGGAGCCAGTTCGCGCCTTCCCGGGCATCGGCGGTAAGCCGGGTCTGCGACGTCGGGCAGCCTCGACCGGCCCGCCACGCCGGCACTGTCACAGGCACCCCCAGCAACTGTGCCCGGCTGAACCGGCCGTCCGGCACTGTCGTGGTCGGGCTGGCACTGGTCCCGGCGGGGCTGGGGGTTGAACTCGGCGGTGGCGTCGGCGACACCGACACGCTCGGCGTCGGCTCGACCGGGCCGGGCCGGTGCTCATTGCCGCTCATCGCCGCGTACCCGACGGCCGATCCGCCGAACAGGGCGAGCGCCGTCGTGGCAGTGGCAGCCAGCCGTCGTCGGCTGCGGCCTCGTACCGTCCGCCGAACGGCGGCCGGCCCCGGTGCCTCGACCTCCGGCAGCGCGCTGCGGCGGTATCGGGCGAACTCTTCGGCGAGGTCGAGAACCTCCTGCTCAGACATCTCGCACCTCCTCGTTTGTGTCGCGCAGAAGTGTGGCGAGAGCGGCCCGGCCCCGGTGCAGCCAGGACTTGACAGTCCCCTCGGCTACCTGTTCCTGGGCGGCGATCTCGGCGACCGTCAGGTCGGCGAGGTAATGCAGCACGACGGCCCGCCGCTGCTTCGGCGGCAGTTTCGCCAGGGCGGCGTCGACAGCGACCCGGTCAGGGTTCGGCTCGGCCACGTGTGTCTCCCGTTGCCGCAGCAGCCACAGTTGCGCGGTCCGCAGCCGCCGCCAGCGGTTGTGGCCGAGGTTCCAGGCGACCCGACGGACCCAGGCCAGCGGGTCCTGGTAACCGACGAGCTGGTCCCAGCGGGCGTACGCCCGACAGAAAGCCTCCTGAACCAGTTCCTGCGCCTGCCCACGGTCACCCGTGTACGCGGTCAACTGCACCACCAGCCCCCGGAAGTGGGCGTGGTAGAAGTCGTCGAAGACCAGCTCCGCTGGTGTGGAGGTTGCGCCTCCCGGCAGGTCCGGCGGGCGTCCGCCCTCCCGCACATCTCGTGTCACAAGCACTCGTCCTCCCCGTGGCGGCTGCGGGCGGTGTGTTCGCCAGCACCGGTCACACAAGCGAGCGCGCCAGTAGGTTGCGCGTCAGTCGCTGCCGATCCTTGTCGGCTCCGGGACAGTTGGTGGACCCCTCGCGCCGATCACCGCCGGACCGCACGGACGTCGTCTGTGATTCACTGTCGGTGAGGAGAGGGGGCGGTCGTGCAGCTACCGGCAGTGCTCGGGGAGCCGATCCGGTTTGTGCTGAACTGGGGCCGTCGCTACTCGCTCTGGGTTTTCAACTTCGGTCTGGCCTGCTGTGCCATCGAGTTCATCGCCACCAGCATGGGACGGCACGACTTCATCCGACTCGGCGTGATCCCGTTCGCCCACGGCCCCCGCCAGGCCGACCTGATGGTGGTCTCCGGCACCGTGACCGACAAGATGGCCCCGGCGATCAAGCGGCTCTACGATCAGATGCCCGAGCCGAAGTACGTCATCTCGTTCGGCGCCTGCTCCAACTGTGGCGGCCCCTACTGGGATTCGTACTCGGTGACCAAGGGCGTCGACCAGCTCATCCCGGTCGACGTGTACGTGCCCGGCTGCCCGCCCCGGCCGGAGGCGCTGCTGCACGGCATCCTGCGCCTGCAGGAGAAGATCGCCGCCGAGCAGTCCGGCATCGGGGGTGTGCCGCAACGGGACGTGTTGGCCGCGCCGTTGGACGCTCCGCCCCGCGAGGCCGCCGCCCCGCGCTCGGTCGACTCGCTCACCGCTCCGCCGGTACGCCCACCCACCGCGACCTGACAGCGTGAGTCACCACCCTGTTGTGGACCCGCCGCACTAGCCTGCGCACTATGAGCAGCTCAGCGGACCAACGGTCCACCCACATCGTCGATGTGCTCACCGACGAGTTCGGCGCGTCGATGGCGATCGACCCGGCCGCCTTCCGCCGCAAGTTCCGCAAGATGGCGGCGTCGCCGTTCGCCTTCTACCGGGGCAGCGCCGCGCTGTTCTACGCCGACCAGCTCGGCGACTTCGCCGACGACCGGTTCTCCGACGAGCAGACCAGCCGGGTGTGGATCCACGGCGACCTGCACGCGGAGAACTTCGGCACCTACATGAACGCCTCCGGGCAGCTCGTGTTCAACGTCAACGACTTCGACGAGGCGTACGTCGGGCCGTTCACCTGGGACCTGCGCCGGCTCGCGGCCAGCGTGGCGCTGCTCGGTTACGGCAAGGCGCTCTCCGACACGGCGATCGGGGAGCTGGTGGCCGGGTTCGCCCGGTCGTACCTGACCGAGCTGCGGGCCATCGCCGCCGGTGGTGACGACGCGATCGGCTCGATCACCCTGGACAACGCCGACGGGGTGCTGCGCCGGGTGCTCCAACGGGCCCGGCTCAACACCCGCGTGGACCTGCTCGCCGCGCAGACCACAATTGACAACTACGAGCGACGTTTCTCCATCGGCGACGGGGTCTTCGAAATCGACGACGCCACCCGGGACCTGGTCAGCGCCGCCTTCCAGGACTACCTGGGCACCCTGCCAACCGCGTCGACGCAGCTGCGCCCGGTGGCGGCCCGGATCAAGGACGTGGTGCTGCGCAAGGGGGTCGGCATCGGCTCGGCCGGGCTGCCGTCGTACAACCTGCTGCTGGAGGGGCACACCCAGGCGTTGGAGAACGACGTCGTCATCTACATGAAGCAGGCGCAGGTGCCGGCGGTGGCGCGGTACGTCACCGACGAGACGGTCCGCGGCTACTTCCAACACCAGGGGCACCGGACCGCCGAGTCGCAGCGGGCGTTGCAGGCGCACGCCGACCCGTGGCTGGGCTTCACCGAGCTGAACGGGGCCGGTCAGCTGGTCGCCGAGGTCTCCCCGTACGCCGCCGATCTGGACTGGTCGGACGTGAACGAGCCGGAGGAGCTGACCGGGGTTCTCGTCGACCTTGGCCGGGCCGTCGCCCGGATGCACTCGGTCGCCGACGATGAGTCAAGCCACGACCTGGTGGACTACTCCACCGAGGAGGCGATCGTCGCGGCGGTGGACGCCGACGAGTCGGGATTCGTCGACCACCTTGTGGATTTCGCGCACGCGTACGGGGTGCGCGCCCGCCAGGACCATCAGCTCTTCGTCGACCTGTTCCGCAACGGTCGACTGCCGGGCATCTGATCGGGCGCGGCGTCGCTCAGGACGCGAACTCCAGCACCACCTTGATGTCGTCCGGTCCGGGGGTGTACGCGTCGGCGTACCTGTTCACCGGCACCCGTCGGGTGATCAGCGACTCCAGCCAGACCTGGTCGGCGCGGGCGAGCGCCTGCGCGGCCATGTTCCAGTGTCGTCGGTTGGCGTTCACCGAGCCGAACACCACGTTGTTCTCCAGCACCAGCGCCCGATTCAGCGCCCCGGCGTCGAAGTCGATGCTCCGGCCACCGCTGGACACCCCCGCCAGGCAGACGATCCCGGTGGGGGCCGCCTTGCACATGACGTCGAGGACCACTGTGGGAGCGCCGGTGCACTCGATCACCACGTCCGGCTCGAAGGGCAGGTCGTTGACCGGCACCGTGTGGTAGGTGGCGCCGAGCCCGGCGACCAGCTCCGGCTTCGGCCCCTCGGTGTTCCGGTCCAGCACGTGGACGGTGAGCCCACGCTGGGTGCCGAGCAACGCGGCCAGCAGACCGATCGGCCCGGCCCCGGTCACCAGGACGGTCTGCGGCTGCCACTCGGCCCGGTGCCCGATCCGCTCGATGTGGTCCCACGCCTTCGCCACCACACTTGTCGGCTCCAACAGCACGCCCACCTGGGCCAGCGTCGGGTCGAGCGCGACAGCGAACCGCGGCTCGACCCGCCAGCGGTCCCTGGCGAACCCGGCCAGTCCCTTGATGCCGTGCTCGGTGTACCGACCGTTGCGGCACATGTCCCACTCGCCGACCGCGCAGTTCGAGCAGGGCACCGGGTCGGGGTACCGGACGATCCCCGCCACCAGGTCACCGGGTTGCAGGGTGCCGCTGGAGTCCTCGATCACCCGGCCCAGTGACTCGTGCCCGATGACCAGGCGGTCGGCACCCGGCGGCGCCTCGCCGTACTCCCCGGCGATGATCTCGTGGTCGGTGCCGCAGATCCCCACCGCCAGCGCCTCGACCAGGACAGAGCCCTCCTCGGCAGCCGGCTCCGGCTGATCCTCGACGAGGCTCAGCGAGTTGGCGACCCCTGGTCTTACCGTCACAGCGCGCACGCCCTCATCTTTCCCCGCCGAGGCGTGCGCCGCGCCCAAAGCCGGCAGATCGCTGGGCATCGGTGGCGGCCAGGTGCGGGCCCGGCCGGCACTAGGATCAGCGGCATGACTCCCGAAGAGGTCGGCGCTCGACTGGTCGCGCTGCTCGCGCCGGTCGAGGCGACCCCGTCGGTCTCCGGCGGGCAACGTTTCGCTCGGGCCACAGTCGACGTGCCACCCGCGAGTTGGCTGACAGCGGTTTCCGCCGCCCGCGACGACACCGAGCTGGCCTGCGACTTCTTCGACTGGCTCTCCGCCGTCGACGAGCTGGCCGAGGGCTTCGACGTGGTGGCGCACCTCTGGTCGACGCGACTGCGTCACGGCCTGCTGCTGCGTACCCGGTTGCCGCGCGGCGCGCCCACTGTCGCCTCGGTAGTCGACGTCTACCCCGGTGCCGCCTGGCACGAGCGGGAGACGCACGAGATGTTCGGCATCGACTTCGCCGGGCACGGGGAACTGCTGCCGCTGCTGCTGCCACCGGAGTTCGAGGGTCACCCGCTGCGTAAGGAGTTCGTGCTGGCTTCCCGGGTGGCCAAGCCCTGGCCGGGCGCGAAGGAGCCGGGCGAGTCCGAGGCCGGCGGCGGACGTCGACCGATCCGCCCGCCGGGCGTTCCCGCTCCGGGCGAGTGGGGGCCCACGCCCACCCCGGCCGGCGCCGGTGGGGTGGGGGAGGGCCCGCGTGGCGGCACCCCGGCCAGGCCGGCCCGTGAGCGTCCGGCGCGGCCCGCCCCGGGGGCACGTCCGGCGCGTACTCCCCGACCGGCCGGCGCCACCGACGGCCCGACCCCTGCCGACCAGCCTGCGCCCGACGCAGGCTCGGCCGCATCTGACCAACCCGGCGCGGGCCCGGCCGCCGAGACCGTGCCCGGCGTTGGCCCGGCTGCCGAGACCGTGTCCGGCGTTGGCCCGGCTGCCGAGACCGTGTCCGGCGTTGGCCCGGCTGCCGAGACCGTGTCCGGCGTTGGCCCGGCCACCGAGACCGTGTCCGCTGTTGGTCCGGCTGCCGAGGCCGTGCCCGGTGTTGGTCCGGCTGCCGAGGCCGTGCCTGGCGTGGCGCGGTGCGCCCGGCC
>NZ_JAKKFH010000039.1 GCF_022230925.1 Micromonospora alfalfae | reverse complement strand
GGGGGGGGGGGGCGGGGGAGCGCGGGTGACTATGTCGCGACTCGCCGGGTTGGGGTGAGTGGGGCGGCGGTGGGGCAGGCACGACATGATTGGTGGCGCGGGGAACGGCCGTAGCCCGCATCATGGAGGTCGGCCGACGAACGACAGGAGTGAGGTAGCCGGTGGACCCGCTCGATCGCATCGACGAACTGATCGCCATCCTGGAGCAGGCCCGCTCCGTCCCGATGTCGCGCAACAACTGCATGGTCGACCGGGGTGAGATGATCGCTGCCCTCGATGAGATGCGTGCCGATCTCCCCGCCGACCTGCGTCGCGCCGCCGCCCTCCTGGAGGAGCGCGACAAGATCATGGACGCCGGCAAGCGCGAGGCGGACCGGATCATCAGTGAGGGTGAGGCAGAACACGCCCGCCTGGTCTCGGTGAACGAGATCACCGTGTCGGCCGAGCACGAGGGCGCCCGGATCATCGGGGAGGCCCGCGCCGAGGCGCAGCGCCTGCGTGAGGAGGTCGACGACTACGTCGACACCGCGTTGGCGAACTTCGAGCAGTTCCTCACCAGGGCGCTGGCCTCGATAGAGCGCGGCCGGGACAAGATGCACGCGCTGCGGGAGATCGGCACCTTCGCTGGGGATGAGGCGGAACGCCCGCTACCCTTCTGAGCGGCACCTCACCAGCCGACTTCTCAGGCGGGCGTCGCCCCCGGTTCGACGGTCCGGCGGTCGTCCAGGTAACCTTTTTTGTCGGCCTCTCACCGGCCGGAGTCTAACTATGCCCAAGCACTCGCCATCGACACTCAACCCCAGGTCGCCGTTGGTCCTCGACACGAGGGACCTCCCGCGTCGCCCTGGCGCGTTGCGTGAGGTCCGGCGGGTCGTGCCGGCACCGGCGGACCTCGGTGTGGAGTTGATCGGCGTGCCGGAGGGTGCTGACCTCGACCTCGATCTGAGGTTGCAGTCGGTGTCCGAGGGCGTGCTCGTCTCCGGGACCATCACCGGTCCCGTCCGGGGCGAGTGCGGCCGTTGCCTGCGCGAGATTAACGACTCGATGGGCGTGACGATCCAGGAGCTGTACGCGTACGAGGACAGCACCACGGACGCCACGACCGACGAGGACGAGGTGGGCCGGATGCAGGGCGATCTGATCGACCTGGAGCCGGCGCTGCGGGACGCGTTGGTGCTCACGCTGCCGACCAACCCGCTCTGCCGGGAGGACTGCCCAGGACTGTGCCCCGAATGCGGGGCGCACTGGGACGATCTGCCGGCCGACCACAGTCACCAGCAGATCGACCCGCGTTGGGCGGGCCTGTCGCAACTGACCGTTACAGAGGAGTAAGAACCGTGGCCGTCCCGAAGCGCAAGATGTCGCGCAGCAACACCCGGTCCCGCCGGGCGAACTGGAAGGCGACGGTGGTCGCGACCGTTGCGTGCCCGCAGTGCAAGTCCCCGAAGCTGCCGCACGCCGCCTGCTCCGTCTGCGGCACCTACAACGGCCGCCAGGTTCTCGAGGTCTGACCTGGACGCCGAGTGACGCCCCCGACCCCAGGTCGGGCGGCGCGCGCATCCTGGCATTCGCCCGGCGCTCCGGCTCCCTCCGACGCCGGCCGGCCCAGTCCGGCCGGCGTTCCGGTGGAGCCGGGCGCCGCGCGGATCGCCGTTGACCTCCTCGGCGGGGACGACGCTCCCGCCGTCGTGGTTGACGGCGCTCTGCGGGCCATGCGCGCCGACCCTGACCTGCATCTGCTTCTCGTCGGTCCGACCGAGGTCGCCGACGAGTTGATTGCTGCCCTCGATCCGGCGCAACGCGCCCGGATCACGGTGCGGCCCGTTCGCGATGTCGTCGGCATGGCCGACCATCCCAGCGCCGCCCGCTCCGAGAGCACCGTCCGCGCCGCGGTCACCGCCGTCCGGGACGGGACCGCCGACGCCCTGGTCTCCGCCGGCGCCACCGGTGCCACAGTCACCGCTGCCGTACTCGGCCTCGGCCGTTCGCCGGAGATCCGTCAACCCGCGCTGGCAGCCACCCTGCCCGCCGTGGCGGGGCCTGTCGTGTTGCTCGACGTCGGCGGCTCCCTGGAACCCCGCCCGGCCACCCTCGCCCGCCACGCAGTGCTCGGTGCCGCGTACGCGGCGGTGGCCCACTCGATCGCCGCGCCCCGGGTCGGGCTGCTCTCGGTCGGCACCGAGGCCGGCAAGGGCGACCGGGTCCGCCGCGCCACCGACCCCCTGCTCGCCGTCGAACCGCTGCCCGGCGGGGCGCGCTACGTCGGCCTGGTCGAGGGGTACGACGTGGCCCTCGGCGCGCGCGCCGATGTGGTCGTCACCGACGGCTTCACCGGTAACGTGCTGCTCAAGGCCATTGAGGGCGCGTACGCGATGGCCGGCGGCCCACCTGCCCAGGGCGGCGCGCCCCGCGCGGCGGCCCTGCTGGGCGTCGCGGGGACGGTGGTCGTCTGTCACGGGTCCGCCCGCGCCGACGACGTCGCCTCCGGCATAGCTCTCGCCGCCCATCTGTGGCGGCGGCGCGCCACCGATCTCGTCTCCGCGTTGCTCGACCGCGACGCCGCGACGGATCGCACCGACCGCTCCACCGACACCGAGGTACGCACATGAGCAACGACAAGCGGCGGCGGGCGTCCGTCGGTCACCTGGAAACCGCCTTCGGAGTGAGCCTGGAACCCGAGCTGCTCCAGCGCGCGTTGACCCACCGGTCGTACGCGTACGAGAACGGCGGGCTGCCGACCAACGAGCGACTGGAGTTCCTCGGCGACTCGGTGCTCGGCGTGGTGATCACCACCGCGCTGTTCCACAACCACCCGGATCTGCCTGAGGGGCAGTTGGCCAAGCTGCGGGCCAGCGTGGTCAACATGCGGGCGCTCGCCGACGTGGCCCGCGGCCTGGGCCCGGACGGGCTCGGCGCGTACCTGCTGCTCGGCAAGGGTGAGGAGACGACCGGCGGCCGGGACAAGGCGAGCATCCTCGCCGACACGCTGGAGGCGCTGCTCGGCGCGATCTACCTCCAGTACGGCCTGGACACCACGGGGATCGTCATCCACCGGCTCTTCGACCCGCTGATGGCCGAGTCGGCCGGTCGCGGGGCCGCACTGGACTGGAAGACCAGCCTCCAGGAGCTGACGGCGGCGCTCGGTCTCGGCGTCCCGGAGTACCGGATCGAGGGCACCGGCCCGGATCACCTCAAGACGTTCACCGCCTGGGTGGTGGTTGCTGGCATCCGGTACGGCGGCGCCGAGGGGCGCAGCAAGAAGGAAGCCGAGCAGCGGGCCGCCGAGGCCGCCTGGCGGACGCTCGCCGAGCAGAACGGTCAGAACGGCGACGACGGCCAGGATGGCCGGGCCGGCGACGATCGTCAGGACCAGACCATTGGTCGGGACGACGCAGTCGACCGGGACGAGCCGGTCGGGCCGCTGGAGCGCGCCGAGCGGGCGGCTGAGGCCGAGCAGTCCGACCACCTGGCGCAGGCGCTGCCGGCCGGGGGCGCCGACGGTCACGAGACGGGCGGGCCGCGTGCCTGAGCTGCCCGAGGTGGAGACGGTCCGGCAGGGGGTGGCCCAGTGGGTCGTCGGCCGTCGGATCGCCTCGGTCGAGGTTCGTCATCCGCGTGCGGTCCGCCGGCACGCTCCCGGCGACGTGCACTTCGCCGACGTGCTCGCCGGTCGGACGGTGCTGGACGCCCGCCGTCGCGGCAAGTACCTGTGGCTGCCACTGGACAGCGGTGACGCGATCGTCGGGCACCTCGGCATGTCGGGTCAGCTGCTGCTCCAGCCACCCGGAACGACTGACGAGACCCACCTTCGGGTCCGGTTCCGGTTCAGCGACGAGGGCCCGGAGCTGCGCTTCGTCGACCAGCGCACGTTCGGCGGGCTCTCGGTGAGCGAGGGCGGCGCCGAGTTGCCCGACGAGATCGCGCACATCGCCCGCGATCCGATGGACCCGGAGTTCTCCGACGAGGCGTTCGTCGCGGCGCTGCGCCGCCGGCACACCGAGGTGAAGCGGGCGCTGCTCGACCAGACCCTGATCTCCGGAGTGGGCAACATCTACGCCGACGAGGCGCTCTGGCGCGCCAAGCTGCATGGCGGCCGACCCACCGACGCGTTGACCGGCCCGGCCGCGCAGCGCCTGCTCGGCCACGTCCGTGACGTGCTGGCCGAGGCGATCAGCGAGGGCGGCACCAGCTTCGACGCCCTCTACGTGAACGTCAACGGCGAGAGTGGCTACTTCGACCGGGCGCTCAACGCCTACGGCCGCGAGGGTGAGCCGTGCCGGCGGTGTGGCGCGCCGATCCGCCGCGAGGCGTTCATGAACCGCTCCTCGTACAGCTGCCCGCACTGTCAGCCACGGCCCCGGGGTTCCCTTCGGGGATGACCCGGAGTCGGCTCGGGGCGATCCCGGCGGGTCGCGGCCTGTCGCTGCGGGGTGGACCCCGGTGTACGTCCGGATCGGGGTCCGACCCCCGGCGAACGCACCCCCGTGCCCGGTCCGGTGGTTCCAGGGTGGGCCCGGGTCGATCCCCGATGTGACCGCCTCGTCACGCACCTAACGTCAGCACAGTTGACAGGGGGCTGACGTGACAGGGGGACCCGAGATGGGGAGAAGACCGGTGACGGTGCGGCTGGCGCGGTGGAGTGCCGAGCATCCGTGGCGGGCGATCGCACTGTGGGCCGTGTTCGTGGCGGTGTGCTTCGTGGGCGGCAACGCCGCCGGACTCAACGAGGCCACCAGCGGCGACCAGGCGATCGGCGAGGCGGGGCGGGCCAGCCTCATCGTGGACGCCGGTGACTTCGACGACCCGGCCGTGGACAACGTCCTGATCACCTCCCGTGGCGGCGCGTTGGACCAGGCGGCGGCGAAGTCGGCGGCCGACGACGCGGCGGCCCGGCTGCGTACGGTCGCCGGGGTGGCCGAGGTGGGCCAGCCGGTCACCGCGCGGGACGGCTCGGCGTTGCTGCTGCCGATCACCATGTCGGGTGACCCGGAGACGGCCTCGGATCGGGTGCAGCCGTTGCGCGACGCCACCGCCAGCGTGCAGGACGCGTATCCCGGGCTGCGGGTCGAGCAGGTCGGCGGGCCGTCGATCGGCCAGGCCCTCGACGACACCCTGGGCAAGGACTTCAAGCGGGCCGAGCTGCTCAGCCTGCCGGTCACCCTGGCGATCCTGATCATCGCGTTCGGCGCGCTGATCGCGGCAAGCGTGCCGGTGCTGCTGGCACTCTCCTCGGTGGCCGCCGCGATGGGTCTGTCCACTCTCGCCTCGCACCTGGTGCCGGCCACCGACACCACGGCACCGGTGATCCTGCTGATCGGCATGGCGGTCGGCGTGGACTACTCGCTGTTCTACATCCGTCGGGAGCGGGAGGAACGCGCCAAGGGCCGGTCCGGTCTGGACGCGGTGGAGATCGCCGCGGAGACCTCCGGGCACGCGGTGGTGGTCTCCGGCTTCGCGGTGATCATCTCGATGGCCGGGCTGCTGCTCGCCGGCGACGTGGTCTTCTCGTCCCTCGCCATCGGCTCGATCCTCGTGGTCGCCGTCGCGGTGACCGGTTCACTGACCGTCCTGCCCGCCCTGCTGGCCCGGCTCGGCCGTTGGGTCGACCGGCCCCGGGTGCCGCTGCTCTGGCGGCTCACCGCGCCGCGTACCGGCCGGCACGGCGAGCCCCGCGCGCCCCGGCTGTGGCCGGCGGTGCTCCGGCCCGCGCTGCGCGCACCGGTGGCGACGCTCGTCATCTCGGTCGGGCTGCTGCTCGCCCTGGCCGCGCCGGCGCTCGGCATGAAGCTGAAGTTCCCCGGCATGGAGGACCTGCCTCGCACGACTCCGGCGATGCAGGCGTACGACAGGCTCACCGCCGCCTTCCCGAGCGCCGGCACCAATCACGTGGTGGCCGTCCGGGCACCCGCCGACCAGGCCGACCAGGTACGCGCCGCCCTCACCGACCTGTCCACCCGGGCGGCCGGCGACCCGCTGTTCGCCCCGGCCGAGGCGGACGGCCCGAAGATCGAGGTGTCGGCCGACCGGCGGGTCTCGGTGCTGGACGTCCCCACCCCGTACGCCAGTCGGGACGACCGGTCGGTGCAGTCGTTGGAGAAGCTGCGCGGGGACCTGGTCCCCGTCGAGCTGCGGGGCATCCCCGGCATCGAGTACGCGGTGGGCGGGAGCGTCGCCGACAGTGAGGACTACGCCCAGCACGTCCGGGACAAGCTGCCGCTGGTCATGGGCTTCGTGCTGGTGCTGACCTTCCTGGTCATGACGTTCACCTTCCGGTCGGTGGTGATCGCGGCAAGCTCGATCGCGCTGAACCTGCTCTCCGCCGGCGCCGCGTACGGCCTGCTGGTGCTGATCTTCCAGGGCGAGTGGGCGCAGGGACTGCTCGGCTTCACGTCGATGGGCGCGATCGTGTCCTGGTTGCCGCTGTTCCTGTTCGTGGTGCTCTTCGGCCTCTCGATGGACTACCACGTCTTCGTGGTCAGTCGGATCCGCGAGGGCGTCCGGTCCGGCCTGCCCAACCGCGACGCCGTGTCGTACGGGATCACCTCGTCGGCCGGGGTGGTGACCAGCGCGGCGATCGTGATGGTCGGGGTCTTCTCGATCTTCGCCACGCTGAGCACGATCGACATGAAGCAGCTCGGCATCGGTCTGGCGGCGGCGATCCTCCTGGACGCCACGATCATCCGGGGAGTGGTGCTGCCGGCGTTGATGACGATGCTCGGCGACGCCAACTGGTGGGCCCCGCGCTTCCTGCGCCCCCGCCCGGCCCCCATGCCCACCGACCCGCCCGCCCCCGCCCCGGAGCTGGTCCCAGTCCCGTAACCCCGCCCAGCCCTCACCCTGCCCAGCCCCGCTCTGCCTCACCCAGCCCAGCTCCGCTCTGCCTCACCCAGCCCAGCCCCGCCGATCTTGCAGTTCTTGTCGCGACAAAACCGGGCCGACCCGGCAAACCAGCGACCGAAAGTGCAAGATCGCGGGGCGGGGCGGGGCGGGGCGGGGCGGGGCGGGGTTAGGGGAGGGGGCAGGGTTCGCGGGAGGCGTCCAGGGTGCGGTCCTTGCGGATCGACGCGAAGCCGTAGCCGACGGTGGTGACACAGAAGTCGTCGGTCGAGCCGGTGTACTCGACGTGGAAGACCGGCTTGCCGGCGTCGCTGAACGGCAGCAGTTTGGCGCACTGGGCCAGCCGGACACACTCCTCGTTGACCGCGAAGTCGAAGTCCGGGGCCAGCGCGGCGAGCTGTGCCACGTCGTTGACCAGCCCCGGGGAGAGACTCAGCGAGCGGGCCAGCTCGGCCAGCCGGCGGTTGAACAGCAGTTGGTCGTCGAAGTCGAGCGCAAAGCCGGTGCGCGCCGCGTACCCGTCGGCGTCGAAGAGCGCGACCGCGCCGAAGCCCTTGCCCCGGCAGAGCCGGAACCGGTCGGCCAGAACCGGCCGGAGCGCGTCCCAACTCCGGACGTCCAGCCACCGGCTGTCGGGTCGACGCCCGGCCGCACCCCGAACGACCTCCGGAAACCGGCTGGCGTCCGGGTCGTCGGAGCGGACCGATCCCACGTTCACCTGGCAGATCAACCGGCGGTCCCGGGAGCGCAGTTCGGCGGTCTGCGCGGCGGTGGTGGCCACCGGGTCGAGGAGGAAGACGTGGGCGTCCACCGCCGGGTCGAGCGGGCCGCTGAGCTGCCACTGCCACTGCCAGTGCCGGGCCTGCGTCGCCGGCCACGCGGTGGGCGCGCCGGGCGGGGTCAGCACTGGCCGGCAACCGTACGCCGGCACCACGAGCACGAGTGCGACGCTGGCGGACAGGACGCGGCGCAGTGGGCGTACGGCGACGCGTCGCCGCGGCCGGATCCGCATCGGCAGCTCCCGGGTCCCGGACGGCCGGTCGCCGCCCGCACCGGTACGCGGCCCCCACGCTGCGGCCCGACGTACCTCATCGGGTCAACGAGCGCGGGGGTGGGAACGACGCGCGGTCAGCGCGGCGCCGCGAAGACCTGCGTCCAGTACGGTCCGTTGCTGTTGGCGATGCCGACGCCGATCTCGGTGAACGCGCAGTTCAGGATGTTGGCCCGGTGGCCGGAGCTGTTCATCCAGGCGTCCATCACCGCAGCCGGGGTCTTCTGGTTCCAGGCCACGTTCTCGCCGTACGTGCGCCAGGTGTAGCCGACCCGGTCCAGTCGGGTGCCGGCGTTGCTGCCGTCGCTGCCGGTGTGCGACATGTTCTGGTGGTCGGCCTGGTCCTGGCTGTGCCGCTGGGCGGCCGTCATCAGCTTGTCGTCGATGCTCAGCGCCTTGCAGCCGGCCTTGGCCCGCTCGGCGTTGACCAGGTCCACCACCTCGCGGGCCTGAGCGCTGACGGAGCCGCTGGAGCCGCTGGAAGCGGTGGAGCTGCCGGTGTTGCTCGGCGCGGTGCTGCGCTCGACGCTGCGGCGCGACGCGGCGGTGGTCCGCGACGTCGCCGGCGTGGGCTTGACGACCTTGGTCGGCGATGGGCTGGGGGACGCCGGGCTGGGGATGGTCGACGGGGAGGGTGCGGCGAGGGTGTCCAGCGCCGGTTCTCCGGTCGGCGCGGCCGACGTGGCGTAGGTGTCGTCGACGGCCGTCGGCTGGGCGGCCCCGTCGTCACCGCCGGGCAGGGTGAGTGCGCCGACGCCGAAGCTCACCACGAGGGTGGCGGCCGCGGCGGCGCCCCCGATCATCAGCGGCCGGCGCCAGCGGCGTGGTGAGCGGTGTCGTCCCTCGCCGGGCCGGCCGGTCTCGGCGGCGCCGCGCCAGCCGTCGGTGGTCTCCGGGTCGGTGTCGGTGTGCCAACCGCCGGGCGCTTCGGCGCGCCGGCCACTGTCCTGGGCCGGGTAGCTGTCGTCCCAGCCGTCGGTCTCGCCCTCCGGCTGGTAGGCCGCCCAGGCGGCGGTGCGGGCGTCGGCCGCCTCGGCGGGGATCGCCGGGTCCGGTTGCCGGCCGTCGGTGGGCTGCTCCCGGTGCCACTCGTCGCCCGGCTGACCGGGCTCGTCGCCGAAGAGGTAGGCCGAGCGGGGCTCCGGGCGGTCGTGCAGCCAGGCCGGCTCGTCGGTCGGCCCTCCGGCGCGCCGGGGGGCGCCGTTGGGGTCCATCGGATCGGTCCAGCCGTACACGCCTATGCCTCCAGGGGTCGGTTGCGGGCCGGGGTGACGCTACGGCGCGCCTACGACCTGCGGCAACGTGGCTAAGAAAGAGTTAAGGGGAAGTCGGGCACCAGGGTGCGGACTTCCGCAGATCCGGGCGTACAGTAAAGGCGTCCGGACAGAGAGTGTCCGTGCCTTGCGGCAGCCCCCCCGACAAGTGGACAGGTCGACGTGGAGATGATCTACGGCCTGCGAGAACTTGACGAAGGAGGGGTTTGCGGCTCAATATATAGGTGTCGCCAGTCGCGCCCGGTCATGCCCAGATACAGCCTGGAATGACAGCCGCGTACAAATGGGCGCGCGTTGGCCGGCCTTTCCGGCAGCGCATATCAAGGAGTCAGCATGGCGAAGGCCCTCTACGGCCACGTAGGTGCAGCGCCCGACCGGCGTCTGCTCGACGAGGTCACCCGACTGCGTGCCAGGGTTCAGGCACTGGAGTTCGAGATCACGCGTCTGCGTGCCGACAATGATCGGCTCGCGGCGGCTGCGGCGGAGGCGGACGATCTGCTCCGTCTGGCCGAGCCGGCGCTGACCTGATCTTCAGGTCGTAAAAACTGAATCGCACCATCGCAAAAATGCGCGCCGACACCTCTGTGCCGGCGCGCAACACTGTCCGGGACCTTTTCGACGCCGACCATTCATGATCTTGTTGCTGATCGTGCGGGAAGCGCGCTGCACAGTTACCGAAAAGCGCGTCGGCGGATAAGCCGATCATGAAAGGCGCTTGCCTTTCTCGCGGTCTCCCGAACAGCAGCGCGCCCACTGTCGACGCGACGCGGGGCGGGTCGCGTGCCGGGCCGCTCCCACCGCCGGGTTAGTCTGCGAGTTCACCCAGGTCCCCGCAGCCGGCGACGGTACGGCGGCCACCGGACGAGGATCGAGTAGGTGTATCTCAAGAGCCTGACGGTGAAGGGGTTCAAGTCCTTCGCCTCCGCGACGACGTTGAAGCTGGAGCCCGGGATCACCTGTGTGGTGGGCCCGAACGGCTCGGGCAAGTCCAACGTCGTCGACGCCATCGCCTGGGTCCTCGGCGAGCAGGGCGCCAAGGCCCTCCGTGGCGGCAAGATGGAGGACGTCATCTTCGCCGGCACCGCCGGCCGGGCGCCGCTGGGTCGCGCCGAGGTCACCCTCACCATCGACAACACCGACGGCGCGCTGCCGATCGAGTACACCGAGGTCTCCATCACCCGCCGGATGTTCCGCTCCGGCGAGAGCGAGTACGAGATCAACGGCAACTCCTGCCGGTTGCTCGACATCCAGGAGCTGCTCTCCGACTCCGGCATCGGCCGGGAGATGCACATCATCGTCGGGCAGGGCCGCCTCGACGGCATGCTGCACGCCAAGCCGGAGGATCGCCGGGCGTTCATCGAGGAGGCTGCCGGCGTCCTCAAGCACCGCAAGCGCAAGGAAAAGGCGCTGCGCAAGCTCGACGCGATGCAGGTGAATCTCAATCGCTTGACCGACCTCACGGCCGAGCTGCGTCGTCAGCTCAAGCCGTTGGGCCGGCAGGCTGAGGTGGCCCGGCGCGCCGCCGCCATCCAGGCCAACCTGCGCGACGCCCGGTTGCGGCTGCTCGCCGACGACCTGGCCACCCTGCGGACCACCCTCGACCGGGAGATCGCCGACGAGACCGCGCTGCGCGAACGACGTGAGCAGATCGAGGGTGAGCACACCGAGGTGCAGGGCCGGCTCGGCGAGTTGGAGGCCGCCCTCGCGGAGGACGCTCCGCTGCTCGCCGCCGCCCAGGACACCTGGTACAAGCTCTCCGCCCTCCAGGAACGCTTCCGCTCGATCGAGCAGTTGGCCCGGGAGCGGCTGCGGCACCTCAGCGCCACCGGCGACGACGAGCGGCCCGGCCGCGACCCGGAGCAGCTGGAGGCCGAGGCGGAACGCGTCCGCGAGCAGGAGGAGGAGCTGCGCGGCGCGCTCACCGACGACCAGATCCGACTGGCCGAGGCTGTTGAGCACCGCCAGGAGTTGGAGCGGCAGTTGGCCGCCGCCGAGCGCGAGCTGGTCGCCGCGGCCAAGGCCATCGCCGACCGGCGCGAGGGAATGGCGCGGCTCACCGGCCAGGTCAACTCCGCCCGGGCCCGGACCACCAGCGCCGGCGAGGAGATCGAACGCCTCGCGACAGCGCACGCCGACGCGTTGGGCCGCGCCGAGCAGGCGCAGGCCGACCTGGACGCGGTCGCCGCCCAGTCCACCGAGGCCGACCGGGACAACGCGGACCTGGACGCCCGGCACGCCGAGGCGGTCGCCGTGCAGGAACGGGCCCAGGCCACAGTCCGATCGCTGTCCGACGCCGAGCGGGCAGCGGAGAAGGACGCCGCCACCTGGAAGGCCCGCGAGGAGGCGCTCGCCCTGGGGCTGCGGCGCAAGGACGGCGCCGGGGCGCTGCTCTCCCGCGCCGGAGACGTGCCCGGCCTGCTCGGCAGCCTCGCCGGGCTGCTCACCGTCGCCCCCGGTCACGAGGCCGCGCTGGCCGCTGCGCTCGGCGGCCTCGCCGACGCCGTCGCCGTCAGCGGGGTGGACGAGGCCGTCGAGGCGATGCGGATGTTGAAGATCTCCGACGCCGGCCGGGCCGGCCTGCTGGTCGGCAGCCCCGCGGGGCCCGGCATGACCGGCTCCGCCGACGCGCTGCGCCCGAAGCTGCCGGACGACGCCCGGTGGGCGCCCGACCTCGTGGAGTGCAGCGCCGAACTGCGTCCAGCGGTGCACCGGGCCCTGCGGGACGTGGCACTCGTCGACGATCTCGCCGCCGCCGCCGAGCTGGTCGCCAGCAACCCCGAGCTGCGGGCGGTCACCCCGGACGGTGACGTGGTCGGGGCGTACGCGGCGGCGGGCGGGTCGGCCAAGGCCCCCAGCTACATCGAGGTGCAGGCCGCCGTCGAGGAGGCCCGCGCCAACCGGGTCACCGCCGAACGCGCTGGCCTGGAGCTGCGTGATCAGTTGGTGGAGGCGCGCGCCGAGGTGGCGGCCGCCAAGGAGGCCGTGCAGCACGCCGCCGCCGAGAAACGCGAGGCGGAGAGCCACCGCAACGCCGCGGCTCGCCGGTTGGCCGAGCTGGGCGCGGCGGCCCGCTCCGCGAAGGCCGAGACCGACCGGCTCGGCGACTCCCGCTCCCGCGCCGAGGCCGCCCGGCAACGGGACCTCGCCGCGCTCGCCGAGCTGGAGGAGCGGCTCCGGCTGGCCGAGGAGACCCCTGTCGACGCCGAGCCCTCCACCGACGAACGGGATCAACTGGCGGCCATGGTGCCGCAGGCCCGGCAGAACGAGATGGAGGTCCGGCTGGCGGTGCGTACCGCCGAGGAGCGGGTCTCCTCGATCGCCGGCCGGGCCGACTCGCTCGCGCGGCAGGCCACCGCGGAGCGGGCCGCCCGGGAACGCGCGGCGGCCCGGCGGGCCGCCCGCGCCCGAGGCGCGGGCATCGCCCGGTCCGTCGCCGGTGGCGCCCGGGAGGCGCTGACCCGGCTGACCACCTCGATCGCAACGGCAGAGGAGCACCGCGACGCGGTCGCCCTGGAGCGCGCCGCGCGGGAGGCAGAGCTTCAGGAGGTACGCGGTGCCGCCAAGCGGCTCGGCGCGGAGTTGGAGCGGCTGACCAGCCAGGTGCACCGCGACGAGGTGGCCCGGGCGGAGCAGCGACTGCGTATCGAGCAGTTGGAGGCGAAGGCCGCCGAGGACTTCGGGCTGGACGTGGAGACGCTGGTCGCCGAGTACGGTCCGACTCAGCCCGTTCCGCCGACCCAGGTGGACGTCGCGGCGGCCGAACGTGACGGTCTGCCGGTGCCCGAGCCGGTGCGCTACGAGCGGCCGGTGCAGGAGAAGCGGGCCGCGAAGGCGGAACGCGAGCTCGCCCTGCTCGGCAAGGTCAACCCACTCGCGCTGGAGGAGTTCGCCGCGCTGGAGGAGCGTTTCAAGTTCCTCTCCGAGCAGTTGGAGGACCTCAAGGCCACCCGTCGGGACCTGCTCACAGTGGTCAAGGACGTTGACGAGCGGATCCTGGAGGTCTTCGCCAGCGCCTTCGAGGACACCGCCCGGGAGTTCGAGCAGGTGTTCACAGTGCTCTTCCCCGGTGGCGAGGGACGGCTGATCCTCACCGAACCGGACGACCTGCTCACCACCGGCGTCGAGGTGGAGGCCCGCCCACCGGGCAAGAAGATCAAGCGGCTGTCGCTGCTCTCCGGTGGCGAGCGGTCGCTGACCGCGGTGGCCATGTTGGTGGCGATCTTCCGCGCCCGGCCCAGCCCGTTCTACATCATGGACGAGGTGGAGGCGGCCCTGGACGACGTCAACCTGGGCCGGCTGATCACGTTGCTGGCACAGTTGCGCGAGAAGAGTCAGCTGATCGTCATCACGCACCAGAAGCGGACGATGGAGATCGCCGACGCGCTCTACGGCGTGACAATGCGCAGCGGGGTCACTCAGGTGATCAGCCAACGGCTCAACCGGGCCGACGAGGACGACCAGCGGCACGGCCGCGGCGAGGAGAACGGGTAGTGGCTCGGGAACGCGCGACGGCGCTCCTGCTGGACTTCGACGGCGTACTGCGTCGGTGGGACCCGGCGGTGGCAGCCGTTGTCGAGCGGGAGTACGGCCTCTCCGAGGGTGTGCTCGGTGAGATCGCCATGCAGTGGGGGCGGCTCCAGCCGGTGCTCACCGGCCAGGTCAACCACGCCGAGTGGATGAACAGCGTGGCGGACGCCCTGACCGAATCGGTGGGCAGCCCGGAACGGGCCCGCGCCGCGGTGGAGCAGTGGCAGGGCTACCGGGGCGAGGTCGACCAGGAGGTGCTGGCGTTCGTCCGGGAGGTCCGTGCGGCGGGCGTCCGGGTCGGGCTGGGCACCAACGCCACCGACCTGCTCGACGCCGACCTGGCCGCGCTCGGCCTGGTCGGCGAGCTGGACGTGGTGGTCAACTCCTCGGTGATCGGCGTGCACAAGCCCGCCCCGGAATACTTCAAGGCCGCCTGCGTGGCCCTGGCCACCCCGCCGGCCCGGGTCCTCTGCGTCGACGACGAGGACTGGGCGGTGCGGGGTGCCAGGGCCGCAGGGTTGTCGGCGCACCGCTGGGGCGGCCACGCCGACCTGCGTTACCTGCGAGCGGCCCTGGACTACTGAGCGCTTGTCACTCGCCGGTGACGCCGTCGATGCGTTCGCGGATCAGGTCGGCGTGGCCGTTGTGGCGGGCGTACTCCTCGATCATGTGCACGTACACCCAGCGCAGGTTGAAGGTGCGCTTCTTCGCGCCGACCTCGGCGAACGTCTCGTCGAGCGAGTGACCGGCGGCGGCCTCGCGGGCCAGCGCCACCTCGCGGTGGAAGATGGCGAAGTCGGTCTCGGCGTCGGCGGCGCTGACGTCGTGGTCGGCGTCCGGGTTCTCCGGGGTGAAGTACGGGTAGTCGACAGGCGCGCCGGCGAAGTTCTCCCGGAACCACCAGGCCTCCACCTCGGCCAGGTGCCGGACCAGGCCGAGCAGGGTCAGCCCGGACGGTTCCACGCTCGGCGTCCGCAACTGCTCTCCGGTCAGGCCGGCGCACTTGAGCAGGAGTGTCTGCCGGTGGTAGTCGAGCCAGCCGTCGAGCATGGTGCGCTCGTCGCCGACGTACGGTTCGGGGGTCCGGGTTATCTCCGGCGCGATCCAGGTCATGCCGCGCATCCTGCCCGGCGCCTCGGACATGGCGCGACGGGTTATCAGGGCACCACGACGACGGGCCAGCGGCCGGCGCGGACCAGCCGGGTGGCGACCGAGCCGACCAGCCGGTGTCCGGCCTGCTCGGAGGCGCCGACGACCACCATGTCGGCCCGGAACTCGTCGGCCGCCGCGCACAGCTCGCCGTACGCGTCGCCGCGCCGCACCAGCAGGGTCACCGGAATGCCCCACTGCTCGGCCCCACGCCGGCACTCGCGGCGCAGTTCGTCGGCCAACTCGTCGTGGGTGCGCTGGACCGCCCCGGCGTCCATGCCGGGCACCAGGGCGGTCAGCCCGCTCGGTGAGCTGACGAAGACCACCACCAGCGCGGCGCTCTGCCGACGGGCCAGGCCCGCGGCGTAGGAGCCGGCCCGCTCGGAGGTGCGGGTGCCGTCGACACCCGCCATGATCACCCGAGGGCCGTCCGTGCCGCGCTCGAAGGGCAGCGGTCGGGTCCGGGGACCGTACTCCTCGCGGTCCGGTGCTCCCACGCCCATGGTTCTACCTCACCTCTGCTCGCCGGTACGGATCACGGGTGCGCCAGCGCCGGCAGCGAGAGTCGATTCCCGCTCGACCTGGTCGGAAACCGGGTTGCCGTTGTGCTGGCGCAGCGGCACCTCCTTGATGAAGGACACCGCGATCAGCGCGATCAGCGCGAACGGGGCGGCGGCCAGGAAGATGTCACCGGCGCCGTGGCCGTACGCGCTCTCCACCACCGCCCGCAGCGGGCCGGGCAGGGTGTGCACGTCGGGCAGGGCGCCGCCGCTGCCGGAGCTGGAGGCGGGGATACCGAGTTGGGCCAGCCCGTCGGCGGTGTAGTCCTTGACCTTGTGGGCGAGCACCGCTCCGAGGGCGGAGACGCCGATCGCGCCACCCAGGCTGCGGAAGAACGCCACCACCGAGCTGGCCGCGCCGAGTTCGTGCGGGCCGACGGTGTTCTGCACGGCGAGGACCAGGTTCTGCATGGTCATGCCCAGGCCGACGCCGATCAGCAGCATGTAGACGCTGAGCAGTGTGAAGCTGGTGTCGGCGCGAAGGGTGCCCATCAGCGCGAAGCCGATGGTGAGCAGCGCCGAGCCGATGACCAGGTACCGCTTCCAGCGGCCGGTCTTGCTGATGACCCGCCCGATGACTGTGGACGCGACCAGAAGGCCGAGGATCATCGGCAGGGTCATCAGGCCGGACATGGTCGGGCTCTGACCGCGGCTGATCTGGAAGTACTGGCCCAGGAAGATCGACGCGCCGAACATGCCCACGCCGACGGCGATGCTCGCGACGACGGCGAGGGTGATGGTGCGGTTGCGGAACAGCCGCGGCGGGATCATCGGCTCGGCGGCCCGGGTCTCGACCCGGATCGCCAGCGCGCCGAGGACCAACGCGCCGACGACCATGACGGCGGTCTGCCAGGAGGCCCAGGCGAACTGGTCGCCGGCGAGCGAGACCCAGATCAGCAGCACCGAGACGGCCGCGGTGATCAGGGTGGCTCCCCACCAGTCGATCTCGGCCTTCCGCTTGACCACCGGTAGGTGCAGGGTCTTCTGGAGCACGATCAGCGCGAGGATGGCGAACGGCACGCCGACGTAGAAGCACCAGCGCCAGCCGAGCCAGGAGGTGTCCACGATCACGCCGCCGATCAGCGGACCGCCGATGGTGCCGACGGCCATCACGGCGCCGAGGTAGCCGCTGTAGCGGCCTCGTTCGCGGGGCGCGATCATCGTGGCCATGATCACCTGGGCCAGCGCGGTGAGACCGCCGGCGCCGATGCCCTGGAGCACCCGGCAGGCGATCAGCTCACCGGTGCCCTGGGCGAGCCCGGCCAGCACCGAGCCCAGCACGTAGATCCCCAGGGCGAGCTGGACCAGGGTCTTCTTGCTGGTCAGGTCGGCCATCTTGCCCCAGATGGGGGTGGTCGCTGTGGTCGCGAGCAGGGCCGAGGTCACCACCCAGGTGTACGCGGACTGGCCGCCGTGCAGTTCGGTGATGATCCGCGGCAGCGCGTTCGAGATGACCGTGGAGGAGAGGATCGCGACGAACAGACCCAGCAGCAGGCCGGAGAGTGCTTCCAGGATCTGCCGGTGGGTCATGGTCACGGCGGTCGCCTGGGGAGGCGCTGTCGCCTGGCTCATCGTTTGTTGCCTCCGAGCGGAGTCGAGGTGGAACGGCGGGGCTGGTACGCACGGGCCGCCTGGGAGTTGCCTGAGGCAACCGTATGTCTTGGTTGCCTGAAGCAACAACTTGATGGAACGGCGCCCTATTCCCCGGCGCTGTGCGGCTACTGCCAGGGGCCGCCCGGAGTGGGCGGCTACTGCCAGGAGTCGTTGAACCGGCCGAGCAGCCGGGCGAACTCCTCGACGTCCCGCTCCGGCCAGCCGTCCAGAGCGCGCAGGAACTCGCCCAGCCGGGCCGCGCGGGCCACGTCGAACCGGCGCTGCCCCTCGTCGGTGAGGCCTATCTGCGCGGCCCGCCGGTCACTCGGATCAGGGTCGCGGTGCACCAGACCGAGGACCTCCAGCGCGTTGATCTGACGGCTCAGCGTCCCCTTGCCCACGCCCAGCCGCGCCGCCAACTCGGTCAACCGGATCGACCCGCTACGCCGCAACCAGAGCAGCAACCCGTAGGTGTTCGGCTCCAGGTTCGGGTGCACCTCCCGGGCGATCTCCCAGGAGACCGCCCGGCCACGACGCAGCAGAGCGGTCAACTCGTGCTCAACCGCCCGGATCGGCTCCGGCAGGTGCTCGTCCACGGCGTAGAGACTACGGCGCGGCCGGCTCGCCGTCGCCGGAGAGCCGACGCCGCATCACCGGGCGTAGGTGCCCATCCTTGGTGGTGCCCTCGATGACCACGTCGGCCCCGCGTCCGTGATGGGTCAGTGTGGCGACGGCGTTACCGAAGTACGGGCCGGCCAGCTTGCGCCAGCGCACCCCCGGTCGAGGTACGCCCGCCGAACGGGCCAGCGCCCGGGTGGCCCCAGCCGGACCGGGCGACCAACCCAGCCGCATCAACGGACGGATGCCCGCTGGCACCTGGTTGTGGATCGGCGAACAGGTGAGCTGGTGCACCGGAGTGACAACCGCCGGGTCCGGGAACCGGGCCTGCGCGACGTACGAGTGGTGCACGTCACCGGAGAGCACGCTGATCGACGCCGGTGGGGCGTACGCCGGGCCGGCCCCGATCCGCGCGCCGGACTGCCGCGGCGTGCCGGTGCCGATGCGGGCGAACGTCTCCGCGAGCCCCTCGAAGGACCGCCGGAACGCCGCCCAGTGCTCCAGGTCCAGGGCGCGACGCAGCTTCTCCGCCCCGCGCGCCACCCACGGCCGGCGTGAGTCCGCCAGTTTCTCGTTCCATGCCTCGATGTGGTGGATGCCCTGCGGCAGCAGCCAGGGCAGCGAGGCGCCCACCACCAGGTGGTCGTAGACCCCGTGCGCCTGGTCGAGGAACCAGGCCCACTCGCCGGGCGGCAGCATCGCCCGGCTGTTGGACTCGAGCACCCGGCTGCACCGGTTGTCCAGCATGACCAGCCGGGTCCGGCCCAGGTCCAGTGCGTAGCTCCACTGGTACTGCACCGCGCGCCAACGCTCGGTGTCGTGCGCCAGGTCGGACTCCTGGTCGACCCGGTGGCCGAACTCGCGCAGCACGCTGGTGGCGTCCTCGGCGGCGGCGACCTTCGCGAAGACCGGATCGGCGACGATCTCGTCGGGGGAGAGATTGCCCAGGTGCTGGTAGACCCAGTAGGAGGCGAGCCCACTGCCGATCCGCTCCTGCCACCACGGCTGCTCGCGCACCTCGGCTCGCCACGCCGCCGAGGTGTTCCAGTCGTCGATGATCTCGTGGTCGTCGAAGATCATCACGCTGGGGACTGTGGAGAGCAGCCAGCGGATCTCCGGATCGCGCCAGGACTCCAGGTAGAGCTTGGTGTACTCGTCGAAGCTCACCACCTGGTCGGCCGGAGCGCCCTTCGGCCGCCGCCGCCGTCGACGCAGCAGCCGGCGCACTGTCGGCGAGGTGACGTCGGCGTAGACCTGGTCTCCGAGCAGCACCAGCAGGTCCGGCAGCGGGTTCGACTCCGGGTCGGCCATCAACCTCCGGGCGTACGCGTCCAACGCGTCCGGTGGCAGCTTGCGGGTGGTGGCGTGCTGGGTGGTCTCGCGACACGAGCCGAAGATCAGATTTACCGGCTGGTCCCGATCGTCGACGGCCCGGGTGCGGATCACGCTCGGCGGGAACCCGCTGCTCGGCACCGGCCAGACGATCTCGTCGTCGACCAGCACCTCGTAGGTGGTCTCGCTGTCCGGGGCGAGGCCCTCCACCACCACGAGGGCGTAGTGGTGGTCGTACGCTGAGAAGGTGGGCGCGGTGCCGGTGGCACCGCTGGCAGTGCGGACGGTGACCACGGCGGGCGCCGCCGTCTCCACCCAGATCGTCGCCCGGGTGTCCACCACTCGCCGCAGAAGTGGGCCGATGAGGAGGTGTGCGGCGGGCATGCGGCCGAGCCTACCGCCGGTCCCCGGCACCGGCCGGGGTGCGGTGGCTGAGACTCCGGGCACGGCTCGGGGTGCGGTGGCTGGGACGCCGCCGCCGGCATCTGACAGGATTCCGGCATGGCCGAATATCTCGTCCTCGCTCTGGTCCTGCTCGGTGTGCTGATCGCCGGCACAGTCGGGCTGGTCGTGCCGCGATTGCGGCGGCGGCCCGAGCCCCCGCTGCCACGCACCGAGGTCGACACCAGGGCTGAGGAGGATCTCGCCGGCCCGCCGGTCGAGGCACCGGAGTCCGATCTGTCCACCGGTGTCCTGGTCGAGCCGCCGCCGGTGCTCGAACCGCAGGTCGAGGTCCCCGAGCCGACCGCCGGGCGGCTGGTCCGGCTCCGCTCCCGGCTGTCCCGCTCACAGAACGTGTTCGGCAAGAGCCTGCTCGGCCTGCTCGCCCGTGATCACCTCGACGAGGACGTCTGGGAGGAGATCGAGGACAGCCTGATCACCGCCGACGTCGGCGTCGACGCCACCCGCGACATCGTCGACCGGCTCCGCGAGCGCACCCGGGTGCTCGGCACCCGCTCGGCCTCCGAGCTGCGGGCGCTGCTCGCCGCCGAGCTCGTCAACGCGCTCGACCCGAGCCTGGACCGCTCGTTGCGGACCGCACCCAAGGACGGCGTGCCGGCGGTGGTCCTGGTCGTCGGCGTCAACGGCGCCGGCAAGACCACCACCTGCGGCAAGATCGCCCGGGTGCTGGTGGCCGACGGTCGCAGCGTGCTGCTCGGCGCGGCGGACACCTTCCGGGCCGCCGCGGCCGACCAACTGGAGACCTGGGGCTCGCGCGTCGGAGCGGAGACCGTGCGGGGGCCCGAGGCCGCCGACCCGGCCAGCGTCGCGTTCGACGCCGTCAAGCGCGGCATCGACACCGGCGTGGACACCGTGCTCATCGACACCGCCGGCCGCCTGCAGAACAAGGTCGGCCTGATGGACGAGCTGGGCAAGGTCAAGCGCGTGGTGGAGAAGCAGGGCCCGATCGACGAGACACTGCTCATCCTGGACGCCACCACCGGGCAGAACGGCCTGGAGCAGGCCCGCGTCTTCACCGAGGTGGTGAACGTGACAGGGGTGGTGCTGACCAAGCTCGACGGCACCGCCAAGGGCGGCATCGTGATCGCCGTGCAGCGCAAGCTCGGCATCCCCGTGAAGCTGGTCGGCCTCGGCGAAGGCAAGGACGACCTGGCCCCGTTCGACCCGGCGCAGTTCGTCGACGCGTTGCTGGGGACCGAGGCCACCGGCCGGGACGCGTAGTCTCGGGTGACCACTGACGATCGCGCGTACGCGGGCTGGCGTGACCCTGGCCATCCTTCGCAGCGCCTCGGGAGACCGTACGTGACTTCGCAGGAGATCCCGCTGCACGGCGGCAACGTGAGCACCGTTGTCCGCGTGGGTGACACGGTCCGGCGCAACGCCGGACCGTGGACCCCGTCCGTGCACGCGCTGCTGCGCCACCTTGAGTACGTGGGGTTCACCGGAGCGCCCCGGGCGCTCGGGATGGACGAGCGCAACCGTGAGGTGCTGTCGTACCTGGAGGGGGAGTGCGGAGAATATCCGCTCGCCCCGCACTGGGTGACCGACGAGGCCCTGGTCACCGTCGCCACCATGCTGCGGATGTTCCACGACGCGCAGTACGGCTTCACTCCTCCGCAGGCGGCGGTCTGGCGCTCGTTCGGGCCCCCACCACCGGACACCGAGGTGATCTGCCACCACGACGCCGCGCCGCACAACGTGATCTGGCGTCCGGACGGCACTCTCGGGCTGATCGACTTCGACCTCGCCTCGCCCGGAGCGCGGATCTACGACGTGGCGTACGCGGCCTGGACCTGGGTGCCGATCTTCGCGGACCGCGACTCGATCACGCTGGGCTGGAAGCACCCGGACCGGCCGCGCCGCCTCCGGCTCTTCGCCGACGCGTACGGGCTGATCCCCCGGGACCGGCACCGGCTGATCCGGACCATCCGTAAACGGATCGTGGACCACGTCGAGGGGATCCGGCGGATGGCCGCCGCCGGCGAGCCGGCGTTCGTCCGGATCGTGCACAAGGGCCACCTGCGTCGACCGATGCGCGATCTGCGACTGCTCGACTACGAGCGGCACACCCTGGAGAACGCCCTCCGCTGAGCGCCGACCGGTCGATGCTCGGCCGGGCCGGTCGATCGCACCGGTCGATGCCGTTGACCGGTCAGCCATCGACGATCGCCGTCCGGTCGATCCACAATCGTCCATGCTGATGACCGTGCGGAGTTCGTGACACGTCCGAAACAACCCGTCACGAAACGGAAACCCGCACGGGACCCAAAGTGAAACAGCCGGCCGCGAAGCTTCCGCGCAACCGGCCTACGGGCGACGCTGCCCCGGAAAGCCGCGAAGGAGGACTTCACCTTTAGGAGGCCAGCGTGCCTGAAGCACCGACGATCGACGGCGCCAATACCACGTGGCTGCTGGTTTCGACCGCGCTCGTGCTGCTCATGACCCCCGGACTGGCGCTGTTCTACGGCGGCCTCAACCGGGCCAAGGGCGTACTCAACATGATGATGATGAGCTTCTCGGCTATCGGGCTCATCTCTATTCTGTGGTGGTTCTACGGATTCAGCGTCGCCTTCGGGACCGACGTGAACGGCTTCTGGGGCGACCCGGGCGCGTACCTCGGCACCAAGACCTTCCTCGCCGAAACCGACCTGTGGGGTGCCACGGCGGAGAACCCCAGCGGCATCGGCGTCCCGCTCTACGTGTTCATGGCCTTCCAGATGGTCTTCGCGGTGATCACCGTCGCGCTGATCAGCGGTGCCATCGCCGACCGGGCCAAGTTCGCCGGCTGGCTGCTGTTCGCCTTCGGCTGGGCCACCCTGGTCTACTTCCCGGTCGCCCACTGGGTGTGGGGCGGCGGCATCATCGGCGGTGACATCCACGCACTGGACTTCGCCGGTGGCACCGCTGTGCACATCAACGCCGGTGCGGCGGCCCTGGCCGTGGTCCTGGTCCTCGGTAAGCGGCTCGGTTGGCCGCGTGAGGGCATGAAGCCGCACAACATCCCGCTTGTCGCGCTCGGTGCTGGTCTGCTGTGGTTCGGCTGGTTCGGGTTCAACGCCGGCTCGGAGCTGACAGTCGACTCGGTCGCCGGACTCGCCTTCATCAACACCCAGCTCGCCACGGCGGCGGCGGTGCTCGGCTGGATCGCTGTCGAGTGGGTCAAGACCCGGAAGCCGACGATGGTCGGTGCCTCGTCCGGCGCCGTCGCCGGCCTGGTCGCCATCACCCCGGCCTGTGGCTTCATCGCACCGTGGGCGTCAGTGCTGCTCGGCATCGTCGCCGGGGCGGTGTGCGCGCTCGCCGTCAGCCTCAAGTACAAGCTCGGCTACGACGACTCGCTCGACGTGGTCGGCGTGCACTTCGTCGGTGGTTGGATCGGGTCGCTCTGGCTCGGCCTCTTCGCCACCAATTCGGTGAACGCCGCGATCACCGACGTGGTGGGCGCCTCCGACGGCCTCTTCTACGGCGGCGGCGCGACCCAGCTCGGGCGGCAGGCCCTCGCCGGCCTGATCGTCACCGCCTGGTCGTTCGGCATCGCCTGGGTGCTCGCCTTCGTCATCGAGAAGACGATCGGCTTCCGCGTCACTGGTGAGGCGGAGGTCGAGGGTATCGACATCGCCGAGCACGCCGAGAGCAGCTACGACCTGTCCCCGGCCGGCGGCGGCACGGGCAGCGCGTTCGCGATGGCCGGCATCGGCACCCCCGGTGGCGGCACGACGAGTGGTGCCAAGCCGGAGGCGGAGCCCGCCGAGCCGGTCAGCGAAAAGGTCGCCGGTTAACGTTCCTGGGATGGAGGGGTTGGACATGAAGCTGGTGACCGCAGTCATCAAGCCGTACCAACTGGACGCGGTGAAGGAGGCCCTGCACGCCCTCGGGGTGGCCGGGCTGACCGTCAGCGAGGTTCAGGGGTACGGGCGGCAGAAGGGGCACACCGAGGTCTACCGGGGTGCCGAGTACACGGTCGAGTTCCTGCCCAAGATCCGGGTCGAGGTGCTCACCGACGAGATCGACGTCGACAAGGTGGTGGACGCCATCGTCGGAGCGGCCCGCACGGGCAAGATCGGTGACGGCAAGGTCTGGGTCACCGGTGTCGAAGAGGTCGTCCGGGTACGTACCGGCGAACGCGGCCTCGACGCACTCTGACGCGGCCACTACCGACATGACCTCGTTGATCAAGAAGAACGCGTCAGGACCCGCCGATGACGGCGACGCGAACCTCTTGATCAACGAGGTCGTCGGCGTTCCCGGGGGGATCGGGGAAGCGGCTCGGCGGGGACGGGCCGCGGCCTACGACTCGTTCCTGCGTGGGTTGCTGCCGGCGCGGGACGGGGTGGCGCTGCTGGCCGTCGGGGGGCTGGGTCGGCGGCAGTGTGCTCCGTACAGCGACCTCGACCTGGTGCTGCTGCACGCAGGTGTGCCCGGCACCGACGAGTTGGCCGCCTCGGTCTGGTACCCGATCTGGGACGCGGGCCTGCGGCTCGACCACTCCGTACGCACCGTCGCCGAGGCGCTCTCGGTGGCCCAGGACGACGTCAAGGTCGCCCTCGGGCTGCTCGACGCCCGGTTGATCGTGGGGGACCAGGCGCTGGCCGACGCGCTGATCCGCACCGCCGCCGATCACTGGCGGCGCACCGCCGTCCGGCACCTGCCCGGCCTGCGCGAGGTCACCGAAGCCCGTTGGCAGGCCCACGGTGAACTGGCGTTCCTGCTGGAGGGCGACCTCAAGGAGGCCGCCGGTGGTCTGCGCGACGTGGGGCTGCTGCGGGCGATCTCCGCCGCCGGCATCACCGACGCGCTGCGCCCCGCCGTACGCGCCGCTCACCTGCGGCTGTTGGACACCCGCGACGCGCTGCACCAGCAGGTCGGCCGACGGGTCGACCGGCTGGTCGCCCAGGAGCGCGACGGAGTGGCCAACCTGCTCGGCCTGCGCCAACCCCAGTCCGGCGCGTCTGACGCCGCGCGGCGCCCGGGAGCCGTCGTGGAAGACGGCGACGCGCTGCTGCGTCGGGTTGCCGGTGACGCCCGCACGGTCAGCCACGCCCTGGACGACGCCTTCCGGGCTGCCGACCGGCTGCGCTCCGGCCGCTCCCGCGGCGGCACCGGCCGCCCGGCCCGCCGCCCGGTCGCCCGCGACGTGGTCGAACACGACGGCGAGTTGGTGCTCGCCCGCACGGCGATCGGGGCGCGCCCCGACCCGAGCCTCTCGCTGCGGGTGGCCGCCGCGTCGGCCACTACCCGAATCCCCATCGCGCGGGCCACCTGCGAGTGGCTGGCGGCGTACTGCCCGCCCCTGCCGGCTCCCTGGCCGGCCGAGGCCCGGGCCGCGCTGATCACCCTGCTGGGCGCCGGTCCCGGCCTGGTGCCGGCCTGGGAGACCTGCGACCGGTACGGGCTGGTCGACGGCTGGCTGCCCGAGTGGACCCGGCTGCGCAGCCTGCCCCAGCACAACCCGGTGCACCGCTTCACCCTCGACCGGCACCTCGTGCAGACCGCGCACGAGGCCAGCCGGCACGCCCGCGAGGTGGAGCGCCCCGACCTGCTGCTCCTCGGCGCTCTCCTGCACGACATCGGCAAGGGCCTCCCTGGTGACCACAGCACCGTCGGTGTGCCGGTTGCCCAGGCGGTGGCCACCAGGATCGGTCTGCCCACCGCGGAGGTCGAGCTGATCGGCAAGCTGGTCCGGCTGCACCTGCTGCTGCCCGACGTGGCCACCCGCCGGGACCTGAGCGACCCGGTCACCATCGCCTCGGTGGCCGAGGCGGTCGGCGATACCGGCACCCTCGACGTGCTGCACGCGTTGGTCCGCGCCGACGCGGCGGCGACCGGCCCGGCGGCCTGGTCCGACTGGAAGGGCCGACTCGTCGCCGAACTGGTCGCCCGGGTTCGCACCGCGCTGGACACCGGCGTACTCCCCGAGCCACCCGCCCCGGACCCGGAGTTGCTGGCCGGGCCACTGCCGGTCGTCCACCTGACCGGCGACCGGGTGTCGGTCGCGGCGGCGGACCGGCGAGGTCTGCTCGCCACGGTGGCCGGCTGCCTGGCGCTGCACCGGCTGGAGGTGATCTCCGCGGACGCCTCCGCCGTCGACGGCCGGGCCCTGGTCGAGTGCCGGGTGCAGCCCCGCTACGGCCTTCCGCCGGACCCGGTCCCCCTCCGCGCCGACCTGCGCCGGGCGGTCGCCGGCGACGTGTCGGTCACCCAACGGCTGCGCGGTCGTGCGCTCGCCAGCCGTGGCGCAGGCGCGGCGCCACGAGTGGTCTGGCACCGCGAGGCGGCCACCGACGCCGTACTGCTGGAACTGCGCGCCGCCGACGCCGCCGGGCTGCTCTACCGGGTCGCCTGCGCGCTCGACGAGGCCGGCGCCCTGGTTCGCGCGGCCCGCATCTCCACCCTCGGCGCCGACGTGGTCGACGCCTTTTATCTGGTGGGCGGTTGGCCGGACGACGCCACCCGGGCCCGCCTTGAGGCCGCCGTCCTCGCCGCCGTCTGACCCACGACCGAGAACGGCCGAGCGCTGCTCGGCCGTTGGCCGCTCGTGCCAGCCCGGTCACTCCCACGAGCGTGATGCCTCACAGTCATCGTGATGCCTCACAGTCATCAGGCTGAGGGTGCCCGCCGGCAACGCGGTGCGATCGGAGTTTCGTCCCCGCGGCGGGTACGTCCGGGGGCGTAGGGGCGGTGCCGCTCGTGGACGCACGTCGAGCGGCACCCGCGCGGGCAGAATGACGGCCATGCGACGAGGCGGACGGTGGCGGTGGCCGGAGGTGGCGGCGGATGCCGCGCTCGCCCTGGTGCTGCTCGGGTTCGGATTGCTCGCCACGGGTCTGGCCGGGGACAACCAGCCGGGGTCGAGGCCGGTGGACACCGCCAGTCGGCTGCTGATCGCCGTCGCCGCGCTCGCCCTGCTGGTCCGGCGGCGAGCTCCGGTCGCCACCCTCGCCGTGGTCACCGTGGCCATCTCGACGTACCTGCTGATCGGCTACCCGTACGGGCCGATTCTGGTCACGTTCCTGGTCGCGGTCTACACAGTGGCCGTGTGGCTGCCGGTGCGACAGGCGGCGCTCGCCACCGGTGGCGCGTTCGTCCTGTTGTTGGCGCACGTCTTCTTCGGGCGGGGGCCTGGGTCGGGTTGGACGGGAGTGCTGCCCGCGTCGGCCTGGGTGGTCGTACCGTTCGCGGTGGCGGTGGTGGTGCGGGCGAGCCGTGAGGCGACCGCGCGTACCCGTGCCGAAGAGGCCCGCAGCCGAGTTGAGCAGGCGCGACGGCAGGCCGACGAGGAGCGGCTGCGCATCGCGCAGGAGGTGCACGACGTGGTGGGGCACGGGTTGGCCGCGATCAGCATGCAGGCGGAGATCGCCCTGCACCTGCTGCCGAAGCGGCCGGAGCAGGCGGAGGTGGCCCTGACCGCGATCAGCCGGACCAGCCGCGAGGCGTTGGACGAGCTGCGGGTCACCCTGGGCGCGGTGCGGCGGGGTGCCGAGCGCGAGCCGGTACCCGGCCTGGCCCGGCTCCCCGCGCTGCGCGACCGGCTCGCCGGGGCGGGGCTCGCCGTCGAGGTGCGCGTGGTCGGGGACCCCCGGGAGGTGCCGGCCGCTGTCGACCTGGCCGCGTACCGGGTGGTGCAGGAGGCGTTGACCAACGTGCTGCGGCACGCGGGAGTGGCGAGCGCGGAGGTGACAGTGGACTACCGCGTCGACGAGGTGACCGTCGAAGTCACCGACCGGGGGGTGGGTGCGGACCGCGCCGGGACGGCTCCGGCCGACGACGAGGGTGGCCACGGTCTGGCCGGGATGCGCGAGCGGGTCGAGGCGCTCGGCGGGCGGTTGAGCACCGGGCCGCGCGCCGTGGGCGGGTTCCGGGTGTACGCCGGGCTGCCGGTGGAGCCGACGACGTGATCCGGGTGCTGATCGCCGACGACCAGGACCTGGTCCGGCTCGGGCTGCGTGCGCTGGTGGAGAGCGAGGACGACCTGGCGCTGGCCGGAGAGGCGTCCGACGGGCTGCGGGCTGTCGAGTTGGCCCGCCGGGTTCGGCCGGACGTGGTGCTGATGGACATCCGGATGCCCGGCATCGACGGCATCGAGGCGACCCGCCGTATCGTCGCCGACCCCGATCTGACCGGCACGCGGGTGGTGGTGCTCACCACCTTCGAGCTGGACGAGTACGTCTTCGACGCGCTGCGGCACGGTGCGAGCGGGTTCCTCACCAAGGACACCAGACCGGCTGAGCTGCTGCGCGCGATCCGGCTCGTCGCCGAGGGGGAGGCGCTGCTGTCGCCGTCGGTCACCCGCCGGGTGGTGCGGGAGTTCGCCACCCGGCCGTCCCGGGTGCTTCGTCCGCACCCCCGACTGGAGGCGCTGACCGATCGCGAGCGTCAGGTCGTCGGCCTGGTCGGTGAGGGCCTGAACAACGAGGAGATCGCCGCACAGCTCGTGGTCAGCCCGGCGACCGCGCGGACCCACGTCAGCCGGGCGATGGGCAAGCTGGGAGCCCGGGACCGGGCCCAGCTCGTCGTGTTCGCGTACCAGTCGGGGTTGGTGTCGGGGTGAGGCCCGGGCCGGGCGACAGCGGCCCTACGGCCGGGCGGTTACCCTAGCGGTGGCCGGACTCCGCAGTGCCGGCCGCGTTGTGCCCGCCGGAACACTGACAAACGGGATGTTCGCGTGTTTGACACCTTGAGTGACCGCCTGTCCGGGATCTTCACCAAGCTCCGCGGCAAGGGGCGGCTCACCGACGCCGACATCGACGCCACCGCGCGCGAGATCCGCCTCGCGCTGCTGGAGGCGGACGTCGCGCTGCCGGTGGTCAAGGGCTTCATCGCGGCCGTCAAGGAGCGGGCCCGCAGTTCCGAGGTCTCCCAGGCGCTGAACCCGGCCCAGCAGATCATCAAGATCGTCAACGAAGAGCTGATCAAGGTGCTCGGCGGCGAGGGCCGACGGCTCCAGTTCGCCAAGCAGCCGCCGACGGTGATCATGTTGGCCGGCCTCCAGGGTTCCGGTAAGACGACGCTCGCCGGCAAGCTGGCCCGCTGGCTCAAGGGGCAGGGACACCAGCCGCTGCTCGTCGCCGCCGACCTCCAGCGCCCCAACGCCGTCGGGCAGCTCCAGGTCCTCGGTGGCCGGGCCGGTGTCGAGGTGTACGCCCCGGAGCCCGGCAACGGCACCGGTGACCCGGTGCAGGTGGCCCGCGCGTCGATCGAGCACGCGAAGCGCGCCGCCCGCGACATCGTCATCGTCGACACCGCCGGCCGGCTCGGCATCGACGCCGAGATGATGCAGCAGGCCGCCGACATCCGCGACGCCGTCTCGCCGGACGAGGTCATCTTCGTCATCGACGCGATGGTCGGTCAGGACGCCGTCCGCACCGCCGAGGCGTTCCGCGATGGCGTCGGCATCACCGGTGTGGTGCTCTCCAAGCTCGACGGCGACGCCCGCGGTGGTGCCGCGCTGTCGGTCCGCGAGGTCACCGGGCAGCCGATCCTGTTCGCCTCCACCGGTGAGAAGCTGGAGGACTTCGATGTCTTCCACCCCGACCGGATGGCCAGCCGGATCCTCGGCATGGGCGACGTCCTCACTCTGATCGAGCAGGCCGAGCAGGCCTTCGACTCCGATCAGAAGGAGAAGATGACCGCCAAGCTGATGGGCGGGGAGCAGTTCACCCTTGACGACTTCCTCGACCAGCTCATCGCGGTACGGCGGATGGGCCCGATCGCCAACGTGCTGGCCATGATGCCCGGCATGGGGCAGATGAAGGACCAGCTCGCCGACCTGGACGACAGCCACTTCGACCGGGTCACCGCGATCATCCGGTCGATGACCCCGGGCGAGCGGACCAACCCGAAGATCATCAACGGTTCCCGCCGGGCGCGCATCGCCAACGGCTCCGGGGTCACCGTGATGGACGTCAACCAGCTGCTCAACCGCTTCGCCGACGCGCAGAAGATGATGAAGCAGATGGGCGGCATGATGGGCCTGCCCGGCGGTGGCCGCCGCAAGGCGACCAAGTCGCCGAAGAACAAGCGCAAGGGCACCAAGGGTGGCGGTCGTCCGCGTACCGGCGCGGGCGCCGGGATGCCCGCCGGCTTCCCGGGTGGCATGCCGCAGCTCCCGCCGGGGATGGACCCCAACGACCTCGCCGGCGGCCAGGGCCTTCCGCCCGGCTTCAAGCTCCCGAAGATCGACTTCAACAAGCTCGGCAAGGGCGGCGACAAGGGCCCGCGCTGACGCGTGTCGGTGACGGCAGGCGACGTAATCCTTGCCAACCATGAGTACGAGCAGGTCGCCCACACCGAGGACCTGTTCGTCACCGAGCAGCCCTGAAAGGTCTCCGTGGACCTGCCGGCGCTGACCACCCGGAAGACCCACCTGCTCGCCCCCGGGGCGGAGTGATCGGGTAGGACTGTGCGCATGGCTCTTCATGTGCGCGGCGTGCTGCTCCCCGACGACGAGGTACGGGATCTCTGGCTGGTCGGCGACCGGGTGACCTTCACCCCGGTGCCCGGCGCGGAGACCGTCGTCGACCGTGGTTTCGTGCTGCCAGGGCTGGTCGACGCGCACTGCCACATCGGCATCGCCCGAGGTGGCGCCCCGATCACCTCGCTCGACCAGGCCCGCGCACTGGCCCACGTCGACCGGGACGCCGGGGTGCTGGCGATCCGGGACGCCGGCTCGCCGTACCCGTACCCCGAACTCGACGACGAGCCGGACCTGCCGCGACTGGCCCGCGCGGGCCAGCACGTCGCCCCGCCGAAGCGCTACCTGCGCGACATCGGCGTGGAGGTCGACTCGACCGAGGTGGCCGCCACTGTGGCCGCGCAGGCGCGGGCCGGCAACGGCTGGGTCAAGCTGGTCGGCGACTGGATCGACAGGGGCGTCGGTGACCTGGCGCCAGCCTGGGACGCGGACACCCTCACCGCCGCCGTGCGGGCGGCGCACGACGCCGGGGTACGCGCCGCGGTGCACACCTTCTCCGAGTCGGCCGTCGAGATCATGGTGCGGGCCGGGGTGGACTCGGTGGAACACGGCACCGGGCTCAGCCTCGACCTGGTCGACGACATGGCCCGCCAGGGCACCGCACTGGTCCCCACGATGATCAACATCGCCACCTTCGGGGGCATCGCCGAGCAGGCGCGGGGCAAGTTCCCCGGGTACGCCGACCACATGCTCGCGCTGCGCGACGGCTTCCCCGAGGTGGTGCGCGCCGCGTACGAGGCCGGAGTGCCCATCTACGTGGGCACCGACGCCGGCGGCGGCATCGACCACGGGCTCGCCGCCGAGGAGATGCTCCTGCTGCACGAACAGGCCGGCATGGCACCCATCGACGTACTCGCCGCCGCCTCCTGGGGCGCCCGAGCGTGGCTCGGCTTCGCCGGCCTGGTCGAAGGCGGCCTCGCCGACCTGACCGTCTACCCCGAAGACCCCCGCAGTGACCTGCGCGTCGTCCGTGCCCCGTCCCGCACGATCCTGCGCGGACGCGTCATCCGCTGACCTCCGCAGGCCGCGCCGCCCCGCACTGCGTCGCGCCCCGCGCTGCGTCGCGCCCCGCGCCGCGCCTCGCCCTGCGTCGCGCCCCGCCCCGC
>NZ_JAKKFH010000038.1 GCF_022230925.1 Micromonospora alfalfae | reverse complement strand
GTCTCGCGGGGCGCGGGGCGCGGGGCGCGGGGCGCGGGGCGCGGGGCGCGGGGCGCGGGGCGCGGGGAAAATCGGTGGCGAGGGCGCGGGTCCGGCGCGGAGGATGCGCGTGTGATTGAGGCGTACCCGAAGCAGGTTCCTGTCCGTGCGGCGACTGCCGTGTGTCGACAGCGGCCGCTCCCGGGACGAGCCTCGACCCGGCACCGACTTCGGTGACCGGGGCGTTCCTCGCCGGTCTGGTCGCCGGCTACGGCGTCGCCATACCCGTCGGTGCGATAGCGATTCTCATTCTGGGGCTGAGCGCCCGTACCTCGTTTCGGGTGGGTGCGGCCGCCGCGCTGGCGGTGGCGACGGCCGACGGGCTCTATGCGGTGGTGGCTGTGCTCGGCGGCGCCGGCCTGGCCGGGATCATCGCACCGGTCGCCGGGCCCCTGCGGGTGGTCGCCGCAGTGGTCCTGCTGGGTCTCGCCGGGCACGGCCTGTGGCGGACGTGGTCCGCGCACCGCTCGCAGCGACCGCCGACGGCACGCGACGGTGGGGGCATGAGCACTCCGGGGCGGGCCTACGCGGCGCTGCTCGGGTTGACACTGCTGAACCCGATGACGGTGCTCTACTTCACCGCCCTGGTGCTCGGCCGCCGGGACACTGCCGACTCGGGCGTGGCCCCGGTGGCGCTCTTCGTGGCCGGGGTGTTCCTGGCGTCGGCGAGCTGGCAACTGGTCATCGCCGGCGGTGGCACTGTGGTCGGCCGGGCGTTGACCGGGCCGCGTGGACGGCTGGTCACCGGCCTGGTCTCCAGCGCGCTCATCGCCGCGCTGGCGGTGGCCGCGCTCCTGCCAGGCTGAACGGTCGCGGCAACGATCCGACGGCTCGGCCACCCCGGCCGAGGCCCGTCCGCGTCGCGTCGGCGGTGTCGCCGGGGGTGTCCCTGCGGGGCCCACGGGTCGCCCGGGGGCCCGGGTGTGCCCGCTGTGCCGTACGGTCGGGCGATGACCAGTCGACCCGCAGCCGGCGGAGGGCGGTGGGTCGAGGTCGACCCGGCCCGCGTCGGCCGCTGGGTCGAGGGCTTCGCCGACCGGCACGGCCCGCCCACAGCCAGCGCCCAGGAGTACGGCCTGCTGCTCGCCGCCCCGGACGGGGCAACCGCCGAGCTGTACGCCCCACCGGGTGCGCCGGGCGGCCTGGATGTGGCCGGGTTCGTGGCCGCCGCCGTGATGCCCCGCCGGATCGGCCTGCTGCTGGCCCGCAAGGGCGCGGTGGCGCTCGGGGTGGCCGAGGGCGGCGACCTCGTCGTCTCCAAGGTGGACACCCGGTACGTGCAGGGGCGCACCGCCGCTGGGGGATGGTCGCAGCACCGGTTCGCCCGCCGACGTGACAACCAGGCGAAGGCTGCGCTGGGCGACGCGGCGGACCTGGCCGTACGGCTGCTGTTGCCGCAGGCGTCGAGGTTGGCGGCCCTCGTCTGCGGCGGTGACCGGCGGGCTGTGGACGGTGTGCTGGCCGACCGGCGGTTGGCCCCGCTCGTGCCGTTGCGGGCGGAGCGGTTGCTCGACGTGCCGGAGCCCCGGCACGCGGTGCTGGTGGCGGCGGTGGGCGCGGCCCGGGCGGTACGGATCCTGGTGCGCGACCCCGACTGACCTCGGCCTTCACTGGCGGCGTCGGTGGGGAGACGATCGCGACCCAGAACGGGGTTCGCGGCGTGCTGCCCGCCCAGCCGTCGGAGGATGGGCGCGTGGAGTTTCTGGTTGACATGGTGACGACGGTGCCGCGGGGAACGTCAGACGACGGGGTCGCCGACATGCGCGCGCGGGAGGCGGGGCGTTCGGCCGAGCTGACGGCCCAGGGCAGCCTCCTGCGGCTGTGGCGGCCGCCGCTGGCGCCGGGGGAGTGGCGTACGTGGGGGCTGTTCCAGGCCGCCGACGCGGACGAGTTGGAGACGGTCCTCGCGTCGATGCCGCTGCGCGCCTGGCGGCGCGAGACAGTGACGCCGTTGACGCCGCACCCGAACGACCCCGGTCAGCCGCCTCGCTGAGCCTGGAGGCCGTCTGGGGCAGCTCGACAGGCGCGAAACGGGGCACGTCCGTCCAGCAGGGAGATCATCATGTCCGAGGCGCAGATTCTGCGTACCGTCCTCGACCGCTGGAAAGCGGCTGTCGACGCCCACGAGCCCGATCAGGTCGCGGCGTGCTTCACCGACGACGCGATCTTTCAGGGATTGCAGCCGTACACGGTCGGTACTGCCGGCGTCGCCGCCTACTACGCCGGGCAGCCGCTCGGCCTGACCGCCGCGTACGACATCCGGGAGATCCGCCGTCTCGCCGACGACGTGATCCTCGGCTACCTGGAGGTGGAGTTCGGCTTCACCGACCGGCCGGCCCTGACGGTCAACCTCGGCGTGCTCCTGCGGCGGGTCGACGACGGCTGGCTCATCGGCCACTACCAGGTCTCCCGGCTCACCTGACGCGGGAGCTTCGGCAGGAATGACGATCGTGGCAGGCCCGCCGAGGGGGCCTGCCACGATCTCGGGGCGGATGTCAGAGCTGGTCGGTGCCGAAGGTGTCGCAGGTCTTCGGGTCGCCGCGGTCGTAGCCCTGGTTGAACCAACGCTTGCGCTGCTCGGACGTGCCGTGGGTGAACTGGTCGGGGTTGACCTGCCCGCCGGAGCGCTCCTGGATGCTGTCGTCGCCGATCGCCTCGGCGGCGTCGATGGCCTGGCTGATGTCGGCGTCGGTGATCGACTTGAATAGCGGCTGCTGGCCGGTCTTGTCCTTGCTCTCGGTGGCGTGCCGGGCCCAGGCGCCGGCGTAGCAGTCGGCCTGGAGCTCCAACCGCACCGAGGCGGAGCGAGGCCCGCTCTGGTCGCCCTGGCCGGCCTTCGCGTTGGTGCCGAGCAGGTTCTGCACGTGGTGGCCGTACTCGTGGGCGAGCACGTACGGCTGGGCGAACTCGCCCTTCGCGCCGAACCGGGAGGCCAGCTCGTCGTAGAAGCTCAGGTCGATGTACACCTTCCGGTCTGCCGGGCAGTAGAACGGGCCGACACCCGAGTCGGCCTGCCCGCAGCCGGTGTTGACGGCCGCCTGGAAGAAGTTCGTGGTGGTGACCTCGTAGTCGCTCCTGCCCAGGTCGGGGTACGCCTTCTTCCAGTAGTCCTGGATGCTGTTGACGTAGAGCAGGTTGCGGCAGCGCGCGTCGTCGAGACGGTCGGGGTTTGTGGTGCCGCACACCTGATCCAGGTCACCGCCCCCAGCCTGGCCGCCGTCATCGCCGTTGGTCCTGGCGTTGAGACCGAACCCGCCGCCGAGCAGGGCGACGAGAACGGCCACCACGATGCCGATGATGCCGCCCCGGCCGCCGCCGCCAGGGATGGGGATGCCGAAGCCGCCGCCCGACCCGCCGCTACCCCGGCCCAGGTCTTTGGCCTGGGAGGTGTCGAGCTCGGCCCGCTCGTTGAGTTCCATGGTGACCCCGATCGCCGTATGCCGGTGAGTGTCTTTTGTGTGTCGTTTCGTCCATCGAGTGCCGGACGGGGTCCGGTAAGGCGTTCCGGTACCCGATGATCTTGATCGGTAATCCGGGCAGGCCGTTCCGCGGCGACCGGTACACTTGTCAGGTGCTGCGCTGCGAAGGCTGAACCGCCCCGCGCCGTCGGGCCCCTTGAGCCCGCCGGCCGTTTCGCGTGCCCCGAGTCAGCCTTCCAACCCCGAGAGCGAGCCCGCAACCATGATCACTGCCACCGGCCTGGAACTGCGTGCCGGTTCCCGGATCCTGCTGTCCGACACCACCCTGCGCGTGCAGCCCGGTGATCGGATCGGCCTGGTCGGTCGCAACGGCGCCGGCAAGACCACCACGCTGAAGGTGCTCGCCGGCGAGGGGCAGCCGTACGGCGGCCAGATCGACCAGCGCAGCGCCATCGGCTACCTGCCGCAGGACCCGCGCACGGGTGACCTGGAGGTCACCGGCCGCGACCGGGTGCTCTCCGCGCGCGGCCTGGACGTGCTGATGGCGCAGATGCAGGAGGTCGAGGCCCGCCTCGCCGAGGACGCCAACGACAAGCTGGTCCGTCGGTACGGCGCGCTGGAGGACCAGTTCGCGGCCCTCGGCGGGTACGCGGCCGAGGCTGAGGCCGCGCGGATCTGCGCCAACCTCGGCCTACCGGACCGGGCGCTCGCGCAGACCATCGGCACCCTCTCCGGTGGTCAGCGGCGCCGCATCGAGCTGGCCCGGATCCTGTTCCGTGACGCGGGCGAGAACGGCGGCGGCATCCTGCTGCTCGACGAGCCCACCAACCACCTCGACGCCGACTCGATCACCTGGTTGCGGGGCTTCCTCGCCAACCACAAGGGTGGCCTGATCGTGATCTCCCACGACGGCGCGCTGCTGGAGTCGGTGGTCAACAAGGTCTGGTTCCTCGACGCCACCCGGTCTGTCATCGACGTCTACAACCTGGGTTGGAAGGCGTACCTGGAGGCGCGCGAGACCGACGAGCGACGCCGCCGCCGGGAGCGGGCCAACGCGGAGAAGAAGGCCGGCGCGCTGATGGCGCAGGCCGACAAGATGCGGGCCAAGGCCACCAAGACCGTGGCCGCGCAGAACATGGCCCGCCGTGCCGAGAAGCTGATCTCCGGCCTGGAGGAGGTGCGGGTCGCCGACCGGGTGGCCAAGGTGCGTTTCCCCAGTCCCGCGCCGTGCGGCAAGACCCCGCTCACGGCGACCGGCCTCTCCAAGTCGTACGGATCGCTGGAGATCTTCACCGACGTCAACGTGGCGGTGGACCGGGGCTCCCGAGTGGCCATCCTCGGGCTCAACGGCGCCGGTAAGACCACCCTGCTGCGGATGCTCGGCGGGCTGCTCAGCCCGGACACCGGCGAGGTGCACGCGGGGCACGGCCTGCGGCTGGGCTACTACGCCCAGGAGCACGAGACGCTGGACGTGGAGCGGACGGTGCTGGAGAACATGCGCGCCGCCGCCGTCGAGCAGTCCGACACCGACCTGCGCAAGATCCTTGGCGCGTTCCTGTTCTCCGGTGACGACGTGAACAAGCCGGCCGGCGTGCTCTCCGGCGGCGAGAAGACCCGGCTGGCCCTGTCCACTCTGGTCTGTTCCGGCGCCAACGTGCTGTTGCTCGACGAGCCGACGAACAACCTCGACCCGGTCAGCCGGGAGCAGGTGCTCGACGCCATCGCCAACTACCCCGGCGCGATCGTCCTGGTCACCCACGACCCGGGTGCGGTGCTGGCGCTCAAGCCGGACCGCGCCATCCTGCTGCCCGACGGCGACGAGGATGCCTGGAGCGACGACCTGCTCGAACTTGTCGAGCTGGCCTGACCGAGGGGGCTCGGTCGGCTCTCAGCCGAGCAGCTCGGCCAGTCGGCCGAGCACGCCGGAGCTGACCAGGATCACCAGCCCGATGGCGATGAAGATCGTCGGCACCAGCCAGGCGCCGACGCGCTCGACCAGCCGGACCACCCTCCGGTGCCCGCCCAGCCAGGCCCCGACCACGCACCAGAGCCCGATCAGCAGCACGAAGACCAGCAGGAACACGGCACTGTCGGCGACACCGAGGGCCCGGAAGACGGGTACGTAGACAGCGACGTTGTCAGCGCCGTTCGCGATCGTCACCCCGGCTACGCCGAGTGCTCCGGTGACAATCGCCGGTGTCTCGTCGTCGCCCGAACTCCGCAGCGCGCGTACGCCGAGCGCGATCGGCAGCAGGCCGAGCAGCCCCGTCCACGGGTCGGGCACCACCAGGAGTCCACCCGCGATCACCGCGCTGGCCAACGCGAGCGCACCGATGCCGAGGTATTGCCCGGCGACAATCTGCCAGGTGCGAGGTCGGCCGGTGGTGCGGGCCGCGACGAAGAACAGCGTCAGAATGACGATGTCGTCGACGTCGGTGGCGGCGAAGACCACGGCCGCCGCGCCGGCGGTGCTCAACAGGTCGATCACGACCGAAGGCTACGGGTCGTCGGCAGCCGCCAGCTTTCGGCGGTGGTACGCGTGGATGCCGCGGCGGGCCGGATCGCCAGGATCACTCTATCGGGAAGCTGACATTGCATAGCGTGTCGGTTGGCGAAGAGTTGATATCTGGCGCATGATCGTCCGAGGCGGTCTAATAGGTGGGACCGTATCCGAACCGCACAGTCTGGGACGTGAGGACACAGCATGGCAGCCACTGGCACAGCCACCAGCACTGAGAAGGGTCGCCGGATCGTCGGAGCCGAGCGTCAGACGCTCGCCAAGGACCTGGTAAAGCGGTACACCTCGGGGGAGAGCATCCGCGCGTTGGCGGCCTCGACCGGCCGTTCCTACGGGTTCATCCACCGAGTGCTCACCGAGTCCGGCGTGCAGCTGCGTCAGCGCGGTGGCGCCCGGCGCCGCAAGAAGGCGTGACCCGCCCCTCAGCGTCGTCCACCAGCGCCGCGCCCCGGGACGTCCGGTGACCGCCGAGGCGACCGGGGTTCGGCTGACTTGCGACGGGCCGGTCGCCACGGTGACGTTGTGCCGGCCCGACGTGCTCAATGCCCAGACGCCCGCGATGTGGCGAGCGATGAGCGACTTCTCCCGTGACCTGCCCGGCGACGTGCGGGTGGTGGTGGTCCGCGGTGAGGGTCGCGCGTTCTCGGCCGGCCTCGACCTCGCAGTGGCGGGCGCCTCCGGCCCGGGGTCGTTCGCTGAGCTGGCCACGCTGCCTGAGCAGGAGTGCGCCGATCGCATCGCGGAGTTCCAGGCCGGTTTCACCTGGCTGCACCGGCCGGATGTCGTCTCCGTCGCAGCCGTGCAGGGCCACGCGATCGGTGCCGGCTTCCAGCTCGCGCTCGCCTGTGACCTGCGAGTGCTGTCCACGGACGCGAAGCTGTCGATGGCCGAGGTGACCCTCGGTCTGGTGCCCGACCTGGCCGGCACGAAACGCCTCGTCGAGCTGGTCGGGTTTTCGCGGGCGTTGGAGATCTGTGCGACAGGCCGCCGGTTGGACGCCGCCGAGGCGGACCGGATCGGGCTGGCCACCCTCGTCGTACCCCCGGCCGAGCTGGACGGCGCGGTGCGGGACCTGACCGCCGGCCTGCTCTCCGGGGCCCGCGACGCGGTGGTGGAGATCAAGGCGTTGCTCGCCGGTGCGGCCGGGCGGTCGCACGCCGACCAGCAGCGCGCCGAGCGGGAGGCGCAGACCCGTCGGCTGCGTGACCTCGCCGGTACTGGAGAATAGGTAAGGACCGCACGGGAAGATCCGGGTTACGACCGAGGTTGTCACACTCGTCGGGAGAATTGACCTGACGGTGCGGTCTGCCCGGCAACCCGGAGGTGAGCGATGTCCAACCCGATGTCCGGCGGTGGCATGGCCGGGTGGAGCATGCTCCGGTCGATGCGCAACAGCGACGAGGTCTCCACCCACCGGCTCAAGCGCGGGGTGGCCCGCCGCATCGTCGCCTTCGCCCACCCCTACCGGCGCGACATCATCGTCTTCCTGGCCACAGTCGTGTTGGCCGCCATCATCGGCGTGGCCACTCCGGTGCTCGCCGGTGACGTGATCAACGCGATCAACCGGGGCGGTGCCGAGGCCGGGCGACTCGTGGTGCGGCTGGCCCTGTTCATCGCCGCGCTGGCGGTCGCCGACGCGCTGCTGTCGCTGGCCCAACGATGGTATTCCGCCCGCATCGGCGAGGGCATCATCTTCAACCTGCGCACCCGGGTCTACGACCACGTGCAGCGGATGCCGTTGCAGTTCTTCACCCGCACCCAGACCGGCGCCCTGGTCAGCAGGCTCAACAACGACGTGCTCGGCGCCCAACGGGCGTTCACCTCCACCCTGTCCGGTGTGGTCAGCAACGTCATCCAGCTGGTGCTCACCGCGGCGGTGATGTTCACCCTCTCCTGGCAGATCACCGCGCTGTCACTGGTGCTGCTACCGATCTTCATCATTCCGGCCCGTCGGGTCGGTCGACGGCTGGCGGACATCACCCGCGAGGCGTACAACCTCGACGCCAAGATGAACGCGACAATGACCGAGCGGTTCGGAGTGGCCGGCGCGCTGCTGGTGAAGCTCTTCGGCCAGCCCGAGATCGAGGCCCGCCGGTTCGGCGACCGGGCCGAGCGGGTCCGCGACATCGGCATCCAGTCGGCCATGTACTCCCGCACGTTCTTCGTGGCGATGTTGCTGGTCGCCTCACTGGCGCAGGCGCTGACCTACGGCCTCGGCGGCTGGCTCGCGGTGACCGGCGGTGTCAGCGCCGGCACAGTGGTGACGCTAGCGCTGCTGCTCACCCGCCTGTACGGGCCGCTCACCGCGCTCTCCAACGTCCGGGTGGACGTGATGAGCGCGCTGGTCTCCTTCGACCGGGTCTTCGAGGTGCTCGACCTCAAGCCGGGCATCGTGGAGAAGCCCGACGCGGTGTCGGTGCCAGTGGGCGCCGGCCGGGTCGACTTCCGCGACGTGCGTTTCCGCTACCCGAGCGCCGCCGAGATCTCCCTCGCCTCCCTGGAGGAGGTCGCCACGCTCGACCGGACCGTCAACGAACCGGTGCTCAAGGGGGTCTCGTTCAGCGTCGAGCCGGGGCAGATGGTCGCGCTGGTCGGCCCGTCCGGGGCGGGCAAGTCGACACTGTCGATGCTCATCTCCCGGATCTACGACGTCAGCGACGGGCAGGTGCTCGTCGGCGGGGTGGACGTGCGCGACGCGACGCTCGCCTCCCTGCGCGACGAGATCGGTGTGGTCACTCAGGATTCGCACCTGTTCCACGAGACGATCGCCGAGAATCTTCGCTACGCCAAGCCGGACGCCACAGACGACGAGATCTGGGCCGCCCTGGCCGGGGCGCAGGTGGCCGATCTGGTTCGGGCGCTGCCCGACGGTCTGGACACCACAGTGGGGGAGCGCGGCTACCGGTTCTCCGGCGGCGAGAAGCAGCGCATCGCGATCGCGCGACTGCTGCTCAAGGCCCCGTCGATCGTGATCCTCGACGAGGCGACAGCACACCTGGATTCGGAGAGCGAGGCCGCGGTGCAGCGTGCGCTGTCGGTGGCGCTGGCCGGGCGTACCGCGCTGGTGATCGCGCACCGGCTCTCCACAGTGCGCGACGCCGACCAGATCCTGGTCCTCGACGGTGGGCGGATCGTCGAGCGGGGGCGCCACGAGGAGTTGGTGGCAGTCGGCGGGCTCTACGCCGAGCTGTACCGCACCCAGTTCGCTGTCGCCGACTCGCCCACCCCGTTTGTCGACGCGACCGGCCCCGAGCCGGTGGTCATGCCGCTGGGCACCTACCGTGCCGACGAGGTGCTGCCGCCCGCCGCCGCCAACTGACGTCTGCGCCGCGCTGATCAACTCCGGTTTCCGGAAGTCGGGGTGTCCTGGTCGCATCGACCACCCGACTTCCGTGAAACCGAGTCGATCAGGGGGCCGGTAGCTCGGTGGCCGCCCGTAACTCGGCGAACGCCAGGCCCAGGGTGACCGGGGTGAAGTGCGCGTTCAGGCCGCTGGGGTTGGGCAGCACCCACAGCCGGGCGCCGGCCAGCGACTCCGGCTGCGGCCCGAAGGCGGCCTTCGGCCGCTGAAAACCGATCCGGTACGCCGTCACCCCCACCACGGCTACCCAGCGCGGCCGGTACCGGGTCACCTTGTCGGCCAGGATCGCCGCGCCGTCGAGGAGTTCCTCGGTGCTCAGCTCGTCCGCGCGGGCGCTGGCCCGGGCGGCCATGTTGGTGATGCCGAGCCCGAGTGCGGGCAGCTCGTCCTGCTCGCTGGGGTGCAGCAGCCGGGGGGTGAACCCGCCCGCGTGCAGGGCGGGCCAGAACCGGTTTCCGGGTCGGGCGAAGTGCCACCCGGTCGCGGCCGACCACAGGCCCGGGTTGATGCCGACGAAGAGCACCTCCAGCCCCGGCGCGAGCACGTCGGGAATGGTCCGGTCGGCGGCGGCCGTCAGGTCCGCCCGGGTGGGCCGCGCTGTCCCGGCCGTCAGGTCCGCCCGGGTGGGCCGGGCTGTCCCGGCCGTCAGGTCCGTGCGGGTGGGCCGCGCGTTGATCGACTCAGGTTCCTGAAAGTCGGGGTGTCCTGGTCGCGTCAACCCCCCGGTTTCCTGAAGGCCGAGTCGATCAACGGTCGGGTCGCCGGACTGAGTGTTCTCGGGCGGCGTTGCCGAACGGGCACCTCGGGCCCGCTCGGCTGTCACAGCCCGCGCAGCGCGCCGCCGTCGACCGGCACTGTGATCCCGGTGAGGTAGCTCGCGGCGGGGGAGAGCACGAACGCGGCCACCCGGCCGAACTCGGCGGGGTCGCCGAGGCGGCGCAACGGGATGCTGGCCTCCGCGTCGGCGCGGGCGCGGTCCGGGTCGCCGGTCGCGGCGAAGAGTTCCCGGTTGCGGTCGGTCATGATCCGGCCGGGCAGCAGCCCGACCACCCGGACTCCACGCGGGCCGTAGTCGTCGGCGATGTCCTTGGCCGCACCGACCAGGCCGGGCCGTAGACCGTTGGAGATGCCCAGGCCGGGCACCGGGCCGCGAGCCGAGGTGGAGAGCACCAGGCCGATCGCGCCGCCGTCGGGCAGTGCGGCGGCGATCGTGCGGACCGCGCGGATGGTGCCCAGGAAGACGGTTTCGAAGGAGAGCCGCCACTGTTCGTCGGTGATCGCCGCGGCGTTGCCCGCCGGTGGGCCGCCGACCGAGATCAGCGCCCCGTCGAGCCGGCCGAAGTGTTCCTGGGCGGCGGCGACAAGCTGCCCCGGGGTCTGGGGGTCGGTCAGGTCCGCGGTCAGCCCGACGGCGTGCTCCGGGCCGCCCAGCTGCTGCGCGGCGGCTGCCACCGCGTCCGGGTCGCGGGCCGAGAGCACCACTCGTGCACCGTCGGCGACCAGGCTTTGCGCGGTCGCGTAACCCAGACCGCGGGAGGCGCCGGTGAGGACGTACACGCGGTCGGTCAGTCCGAGATCCATAACTCCGATCCTGCCGCATCCGGTACACCGTCGCCAGGACGGGTGGATACCCGTGGGGCGGGGCGCAGCAGGCGTACCCGGCCGGCGATCTGCACCGCGACGGCGCCGGCGGCGCGGCCCACCGCCGGCACCCGGCGCGGACGCGGCGCCCGAAGCCCGTCGTAGCGCAGGCGCGCCTCCCGGGTTGCCAACTCCTCGGCGGCGGCCGGGGGGAGCGTCTGCTGGTCGTGCAGCGCCCGGGCCAGATCCCAACCGTCGCGCAACGATCCGGCGGTGGGTCGCCGGGCGGCCCAGTCGGCGAAGGTGGTCGCCCACCTGTCACCGAGGCCGGCGGCGAGCAGTGGCCAGTGCCGGGCCACCTCACCGGCCCGTTTCCGCAGCAGGGCCGCGCGGGTGGCGGCCAGCGGCCCCGGGGCGAACCCCGGCGGGGGTGGCCCCGCGGCGACCAGCGCCGCGACCAGTTCGGCCTGCCGTTCGGCCAGCCCGGCGCGGGGTGTCGGCGCGCAGTCGCCGTCGGGTGCGCCCGTCATGTCACTGCCGGAAAGCCCGCAGCGGTGGCCAGGGCGTCCAGTTCGGCGCGGAGTTCGGCGGCCGGCGGGTAGTGACCGTCGCGCTCCAGCAGCAGAGCCGGCGGTCGCCGCCGGGCGCAGAGCGCGCCGACCAGCTCCAACACCGCCGTCGGCACCGGGTCGGTGTGGGTGTCGTGGTAGAGACCGCCGTGCTCCGCGCCGCCGGCCACGTGGGCGTACGCGACCCGCTCCAGCGGCAGGCGGTCCAGCAACGCCAGCGGGTCGGTGCCCCGGTTGCGGGCGTTGGCGTGCACGTTGGCCACGTCCAGCAGCAGCAGTGCCCCGGTTCGGTCGAGGATCTCGGTGAGGAAGTCCGCCTCGGTCAACTCGTCGTCGGGCCAGTCGAGCAACGCGGCGATCGGCTCCAGCGCGATCGGCACCGGAAGCTCCGCCTGTGCCCGCGCCACGTTGGCGCAGACCGCGTCCACGGCTTCCCGGCTGCGTGGCAGCGGCAGCAGGTGACCGGCCTCCAGGCCGCCGGCCCGGACGAACGCGATGTGTTCGCTGACCAGTGGGGCGTCCAGGCGTTGCGCCACAGCGGCCAGGTGGGCGACCCGGGCCGGGTCGACAGGTTCGGCGCCGCCGAGGGAGAGCCGCACCCCGTGCGGTACGACGGTCACCGCGCGGTCCCGTAGCCGTGTCAGACCGGGCGGGAGCGGCCCGGAGGCGGGCACCCCCTCGGCCACCACCTCGACGAAGCGCAGGCCGGGCAGTTCGGCCACGAAGCCGGCGATCTCCGGACGCCAGCCGATGCCGATGCCGGACGGGCCGGTCATCCGCCGCACCCGCCGCCGCCCCCGCACCCGCCGCCTCCACCGCCGCAGGAGCTGCCGCCGTCCCCACCGGAGCTGTCCCCGCCGCCGGAGGATCCGTCCGAGCCGCCCGTCCAGCCGCTGCCGGAGGCGGCCTGGCGCTGAATCTCGGCCTGCTCGGCGAAGCCCGGGTCGAGTGCCCAGAGCGTGGCGGTGCCGTACAGGGCCACGCCCATCGCCGCGCCGGCCGCTCCGTAGGTGGCGTAGGCGGGCGCGGAGGCCGGCGCGAGGTGGGTGTGCTCGCGGCGGACGCCGCGTAGCGCGGCTCGACCGGCGCGGGTGAGCATGGGCGCCCGGCGCAGCACCAGCGTGACGATCAGCAGCGTGACCACTGTCAGCAGCAGGTAGCCGACCGGGTGGTCGTTGAACAGGCCGGAGAACAGCCGGAGCACGCCGAGGCCCAGCAGGGCGATCAGGATCGTGGTCCAGAACCGGGCACGGGCGCGCTGCGCGTCGTCGGTGAGCAGCCCGCGCTGCGCCAGGCCGTTGCGGATCTGGTGCAGCGCGACGCGTACGCGCTCGTCCCGCGGCAGGTCCCCGACCCGCGAGTGCTGGTGCGCGGCCCAGTGGATGGCCTGCTCGAGCGGGGTGAGTCCGCTGGGTGCGGGGCCGCTGGTGGTCAGCCGGCGGTCCGGTCGTACGCCGATCGCCCCGCTGCCGCGCAGCCCGCCCAGCGCCGCGTGCACAGCGAGCTGAGGGCCACCGTTGAGGTAGGCGACCTGCTGCGGCCCGAGTGGCTCGGCGGTCATGGCAACCATCGACCCGGTTGCGAGACGGACCCGGTAGTAGACGGCGATCGCCACCACCAGGATGGCCGCCGCGATGTAGTAGCGGAGGAAGGTTGGGCCCGAGATGCCCCAGGTGTCGCCGGACGCTGCGTGGACGTTCATCGACTGCTCCTGTCACCGGAGGGATCGGCGGCCCCATTGTGGAGCAGCCTCGCCACGGGCTTCCGACCGGTGTGCGAGCGGTCAGTGGCGGCGGACCGCCTCCTCGACGAGGTCGAGCACCGGGCCCAGGTCACCGGCCGGTCGGCCCATGGCCAGGTGCAGCACCAGGCCGTCGTAGGCCAGCTCCAGGAACTGGGCCAGCACATCGATCGGTACGTCCTCGCGCAGCACCCCGGCGTCGCGCTGGCGGGCCAGTCGGTCCCGGGTCGCCTCCGCGATCGCGGCGGACCGCTCCGCCCAGCGTCGGGCGAACGCCGGGTCGGTGCGCAGCCGCCGGGAGACCTCCAGTTGGCTGCCCAGCCAGCCGGTGGTGTCCGGCGAGACGGCGCGGGCGAGCAGATCGCGCATCACCTGCACCAGACCGTTGCGGGCCACCGTCTCGACCATCGCCGCGGCGTCGTCCTCGGCGACGGCGAGGAAGAGTGAGTCCTTGTCGCGGAAGTGGTGGAAGATCGCGCCACGGGACAGGCCGGTGGCCTCCTCAAGGCGGCGTACGGTCGCCCCCTCGTAGCCGAGCCGTGCGAAACACGCCCGGGCCGCGGCGAGGATCTCCTGCCGGCGAGCGTCGAGCTGGTCCTGGCTTACTCTGGGCACACGTCGATCGTTGCAGGTCAGCCCGGGGCATGCAAACCGTACGTACGGCTTGGGATGTGGCCGTTTACCATCGCCCGGTGACCCAGCCCCGCACCCTGCCCAGCTCCCCGCTGACAGTGGCCGCCATCCAGGCCACCCCCACGCCCGGAGACGTCGCCGGCAACGCGGTCATCGCCGCCGACCTGGTCCGTCGAGCCGGCGAGCGGGGGGCCCGGCTGGCCGTCCTGCCGGAGCTGTTCCTCTGCGCGTACCACCCGCCGGTCCTCGCCGCCGACCCGGCCGGCACGGACGTCGCGGCCGATCCGGCCGGGATGGTCGCGGATCCCCGGCTCGACCCGCTGCGGGCGGCGGCGCGCGAGACCGGCGTCAGCGCGCTGGTCGGCGCGGCGGTCCGGCACCCGGACGGTCGGCGGACCATCGCGGCGCTGGTGGTCGACCGGACCGGCGAGGTGCGGGTCGGGTACGACAAGCAGCAGTTGTGGGGCGACGAACGGGAGCTGTTCACTCCCGGCGAGCGGGGTGCCACGCTGCTCGTCGACGACTGGCGGATGGGGCTGGGCATCTGCTACGACGGCTGTTTCCCCGAGCACGGCCGGGCCGCAGCCCTCGACGGCGCACACGCCTACCTGTGCCCCAGCGGATACCTTGCCGGCTCCGAGCACCGCCGGGATCTGTACTACGCGGCCCGTGCCCTGGACAACACGATGTTCGTGGTCTTCGCCAACGCGGTCGGCGGTGTCGACCCGTGGCGGTTCAACGGCGGTGCGGCCGTCTACGACCCCGAGGGGCGGGTACTGGCTCGCGGGGCGGACGACGGCACCGCGGTGCTCGTGGCGACGCTGGATCCCGTCGTGCTCGCGGCCACCCGGACGGCCCACTCGATGCTCGTCGATCGGCTGACGGACCAGGGCGGCCCGCGGCTGTCGATGCCTGGCTGAGCCCTTCGTCAGGTCGATTGCCGCCGCATCTGTTGGCGGACACGTCGGTCCCGTAGGGTGCCCGAGTGCCACTGCTCCTGCTGGACCTGGACAACACCCTGCTGGATCGGGCCGGGCCGTTCCGCCGCTGGGGTGAGCGCTTCCTGGACAGCATCGGCGCGCCCTACACCGACATCGACTGGCTGATCTCGATCGACGCCGACGGTCTGACCGACCGCTGGGACCTCGCCGACGCCATCCGGGACCGTTACGAGCTGCGCATTCCCTCGATCGACCTGGTCGAGGAGCTGCACGACGGGGTGGTGGCGCAGACCCGGCTCGACCCGCTGACCGCCTGCGCGCTGCGGATCGCCGACGACGCCGGCTGGGTGCCGGTGGTGGTCTGCAACGGCACCGTGCGCGTCGAGGACGCCAAGATTCGCCAGACCGGGCTGGACCAGTACGTCGCGGACTGGGTGATCTCCGAAGAGGCCGGCGTCAGCAAACCCAACCCGAGGATCTTCGCGCTCGCCGCCCAGCGGGTCCGGATGCCGCTGCGGGGGGCCTGGGTGATCGGTGACAGCCCGGAGGCGGACATCGGCGGCGCCGCCGCCGTCGGGCTGCCCAGCGTCTGGCTGCACCGGGGGCGCACCTGGTCGGACGTCCGGTTCGCGCCGAGCCGCACGGTGGACGGGTTGATCGCCGCGGTCGCCACAGTCCTGGCCCGCTGAGGGTTTCCGCGCTGGCGATCGTGCGTCCGAGCGGCCGTTCGGGTGGCGCTCGGTAATTCGGTTGACCGGCGGACGTGGTGGTACGAGCATTGTCCGCGCATGGTGCATCCCGGGCGTGTGCCCGGTCGAGAAGAGGGGGTCGGTCATGGCCGTCTTTGCAGGTCGCTTCCAGCTGCCGATCTCAGTCTCGACCAAGGGAACTTCACCACAGTGCGCGATCATGACCTTCCGGCGCTTGAGCGCCGAAGCCGCGGCAAGAGCCGCTTCGACGACGACGAACCGCAGTTTCTGAAGCGCGGGCGGCCCACCGAGCCGCTCGCAGACCCGGACAGCGAGCCCGACCCGGACACCGGCGAACGCTGGTCGTCCTGGGACGACGCTGTGCACGGGCCACAGCCGCACCCCGCCTGGCTGGTCACCGAGTTGGCCGCGAAGGACACCGAGCTGGGTGTGCTGAAGACCGGTAAGGAAGCGGACGTCCACCTGGTCCGTCGGGCCGTGCCGGACACCGACCGGTCCTGCCTGCTCGCCGTGAAACGCTACCGCGATCCCGAGCACCGGTTGTTCCATCGGGATGCCGGCTACCTGGAGGGCCGTCGGGTGCGCCGGTCCCGGGAGAACCGGGCGATGGCCGGCCGGACGGCGTTCGGCCGGCAGATGATCGCCGGGCAGTGGGCGGCGGCCGAGTTCGCCGCGCTGAGCCGGCTCTGGGAGATCGGTGCCGGGCACGACCGGATCGCTGTGCCGTACCCGGTGCAGGTCCGGGGCACCGAGCTGATGCTGGAGTTCGTCGGTGACGCCGAGTCGGGCGAGGCGGCACCCCGGCTGGCCCAGTTGCGGCCCGGCCCGGCCGAGTTGCGTGACCTGTGGTCCCAACTGGTGGAGGCGCTACGGGTGCTGGCGCGGGCCGGCTACGCGCACGGAGACCTGTCGCCGTACAACCTGCTCGTGCACCAGGGTCGGCTGGTCGTGATCGACCTGCCGCAGGTGGTCGACGTGGTGGCGAACCCGCAGGGGCCGGAGTTCCTGGCCCGCGATGTGCGGGTGGTCGGCACCTGGTTCGCTGCCCGGGGTCTCCCCGCCGAACAGGTGGACCCCGGCATGTTGACCGGAGAGCTGCTGCACGAGGCGGGCCTGCGCTGATCGGAGCGGGTCGGGCGGCCACACCGCCCGACCCGCGACGTCGGCTATTGCAGGTAGCGCTCCACCTCGGGCTTGGGGCGTTCGCCCTGGGCGTCCGGGTCGCCGTGGGTCTCCCGGGCGGCCCGTCGGCGGCGCAGCAGATCCCAGCACTGGTCGAGGGACTCCTCCAGGGCGCGCAGTCGCTCGCTGGCCTCGCCCTCGGTGCCCGACTCGTGGGCCTGGGCGTCGGCACGCAGCTTGTGTTCCTCGTCGACCAGCTCGGAGATCCGGTTCAGGATGGTCTTGTCGTCCATGCCACAGAGCCTGGCACAGGGTGCCGGGCATCGCCCGGATTCGGGGGTACCGGTGCGTCCCGGGTCACCGACCCGCACCGGCCGGCCCGATGCCGCCCGTCGGGTGCCGATGCCGCAGCCGGGTCGACGGCCTGCGGCCGATCCGGCCGTCGCGCTGGTTGGTCGGACCACCCGGCGTAGAGCTTCGCCTTCGTGTCCACTCAGGACGCGACAGGAACACAAACATCGATGAGTGTGCGTTCGCTTAGATGGAAATCGCGCCGTCCGCAAGTCTGGAGGTGCTCCTCGATTGGTGAGATGCTTCCGTCGGCCCAGAAGGTGAAAGTTTCATCAACCTGCCCGACCGAAGTGGATCGCTTCGGTCGCCGGGACGACGAGGAGACGTGGTTCGATGTCACAGGTGTCCGAGGCGCGCCCCGCCACCGTCAGCACCGAGCCCCGGACAATCCCGTTACGACGCGCGCTGCCGGCACTGGTCCGCGATCCGCTGGGCGCGCTCGTCGACTTCGCTCAGGACGCCGACGGCGAGGTCATCCGGCTCAACCTCGGCTCGTTCCGCCCCTATCTGGTCAGCCATCCTGAGCACCTGCAACGCGTGCTGCGGGACAACGTTGCCAACTACACCCGGGACGGCGACGGGTTGCTCTGGCGACCCGTTCGTCGGATCGTCGGTGACGCCATCCTGGTCGCCGAGGGTGAAGTGTGGGAGTCCAGCCGAGGCGCGCTGCAACCGTTGTTCACCGCGAAGCGGGCCGAGACGCTCGTCGACAAGATGGCCGAGGCGATCAACGAGGCGGTCGACGAGTGGCTCGAACCGGCCCGCACCGGTCGCCCCATCGACGGCGGCGCCGAGCTGACCCGGATCGTCCTGCGCACCACCATGCGGGTGCTCTTCGCCGACCGGATCTCGGTCCCCGACGCGCTGCGGATCAGCGCCGCGTTGGACACCGTCACCACCGCGATGCTCCCCCGACTGCTGATGCCCGCCGTGCCGTACGCGGTGCCGATGCCCGGCGACCGGCCCTTCCGCGAGGCGGTGCGCACCATCGACGAGGTGGTGCTGCCGATCATCCGGGAGGCCCGGGCCCGTCCCACCGACGGCGACGACATCATCTCCACCCTCTGCCGGCCGCGCGCCGACGGCAGCGAACCCGACGAGTACGCGATCCGCGGCGACGTCGTCGCGATGTTCTCCACCGCCACCGAGACCACCATCGCCCTGCTCTCCTGGCTCTGGCCGGTGCTGGCGTCCCGCCCCGACGTGGCCGAGCGGATGACCGACGAGATCGAGCAGGTGGTCGGCGCCGAACGGGTCGGCCGTGAGCACCTGCCCCAGCTGCGCTACGGCCGGATGGTGCTCGACGAGATGCTGCGGCTCTACCCGGCCGGCTGGATGATCCCGCGCACCGCTGTCGGCGACGACGTGCTGGGCGGGGTGCGGATCAAGGCCGGCGGCACCGTGCTGGTCAGCCCGTACGTGACCCAGCGGATGTCGACGTTCTGGGACGACCCGACGCTCTTCGACCCGGAGCGGTTCGCGCCGGAGCTGCCCCGGCGGCGCTACCGCTACTCCTACTTCCCGTTCGGCGGAGGCCCGCACCAGTGCCTCGGGCAGTACCTGTTCCTGCTGGAGGCCCAGCTCATCGTCAGCACCGTGCTGAGCCGCTACCGCTTCCGGCTGCGCGAACCGGTGGACCTCACTCCGCGGATGGGCGCCTCGCTGCAACCCAAGCAGCGCGCCCAGGTCATCCTCAGCCCGGTCGAGCGCCCGGCCGCATCGTGACGGCGACCCCGCGACCGGCGCGGGCCGGTCAGGACGCGGTCGCCGAGCAGGGCCGGGTGTGCGCACTCGCCGTGCGGGGCGTACGCGACCTGCAGGATGTCACCGCCGCGCACCCGGAGCTGTTCGACGCCGCGCCGTTCGACCCGGCGCTGCTCAGCTCGGTGGCCACCGCCATCGCCTTCACCGCGCCGTGGCACACCGCCGCGGAGCTGCGGATCACCACCCGTACCCTGCTCTGGGTCTTCGCCGCCGACTGGCAGGTCGACTACCTCGCGCGGTCCGTCGACGACGTTCGGACGGTGGTCACCGACTGCCTTGCGGTGGCCGACGGCGCGGTGCCCCCACCGGGGCGCCACCTCGCCCGGCTGCTGGCCGACCTGCGCGACGAGCTGGCCACCGTGCCGGCGTTCGCCCGGCTGCGCCCGATCTGGCGCGACGAGCTGGCGCGGATGTTCGCCGCCGTGGCGCGAGAGTGGGACTGGAAGAACCTGCCGACCGACCCGACCACCGGGCGGCGTCTGCCGGACCTGGACCGCTACCTGGACAACGCGGACAACCTCGCCTGCTCATTCGTCAACGTCACCCACTGGATCGCCACTGGCGACGAGAAGACCCTCGCCCAGTTGACCGATCTGCTGGACGCCGGACGCGGCGTGCAGCGGGTGCTGCGGCTGGTCAACGACCTCGCCACCCAGGGGCGCGACGCCGAGTGGGGTGATCTGAACGCCCTGTCGCTGGTCGACGACCCGGCGCAGGTGCACGACCGGCTGGCCGAGCTGACCGCCCGGTCCCGGGGGGACCTGGCCGCCCTCGCCGAGCGGTGCCCCCGCCAGGCGGAGTACCTCAACCGGCAGATCTCGTTCACCGGCGGCTTCTACCAACTGTCGGACTTCTGGGGGGAGCGCGATGAGTGACGGCGGCACCCGGGTGTTCGCCGACGCGGAGACCGCCGCCGACCCGGTCGCGGACGCCGCCCGCGAGTTGATCGCCGGCCTGGCGCTGCGGCCGTGGGGGCAGGTCGCCCCCTCGGTGTACGAAAGCGGCCGGCTCGTCGCCGGTGCGGCCTGGCTGCCGGGACACCACCAGCGGATCGGGTTCCTGCTGCACGAGCAGCGCCCGGACGGCGCGTGGGGCCCACCCGAGGGGTACGCCCTGGTGCCCACGCTCAGCGCCACCGACGCTCTGCTTGCGGCGCTGGCCGACGGGTGGGCCGGTGCGGACCTGCTCGCTCCGGTGGCACGCGGACTGGACGCGCTCACCGGCCGGCTGCTCGCCACGCACGCGCGGGCGTTGCCGGACACCCCGGCGCTGGACCTCATCGTCCCCGCGCTGGTCGAGTCGATCAACGGCCGGTTGACACTGTTGGACCGGGCGACCGCCGAGCGGCTGCCGCGCCCGCCGCTGGCGCTGCCCGCCGGGCTCGGGTCCGACCGGCTGCGCGCGGTACGCGCCGCGGTTGCCGCCGGGGCGGCGCTGCCGACGAAGCTGGCCCACTTCTACGAGGTGCTGGACGCGACACCGGTCGACGCCGGACCGACAGTGACCGCCGTCGGCGCGTCGCCCGCAGCGACAGCGGCCTGGCTGACCACCGCCGGCCCGGACGTCAGTCCCACCGCGCACGCCTTCCTGCGGGAATTGATCCGCGAGGCTGGCGGGCCGGTGCCCTGCCCGACCCCGATCACCGTGTTCGAGCGCGCCTGGGTGCTCAGCGGGCTGCGCCGCGCCGGTGTCCTGGTCAATCCGCCCGAGACCGTGCTGCGCACCCTGGCCGCCGCCACCGGCGCCGAGGGCGTCGCCACCGGCGAGGGACTGCCGACCGACGCCGACACCACATCGGTCACCCTGGACGCGCTGGCCCGGCTCGGCCGCCGCGCCGACCCGGCCGGCCTGTGGGCGTACGAGACGGCGGACGGGTTCTGCACCTGGCCGGGGAGCGAGGACGGCTTCTCGGTCACCACCAACGCGCACGTGCTGGACGCGTTCGGTCAGCACGTGGCCGCACACCCCGACGCGGACGCCCGGTACCACCGGACGGTCGATCGGCTCAGCGCCGTGCTGCCGGCACACCAGCTCGCCGACGGTGCCTGGCAGGACCGGTGGCACGCGTCGCCGTACTACGCCACCGCCTGCTGCGTGCTGGCGCTTGCCGAGTTCGGGCGGGGTGCGGCCGCCGCCGAGGCGGTGGACCGGGCGGCCGGCTGGGTGCTGAACAGCCAGCGCGCGGACGGCTCGTGGGGGCGGTGGGACGGCACCGCCGAGGAGACCGCGCACGCCCTCCAGGTGCTGCTGGCGGTGCCGACGACGGTGCCCCGGGTCGACGACGCTGTGGCCCGTGGGCACGCCTACCTGCACGATTCCGCCAACCGGAAGCACCGTCCACTGTGGTACGGCAAGGAGCTGTACTGTCCGACAGTCATCGTTCGCGCCGCGGTGCTGGCCGCCTGCCGTCTCGCCGGCCTCCGGAGCACCGGGGTGGACCGATCGGTGGTGGATTGCGGTTACCAGTCAACAAAAACAACAACTTGAGGGGTTGTGTGGACACTGCTAGCGTACGCAGAGCCTCAGCCCCGGATGCCCCGCTGCGGTGGGACGTCGCCCCCTCTGATCACCCGTTGATGAGCTGAGTCAACGCCCGGCCTGGGACGGTTCAATGCGTTCTCGCGGTACGAGTATCCGCACCAAGGTTGTTGCCCTGCTGCTCTCCCTGGTCGCCCTCTGGATGTTCGCGGCCTGGGTGACCCTGCGGGACGGCTTCAACCTGCTCGGTGTCCAGTTGCTCAACAGCACGGTCTACACGCCGAGTGAGCCGTTGTTGCAGGAGCTCCAGGTGGAGCGGCGGTTGACCCAGGCGTACCTGAGCAACCCCGACGCGGCGCAGCGGACGGCTCTTGAGGCCGAGCAGCGCAAGGCCGCGGAGCTGGCCGCCGACTTCGCCGACTCGGTGCGCAACTGGCAGGTCGACATCGCCGGCAACTCCGCGTTGGACACCCAGCTCGGCTCGACGATCGCTCAGATCAACGCGCTGGAGCAGACCCGCTCGGAGGTGCTGGCCCGCAAGATCGACCGGATCGCCGCCGCCGAGGCGTACACCGGCGCGATCGAGTCGATCTTTCAGATCTACGACGTGACGGGCAGTCTGGACGACAAGCAGATCGCCGGTGAGGCTGCGGCACTGATCCAGCTCAACCGGACGAAGGAGCTGATCTCCCAGGAGGACGCGCTGCTCAGCGGCCTCTTCGGCAACGGCCGGATGAGCGGCGCCGAGTACGCCCGCTACGTCGCGCTGGTCGGCTCGGAGCGGTTCCTCGGTGAGGAGACCCGGGTTCGGCTTGCCGACGCCGACCAGCGCCGCTACCAGCAGCTCGTCGAAGGTGAGGCGTTCACCCGACTGCGCGCCGTGCAGGACAGCATCATCCGTGAGGGCCGGCCCTCGACCCAGCTGCCGATCGGCGCCGAGCAGTGGCGCGGCACGGTCGAGCCGGCGCTGGCCGAGGTGAACGACGCCGTGACCGCCGGCGGTGAGGGCATCGTGGATCGCGCCACCGGCGTGGCCGTGATGGTCGTCGTCCGACTGGTGCTCGCCACCGGTCTGGGCCTGCTCGCCGTCATCGCCTCCGTCGTCGTGTCGATCACCACCGCGCGGAACCTGCTGCGCCAGCTGGACCGGCTGCGGGAGGCCGCCTGGCAGCTCGCCGACGAGCGGCTGCCCCGGGTGGTGGAACGGCTCGGGCGCGGCGAGGAGGTCGACGTGGCCACCGAAGCGCCCCCGCTGGAGTTCGGCACCGACGAGATCGGCCAGGTCGGCAAGGCGTTCAACGCGGTCCAGGAGACCGCCCTGCGCACCGCCGTCGAGCAGGCCGACCTGCGTCGCAACGTCCGCGAGGTCTTCCTGAGCCTGGCCCGACGCACGCAGGCGCTCGTCCACCGCCAGCTCACCCTGCTCGACGCGATGGAGCGGCGCGAGCACGACGCGGAGGAGTTGGAGGACCTGTTCCGGGTCGACCACCTGGCCACCCGGATGCGGCGCAACGCGGAAAACCTGATCGTGCTCTCCGGCTCCACCCCCGGTCGGGCCTGGCGGCGCAACGTCCCCATGGTCGACGTGGTGCGCGGCGCCGTGGCCGAGGTGGAGGACTACACCCGGGTCAACGTGCTGCCGCTCGGGCCGGTCTCGCTCGCCGGCCGCGCGGTCGGCGACGTCATCCACCTGCTCGCCGAGCTGATCGAGAACGGCCTGTCGTTCTCCCCGCCACACACGACCGTCGAGGTCCGCGGCCAACTGGTCTCCAACGGGTTCGCCATCGAGATCGAGGACCGGGGCCTCGGCATGAGCGAGGAGGACCTGGCCGCGGCGAACCACCGGATCGTCGACCAGTCCGAGCTGAACCTCGCCAACGCCGCCCGACTCGGGCTCTACGTGGTGAGCCGGCTGACCGAACGGCACGGCGTGCGGGTTCGGCTCAAGGAGTCCGCGTACGGCGGCACCACAGCTGTCGTGCTGATCCCGTTGGAGCTGGTCACCGAGGCCGACACCTCCCCGGAGGACTCCGGCTCCTTCCGGACCGGCTCGGCCATCCCGATGCCGCCGGCGCCCGCCACTGACAGCGGCCGTCCGGCGTCCCTCGCGCCGGTCGCGCTCGCCGCACCGACGGCCACCGTGCTGGAGGTGGCGGTGACCTCGGCGGCGCCGATGCCGGCCGACACCACCGCGCCGACGACGGACGAGGAGGCCGAGGTGGACACCGTTCTCCCCACCCGACAGCGGACCACCCCGGCAACCGGCACCCCCGACCTGCCCACCCGCGCCCGGCGCGGGCCGGCGCAGCCAGCCCTGGAAGCCCCGACCGTGCCCACCGGCCTGCCCGCCGTCGACCGCAGCCGCACGGAGACCCCCGACGGAGAGCCGGCCCCGGCCGGCGACGGTGGCCCGATGCCGGCACGGGCCGAGGCGGAGCGGACCGACTCCGGTCTGCCCGTCCGGGTCCGACAGGCGAACATCGTTCCCGAGTTGCGAGACGACCCGGCGGTATCCGAAACCGACGACGAGGATGTGGTGCGCCCACCGGAGCAGGTTCGCCGGATGATGAGTTCCTACCAGACCGGCACCCGGCGTGGGCGGACCGACGCGGCTCGGCTGCTCGGCGGCGCCTCCGGCGCCCCGGCGGCGACGCCGTCCGAGCCGACCGACGAGGATCCACAAGCGACCTGACCGAGCACCGACGACGCGGGTTTCCGCGCGGTGTGACGGTCGAGCCCCAGACGAACAACGGCGCACAGCCGGGCGAGAAGAGGACGACGAAGTGACCCAGAAGACGGCTTCGAGCGCCGACCTGACGTGGTTGCTGGATGACCTGGTGGGCCGGGTGAAGCAGGCCGAGCACGCGGTCGCGCTCTCCACCGACGGCCTCTTGATGGCCTCCTCCCAGGGGTTGAGCCGGGACGACGGCGAGCACCTCGCAGCGATGGCGGCCGGCATCCAGAGCCTCGCCCGAGGCGCCGGTAAGCGTTTCGGTGGTGGGCAGGTGCAGCAGACCATCATCGAGATGCAGTCGTCGTTCCTGTTCGTCACGGCGGCCGGCCGCAACGCCTGCCTGGCGGTACTGGCCAGCGAGGACGCCGACGTCGGCCTGATCGCCTACGAGATGGCGATGCTGGTCACCCGTGTCGGCAAGTACGTCGCATCGCCCTCGCGCGGCGCTGATCAGCAGGTCGGCGAGAGGTAGCGGCGATGACGGTCCAGGGGGAGTCCGCAGACCATCAGTGGGTGGATGACCACGCGGGTCCGGTGGTGCGTCCGTATGCGGTGACGCGTGGTCGGGCCCGCCCGGTCACCGGCACATTCGACCTGATCTCCCTGGTCACGGCCACCCGAGCCGAGGTCACGCCCGAGGTCGGTCTCGGTCCCGAGCATTTGGCGATCGTCGGGCTGTGCCAACGCATACAGTCCGTCGCCGAGATCGCCGCCCATCTCGACCTGCCGGTGGGCACCATCCGGGTGCTCCTCGGTGATCTGGCGGCCCGCAGCCTGGTGCAGGTCCGCGAGCCGCAGACCACGGCCGGTCTTCCCGACAACAGCATCTTCGAGGCGGTAATCAATGGACTACGGGCACTCTGACCGGCCGGCGGGAGCGACGCCACTGCCCACCGCGATCAAGATCCTGGTCGCGGGCGGCTTCGGCGTGGGCAAGACGACGATGGTTGGCGCGGTCAGCGAGACCCGGCCGTTGCGCACCGAAGAGGTGCTGACGGAGTCGGGCGTCGGCATCGACGACCTGTCCGGGGTGGAGGGCAAGACCACCACCACGGTGGCCATGGACTTCGGCCGGATCACCATCAGCGACGACCTGGTGCTGTACCTGTTCGGTACGCCGGGGCAGGACCGGTTCTGGTTCGTCTGGGACGAGCTGGCGTTGGGCGCGATCGGCGCTGTGGTGCTGGCCGACACCCGTCGGCTCGCCGACTGCTTCCCCTCGATCGACTACTTTGAGGGTCGGGGCACGCCCTTCGTGGTGGCGGTGAACTGCTTCCAGGGCGCTCGGTCGTACCGCCTGGACGAGGTGCAGGCCGCGCTGAACCTGGACCCGGGTGTGCCGGTGCTGCTCTGCGACGCCCGGCAGCGTGAGTCCAGCAAGGAGGTGCTCGTCACGCTGATGGAGCACGCCATGAAGACCCGCGAGGCCCGCCGCCGCGCCGCCAGCGGAGACTGACCGAAGTTTTTCGGGGGAGGGTGTCCGGAACGCTGTCGGCCGATCGTCATGCTGGTGATACCCCGAGAGACCAGGGAGCGACCAGATGAAGTACATGATGTTCGTGTGCAACGACGCTGAGCCGGACACCGACCCCACCGAGCTGCCCGACATCCACAAGTGGGTGGCGGAGAACGACTCGCGTGGCCGCCGCCTGACCGGCGACGCGCTGGCGCCGACCAGCGCGGCCACCACCGTTCGTGTTCGCGACGGTGAACTGCTCGTCTCCGAGGGCCCGTTCGCGGAGACCGCCGAGGTGATCGTGGGCTTCGACCTGCTCGACTGCGCCGACCTGGACGAGGCGATCGAGGTGGCCCGCACCCACCCGATGGCCCGCGAGGGGCGACTGGAACTGCGTCCGTTCGCGGCCCTGTCCGACTGACCGAGTTGTCGACGTCGCAGCGCCGGCCGGTGCGCACTCCGGCACCGGCTGGCGCGGTGGCGGCGGAGGCCGTCGCGGTCGCCAGCGTCGAGGCGTACCCCCGGATCGTCGCGACACTGATCCGGGTGACCGGGGACTGGGCGTTGGCCGAGGACTGCGCCCAGGAGTCGTTGACCGTCGCGTTGGAGCGTTGGCCCACCGACGGTGTGCCGGCAAACCCGGGCGGCTGGCTCATGACGGTGGCGCGCAACCGGGCGATCGACGTGCTGCGCCGGGCTACTGTGGAGCGGCGAAAGCTGCACGACCTGGCGTTGCTCACGCCGGACGAGGCGCATCCCGAGCCCGAGGTGGGGCAGGACGTGGTGGACGACCGGCTGCGTCTCATCTTCACCTGCTGCCATCCGGCGCTGGCGATCGAAGCCCGGGTGGCGTTGACGTTGCGAACGGTCTGCGGCGTGCCGACCTCCGACATCGCGCGCCTGCTGCTGGTCAGCGAGTCGACGATGACCCGCCGGTTGACCCGGGCGCGCACCCGCATCGCCCAGGCCGGCATCCCGTACCGGGTGCCGAGCGGGCCGGCGCTGACCGAGCGGCTGCCCGGCGTCCTCGCCGTGCTGTACCTGCTGTTCACCCGGGGTTACGTCGCCGACGGCGAACCGGCGTTCGCCGACGAGGCGGTCCGGCTGGCCCGGCTGCTCGGCCGGCTGATGCCCGACCAGTCCGAAGTCGCCGCGTTGCTCGCACTGGTGCTGTTCCAACACTCCCGTCGGGACGCCCGCCGTGACGCTGCCGGCAACCTGCTCACCCTGGAGCGGCAGGACCGCGACAGGTGGGACCGCGCCGCCATCGCCGAGGCCCTGGTCGCCCTCGATCGGGTACGCCACGACGGGCCGTACGCGTGGCAGGCCCGGATCGCCGCCTGCCACGCCACCGCCGCCTCGGCCGACGAGACCGACTGGCCGACGATCGCGCGGGCCTACGACGCGCTCGCCGACCTCCGCCCCTCACCGGTGATCGCGCTCAACCGTGCTGTCGCGCACGGGTACGCGTACGGGCCGGACGCCGGGTTGGTGGTGCTCGACGCGGCGCGCGCCGACGGCGGGCTGGACGGCCATCCGCTGGCCGTGGCGGTGCAGGCCGATCTGGTGGCCCGGCAGGGCGACCGGCTGCGCGCGGCAGGACTGTTCCGGGAGGCGGCGGCAGCGGTGGGCTCAACCGCCGAGCGCCGTGCGCTGCTCGACCGGGCCGACGAGCTCGCACCCTAGACGCTCGGGTTGGCTCTCGTGCGTCATGGTCCGGCCGTGCCGGCGACGCCGGTCGGCCAGGAAAGAGCGGGCAGGGTGAATCTTGGATAGTTTCCGTTACCAGTTAACGGAAACTGTCCAAGATCTCAGCTTTCGAGGGTGACGCGGCTGGGTCATGCCGGGACCTCGCAGAGGTTCAGCCGCGCTTGGCCAACACCAGGAACCGGGCCCAGGCCGTCGGGTCGAAGGCGAGCGTCGGACCGGCCGGATCCTTGGAGTCGCGTACGCCGATGACGCCGGGGAGGTTGGCGGCCACCTCGACACAGTCGCCGCCGTTGTTGCCACTCCTGCTGCTCTTGCGCCACCGAGCGCCGGTCAGATCCATGATGCTGCCGCTTCTCTGATGAGTTTGAGGGACTGCGCACGGGACAGTGCTCCGTCGCGAATGCGTTCCCACCGTCGATCCAGGGTAGCAACGTCGGCTGCCTTGTCGATGAGCTGCGCCTGCGCCTGGCTGTCGACGTGCGCGACCCGCGCCCCGTCCGGCATCTCGGCCACTGTGAACGGCCCACCCAGGCCCGGGTACATGCCGACGTCGGCGGGCACGACGAAGAGCGACACGTTCGGCAGCGCGGCCTGCTCGGCAAGCCGCTCGCACTGCTCCCGCATCATGGCCCGGTCACCGTCGAGGGTGCGCCGGAGGATTGCCTCGTCGAGGACCGCGACGAGCAGCGGCGGACGCTCCCGCCGCAGGACGGACTGCCGGCTCAGCCGCGCCTCGGCGAGATCGTCGGCCTCGGCCGGCGTCAGCGCCTCGCCGCCCAGCGTCGCCAGCGCGTACGCCTTGGTCTGAAGAAGCCCCGGTATCCACGCGAGCTGGAACGATCGCAGTGACAGCGCCTCACGCTCGATCTCGGCCCAGGGGCGGAACCAGGCCGGCGTCCGGCGCTTGAGCGCTTCCGGCCACAGCTCGTCGACGTTTCGTCCGAGCAGCTCGGCGACCCGGGCGCGATGACGCGTCTGCGGAATTCGTCCCGTGCTCGCCCACTTCGCCGCCGTCTTCGGATCGACACCGATCTGAGCAGCGAGACTGTCCGCAGTGTGGCCCTTCTCGACCATGGCCGCCTGCACGGCTCGATTCATCTCAGGCCCCTCCAGAACGTTCCAGACGTCAGAAGGAGATACTTCTACGCGGTGTGATCGCTTGGCAACCCTCGGCAGGGTGCTGTGTAGACAGCGTCGAAGAGGGAGCACCGGATGCCCGAGGACAGGTCCTGCAACCGCCCACATCAGCCGGACAATCGACCGGCTCGGCCCTCCTCACCCCGGATGGTCAACACCGGCCCGACCGGGCCACCACACCCTCCGTACCGTGGCCCCGGTCGCGCACCGGACGTCGTACCCGAATCACGCTGGCGGCCCCGGTGCGGCCCGCCGGTCGCGCACACCGCCGACGGCCCGCTCTGGACGTGCGACGCCTGCGGTCGGGACTGGCCCTGCCCGACGCTGCGAGCGACCCCGACGGACGCCGCCCGCCGCGCGACCCTGATCCCCGAGTTCTCCCGGATCACCCGCCGGGCGATCCGCGACCTGCGTGGTCAGCCGGGTGGCCCCGATCCGGTCGCCATCGTCCGCCGTTTCCTGTGGTTCCTGCCGCTCACCGACGAGGAGGCCCGCGCTGTCGCGTTGCGGCTGCGCTGAGCGAGAGCCCCGCGGGGTTCCTGAGCTGGCCGTACCACTTGTTTGCCCTTTGCTCTGCTTCAACGGAAGCAACGGCAGAGGACTGTCAGTGTTGCGCCGAGTGAAGCAGAGCAAAGGGCCCGAAACAGCAAGTCGGGGCACGGGAACGATCTGCGCTCCACTCGCTCGGTCTGTTGGCTTGAGAGCGAGCGTCCGCCGGCAGAGACGTGGAAGGGCCGCTCCCCGCAAGCGCGGGAAGCGGCCCTTCCAGGCGTTCGGTACGTCAGTTGGCGATCATGCGGCGCAGCACGTACTGCAGGATGCCGCCGTGCCGGTAGTAGTCCGCCTCACCGGGGGTGTCGATCCGCACCACGGCGTCGAACTCCACGCCGGTGTCGGTGCTGACCTGCACAGTGCGGGGGACCTCACCGTCGTTCAGGGCGGTCACCCCGGTGATGGTGAACGTCTCCGTGCCGGTCAGGCCGAGCGACTCGGCGGTGACGTCCACCGGGAACTGGAGCGGCAGCACGCCCATCCCGATCAGGTTGGAGCGGTGGATCCGCTCGTACGACTCGGCGATGACCGCCCGGACGCCCAGCAGCATGGTGCCCTTGGCCGCCCAGTCCCGCGACGAGCCCGAGCCGTACTCCTTGCCGGCCAGCACGACCAGCGGGATGCCGGCCTCCTGGTAGGCGACGGAGGCGTCGAAGATCGAGGTCTGCTCGCCGGTGAGGTGGTTGACGGTGAAGCCGCCCTCCACCCCCGGGACCAACTGGTTGCGCAGCCGGATGTTGGCGAAGGTGCCCCGGATCATCACCTCGTGGTTACCCCGGCGGGAACCGTACGAGTTGAACTCGTGGCGCGGCACGCCATGCTCGGCCAGGTACGTGCCGGCCGGGGAGTCCGCCTTGATCGCGCCGGCCGGCGAGATGTGGTCGGTGGTCACCGAGTCACCCAGCTTGGCCAGCACCCGGGCAGCGGAGATGTCGACGACCGGGCTCGGCTCCTGCTGCATGCCCTCGAAGTACGGGGGCTTGCGCACGTAGGTGGAGTCGTTCTCCCAGGCGAAGGTGTCGCCGGTCGGGGTCGGCAGCGACTGCCACCGCTCGTCGCCGGCGAAGACATCGGCGTACGCGGCGCTGAACCCGGTGGCGCCGATCGCCTGGGCGATGACGTCCTGGATCTCGGCGCTGTTCGGCCAGATCTCGCGCAGGTAGACCGGGTTGCCCTCGGAGTCCTCACCGATCGGCTCGTTGGCCAGGTCGATGTCCATGGTGCCGGCCAGGGCGTAGGCGACCACCAGCGGCGGCGACGCCAGGTAGTTCATCTTGACGTCCGGGTTGATCCGGCCCTCGAAGTTCCGGTTGCCGGAGAGCACCGAAACCACCGACAGGTCGTGCTCGTTGACCGCGGCCGACACCTCCTCGGGCAGCGGGCCCGAGTTGCCGATGCAGGTGGTGCAGCCGTAGCCGACCAGGTTGAAGCCGAGCTTGTCCAGGTACGGCGTGAGGCCGGCCCGCTCGTAGTAGTCCATGACGACCTTCGACCCGGGCGCCAGTGTGGTCTTCACCCACGGCTTGCGGGTCAGGCCCTTCTCCACAGCGTTGCGGGCCAGCAGCGCGGCACCGATCATCACCTGCGGGTTGGACGTGTTGGTGCAGGAGGTGATCGCGGCGATCACCACGGCACCGTGGTCCAGCTCGTACTCGACGCCGTCCGCGCCGGTGACCCGGACCGGGTTGCTGGCCCGGCCACCCGCGCCGACAGCAGCGGTCTCCAGGTCACGCGGCTCGTCGGCCGGGTCGCTGAACTCGTTGGCCGGCGGGTCGCTGGCCGGGAACGACTCGGCACTGGCCTCGTCGGCCGGGCCGTTCGCGCCACGCGGCAGCTCCTCGCGAGGAACACCCGGCTTGAGGTCGCGCTCGCCGACGGAGTCGTCGGCCACGTAGTCGGTCAACGCGGAGCGGAACAGCGTCTTCGCAGCACCCAGCGGCACCCGGTCCTGCGGGCGCTTCGGGCCGGCGAGCGACGGCTCGATGGAGCCGAGGTCCAGCTCCAGGCGCTCGGAGTAGTCCGGCTCGGCATCCGGGTCGTGCCAGAGGCCCTGCTCCTTGGCGTACGCCTCGACGAGCGCGACCTGCGCCGCGTCACGGCCGGTCAGCTCCAGGTAGCGAATCGTCTCCGCGTCGATCGGGAAGATCGCCACGGTGGAGCCGTACTCCGGGGACATGTTGCCGATGGTGGCCCGGTTGGCCAGCGGCACGGCACCAACGCCGGGGCCGTAGAACTCGACGAACTTGCCGACCACACCGTGCTTGCGCAGCATCTCGGTGATGGTCAGCACCAGGTCGGTGGCGGTGGTGCCGGCCGGCATCTCACCGGAAAGCTTGAAGCCCACCACCCGGGGGATCAGCATGCTGACCGGCTGGCCGAGCATCGCGGCCTCGGCCTCGATGCCGCCGACGCCCCAGCCCAGCACGCCCAGGCCGTTGACCATCGTGGTGTGCGAGTCGGTGCCGACCACCGTGTCCGGGTACGCCTGGCCGCCCCGCTCCATGATGGTGCGGGCCAGGTACTCGATGTTGACCTGGTGCACGATGCCGGTGCCCGGCGGGACGACCTTGAACTCGTTGAACGCGGTCTGACCCCAGCGCAGGAACTGGTAGCGCTCCTTGTTGCGCTCGTACTCCAGCTCGACGTTGCGGGCGAACGCGTCCTCGCGCCCGAACAGGTCGGCGATGACGGAGTGATCGATGACCAGCTCGGCCGGGGCGAGGGGGTTGACCTTGCTGGCGTCGCCGCCCAGGTCACGTACTGCCTCGCGCATCGTGGCCAGGTCGACCACGCAGGGCACGCCGGTGAAGTCCTGCATCAGGACCCGCGCCGGGGTGAACTGGATCTCCACGCTCGGGGCGGCGGTGGAGTCCCACCCGCCGAGCTGGCGGATGTGGTCGGCGGTGATGTTCGCGCCGTCCTCGGTCCGCAGCAGGTTCTCCAGCAGGATCTTCAGGCTGTACGGCAACCGGGCGTGGCCGTCCACCTTGTCGATCTTGAAAATCTCGTAGCTCGCGTCTCCGACGCGTAGCTGGGTCTTCGCACCGAAGGTGTCGAGGCTCGCCACGTCGTACTCCTTCACACCAGCGACCGTGAGTAGTCCTGAGCAGTCTGTCGCACCGGTCGGGGTGCCGCCGAGGTTAGGTGACACTTACCGCCGATTCCGCTTCCAACAAAACCGTACGTCCGTCTTGCTATCTGCGCAACCTGGCGTCACGGGTTGGGTGGCCAACGACCGCGCCGCGTCGTCGCGGTCGGCGGGGTAGGGTCGGGGCCGATTCGGAAGGGGTGCCGAGTGATCGACGTTCAGCACTGGCTCTCGGCGCTGCCTCCGGGCGTGATCTACCTGATCGTCGCCGGCGTGATCGGCGTGGAAAGCATGGGCGTCCCGCTGCCCGGCGAAATCGTCCTGGTCAGCTCCGCCCTGCTCGCCGCCACCGGAGTGGTGGAGCCGGAGTGGGTGGCCAGCGCGGCGGCGTTCGGCGCCATCGTCGGCGACTCCGTCGGGTACGCCATCGGCCGACGCGGCGGCCGTCCGCTACTCGCCCGGCTGGGCAGACGGTTCCCCAAGCACCTGGGCCCGGCGCAACTCGCCCGCGCCGAACAGAGCTTCGCGCGGCACGGCGTCTGGGCGGTCTTCTTCGGCCGATTCGTGGCACTGCTGAGGATCCTGGCCGGGCCGCTCGCCGGGGCGCTGCACGTGCCGTACCGCCGCTTCCTGGTGGCCAACGCCGCCGGCGGGTTGGTCTGGGCCTTCGGCACGACGTACCTGCTCTACTCCGTTGGCCGGGCGGCCGAACACTGGCTGAAGGACATCTCCTGGGTGGGCCTGGTCCTCGCGGTCCTCGCCGGGCTCGGCAGCACCTGGTGGCTGCGCCGACGCGCCCACCGCGTCGAGTCGGCCGACGGTGCCTCCAGCGCGGCTGCGGTCGAGGTGGCTTCCCCGTCTGCCGTGGTGGCGTCCGGCGGTCAGTCTGTTGCGGTGGCTTCGGGCGATCAGTCCGCTGCGGTGACCCCCGGCGTTGGGCCGATCCGCGCTGGCGAGCACTGACCTGGACATGCTGAAGGGCCGGACCCTGTGGGGGTCCGGCCCTTCGTCGTGTGCGTGTGTGTGTGGGTGTCAGCTGGTGGCGTAGCCGCGGGTGGCGATCCAGTCGGCGAGGTGTTCGACGCTGATCTGGTAGGCGGCCTGGTTGGGGTCGGCGGAGTCGGCGATGGTGACGGTGGTGCCGTTGTCGTGGTAGCCGACGACGCTGATGTAGTGCCCGCCCTCGTAGGAGTGGCTCACACCGTCGGTGTCGGTGCTGGTGCCGGCGATGTTGGCGACCACGGCCCTACCGTCGTCAACGGTGCGGACGATGTCGGCGCGCAGCGTGTCGGTCTGCTTGGCGTCAGCGTCGGGGGTGCTGATCTCCACGGACCGGTAGGCGTCGTTCTTACCGGTTTCCTTGTTCAGGACGGGGGTGATGTCGTTGATGGAGTTGGTGCCGGCCTCGGTGGTGCCCATTTCCTTGGCCATGTCGTCGACGTTGATGTTCTTACCCTGCACACTCAGGGCGTTACGGGTGGCGGCGGGCCCGCAGTAGTAGAAGTTCGGCTGGGCTTCGTAGCGAACGCCCAGTTCCCGCTCACCGTGGCTGCCCTTGCGGTCGGTCTGGGTCTGCGTGGCCGGCTTGGTGGTGGGTGCGGCGAAGGCGGTGGTGACGGGGCCGGCGATGGTGCCTGCGGTGAAGGCGAGGCCGGCGGCGGTCAGAGTGGTCTTACGGATCAGATCGGTACGCATGATGGCGTGCTCCTCTGCATCGGGGGTGTGCCCGCACCACCTCGGGGGGTGGTTGGTGGTGCGGGGGAAGTTCTTGCCCGGCGACCCGCAACGAGGGGGTCGGCGTCGGGACAGGGTGTAACCGTTCGCGGCGGCAGGTCATTCCTGCCCGGGGGGGTCGGCCGTTGTGGTGCTCGGCCGTGCGGGGGATGTAACCGAGGCGGCCTGGCGGGTGTTCCCGGCGGCTGTCATGCCCGGCCGTTGTGGGGCTTGGCCGTTGAGGTGCTCGGCTGTGCGGGGGATGTAACCGAGGCGGCCGGCCGGGTGTTCCCGGCGGGGCCGGCGGACCTTGAGCCGGGCTGTTGCGGTGGTCTGCCAGGTATAACGACCCGGCCCGGCCCACGATTCCGCCACGGGGGTGCCCCCGACCACCCGACACCAACGATCAAACCCGACAAACCACCGACCCTGTCGGCCCGGCGAACCCCGACACGGCGCCCACACGACGTGATCCACTCGGGTTCACGGAAAACGCGGTGTCCCGGCGCCCGGGACGCCCCGACTTCATGAAACGCGAGTGGATCACGCCCGTCTGCACCGTTCGCGCGCCCCGGACGGGCCCGACCCAGAGGCACGGCGTCGGGCGGCCTGCCCGATTTGTCATGGCTGCGTCCTTCGGTCGGCGGCTCACCCGGCTCCCCGTCCGATGGGACACCGTTCAGGCGTCCCGGCGGCGCAGTTGCCATGCAGCGAGCCCGAGCACGATCACTGTGTAGAGGCAGAACAAGGCGAACCCGGTCCATGGGCCGAATGCGAGGGGTCCTGGTGGACAGAGCTGACGGCTGCGCCGGCCGGCGTCGGCAGATACCGGTACGCCGAGGAGATTCTGGGGGTCGTCGCCGCGGCCCACGACGAGGCCACCGCCGCGCTGGCCGAACTGCGTGACTTCGTTCGCGGCGGGAACGGGACGAGCAGCGGGTACGTCAGCGCGTAGCCACGGCGGCGGGACGCGCAGCCAGTCGGCAGCCGACAGGCCGCCGCCGGAGAAGAACCACAGCACCACCCGCTCGGGGTCGACCCGCGGATCGGCGCGGACCTGCTCGACCATCGCGGCGATGTCGTCGGCTGCGACCGGCAGCGCCGACAGGTCGGACACCTGGTAGCTGACCAGCGCGGTGACCACTCCGCTCGCGGCGAGCAGCGCACCGTAGCCGCGGTACAGCAACCAGTCGCGGGGATCGGCCGCGTCGGGTGGCAGGGAGCGCCGTGCACCACCACGACGGCGGGCGCGGGACCGGTGTGGGTGGGCAGGTGCAGGTCGACGTTGCCGTGTCGTTCGACCGGCGCGGCCGGGATGGACAGGACGAAGGGCCGTTGTGCGACGGGCGTTGTCCTGGCCTGATCGTACCGATCATCGACCTGCCGGCTGCCCCGCCATGATCTACAGAGGACTACGGGTCAGGTCGGGTCGCCGGGTTTCGCGGCATCGCTGGCCTGGGCATGCCGCTCCAGCAGCCGCTGCCGGATCTCCTCTGGGGTGTACGCGCGCCGACGCCGTTCGGCCCGCGCGATGACCACACCGGAGGCCGCGACGCCGGCGAGCCCGGCCAGCCCGAGAACCTTCCACCACCGCATTCGTTGCCGCATCGGCCTAGGCTAGACCCTCATGAGCATCAGCCTGGATGAGGCCGTCGAGTTGACCCGCACCGGTGACGTGTGGGTGTTCCGAGGTCGCAGCGTGCCGGACCGGGCGATCCAGTTCACCACCAACAGCCCGGTGAACCACGTCGGGATGGCGGTGGTGCTGGACGACATGCCCCCGCTGATGTGGCACGCGGAGTTGGGCAGGTCGTTGCCGGACCTGTGGTCGGGCAGCCACCAACGCGGTGTCCAGCTGCACGACCTGCGGGACGCGGTCTGCGTCTGGGCCAACCGGTACGGCCAACGGGCCTGGCTGCGGCAGCTCGACCCGCCAGCCGACGCGGAGATGGAGCGGGCTGTGCTGCGGACGATCGCGCGGTTGGACGGCACGCCGTTCCCGTCGACCGCCCAGTTGGCGTGGCGCTGGGTGCGGGGTCGGGTGCCGGCGCTGCCGCGCCCGGACCGGCTTCCCGCGCTGCCGCACCTCGGCCGGCTGTCGGCGCTGTCACGCCTCGGTCAGCCGACACCCCGCCCCAACCCGGCCGACCGCGCCAA
>NZ_JAKKFH010000037.1 GCF_022230925.1 Micromonospora alfalfae | reverse complement strand
GCCGCCGCTCGCCGCCGCTCGCTGCCGCTCGCTGCCGCGCGCTCGCGCGCTCGCCGCCCGCCGCTCGCCGCCGCGTCTGTAGGGCGTGGGAGAGGGCTGGCAGGGTAGATCTTGGACACTTTCCGTTCAGACGGAACGGAAAGTGTCCAAGATTGCCAGCTGTGGCGGTGAAGCGGCCGGGGTCGCACCGGGCGGGACCAGTTGATCCCTGTCGTCATTCGTGATCAATGGGCTGGGTGGCCAGTCGGGCTGCCCGCATGGTCAGGTAGAGCTGTTCGGGGCGGCTGCTCGTGCGGGCGGCGGCGATCCGGTAGCAGGCGATCGCCTGGGCCTGGTCACCGGCCATCTCGTGCAGGTGGGCGCGGGCGGCGGCCAGCCGGTGGTGTCCGGTCAACTGCGGGTCGTCGGTCAGCGCGTCGAGGGCGGCCAGGCCAGCGGCCGGTCCGTGCACCATTGCCGTCGCCACGGCCCGGTTGAGGGCCACCACCGGGCTGGCGGCCAAGCGTTCCAGCACCTCGTACAGCGCCAGGATCTGCGGCCAGTCGGTCTGCTCGGTGCTTGGTGCCTCGTCGTGCACTGCGGCGATGGCGGCCTGTACCTGGTACGGGCCGACCGGCCCGCGCGGCAGGGCCCGGGTGACAAGTGCGACGCCCTCGGCGATCGCCGTCGCGTCCCAGCGGCTGCGGTCCTGGTCGGCCAGTGAGATCAGCTCGCCGGAGGGCCCGGTCCGCGCCGGGCCGCGTGCCTCGGTGAGCAGCATCAACGCCAGCAGGCCGGCCGATTCGCTGTCGTTCGGCAGCAGCGTGTGCAGCGCGCGGGTCAGCCGGATCGCCTCCGCCGCGAGGTCGATGCGGCGTAGGTCCGGGCCGGTGGTGCTGACGTGTCCCTCGGTGAAGACCAGGTACAGCACCTGTCGGACGGCGATCAACCGGTCGGCCCACTCCGCCAGCTCGGGCATCCGGAACGGCAGCCCGGATGCCCGGATGCGCTGCTTGGCCCGGCTGATCCGCTGCGCCATCGTCGCCTCGGGCACCAGGAACGCGCGGGCGATCTCGGCGGTGCTCAACCCACCGACGGCGCGCAGGGTCAGCGCCACCGCCGACGTCGGCGCGAGCGCCGGGTGGCAGCAGAGGAAGAGCAGGACCAGCGTGTCGTCCCGCTCGGCGGTCAACTCCTCGTCCGGGGCTGGCGCGTACCGCTGGTCGTCCGGATCCCGGCGGGCGACCAGGTCCTCCCGGCGGCGTCTGGCCTGCTCACCGCGGACCAGCTCGATCATCCGCCGGTAACTGACCTGGATCAGCCAGCCACGGGGGTTCGCCGGTAGCCCCTCGGTCGGCCACTGGGTGGCGGCGGCCAGCAGTGCCTCCTGCACCGCGTCCTCCGCCGTGGCGAAGTCACCGAAGCGGCGGCTGAGCACGCCGAGGACCTGCGGCGCCAACTCGCGCAGCAGGTCCTCGATGCGGGGATCGGTGTTCAGCCGCTCACAGCTCCTGCGAAGGGGCGGACATCACCGGGTGCACCTCGATCGGCATGTTCAGCGGCCGGCCACCGGGGCCGGGCGCCGTGGAGATGTGCGCGGCCAGCTCCACGGCCCGCTGCGGGTTCTCACAGTCGACGATCCAGAAGCCCGCCAGGAACTCCTTCGTCTCGGCGAACGGCCCCTCGGTGACCACCGGCGCCCCGCCCTCACCGGCGCGGACGATCCGGGCCTGCTGCGGGCCGCCGAGGCCCTGCGCGTCGACCCATTCGCCGGCGGCGGTGAGCTTGGCGTTGACCTCGCCCATGAAGGCGATGTGCGCCCGGACCTCGTCCTGGGTCCAGGTGTCGATGCTCGGGAAGTCGGTCCCGGCGGCGCTGAACTGCATCAGCAGCATGTACTTCATTGTGTGCTCCTCACGCCTGCGCACCCTCGTCGGTGCTCTCACAGTGAGGTAGAAGCAGGCCCCGTCGTTCTCGACACCCCGGCCGAAGATTCTCCAGAATTTTGTCAGTCGACGGCGTCGACCTCCAGTACCAGGCTCTGCTCCGGGTGCAGGGCGGGTAGCTGCACACCCACCCGGGCCAGCGCCGCCCCGCTGAGGGTGAGACCACCCGCCAGCCAAGTGGGCGGGGACAGGTCGATGTTCGCCGGGGCCGCTACGCCCGACACCTGTCGCACCCGGTACCGCCGGCCCGGGTCGAGGCCGGGCAGCCGCACCGCGCCGGGCACCCGCGTCACAGAGGTGGTCAGCCGGGCCACCGCGTACACCGCCCGGGTGTTGTCGTGATCGACAACGCCGTGCGCCCAGACGGCCGGGTCCGGGTGATCGACCCGGACCACCCGACCAGCGTGCAGCAGCGGGCGCAGCCGCTTGTGCAGCGCCACCCAGGCGGCCAGCTCGGTCTGCTCGGCGGCGCTGATCGAGGTGATGTCCCACTCGATGCCGTGGTGGCCGAAGAGCGCTGTCGCCGCCCGGAAACCCAGGTCGTGTACGCGGTTCGTGGTGTGCGAGCGTTCCGGGCCGACGTGGGTGCCGATCAGCTCCGGTGGCAGCAGCAGCCCCGTCCAGCGTTGGATGCTGAGCCGTTCCAGGGCGTCGTTGCAGTCGCTGGCCCAGACCCGGTCGGTACGCGCCAGGATGGCCAGGTCCACCCGGGCTCCGCCGGACGAGCAGCTCTCGATCTCCACATCCGGGTGCCGACTGCGCAACTCGTCGAAGAGCCGGTAGACCGCCAGGGTCTGCCCGTGCACCCCAGGGCGGCCATGATGCCCGGCCTCGGTGAGGTCCCGGTTCTGGTCCCACTTGAGGTACCGGATTCCGGGGTGGTCGGTGAGCAGCGTGTCGAGACGTTCCAGCACATGGTCGTACGCCTCGGGGCGGCCCAGGTCGAGCACCTGCTGGTGACGCCAGGCCGGCGGTAGCCGCCCCGGCACTGCGAGCAACCAGTCGGGGTGCGCGCGGAACAGGTCCGAGTCGGGGTTGACCATCTCCGGCTCGACCCAGAGGCCGAACTGGAGGCCCTGGCCGGTGACGTGCTCGATCAGCGGTTGCAGGCCGTCCGGCCAGACGCCCTCGTCGACGTACCAGTCGCCGAGCCCGGCGGTGTCGTCGCGCCGGCCGCGGAACCAGCCGTCGTCGAGCACGAACCGCTCCACGCCGATCTGCGCGGCCCGGTCGGCGAGCGCCCGCAGCCGGTCCAGGTCGTGGTCGAAGTAGACCGCCTCCCAGACGTTGAGGGTGACCGGGCGGGGGGAGCGCGGGTGCCCGGGGCGGGCCCGGAGGTGGGTGTGCAGCACGTCGCTGAGCCCGTCCAACCCGGCGTCGGACCAGACCGCGTAGAGCAGTGGAGTGTCGTACGACTCGCCGGGGACGAGCCGGACCTCGCCGGGGGCCAGCAGTTCGCCGCCGCCGAGTGTGGACTCGCCGGTCGGTAGACGTTCGGCGAACGTGACGTGGTTGCCACTCCAGGCGGTGTGCACCGCCCAGACCTCGCCGTGGCCGAAGCCGAACCCGGTGGTGCCGGCCACCAGCAGCAGGGTGGCGTCGTGCCCGGTACGGCCGTGTCGGCCCTCGCGGACCCAGGTGCCGTGCTGCCACGGGTGCCGCTGCGGGGACCGTTCCCGGCACCACCGGCCGGTCAGGTCGAGCAGTTCGGTGGCGACCGCCGGCACCGGCAGCACCGGTGTCAGCTCCCGCAGCTCGTACGCGCTGTCGCCGTCGTTGCGCAGCCGGTGCCGCGCGGTCAGCAGGCCGTGCGGGTCGAGCGTGATCTCGATGGTCAGAGTCAGCCCGGCGGCCGGGTCCGACGCCCGCACTGTCACCAGCGCCGCGCCGGGGCCGGTGTCGCGCACGTCCACCCCGTCGAGGCGGAAGGAGGTGGACCAGTCTCGTCCGTCGCGGTGCCCGGCCAGGCCCGGTCGGCCGCTCCAGCCGGCGCTCGCCTCGGGCAGCACTGACAGCATTGTCGGCTCGTCGAAGCTGCTCGGCACCACCGGCGGTACTGTCGCGTCGCTGAGCTGACGCAGGCCGTCGTCGTCGAGGTCGCCGACGTCGCCGCCCCAGTGCACGATCCGGGGCAGCCCCGGGCCGCGCGCGTCGAGCACCAGGCTGGTCCGCGCGCGGCGCAGGTGCAGGATCGTCATCCTTTGGAGGCTCCCAAGGTCAGGCCCCGAACGAAGTGCCGCTGGAGCATAAAGAAGATCACCAGGGTGGGGATCGCGACGAGCACGCTGCCCGCCGAGACCAGGTTGTTGTCGGTGAAGAACTCACCGCGCAGGTTGTTGAGTGAGCTGGTCACCGGGAACTTGTCGCCGGTACGCATGAGGACCGTGGCCCAGAAGAACTCGTTGTAGATCCAGGTCACCTCCAGCGTCGCCAGCGCGGCCAGGGCCGGCCGGCACAGCGGCATGGTGACCTGCCAGTACTGTCGCCAGATGCTCGCCCCGTCGACCATCGCCGCCTCGTACAGGTCACGGGGCAGCGCCTTCATGTAGTTGCTGAGTACGAAGACGCAGAAGCCGCACTGGAAGGCCACGTTGATCAGGATCAGGCCCCAGTAGCTGTCGTAGAGCAGCTCCGAGTCGCTCATGAACTCCGGCAGCGGCACCTCGGTGAACAGCCGGAACAGCGGGATGAGCAGCGCCTGCTGGGGCAGCAGGTTGGCCGCGGTGAAGATCCCGAGCAGGACGAGGTTGAGCTTCCAACTGAACCGGGCGATGACGAACGCCACGCAGGAGGCGAGGAAGAGGGTGAGCAGCACCGCCGGCACTGTGATGTACACCGAGTTGAGGAAGTGCTGCCCGAACTCCGCCGTCCGCCAGGCGGTGACGTAGTTGTCGAAGGTCCAGCCGCCGAAGGAGACGTAGCCGTTCGCGGCGGTGTAGTCGTACGAGCGCAGCGAGGTCAGCACCGCCCAGGCGATCGGGAAGAGCCAGGCCAGCGAGACGACGATGAGGAAGCCGTGCAGCAGCATCCGCAGCGGGGTCAGTTTGCGCCGACGAACCGGAGTGTCCACGCTCATTCCCGGTTCTCCCTCATCACGGTCGCCAGGTAGATGGTGATGAAGACCAGCGAGACGACCAGCATGATCGTTGCCAGTGCCGAGCCGAAGCCGATCCGGCTGGCCTCACCGACCACGTTCTGGGTGACCAGCGCGGAGATCAGCTCCAGCCCGTTGCGGCCCTTGTTGACCACCCAGACCAGGTCGAACGCGCGCAGCGACTCGATCACTGTCACCACCAGCACGATGATGTTGATGGGCCGCATGACCGGGAACACGACCCGGAAGAACGTCCGGCTCTCCGACGCGCCGTCGACCGCCGCTGCCTCACGCAGGGACGGATCGACGCCCTTCAGGCCGGCGAGGTAGAGCAGCATGATGTACCCGACGTGCCGCCACCCGGAGGCGACCATGACCGCCCAGATGTTGACGTTCGAGTCGCCGTACCAGTCGATGGTGCTGCCGAAGACGGCGTTGATCAGCCCCTGGTCCCGGGAGTAGAGCAGTTGCCAGACGAAGCCGATCAGCGCCAGCGAGAGCACCACCGGCAGGTAGAGCGCTGTCTGGTAGAAGCGGCTGCCGCGCAGTTCCTTGTCCAACAGCACGGCCAGGAACATGCCGAACGGGGTGGCGACCACGAAGAGCGCTGCCAGCCAGAGCAGGTTGTGTTGGATCGCCGGTACGAACGGCGGGTAGATGTTCACCACGTCGCTGTAGTTGCGTGCGCCGACGAACTCAATTTCGTTGAGGGGGCCGATGCCGTCCCAGTTGGTGCCGGAGAGCAGCACTGTTGCTGCCGCCGGCAACCAGACGAACCCGGTGACGAGCAGCAGCGGGACGAGCACCATCAGCGTGATGACCACGCGGTCGGTGCGGGACAGGAGCCGTAGCCGCCGGCGACGACCACCAGTGGAGGTGGTCGCGGCCGGCGGCGGCACGGCGCGATCCGCTTGGATCAGGGGCAGGTCGGACACGATGTCCTCCCCCTTCCGCCGTCAGTCAGTGAAGATCGACTTTTTCTGGTTCTCAATGGACGAGGTGAGCCCGCCGATGTCCTTGGGGTTCTTGATGAACTGCTGGAGCGCCGGGATGATCACTGTCGAGGCGAAGTCCGGCCGGGTGTCCCGGTCGAGGAACTGGGCGATCTCGGTGGCCGACCCGACCAGTTCGGCTGCCTTCTTCTGCAGCGCGGTGTAGCCGCCGACGTCCGCGCCGCTGTTGGCGACGAGGACGGCCGGGTCGTTCTTCAGGTTGATGTCCGCGGCGGCCTTGCCACCGAAGTACTCCAGCAGCTTGCGCGCGTTGTCCTCGTTCTTGGGCTTGCGGGCCATCATGTAGCCGTCGATCGGGGCGTCCAGCGCTTTCGCGCCGATGGCCGGGTCGATCTCGGGGAAGGTGAAGAAGTCGAGATCGTCCTGCTCGTCGTTGCTGAACTGCTGACCGACGAAGAGGCCGAGCAGGTACATGCCGCTCTTCTTCTGCTGCAACGACTGCGCCGCCTCCTGCCAGGTGCGGCCGAGGCTGTCCGGCTGGTGCAGGGGGAGCAGGCCGGCCCAGGTGTCGAAGACCTTCTTGACCTTGTCGGAGGTCCAGGCTTCCTTGCCGGCCATCAGGTCGATGTGGAACTGGTAGCCGTTGATGCGCAGGTTGAGGATGTCGAAGGTGCCCATCGCCGGCCAGCCGTCCTTGTCGGCGAAGGCGATGGGGATGAGGCCGTCCCTCTTCATCTGCGCGCCGAGCGCGGTGAACTGGTCCAGGGTGGTGGGCACCTGGTAGCCGCGTTGCTGCCACACCGACTTGCGGTAGAAGACCGCCCACGGGTAGTACGTCCCCGGTACGAAGTACTGTTTGCCGTCGTCGCCGGTGGATGCCTTCTTGAAGGCGTCGGAGTAGCCGGAGAGCTTGCCCCACACGTCGCTGATGTCACTGGCCAGGCCCTTCTGCGCGAAGAAGCGCATCCGGTAGCCGGCGAACCAGGTGAACACGTCGTCCGGCTTGCCCTGTAGGTAATTGTTGATGTTCTCCTGGAACGTGTTGTGGTCGACCGTATTGACAGCTACCTGCACCCCGGATGAGGTCTTGAAGCCGTCGGTGATCTTGACCAGGACGTCTTTCGGCTTCGGGTCGGACTGGTTCGAGCCGAGCGACACGTCAGTGCTGGACCCGCCGGAGCCGGAGTCGTCGCCGCAGCCGGCGAGCAGGCCGGTGCCGAGCAGCGCGCCGGTGCCGGCCGCGCCGGCCAGCAGCGATCGTCGGTTGATGCCGGCGACTGAGGGCGGTACGAGCCGAGCCAGGTACTCGGCTTGGGATTGGGGACGGGACATCTGTGCCTCCTGCGGATGAGAAGGAGCTACGCCCAAGGGCCGTCAGTGTGGTGAAGGCAGGTCCGGCGTCGTGATCGCACATTGAGATCCACCGAGAATCCACATTGGCGAACACGAACGGCCATTGGGGCCTCAAGCTACCCTGCAGTCGGGCGCTGTCAAGAGGGCTGTTCGCCTCTGATAACCCAGTCGTGACACGGCCGTTACCTGGTAAACGTTGGAAAGAAGCTCGATGTTGGAACCTGTTGACTTCCGTAGGTCAGCGGGTGCACCCTCAGCTGTCATGCGGCGATGGCAGGGTGACAGCATCCATTTCGGCGGCGACTACAACCCCGAGCAGTGGCCCGAGGAAACCTGGTCCGAGGACGTCGACCTGATGCGCCAGGCCGGGGTCAACCTGGTCTCCGTCGGCATCTTCTCCTGGGCGCTGCTGGAGCCCACCCCGGGGCGGTTCGAGTTCGGCTGGCTGGACCGGGTGCTGGACCTGCTGCACGACTCCGGCATCCAGGTTGACCTGGCCACCGCCACGGCCAGTCCACCGCCGTGGTTGGCCCACGCGCACCCGGAGACGCTGCCCCGCCGGGCCGACGGCGCGATCCTCTGGCCCGGGGGACGGCAGGCGTACTGCCCCAGCTCACCGATGTTTCGCGAGCGATCGCTGGAGCTGGTACGCGCGGTCGCCGGCCGGTACGCCGAGCACCCTGCCGTGGTCATGTGGCACGTCTCCAACGAGCTGGGCTGCCACAACGCGCATTGCTACTGCGACGTCAGCGCCGAGGCGTTCCGCGGTTGGCTGCGGGAGCGCTACGGCGACCTGGACCGGCTCAACGACGCCTGGGGCACCGCGTTCTGGAGTCAGCGCTACGGCGACTGGGCCGAGATCAACCCACCCCGTACCGCGCTGACCTTCGCCAACCCCACGCAGCAGCTCGACTTCCTGCGCTTCTCCTCAGACGAGCTGCGCGCCCAACTGCGCGCCGAACGCGAGGTCCTGAAGACGCTGGTCCGCCAGCCGATCACCACCAACTTCATGATCGGCATGGGCGTCAAGCACATGGACTACCAGTCCTGGGCCGACGATGTGGACCTGGTGTCCAACGACCACTACCTGACCGCGGCCGACCCGCAGGCGCACCTCGGTCTGTCGCTCGCCGCCGATCACACCCGGGGCGTCGCCGGCGGCGATCCGTGGCTGCTGATGGAGCACTCCACCAGCGCCGTCCAATGGCAGCCGCGCAACGTGGCCAAACTGCCTGGGCAACTGCGCCGCAACAGTCTGGCGCACGTCGCCCGGGGCGCCGACGGAGTGCTGTTCTTCCAGTGGCGTGCGTCCCGGTCCGGTGCGGAGAAGTTCCACTCCGCGCTGGTGCCGCACGCCGGGCCGGACACCAAGGTGTTCCGCGAGGTCTGCCAGCTCGGCGCGGACCTCAAGGCCCTCGCGGAGGTGCGCGGTAGCCGGGTGGACGCCGACGTGGCGATCCTGTTCGACTGGGAGGCGTGGTGGGGCGTCGAGTTGGATTCCCACCCCAGCGTCGACGTCACCTACGCCGACCGCCTCAACGCCCTGTACGGCTCGCTCTGGCGGGCCGGCGTGACCGCCGACATCGTCCACCCGTCTACCGACCTCAACGGCTACCGGCTGGTCCTGGTGCCGACCCTCTACCTGGTCCGGGACGCCGACGTCGACGCGCTGCACAGATACGTCGAGTCCGGCGGCACGGTGGCCGTCACCTACTTCAGCGGCATCGTCGACGCCAACGACCACATCCGGCTGGGCGGCTACCCGGGCGCGTTCCGGGAGTTGCTCGGCGTCCGGACCGAGGAGTTCTTCCCGCTGCGCGAGGGCGAGCAGGTCCACCTCGACGACGGCGGCACCGCCGACGTGTGGACCGAGTGGGTGCACCCCGACGGCGCCGAGGTGCTCGCCTCGTACACCGATGGGCCCCTGCCGGGCGTGCCGGCGCTGACCCGGCACCCGGTGGGCGACGGCGCGGCCTGGTATGTCGGCACCCGGCTGGACGAACCGGCCACCGACCGGCTGGTGGCCCGGCTGCTCGCCGAGGCCGGCGTTCGCCCGGCGGTGTCGGCGCCGTCCGGGGTGGAGGTGGTCCGCCGCCGCGACGGCGACCGGACCTGGCTGTTCGCGATCAACCACACCGACACCGAGGTACGCCTGCCGGTGCACGGCGTCGAGCTGTTGACCGGCGGACACTGCGCCGGTGAGCTGTCACTGCCGGCCGGTGAGGTGGCGGTGGTCCGTGAGGATCGGACCTGATTCTGACGACAGTCACTGCGCGAAGGAGGTTACCCACATGCTCGCCCAGCAGCGGCAGACCGCCATCCTCGATCTGATCCGCCAACGTGGCGGGGTGCGGGTGAGTCACCTGGTCAGTCGGTTCGGCGTGTCAGACATGACGATCCGGCGTGACCTTGAGGTGTTGGCCGAACGCGGCCTGGTCGACAAGGTGCACGGCGGCGCTACCCTCGCCGGGCCCGGCTCGGCCGAGGAACCCGGCTTCGCCGCCAAGTCGATCCGGCAACAGGCGGAGAAGCGGGCCATCGCCGAGCGGGCGGCGACGATGGTGGAGCCGGGGATGGCCATCGCGCTGTCCGCCGGCACCACCACCGCCGCGCTGGCCACGCTGCTCTCCGACGTACGCGGGCTGACAGTGGTGACCAACTCGATCCCGGTGGCCGACGCGCTCTACCAGAACCCGCGCGCCGACCAGACAGTCGTGTTGACCGGTGGCATCCGCACCCCGTCGGACGCGTTGACCGGGCCGGTGGCCGAGGCGGCGATCAGCGCGCTCAACGTCGACCTGCTGTTCCTCGGTGTGCACGGCCTCAGCCCACGCACCGGTTTCACCACACCCAACCTGCTGGAGGCCGGCGTCAACCGCTGCCTCATCGGCGCGGCCCGCCGGCTCGTGGTGCTCGCCGACCACACCAAGTGGGAGACGATCGGCATCGCCACCATCGCCCCGCTGGAGGCCGCCGATGTGCTGATCACCGACCGTGGGCTGCCGACGGAGGCACGCACCACGATCGGGGAACAGGTAGGCGAACTGGTGATCGTGGAACCGGATTAGTGGCGCGCTCCATCCGCCTTGAGTGAGAGGAACACGGCCATGACCGCGGTCAAGGTGCGATGGGCTGCGATCGTCGTCGTGGGCCTGGCCCTCCTCGGGATGCTGACGTGGTCGGCCGGCTCGTGGCCCGCCGACCAGACCCGGGCGACGGTCGATCACTGCTATGTGACCCACGATCGGCTGGAGGCCATGCACAGCCGGTGCGTCGGCAACTGGACCCGTGGCGGACGCGGGCGGCAGGGGCCGATCCACGGCGTCGACGTCAAGGAGTCCTGGAAGGTCATCGACGACGAGTCCAACAGTGCGTACGAGTGGGAGGTGGCGGTCCCGGCCTCGGCTCGACAGCCACGCGTACTCGCCGACACCCGGCAGGCATGGACGTTGTCGCCGCGTGCCCTGCCGTGGGGTCTGGTCCCCGCCGGCCTCGTGGCGCTGCTGGCCGCGCTCGCCTGGCTGATCACCACGACGGTCAGGGCACCGAGGTCGGCGCGGAGCGTGCCGGCCGAGTCCAGCCGCTAGTGGTCGTTCAGCATGAACAGGAGCGTTCGATGCTCCAGGTCCAGGAACACCACTCGCCAACGTGTCGACGGCGCTGCCTCGTTGTAGATCTCACTGTGCAGCCAACGGGGCTTGGTCGGGAGGAACGGCACGAGGTCCGGTCGCACGTCCGTCGGCGTATGCGAGTGGAGCAGCTCAGCCGGGTCGATGGAGGCGAACGGAACGAATGCGAACTGCTCGGCCAACCTGTGCGCATCCTCCGGACGCAGGACGATGACGCCCTGGTACTCCCAGTCCGTCGGGCCCGGCGCCCGTGAGCACGGATTGCCCAACGCGCGCGCCTGCCAATGGATCTCCGAATACTCACCGACGAACGGAAGCTCTTCCGGCGACTCCCAGCGGCTGACCCGGACCTTTGCCTCGTCGGCCTGCCGTTGCTCCTGGCAGCCACGCGTCTCGTCCGCAACAGCCGTGTCGCATCCGAGCACCACCAGTAGCAGCCCCGCCACCGCAGCGAGCCCGGCTGGACGTGCCCGTCTCCCCGTCTTCATCGCCAGACTGTAGATCGATCTATGGACCGTCGTTGGGTAGGCAGGCACCGGCGTGGTCGGCCTCCCGCGCACATCGTCGGCGATCGGGCATGATCCGGTCGCAGAAAACCCAATGTCGTACGTGCTGCGCGTCCTCGGCCGAGACGGTGGTGCCGCCGAGGTCGACCTGCGGCGTGGAGGCCAGGGAACGGGCGAGCGTCCGCGCCAGGTCCAGCGCCTCGGCCAGGTTGGTGACCGCCACCGGCAGGTGGATCACATATCGAGGTCTCTCCGTGTACGCCTCGACGGCGAACCGCGGCAACGGCGTGAAAAGCCCGCTGTACTGGTGCTCCCATCCCGGGCTCACGGCTGACGCCGCTCGGACCAGGCGCTCTGCCAATCGCGCAGCGCACGCTTCACCCGGGCGTTCTCCTCGCTGAGCCGAGCCACATCGTGGTGCAGCGTCGCCAGGTCGAACGCGACGCGGTGCAGGAACCGCCGTACCTCAGTGGGGTCCAGGCCTCGTCGGCCGAAACCGACGGCGGTGAACTGCCGGTCGCGGACCTGGCTCGGGTGCAGCCGAGCCAGCCGAGCGCCGCCGTGGAGCGTGCCGTCGTAGAGAGTGCCTCGGGTCATTCATCACCTCGCGCGTCGTCGATCGATGGGCGGGTCAGGGTCGCGAAGGCGCCCTTTGCCGTGGTAGTTATTCGTTCAGGTCGGTTCGGAGCCGGGATTCGCACATCCCGACGCTCTAGTTGAGACCCGACGAGAGCCGGTATGCGCCTGCCACTCGCGAGGCCGTCTCTCGTCACCTTCTCGGCTGTTGGCACAGCCGCGGTTGCCGTGTTTGCACCGGGCGTCCCCGGGGGCCGGCGATCACCTCACCCGAAGGCCACGTTTCCAGTGGCCTCGGTATTGGTGCAACGACACCAACAAAATTCGTCGTGAGGGTCCGCGAGGAGAGGGGCACCATGCCCGCCAGGCGTGAATCGTTCGTGCAGACATTGCGTGCCCAGTGGCTCGGTCAGCAGATGCGGCAGCTACGGGAGCAACGCGGCATCACTCTGAAGCAGGCCGCCGAGTTCCTGGAGCGCGACTTTTCGTCCATCGCCCGCTGGGAGCGCGCGGAGTGGCCATTCCGGCGCGGCGTCGTCGTGTCGCTGCTCGATCTCTACGGCGAGCACGACGGGCGCGAGCGGAACCGTTTCATCCAGCTCGCCGAGGATGCTTGGCGAACGGATCGGTGGGACGACGACTATGACGAGTTGGTTGACGCCTCATTCATCGATTTCCCCTGGCTGGAGAGCAGGGCCGAACGCATCTACTCGTGGGATGCCTTCCTCATGCCGGGGCTCATGCAGACGCCGGCTTACGCGGAGGCGGTGATCCGTAACGCGGAGGGGGAGGGGGCGACAGATTTCTCCATCGGCAAGTGGCTACAACTCAGGATTGACCGTCAACGTGTGCTGGCGCGGGACCCGGCCGTCCGGCTGGCGGCGATCATCGACGAGAGCGTGCTGCGCCGACCTGTCGGTGGCCCTGCCGTGATGCGCGGCCAGCTCCACCACCTGGCTGACCTGATCGGGCAGCCGAACATCGATGTCCGAGTGCTGCCATCAAGGGTGGGGCTGCACGCCGGTCTCGATGGCTCGTTCGTGCTCTTCGGGATGCCCAAGCCGTACCCGGAGGTCGCCTATGCCGAGACACTGGGCGGGCGCCGTTTCATGGAATCTCCAACGTCGAAGCGCTACGCGCTTGCGTACGATCGGCTCCGTGATGTCGCGTTGGATCGGCGCGAGGCGGCCGAGCTGATCGCGGAGATCAAGGAGGAACTGCCATGAGTGAAGCCTTGCCAGCGGTGGCCTGGCATGTCAGCACCCGGAGCAACAGCAACGGTGGTAGCTGCGTGGAGGCGGGGCCCGTCCTGGACGGTTCCGGCCGGGTGGCGGTGCGCGACAGCAAGGATCGCGCCGCAGCGACCCTCGTCTACCCGGCAGGCGGCTGGATGGCGTTCGTCGACGGGGTGAAGGACGGCGAGTTCGCGCCCTGATGCGTGATCGACTCGGGTTCCTGGAAGTCGGGGTGTCCGGGTCTCGGCGACACCCCGACTTTCAGGAACCCGAGTCGATCAAGCGCAGCCAGCGAGACGCGCGGGTCGGGTGGCGCTTCACAGCCACCTCACAGGGGTGCTGGATAGGGTGCCGTTCGAGTCAACGTCCGACTCCAACCTGGAGCGGTCGGCGTCGCACAGGAGTTCCGATGGTCTTCAAGAAGATGTTGAGCGCGTTCGGTGTGGGCGGTCCCAGCGTGGACACCGTGCTGACCAACCCCAACACCCGGCCCGGTCTGACCCTCGACGGGCAGGTCAACCTCGTTGGTGGCGACGCTGAGGCAGCCATCGAGCAGGTGGTGATCGGCCTTGTCACCCGGGTCGAGGTCGAGGGACACGACACCGAGTACGCGGGCACCATGGAGTTCCACCGCATGGCGGTCAGCGGGTCGCTCGTACTCGCCCCGAAGCAGCAGCTCTCGATCCCGTTCCAGCTGCCGGTGCCGTGGGAGACCCCGATCACCGACGTGTACGGCCAGCGCCTGCACGGCATGACGATGGGTCTGCGCACCGAGTTGGCGATCGCTCGCGCGGTCGACAAGAGCGACCTGGACCAGGTGGCGGTGCACCCGCTGCCGGTGCACGAGCGGATTCTGGAGGCGTTCCAGCGGCTCGGCTTCCGGTTCAAGCACGCCGACCTGGAGCGTGGCCACATCCGGGGCGTGCAGCAGACGCTGCCGTTCTACCAGGAGATCGAGTTCTTTGCCTCCCCGCAGTACGCGAGCACGATCCGGGAGGTCGAGCTGACCTTCGTGACCAGCCAGCGCGGTGTGGAGGTCATCCTGGAGTGCGACAAGCGCGGCGGGTTCCTCAGCGCCGGGCACGACGCGTTCGGTCGTTACCAGGTGGCGCACACCGACGCTGACCGCGTCGACTGGGCGCAGGTCGTCGACGGCTGGCTGCGCGAGACCACGTCCCGTTACGGCAGCCTGCGCTCCCAGTACGGCCCCAGCCACGGTCACGGGCACAGCCGCGGGCACGGCATGGGCGGCATGGTGGCCGGAGCGGCGCTCGGCGTCGCCGGCGGCATGATCGCCGGCGAGATGATCGAGGACGCGTTCGAGGGCGACTTCGGGGGCGACTTCGGCGGCGACGAGTAGTCGGACCGAACACCACGGTGGCCTCCGGGAGATCTCCCGGAGGCCACCGTGCACTGTGAACCGGTCAGTGCCGGGCCTTGCGCTCCTCGCTGCTGCGCCAGTTGCTGCCGGCCTTCGCGAGGCCACGGCTACCGAGGTAGCCAAGCGTCAGCAGGGTGATCAGGAACCAGGCGTTGTCGGCCCGGAAGATGTCCACCCCAGCGGAGTTCTGACCAACGACCTGCGACGCGCCCAGTACGGCGGCCACCGCGATCAGGTAGATCCAGAACTCGGTGGTCTTGAACGCCTGCTTGGTCTCCGTACCGGGTGCCTGCATGTCGTTGCGGCGCCCGTCATGCATCACCGGCATCTGCTGGGTCTGCATGTCCCGCATCTGGGCGGGATTCTGCGGGTCGTTCATGGGCCGGTTCGTCGGCCGGGTGGAAGCAGCCTGCGTGCTCATCTGTCCTCCTCAGGATGCGATGAGTCGTACCTGCATTCCCTCGCCCCGCTACCGCGTGTCGGCCACGGCGCGGTTCGCTTTCGTGGCGGGGACAACCCCCGACTACCCGAGGCCCCGGAGCAGGTAACACCGATCGCCGGCCGGAAAAACCGGCCGGCGATCGGGTGGTTGGCGGGGTCAGCGCAGGCCGTTGCGCCTGGCCACGCTCACCAGAAGGTCCGGGTCGTCGGTGATGATGCCGTCGACGCCCAGGTCGATGACCCGCTGCATCACCGTCGCGTCATCGACGGTGTACGGGATCACCTTCAGGTTGTCGCGCGTCTGGAGGGTCCGAACGTCCGGTCCGTGGAAGTATGCCGGGTTCTCCCGCAGGTACCAGTCGGTCGACGCGACAGTGCCCTGCTTCGGGTCGTGCACCTGCCAGTTGGCGGAGACCGTGCCGGCTCCCGCGGCCCGGGTCAGCTTGCCGAGGTCCTGGTACTTCCACCAGTCCAGCCCACCGGTCCAGGGGCTCTTCACCGACGGGTTGCCGTAGACCGCCTCCAGCGAGCACTCGTCCGCGAGGGTGACGCACTCGGCGGGACCGTACTGCCAGACCAGGCCGACAGTGCCGATGCGGCGGTCGAGCTGCTTGGCGTACGTGATGGTGCGCCAGTCGAACGACTGGATGGTGGCAGTGCTGGTGAAGCCGGCCCGCTGGATCGCGTCGACGAGCTTGCGGGTGAAGCTGCGGTACGGCTCGGTGTCGTTCACCACCGGACTGATCTTCGTTTCGATGTTCATTCCGATGTCGGTGCGGCCACTCGCCTTCACCAGGGCGAAGACCTCGTCCAGGGTCGGGATCCGGGCACCGGGCGCGGGCACCTGGGCGGGCAGTTCGGGCAGCGTCTTCGTGCCGCAGTCGACGGTCTTGAGCTGCGCCAGGGTCAACTCGTGCACCGGCTTGCCCACGTACGGGAACTTCCGGTCCCCCTTGCGCACCGGGGCGGTGTCGACGCAGTGCGACCCGTTGACGGTCCGGTCGTGCAGCACCACGAGCTTGCCGTCGGCCGTCACGTTGGTGTCCAGCTCAAGGGTGGAGATGGCCCGGTTGGACAGCGCGTTCGCGAACGCCGGCAGTGTGTTCTCCGGTCGGGTGGCCCGACCGCCCCGGTGTGCCTGGATGTCGAACGGCGCGGCGTACGCCTTCGGCAGCCGGTAACCACGCTGCGCCAGCACGCCGCGCAACCGGTCCGGGTAGTCGGTGATCATGCCGTCCACGCCGTCGTCGATCAGCTTGCTCATGGTCGGCACATCGTCGACCGTCCACGGGATCACCTTGATCCCGTAGCGGTGCGCCTGGGCGACCATCTCCTTCGTGACGTACGGCTTGTAACCCGGGTCGGTGACAGTCCCGTTCTGCGGGGACCCGTGCACCGGCGAGAAGGCGCTGGCGCCGAAGCTACGGATCGCCTTGATCGGGTCGCCGCCGAAGTCGTCGATGTCGAGCCCGCCCAGCCACGGCGACGCACCCGGCTGACCGGTCTGGAGGAAGTCGTAGTTGGTCAGGGCGACCAGCGGCAGCTTCGGCTCGACCTGACGCATGCGCATCAGCGCGCCCCAGTCGAAGCTCTGGATGGTGACCTGCTTGAGCAGCCCGGCGGCGCGGATCTCGGCGGCGGTGACCTTGACGAACTGCTCGCGGGGAGCGGTCTCGGTCGGTGCGCCAGCCTCGACCTTGGTTTCGACGTTGAGCTTCACGTCCTTGGCCTGGTAGCGGTTGACCAGCGCGAAGACCTCACGCAGCAGCGGCATCCGGGCACCGGGGACGGCGAGTTGGCCGGGCTTGTCCGACAGTGTCTTCGAACCGCAGTCCAGCGAGCGCACCTGGGCCAGGCTGAGCGTGTTGATGTACTTCCCGACGTACGGAAACTCCGGGTCGCCGGGCGTCACCGCAGCGGTATCGACGCACTTGGTGCCGGTGACCTTCCGGTCGTGGGTGACGACGGCCTGACCGTCCTCGGTGATCTGCACGTCCAGTTCGAGGGTGCTCACCCCGAGTTGGAGGGCGTTACCGAAGGAGGCGAGGGTGTTCTCCACCCGCAGCCCGAGGCCGCCCCGGTGGGCCTGCACGTCGAATGTCCGGTCCGGTCGTGGCTTCGCCTGGGCGGGCACCGCGAGCCCGGTCGTCACCGTCGCGGCCACCAGGGCCGCGACGGCGGTACGGCGTACTGTGCGCACGCTGTCATCCCCTCCTGCCGGCGGGCATCTCCCACCGGTCGCGGGACAGCATGGACATCTCGGGCTGCGGGCAGGCGGCCAGCGGGCGGCGTGACGGTGAACCGCCGTGGACGACCTCCCGGTCACGCCGGGTTTGGTCGGCCGGTGGTCGGGCACCCAGTCAGTTCCACAGCTTCTGCGAGGTGATGGACGTGCGTGAGGACGACATGCGGCAGGACGCCGCCCGCGAGGCCGAGGACCGGATCGCCGGTGGCGTGTACGGCAAGGGCGCCCTCGACGAGGTGACTGTGCCACGCACCGATGTGGAGAGTCAGATCCAGCGCGACGACCCCTTCGATCCGGCCAAGGAGCGGATCGACCCACAGGTGCTGCGCGACGGTGGCCCTGTCGGCGGGCAGGGCGCGGTGACGACCACCGGTGGCACCGCCGGGCCGGCGAGCGTACGCCGGGTGGCCCGACAGCCGGAGCGACACCCGGGCAAGGTAGCGCCGACCACCACCGGTGATGCCACCACCGGCGGCCTGAGCACCCCGATGGGCGGTGGCACCAGCGACCAGTCCACGTCGGCGACCGGCCCAGCAAAGTCCATCAGGGACAAATCAAACGACTAACCCACCCGCCGCCCCGACCGCGTGACAGCTCGGTCGGGGCGGTGAGCCTCGTGGTCAGCTCGCCGGGCGGAGGACGCCCAGGCGTTGGGTGGCGCGGGTCAGGGCCACGTACAGGTCGCTGCGCCCACGGGGAGACTCGGCCACCATCCGGTCCGGATCGACCACCAGCACCGAGTCGAACTCCAACCCCTTGGCCTGCGCGACTGTCAAGACCACCACCCGGCTCTCCAACTCCGGATGCTCGCCGACGGCGGCCTCCGGCAGGGCGCCGGTCACCGCCGCGCCCAACTCACCCACCCGGCCGGCCGGCACGAGGACCCCGAGCCGCCCCTCGGTCAGCCCGGCCGCCTCCCGGGTGGCCTCGGCGACCAACTCCGCCGCCAACCGGCCAGCGGGGACCGTCCGGTCCCACGGCGGTACGCCGCTCTCCCGCACCGAGCGCGGCGGCCGCAGTGCCGGGTCGATCTCGGCCAGTACGTCGGCGGCGACCGCCATGATCTCGGCGGGAGTGCGGTAGCTGACCGTCAGCTCGGTGAGCCGCCACCGCTGCTCGACGTACGGGGCGAGGGCGTCCGCCCACGACGGCGTACCGCTGAGCGCGCCGGTCTGTGCCACATCTCCGACGATCGTCATCGACCGGCTCGGGCAGCGGCGCATCAGCAGTCGCCAGGCCATCGGCGAGAGCTCCTGCGCCTCGTCCACGATCACGTGGCCGAACGCCCAGGTGCGGTCGGCGGCGGCCCGCTGCGCGGTGGTCAGCCGGTCGGCCTCCTCCTGCCGCTCCAACAGTCGATCCGCGTCGATCAGGTCGGTCACGCCCAGGATCTCACCGCCCTCGGCCTCGTCCTCGACGTCGATCGAGCGGGAACCCCTGGCGATCTCCAGCACGCCCTCGGCGTACTCCCGTTCCATCATCCTGATGCGGTCCCGCCGGGCGGCGGCGGCGCGTTCGTCCTCGCCGAGCAGTTCGGCGGCCTCGTCCAGCAGCGGGACGTCGGCCGGCGTCCAACCGCCGCGCTCACGGTGCAGCAGCGCCCGCTCGTCCTCGCTGAGCATCGGCGCGGCGGCGGCGATCCGGTCCCTGTCGGCGTACAGGTCGGCGAGCAGCCGCTGCGGGGTGAGCACCGGCCACAGCCGGTCCAGGGCGGCCTGGATCTCCGTCTCCTCGCGCAGCTCGCGGCGGATCTCGGCGCGGTCCGCCTCGTCGAGGAGGTTGTCCCCGCCGAGCGGGTCGGCGCCGATCCGTTCGGCCACCTGGTCGGCGAGCGCGTGCACGATCTCCACGTCGAACAGCGCGCGGGCCAGGTTGTGCGGTCGGTCGGCGCGACGGACCCGATCCCGGGCCGCGCGCACGATCTCCGGGTCGAGGGTCAGCGTCTCCCGATCGACCTCGATCTCCAGCGGCTCGTCCGGCACCCACTGCCGGTCCCGTACGGCCAGCGCCAACACCTCGGCCAGCACCTCCCGGCCCTTGAGCGCCGCGGTCTCGGCCGGCTCGGTCCGTTGGGCGCTCACCCCGGGAAAGAGATCACCCTGGGTACGCAGCAGCACGCCGGTCTCGGCCAGCGTCGGCAGCACCTGGGAGATGTAGCGCAGGAAGGTCGCGTTCGGGCCGACCAGCAGCACGCCACGGCTGGAGAGTTCCCGGCGGTGCGTGTAGAGCAGGTACGCCGCCCGGTGCAGCGCGACAGCGGTCTTGCCGGTGCCGGGGCCGCCCTGGACCACCATCACGCCCGGAAGCTCCGCGCGGATGACCTCGTCCTGTTCGGCCTGAATGGTCTCGACGATGTCGCGCATCCGGCCGGTACGGCCCGCGTTCAGCGCGGCGAGCAGCGACGCCTCACCGGTCAGCTCCTCGTGGGCGCCGGGGGAGGCGGTGTCGATGTCGAGCACCTCGTCGTTGAGCCCGGTCACCTTGCGCTGCCGGGTACGCAGGTGCCGGCGACGGCGTACGCCCTGCGGGTTGGCGGCGGTGGCGAGGTAGAACGGGCGGGCGGCGGGTGCCCGCCAGTCCATCAGCAGCGGGTCGTAGTCACCACTGGTGTCGAAGATGCCGATCCGGCCGATGTAGCGGCGGGAGTCGTCGTCGCCGTCGAGACGGCCGAAGCAGAGCCCGTTCTCCACTGCGGAGAACTGTTCGACCTGATCGGCGTACATCGCTACCGAGCTGTCGCGCTGCGAGCGATCCTGGAGGGTGCCGCCGGTGTTGTGCAGCTCGGCGGTGAGCCGGTGGGCGGCCTGCTCACGCAGCTCGTCCAGCCGGTTGTAGAGCATCGAGACGTACTCCTGCTCGCGACCGATCTCGTCGTCGAGCGGCAATTCGCCGGAACCGCCGGAGTGCCTTGACAAGCCGTCTCCCTAAAGATTAGAATCCTTTGCAGGAACGGCTTTAAGCCGTTCTTTTTTGTGCCTTCGAACTGTTGAAGATAGCGCGTTCCGCCGGTTCTCACCAAGCCGGGCGGTCCGGCGCGCCGGTGATCGCGAGGTGACGGCGGATGATCCTGCGGACCGGCCAACGGGTGGTCTTCATCGGGGACAGCATCACCGATTGTGGTCGACGCGACGTCGCCGCGCCCTACGGCAGCGGATATGTGAGTCTCGTGCGTGCCCTGGTCGACGCCCGGCACCCGGAGTTGGAGCTGGAGTGGGTCAACCGGGGTGTGGGCGGCGACACGGTGCGGGACCTGGCCGCCCGCTGGGAGGACGACGCCATCGCCGAGCGGCCCGACTGGCTCGCGGTGCTGATCGGCATCAACGACATCTGGCGGCACTACGGTGACCGGCCGGATGAGGCGGTCGGCATCGAGGAGTACGAGCGCACCCTGCGCGACCTGCTCCGTCGGGCGGTCGACGCCACCGGCTGCCGCCTGATCCTCGGTGACCCGTTCTTCATCGAGGCCGACCGGAGCGTCCCGCAACGCGCCGACACCGACCGGTACGCGGCGGTCGTCGCGGGGCTGGCGACCGAGTTCGACGCGGTGCACGTGCCCAACCAGGCGGCGTTCGACAGGGTGCTGGCGGTGAGTCCGGCGACGCGGTGGGCCGACGACCGGGTCCACCCGCACCTGCCCGGCCACGCGGTCCTCGCCGACGCGTACCTCAACGCCCTCGGCGTCTCCTGACCTCGGCCTGACCCACAGCGAAGCGCCGGGCCGACCGTCAGGTCGACCCGGCGCGAACACTGCGGAGATCAGCCGCGCGCGGCCTGGTAGAGCCGCTCCGGCGTCACCGCTCCGGCTAGCACCCGGCCGTCGTCGGTGAGCAGCACGCTGAACAGTTTGCTGCTGAAGAGCCGACCGCTGCCCCAGTCGCCGCTGACCGCCGGCAGCCCTCCGAGCAGCTTCGACATGTCCAGGTCCGGCCCGGCGCCGGCCGGGGGAGCTGCCGGCTTCGGGGCGGGCTTCCCGGCGACATCGGTGCCGTCGAGGCGGCCAACCAGCACTGTCGTCCAGCCGTCGCCCACCGCGCGGACCTGCCTGTCACCCGCCGGCTCGACGTGACCGGGCTTGCCAGTCGGCTTTCCCGTCGGGCGCTCGGCCTTCTCCTCGTCGACGGTCACGCCGGGCGGCGGGTTGAAGCGGAACTGGTCGGCGTCCGGGCGGCGGTAGTCGACCTGGGTGAACGCCACCTCGAACGCCGGCCGGTCGCTGCCCTTCGCGAGCACCTCGAAGCGCAGCGGCACGTGCTGCTTGGCGTCGATGGCGATCCGCAGCTGGTGCACCAGGGAGTCCTGGTCGCGCGGCTGGAGCACCAACTCGTACGCGTCCCGGCCGGCGACGGTGGCCGACCGGCCCACGCTGACCTCGGTGCTCGGGTCGATAGCGTCCAAAGCCAGGTCGGCGGCCTGCTGCGGGGTGGCCGGCAGGCTCGCTGCCGGCTCGGGAGCGGGCTTCCAGGCCCCGGCGTCGCCGCCCAGCGTGCGGTGGGTGGCGGTGTTGCTGCGGCTCTGCCACGTCCACAGGTCCCGGCCGTTGCGGATGATGTCCTGCTCGCCCAGAGTGTCCATCAGCGCGACCCGCTGCTGGTCCGGCCCGGAATACCAGACCCGCAGGGTGTGGGTGCCGGTCAGCAGGGTGGTCAGCTCGTTGCCGGGAATCAGCCCGACGAGGGGCGGCAGGCCGAGGTCGGCGCGTTGCACGACGGTCCCGGACAACCCCTCCAGCCGGGATGTCTGCAGGTCGACCAGGAGCTGAGCGGCGGTTCGGGGCGGCAGGCTCGGCTCGGCCTCGGCGGCGAACGTGCCGATCGCCGCGCCGCCGCCGATGACGGCGACGGCCGCGGTGGCCGGAACCAGCCAACGAAGGACGGGACGGCTTCTCAGGACGGACATGGTGGCACCTCCTGCGGCCATCTTGCCTCGTCCGTGCTGTGAACGCGCTGAGGACACCGAACCGTGCCGATTGACCCGGGTGGCACCCTTGAGCTGTGCGGGTGCTGGTGGTGGAGGACGAGGCCCGGTTGGCGGCTGCCCTGCAACGCGGTCTCCAGGCGGAGGGGTTCGCGGTGGACGTGGCGGCAACCGGCCCGGCGGGCCTGGACGCGGCCCGGCACGGCGGGTACGACGCCATGATTCTCGACGTGATGCTGCCCGGCCTCTCCGGGTACGAGTTGGTCCGGCGGCTGCGCGCGGAGCAGCACTGGTTGCCGGTGTTGATGCTCTCCGCCAAGGACGGCGAGTACGACCAGGCCGACGGCCTCGACTGCGGCGCCGACGACTACCTGACCAAACCCTTCTCGTACGTGGTGCTGCTGGCCCGGTTGCGGGCGCTGCTGCGTCGGGGCGCGCCGGAGCGCCCGACCGTGCTGGCGGTCGGTGACCTGCGGCTGGACCCGGCCCGACGGCGGGTGACCAGGGCGGACGCCGAGGTGGCGTTGACCGCGCGGGAGTTCGCGTTGCTGGACTACCTGATGCGCCGGCCGGGCCAGGTCATCTCCAAGATCGAGTTGTTGGACCACGTCTGGGACGCCAGCCTGGAGACCGCGCCGAACGCCGTCGAGGTGTACGTCGGCTACCTGCGCCGCAAGCTCGGCCGGGACCGGCTGGAGACGGTCCGTGGCGCCGGCTACCGGCTGGCGACGTGACCGCCGACGGCCCGGCACCGACCCGTCGGGCCAGGCCCGGCCGGATGCCGGTCCTCGGGCTGCGCGGGCGGCTCATGGCGATCGGTGTGGTCGGTCTCACCATCGGGCTGGCCCTGGGCGGGGTGGTGCTGCTCGGCGCGCTCAGCTTCGTGCTCCAGCGCACTGTCGACACCGAGGCGTTCCGCACCGCCGACGCGGTCGCCCTGCTCGCCGCCGAGGACGCGCTGCCCGACCCGCTGCCGGTGGCCGGGGGACAGGTCCGCGTGCAGGTGATCGACGGGCAGGGACGAATCCGGGCGGCCTCGATCGACGCCGATCGCCTGGTGCCGATGGTCCGTCCGGAGCGACTGAACCGCGACGGTCGGCAGCGGCTGGAGGTGCCGGCCGAGCGGGTCGGGCTCGTCGGCCCGGTGCGGGTTGTCGCCGTGCCCGCCGGCACCGCGGCCGACCCGCTCACCGTGCTGGTCGCCCGCTCGATGGCCGACGTGCGGCACAGCACCCATGTGGTCCGGACCATCCTGCTGGTGGCGTTCCCGCTGCTGGTCGCGGTGTTGGCCGGGGTGGCGTGGCGGGTGGTGGGCGCCACCCTGCGGCCGGTCGAGGCGTTACGTCGAGGCGCCGAGGAGATCACCGGGAGGGCCGCCGCCGGCCGGCTGCCGGTGCCGGCGTCGGCCGACGAGATCCACCGCCTGGCGGTCACCCTCAACGGCATGCTGGGCCGGCTGGAGTCCGCCCGCGTCCGGCAGCGGGCCTTCGTCTCCGACGCCGCGCACGAGCTGCGCAGCCCGTTGACCAACATCCGGACCGAGCTGGAGGTGGCCCAGCGCCTCGCCGACCGGACCGACTGGACTGCTGTGACCGCCAACCTGCTCGCCGACACCGACCGGCTGAGCCGCCTGGTCGACGATCTCCTGCTGCTGGCCCGCCTGGACGAGACTCCGCCGGCCCGGGGGACCGGTCCGGTGGAGTTGGGCGCGTTGCTGACCGAGGTCGCCGCCCGCTACCCGTCACCGCCGGTGCGGGTGACGCCGCCGGCCGGCCCGCTCTGGACGATCGGCACCGTCGAGGAGTTGCGTCGCGTGCTGGCCAACCTGGTCGACAACGCGGTACGCCACGCGTCCGGCAGTGTCGTGCTCGCGGCCGAGGCGACGTCGGCGGCGGTCGCCACGGTCGGGCCCGGCGTCGGGGCGTACCACCTGGTGACGGTGACCGACGACGGCCCGGGGATCGCGTTGGCGGACCGGGAGCGGGTCTTCGACCGGTTCACCCGGCTGGATGACGGACGGGCCCGCGACGACGGGGGCGCGGGTCTGGGGCTGGCCATCGTCCGGGAGTTGGTCCGACGCGCGGGCGGCAGCATCACCCTGACCGACGCGCCGGAGCAGCGAGGACTACGGGTCTGCCTGCTGCTGCCAGCGTTGCCGGCCGAGGACGGGCAGAGGTGGACGGCCAGTGACGGCGACCTCCCCCCAACCGCCCACCGATGACCCTTTGCTCTGCATCAGCGGAGGCGACAGTTACGTCACGTAACGCGTGTCGAGGCGGCCGGTTACGACGTTCCAGCTGCTCATCGGGAGTGGTGCGTATAGGTAAGCAGAGCAAAGCCTGAGCCGGAGTATGGGCGGGGGCGTCGGGTGTGACGGCGTGTCACGGTGGGTTCGTCAGCGGGTAGCCCACGCTGAGTGAGGTCTGCGGGGCGTAGCCGGGCAGGGCAGTGGCGGGCGGGGCATAGCCGGCGGGGCGTGGCGGGCAGGGCAGTGGAGGACGGGTCAGCGGCGGCGGGTGCAGACCTGCTTGGAACGCGCCACGGTGTCGGTGGACCAGGCGACGGCCACGGTGAAGCAGAAGTCGTTGGTGCGGTTGAGCGCGTAGATGACGAAGCTGGTGGTGCCGGCGGGCAGCGTCGCGAAGATGTTGTGGGTCTGGCCGGTGCGCCCACCCGCGATGACCACCGGGCCCTCGCCGCCGGCCGGGTAGGTCCAGTTCAGCGCGATGCTGTCCCGGGTGTCGCGCAGGGTCACCGCGCTGGGTGGGGTGCCGGGTGGGGCCGCGGCGGCAGCCGACGTCGGTGCCGTGCCGCCCGGGGCGGGCGCGGAGCTGGCCGGCGCGCCGGCGGAGGGGGAGGCGCTGGCCGGCGGCGGGTTCGGTTCGTCGTCGCCGTCGACCCGGGCCACCCCGGCGATCACCGCCGCCGCGCCGAGGAGCACCACGACCACCCCGGCCACCAGCACCGGGACCAGCCGGTTGCGCTGCTCCGGCGGCGCGCGGTGCACGGGCACCGGCAGCAGCCGCGACGGCGTGTACGGCTCGACCTGCCCGTACGGATCAGGCCGCGCGTACGGCTCGGGCTGGGCGTACGGATCGGGCTGGGCGTACGGGTCGGACGGTTGGTGCTGGTCGGACGGCGGGTTCGGGTCGGGCGACCCGTACGGGTCGGCGGGTCGGTGCAGTCGGTACACCCCGGGCTGCTCCTCCGTGCCGCCGGCCAGCCCGACCACCGACGGGGGCACCGGAGGGTCGCTGTGGTGGGGCGACGGCTCGTCCGCCGCTTCGGGCGACCACCTGCCGCCCGACGACCCGACCGACTCATCGGAGGGCAGCCGGGGGTTCGGCACCGCACCGGCGTGGTGGGTTGCGGCTGTCGGCGGGTGGTAGCCGGATTCGGCCGGCCCGTCACTGTGCGGTGGGACGCGGGCGGCCGGCACGACCGGCGTGTCCCGAGCCGTGGGCTGGTTGTCCGCGCAGGCGTGGTCGGGACTGGCCGCCGCCCGGGCCAGGGCCGCCACCTGGGTGGCCAGCGGGTCGTCGCCGGGCAGGTGCTGGCGACACAACTCGCGGGCGAGCGCCAGGTTGTCGTGTGCCTCGGCGAACTGCCCGCAGTCGCGCTGCATCGCCCCGAGCCGCGCCAGCATCTTGATGCCACTGGGGTGCCCGTCGCCGTACACCTCGCGGTGCAGCTCCCAGGCGTCCTGGAGGCGGTCGCGGGCCACGGTGCACTGGCCGCGCGCGTACTCGACGGTGGCCAGGTCGGCGTGCGCGGCGAGCACCCGCAGCGACTCCGGGCCGTCCTGCGCGGTCAGCTCGATGATGACTTCCTGGTAGAGCCGCGCCGCCCGGGAGTGGCTACCGACCCGGTGCAGCACCGCGGCCAGGGTCGCCGCCGCGGCCACCGTGCGCGGGTCGGCGCGGCCGTGCAGGCGGGTGGTGGCCGCGTACGCGAAGGCGGCCCACCCCCGGGCCGAGTGCGGCTCGCCGAGGGCGATCAGCACCCGCGCCTGGAGGCTGGCAGCCTCGGCCAGCTCGGGGGTGGCGTTGGCCGGGCGGGGGTCGGCGTCGGTGAGCGCGTCGGACAGCAGTTGCTGTGCGCCGGCCAGATCGCCGGAGGACACGAGGTGGTGCGCCTGATCAGTCAGTTCACCGAAGCCGGAAGACACGCCCCATCGTGCTCATCCGACGACGGTAAGTACAAGACCCGCGCCGGTGTCGATTGGTCAGGATCCGGTCAGGTGCTCGGCCAGGGTCTCGCTGATCCGGCGCAACTGGTCGACCTGGGCGGGGCTCAACGCGTCGAACAGATGTTGGCGTACCCCCTCGACGTGGCCGGGTGCGGCGGCCGCGAGGGTGGCGAAACCCTCGTCGGTGAGGACCGCGATCTGCCCGCGCCGGTCGGTGGGGCAGTCCTCGCGGCGCACCCAGCCGGCGGCCTCCAGTCGGGCCACGGCGTGCGAGAGCCGGCTGCGGGATGACCCCGCGGCCTGCGCCAACTGGCTCATGCGCAGTTGCCGACCGGGGGCCTCGGAGAGCTGAACCAAAATCTCGTAGTACGCGTGCGGCATGCCCGCGTCGCGTTGCAGCTCGCGGTCGAGAGTGTCCATCAGCACCCGGGAGGCGGTGAGGTACGCGCGCCACGTGCGCTGCTCGTCGGGGTCCAACCAGCGGGTCATGACCGCCATCATACTCCCGATAGTTGAATGTTCAACTAAACCGCGCTAGTCTCGGGTCATGGGTATTCATCGGCTCAACCACGCGGTCCTCTACGTCAGTGACCTCGCCCGCAGCGTCGCGTTCTACAGCGACGTGCTGGGCTTCCGCCCGGTGGCGATGACCCCGGACGGCTTCCGGGGCGCCACCTTCCTCCAGGCCCCCGACTCCACAAACGACCACGACCTCGGCCTCTTCGAGATCGGCGCGGGCGCCGGGCGGTCGGCCGCCGGCCGGTCCACCGTCGGCCTCTACCACCTCGCCTGGGAGGTGGACACGCTCGACGAGCTGGCCGCTACCGCCGAGCGGCTCGCCGCGGCCGGAGCGCTGGCCGGCACCTCCGACCACGGCACGACCAAGAGCCTCTACGGCAAGGACCCGGACGGTCTGGAGTTCGAGGTGGTCTGGCTGATCCCGGCCGACCTGCTCGACGACACCGCGCTAGCTGCCCGCAAGCAGATCGGTCGGCTCGACCTGGACGCCGAACGGCAGCGTTACGGCGGGCAGACCCGGGGCGGGGTGGGGATCTCCGTCCCGGCCTGACCGCCCGTACGGTAGAACGGACCGATGCCGACCGACCGGACCACTGAATTCCTCCGCGAGCTGCTGGTCCGCCAGTTGACGACCTGGCTGCCCGCGGCCCTGCACCGCTCCCGGCGGGCCACCATTGCCCTCGCGGGCGCCGACGCGGGCAGCGCGGAGGCGGCGCTGCGCCTGGTCGCCACCCACGGCGACCAGGTACGCGGCCGGCAGGTGTCGGTGCTGGTGCTGGCCGACGCCGCAGCCGACCTGCCGGCCCGACTCGGCCCGATCGAGGCGGAACTGCCCGCCGAGGTCACCGTGCACCTGCTGCCCGGCGAGCCGTACCGACTGCCGGTCGCGGTCAAGGCCGCCGGGGCGGCCGGCGCGCCGCTGTTCTCCTTCGTGGACCTGCCCGGCGCGGTGACGTCGAAGCTGCTCACCGCCGCAACCAACGGCCGGACCGGAGAACTGCTGCTGCACACCGGCGACAGCGCCCGAGACATGCTCGTCTCCGCCGGCTTCCCCCTGGTCGCCGAGGTGGCACCGGTGCTGCCCGGCGGCGAGGCCGCCGGGGTGATCGCCTTCGGCAGTCGCTCCGACCGGAGTCTCGAGGCGGTCCGTGACGCCCTCTGGGCCATCGGCGCGGACCTCGACGTGCGCTACCGCGACCCACTCGACCCGACCGGCACGACTGTCGACGTGGTCGGCGATCCCGACCTCGAACCGCTGGCCCACGAGTTGCTGGCCGAGTTGCGGGCGGGTGGGCCACGGCCGGTCACCGAGCTGCGTCGGCACACCCTCACCGCGACCGTCTACCGTGCCGCTGACGCCAATCAGGCGCTCGTCGACCTTCTCGACGCCGGTGCCCTGCGACGCGATCGCGAGTCCGGGCGGCTGGCCGGCGACGAGATCATCACCCTGGCGCGCTGACCGCCCCCACCCCACCCCCACCCCACCCGCACCCTGCCCGCAACCCACCCGCACCCACGCGATCTTGCACTTCCTGCCCCGGCATAAGGGCTATTCCACGCAAAACAGCGACAGAAACTGCAAGATCGCCGGGGCGGGCCGGCCCGGGCTGGGCCGGGCCGGCCCGGGCGGGCTGGGCCGGGCCGGGGGCGGGCCGGGCTGGGGTGGGGGCGGGCCGGGCTGGGGTGGGGTGGACGCCGAGCGGGGTGCCGGTGAATCACCGGCACCCCGCTCGACTCCCGGGATACTTACGACCGGGACTTGTCCTGCTTCCAGCTCAGTGGACCCGGCAGGTCGACCCGGTGCGCGCGGGCCTTGGAGTTCCAGGACCAGCGACCGATCTTGATGCTCCACGAGGAGAAGCCGTTCTCGGTGAAGTTCAGGATGATCGGACCGTACTTCTTGCGCTTGCGAAACATGAGGCCCATCGGAGGTCTCCCCTCGTCACCGTTCCCTGCCGTGTCGAGATCGAACATGCCCGAACCGACAACTTTTGAAACCCTCTCGCTGTCCGTCCTGGACGGTCGCCCACCGGATGCCGCAATCTCTACCCATCAGATAGGTGTTGCGGCACGGTAAACCCTGTTCGGGGCGCTTCGTAACATCGGCAGCGATAGAAGTCTCACCTTCTGGAAGGCCGTTGACCGCTCGTTCCGATCCCGGGCAGCATGGGGTCATGTCGCAGCGGGATGAGCTTCTCCTCACCGCTCGTGTGCACGTCGACCTGGTCCGACACGCGAGCGCGCTCTGTTGAGCTGACCGGTCCCATCCGGCTCGGCTCCAGCGCCGCACCGGTCCATCCGGCTCGGCTCCGCGCCGCACTCCCACCGCACGCCCGCGCACCGCGCACCGCGCAGCGGCGTGCCCGCACGCCCTCTTCCGGGCGTTCCCGCTTCCCATCGTGGACAGATCAGGAGACTCCCCATGTCCCCACCCCGTCGTGCCATTCTGCGTGAGCTCGCCGCCGTTGCCGCGCTGGCCGTGCTCACCGCCACCGCCACCGCCGGCTGCGCCGGTGACGCGGCAGCCGACGGCACCCAGGCCAGCGAGCTGCGCTACCAGGGCTCGGTCGGCCAGGTCACCCTCCCCGAACTCGCCGCCGATCTCGGCTACCTCGGCGACGTCAAGCTCAGGTGGATCGGCAACGTCACCGGTGGCCCGCAGGACATCCAGGCCACTGCCACCGGTCAGAGCGACTTCGGCGGCGCGTTCAACGGCGCCATCGTCAAGCTCGCCACCGCCAACGCCCCGATCACCGCGGTGGTCAGCTACTACGGCTCGGACGCGCACACCTTCCAGGGCTACTACGTGCTCGACGACAGCCCGGTCCGCAGCCCCCGTGACCTGATCGGCAGGAAGGTCGGCATGAACACCCTCGGGGCGCACGCCGAGGCCGTGCTCAAGACCTGGCTCGCCCGCGGCGGCCTCACTCCCGCCGAGATCAAGCAGGTCGAGCTGGTCGCCCTGCCACCTGTCAATACCGAGCAGTCGCTGCGGCAGCGGCAGATCGACGTCGCGGTGCTCGGCGGGGTGATCCGGGACAAGGCGGTCGCCAGCGGCGGCATCCGCACCATCTTCACCGACTACGAGCTGCTCGGCGCCTTCAGCGGCGGCACCTACGTCTTCCGGGACGACTTCATCAAGCGCAACCCGGAGACCGTCAAGGCGTTCGTCACCGGGGTCGGCAAGGCCATCGAGTGGGCCCGCACCCAACCCCGGGAGACAGTGGTCGCCCGGATGCGGGACATCATCGGCAAGCGCGGCCGCAATGAGGACCCGTCGCTTGTCGCGTACTGGAAGAGCAGTGGCGTCGCTGGCCGTGGCGGCGTGATCGGCGAGCAGGAGTTCGGCACCTGGATCGACTGGCTCGCCGCCGAGGGCGAGATCAAGGGCGACCGTCCGAAGCCGGGCGACATCTACACCAACCGGTTCAACCCCTTCGTGGACGGGGGGAGCGCGTGAGCACCGACAAGATCCTCTTTGATCGGGTGAGCAAGACCTTCCCGGTCCGCGCCAGCCGGCGTGGCGGCGCCGGCGCGGTCACCGCGCTGGACGAGGTCACCCTGGGGGTACGCCCCGGCGAGTTCCTTGTCGTCGTCGGCCCCAGCGGCTGCGGCAAGTCCACCCTGCTCGACCTGCTCGGCGGGCTCACCGAGCCGACCGCGGGGCGGGTGCTCGTCGACGGTCGGCCCGTCACCGGCCCCGGCCTGGACCGGGGCATCGTCTTCCAGCAGTACGCGCTGCTGCCCTGGCGCACCGCCGCCGGCAACGTCGCGTTCGGCCTGGAGGCCAAGGGGGTACCCCGCGCCGATCGCGCCGCCCTGATCGAGCACCACCTGGACCTGGTGGGCCTGCGCGGGTTCGCCGACCGCTACCCGCACGAGCTGTCCGGCGGGATGAAGCAGCGAGTGGCCATCGCCCGCAGCCTCGCGTACGACCCGGACGTGCTGCTGATGGACGAGCCGTTCGCCGCCCTGGACGCGCAGACCCGCGACTCGTTGCAGGACGAGTTGGTGCGGATCTGGGCCCGTACCGGCAAGACGATCGTGTTCATCACCCACGGCATCGACGAGGCCGTCCACCTGGGTCAGCGGGTGGCGGTGCTGACATCGCGGCCCGGGCGGCTCAAACAGGTCATCGACATCGACCTCGGTGACCGGGACGCGGTCGAGGACGTCCGCTCCACCGACGCGTTCCGCCACCACCGTCACCAGATCTGGACCCTGCTGCGGGACGAGGTGCGGGCCGCGCAGGCCGCCGAAGGCGCCACCGGCAGCCGCACCGCGCACACCGGAGCAGTTGGTGCTCGTACTCCCGTCGTCGCCGGAGCCGACGCGCGGCGCGCGGCGCCGGCGGCGGCCCACACTGAGGAGGCCCGCGTTGGTTGACATCGCCGAACGTCCCGCCCGGCTGGCGGCCCCGGCGGCCGTGCCCGACGCGGTGGCCGCCGTCGGACCCGGCTCCGGCGGGCTTGCCGGCCGGCTGCTCGGCATCGGCGCGAAGGTGCTGCACCGCACCGTCGCGATCGTCGCGCTGGCCGCGATCTGGGAGGGCGCACCTCGGCTCGGGCTGGTGGACCGGGTCTTCCTGCCGCCGCTGTCCGAGGTGCTGGTGGCCTGGTGGGGGTTGCTGCGCAGCGGGCAGCTCGCCGAGCACGTGGGCGCGAGCCTCACCCGGTCGTTGGCCGGGCTCGGCCTGGCGGTGCTCACCGCCATCCCACTCGGGTTGCTGATCGGCTGGTACCGGCCGCTCGCCGAGCTGCTCAGCCCGCTGCTGGAGGTGTTCCGCAACACCGCCGCGCTGGCCCTGCTGCCGGTGTTCGTGCTCATCCTCGGCCTGGGGGAGACTTCCAAGATCGCCCTGGTGCTGTACGCGTGCTCCTGGCCGATCCTGCTGAACACCATCGCCGGGGTGAAGGGCGTCGACCCGCTGCTGATCCGGTCGGCCCGCTCGATGGGGCTCAACCACCTGCGGTTGTTCCAGAAGGTGATCCTGCCGGCCGCGGTGCCGACCATCTTCACCGGCGTCCGGCTGGCCGGGGCGTACTCGATCCTGGTGCTGGTCGCGGCCGAGATGGTCGGTGCGAAGGCCGGGCTCGGCTACCTCATCAACTACGCGCAGTACAACTTCGCGATCGCCGACATGTACTCCGGGATCATCACGATCTCCGCCATCGGCCTGGTCGTCAACCAGCTCCTCATCGCCCTCGAACGTCGCTTTTCCACCTGGCGCGTCGACGTCTCTGCCGGATAGGACGGACACCAATGACCCGCACTCTGCACCTCAACGCGTTCCTGATGGGCGTCGGCCACCACGAGGCCGCCTGGCGGCACCCCCGCACCGACCCGCGTCGGGTCACCGACGTACGGCACTTCCAGGAGCTGGCCCGGATCGCCGAACGCGGCACCCTCGACTCGCTCTTCCTCGCCGACGGTCTGTCGGTCGGGCCGAACCCCCGGCACAACATCCAGGCCGTCTTCGAGCCGCTGACCCTGCTCGCGTCGCTCGCCGCGGTGACCGAACACATCGGTCTCATCGCGACGGTCTCCACCACCTACAACGAGCCGTTCCACGTCGCCCGCAAGTTCGCCTCGCTGGACCACCTCAGCGGCGGTCGGGCCGGCTGGAACATCGTCACCTCGGCCCAGGAGCGGGAGGCGGTCAACTTCAACCGGGACAGCCACCCCGAACACGCCGACCGTTACCGGCGGGCCGCCGAGTTCGTCGACGTGGCGATCAAGCTCTGGGACAGCTGGGAGGACGACGCGCTGGTCTTCGACACCACGGCCGGGGTGTTCGCCGACACCGACCGGGTGCACGAGGTGGCGCACCGCGGGCCGGAGTTCCAGGTCCGTGGCCCGCTGAACATCCCCCGGGGGCCGCAGGGTCGACCGCTGCTGGTGCAGGCCGGCTCGTCGCCGGACGGCATAGCCTTCGCCGCCCGCTACGCCGAGGCGGTCTTCACCGCGCAGCAGACCCTCGCCGACGGGCAGAGCTTCTACGCCGAGCTGCGCCGGCAGGTCACCGCCGCCGGCCGGGACCCGGACCTGGTGAAGGTCCTGCCCGGCATCGCGCCGGTGCTCGGCGGCACCGAGGCCGAGGCGCGGACGCTCGCCGCCGAGCTGGAGGAGCTGATCGTCCCCGACTACGCCCTGGCCCAGCTCTCCGGGATGCTCGGCATCGACCTGACCGGCCTGCCGCTGGACGGGCCGCTGCCGGAGCTGCCGGCCGCCGGCACCGTGCAGGCCCACCAGAGCCGCTACCAGCTCGTCACCGAGCTGGCCCGCCGGGAACAGCTCACCATCCGCCAGCTGATCGGCCGGCTCGGCGGCGGTCGGGGTCACCGGGTCGTCGCCGGTACGCCCGAGCAGATCGCCGACCAGATCGAGCTGTGGTTCACCCAGGGCGCCGCCGACGGGTTCAACATCATGCCGCCGCACCTGCCCGGCGGGCTCGCCGACTTCGTCGACCACGTGGTGCCCGTGCTGCGTTCCCGTGGGCTGTTCCGCACCGAGTACGCCGGTCGGACGCTGCGCGAGCACTACGGCCTGCCCCGACCGGCCAGCGCGTACGCCGCGTCGGGCCTGGTGCCAGCATGACCACGGTGGAGCACCCCGCGGCGGACATCGCCGGGCTGCGACCGGTGAACCCGGACCTGTTCCGCGCTCTGCTGCGGCGCCAGGCCAGCACCGTCACAGTGGTCACCGCTGTCGCCCGCGCCACCGACCCCGCCTGCCTCGGCGGGATCGGCGCGCCCATCCGTGCGGGCTTCACCGCGACCTCGTTCACGTCGGTGTCGCTTGACCCTCCGCTGGTCTCGTTCTGCCTCGGGGTGGCGTCGTCGAGTTGGCCGGTGCTCGCCCGCGCCGAGCACGTCGCCGTGCACCTGTTGGGCGCCGGGCAGCGGCAGGCCGCCACTGTCTTCGCGACCAGCGGCATCGACCGGTTCGCCGCGTACCCGGACTGGACATCGGGACCGTTCGGGGTGCCGCTGCTCGACGACGTGCTGGCCCGGCTGCTCTGCCGGGTGGTGCACCGGGTCCCGGCGGGCGACCACACGCTGGTGATCGCCGAACCGCTGGCGCTCGGCGACGGCGGCGACGGCCCGCCGCTGGTCCACCACCGGGGCGGCTACACCACCGCCGTGCCAACGTGAGCGGGGTCACCACTGCCGACCTGCTCGCGTTGGACCGGGCCGCCCAGGACCTGCTGTTCCGGGCAGCCCGCACTGCCAACACGTTCACCGACGAGCCGGTCACCGACGCCCAGGTCGCGGCGATCCACGACCTGGTCCGGTACGGGCCGACCGCGTACAACGGTCAGCCGCTGCGGGTGTTGCTGCTCCGCACGGCGGCGGCGCGGGCGCGGCTGCTGCCGTACGTGTCGTCGAGCAACCGGGCGAAGACGGCCAGCGCGCCACTGGTGGCGGTGCTCGCTGCCGACCTGGACTTCCACGAACGGCTGCCCGAGCTGTACCCGCACCGGCCGCAGGCCCGCGACTGGCTGAGCGACAGTCCGTCCCGCGCCGAGCAGGCCCGGTTCAGTGCGACCCTCCAGATCGGCTACCTGCTGGTGGGCGTACGTGCCGCCGGGTTGGCCGCCGGCCCGATGGCCGGGTTCGACGCCGCCGGGGTGACCCGCGAGTTCTTCTCCGACGGCCGGCACGAGGCGCTGCTGCTGCTCAACCTGGGCCACCCCGGCCCGGACGCCTGGGAGCGGCGGCTGCCCCGACTCAGCACCGAGGAGGTGGTGTGGACGCTGTGAGCCGACCCGGGGTCAGCGGGGCTCCCACGCGTCGGGCAACGCGGTGAGCTTGCGGACGTGCGCGGGCAGTCGACCGCTGACGATCTCGGCGAGGCTCACCTCGTCGACGACCCGCCGCACGGCGGCGCGGACCGCCACCCACAGGCCGGGCAGGTTCTCCGCCGAACCCTCGTACCGGGTCTCCTCGGGGCGCAGCCCGCGTACCCCGGCCAGTGGGCCTTCGACGGCGCGCAGCACCGCGCCGACTGTCACCTCGCGTGGTGGCCGGGCCAGCGTGTAGCCGCCCTCGGCGCCGCGTTGGGCGCGGACGACGCCGGCCCGGCGCAGATCCGCCAGGACCGCCTCCAGGAACTTGCGGGGCATGTCCTGCTCCGCGGCGATGGCCTGGGTGGACATCAGCGAGGGGTACGCGGTGGCGAGGCTCAACGCCGCCCGTACCGCGTAGTCGCCGCGCGCGGAGATCTGCACCCTGCCATCATGCCCGCCCGGTGCCGCCCGGCCCTCCGGCGGGCGACCCGGGTCTCGTGGCGTGCCCGCCGTTGGCGGGTTCGCCGGGGGTGCCGGGGCGGAACCAGCCGCCGTTGACGCCCGTCGAGTCGGCCGGCGGTCGAGGTCGGACCACCCGGCCGGCCACCGCCTGATCCCGGCCGGCCCGGAACGCGCCGGGGCTGACCCCGACCTCGCGGGTGAAGAAGCGGCCGAAGTTCGTGGGCTCGGAGAAGCCGAGCCGCCTGCCGATCTGGGCGATCGGCTGATCCGTCGCGGCCAGCAACCGGCCGGCCTGCAACGCGACCCGCTCGTCGATCACCTGTTTGGCGCTGCGGCCGGTGACGGCCAGGCAGGCCCGGGTCAGGGTCCGCACCGAGCAGCCGAGTTCGGCCGCGTAGTCGTCCACCCGCCGGGTGTGCGAGTAGCCGTGCTCCACCTCGCTGCGGAACCGGTGGAACGTCTCGTCCTCGGGTCGGGACGGCGGCCGGTCGTCGTGGGCCACGGCCAGCCGCAACAGCAGCACTGCCAGTTGATGCCGGAGCAGCGCGCGGGCGGTGGGGCCGTCGGGGTGCCGGCGACAGTCCACCGCCAACTGGCTCACCTCGCTGATCACCGCGTCCTCGTCCTCACCGGCCAACTGCCGCCAGGTCGCGGTGGTGGTCAGGTCGACGTCGAAGCCGTGCAGCGCCTCGGGATCCCAGGCGACCACTGTGGCGTCGAACTGCGGGCCGGCGCAGCGCAGCACCTGACCGGGGCGGACCCGCAGCAGCGTGCCGGGACGGCAGGGCAGCAGGTGAAAGTCGAGTTCCGCGTCGCCGTGCCCACGCGTGGTGAGAATCAACAGCTCCCGCTCGACGATCACCGGCCGACGCCAGCCCGGGGCACCGGCAAGATCGGCCAGCGCGAACGTGGCTATCTCGTCGGTGACGGGAGACGCCGTTCCGATCGATGGCGCGGGGGAGGGATCGGTGGAGACCATCGCCTGCGACGGTAGCCCGAACCGCAGGTCACCGCATCCCGATCGGCGTTCGCAGCGGAATCCGCGGCAAGCTGCGGGCTTGTCCCGGTCCCGGCGGCCGGGCTACGTTACCCGGCGGTAGCGCCATCGGTCCGCGGTCCACCCGGTATCCGCCGGTCACCCGACCGGCCGGCGGCACCCGCCGACTCGCGATGGGATGGGCATGACGCAGCTGTTCTCGGTCGAAGGTAAGACGGTCCTGGTCACCGGTGGCTCGCGGGGGATCGGGCTGATGATCGCCCAGGGCTTCGTCAGGGCCGGCGCACACGTGATCATCTCGTCCCGCAAGGCGGATGTCTGTGAGGCCGTGGCCACCACCCTGTCCGCCGAGGGCCGCTGCGAGGCCATCCCCGCCGACCTCAGCGACGACGCTGGCGCCGAGACGCTGGCCGCCGCCGTGCGCGAGCGCTTCGGCCGCCTCGACGTGCTGGTCAACAACGCCGGCGCGACCTGGGGCGCACCGTTGAAGGACTACCCCGAGGCCGCGTTCGACAAGCTCTGGGCGGTCAACGTCAAGGCCGTCTTCCGGCTCACCACCGCGCTGCTGCCGGCGCTACGCGCCGCCGCCAGCGCCGACGACCCGGCCCGCGTGATCAACATCGGGTCCATCGACGGCATCCGGGTGCCGATGATGGAGGTGTACGCGTACTCGGCCACCAAGGCGGCCGTGCACATGCTCACCCGCAGCCTCGCCCACCAACTCGCCGGTGAGCAGATCACCGTCAACGCGATCGCGCCCGGCCCGTTCGAGAGCAAGATGATGGCGTTCGCGCTCGACGACCCGGCGAGCCGGGCCGCCATCGAACAGCAGGTGCCGCTGGGCCGCATCGGGCGCCCCGAGGACATGGCCGGCACCGCCATCTACCTCTCGTCGCGCGCCGGCTCATACCTCACCGGGGCGGTCATTCCCGTCGACGGCGGCATCACCACGCACGGCTGAGCACCGGCCGACCCGGGGGCGCACTGTCCGCGTACCCCTGGGTGTGTGTGCCGGGGCCGCGCGGACTCGGCAGATCCGCGCGGCCCCGGTGTGGCCGGTGTTGCCCGTTCGGGCGGTCAGCGACCGGCGAGCAGCCGGTTCACCGCCGTGTCGACGTCCAGGTGCTCGGCCTCACGGCCGCGCGGGACGACGACGTAGGTCCGTCGAAGGAAACGCACCAGGACGCTGCGCGGCACCTCGAAGAGGGCGTTGCCGTCCGGTGACGAGAGGGCCAGCGCGACGAAGTCGCCGCGCGGTGTGGCCCAGGGCCAGACCCGCACATCCCCGATGCCGGCCGGTTCGTCCAGGCCGGTGACCAGAAGTTCGCGAGCGAACGACCAACTCACCGCCTCGCCCCCTGCCGATTCGGCATGGAACAGGACATGGACCGCATACGGGTCAGCAGGGTCGTAACGCAGACTGGCACGCACCGGCAAGGCGGTGGCGTCAGGTGCGACGAGCCTTAGCGACGTCTCGACCTCTACGGTCGTCGGTCGGATGACACTCATGGACGTTCTCCCCCCGGCACCGCTGCGGAACGCGCGTGTCCCGCTTTTCCCATACTCAGGTGCTACTCCTGGCTACGCTCCGCCATACGCTGACTTCACCCAGTGGTGGGAAGGGGGACGGAAAGGCCGCGTGAATGTGAGCATTCATGTAGGATTTCCGGTTCTGCCCAGTGCGTGATCCCGCCCGGTATCGGGTGGCTCAGTCGTCGACTTACTCCGGTAACGTCCAGTCGGCCGTTGCAGTGACGGGCCCGAGCGACACTGGGGGGTGAAATGGTGACGAAGCAATCCTCAGTGGATCCGGCGGCGGCGCCCGGCCCGCCGAAAGTCGGGGTCCGAGCAGCCGAAAAGCGGGGGTACGGAGTGCCGATGGAGCAGCCCGAACGGGCCGGTCGGCCGGCGTCCGACGCCGGTCGTCCCGGCGGTGATGGCGCCGGTCGTGGTGGCGACACCGCCGGTGGTCGTGGCGGCGGCACCGGTGCCGGTGGAGTCGCCGTGCAGGAGCGGCCGAGACGCCCCCGCTGGCGCGAGCGGATCTCGCTGACCCTCGACCTGATCCGCGCCAACCCCACCGGCCGGATCGCACTCAAGATCTTCATTGCGATCGCCGGGGCGCTTGTGGTCACCATCGGCATCGCCCTCATCCCGCTCCCCGGGCCCGGCTGGCTGCTGGTGATCGCCGGCCTGGGCATCTGGGCAGTCGAATACCACTGGGCGCGCCGGCTGCTCGGCTTCACCCGCCGCCACGTCCACGGATGGACACGCTGGGTTACGAGACAATCGCTGCTGGTGCGAATCGTGCTCGGCTCCGTCGGCCTGGTCTTCGTGGCCACGGTGGTCTGGCTGTCCCTCAAGTACAGCCTCGGCATCGACGTGGTGGCCGAGGCGATGCACTACCTCGCGACGCACTGACCCCGGATTTCCGGTCCGGTTCCACGATCGGGTAGAGTCAGTGGCGCTGAGGGCGATTAGCTCAGTGGGAGAGCGCTTCGTTCACACCGAAGAGGTCGCTGGTTCGATACCAGCATCGCCCACTCTCAGTTCTCGCAAGTCAGAGGCCGCTTTCCGAGTTCGGGAGGTGGCCTTTCTGCTGTTGTACAGCACCTCCGTCAGCGCCCGAGTGAGTCGCCAAGGCGTTTGAGTGCGCCTCTGGTCGCCTTCGTCGATACCTGCGTGCAGATCTCCATCGTCGCGGAGAAGCGGGCGTGCCTGAGCACCTGCGTGGCGACTCTGGGGCGGACGTCGAGGTCAGCGAGCAGCGTTGCGCAGGTTCGGCGGGCGTCGTGGACGATGATCGGCCTGACGTCGGCCAGCCGGAGATTTCCGGCATGGCCGCACGGTGCAGGGCTTGGGCGTTCCGATCGACGGCGGCGCCGGGCCGGTGCAGGGTGGGCGGGGTGGACACGGGCTTCTCCTGTGGGGTGGCAGCAGACCGGAAACAAGCACCATCAGCCGTGGACGTTGGTCCGCTGGTGGTGTTCGTCTGGTCTCCTGGCACCGCAGGCAGGGCGGCTGACGCCGGAGGGCGGATTCGTGTTGGTGCCACGTCCCCCGACGGTCGTGTCCTCTCGCGCTCGTGGACGCGGTGACGGGGGCAAGCACGGGTGTGGAGCGTGGGAAGCCGGCATCGGACCTGTGGCCGAAGGCTGCCCCCACCCGTGTAGGTGGGCGAACCGGGGCCATCGTGGACGGCAGTCAAGCCGTGCTGGGCCACTCAGCGGATTCGGAGAACTGGCGCTGGGACCGGTGCGATCGAGAGCCGGCGGGGCGTGACCCGCATCAGCGGCAGGAAGGCCGCTCGCATCTCAGAGGTCGAGTCTAGCGATCCGGCAGGAAGGCCACGCTCGTGCTCGACAAGCGCCAGAGGAGCACCGGGTACCGACCGTCAACCCGCCCTGACTCCACATTAGTGATTGGCGATCCCGCCACACCTCGCAGTTCTTCAACTCAGCAAACGCACTCGAAGGACAAGCTGCTACTCGCCGGGCGACCGCTGCAGGCCCGTCATGCTCTTGTACTCGCCGGCGGGCGCTGAACCAACCCTATGCAGCAGACGCTAGATTCCTTGACATCAATCGCCGCGAGATCTTCCCGGTGGAGGTTGGCATGGCTGGGATGCTCTACTACCCGTTCGCAAACGCGCCGGAGCCCGTTCTCCAGCAAGCGATCTTGTATTGGGACGACCTCGCTACGGTCGTAGCGCCAGGATGGGAGGACCGGCTAAGCGCACGGATGAAGGAGGTCCAGGACGCCGGCCTTTACCGGCCGCTTGAGGCTCACCAGGCGTTCGGGCCCTTCACGCTGCACGAGATCGAGATGGAACTCGATCATGCGCTGAAGCAAGTGCCGCTCGATGCCCTGATTCCGCCAGCTGAACCCCCGCATGGTGAGTTCAGCACTCTCCATGTGGACAAGCTGCACAAGAGTGTCGTGAAGGAGCTGCTCCAGCGGAGGCTGGTATACAGGCACCCTGGCAGCTCTTCGCGTTTGGTCGCCGCGCCGGCGCTGCTCAACGTCGTCGTCAGCCTCATCGCGGGGCGTATCGCTGCCGGCATCAACACTCAGTCGGGCTGCACCGGCCCCGAAGGGCTACGCCCGCACACTGACATCAAAGCGGCGCACCTCCTTGGCACGGACCCGGCTTCCGGCTACGACGTGACGGCGTGTTGGCAGGTCAATTTGGGCCCGCTCCTGCCGGTACCACGAGACGATGTGATGATCGGTGATCTGGTGCGCTTCAGGACGAGATACAACGCCGAGCGACAAAGACTGATGCTTGCCATCGACGACCTCCTTCATAAGCTGAAGCAAGCTGACCGTCACCCTCAGGACGCCTATCGCCTGGTGGAGCGAGAACTGAGCGAAGCGACGGCGGAACTGAATGCCGCCGCACGCAGCGCGAAGTGGAGCTGGGTGGCCCGTCCGGTCGCGGCTTTTGTCGCCCTTACTGCCGGCTTTGGAGCCGCCGCGCAACCAGACCTGAACGTACCTCTGATGGCTCTCTCCGGCGGAGCGGTCAACGTCGCAACGACCCGGTTGCGGCGGGACGTCAGTAGGGGCGTCGCCGACTACAGGTACCTGCATCGGACGCAGAAACTTGTCGGAGGGGCCGGCTGAGCTGACGATCCCGCCACTGCATAGACGGACGCTGCTCCGAGCTGGCAACCATGCCCGACACGGACCTGCTGCGGCGAACTTGCAGGAGGGGCGTTAGGCAGCGAGGCAGCAAGGAGGTAGCGCGAGCGTCGTTGCAGCGCGATCCCGGCTGTCAACCGGCAAGGCCGAGCACCTGCTCGTCAATGCGGGTCGCCATCAGTTGGCAGTGGCCGACAGTTTTAGTCCGCATCCCCCGACGGGAGTCATGAACGGCGGGCGGAGGTGCCCGCAGCCGACGAGATGCCGTTGCGGCGGCTCACCACAACTCATCGAGGGCCGCGATCTGCTTGCGGAGGGTTCGGGCGTCCCCCGGCGGCAGGACTGCAACGGCGACGTCCAGGATCCATCGCAACTTGGGCGGGTCCGGACAGCACTCCATCACCCCGCAGCCGGCAGTCGGGTCCCACAGGCGGCGCCAGGGGTGGCGCATGAACCATGACCAGGTCCGCAGTGCATCAGACACGGCCCGGTTCCAGAGGCGGGTGCGTTCGAGGTAGGCGATGGCTTTCAATCCGCGGGCCGAGAGCCCGGGGATGACGGAGGTTGACCCGTCAAGCGGTTGCCGGTAGATGGAATCGGCACGAAGTTGTGCGGGGCGCCTACGCGGCATTGCCCTTTCGTGGAGTCGACATGCCGATCATCGTTGCACACCCGCGTTCGGCTCACCTGCCGACAAGATGCATGCGGGTCATCAAAGATCAGGCCGTCTCCAGGCCGTCGGAGGTGAACCAGCGGTGACCACCGATGACAATCGAGGACGCGTCCAGGCCCCAGTTCACAGGACGTCTCGTCCAGCTTGGCTGACTGCGCTCGCGATCGATAGGACGAGAAGTGTTGAGACGCTTACTCCTGCGGCCGGGGAGTGAGCCAGGCCAGGGGTTGCCCGGTGAGAGCGGCGTCGGCAAGGCGGTGGGGGCTGGCGGTCTCCAGAGCGGATCGCGAGCTGTCGATCCAGCTCTGCACGTTGTCGACGCCTTGGTGGCGGTACTCGACGGCTTGGATGAGGCATTCCAGCTTGTCCGGCTTCGAAGATAAAGTTCATCGCTCCGGCGGCGTCGTGATCGTCGGTCATCTGCCCGTCCCTGTGCCGGTGAGTCCGTCCGCCCGCAGGCTGTAGACGATGGGGGTCAGTTCCTGCCGCGACTGCGCGGAGATCCGGTCACTGTCCAGGAGCGGGACACTGCGGTCGAGGAGCGCCCGAGTCGCGGCGGGGTTGTCGAGAGCGAGACCGCGTCGTGCGGCCAGCAGAGCCCAGGCGTTGTGGATGTTGAGGTCAACGAAGGGATGCCCTGGTTCGAGGCGCTGGACCAGGTGCCGAAAAAAGATTGAGCCGTGCCAGTCAGCGAGCGTTTCGGGCATGAAGGAGTCGTCGCGGTGGCGGTACGGGATCTCGCCCACCCAGTAGGCCGAGTAGTTGAGGGCTGCTCGCTCGCAGGCGTCGTCGGGATGTGCGCGAGCGATGAAGTCTCGTAGCGGTTCGGGGTCGCCCTGGTTGGCGAGGGACGTGACGACGGAGCGGGCGTCGGGCCACAGCGGTGACCAGGTGCGAAAAGTGGTCGTGCGGCGTGCTCGGGCGGTGGTCTGGGTGAGCCAACCTGCTGCTGCCCTGGTGGGGTCCATGCCGGCAAGGAAGCATGCTTGCCGGTGCAGCAGCACGTTCCGATGCCGTCCGGTCGCGGTGCGATCGGCGAGCACGTGAAGGTGAGCGAAGAACGCACGCTGCTCGTCGACGGTCAGGGTCGGCCCGGACGCGACTGGACCCCGCCGGGGATGGGCGATGGGTAGCCCTCTGGCGAAGGTCGGTGCCTGCCCGAGGACAGCCCAGAGGATCAAGTCGGTCAGACGGTGGGCGAGTACGGACCAGCCCAGCGGCCGATCTGCTGGGCAGGGTCTGGGGCTGTCGTCACGGTCACTTCCCGGATCGAAGGGCACCGGAACAGGTCGTCGGTTCGGTGCCACGATTCGTGGGGTACCTGCCAGAGTGGTTCATGCCCTTGAGCGCGTACCACCTCAGAACCTCGGTCGCCGTGTCCGACATTCAGAAGGCAGTGGCCTTCTACGAAGGCGCGCTGGGCCTGCGGGCGTTGCGGTCCGGCCCCAGCGCCACCATCGCCGACGGCAGCCGCGTCTACGGCTCCGGTGGCGGGCCGGCGTTGAACGTGTACCAGTCGGTCACTGCCGGGAAGACCCCGGCGACGCTGGCGACGTGGTACGTCGACGACATCGACCAGATTGTCGAGGAGCTCTCCTCGTCCGGCGTCGAGTTCGTTCGCTACGAGCAGCTTGAGCACGACGTCAAGGGGATCACCGCGCGGGCCGGAGGTGGACGTATCGCGTGGTTCCAGGACCCGGACGGCAACACCTTCGCTCTCGAAGCCGACGTATGACCTCCTGGCTCCCGTTACCCCGCAATCGTGTGGACTGCGGCCTCTGAACGGGCGGACTTCGACTCTATTTCCACAGGGCAACTATTGCCTCATAGCAAGATCCTTCCCTGTCGATGTGCCCACTGTTCGATGTGTTCACCATCTTGATTACGAGCGGGGGGTACCCACCTTCCACTGTGGTTGCTGCCAGTCTCGGCTGGCATTCACTGAGTGACCATGGGGGGATTAGTGAGAAAGCTTTCCTGGGGTGGCGTTGTGTTGCTCGCCGCGTCGACCGTCCTCGCCGCGCCGGTGGCCGCGCCGGCCGCTGCCAAACCGGTCCCGGGTCCGTAACCGCCCACTAACGTAAAGGATTGCCGCCTGGCGCTCGGATTCCTCTTTCGGCATCAGCTCCTCAACCCCGTCGGTCCGTAGTGCATCAGACACGGCTTGGTTCCTGAGGCGGGTGCGTTTGGGGTATGCGATGGCTCCCAATCCGCGGGCCGAGAGCCGCCACCGCATTCCGGCCAACCGGGGGCACTGGCCCACCAAGGCGCAGCAGTGAGCAACGAAGCGGAGCAGCGGATCCTGGCCGTGCATCTGCATGGGCACGGACGGCCTGTGCGAGGGCTGTCGGGCGTGCGGTCGCGGCTCACGCCGTACCCGTGCTGGCAGGTCGAATGGGCGACCAGCCGGCAGGCGCGGTCTCTGACGGCGGCGCTGCTCGGAGGCCGCGTATGACCACGCATGGCCCTGTTCTGCCGATCTGGAGTTGCGGCGGCTGCGATGCGCCGTGGCCCCGCCGCAGCCGGCAGCGCGAGCTACGCGTCGAGTTCACCTGGGTGCCCAACTGGTGCGGGCCTCCGCGGACCTGACCTGGGTGCCGGCGGGTGCGCCGCACAGACGCTTGCTCGGCTGGCTTCGGTGAGCATCCTTCGACGCGCTGACGAGAGGTTCCACGCCAGCGACAGCTCGCACAAGTGGACCCACACGGGCTGGTCGAGCGTCCACCCGGCCCCCAGCTATTGACGGGGGCCGCCAGATTTTGTCGGCGGCTGCGGGGTGGCGGCTGCGTCGTTCGTTTGGGCGCGGGCCGTCAGAGCGGGTCGAGGCGGCGCTTGAGCAGGCAGAACTCGTTGCCTTCTGGATCGGCCAGGACGTGCCAGGACGCATCCGCGGGCTGACCGATGTCGACGAGTTTGGCCCCGGCGGCCAGGAGGCGTTCCAGCTCGGCGTCCTGATCGCGGTCGGTGGGGTTGACGTCGATGTGCAGCCGGGCCTGCCCGTTCTTCGGCTCGTCGTCGCGGATGAGGAAGATCGTCGGCTGCGGGCCGCCGAACCCTTCGCGCGGGCCTATCTCGATGTAGAGCTCCGCTTCGCGATCGAGCTCTATGAAGTCCAGGACCTCGCACCAGAACCGCGCCAGCGCCTCGGGGTCGCGGCACTTGAGCACGAGCTCACCGATACGGCATGCCATTTGACGAAACCTACTCTCAGCACGGGAACTGCCGGGGCTGCCGCACGCGGATCTCATGGGGTCCCTGCAGTGAGAACAAGCTCGCGATCGTACCTGGCTGTGGAAGTGTCCCGCTGTTGCGTCAGTGATCCGCCGAGGCGCTTGGGTGCGCCAAGGTCGCCTTCGACCAAACCGGGGCGTCGACCTCCGTTGTTAGGGGCAGCGGCTTGCCGGAGGACCGGTATGGCAACTCGCGGGTGGGGCTCGGGTCAGCCAGGCTGCACCCGACGAATGTCCGGAGGTGATGAGACGCCCCCACCGGTCCGAAGCCAGCGGGGGCGCAACAGTTTGCAGCCGCCTGAGGCTACTGTTCGGCACCGACAAGGCTTGGCGAGTCGCCCTCTCCCGACACCTTCGCACTCACCAGCGAGGTGAGCACCGACAGCACCGCCGCACCGGACGCGATGCCACCGGCCGCTGCCCAATCCGCCTGCCATGCGTTGAACACGACGTCAGCGCCCCAGTAGAGCAACAGACCCTGCGCGGCGCTCTTCACCGCCCGCTCGGCGGTGGCCTTCCAGAACTTTGTGGTGAACATTGTGGTACCTCCAGGGGTAGGTTCATCGGACGGTCCATACGTCAAGAATGCCTGGTCAGGGGCGGTTGGTGCTTGCCGCGCTGTCCGGGGTCGCCGGCCCACGGCAGCGGCGGTGACCAGAACGCGATCCGGGCGCAAGCCGAGAGCGTCCGGGTCGAGGCCGACGCGTTGAGGCGCAGCAGGCGGGGAAGGTGACGCGCGGCCTGTGACGGTCATGAGGCGGCAGGCAGGCCGGAAGCGTTGGGTTGGTGGGGCGCAGCGCCGAGTGGGTCAAAGCTGGATCGCATCGCGCGTCCGTGGTGCTCGCCGCCCGCTCGCTGACAGTGGCAGATCAGTGCGACCGGTCTTGTGGGCTGTCCACCCCGCCGGGGCGGCGGCGGAGGCCGGTAGCGTATTCAGACTTGGTCGGCATGCCGATTCGCCGGGGTCCACGGCAGGCCCAGCATCTCAGTTGCGCCCGGCGAGAGACCCGTGATTATGCAAGCCTCCGGCGGTCGTCGCCAATCGGAACACCGCAGCGTCAGATTGACCTGGTCCACGCGCTTTCCTTCAGCGGCCCTGGTCGTGGTGCCGTTGTCCTGATAGCCCATGGCCCGCGAGGCGCCCAGCGAAGCGTGGTTCGTGATCCAGGCCGCGGTGTCCGCCCGCTCGGCGCGCAGACCGTCGAAAGCCAGATGCAGGACGGCCTCCCGCATGGCTTTGCCGTACCCGGCACCTTGAAACTGGCGGCCCACCCAGGAACCGGTGGAGGCGGTCTTGGTCACGGCGAAATGCTGCGCTCCGATCTCCTGCACGCCGATGATGTCGCGGCCAACGCGAGCGGCGAGCATCAGGTTCCACTTCTCGGGTCTCCAGTCCGCGAACGCGGCCCAGTAGTAGCGCAGGAAGCGGCGTTCGGCCTCGGGTGAGGCGACGTCTTCCCACCCGCCGACGGGAGTGCGTGGAAGGTATTGGTTCTGGGGGTCGTAGATGCCTTCCGCGGCGAGCCGCGCCAGTCTCTCCAGCGCCTCCTGGTCCGGGACGAACAGCTCGACCGTGGGCGTGCGCACGCCTATGCCCAGTACCGGCCAGATATCTACGAGCGCCATGCATCCATCATGATCGCCAACGGCCGGAGAGTCATCCCTGGTCCAGGCGCTTGTTCGGTGAACACCGTAGCGAATTACCACTTTCGACGGATGTGCGCGTCGGCTTATCAGCGCCGTCGCCATCAGGATCTCGGGTGATGCTGCCTGCGTGGTACGGCACGGCGTGAGCTCGGCGCAGATGGCAGCTTCAGCCTGGCGAAGCAAAATCGCCTTGCAGCTCTCAGCTATCGTCGGAGAACGATCTGAGAAGGAATCGACATGCCTGTGTCTCCAGCGCTGCGATGACCCGGTCCGGACGACACCAGATACTGCGTTGGGCGGCCGCTGCGCTCACAGTGCTCGTCGGCGTAGTCCTCGTGGTCACCGTTATCCGATTCATCCCGGCCTACCGGGCCGAACCGACGCTTTCCGGCCAGTCCGGCTACCTGGGCACGATCCTTGGCGCGGTGGCTCTGCTTGTCGTGATGGTGCAGTGCCTGCGCTGGCTGGCCCGTCGAGAGGAGCCACTCGGGCTGCTCGCGCGACTGCAGTTGAAGGTCGCCAGCGACGTCGCCGCCCGGGCCGCGCAGATGCGCCGGACCGCGGAGGACATCGACCTGGCGTACGGGGCAGGCGGCGGACCCGATACGACGCTGAAGGCGCTCGCCGACGGGCTGCGGCACCGGCAGACACGGGTGGTCCTGGTCGCCCACCCCGGCCGCGGGAAGTCGTACAGCACGCTGCGGATCGCGCTGGAACTGGTCAACGACGATCCGCGGGTGCTGCCACTGGTCGTGCCGTTGAGCCGCTGGACCGGTCAGAACGACATAACGGCCTGGCTGGCCGGCTTCGTCGCGGTCGAACTCAACGTGTCCCGCCGATCCGCCCGGGAGCTGATCGAGTCGGGCGACGTGCTGCCCCTGTTTGACGGACTTGACGAGCTCTGCAGCACGGATGAGGCCGTGGAGCCAGCCGAGTGGTTCCTCCAGCGGCTCGTCGAGTGGCGGCTGCGCGGCAAGCGGCCGCCGTTCCTGCTCACCTGCCGCCAGACCACCTGGCGGGCGATCCGGGCGGACCTGCGCGAACATCACACCTTGACCGCGTACACGGTTCGGCCGGTCGACTACGCCGCCGCCACGACCTACCTGTCGCGCTCCATCGGCGGCACCGACCGCTTCCCCGCGGCAGAGAGCCTGGCCGAGTCGTTGCGAGACGCCGGCCAAGTGAAGGCGCTGAAAAGCCCGTGGCAGCTGAGCATGGTGGCGGAACTGGCCCGCAATCGGCGGGCGGTCGGTGGTTTCTCTGCCCAGTTGGTCGCCGGCGCAGAGGCGGCTGATGTCAGGTCGCTGGTGGCACGCTACGTGGAGTCAGTTGTCCTGACAGGCCCGATGTGGCGTCGTCTCCGCAACGTCGCTGACCTGTACTGGCTGTCGCGGTACGCGCGCCACTTGGAACACAATCGCATCACCCAGGCCAGCTTCGCAGGAAGGACCCTGCCGTCCCGCGACATCGTGCTGCACCGACTCTGGCCGATCGCAGGCCGCCGGGCGCCGCGCTTCGTGGACTTCGCCATGTGCGTACTGTTGTCCGCTCCCGGCTTCGTCTGGCTGACTCTGTTCCTGTGGCCGCGCGGGTGGCTCGGCCGCGCTGTCCTGCTTGTCGGCGCTGTGACGTGGGTGGCGATGCTGGCGCGGACGAGCACGAAGCCGTGGGTGCCCGCGGCCACCCCAGACTGGTCCCGGCTAGGCAATCCGCGCTTCTTTCTGCCGCAGGCGGCAACGGCCCTGCTTGTCGGCGCGGCCGCCTGGTTGCTCATTGGCCCGTTGGTCGGGCTGATCGGATTCGCCACCTCGTGGCTCGCGATCGGGCTGACCGTGGGGTTCGGACAGACCCTGGCTACCGATGCCCGCCCGGAGATCGTCGGTCCGCTCGGCGTCCTACGCCACGAGCGCACGGTATCCCGGCTCTCCGCGGCGGTCGTCTGCCCGGCAGTGGTGTGGGGCTTCAGTTACAGCTGGGGTTTGTGGCCCGGCGCCGTGCTGGGTATCGGTTACTGCGTACTCGTCGGCGAGACGGTTGCCTGCGCGCTCTGGCGGCGCTACCTCGCGATGATCGTCGCCTCGGCGTTCCGGATGCCTCCGGCGCCGGCCCGCTGCCTACAGCGAATGTGCGCGTTCGGCTTCCTGCGCCCAGCTGGCATCTCGTATCAGTTCCGCCACGACGACCTGCTGTCGCACTTCGCCCACCGGCACGACGCCCGTGCTCACCTGCGTCGAGTGAGAGCCCGGACGGGCGCTCGCCAAAGGCCAGACCGCTGGTCGAGTGAGTCAACGTGAATTCAACGCCTACTCCGGCAGCGGGGTGTGAGTCAGTGCGGAGACCCGGCAGAAATTCGCGCAGCGGAGCTGGCCCGGCGGGGAGTTGAGGGTGATGGCAAGATCGGTCCGTCACTCGGGACGTCCCCTGGGAGTGAGCCGAGAAGGCCTGTAGGAGGAAGCGTGCCGGACGCGCTGGACCTTCTGGCCGGCCCGGTCTGCCTCGGATTTGGCGTGGTGTTCACGCTGCAAGCAGTTCGGCGCTTGTGTGATCCTGGTGCTCGCGGTGCGCATCCTCTTGCGCCTGGTACAGGAACGGTCACGCCGAGCAGGTTGAACAAGCCGGCTAGACAATCATCAGTTGCATCGGCCGCGCCGATGATCTCGTGGTCGGTTCCCGTTCGGCGATATTCGAGCAGCCTGGTCTGGACGAGTCGACGGCCGAAAGCAGCGAGCGCTGATCTTCGAACAGTTCCTCGAGCTGCGGCGCTACCGTTCACCGCATGATCATCAGGGCGACGCCGCATTGCCAGTGCCGCCGGGTTCGCGGGTCTTTTCGCTCGTCGGCGGGAGGTGCCGGCGGCGCTGCGAGGTTGAGAAGGTTGAGTACGTCAACAAGAGGCGGATCGTGCCGGTCACCGCGCTCGACGTGACCCTCGCCCACGGCCGAGAGCGCGCACGTCGGCGCACTCCGCGGCTGTGGTCTGCGCGAGCAAGCAGTGGGCGCAGGGGAGTGTCAGAATCGTGTCGACGGAGCCGGTGCGTGGGGCGAGGAGAAGACATGAGTGACTGGAACGACAAGATCATCGCTGAGTTTCGCGACAACGGTGGGCAGGTCGGCGGTCAGTTCGCTGGCGCGCCACTGCTGCTGTTGCACACTGTCGGCGCCAAGAGCGGCCAGCCCCGCGTGAACCCGATGATGTATCAGAAGGTGGACGGTGGCTATGCCGTGTTCGCGTCCAAGGGCGGCGCCCCCAGCAATCCCGACTGGTACTACAACCTGCTCGCCGACCCGAAGGCCCAGGCGGAGATCGGTACGGACAAGGTCGAGTTGGTAGCCAGAGTTGCCGCCGGGGACGAACGGGAACGGATCTGGAGCGCGCAGAAGGCCGCGTACCCAGGCTTCGCCGACTACGAGCGGAAGACCACCCGCCAGATCCCAGTCGTCGTACTGGAACCCAGGCAGTAGAGGGTCACCTCAGACAGTCGTCGGCGTGCCAGCCATGTCTCAGTCATCTCCGTATTCGTCCACGTCCAGCTCCGCCCCTGTGTGGCGAAGGAACTCCAGGGATCGGCGATCGAGGTGCCAGCCGAGACGGTGCTGCTGGTCGCCATCGTCGTCATTGAAGTAGCGCACCACCTGAAGTGTCGAGGGAGATCGCGCGAACGCATCGAGAAATACACGTACTGGTGTACCCGCATGACCCCGATCGTGGCAGTGAACCGGCACAGCAAACACCCGCAATACCAGGGCATGCCCGATCCGTGCCCGACACCGCTGTCAATAACGGAGTCGGCGGTGGTGGGTGTGCGCCGCTGCGAGCCGGCATGGCAGGTCAGACGTGTCCCGTGGGTCCGTCGGCGGGGCGTACTCCCGCCGACGGACCTCAGCAGCAGACGGAGCCTACGGTTTGCGGGCGAGGAGCCCGACGAAGGTGTGATAGGTGTCGGTCTGCACCGTGGCCGGTGCGTCAGGCTCTGGACGCCACTCGGCCAGCGGCACCAGCCCCGGCTCCAGCACCGTCAGCCCGTCGGCGAACGAGAGGATCTCCTCGTCGGTGCGCCAGCGGCCGGTGCCCAACGATTCGTTGAAGACCCGCTCGACCTCGCGCGCCTTGCGGGAGCCTTCCGGGTCTCGCTCGCCCGGGTCGCGGAAGTGCGAGATCGCCACGTAGCTGCCCGAGGGCAGCGCGTCGATCAACGCGGCGGCGACCGCCTTCGGGTCCTCGTCGTCGCCAAGGTGGTGCAGGATCGCGAAGAGCAGCAAGCCGATCGGCCGGTCGAAGTCGAGGAACCGGCGCACGTCCGGGTGGTCGAGGATTTCCCGCGGCTCCCGGATGTCCGCCTGGATCACCGTCGCGGTGCCTTCCGCGGCGAGCAGGGCTCGCCCGTGTGTCAGGACGATCGGGTCATTGTCCACATAGACCACCTGAGCCTTCGGGTTCTGCTCGGTGGCGACCTCGTGCACGTTGCCCTGGGTGGGCAGCCCCGATCCGATGTCGAGGAACTGGTCGATGCCCGCCTCAGCGACAAGGAAGCGGATCACCCGACGCAGGAAGGCCCGGTTCGCCTGACCGGCGGCCGGCCCGTCCGGGGTGATGCGCAGGGCGTGCTCGGCGACCCTCCGGTCGGCCTCGAAGTTGTCCTTGCCACCCAGGAAGAAGTCGTAGACCCGGGCCACGCTGGGAATGTTGGGGTCGATACCGGGGGGTGCCGCCTTGTCGCGGGTCACAGGCGTCTCCATTCGATGGGGATTGGCGCAGGTCGAGGTCTGCGGCGGTGCCGGCGTTCCGGCGAGTGTAACGATCGGGCGGGTTGAATTTTGCCCCACTGGTATCGCTCCCAGTGAATCGTCCCATCGGTAATGGCGACACCGGGTCGCGGCCGG
>NZ_JAKKFH010000036.1 GCF_022230925.1 Micromonospora alfalfae | reverse complement strand
GCCGCCCGCGTCCCGCGCCGCCCGCGTCCCGCGCCGCCAAGCCAAGCCAAGCCAAGATCGTGCTCGATCCTGGATTTAGTGGTCTGCGGTTCGCCGGATGCCACTACAACCAGGATGTTGCGCGATCTTGAGAGTCGACCTCGTCGAACGTCGGGCGTCGGGCGTCGACCTCGTCGGGCGTCGACCTCGTCGAACGTCGGGCGGATCGGATTACCGCCTGCGGAACAGACCCTGGCTCCGCATGCCGGTCAGGCTGCGGGTCGGTGCGTCCCGGTAGCGCAGGCGGACCGCTCGTTGACTGGCGGCGATGAACTGCCGACGCGCGGCCCAAACCTCCTCGTGAACCAGGCTGATCTCGGCGGCGGTCGGGATCGGGTGCGCCGACCCGAGTCGAGCGAAGCGGTAGTCGGCTTCGTGTAGGCCGACGGCAGCGTCCACGGCCCGCCCGGGCGCGAGGAGGCGGATCTTCGTGAGAGCGGCCATCTTCTGCCGGTGCGCGGTCTCGACCCGTGCCACCCAGTCCGGGGCCTCATCTGCCGCCGTTCCTTCGAGGTGGTCCCGGACCGCCCGGGACGAGTCGAAGCTCGAATCCAGGAAGGTCACGAGCACGTCGACCAGCACGTCTCTCGCCCAGCGTTCCCGCTCGCGCTGCCCTGAGTAGTAGATGTTCAGCGCGGCCAGCACCGCGGCGAGCGCCGCCGCGATCGCCGAGACGAAAGAGGCTTTGTCTGCCACAGCACCTCCTCGTGCTCGCCGCCGACTCTCGCCGGTCGCGAGGCATCGGGGTCACGACGATCGCCCGGCGGCGCAGGGCGACGTGGGCACCGACAGCCTGCCTGACGCCTCCCGGACACGGCAATGGCAGAGCCGTGGCGGCCGGCGGCGGGGCGTGGATCTGGGCTTGGCGCCCGTAGGTCGGGACGGGCCGGTGTTGCCAGTCCGGTCGTGTGTTGGAACTGCGCAGCTCCGGCGGCCAGGCCCGCCCCGGACCTGATCGCTGAGCTGCCGCGACGGGTGTGCGGCGTACGATGTGGTCGTGACGCGGCAGGTGGGTTCCGCTGTGGGCGGGCCGGCGGATCGGGCCGGTCTCGCTGCCGATGTGGTGCGACGGATGGCACACGTCACCGCCGCGCTGCGACACCGGCAGGGCTCCGCGTTCGCCGACTTGGGGCTCACCCCGGCGGCGGCCCGGGCGCTGCGGGAGTTGGACCCGGACCACCCGTTGCCGGCCCGGGATCTCGCCGGTCAGTTGGGTTGTGACCGGTCGAACGTGACGGTACTGGTCGACAAGCTGGAGCAGGCCGGGCTGGTCGAGCGCCGCACCGACCCGACGGATCGGCGGCAGAAGACGCTGCTGGTGACCGAGGAGGGTCGCGTCGTGCGAGCCCGGGTGATCGGGGTGATGTCCGACTCCCGACTCCTGTCCGGGCTGAGCGACGAGGAGCTGAGCACCCTTCGTGACCTGGTCTGGAAGGTGTCCGACGGCGGCTGTCCGGAATCCTTCGGCCCGGAGTGAGCGCACCCCTGCCGGCCGTGTCCCACTGGGCGAGCAGGGCTTCCGTCGGTAATGCTGTCCGACGTGACCACCCCGCAAGATCTCGACGACCGGTTCCGGGAGACGCTGGCGGCGCTGCCTGCCGCCGAGCGGCGGCGTGACCCCGCCGACCCGGTCACCGATGACGCCCCGCTGACCGGCGCACAGGTGCTGGACCTGTTCGACGCGCAGGTGACCAGCCGGCAGCTCGACCTGGCCGGCCGCTGGTTGCGCAGCTTCGGGGAGGGTTTCTACACCATCGGCTCGGCCGGGCACGAGGGCAACGCCGCGGTCGCCGCCGCGCTGCGTCCCACCGATCCGGCGCTGCTGCACTACCGCTCGGGCGCCTTCTACTGCCTCCGCGCCGCCCAGGTCGCCGCCGACCCGACGCTGGCCACCGACTCCGAGTCGTCCGTTGACCCGCCCCGGTCCGCCGACCCCGACCAGGACGCCGACCGAGCGCGGACCGTTGCCGCCGAGCGGTCCGAACGTGGGTCGACAGTCGACGGCGCATCGACACGTGGCCCCGAGCCGAACGCCGATCTGTCCGAATCGGAGCCTGCCGTCGACGGCGCATCGACACCGGCGGTCGGGGGCGGCAACGGGTTCGGGGCGTACGCCGACGCGGCCCGGGACGTGCTGCGCGGGATGGTCGCGTCAAGCCTTGAGCCGATCGCCGGGGGCCGGCACAAGGTGTTCGGCCGGGCTGACCTGGCCATCGTGCCGACCACCTCGACCATCGCCTCGCACCTGCCCCGCGCGGTCGGGATGGGACTGGCTGTGGAGCGGCTGCGCCGGCTGGACAGCGCCGGTCGGCGTACCGGGGCCGGCGTGCGGGTGGGCAGCGGCGCGGGCGCCACGCACGCCCCCTGGCCACCGGACGCCATAGTGGTCTGCTCCTTCGGCGACGCCTCCGTCAACCACGCCAGCGCCACCGCCGCCTTCAACACCGCCGGGTGGTACGACCACGCCGGGCTGCGGATCCCGGTGCTCTTCGTCTGTGAGGACAACGGGCTGGGCATCAGCGTCCGCTCACCGGAGGGCTGGGTCGAGGCGACCCTGCGGGCCAAGCCGGGCATCCGCTACTTCAGCGCGGACGGGGCCGACCCGGTGCGGACGTACGAGGTGGCGGCGGAGGCCGCGGCCTGGGTACGCCGTACCCGGCGGCCGGCTGTGCTGCACCTGCGCAGCGTGCGGCTGATGGGGCACGCCGGGGCGGACGCGGAGTCGGCGTACCGGAGCCCGGCCGAGCTGGTGGAGGACCTGGACCGGGACCCGGTGGCCGCCACCGCGCGGCTGCTGGTCGACGCGGGTGTGGCGACCGGCGAGGAGCTGCTGGCCCGGTACGACGAGACCGGCTGGCAGGTACGCCGGCTGGCCGAGGAGGTGCTGGGCGAGCCGAAGCTGGCGTCCGCGGCCGACGTGGTGTCGGCGCTGGCCCCACGTCGTCCGGTGCGGGTGGCGCGGGCGGTGGCCGACGCCGCGGCGCGGGCCAGCGGGCCGGGCGCGGGCGCCCGAGCGGAGGCGTTCGGCGGCAAGCCGCCGGAGCTGGCCGGGCCGATGACCCTGGCGCAGAGCATCAACGCGGCACTCGCCGACGGGATGCTCGACCACCCGCAGATGGCGCTCTTCGGTGAGGACGTGGCCGCCAAGGGCGGCGTGTACGGGGTGACGAAGGGGCTGCGCGACCGGTTCGGGGCGGCCCGGGTCTTCGACACCCTGCTCGACGAGACGTCGGTGCTCGGCCTGGGTCTCGGTGCCGGGCTGGCCGGGATGCTGCCGGTGCCGGAGATCCAGTACCTGGCGTACCTGCACAACGCCGAGGACCAGTTGCGCGGTGAGGCGGCCACCATGCGGTTCTTCTCGCAGGGGGCGTTCCGCAACCCGATGGTGGTGCGGGTGGCGGGCCTGGCGTACCAGGAGGGGTTTGGCGGGCACTTCCACAACGACAACTCGGTGGCCGTACTCCGTGATGTGCCCGGTCTGGTGGTCGCGGTGCCGGCGCGGCCGGACGATGCCGCGCCCATGCTGCGGACCTGTCTGGCGAGCGCGGCGGTGGACGGCAGCGTCTGCGTGTTCCTGGAACCGATAGCGCTCTACCACACCCGCGACCTGTACACGGATGGTGACGGGGAGTGGCTGGCCGGCTATCCGGAGCCGGGTGGGTGGGTGGCCGGGCACGTGCCGATCGGGCGGGCCCGGGTCTACCGGGTCGGCTCGGCGGACGACCTCACCATCATCACCTTCGGTAACGGGGTGCGGATGTCGCTGCGGGCCGCTGCCGTCCTCGCCGAGGAGGGGGTGGGCACCCGCGTGGTGGATCTGCGTTGGCTGGCTCCGCTGCCGGTGGCGGACATCATCAGGGAGTCCTCGGCGACCGGCCGGGTGTTGGTGGTGGACGAGACGCGCCGCTCGGGCGGGGTCGGCGAGGGCGTGATCGCCGCGCTTGTCGACGCCGGATATGTCGGTGCCGCGCGTCGAGTGGCGGCAGTTGACTCGTTTGTACCATTAGGTCCGGCAGCACGTCACGTACTGGTCTCCGCGGAAGCCATTACCGACGGTGCCCGTACGCTGCTGGCACGGTAAATTCCGTTCCACCCGGTGCGCCACTTGCGCGCAGACCAACAACTGTGTGGACTTTGCCTGACGGCGTCGCACCGACGCCGCGAGCAGGGACGAGATGAGGAGGCACGCGACAGTGAGCGCGACCGCTGGTCAGGCCGCCGACGGGGTACGCAGCCTGGCGGACCGGTTCGGGATCGAACCGGGGATGGTCGTCATGGAGATGGGGTACGACGACGACGTCGACCAGGATCTCCGAGACGCCCTGACCGACCGCTGTGGAGATCTGGTCGACGAGGACACCGACGAGGTGGTCGACGCGGTGCTGGTCTGGTACCGGGACGGCGACGGTGACCTTTTCGAGCTGCTCGTCGATGCCCTCGGCCCGCTGGCCGACAACGGCGTCGTGTGGCTGCTCACCCCGAAGGCGGGGCGCGAGGGGCACGTCGAGCCGAGCGAGGTCGCGGAGTCCGCGCCCACCGCCGGCCTTCAGCAGACCTCGACGGTCAACGCCGGCCGGGACTGGAGCGGCGCACGTCTGGTGCTGCGCCGAGGGGCCAAGGCCAAGAAGTAGCCAGCGCCGCTCCGCTCGCCCGACGGTCCGCCCACCGCCGGGTAGCAGGCTGACGCCGTCACCCGACTCGACGCGAGGAGAGTTCGTATGCTCATCGAGGTTGGTGCCGAAGCACCCGACTTCGTGCTCAAGGACCAGAACAACCAGGAGGTCCGTCTCTCGGACTTCCGGGGCAGACGCACCGTGCTGCTGGTCTTCTACCCGCTCGCCTTCACCGGCACCTGCCAGGGCGAGTTGGGCGAGGTGCGCGACAACCTCGGCGAGTACGTGAACGACGACGTCCAGGTGCTGACCGTCAGCGTCGACTCGGCCTACAGCCACAAGATCTGGGCCGACCGTGAGGGCTACCAGTTCCCGATGCTCGCCGACTTCTGGCCGCACGGCGCAGTCGCCCAGGCGTACGGGGTCTTCAACGAGGTGGCCGGCTTCGCCAACCGGGGCACCTTCGTCATCGACAAGACCGGAGTGGTCCGCTTCGCCGAGATGAACGGCCCGGGCGAGGCCCGCGACCAGCAGGGCTGGCGCAAGGCCATCGCCGAAGCGACAAACTGACCGGGGTACGCCGTGCGCCCGGGTCGGTGGCGGGCAGGTAAGCTTGCCAGCCACCGGCCCGCCACACGGGCGATCCGGGCGCGTAGCTCAGTGGGAGAGCACTCGCCTTACAAGCGAGGGGTCGCAGGTTCGAAACCTGCCGCGCCCACCCTTCAATACCGCGTAGCCGCCTGCGAAGCCGCCGTCCACGTGGACCACCGTCCCGGCGGTCACCCATGATCCGCGCAACTTCACGGCTCCTGCTGCCTCATCGGCCCGGCAGGCAGCGCTCATCGGCCCGGCAGACAGCGGGATCACCGAAGTTGCGCGGATCTTGCCAGGTGGGGGAGGGTGGCCGCCTTACCCTCGATTCGGGGAGTGTGGTCGTGGACCTGGCGGGCATTGGCGCGGTGTTGTTCGACATGGATGGCACCCTCGTCGACTCCGACGCCGCGGTGGAGCGGGCCTGGGAGCGGTGGGCCGCCGAGTACGGCGTCGACCCTGCTGCGGCGCTGGCGATCGCGCACGGCAGCCCCGCCGACCGGACCATCCGCCGGCTGCTGCCCGCGCTCGACGACAGAGCGGTCGGCACCGCCGCCGCCCGGCAGTTGGCGTTGCAGTACGACGACCTGTCCGACGTGACAGCCACCCCCGGGGCACACGACCTGCTGAACACGCTGACCGAGCTGGGGCTGCCCTGGGCGGTGGTGACCAGCGCCGACGCGCGGCTCGCCGAGGCCCGGCTCGGTGCCGCCGGCATCAAGGCGCCGGTGCTCGTCACCGTGGAGGACGTCAGCATCGGCAAGCCGGACCCGGAGGGCTATCTGCGGGGCGCGGCGCTGCTGGGCGTACCCGTGACGCGGTGCCTGGTCGTCGAGGACGCCGAGGTCGGCCTGCGGGCCGGTCGCGCGGCGGGGGCGATGACCGCCGCGCTGAAGGGGCTCGACGGCGACCTTCGTCTGCATGACCTGGCCCAACTGGCGCACCAACTGGAGTCGACGCCGTCGGCACCCTGACCGCTGTCAACCAGTGCGCCGCTGGGTCAGGTGGACGGCGGTCAGAGCGAGCAGCAGCAACGTGACGCCGAAGAGCACCGCGTTGAGGGCGACGGTGGGGTACCCGAGGCGGGGTACGTCGAGGAACGGGTAGAGGTAGCGGCCCTCGGCCCGGCCGACGGCGCCCCGGACCAGGATCACCGTCAGCCACAGCAGCGGGTAGCCGAGCAGGCTGACCGCGTACGCCGGACGCAGCGCGACCCGAGGCCGGCGGTTGTACCACTGCGCGGCGGCCAGCGGCGGCACCACTGCGTGCAGCAACAGGTTGCCGGCGTCGGAGACCAGCCCTCGGGCCTCGGGGGTCGCCACCATGGCGTAGCCGCTCCACGGGTTGGCCAGGACGAGGACGAAGACCACCGCCGTGCCGACGAGGTAGACGGTGAGCGCGGTGCGCAGCCGGTCACCGCACCCGGCCAGCAACACCACAAGATAGGCAAGGTCGACCTGCACTGTGAAGTAGAACAGCAGCTCGACGGGCTCCTCGCGGGCGGCGACTCCGGCGAGTGTCAGCCCGACGGCGAGCACCAGCGCGGTGCTCACCCGCAGGACCCGGTCGGCCACCGGCGGACGCTACCACCGTCGCATCGATGAACGCCACGACGAGCAGCCGCGTCCGGTTCCCGGCACCGGGTCGACTTGTCACTCCGACCTGGCACCGGCGTCACCCCGGCGCGCCCCGGGGATGGCAGCGCCTCCCGCCGGGCCGACCGGTGGCAGCGACGCGTACAGCGTGACCAGCTCGGTCAGGTAGCGCTCCGCGGACCAGTCAGTCGCCGCCGCCCGGCCGTCCCGGATCACGGCCGTGCGCAACTCCCGTTCGGTCAGCAGCCGGGTGAGCAACGCCCCGAACGCCGCCGGGCTGGGCTCGGCGACCGGTCGGGTGGTGCCGGTGCCGGGCCGTTCGGCGAGCAGAGTGTCCACCATGGCCACCGGCAGTCCGTACGCCTCGGCCTCGGCGAGCACCAGGCCCTGCGTGTCGGTGGTGGAGGTGAACGCGAGCACGTCCGCTGCCCGGTAGTGGGCGCCGACCCGGTGGCGTGGCACCGGACGGAGCAGGTGCAGCGCGCCGGTGACGCCGTACCGGCGGGCCATCCGGCGGACCGCGAGCCGGTGCCGCCGGGCCCCGAGCAGCACCAGCCGGGCGGCCGGCAACTCGCGGCGGACCTGGGCGAACGCGGCCAGCAGCAGCTCGGGGCTCTTCTCCGGGGTGGCCCGTCCCACAGCGAGCAGCACTGGCGCGTCCGCTGGGATGCCGAGCCGAGCCCGCAGCCGCCGCCGGTCGTCGGCGTCGGCGTGCGGTGCGGCGGCCGGGGTCGGCAGGACCACGATCGGGGTACGCCCTGCCATCGTCGCCATCATCGCCGCGGTTTTCGTCGAAGGGGCGATCAGGACAGTGGTGTGGGCCAGGAGGGTTCGCCTGAGCGCCAACAGTCGGGCCTGTCGACCCGGTCCGGGGTGGGCGAGCGCCCACAGGTCGCCCGCCCGCCAGCGCAGGCCCAGCCGCAGGCCGGCGTATGCGGCCCCGATCGGGATCTCCGGGTAGTGCGCGGCGTACGCGACGAGGTCGGTGTGCCAGGTGAGCACTGTCGGTACGCCCCGGGTGGCGGCCCACCGCAGGCCGGCGACGCCGAGCGGGCCGGTGGTGTGCACGTGCACCACGTCGGCGGGCGCGCTGGGCGGCCGGGGCAGCGCCAACCGGTACGGCCGGGTCGGCACCGACAGTGAGGGCACCTCGCCCGGCCGGCGGCGACACCGGGACAGTGGGCCGGGGCAGTGCAGCACCACCCGGTGCCCGGCGGCGCGCAGGAGCGTCACCGTGGTGCCGACCGAGGTGGCCACCCCCTCCGGGTTGGTGAGGTGACTGTCGCTGACGTGGGCGATCCGCACGTTGCCATCGTCGCCCGCCCGCGCACCCCCCGGCCGTCCCGTCCGCCCCGGGCGGGGAAACAGTTGGCGTCTCCGGACCGGCTCTGCTGCACTACCCGCGGGCGACGACGAACGGGGAGACGCTGTGGAGCTGACGCTGACGCCGATGACGGCACCGGAACTGGACCGCCTGCGGGGGCCACTGGTGCAGGGGTACGCCGACGACCTGGTGGCGCACCGGGGGATGACCCCGCAGGCGGCCCTGGAACGGTCGGTCGACCAGATCCGGGAGTCGCTGCCGGCCGGCGTGGCCACCGAGGGTGCGCTGCTGCGGGTGGGCCGGGTCGACGACGCCGAGGTCGGCTGGATCTGGGTGACCCTGCCGACGGCCGCCGCCCCCAACCAGGCCTGGATCCACAACATCGACGTGCACGAGGAGCACCGGGGACGCGGGTACGCGCGGCGGATGATCCAGCTCATCGAGGCCGAACTCGCCCAACGCGGTGTGCCCGAGCTGGGACTGAACGTCTTCGGTACGAACACCGTGGCGATCGGCCTCTACCGCAGTCTGGGCTTCGATGTCACCTCGCAGCAGATGGCGAAGCGCCTCACCCCGGGGAGCTGAGCCGGCGGCGGCCCGGGACGGGTCCCCTCGGCAGGACTGTTCACAGGCCCAGCGGGAAACCGGCGCGGACCGCACCTGGGGAGGAGCGACGGATGACGCACGGCGCCGGACTGACCATCGGTGTGCTGGGCTCGTACGGTGGGCGAAACCTCGGCGACGAGGCGATCCTCACCGGCCTGCTCACCGATCTGCGTACGCAGGAACCGAACGCCCGGATCATCGTCTTCTCCCGGAACCCGGAACACACCCGGGCCGCCCACCCGGATGTCGAAGCGGTGCCCTGGGAGGGCGTGAGCCGTACCGACTCGGCACTGGTCCTGGCCCAGCTGGACCTGCTCATCCTGGGCGGCGGCGGCATCCTGTACGACCGGGAGGCCCGCCGTTACCTGCGGGTGGTCCGGGTGGCCCAGGAACGCGGCCTGCCGCTGATCACGTACGCGGTGGGGGTCGGGCCGCTCAGCGACGCGGTGGACACCGGCATGGTCCGGGAGACGCTCTCCAGCGCGACCCAGGTGACAGTCCGGGACCAGGAGTCCCGGATGGTGCTGGAGGAGGCCGGCCTGCTCAACCCGATCACGGTCACCGCGGACCCGGCGTTCCTCCTGCAACCGGAGGAGTTCCCGGCCCACCTGTTGGCGGAGGAGGGTGTGCCGGTCGGCAAGCGCCTCGTCGGGATCAGCGTGCGGGAGCCGGGCCGGGCCGCCGAACGCCTCGACGTGGACGGCTACCACCGGCTGCTGGCCCAGATCGGTGACTTCCTGGTGCACCGGATCGACGCGTACGTGCTGTTCGTGCCGATGGAGCGCGACGACATCAGGCACTCCCACGGGGTGCTGTCGCACATGGTCGCCGCCGAGCGAGGTCGGATCCTGCACGGCACCTACTCTCCGCAGCAGGTGCTGGGGCTGATGCGCCACTTCGACCTGGCCGTCGGCATGCGCCTGCACTTCCTGATCTTCGCGGCGATGGTCGGTACGCCGTTCCTGCCCCTGCCGTACGCCGGCAAGGTCTTCGACCTGGCCCAACGACTCGGCGTGCCGGCGCTACGCGGGGTGGAGCGGGAGGTCGAGGGGCCGCTGCTGGCCGAGGTCGACCGACTCTGGGACGAGCGGGAGCAACGCGCCGAGGCCACCGCACGACGGGTGGCGGAGGTGTGCGATCAGGCGCGGGGCACCTCGGAGGTCACCCGAGGCGTGTTGGAGAGCCTGCGCAGCCAGACCCTCACCCGGGTCTGAGCGGGCGGTCACACCGCCGGGCCGGTCCACCGGTAGCGCCACTCGCGGGCCTCCTCGCGGGCTGTCTCCAACTCGTAGATCTGCGCGTCGGCCAACCCACCGGAGCCCAGGTGATGGTGGGTCAGTGGCGGACGGCCGTTGCTGTCCAGTTCGACGGTGATGGTCTGCCCGTCCGCCGTGCCGCCGACGAGAAGGATCTGCACGGATGAAGCCATGCGCCCATCCTGCCCGGCCCAGCGCCCGCCCGCAGCGGATAGCGGGGCAGCGGCGCACCCGGCCCGTGGCTACTGTCGGCGGATGGAGCAGACGATCGATCCCACGCTCGGTCCGGTGCTCGCCCGCACCGGCGACGAACGTGCCGTCCTGACGTCGTTCCTCGACTTCCACCGGGCCGTGCTGCTGCGCAAACTGCGCGGTCTCTCCGACGCCGACGCCCGACGCCGGCTGGTGCCGTCGGCGACCACACTCGCTGGGCTGGTCAAGCACCTGACCCTTGTCGAGCGGAACTGGTTCCCGACCCTGTTGGCACCCGAGCCCGGCGACGTCTACCTGACCTCCGAGGAGGACGCGGTCGCCAGCTTCACGCTGAGCGACCAGGAAACCATCGCCGGTCTCACCGAGGCGTACGAGCGAGCCTGCGCCCGCTCCCGGGCGGTCGCCGCGAGCATCGACCTCGACCACGTGGTGCCGCATCCGCAGCTCGGTGAGGTGTCGCTGCGCTGGATCCTGGCGCACATGATCGAAGAGACGGCCCGGCACGCGGGCCACGCCGACATTCTGCGCGAGCTGACCGACGGCGAGGCCGGCGCGCTCTGAGCCAGGGGTCGCCGCACTCCGTCGGCCGTCAACCGGTGGGCAACAGGCCCGGTGGGTACTCCATCCCGTCATGCGTACAGGCCGCAGCGGCAACCCGCGCCGCGTACCGGGCGGCACGTGCCAGTGGCTCACCGCGCAGCCGGGCGGCGATCAGGCCGGCCGCGAAGGCGTCGCCCGCCCCGTTGCTGTCCACCACCGGCTTTCCAGCGACGGCGGGCGGCACGGATACCGCAGTGCCGTCGCCCGGGTACAGGTCGGCGCCGTCCGCGCCACGGGTCACCACCACCGTCCGGGGCGCCAACGTGCCGGCGAGCGACGCGGCGCGGTCGCCCAACCGCACCCCGCTCAGCAGAACCAGGTCGGCGACCTCCGCGAACGGCTGATGGTAGGTGTTCTCGCCGTCCCAGTCGTGCAGGTCGGTGGAGAGCGTCACGCCCGTCGGAACGGCAGCCCGCACGGCGGGCAGCAACGGCACCGTCCAATCCATGATCGACAGGTGGACGTGCCGGGCGTCGCGGACCAGTGCGGTCAATTCGGTGGCGGGAAACGGTGGATCACCCTGCCATGGGCGCGGGTCGTACAGCGATGTGCGCCGCCCGCCCGGGTCCACCAGGTTCACCGACCGGCGGGTGCCGCCCCGGTGTTCGGCCAGCAGCGCCGGCACCTCGGCCCGGGTCAACGCCGCCCGGACCAGCTCACCGGCCGGATCCGCACCGAGGGTGTCGACCACCAGTACGTGCAGGCCGAGCGCCCGGGCGGCCAACGCCACACCGGCGCCGGTGTTGCCGATCCGCAGCTCGATCGGCTCGACGGTGTGGGAATCGGCAGCCGGGAGGGGCAGCGCGGGCACCCGAACCCGTACGTCCACCCCAAGCCCGCCAAGAACCAGCAGATCGACCACAGCGCCGACGCTAGCCCGTTGCCGCACCCACCTCCAGTCCCCGCGATCTTGCGCTTTCTGCTGCGACAAAACGTGCACTCTTCACCGAACGTCGACACAAAGTGCAAGATCGCGCAGGTGGGCCGGTGGGCGCGGACGCCGGGCCGGGTGGGCCGCCTAAGCTGGGGGCGGGCGGCGACTAGGGGGAGCAGGTGCTGGTCATCCACGGGCTGTGGTTGCCCAGCGGCAGATCGACCGGCGGCCTCGCCGTCTGGGCCGAGGACAGCACCGCACCGATTCCCGCTGCACGTACGGGCCGGCCGGCCCGGGAACGCCCGCACCCCTTCGCGGCCGGGCACACCGACCTGGCCGCCGTCCTCGCCGATGCCGCCGAGCCGAGCCGGTCGGACACAGCGCTACTCACCCTGCCCACCCTGGCCGGCGCGCCGACCGACTCACCCGAACTGATCCGGACCACAGTCGCACCCGCGGCCCGCGGCCGGCTCACCCTGGCCGGGTGGCGGGTCCCCACCCTGGTGTACGCCCCGGACGACGCCCTTTCGCTGCTGCGAGCCCTGGACGACATCCCGGCGGTGCCCGGGGCCACCCTGCGGCACCTCGCCGAACTGGTCGACTTCGCCGCCGACCTGGTGACCCGTGGCCGCGTCCTCCCCGGCGTGCACGCGACGACGGCCGATCGGATGCCCGGCGCTGGCGCGACGGCCGACCAGACGCCCGACGCTGGCGCGACAGCGGTCGACCAGACGCCCGGCGCAGGCGTGGCGAGGGCCGGTGCGGGCACGACGACGGTTGACTGGGCGCCCGGCGCGGGCACGACGACGGCGTCGGGCGGGCAGGTGCTCGCGCAGGCGGTCTGGCGTCCGCTGCTGACCGGCACCGACGCCGCCTGGGCGCGCGCGCTGGCGCTGGCCCTGCCACCCGCCGCCCGCGCTGCCGTCCTGCCGTCCGCCGCCGCGTTGCCGCCGTCCGCCGCCGCGTCGCCGTCCGCCGCATTGCCGTCGTCCGCCGGCACTGCTCAGGGGCCCACTGGGAGCGCCGCCACCTCCGCTGCGGCGATTGTTGGTTCGGGCGGGTCTGAGCTGACCGCTGCCGTCCTGGTCGCGGATGCGCTCGACGCGTTCACCGACGCCGCCGCGCGGGCCGCGCTGGCGACCACCACGCTGGCACGAGGGCTGCGCCCTGGTGGTCCGGCGCCGGCCTGGCTCGCCGCGCTCGCCGGCCCGCAGCGGGACTTCACCATCGACCCGGCCGGGCTGGACAGCCTCTCCACCGAACTGGACGCCTGGCAGCGCGACGCCGCCGGTGGCCCGGTGCGGGCCAGTTTCCGCCTGGTCGAACCAGCCCTCGACGAGGTCACCGAACCGATCCTGGCCACCCGGGTGAGGTCCGCCGACGATGCGCCCGCGTCGGTGTCCGCCGAGAGCGCGCCCGGGTCGGTGTCCGCCGACGACGCGAGCGCGCCGGTGTCCGCCGACAGCGCGCCGGTGTCGGTCGGGTCGATCGGTGCCGGGCGCTGGCGGTTGGAGTTCGGGTTGCAGGCCGCGGACGAACCCGGCCTGCACGTGGATGCCGGGGACATCTGGCGAGCGCCGCAGACCCTCGGCGGCCTGGTTGGCCGGACGGCCAACCCGCAGGAGACGCTCCTCGCCGAGCTGGGCCGGGCCAGCAGGCTCTGGCCGGACCTGGACGCCGCGCTGCGTACCGCCGCCCCGGAGGCGATGGAACTCGACGTCGAGGGGGCGCACCGGTTCCTCAGTGCGGGCGCCCCGGTGCTGCACGCGGCCGGTTTCGGGGTGCTGCTGCCGTCCTGGTGGCAGCGTCCGTCGGCGCGACTGGGCGCCCGGTTGCGGGCGCGCAGCCGCACCGCGCCGGGCACCGTGGGTGGCACCGATGCCGGAGTCGGCCTGGACGCCCTTGTCGACTACCGCTGGGAGATCGCACTCGGTGACCAGCCGCTCTCCGCCGAGGAGTTGGCGGCGTTGGCCGAGACGAAGACCCCGCTGGTACGGCTCCGCGGCCGGTGGGTGGAACTGGACCCGGGGCGGCTCGCGGCCGGGCTGCGCCTGCTCCGCTCCGCGGGCGAGCTGACCGTCGCCGACCTGCTCCGCCTCGGGCTGGCCGACGGTGAGGCCACCGGCGAGCTGCCGGTGCTGGAGGTGACCGCCGACGGGGCGCTGGGCGACCTGCTCGCCGGCGCGGTCGAGCGGCGACTCACCCCGCTGGACCCGCCACCGGGCTTCCGGGGGACGCTGCGGCCGTACCAGCAGCGGGGGCTGGCCTGGCTCGCCTTCCTGCGCTCACTCGGTCTGGGCGGTGTGCTCGCCGACGACATGGGGCTGGGCAAGACGGTGCAACTGCTCGCGCTGCTCGCCGGGGACCCACCGGAGGCCGGGCCGACCCTGCTGGTCTGTCCGATGTCGCTGGTCGGCAACTGGCAGCGGGAGGCGGCCCGGTTCACCCCGGAGCTGCGGGTGCACGTACACCATGGTGCCGAGCGGGCGCGGGGAGCGGAGTTCACGGCGGCCGCGCACGGCGCGGACCTGGTCCTCACCACCTACTCGGTGGCCGCCCGCGACGCCGCCGACCTGGCCGGCATCGACTGGCACCGGGTGGTGGTGGACGAGGCGCAGGCGATCAAGAACGCGTCGACCCGGCAGGCCGAGGCGGTTCGCGCGCTGCCCGCCCGGCAGCGGGTGGCGGTGACCGGCACACCGGTGGAGAACCGCCTCGCCGACCTCTGGTCGATCATGCAGTTCGCCAACCCGGGTCTGCTCGGGCCGGCCGCGACGTTCCGCAAACGGTTCGCCGAGCCGATCGAGCGGCACGGCGACGTCGAGGCCGCCGAGCGGCTGCGCCGGATCACCGGCCCGTTCGTGTTGCGCCGGCTCAAGACCGACTCGTCGATCATCTCCGACCTGCCGGAGAAGCTGGAGATGGAGGTGCTCTGCAACCTCACTGCGGAGCAGGCCGCGCTGTACCGGGTGGTGGTCGACGACATGCTCGCCCGGATCGAGACCAGCGACGGCATCGAACGACGCGGCCTGGTGCTGGCCACCATGACCCGCCTCAAGCAGGTCTGCAACCACCCCGCCCAGTTGCTGCGCGACGGCTCACCGCTGGAGGGCCGCTCCGGCAAGCTGGCTCGGCTCACCGAGATCCTTGAGGAGGTGCTGGCGGCGGGGGAGCGGGCACTGCTCTTCACCCAGTACGCCGAGTTCGGTGCGATGTTGCGGGGTCACCTGTCGGCGCGGTTCGGCAGGGAGGTGCTGTTCCTGCACGGTGGCCTCGGCAAGGCCGAGCGGGACGCCCTGGTGCAGCGTTTCCAGTCTGCGGAGGGTCCGCCGCTGTTCGTCCTCTCCCTCAAGGCCGGCGGCACCGGGCTGACCCTTACCGCCGCGAACCACGTGGTGCATGTGGACCGGTGGTGGAACCCGGCGGTCGAGGACCAGGCCACCGACCGGGCGTTCCGGATCGGGCAGCGTCGACGGGTGCAGGTGCGCAAGTTCGTGTGCGCCGGCACTGTCGAGGAGAAGGTGGCCGCGATGATCGCCGACAAGCGCAGCCTCGCCGAACGGGTGGTCGGCACCGGTGAGCAGTGGATCACCGAGTTGTCCACCGGCCAGTTGCGGGACCTGTTCGCCCTGGAAGCCGGCGCGGTGGTGGAGTGAGCGAGCGGAGCGCCGACGTGAGCACCGACCGGTTCGCCGACTACGGGCGTCCGCGTCGGGTCGACGGGGGTCTGCGGGCACGCAGTGCCCGGGGCGCGATCGGCAGGTCCTGGTGGTCGCGGCGTTTCCTGGAGGTGCTGGAGTCGTTCGCGCTCGGTACCCGGCTGACCCGGGGCCGGTCGTACGCGCGAGCCGGTCAGGTGCTCACGCTCGACATCACCCCCGGCCGGGTCGACGCGGTGGTGCAGGGCTCCCGGCCGCAGCCGTACCAGGTGTCGATCGCGCTGAAGCCGTTCCCGGCGGCGCTCTGGTCCCGAATCGAGGACGAGCTGGCCGGGCAGGCGTTCTTCAGCGCCCGGCTGCTCGCCGGAGATCTCCCCGACGAGTTGGAGGAGCTGTTCGCCGCGGCCGGCGCGCCGCTCTTCCCGGCCGCCGTGGACGAGTTGACCCAGCGCTGCAACTGCCCCGACTTCGCGGTGCCGTGCAAGCACCTCGCGGCGACGTTCTACCTGCTGGCCGAGGCGTTCGACGCGGACCCGTTCGAGCTGCTGCACTGGCGCGGTCGGTCCCGGGCGGAGTTGCTCGACGAACTCCGCGCCCGGCGAGCCGCGACCACCGGTGCGACCTCGGCGCCCCCACCGCTCGACCCACCGTCCGGACCGGACGGTGCGGCGTCGACAGTGGACGTCGTGGCGCCGGTCGGCGCCGCTCGGGCGCTGGCCGGGCTGTCGGCGACGCCGCTGGCGGACACAGCGGACCGGTTCTGGTCAGCGCCGGTGCCGCTGCCGGATCGGCCGCCCCGACTGGTGACCGGCACCGACCTGCTGCTGCGCCAGCTCGGAGCGCCGGCCCCGGCCATCGGTGGGCCGGGACTGCTCGAACGGTTGCGCCGCGCGTACCGGGCGTTCGGTCCGGCCGACAGGTGAGCTGTCACGTCCACCTGTTGAGCCGTCCCGTTGAGCGGTTGAGCAGTCACGTCCAGCGGCGGCGGAACCGCCACATGATCGCGGCATTGGCCACCAGCACCACCGCGCAGATCGCGCCGGTGAGTCGACCGGCGAACACGGCTATCGCCGGCAGCGACGCCCACAGCACGATGGTCAACAACATCAGGTAGCGGCCCCTGCGGGCTCGGGCCCGGTGGTCCAGCCGGTTGAAGAAGGCCGGGTCACTTTCCCGGAGCTGACGGGTGATCTGGTCGAATCTGCGCTGATCCTCTTTGCTGAGCATGGCGCTGCCTTCCCCTCACGCGTTCAGCGGTTCGGCGGCATACCCGCTGCGGTGGCGGCTCACGCTCGCCCGCTGCTGCTACTTTTCCTGCACGCGAGCGCGCCTCATGTCCGACTTACCTGAGCCTTAAGTTTGCCTTTGGTGGTGAACGAGGCCGTAACTGTCGCGTACGGCGGCGTGGTCCGATCCGTGCTCGGCACGCCACGCGTACGCCCTGCTGGGAAGGTCTGCGGGCAGGTCCATCCCACAGCCCGCCGCCGCTGTCGCGCTGAGCGCTGTCTTAAGTGCCCTCACGAGTGGGTTCCGGCCACCTTGAAGGGCCCTGGGGCCTTGGTTACCTTGCCGTAGCAACCCCCTCAGGCAACAGTCGCCGCACCTGCCGCACCTGCCCGGTAGCAGCTTCCGGCGCTCATCAGAAATCGGGATTGGTACATGGCCGACCAGAATGTGCCACCACGTCGACCGCGGGACGACCGCGGTTGGGACGGACATCAGCACCCCAGCGCTGACGGCTACGGCGACCCCCACACGCCCGCGCCCTACGGCTACGACTCGCCCCACCCCTACCAGGGCGGCTACGCCGCGCAGGCCGACCCGCGTGAGCAGTACGCCGGGCAGCCCGCGCCCGCCCCGCGCGGTCCGCAGTGGGTCGGCCCGGAGGGCCTCGGCCGTCCGGCCCCGGCACGACCTGCCGGTACCGGACTGCCCACCCTCGACGATGACAACGAGCCGGGTCGCAAGGTCGGCCGACGTAAGGCGATGGTGGCCCTCGGCGGCACCGCCGCCGTCGTCGCCGGTGGCGCCGCGCTCGCCATGACCCCGCAGATCCGTGGCCTCTTCGGCGACGAGGCGGCGGCCGGCGACGCGACCGGCAGCACGGTTACCGACGGCACCGCGGCGCGCCCCAGCGGCCAGCAGCCCAGCACCGTGCGTACCTACACCGAGCAGAACGAAAGCTACATGGGCTCGCGGGCCGGTGAGGCGCTGAAGAAGAACGCGCCGGCCGGCGGGCGGACCTTCTCCGGCCCGGCAGCGGCCGCGGCGGCGACCAAGGTGACAGTCAAGACGGTGCTGGCCAAGGACCCGATCCTGCACCTGGCCCGGCGCGCCACCTTCGGTGCGACGCCCGCGGTGGTCGCCGACATCAAGCGCGAGGGCATGGACGCCTGGATCCGCGCCCAGCTCGACCCGGAGAAGTTGGAGCCGAGCAAGGGCGAGCTGAAGCTCGCCGAGCTGCCGACCCAGAAGCTCTCCGTGCAGCAGCTACGCGACCAGCGGGACAAGCTCAACGAGCAGGACGCCCACCCGGAGCGGGAGATGGTCGACGCCACCATCGCCCGGCAGATCTGGTCCAAGCGCCAGCTGTTCGAGGTGATGGTCGACTTCTGGAACGACTTCCTGCACGTCGCAGCGGACTTCGACGGCGGCGAGGTGTACCGCAACTCGTTCGACCAGGACGTCGTGCGCAAGCACGCGCTGGGCAGCTACCCCGAGATGCTGGTCGCCGCGAACAAGCACCCGGCGCTGCTGATCTACCTGAACCAGAAGGACTCCCGCAAGGACGCGATCAACGAGAACCTCGCCCGGGAGAACCTCGAGCTCTACTCGGTCGGCGTCGACGGCGGCTACAAGGAGCCGGACGTCCGGCAGGCCGCCATGTTGCAGACCGGCCGCGGTGTCGACGACAAGGGCAAGTACGTCTTCCGCCCCGAGCAGCACTACGTCGGCAAGGTGAAGATCCTCGGCTTCACCCACGCGAACAACTCGTCCGACCCGAAGAAGGCCGAAGCGGCGATCGACGCGTACATCACCTACATCGCGACGCACCCGTCGACGGCGAAGTACGTGGCGCAGAGCCTTGCCACCCGGTTCGTCTCGGACACCCCGCCGAAGTCCCTGGTGGACCGGCTGGCCAAGACGTACACCACCAACAAGGGCATGATCAAGCCGGTCCTGATGACGCTGTTCTGCTCCTCGGAGTTCTGGGCCGGCGTGGGTCAGAAGGTGCGCCGGCCGATGGAGTACCTGGTCGCCACGTACCGCACCCTGGGCGTCTCGCCGGAGGCGTCGCCGAAGCACAACAACGGCGACAGCAAGCGCACCGCGTACGCCCGAGGGCTGCGCCAGATCCACGACAAGATGCGCGAGCTGGGCCAGTCCCCGATGGGTCATCCGACCCCGGACGGCTACCCGGACGTCTACGTCGCGTGGACCTCGGCCGGCACCATGGTCAACGGCTGGAACGAGGCGGGCGAGATCCTCGCCGGCTACCGCACCACCTTCACATACACGGCGCCGGAGAAGCTGGTCGCCAAGCCGCCGGCGACGGCCGGTGCGTACGTGGACGCGCTCTCCCTGCGTCTGGTGGGCCAGAAGTTGAGCACGCGGGAGAAGAACCTCATCCTCGGCGTGGCCGGTGTGGCGGCGACCACCAAGGTCGACGCCACGTTCAACGGGGCCATCACCGCCGTCGCGCGGGCGATCCTCGCTTCCCCCCAGCACCACCTCCGGTGAGGCACCCGATGGAGAAGACTGTGTACAACTCTTTCCCCCTGCACCCCGAATGCCCCGACGTGCGACGGCTGGCCGACAACCCGGCCGAGGCGTTGCTGCGCGCCGAGGCGGACATCGTCGCCGCCGAGAACGCCGCCGAGTTCGACAGGTACCGCACCCTGGAGGACCTGGAGGAGGCCCAGCAGGACGGTCGCGGCGTGACCCGGCGGACCTTCGTCGCCGGTGCCGCGGCCACCGCCACCGCGCTGGCCACCGCCCAGTTCGTCACCACCTCGGCGTCGTTCGCGGCGACCAAGACCGGCACCCTGATCCACGTCTTCCTCTACGGCGGGCTGGACGGCCTGAGCCTGATCGCGCCGGACAACGACGCGGTGCTCAACAAGGCCCGGCCCGACCTGCTGCTCGGCAACGACTCGCTGGCCCTGGGCCGCGGCTTCAAGCTGACCAGCGCGTTCAAGCCGCTGGAGAAGTGGCTCACTGCCGGTCAGCTGGGCTTCATCCCGGCGGTCTCCGACGAGCGGCTGTCCCGCAGCCACTTCCAGGCCGCCGACGCCTGCAACCTGGGCGGGCTGCCCAACGAGACCGGCGGCCGGGGTTGGCTCGACGGTCTGGTCGACAACCTGGGCAAGGGCACCGCGTTCCGCAGCGTCGGCATCGGCAGCACGTTGCCCCGTTCGCTGGTCGGCAACAACGGCGCGCTCTCGCTGAACAACGTCGGCTCCCTGCGGCTCAACGGTGACGAGCGGTTCCGGGCCGCCACCGAGAAGGCCATCAAGGGCCTCTTCACCGGGATCAACCACCCGGTCGAGGAAGCCGTGCAGGAGGGCATGGGCGCGCTGGCCACCGCCCAGAAGCTCGCCGCCAAGCCGTACCAGCCCGCCGAGGGCGTCAAGTACGAGGGCGTCGGTAACGCGTTCCAGCAACTCGCCCAGTTGATCAAGGGCGGCGCCAACGTCCGGGTCGCCACCGTCGGCATGGGTGGCTACGACACCCACGAGAACCAGGGCACCCGCGAGGGCGGCCAGCTGCACCGCCGCCTCAACGAGCTGGCAAACGCGATGGCCGCCTTCTTCACCGACCTCGGCCCGAAGGCCGCCGACGTGACGATCATGGTGTCCAGCGAGTTCGGCCGTCGGGTCGGCTCCAACAACAACGGCACCGACCACGGGCACGGCGGCGTGGTCACCCTGCTGTCCGGCAAGAAGCTGGCCGGTTCGCTGCTGGGCACCTGGAACGGTCTGGACAAGCTGGACTCCGGTGACGTGCCGGAGTACAACAACATGTTCAACGTCTACGGCGCTGTGGCGCAGGGCCGGTTCGGGCTCACCAACGCGGAGGTCGACAAGGTCTTCCCCCGCCAGAAGTACGCCCCGATGAAGCTGTACGCGTGACGTATTCGCACACCCACGCCGCCGGCCGTCGTACCGGGACCTCGTCCCGGCACGGCGGCCGGTCGGCTGCGCCCGTACCCCCGCAGATCCCGGACCGGCGCGGGCCCGGCGGCCGACGGCTGCTGGGCGTGCTGCTCCTGGTCGGCCTGCTCGCCAGCGTGCTGCCCTGGTGGCTGGGCACCCCGGCCGGATCGTTGCGGAGCACAGCGACCACCGTCACCGCGGCCGGCCGGATCACCGGCCTGGTCGCCGGCTACCTGCTGCTGGTGCAGGTGCTGATGATGAGCCGACTGCCGGTGCTGGAACGGTGGATCGGCGGCGAGCACATGGCCCGCTGGCACCGGGACATCGGCGCCACACTGCTGGTCACCGTGCTGGCGCACATGTCGCTGATCCTGGTCGGCTACGCCGACCTGCGTAACCAGTCGATCCTCGCCGAGGTCGGCACGTTGCTCGGCGACTACGAGGACATGGTCTCGGCGTTCGTCGCGGCCGGCATCATGATGCTGGTCGGCTTCAGCAGCATCCGGGCGATCCGGCGGGCGTTGCCCTACGAGATGTGGCACCTGCTGCACCTGTCCAGCTACCTCATCCTGCTGCTCGGCTTCGGCCACCAGTTCACCCACGGCGCGCAGCTGTACCGGCCCGGCCCGGTGCGCACCGGCTGGATCGCGCTGTACGTGCTGGTGGTCGCCGCCCTGCTCTGGGGCCGCGTGATCGCACCGCTGGCGTTCAACCTGCGCTACAAGCTGCGGGTCGCCGACGTGGTCGCCGAGAGCACCGACACCATCTCCATCTACCTCACTGGGGAGCGGCTCGGCCGGCTGGCGATGCTCGGCGGCCAACACTTCCGCTGGCGGTTCCTCACCCGGGGCTGCTGGTGGCAGTCACACCCGTTCTCCGTCTCCGCCGCCGCGAACGGCCGCTGGCTGCGGGTCACCGTCAAGGTGGTTGGCACCCACACCGCCGACCTGCGCGACCTGGAACCGGGCACCCGGGTCTGGGCCGAAGGCCCGTCGGGAACCTTCACCGCCGCGCACCGGCTCCGCGAGCGGGCGCTGCTGATCGCCGGTGGCAGCGGCATCACGCCGATCCGGGCCATGCTGGAGGAGTTGCCGCCGGGCGCCGCGCTGATCTACCGCGCCCGCACACCGGCCGACGTGCTGCTCAGCCGCGAGTTGGACTGGCTGGCCCAGGAACGCGACACCTCCGTCTGGTACGTCATCGGCTCCCGCGACGACCCCGGCCCCCGCCAGCTGATGAGCCCGGACGGGCTGCGGCAACTGGTGCCCGACGTGGCCCGACGCGACGTCTACCTGTGCGGGCCGCCCGGGTTGGTGGAACAGTCGGTGCGGGCGCTGCGGCGGGCCGGCGTGCCCCGACGGCAGATCCATCTGGCCACGTTCGAGCTGTAGGAAGGGCATCCCCATGCGTCGCGCGCTCCTCGCGATCACCGGCCTGGCCGCCAGCACCACAGCGCTTGTGGTGTTCAAGGGCTCGCCAGGCACCAGCCAGGTCGCCCAGAACCTGCCGACCGCGCAGCCGGTCAACCCCTCCGGGCCGGGCACCGAACCGGGTGCGCCGGGCACCGACCCGGCCGCCGGCACGCCGACACCATCGGGAAGCGCCAAGCCGTCGACGTCGCCCAAGCCCGGCAAGACCACCGCGCGCCCGTCGGGCACCAGGACGACGAAGGCCCCCAGCGCGCCACGGACCACCACCAAGGCGCCCCAGTCGACCACCCGCCGGGTCACCGGCAACGGCTTCGAGAACGAGTACGGGTACGTGCAGGTGCAGATCGTCGTCTCGGGTAGCCGGATCGTCGAGGCCGTGGCGCTGTCGCTGCCCAGCGGGGGTGAATCCGACATCCACAGCGGCGACGTCCGTCTCGCCTACGACGGCACCGGCGCTCCTGGCACCCCCAGTGAGGTGGTGCGAAAGCAGAACGCGAACCTCAACACCGTCTCCGGGGCCACCGAGACCAGCAACTCCTACAAGCAGTCGTTGCGGTCCGCCATCGAGCAGGCATTCTGACGTGCGGGCCACGCTGACCCGACCCGGGCTGTGCCGGGTCGAACAGATCATGGGTACGACGATCACGCTGGACCTCGCCGACGACCTGCCACCGGCGACACTGCGCGAGTTGGCGGACGAGGTCTTCGCCTGGATGCACGAGGTGGACGGACGGTTCAGCACCTACAAGCCGGACAGCGAGGTGTGCCGCTTCGACAGGGGTGAGGTGCTGCTCTCCGAGGCGTCCGCGGACCTGCGGTACGTGCTGGAGACCTGCGCCGACCTGTGGGGCGCCACCGATGGGTTCTTCGACGCGTACGCCACCGGTCGGCTCGACCCGTCCGGCTACGTCAAGGGCTGGGCGGCCCAGGTCGCCTCGGACCGCCTCGTCGCCGCCGGTGCCGTCAACCACTGCGTGAACGCTGGCGGCGACGTACGGGTGCGGGGTCTGTCGCCGTCGGGGGAGCCGTGGCGCATCGGCATCCGGCACCCGTGGGACGCGATGGCGGCCTGCCTGGTCCTCAGCGGGACCGACCTGGCCGTGGCGACGTCAGGCGTGTACGAGCGGGGCCGGCACGTGCTGGACCCGCGCCGCGGCGCACCGGCCAGTGGGCTGCGCTCGGTGACCGTTGTCGGCACCGACCTCGGGTTGGCCGACGCGTACGCCACCGCCGCCCTCGCCATGGGCACTCCCGGCCTCAACTGGCTGGCCCGCCTGAACGACCACACCCACGCGGCGATAACCGACAACGCCCGCCAGCACCACTCCGTCGACCTCCCCCTAACCGACTAGCCCCTTACGCGCCCCCCGCGCCCCGCGCTCCCCTTCGCTCCCCGCGATCTTGCAGTTTCGGTTGCTGGTTCGTCCCGTTACGTGCATTTTGTCGGGACAGCAAGTGCAAGATCGCCGAGAGCGGGGTGGGGGTGCGGGGAGGGGGAGCCGAGAGCGGGGAGCTACTAGCGGATGGGGCGGTGGGTGCCGGCTGGGCGGGAGCCGGTGGGGCGTGGGCGGCCGGGGCGGGACCCGGACGGTCGGGTGCCGGCCCAGCGGCGCCCCGGGTGGCTGCGCCGGGGCGGCTCGGTGCCGCCGGGGTGAGGCGCTCTGTCGTTGGTGGACATCGTTCCCCCGTTCGTGGCGCGCGTTCGCACCGTCCCCCTGTCAACGAGGACCGACGCCTCGGCGACGCTGTCGGGCACCGGATCGAATCGTCGACCGGGCCGGTTTCACATGCCTCGACGGGGCAGCGGCAGGTGACCGGGGAGCAGGTCGGGGGCGAGCGTCACCCCGGCGGCGCGCAGCGCCCCGATCAACGTGTTCTGCACGAGGTACGAATCCGGAAGCTGCCAACGTGCCTGTTCCGGGGCGACCGCCCAGCGGACCGTGCCCTCCGGCAACCGGGTGGGCGGCGCGGGGATCCACGAGCCCGGCCCGTGCCGGACCACGTGGAAGCAGTGCTCCAACTCCGGTCGGAGCGGGTCGCCGGGGCGGACCAGGAACATCCACCGTCCGGTGGGCGTGACCAGCACCGGTCCGCGTACGCCGGTGCCGGCCGGGTGGATCTGGACCGCGTCGAGCACGTGCCGGCCGAGGTGGGCGGGCACCTCCAGCACGTCGAAGGCCCGGCCGGTGGGCAGCAGCACCCCGTGCGGTCGGCTCCGCCACCAGGTGGCCACCCGGGCCGGGTCGGCGCTGGCGGCCAGTTCCCAGTTCTCCAGGGCGGGGTGGCAGCCCACCGTGGGGCAGCCGGCCCGCCCGCAGACGAAGCGGCTGCGGGCCAGACAGGCACCCGGGGTGACCTCCCAGCCGTGTACCGCGTACCGGATGGCGACCCGGCGCAGCCGGACCCGTTCCAGCGGCGACAGTTCGGCAACGCGCGGTACGACATTCCCCCACATGTGTGCCAACTCCTCTCGTCGGGCCCGGCGTTCGCCAGGTCGCATGTCGAGCACCGTCACTGCCGTAACCCACGATCGTTGAGGTTGACGAACGGCCCGTGCAACTTGCACGAAAAGTACGAGGACTACCTGTACGGCTGACGTACATCCTGTGCGACCAGCGAAAACCTGAAAACGAATGGCAGTCGCCGCACCCGCGGACATCGCCCCGACTCGATTGGTTGTCGGTGGCAGGGGAGGATGGGGAGATGGACGAGCTACCCATAGGACGGCGAGTTGCCTACTGGCGGGGGCGACGCAAGATGTCGCAGCAGGTCTTCGCGGACCGGCTGGGCAAGTCCAAGAGCTGGGTGGACAAGGTCGAACGCGGCGTCCGACGGTTGGACAAGTTCTCCGTCCTCTACGAGATCGCCGACATCCTCCAGATGGACGTCCAACTGCTGATGGGTAAGGATCCGGAGCGGCGCGCCGACGCCCTCAACTGCATCGACCAGGTCGAGGTGCAGGAGATCCGGGCGGCGCTGGAACGCTACGACTCGATGAGCGCGTACTTCGACGCGGCGCCGTACCCGCCACCGATGGACGACATGCGCAAGGCCGTCAACCACGCCTGGCTCACCTACCAGTACGGCCGCTACGGGATGCTCACCCGGGCGCTGCCGAAGCTGCTGCGCGACGCCCAGGCGGCCGACGCCGCCTACGGCGGTGAGCAGGCCGCCGAGGCGGCCCACCTGCTCGGTCAGGTCTACCAGATCGCCTCCTCGGTGCTGCGCAAGCTCGGCGAGTGCGAGCTCGCCTGGTTGGCCGCCGACCGGTCGATGGCGGTGGCCCAGCGGGCCGACGACCCGCTGCTCGCCGGGATCGCCACCACCCGGGTGTGCAACGCCCTGGTCGCGATGGGCCGGGCCCGCCCCGCGCTGGAGCTGAACGTCCAGATCGCCAACCGGCTGGCGCCGGGTGGCAGCAACGAGGTCTCGCCGGCCCGGCTCTCCGTCTACGGGATGCTGCTGCTCCAGGGGGCGATGGCCGCGTCCCGCATCGGTGACTCGGCCAGCGTCGACGACCTGATCAACTGCGCGCAGGAGGCCGCCACTCTGCTCGGCGGCGACTACAACCACTACTGGACGTCGTTCGGCCCGACAAATGTGGAGCTGCACCGGGCCGCCGCCGCCGTGGAGCTGGGCGACGGGGGGCGGGCCGTGGAGGTGCACCAGCTGCGCATCGCGGAGCCCTCCTTCAACGCGCTGCTGCCCGAGCGCCGCGCGCACCACCTGCTCGACATCGCCCGCGGGTACGCCCAGATAGGCGACGTGGCGAACGCCGGCGAGATGCTGCTGCTCGGTGATCGGCTCGCCCCGTCGGAGATCCGCTGCCGGCCGATCGCGCACGAGGTGATGTCCGACATCCTCCGTCGCACACGTGGTGCGCCGCCTTCTCCGGTAGCGGAGTTGGCTGAGCACATGGGAGTAGGGGTATGAGCGCGGAGCCGGTCTGATGGCCGGTGCAGCGCGCAACAGCGGGCACCGCGAGGTGCTCTACGTCATCGCCTGCGGTTCGCCGCTGGCTCGGCACGTCGGTCGTCTGGTCGACCTCGCCCAACGCGACGGTTGGGACGTCTGCGTGGTCACCACGCCGGACGGCGCGAAGTTCGTCGACCAGTCGGCCCTGATCCGGCAGACCGGCCACCCGGTGCGGACGCACTACAAGAACCCCGGTGACCCGGACGTGCTGCCACCCGCCGACGCCATGATCGTCTGCCCGGCCACCGTCAACACCGTCAACAAGTGGGCCGCCGGGATCACCGACACGCTGGCGCTCGGGCTGTTGGTCGAGGCCCAGGGCAAGGGCGTCCCCATCGTGGCGGTGCCGTACACAAACGCGGCGATGGCCTGCCACCCGGCGTTTCGTGCCGGGGTGGCCCGGTTGGCCGAGTGGGGCGTCACTGTGCTCTTCGGCGACGATGTCATCGCTCTGCATCCGCCCGGAACGGGGGAACAGCACCTGCACGCCTTCCCCTGGGCGATGCCGCTGGCCGCACTGCAGACCGTCTCCTGGAGCGCCGTCTAGCGCGTCCGGAAGATCTTCCACCCGACGCGGCCGGGCCGGGTGTCACCGCCCGGCGGCCCCGACGCCGGTAAGCTGGCCCGCCGTGAGCACAAGCGGATCCGCCCCCACAGTCAGCGACGTGGTGGCCGCGCTGGAACGGCGCTTTCCGCCGGTCTGGGCGGAGGAGTGGGACCGGGTGGGCCTGGTGCTCGGTGAGCCGGCCGCCCCGGTCCGCCGGGTGCTCTGCGTGGTCGACGTGGTGCCCGAGACTGTCGAGGAAGCCCTCGCCGCCGACGCGGACATGATCGTCGCGCATCACCCGCTGCTGCTGCGCGGGGTGTCCTCGGTCGCCGCGACGACCTTCAAGGGGCGGATCATCCACCAGTTGATCCGGGCCGGGGTGGCGCTCTACGCGGCGCACACCAACGCCGACGTGGCCTCCCCGGGCGTCTCCGACGCCCTCGCCGCCCGCTTCGGGCTCAGCGGTCTGCGCCCACTGCAACGACCCGCGCCCGGCTCGCCCGCTCACGGCGACGACAGGGGTTTCGGCCGGATCGGCGAACTGCCCCAGCCGATGACCCTCGCCGAGCTGACCCGGCACGCGGCGGCGGTGCTCCCCGTCACGTCCTGGGGAGTTCGCGCGGCGGGGGATCCCGGGCGTATGGTTCGTACCCTCGCCGTCAGCGGCGGGTCGGGGGACAGCTTCCTCGGCGCCGCGACCGCCGCCGGGGTGGACGCGTTCCTCACCGCCGACCTGCGGCACCACCCGGCCGGCGAGCACCTCGCCGCCGATGGTCCCGCCCTGATCGACGCCGCCCACTGGGCGACCGAACGACCGTGGCTGGACGACCTGGCCGCTTTCCTCCGGGAGGCGCTGGACGTCGAGACGCTGGTGTCCGACCTGGACACCGACCCGTGGACCGTGCACGCCGCCGCACCCGCCGCACCCGCTGTGGACGACAAGGAGCCCGACCGTGAAGGCTGACCCTCAGGTGCAGCGCCGCCTGCTCGACCTCCAGGCGATCGACACCAACCTCGCCCAACTCGCCCACCGCAGGCGTTCGCTTCCCGAGCGGGCCGAGCTGGAGTCGCTGGCCCGGGAGCTGTCGTCGATGGAGGACGAGCGGGTCCGCGCCCAGGTGGCGGTGGACGACCTGGACCGGGACATCGCCCGGTTGGAGAAGGACGTCGAGCAGGTCCGGGCCCGCAAGGAGAAGGACGAGAACCGGCTGGCCGCCGGCACCGGCCCGGCCCGTGAGCTGGAGGCGCTCCAGCACGAGCTGGTCTCGCTCAAGCGCCGCCAGGGCGACCTGGAGGACGCCGAGCTGGAGCTGATGGAGCAGCGGGAAACCGCGCAGGGCGTACTGGACGGTGTGGAGCAGCGGCTGGCCGAGACCCGGGACAAGCGGGCCGCGACCGAGCAGCGCCGCGACGAAGCGCTGGCCGAGATCGCCAAGGATGAGGAGTTCAAGCGGGGCGCCCGTCAGCCGCTCGCCGCCGACCTCCCCAGCGATCTGGTCAACCTCTACGACAAGATCCGCGAGGACACCGGGTTGGGTGCCGCGCTGCTCACCGGGGGTCGCTGCGGCGGGTGCCGCCTGGACCTGTCCGGCGCCGACCTGGCCCGGATCCGCAAGGCCGCCCCCGACGACGTGGTCCGCTGCGAGGACTGCCGACGGATCATGGTCCGCACCAACGAGTCGGGTCTGTAGGTCGTGGCGCCGCGCGTGGTCTCCATGGAGGCCGACGGTGGGTCCCGGGGCAACCCCGGCCCCGCCGGCTACGGCGCGGTGGTCCGCGACCCGGAGACCGGCGAGGTGCTCGCCGAGCGCTCCGAGTCGCTCGGCACGGCCACCAACAACGTCGCCGAGTACCAGGGCCTGATCGCCGGGTTGACCGCCGCCGCCGAGCTGGGCGCCGCCGAGGTGGACGTCCGGATGGACTCCAAGCTGGTGGTCGAGCAGATGTGCGGCCGGTGGCAGATCAAGCACCCCGGCCTGCGGCCCCTCGCCGCCCAGGCCGCCGCGCTGGTGGGCCGGTTCGCAGCGGTCCGGTTCAGTTGGATTCCGCGCGAGCAGAACAGGCACGCCGACGCCCTCGCCAACGCCGCCATGGACGCCGCCGCGGGTCGGCCGTCGGCGACAGCGGCCCCCGGCCGCCCGGCGCCAACGCCGGCCGGCGGCCAGCCCTCGACGACGCCCGCCACCCCGATCGTCGGCAGCGATCCGGCGACCGCGCCGGCCTCCTGGGAGCCACGGCCGACCTTCACCGCCACCCGGCTGATCCTGGTCCGCCACGGCGAGACCGCGTACACCGAGCAGCGGCGCTACTCCGGGCGCGGCGACGTTCCGCTCTCGGAGCGCGGCCGGGCCCAGGCCCGCGCCACCGGCGTCCGGGTGGCCGAGCTGGCCCCGTCCGTCGCGGCAGTGCTCAGCTCACCGTTGTCCCGGTGTACGGCCACCGCGGCGTCGATCGCCGGGGCGCTCGGTGACGTGCCGGTCCGCACCGAGGACGACCTGATCGAGTGCGACTTCGGCCAGTGGGAGGGGCACACCTTCGCCGAGGTGCGCGAGCAGTGGCCGGGGGAGATGGACGCCTGGCTCGCCTCACCCCGGATCGCGCCGCCCGGCGGGGAGTCGTTCACCCAGGTCGCCGAACGCGCGCACCGCGTCATCAGCGGGCTGCTGACCGCGTACCCCGGTGAGACAGTGGTGGCCGTCTCGCACGTCTCGCCGATCAAGCTGGTGCTGCGCGACGCCCTCGCGGCCGGCGACGGTTTCCTGCACCGGCTCTTCCTGGACGCGGCAGGCATCTCGGTGCTCGACATGTGGTCGGACGGCGGCGTGGCAGTGCGCACCGTCAACGACACCGCCCACCTCGCCACTCTCTGAGCCGATTTACTCCCGGCCGGTCGGCCGCGCCGTTCGGCGCAGCCGACCGGCCGTTCGGCGCAGCACCCTCCGGACGGGTCAGGTGACCGCCGTCACAGAGTCGTAGCCTCCGGCCGTTACATCGGAAGCCACGACTCCCCGGAGGTGTGTCAGATGGCTGCACCCGAACCGGAGGCGCCGCCCACGGTGCCGACCAGGGCGAAGGACCACAGCCCCTGGAACTGGTTGCTCTTCATCCCCATCGTGGTGCCGCTGATCCCGGCGTTCTTCAATGGCGACTCGCCCCGGGTCTTCGGCTTCCCGCGCTTCTACTGGCTGCAACTGGCCTTCATCCTGCTCGGCGTCGGCACCACCACATTGGTCTACCAGATGACGAAGAAGCGGGGAGGCCGCTGATGTGGCGCGACCATCTCACCGAGATCATCGTCTTTTCCGTGCTGTTCCTCCTGGTCAGCGTGATGGGCTTCGTGGCCGCCCGGTGGCGGGCGCCGAAGGACATGGCGCACCTGGACGAGTGGGGACTGGGCGGGCGCAGCTTCGGCGGCTGGATCACCTGGTTCCTGATCGGCGGCGACCTCTACACCGCGTACACCTTCGTGGCGGTGCCGGCGCTGGTGTTCGGCGCGGGCGCCATGGGCTTCTTCGCGGTTCCGTACACCATCGTCATCTACCCGCTGGTCTTCCTGGTGCTGGTGCGGCTCTGGTCGGTGTCGCACCGGCACGGGTTCGTCACGCCGGCCGACTTCGTCCGCAGCCGGTTCGACTCGCCGGTGCTGGCGCTGCTCGTCGCGGTCACCGGCATCGTCGCCACCATGCCGTACATCGCGTTGCAGCTCGTCGGAATTGAGGCGGTGCTCAAGACGATGGGGGTGACCGGCGAGAGCGCCCTGGCCCGGCACCTGCCGATCATCATCGCGTTCGCGATCCTGGCGGCGTACACGTACCAGTCGGGGCTGCGCGCGCCCGCGCTGATCGCGTTCGTCAAGGACAGCCTGATCTACGTGGTGATCCTGGTCGCGGTGATCTGGCTACCGCAGAAGCTGGGCGGCTGGGGCAGCATCTTCGACGCCGCCGAGGCGAAGTTCCAGGCCACAGCGCAGAACCCGAACGACGGGATCCTGCTCAACGCCAACAACCAGCTTCAGTACGTCACCCTGGCGTTCGGCTCGGCGCTGGCGCTGTTCCTCTACCCGCACAGCATCACCGGCGTCCTGGCCAGCCGGAACCGGGACGTGATCAAGCGGAACATGTCGGCACTGCCCGCGTACAGCCTGATCCTCGGATTGATCGCGCTGCTCGGCTATATGGCCATCGCGTCCGGGGTGAAGCCGCTGCCCGGCACCAAGGAGGGCACGGTCGACAACAACACTGTCGTGCCGGTGCTGTTCGACCAGCAGTTCCCGGACTGGTTCGCCGGTGTCGCGTACGCGGCGATCGGCATCGGCGCGCTGGTGCCCGCGGCGATCATGTCGATCGCGGCGGCGAACCTGTTCACCCGCAACATCTACAAGGAGTACCTGAAGCGGGACGCCTCCCCGGCCCAGGAGGCGAACGTCTCGAAGATCACCTCGCTGGTGGTGAAGGTCGGCGCGGTGGCCTGCATCGTTTTCCTCGACCCGCAGTTCTCCATCGATCTCCAGCTGATCGGTGGCGTGATCATCCTTCAGACGCTGCCAGCGGTGGCGCTGGGCCTCTACACCCGCTGGTTCCACCGCACGGGCCTGATCGTCGGCTGGGTGGCCGGCATGGGGTTGGGCATGTGGATGCTCTACCAGGTGGCCAGCCCGACCCGGAAGCACTTCGGCGGCTCGGCGTTCCCGCTGTCGGAGTTCGGGTTCGACACCACCAAGACGATCTACGTCGGCATCGTGGCGGTGGCGGTCAACCTGGCCGTGGCGGCTCTGGTGACGCTCGCGCTGCGGGCCGCGAAGGTCGAGGAAGGAGTCGACGGCACCGAGCCGGACGACTACTTCGCCGACGAGGGCGACCCCCGGATCACCCCGGGCCCCGACCGCGACGCCGACCCGGCCCGCGAACCGGTCGCCTGACCTGAGGACCCGCGCGGGTTTTCGCGTCGATCATGGAGTTGTGGTGCCTGGTTGATGGCTGTTCACGGCAGTCGTCCCCCACCACAACTCCATGATCGACCAAGCCTGGGCTTCACGAGCCCTTGTCGACCGACTCGCGCCGGTCCGCTGACCCGATCCCCTGGAGGGCGAGGGTCAGCAGTTGTTCCGCCTTGGCGGCGCCCATCGGTTGCGCCGCGAGTGAGATGCCGTTGGCGAGGATCATCAGGTCGGCCATGGTGATGTCGGGCCGTACCGAACCCTCGTCGACGGCTCGGCGTAGCAGTGGTTCACCGGCGGCGACGAGCGTCGCGCCGCAGGTGTCGGACTCCTGGGCGGGCTCGTTCAGGAGCGAGTCCGCGAGGCCGCGGGTTGTCGTGGCGTACGCGGTCACCTCGTGCAGCCAGGTCGTCAGCGCGTCGAGCGCGTCCGGCGCGGCGAGTAGATCTCCGGCGCGCGCCGCCAGGTTGCGGACACATCCGCCGAAGACCGCCTGGAGCAGCGACCACCGGGTGGGGAAGTGCCGGTGCAGGGTCGCCGAACCGACCCCGGCGGATCGGGCGATCTCCTCCAGCGAGGCGTACGCGCCGTCGCGGGCGATCGCCTCGGACGCCGCCGTGACGATGAGGTCGTAGTTGCGCTGCGCGTCCGCTCTCATGGCCCGCCTTGCAGAAATGGGGTGGTCCCCCGTATCGTAGCCGACGAAAAGTGGGGGGCCACCCCATTTGTTTCTCAGGAGGCATCGTGGCTGTTCTCGTCATCGGCGCGACGGGTAAGCAGGGCGGGGCAACGGCCCGAGCGCTGCTCGACCGTGGCGTCCCGGTCCGCGCCCTGGTCCGCGATCCCGGCACTGACAGCGCCCAGGCTCTGCGGGAGCGGGGCGCCGAACTGGTCACTGGCAACCTGGACGACGCCGACTCGCTGCTCGCCGCGGCGGACGGGATGGACGGCGTCTTCTCCATCCCGTATCCCGATGTGACGGACATGCAGGGCGACGCCGAAGTGATCCGCGGCCGTAACGTCGTCGAGGCGGCGCGCCGGGCCGGCGTGTCGCAGTTCGTGCACAGCAGCGTCTCGGGTGCCGGCGACTTTCACCGCAACCAGCCCGGCTGGGCCGAAGGCCGGTGGGACAGGCACTACTGGGAGAGTAAGGCGGCAATTGACGAGCTGGTGCGCTCGGGTGGCTTCGCGCACTGGACGCTCCTGAAGCCTTCGACCTTCATGGAGAACCTGGTCGGGTGGTCCTACCTCTTCGGCGACTGGTCCAGTGGCACGATCATCACCGGCTTCGCCGAAGACACGCGCATGCCGTGGGTCGCCGTCGACGACATCGGCGAAGCGGCGGCGATCGCATTCACGAACCCGGGGAAGCTCGACGGCCTGGACGTCGAACTCGCCGGCGACCTGCTCACCATGACCGAGGTCGCCGCCATCCTGAGTGAGGTCACCGGTCGGGCGATCACCGCGCCCGTGCTCACCCCGCAGGAGGCCGTCGAGCGCGGCCTGCTGCCCGCCATGGTCAAGGCGGTCGAGCAGATCAACGAGAACGGAAGCCCCGCCCGTCCGGAGATGACCCGCGCCCTCGGCCTACCGACCACCGACTTCCGCACCTGGGCGCGGCGAACGTTGTCCTGAATCCCGGCGGGTTCGCCGCAAGATCGTGCTCGATCGTTGTTGTAGTGGTGTCGGACCGCGCGGGATGCCACTACAACCAGGATCTTGCGCGATCTTGGCGGTGGAAGGGCTTCTTCGCGCGGCTGGACGGCGCGGTGAGCCAGGCCACGACACCCCGACGCGGGGTCAGCGGGAGCGGTTGCGGTTCACCAGGGCCTGGTTGAGGCGGGTCAGTAGGGCGGCCAGCGTGGTCCGATCCTCGGGGCTCCAGTCGGCCAGCATGTCGCCGTAGAGCCGGGTGCGGGCGGCCTGGACGGCGGCCATCCGCTGGAGACCGGCCGGGGTGGGGGAGATGACAGTGCCGCGGCCGTCGGACGGGTCCGGGGTGCGGGTGATCAGGCCGTCCCGCTGAAGCGCGGAGACCTGTCGGGTGACTGTCGAGCCGTCCAGGTTGAGTCGGGCGGCGAGCGCCGAGACGTTCTGCGGGCCGACGTCGGCCAGGTGGCGCAGGATGACGTACGCCGCGCGGTCCAGCACCCGGTGCTCGGCCGTGCCGGTGGCCCGCCGAGTGGCCTCGCCGAAGCGCATCAGCAGGGCCACCTCGGTCTCGATCTGGCCGAGGGTGCTCTTGTCACTGTCGTCGCTCATAGCTGTATGATACAGAATAAATACCTGTACGATACAGCTATCTGGGGAGTCGGAGTGGATCGGCGTTCAGAACCGAACCGCAGTGCCATCTACGCCACCACACTGGTGGCCTTCCTCGCCATCGCCGGCATCGCCGTCGTCGACCCGATCCTGCCCGCCATCGGCGAGGCGATCGGGGTCACCGCCTGGCAGGTCGAGCTGCTGTTCACCGCGTACATCGCGGTCATGGCCCTCGGCATGATCCCGGCGACGCTGGCCAGCGGCCGGTTCGGCTTCAAGCCGGTGCTCATCACCGGCGTCTCAGTTGTCGGCCTCGCCGCGATCCTCGCCTCGTTCAGCGACAACATCGTGCAGCTCTCCGTGCTGCGCGGCGTCTGGGGGCTGGGCAACGCGATGTTCTTCGCCACCGCAATGGTGGTGCTTGTCAACCTGGCCGTCGACCGGGAATGGGTGGTGGGCCTCTTCGAAACCGCCCTCGGTCTCGGCTTCGCCGTCGGACCGCTCATCGGCGGCCTGCTCGGCCAGGTCAGCTGGCGGCTGCCGTTCTTCGTCTGCGGCGTCTTCATGGTCCTCGCCCTCGGCGTGGCCTCCCGCAAACTCCGCGAGCCCACCAACCGGCAGGCCCCGGTACGCGTCGGCCAGATCTTCGCCACCTACCGCCGACCGGCGTTCATCGCCCTCTGCGTGGTCACCGCCGCGTACAACTTCGTGTTCTTCGTGGTGCTCGGCTACACGCCGCTCTTCCTCGGCCTGGACGTCATCCCGCTGGGGCTCGCGTTCACCGGCTGGGGTCTCGGCCTGGCCGCCGGCATCATGGTGATCGGTCACCGGCTGGCCCACCGCATCGGCGCGGTGCAGACCGTCGGCGTGGCCATCGCCGGGCTGCTGGTCTGCATGGTCCTCTTCGCCACCTCCACCAGCACCGCCGAGGCGCTCGTGGTGCTGGTGCTCGCCGGACTCTGCATGGGGCTGGCCAACGCCAACCTCACCGACCTGGCGCTCGGCCTCGGCTCCAGCGACCGGCGCGTCGCCACCGGAGCGTTCAACCTGGTCCGCTGGGGTGCCGCCGCGCCGGCCCCGATCATCTCCGGCAAGCTCGCCGAGCAGTCGCTGTCGCTGCCGTTCTGGGTCGGCTTCGGGGTGCTCGCCGTCGGCGTGCTCGTCTACCTGGCCTTCGCTCACCTGATGGCCGCCGGCTACGGCGAGCGGGTGCTCTGGTCCCGCTGGAACCGCGCCGCCGCCGACACCGAGCACGAGCCTGTCGGCGAGACGTACTGACCGTCGGTCGACCGGGTCAGTTCAGGGCGCGCCAGAGCAGGTAGAGGCCGATCGTCGTGCCGAACACCACGATCAGCGTCTTGAGCACCACCGGCGGCAGCCGGCGGACGAGCCGGGCGCCCGCGTACCCCCCAATCAGGGTGGCCGGCGCGACCACCGCGACGGCCGCCCAGTTCAACGGGCCGAACAGGGCGAACACCACCAGCGTGGTCAACCCGACCACCGCCGAGAGCAGATTCTTGATCGCGCTCACCCGGGCCAGTGTCGCGTCCAGCACCAGGGCCAGCCCGGCAACCAGCATCACCCCGAGGGCCGCACCGAAGTAACCGCCGTACACCGCACCGAGCGCAACCATCGTCTGCACCGTTACCGTCCGCCGGCGTGGCGTCAGGTCCCGGGGGTGACCGACCAGGCGGCGCAGCGGGTCCTGGAAGGCCAGGACCGCTGTCGCGCCGAGGACCAGAAACGGTACGACCAGCTCGAACGCGCGGGCCGGAGTGGCCAGCAGCAGCAACGCCCCGAGGATCGTGCCCACAATGGTGGTAGGCACCAGCGTGGCCAGCGCGCGGGGACGCGGCAGATCCTGCCGGCTGCCCGCCACGCTGGCCAGGTACCCGGGGAAGACGGCGACGGAGTTGCTGACATTCGCCGGCACCGGAGGCAACCCGATCGCGATCATCGCCGGAAAGGTGATCAACGAACCGCCACCGGCCACCGCGTTGACAGTGCCAGCGGCGAGACCGGCGGCGAGCAGCAGCGCGGCGTGGGAGAGATCCATAGCCCCACGAGGCTAGCCGCCGCCTCACGGGACGGATTCGCCGGACCGTTCGTGAGCTGCGCGATCTTGCCCAGGCGGGGCGGCAATACCGGCAGCACGCTCGTCGTTAGGATGAGAGCGCGACGGACGAGTCGACCGGGCGGCCGCGTCGGCGGGCTTCGGCCCGCCGCCGAGGAACGTCCGGACTCCACAGGGCAGGGTGGTTGTTAACGGCAACCCGGGGCGACCCGCGGGACAGTGCCACAGAAAACAGACCGCCGACCCCAACGGGGACGGTAAGGGTGAAACGGTGGGGTAAGAGCCCACCAGCACCCCGGGTGACCGGGGTGGCTCGGTAAACCCCACCCGGAGCAAGGCCAAGCAAGGGCCGTCACCGCAAGATGACGACCCGGCGCAGACGCTTGAGGGCTGCCCGCCCGATGTCTGCGGGTAGGCCGCTGGAGCCTGCCGGCAACGGCAGGCCGAGATGGATGGCCGCCGCCGGCGCAAACCCCTCGGGGTACGCGCCGCGCACAGAATCCGGCGTACAGGTCGACTCGTCCGTCGCCCACCAGCTCAGAGACCTGATCAAGGCTCTGAGCTAGCCGTGTATTAGGTGCCGGTTGACCTTGGTCATCGTTGGGTGGCGTTTGACGGCCTGGCCACGGCCTGAGACGGCCTGGAGACGGCCTGAGTGCTGGATCAGTCGGGTCTCTTCTCGGATCGCGCGGGCTGTGCCGTTTTGGGGCCTCTCCGGGCCGGGGCTCGGTGGTTCTGGACCGGGCCGGCCGCTATGGGGGAGGGTCACGTCCTGGCGGTGGAGCTGGTGCCGCGACCCGGTGGCAAGCCAGTCCCGGGGTTGGACCGGCGCGGCAGCCGGAAGCCCCGACGCACGACCAGACCGACCCGCTGGCTTCCGCAGCGGTCTTGGTGGTCCCATTTGTGGATGAGGTGGGACGAGTGCGTGCCGGAGCTGCTGGAGCATCTGGGGGAGATGGGTCTGGTCGGGCTGGTCAAGATTGACGGGGAGCGGGAGCGTAAGCCCTGGACCGTGGTGATCTCAGGCCAGCGGCTCGATGGTGCCGTGATCAGGGTCGACGGCCACAGTCTTGAGTACTGCCTGCGGCATGCCGTCGCCTCGCTTCATGAGCGCTTCCCGGACCTGTCGGTGGCTCACCGCCGGCCTTGCGGCCGCACCGCGCGGAGCGCGGTGCTTGAGCAATGAAAGACCTATTCGGTAATCTGTTCGGCTAGCAGAGCGAACATGTCGCCGATGCTGACCTCATCTACCTCTATGTATTCTGGGGACAATTGCCCCGACAGCTCTTGCTCAGATAGCATTTCCGTCAACATAAGAGACTCGTGAACTTCGTCTAGCTGTGTTGAGACCGACTCTTCATGCGAGTGAGCGTAGTCAAGGACTTCATAAAACACATCTGGACCCTCCGCAGGTGTTGCTCCCATGCCGCTTTCCAGGAACTCGCGGATAACGCTCTGTGCAATCGTGTGGCGTGCGCCTGCGGCCTCTTCGAGCGCTTCTGGCGGGGCTAGGTCACCCAAACGCTCTAGAAGTTCGACGGCTAAGTCCGTGCGACGCCACTCGGTCAAGTCGAGCATTATCGCCTCGACAGTTTCGGTCGCAAGAGGGGGTGCCAACCTCTGCAGCTCGCTGAATTGCGACGCGCGGCATTGAGAGATTACTTCGACGGCGTCTGCCAAACTTGCTGCGGCTTCGATAAAGTCGCCATCGCCGATAACATCTGCTACGTATTCGGCGAGTCCGCGGAGTTCCAACTCGTTCGCTATTTGAAGACATACGCTCACTCTATGCGTCAAGTCGCAGCGGTACCGGTCGGCCGGGACCTGCTGCTCAGGCAGGAAGAGAGTCCAGGTAAGTGACTGCGCGAACTTGTCGCAGTTGCTCTGGAGAGTGCTTAAAAGGAGTCGATCTGGGTGCTTGGACGCCAGCTCCCACAGTTTCTCTAGCTGCTCGAAGTGGGTGGCGCTTTCGATTATTTCCAATACCTTAGCGGGGTTGTTGCTGAGATGGTGGCGCATAAAGTCCGCAACAGACGGATTTTGAAAAGTCGTCGGATATTGCTGTCCAATGGTAATGATCATCGTCCCGCGCAGCAGGCGCACCGCTTGCTGGAATGTGCGTTGGCTGGCATCCGATTCCCGGGTGGCGCGCAGGCTTGCCCAGGCGCCGAATAGGTCGAGGTAGCGAACTTCCCTGCGAAGGAGAAACAATGCCTCCATGAGGTCTCTGGCGGGAGCGTCGAGTTGGTCATAATATATAGGCCCCCACACTCGATCGGGGTCGTTAAGGTTGTTCAGCAGCATGATTGGTGCATCTTGCGGAGAAAAGTAAGTCTCGCGCGATATGTTCCGAAGGGTATCCTCGATTGTTCGAGGGTTGAAGCTGCGGTGTTCAATGATTGGTCGGTATGCAGCGGGTGTGGCGAAGCTAGCTTTTACGGCTGACGAAACATTTGAAAAGTAGACATGGTTGTAGAGAATGCCTGCCCGGACTCGCTCTTTGTAGTCGCTCAGATCAAGAACACACTGCATCGGATCGAAGTCTTCCCTAGCAAGCTGCTCATAGGTGCGTCGCGCTTGCTCAAGTATGTATTCACGAGTCGTCATGATGACGCGTTTGTTGGTCAGCTTATTGACCCGGCGCAGTAGAGACACGAGGCGTCTGTCTTCGTTCTTGGGGAGCTTTCCCTCCAAGGTGGTTTGCCCCAGGAAGTCGTCATAATAGAATACTTGAGGAGCAGAGTCGCTCCACACCTTGTTGGCTTCGTCAATGTCGGCCGAAATTTCGTAGAGCTGATAACCTGCAGCCACATAGTTCGAGCAAAGCACCCGGGCTAGAGTCGACTTCCCGATCCCAGGGTTTCCAACAATCATGCATGCCTTGTGCTCTTCCAGAATTTGGCGCGCTCTGTCAAGGCTGGGATTCGGCGAGAATTTGAGCAGCGTCTCCGGCAAAGACTCGATGAGATCTCGTGACCGGGTCAACACATCACTCGCGAGGAGGCTTTGCAGGATTGAGGTACTGGCAAGCCAGAGGCGGATATGCCGCTTCACAATTTCCGGCCTAGCCTTGAGTAAAGCAACAATTTCGTCAAGGCCATAAATATCGCACTCGACCAGGTACGGTTTAAGCGCCTCAGCGAGTTCGTGCTTCGCCCCTACCGTCAGGCTGACTGAAGTTGCGAGTATGTAGCGCTGAGGCTTGAGTCGCCGAATTTTCAACGCTTCTTTGCTCTTCATGTGTTGCACTAGCTTGGCACGCGAAGAGTTAAACCAATGCTTGCATTGAATGATGATCTGACTGTCGTTCAAGGGGCCGATGTGCCTGAGATCTACGCCCCCGTCACGCCCTTGAGCGAAGATCTCAATCCGGACTTCGAGAAGGTCCTCGAATAAGTCTCGGCAGACCAGTTCAAAATCGAAGTCTGTGAGTCGACCAACATCGAACCCGTCCACAAGGCCCTCCGCAGCCTGGCTAGGCTGGCAGCCTAATTGGGGGTTCGTAGAGATGCAACCTTCGAGGCGAGGATGGTCCATCGCTCCTAGCAGGGACGGCATCCCATTCCTGCCTAGAGGCTAGCGAAGGGGCAGCACAGTCTGACCCCATTGCCGTGCTCCGCGTCCTCGGGCTGCCGATGATTCGAGCCACGATGGCGGGCCAGGTCGTGCTGACAAGTCGCGCTCGCCGAAATGCTCGAAAAGCTCCCTTGCGGCATAGCGCTACCCAAGGGGTCTTCTACCTCAAAGCGGATGGCGGGTGCCTGCTCCGTGTTAGGAATCCCGTCGCCGAGCTCTGGGCTCGCACCCAACGGGCCGGTGTCGTGCTGGTCACGGCGGCCGAGGCGAACGGCTTCGAGTTTGACGACTGAGGTCCGCTGTCCCGTGTGAGACCCGCATCAGGCGCGCCATCGACTGCCCGCTGACGGACGCCGAGTCGCCCTGACGCCCTCCGGTGTGCAGGTCGAGTCGTCCGTCGCCCGCCGTGCCGCCTGGGACGCCGTGCACCCGGATTTATGGCTAGGCACTAGCGCATGGCCGCGTAGCTCGGTGGCAGTTTGCGACAAGGGGTCAGTGAGGCACACCGGCCGGGAACTCCTCGACCCCCAGCACGCGCAGCAGCTCAAGCTTCTCCCGGGCCTCGGCGTCGGCCGGGGTCAGCACCAGCAGCTGCTGGCCGAGGTCGGGGGTGACCAGGGTTTCGCAGTCCATCGTGATGCGGCCCACGCGCGGGTGCATGAACGTCTTGCGGTCGGCCCGGCGCACTGCCACCTCGTGCTCGGCCCACAGCCGCCGGAAGTCGTCGCTCGCAGCCCGCAACCGTTCGATCAGGCCGGTCACGGCCGGGTCGTCGGGCCGCCGGCCGGCCACCGCGCGCAGGTCGGCGACCTGTTGGCGGGCGTGCCGTTGCCATTCGTCGGGGCCGTGGAGGTCGCGGATGACCGGGTCGGTGAAGTAGCGGTAGGCGACGTAGCGGCGGTCGCCGGTCAGCCCGGTGTGGTCGCCGGTGAGCAGGATCGACATGCGGTTCTGCGCCAGGACCTCGCCGAGGTCGGACAGGACCATGGCGGGGGTGTCGCCCACCAGGTCGAGCAGGCGGACGAGGCCGGCCCGGGCCAGGCGGGCCATGCCGTCGGCGGGCGGCGGCTGGTGGCCGGCCAGGTGGAACAGGTGGCTTCGCTCGTCGTCGGTCAGCCGCAGGGCCCGGGCCAGGGCACCGAGCAGCTGGGTTGACGGCTGGCTGCTGCGGCCCTGCTCAAGGCGGATGACGTAGTCGACGGACATGCCGGCGAGCATGGCGACCTCCTCGCGGCGCAGGCCGGCGGTGCGGCGGCGGGGGCCGTCGGCGATGCCGACCTCGGCGGGGCGGATGGCCTCGCGTCGGCGCCGCAGGAAGTCGGCGAGCTGCTCACGCTGCAATGCCCCCATGCTGCGCCGGGACTGGGCACCGAGCCAGGGAGCGGCGCTCCCACGATAAGCGCTCCGCTGCCGGCGGACCGGAAAGCGGCGCAGGGTGGAGCCGAGATCGACCGATGAGGGAGAGTTTCGATGCAGACACGCACTCTGGGCAACACGGGCCCCAAGGTTTCCGCGGTGGGGTTGGGGGCGATGAGCATGTCGGGCACCTACGGCCCGGCCGATCGCGAGGAGAGCATCGCCACCGTACGGGCCGCGCTGGACGCGGGGGTCACGCTGGTCGACACCGGTGACTTCTATGGCATGGGGCACAACGAGCTGCTGCTGTCGGAGGCGTTGCGGGGACGCGACCGGGACAGCTATCTGCTGAGTGTGAAGTTCGGGCAGCAGGTGGGGCCGGGCATGCGGTTCGCCGGTCAGGACTCCCGTCCGGCTTCGGTGCGGAACTTCCTGAGCTACTCGCTGACCCGGCTCGGCGTCGACCACGTGGACATCTACCGGCCGGCCCGGCTCGACCGGTCGGTGCCGATCGAGGACACGATCGGCGCGATCAAGGAGATGATCGACGCCGGTTACGTGCGGTATGTGGGGCTGTCCGAGGTTGACGCGGAGACCGTCCGGCGGGCGCACGCCGTACATCCGATCGCTGATCTTCAGATTGAGTATTCGCTGCTGTCGCGGGCGGTCGAGGCCGACGTGCTGCCCACGCTGCGGGAGCTGGGCATCGGGCTGACCGCGTACGGGGTGCTGGGCCGTGGCCTGCTCTCGGGGACCTGGGTGCCGGGGCGGGCGGACGATCCGCGTAACCACAGTCCCCGCTTCTCCGCCGAGAACGCGTCGCACAACCTCGCCCTGGTGGAGGCGTTGCGCCGGGTCGCCGACGCGAAGGGGTGCACGGTGGCGCAGTTGGCGATCGCGTGGGTGGCGGCGCAGGACCTGTCCATCGTTCCGCTGGTCGGTGCGCGTACCCGGCAGCGGCTGGCCGAGGCGTTGCCGGCGCTGGACGTGAAGCTGTCGGCCGATGATCTCGAAGAGATCGAGGCGGCCGTGCCGAAGGGTGCCGCGCGCGGTGACCGTTACCCGGCGGCGTTCATGTCGAGCCTCGGCGTCGGTAACTAGTGCCTCGGTTGCCGCGTCCCCGATCCGCACAGTGACCCGCCTCGCAAACATTTGCCTCTGACGTTAACGTGAGGTTTTAGCGTGGGGGGCATGCAGATCAACGGTACGAAAGCCCTCGTAACAGGTGCCAACCGTGGGCTCGGCAAGGCCTTTGCCGAGGCGCTCGTCGCCCGCGGTGCCACCACCGTCTACGCCACCGCCCGCCGCCCCGATCGCATCGACATCCCCGGCGTCGTCCCTCTCCAACTGGACATCACCGACCCGACGTCCATCGAGGCCGCGGCGGCCGAGGTGGGCGAACTCGACATCCTCATCAACAACGCTGGCATCTCGACAGACGCGCCCCTGCTCGGCCCCTCCACGGAGAACATCCGCCGAGAGTTCGACACCAACTTCTGGGGCACCCTGAACGTCGTCCGCGCCTTCGCTCCCCGGCTTGGCGGGGGTGCCATTCTCAACGTCATCTCAGCGCTGAGCTGGTACACCTTCGCCCCTGCCAGCAATGGCTACGCCGCTTCCAAAGCCGCGGAATGGTCTCTCACCAACGGCATCAGACTTGAGCTTGCCGACCAGAAAACCCAGGTCACCGCGCTGGCCCTGGCGATAGCCGACACCGACATGATGGCCGCCTACGACATCCCTAAACTGCCACCCCACGAGGTGGTCGCCATGGCGTTGGACGGCCTGGAAGCGGGCAAGCTCGAAGTGATCGCCGACAGCCCCACCGCCAAGGTCAAGGCTTCGCTTTCCCGCGACCCGGCCCTCTTCTACGCCGACATCTCCGCCGCCCTCTTCGGCTGACGCCACCGTCTGCCCGTCAGGGAATGTGAGGCGGCTCAACATTGAAGAGGTCTGTTGTGAACTGCGGTGACGGTGTCGTTTGTCCGTAGACATTGCAGCAGCCACCGCCGAGTCTCGAAGGTCGTGTGGGCCCAAGACGAGGCGGTGGCTGCCGCCGCTACGAAAACCGCAGTTGGCGGGCCAGCCGATGTGCGTGAGGCGTCCAGCAACTGCATAGGGGATCTCGACAGTGTGTCAAGTGGGCATGCCAGTTCAACGTGCCCACGCCCACTCCGCCTCGGGGCGGGCGCTACGGCCGCTTGGTGACCTGGGCGACGAACGCGTCCCAGGCGGCCGGGGGGAAGGCCAATGCTGGTCCGGCGACGTCCTTCGAGTCGCGGACGGCCACAACACCGGGCAGGTTGCTTGCCACCTCGACGCAGTTGCCGCCGCTCGCGCCGCTGCGGGTGGACTTGCGCCACCGGGCGTTACTGAGGTCCATGATGGCTCTCAACTTCCTTCAGCAGGTCAATGGACTGCCGGCGCGGTAGAGCCTCGTTCCGGACGCTCTCCCACCTTGCCTGAAGCGTAGCCACCTCATCGTCCTTGTCGATGACATCCCCGCCAAGCTGGTTTTCGAGGTGTCCCACCCAGACGCCCTCGCTGGACCGTGCCAGCGCGAACGGTCCGGACAGCCCGATGTGCAGGCCGCTAGCGATCGGGATGACGTGTACGTGAACGTGGGGAAGTTCGGCCATCGCGACCAGGTGGGCGACTTGCTGGGCCATGATCCCGCCCAGACCATCACCCGTTCGCCGGATCGCGACTTCGTCCAGCACTGCGACAAACTGTGGCCGGCGCTCGCCGGTCAGGATCGCCTGCCGGCTCATGCGCCCCTGCACGCGCTGCTCAACCTCGTCATCGGTGAGGTTTTCGACTGTTCGCAGGACCGTGCGGGCGTAGTGCTCCACCTGTAGCAGCCCGGGAATCAGGTTCGGCTCGAAGTAACGAAGCTGTGTCGCTTCGCGCTCGGCGTCCAGCCAGGGCAGAAACCACGACGGTGCGCCGAACTTCGTCGCCAGGCGCTCGAAGAGCCCGCCGTTGTTCAGCGCCCGGTCGGCTCCCTTGATGAAGTCCATCGTGAGTGCTCGGGTGCCGCTTTCCACGGCGCTGACGTGCGAAGCGCTGAAGCCCGCTGCCCGGCCGAAAGACTCTTGCGTCATCCCGGACGCTCCTCGAGCACGGCGGATTTCGCTCACGATGAAGTCCGCAAGTGGACTCGGCACGTCAGCCACACAACGCTCCTCAAATCGGAGATCGACTACCCGAGGTGCCACAGGTCGGGACCCCGTTAGGCCAGGTCAGCCCGGACGCCGGAAGCACCTTCCGAGCGTAGTGGCCTCCACAGCAGAGTGTCACCAGGCGGCGCGGCTGGTGAGGACCACGAAACCCGGCGGTCGCGTTCGTAGCGGGGCCGCTCCTGACGGGCGAGCACTCACGGGAGCGGCCCCTTCCCAACGGCACCAGAGGGGGAGACCGTGCCCGACGACAAACCCGAGAAGCCCATCCCGGAGCCGGTCAGCGCGCCGGGCGCGTACCCGTGGGGTTTGTGGTGATCGGAAAGATGAAGGCCGGGGACGTGGTCTGTCTGACCACCGCGGCGAGCGTGCAGTTCCTGCGCCCGATCTTCGTGCGCGTCATCCGCGAGTTGCCCGAGCGGCACACGTACCACGGGTGGGTCTGGATTGAGGGCTACGAGCTGAACGCGGCGGGCGACGCGGTCGCGCAGCGCGAGTTGTACGTGATGCGTACGGGCGTGCGATTGCAGGCCCTGCCCGTCACACCGACCAGGCCGGCCAAACGTCGACGACATCCGGTGCGGGTCGGATGACCGCGCGCCCTCGCCCGCACCTGCCGATGCGCCCGGCGTGGCTGTGCCGCAACTGCGCCGCGCCCTGGCCGTGCGGCCCGGCTCAGCTCGCTCTCGTGACCGAGTTCTACGGCCATTCGATCGCGCTGGCGTTCTATCTCGCCGCATCGATGCAGGAGGCGATCGACGACGTGTACGGCCTGGGGCTGCGCCCGAACCCGGCCGCGATGCACGCCAGGTTCCTCGGCTGGCTGTCGCTGGCCCGCCGGCCACAGCGATAGCCAGGAAACGAACCGGCCGGGCGGGGTTGCCCCCACCCGGCCGGCGTCTTGATCCCTGAAACGTCAGTGCTTCTTGAACACCGGCATGGTGTCCAGCGTGGTGGTGATGTTCTGCGTGGTGCCGCCCCGGTACGTCTTCCCGGTGAAGATGTCGGTCCAGGTGTTGCCCGGCGGGAACCACACCGACGTGGTGGCGGTGCCGCCGGGGGTCGTCACCGGTGCTACCAGGTAGTCCGGGCCGTAGAGGTACTGGGAACCGGCGGTGGCGTACGCGGCCTGCTCGTTCGGGTACGCGAGGTACATCGAGCGGACGATGGGCGTACCCGTGCGAGTGGCCTCCTTGGCGGCGGCGTAGGTGTACGGCTGCAGTTCCTTGCGCAGGTTCAGGAACTTCTTGGCCGACGCGTTCGCCTCCGGGCCGTACTGCCAGGGCAGCCGGTCGCTGTGGTTGGAGTGCAGCCTGTCGATGGGCTGGAACGTGCCGAACTGCACCCACCGGGCGTAGAGGTCGTCGGGCAGTTTGGTGCTGCCCGGTTCGGTGCCCGGCTCCTGGAGGCCGCCGGTGTGCCCGCCGATGTCGTGGCTGACAGCGGCCAGCCCGGTCGCCGCCGACTCGCCCGGCGTGTAGCCGACTTCCATCTGCAGTGTCGACCAGTCGGAGGTGGTGTCGCCGGTGAAGTGCAACGTGGTGCGCTTGTCGGCCCACGGTCCGGTGGACACCGGGGTCGGGCTGCTGTATCCGCCGGCCTGCAAGGAGCCGTACGCCCGGGAGAACGCGAAGCCGGTCTTGTCGGCGTACTGCTTGTTGATCCACGCGTCCCCGGTCACGCCGGCGAGCGACGACTTCGTGTTGTCGCAGCACCAGTCCAGCCACCACAGGTCCGGGCCCTTGCTGCCCTTCGGGATCATCCCGTCGTGCAGCTGCATGTACGCCTTGAGCTGGTCCGGGTCGCCGAAGTCGAAGGCGTAGCAGTCGGGACCGCCGTTGCAGCCGACGCGCTGGAGCTTGCCCTTCGCGGTGGCCTGCGCCTGCGCGAACTTCGGGTCCGAGCCGAGGATGCTGGGGTGGATGTTGATGCCGGTGTGCAGGCCCTGCTTCTTCGCCCAGTCGAAGAACGCCTTCGGGTCGGGGATGCGGGTGGGGTCGATGCTCCAGCCGTTCCACTTGTCCGGAGCCTTGACGTCGGTGTCGAGGACCAACACGTCCAGCGGCACGCCCTCGGTCTTGGCCCGGGTCACCAGGTTCTGGAACTCGGTGGCGGTGCGGTCGTAGTACTCGGAGTACCACACCCCGTACGCCCACTTGGGCAGCAGTTTCGTGGGCCCGGTCAGGGTCGACAGGTCCTTCAGAGCGCGGGTGAAGTCCTGCCCGTACGCGAAGACGTAGCCGTCCTGCTCGGCGGCGGGCCGCGGCTTGGTGGTGCTCAGGGCCGAGGCCGAGTCGTCGAGCAGGTACCAGCCGTCCTGGTAGAGCAGGCCCGGAGCGGTGAGGGCGGAACCGGTCACGCCGTCCAGGCCCCGGCGGTAGCCGCCGAGCGGCGCGTGCGGGGCGAGCAGCGGGGAGCTCTTGCTCGTGACGGCGACAGTGTCGACGTTGACGTTGCAACTGGCGTCCGTGGGGCAGCCCAGGACCACTGTGTTGGTGCCTCGGTTGAGGTGGACCGGGACGGAAACGGTGTTCCAGTAGTCCCATCCGCTGGTCGGCGGAAGGGTCGCCGTGACCGGCGCCGCCGTTCCCGCCGTGACCGACATGGTGCGCGTCTGGCTCGGCTGGGCGCCGGCCCGGCCGTTGGCGTAGCGGATCTGCACCTGGTAGTCACCGGCGGACGGAACATCCGTCACTGTCAGCGTGTCGGCTGAGCTGGTGCTCTCCAGGCCGGCCAGGAATCCCGTACCGGATGCGCCGTTGTGGTCGTTCGCGGGCCTCGCGCCGCCGGTCAGCGCGCCGGTCTCGGCCTCTCCCAGCGTGCCGAACCGCAGAGGCTGCGGCTGGGGCGGGGTCGGCGCCGGGAACGAGTCACCCGGGTTGACCACCGCGAGACTGTCGACGTTCACGTTGCCGGAGTCGTTGGGACCCCGCACGATGCTGATCTCGTGCCGGCCGGCGGTGAGGTCGACCGGCGCGTTGGCCAGGCCCCAGGTGTCCCAGTTAGCGGTGGGCGGCAGTGTCAGCGTGTGGCCGGCGTCGCCGTCGACCTGAATCGTCAGGGTGCGGTCCACGTTCTGGCCGTCGCCGCCGGTGCTGTTGGCGTAGCGGACGGCGAACTGCTTCGTGCCGCCCTCCGGAGCGTCGAGCGCGAACGTGACCGAGTCGCCGGACGAGGCGAAGCCGGCCGCGAAGCCGCGTCCGGTGAATCCCTGGTGGTCGGTGGCCACGCCAGGGCCGTTCAACTGCAGCGATTCGGCCTCGCAGAGCGCGCCGAACGCGCAGGCCGGGGCGGTGTGACCGGCCCAGGGTTGGCCCTGAACCGTCTGCTTGCCGGCAGTGAGCCGCACGGTGAGGTTGTCGGCGGTGAACGCACCCGAGCCGACCCGGTACCGCAATGTCATCGCGCCGGTGTCGATGGTGAGCCAGCCGTGGTCGACGTGCTTGGTGAAACGCGTACGGGGGAAATCGTCGCGCCCGATGGCGTTGAACGTGGCGGCGTCGGTGAACCTGCCGTCCTTCTGGTACTCGGTGCGGATCAGTGTCGGGGACAGCACCTCGAAACGTGCGTCACCCGACCGTACGGCTCCGTCTTGCCCCCGGTGGTGGCTGGCCTGGGCCGGCGCGGACGGAGCCAGCGCCAGCCCCGTGATGAGAATGCCGACTGCGGCGACTGCTGTCGCGCTGCGGCGCGGTGAGTTCCGATAGAGCAAGGTGCGCTCCTCGTCTCAAATGGAGGAAATGAGTCGATGACAACGCTGTCACTCGCTCGAAACGCATGTCAACGGGCCTCCGAGGGTGTCGCTTCTCTCTTTCCCGTACTGCCAGCGGCTCAGACGTACGGGGACCAGGGCTCGGGCTGTTCGGCGTCCCAGCCCAGCTCGTCGAGTGCGCGGTAGGTCAGCCCACCACGCGCATCGAAGCTCTCCGAGATCATCGCCGGATGGTACGACGGGGCACGGCGGCGGCAGCTACCAGATGTGCGCGCGTTCGTCGATGAACCGAGACGGTTCCCCGAGGAAGGTGTTGGCCGGGACTGCGCCATGTGCCAGGTTGAGGGTGTCCAACCGGTAGAACGTGGCACCGCCGTTCATCCCGGCGAAGCGGTAGTTGATGTGCCAGCGCAGCCATTCGCCGCGGGCGAGTCGTACCGAGGGCGACCGGCGGTGACGGCGCGGCGCGCCCCAGGCCGCGGCGATCAGTTCAACCTGGAGTTGACCAGCTACCAGTTGGAGGCGCACGTCGCTCCGGTACGGCGGGCGTGTCAGTTCCTCGCGCGGCTCGAACCCCACGGCCTCCGACATCTTGATCTCTTGAACGAACGGCGCCGCCCGTTCCGGCAGGACGAACGACACCGGTACGGCGTTACGCCGGGTCGCCTCGGCGCCGCCGCGCGAACGCTTCGTCCACGAGGTACGAACCCACTGCACCACGGCATCCACCCGGCGATGCTCGGTCGCTACGGGTCCTGACGCAACTCGGATTCACACCAGCTCCGGTCCGGCGCACTGTCGACCCGTCTGCGGCTTGACCTCGTGCCGGAAACGGCCGTCGTGGGGCCTGCCCTGATCATCACCGCCGTCGGCATGTTCGGCGTGTGGATCTTTTATGGGGTGTACCGCGTACTGGTGCTGCTCAGGGCGCTACTGACGATTGTCGGGCGCGCGTTCCGCTGAGGCGGATTCCCGTCGTACGCAAGGCTGCTTGTCGCCGCTGCGGCTCGGTCAGCAGCGGGGGCGGTCGAGCGGAGCGGCGGCACCCGCGAGCGCTTCGACTGTCGCCGTCGGTGCGGCCGACTCCGTCGGCGTCGGTGCGGGCGCGATGGTGGGGCTCGGCGGGGCCGAGGGTGAGCCGCTGGGCGTGGGGGAGGCGCTGGCGAGGGTGGCCGTGCTGCGTTGCACCTGCTTGGTGAACAGGCGGATGCCGGTGGCTGTCGCCTGGCGTCCGTACACGTCGGTGACCCTGATGCTGTACGGCCCGGGGCCGATCCCGCCCTCGATGGTCCAGTGGTTGTCGCTCTGCCGGGCGGCCTTGCGAAAGCCGCCGCCGGCCCCCTGCGCCTCGACCGAGCGGAGTGGGTTGCCGTGGTTGCCTACCTGCACCGCGAACCAGTATTTCGAGGCGCCGCCCTTCATGCGGAAGGTGAGCCCTCCGTCGAGCGGTGGGTTCACCACCGCCCGGTACGTCACTGACGCGATGCCCTGCGACCGGTCGGCGATTTTGGTGAACGCCTCGGTGGAGAGGTCGATCTTGCTGGGTCCGCAGCCGCCGCACTGGTCCATCACCATGACCCGGACCTTGCCCTTCGGGCCGCTCACCTCCAGGTAACTGCCGCAGGCCGCCGATCCGGAGTACTGAGATGCGCCGACGGCCACGTAGAGCCGGTCCGCCGGCGGGCCGGGGAAGGAGCAGTTGCCGCCCGAGCGGCCCGCGTCGTAGAAGCTGGCCTTTCCCTTGTGGACGGCGTTGCCCGTCGGCGGCGCGGCGCAGGCCGGGGCGGCGCCACCCCGGACGGCGAGGGTGATGCCCAGGACGGCGGCCAGGGCGGTGACCCCGGCGCCGGCCACCCAGTGCCTGACCCGCCGACCCGACCGAGGTGTGCCGTTGTCGCCGGCCGGGATGTCGTTGTCGGGGGCCGTGCCTGGTGCCGTCACGGCGCCTGATGTTGCCGCACCGTGCTGTGGCAGCGCAAAGCCGTCCCACCGATCGTTACTCGCCGGATCGGCGTGGCCGCAGTCCGTTGAGAGCGCCGGTGGCGGCGACTAGGTTCGTCATCGTCATCGCGGTGGTGCTTCTGACCGCCGCTGCCATCCTGGCCCACGTTGCCTGGCGCCGGCCGCGACCTCCGCTTCCACTCCGCCACGCGGGCATGTCCTGAGAAGTCGAACCAGGTCACCACCGAGGAAAGGGGCACGAGGTGAAGCACTCCATCTCCGATGTGCAGGAGTACCTCTCACTGAAGCCGCTGACCACGCGGATCCAGACACATCAGCGCTACAGCGAAGTCCCGGACGACGTCGAACGTACGGTCCGGCAGGCGGTGTCGCTGTCCAGGGACGCGGATCTGCTCGATGTCGGCTGCGGCACCGGCACCTTTCTCCGCAATCTCGCGGAGCGGGGCCATCGCGGCCGGCTCGTGGGGCTGGACACCTCACCGGCGGCCGTACACGCGCTCTCTGACGCCGCAGGCGTGTCGGCGCAACTCGGCAACGCGATGAACCTGCCGTATGGCGCGGCGGCCTTCGACGTCGTCACAGCGCGCCACATGCTCTACCACGTTCCGGATGTGCGGCGGGCGTTGGCCGAGTGCCGGCGGGTGCTCAGGTCGGACGGAGTCTTCGCGGCCGTGGTGAACAGCCCCGGCACGACACCTCGGGTGTGCGCGCTCGTCGCCGAGCTGGTCACGTCGGCGGGGATCGACATCCCGGTCGTGCCCAACTCGCGGGTCAACAGCGACAATCTGCCCGAGATGATCGAGTTGACCTTCGGCGCGGTCGCCGTACACCGATTCGACAACGCCCTCGTCTTCGACAGTCCGGAGCCGGTCATCGCGTTCGCGGCGGCCCAACTGTCGTTCTACGGCGTCGAGCCCGACTCGGCCCTGCGCCCGGAGTTGACGCGAGCCATCGGCGCGAAGGTGCGCGCCTGGTTCACCGCCGAGGCGGGGCCGTGGCGCGACCCCAAGGGCTACGTGATCTGCACGGCGCGTCAGGGTCGGCAGGGCTAGTCACTCGCCGGACCGGCGGGGGCGCAGTCCGTTGAGGGCGGTGGCGACGACGAGGTCGGCGTACTCGGCGGTGAGCGGGCCGCTGCGGTGCAGCCACCGGTTGAGTATCGGCCCCCAGATCATGTCCACCGCCACGGCGAGGTCGACGTCCTCGGCGATCTGGCCTGCCCGCTGGGCGCTGCGCAGGCGCTGCCGCTTCGCCTCCTTCAACGGCCCGTCCAACCGTTCGGCATACGCCGCTGCCAGCACGGGGTCGAGCGCGATCTCGGTGGCCAGCGCGCGCATCGGTTGCTCGTACCGGGGGTCGTTCATCTCCTCGACAGTCGCGTGCAGCACCACTGTCAGGTCCGCCGCCAGGTCGCCGGTGTCCGGCAGCGTCGGCGGACCACCCTCGGTGGCCTCGCTGAGCATGAGGAAGGCGTCGAAGATGACAGCGCCCTTCGACGGCCACCAGCGGTAGATGGTCTGTTTGCCGACGCCGGCCCGCGCGGCGATGCCCTCGATGCTGAGCTTCGCGTACCCCATTTCCTGAAGCAGGTCGAAGGCCGCGGTGAGGATGGCGCGTCGGGAGGTCTCTCTCCGGCGGGCCGTGTTGGGCGTCATGGGCAGAAGGATATCAGCCTACGAGACGAACCGTCTCGTCTTGACGGCGATGCTGTGGCGGCCCTAGTCTCGGCACATCACGAGACGGACCGTCTCGTCTTGAAACGCTTGGAGAACACATGCGTACCTGGTTCATCACCGGTGCCAGCCGCGGCCTGGGCCGCGCCTTCGCCGACGCCGCGCTCGACCGGGGTGACCGGGTGGTCGCCGCCGCCCGCACCATCAACCAGGCCGACTTCGACGAGAAGTACGCCGACCGGCTGCTGGCCCTGACCCTCGACGTGACCGACCGCGCCGCGGTCATCGCCGCCGTGACCACCGCCGTCGAGCACTTCGGCCGGCTCGACATCGTCATCAACAACGCCGGCACCCTGTCCATGGGCATGATCGAAGAGTTCACCGAGGCCGAGGCGCGCGCCCAGTTCGAGGTCAACCTCTTCGGCGCGCTCTGGGTCAGTCAGGCAGTGCTGCCGCACCTGCGCGCCCAACGTTCCGGCCACATCGTGCAGGTCTCCAGCATCGCCGCGCTCGCCGGCTTCCCGAGCACCGGCCTGTACAGCGCGAGCAAGTTCGCCCTGGAGGGCATGAGCGAGGCGCTGGCGATGGAGGCGGCGGCCTTCGACATCACTGTCAGCATCGTGCAGCCGGGCGGATACTGGACCGACCTCTACACCAGCGTGCGCGCCACCACCCCGATGGACGCCTACGCCCCACTGCGTGCCGAGTTGGAGCGCCAGTGGGCGGAAGGCTCGATCGACAGCGAACCGCGGCTCGCCGCCGACGCGCTGCTGCGCCTTGTCGACAGCGACGAGCCGCCGCTGCGGCTCCTGCTCGGCAGCATGGTGTACGACCTGGCGTTCGACATCGCCCGTCGACGGATGGACACCTGGGCGAGCTGGGAGCAGGTCAGTCGCGCCGCCGAACACGCCGTGGCGGCCCCCGGAGCTGACACGTGAGAGGGCTGCTCGTATCGCCACGAGCAGCCGGTGCGGCGTTCTAGGCTCCGAGATATGGCGGCGGCGTGCCCATCGTTGGCACACAAGTCCGGGCAGAGCCTTTCACCCATGATTTCTCCTCGCGAGGCGCAAACCGAGACGGAGAGGAAACACGCATGGCTGTCACAACCAAGACTCGTCCGGGCACCACGGAGATTCGGCCTTTCTCGGTCGACATTCCGCAGGCCGACCTCGATGACCTGAAGAGGCGCATCAAGGCCACCCGCTGGCCGGACAAGGAAACGGTGGACGACCAGTCGCAGGGCGTGCCACTCGCGACCATTCAGGCCGTCGCCCGCTATTGGGAAAAAGAGTACGACTGGCGCAAGGTCGAGGCGCGGCTGAACGCCGTACCGCAGTTCATGACCACCATCGACGGAGTGGACATCCACTTCATCCACGTGCGCTCGAAGCACGAGGAAGCGCTGCCGCTCATCGTCACCCACGGGTGGCCGGGCTCGGTGATCGAGCAAATGAAGATCATCGAGCCGCTCACCGACCCGACGGCGCACGGCGGAAGCGCGTCGGACGCCTTCCACCTGGTCATCCCGTCGCTGCCCGGCCACGGCTTCTCCGGCAAGCCGACCGAGTCCGGGTGGAACCCGCAGAAGATCGCGACCGCCTGGACCGAGCTGATGAAACGGCTCGGCTACAACAGGTTCGTCGCGCAGGGCGGCGACTGGGGTGCTGTCATCGTCGACCAGATGGGCATTCAGGCGCCCCCGGAACTGCTGGGCATCCACACCAACATGCCCGGTGCGATCCCACCCGAGATCGACCTGTTGTTCCAGGGCGACACCACCGGCGCGAACAACGCCATGGGCTCGCTGCCAGCAGGGCTCTCCGACGACGAAATGCGTGCCGCCGAGGAAGCCAACTACGTCTGGAAACACGTCGCCTACGCCCTCATGATGGCGACACGTCCGCAGACGCTGACCGGGCTGGCGGATTCTCCGGTCGGCCTGGCGTCGTTCCTGCTCGACCACGACGCGAAGAGTCTGGCCCTGATCTCGCAGGTCTTCGACGGGGCCAAAGCGGGCCTCACCCGCGACGACATCCTGGACAACATCTCGCTCTACTGGTTGACGAACACGGCGATCTCCGCGTCCCGGCTGTACGCGGAGAACAAGCTCTCGTTCTTCGCCGCCAAGGGCGTGAAGGTCCCGGTCGCCGTGAGCGTCTTCCCCGACGAGCTGTACGAGGCGCCGCAGAGCTGGGCCGAGCAGGCGTACTCCAACCTCATCTACTACAACAAGCTCGACGTGGGCGGGCACTTCGCGGCCTGGGAACAGCCGAAGATCTTCTCCGAAGAGCTTCGTACCGCCTTCCGGTCGCTGCGCTAGATGGGCGTGCACCTGCCCCCGCTGAACGGGGCGGCCGAGTGGCTCAACTCCGAGCCACTCGGCCCCGCCGACCTGGGTGGGCGCGTCGTCCTGGTCAACTTCTGGACGCTGACCTGCATCAACTGGTTGCGCCAGGAGCCGTACGTGCGGGCCTGGTCGCAGGCCTACAGCGATGACGGGCTGGTCGTCATCGGGGTGCACACGCCGGAGTTTCCGTTCGAGCACGAGGTCGACCGGGTGCGCCGCGCGGTGGCGGACCGATCGATCGACTACCCGGTGGCGGTCGACAACGACTACACGATCTGGAGCGCGTTCGACAACCACTACTGGCCGGCGCTCTACTTCGTCGACACCGACGGCGTCATCCGCGACGAACACTTCGGCGAGGGGCGCTACGAGCAGTCCGAGCGGATGCTCCAGCACCTGCTCGGCATCGAGCGCGAACCCGTACCCGTCAAAGGGATCGGCCCGGAGGCAGAGGCCGACTGGGACAACCTGCGCACGCCCGAGACGTACCTCGGCTTCAGTCGCGGCGAACACTTCGCGTCGCCGAACGGTCCGGCGCTCGACGAACGCCGCGCCTACCAGGTGCCGGAGAGCCTCGGCCTCAACCAGTGGGCGCTGGCGGGGGAGTGGACGATCGGGTCGGACAACGTCGTGTTGGACCGGGCCGGCGGCAGCATCGCCTTCCGGTTCCACGCCCGCGACGCGCACCTCGTGCTGGCCGCCGGGGTGGGAGCGTCGATTCCGTTCCGGGTACTCCTCGACGGTGACGCTCCCGGCCCGTCACACGGCGTCGATGTCGACGAGGACGGCAACGGCGTACTCCAGGACGGCCGGCTCTACCAGCTCGTCCGCCAGGACGGCCCGGTCCGTGAGCGGACCCTGGAGATCACGTTCGGCGAGCCGGGTGCCCAGGCGTACGCCTTCACCTTCGGCTGATACGCAGATCGACAGTGCGCACAGTGCCGGAGACCGGTGAGAAGCTGCGTATTTGAGCGCCGGGACGCAGGCGAGTGTCGGTCGCGTACCTTGCGGCGAGCGCCTTCTCCGCCGCCTCGTCGCCGTCGTCGGCTTCGAGCAGCAGGGCGGCGATCTCATCGGCGAGCGTGAGGTCGGCGGCGGCGAGGTCGTCGGTCATCGCGCCGAAGCTGTCCCACAGCAGCAGCTCGTCCTTCAGCCGATGGGCCAGTTCGTGCAGGACGTAGTTGTAGATGAACCAGGCGCCGTGGACCGGCAGGCCGGGGGCCACGCCGTAGACGTCGGGATCGATCGTCCCGGCCCGGTACGCCGACCACACCCGCGCCGCCGAGTCGAAGAGCCCCGCCCCCGGGTCGATGTCGTAGCCGTCGAACCGCCAGTCGCCGGCCGGGTCGAGCTCCGGGTCGGCCCAGACCCAGCGCTCGCCGTTCCAGTACTCCATCACCACGTGATCGTGGTGCCAGCCGGGAGTGAAGTAGGAGGCGAAGCCGACCCGGCTGCGGCTGGGAATGCCGTGCTGACGGAGGATCGCGATCGATAGCAGCGTGTGGTCCCGGCAGCAGCCGGCCACCCGGTCCACGGCCGGGCGCTCAGCGCTCAGCGGCAGGGGAAAGCGGGACTGGTCGGTGTCGAGGACGCGGTCCACCCAGCGGTGGTTCACCTCGTCCAGCCGGTCGACAGGCAGGTCGACGCCGCCGGCCCGGTAGTGGACGATCACGTTGCGGGCGGTCGCGGCGACTGTGGGGACGTCGGAGGCCACGGCGTCGAGGAGCCCGCCGTGCCGCCCGGGGTCGCTGTAGGGGGAGTGTCCCCGGTAGTCATCAAGGTCCATGGAGCCAGTCTCCAGCCCGCCACCGTGTCAGGGTCAAGGCGCTTTTCCGGACAATGTCGACTGCCCGGCCGGCGGCCGGCGGCGGCCGGCCGCCGGCCCGCGGCCCGCGGCCAGATCTTGGACAGTTTCCGTTAGCTGATAACGGAAACTGTCCAAGATCTACGTGTTGCCGCCGACTGCGCGGGGCGTCAGGCGGCGAAGATGCGCGCGTAGATCTCGTCGATGACGTCGTTCTTCGCGAGGCTGTAGTCGCGGGGCTGGTGCGCGGTGTCCCGGGCGAGGCGGCGCTTGGCCGCGGCGTACCGCTCACGGTCGTGCGGATGCGAACGCAGCCAGTCGCGGAAGAGCCGGTGCCGGACGGGTTCCGGCGCACCCGGCGGCCAGACGTGCAGGTTGACGTCCTCGCCGGGGCTGACGAGCATCCGATGCCCGTGCCACCAGGGCTCGCGCAGGACGAGCCGGTACCCGAGCCGCTCCAGCGCGGGGAGGTAGGCGGCCTCCTCGGCGGTGTCCTCGACGATGAGGTCGATGTCGATGATCGGCTTGGCCGCCAGCCCCGGCACCGCCGTGGACCCCACGTGTTCCACAGCGAGGGCCAGGTCGCCCAGCGCCTCGACGATCGACGTGCGGAGGGCGACGAATCGCTGCGCCCAGGCCCTGTCGTACTCCTCGATGACGACTGACGCCCAGGTCCGTGGCGGCTCGCCGACCAGGCCGGCGTCGACCTGCTCGGGGGTGCCGTGGAAGCGCTGCACGACGTCCTGCGGATACTCGGCCACGTCGACCTCCTCGGGAAGCAAAGCTACGACATGACGATCGGTGCGGCCGCACCCGACCGATGCGGGCATCGGATGTCGGGTGGGCCACCGGCCCCGCGACCTAACGTCGGTGCTGGAAAGGGAAGGAGGCCCGGGTGCTGGATCGGCTCAACGAGGCCATGGCGTACATCGAGCGCCACCTCGACCAGAAGATCGAGGTGGCCGAGCTGGCGCGGATCGCGCTGACGTCGGAGTACCACTTCCGGCGGCTGTTCTCCGCGCTGGCCGGGATGCCGCTGTCGGAGTACATCCGTCGGCGTCGGCTCACCGTCGCCGGTGCGGACGTGCTGGCGGGGGAGCGGACGTTGCTCGACGTCGCGGTGCACCACGGCTACGGCTCGGCGGAGGCGTTCGCCCGGGCGTTCCACGCCGTGCACGGCGTGGGCCCCGGAGAAGCTCGGCGTACGGGGGCAGCGCTGCGAGCCCAGCCCCGGATGTCCTTCCGACTCACAGTCGAAGGGAGCGGCAGCATGGAGTACCGGATCGTCGACAAGGACGCGTTCGCGCTGGTGGGGCGCAAGGCCCGGGTCCCGCTGGTGCACGAGGGGATGAACCCGGCGATCGTCGCGTTCATCCGGAGCATCGACAAGGAGACGACAGAGCGGATCGAGGCGCTCTCCGATCAGGAGCCGAAGGGAATCGTCAACGTCAGCGACAACCTCGCCGACAGTCGGCAGGAGGGCACCGAGCTGGACTACTGGCACGGGGTGGTGACCAGCGTCGTGCCACCGGAGGACCTTGACGCGTTGCCGGTGCAGGCGGGGTCGTGGGCGGTGTTCACCACGTCCGGTGCGTTTCCGCAGGCGGTGCAGTTCCTGTGGCGTGACGTGTTCACCCAGTGGTTTCCGTCCAACCCGTACCGCAGCCGACCTGGACCGGAGATCTCCCGGGTCCGGGTGTCGGCGGACGGCACCCAGGCGGACGCCGAGCTGTGGATTCCCGTCGAACGGGTACCCACCCCTATGTAGAGTTCCGATACAGTGGCCGGATGCGGATGACCATTCCGGTCGCGAAGGTGCTCGCGGCGCTGCTCGCCGAGCCCGACGAGCAGCGCTACGGGCTCGACCTGATGCGAATGACCGGCCTGCCCAGCGGCACCCTCTACCCGGTGCTGCACCGCTTGCAGGGGGCCGGCTGGCTGGCCGCCGACTGGGAGGCGATCGATCCCGTCGCGGCCGGCCGGCCGGCCCGCCGCTACTACCGACTGACCGCCGTCGGTGTGACGCAGGCCCGGCAGGCGCTCGCCGACCTGCGGGCCGCGATCCCCGACGGCGGCCGTCGCTCGTGGGGCGGCACCGAGCCCACCGGAGCACCGGCGTGGTGACCCGCCGGGTTGTCGAGCTGCTGTTGGAGTTGGCAGCGCGCCGCTGGCCGGCCGAGGTTCGCGACGACCTGCGCCGCGAGTGGGCCGCCGAGCTGCACGTGCTCGCCGAGAGCGGCCGCCGGACGAAGATGGTCGGCTTCGCGGTGAGCCTGGCGGTCAGTCGCGCCGGCGCCCCGATCGTCGACCGCACAGTGCTGCGTGCTCGGACCGGTCGCACCGTCGCCGCGCTACTGCTGTCCCCGATCGCCTGCGTCGGGATCGTGGCCCTCGGTGTGTTGGCGCTGTTCTCCGTCGACTCGTTGCTGGTGCGGGCGAGTTGGGTGGAGCGGGCGCAGAGGCCCATCTGGGCGGCGTTCACCATCGTGCTGGCGGTCGTGCTGGCGGTGTTCGCCGCCCGCTGGGCCCGGCACAACGCACTCGACGGCCCACTGCGTATCGCGCTCGGCGTGGTGCTCCCGGTCGGTGCGGCCGTCATCCTGTTCGTGTACGTCGTCAACTTCAGGTACGTCGTCAACGCCGAGGGCCTGGCCGACGCCGTACCCGGTCTGCTGCTCTGGTTGGCCGGCCTGACCCTCACGCTCTGGGCCGCGGCGAACCTCGCCGCCCGGGGTCGCGTCCGCGCCGCCTGGTGGGTGGGCGTCCTCGGCGCACTCGTCGCCGCGGACCTCGCGGTGATCCTCGTCATCGTCGACGCGTACCCCGCCGGATTCGGCGCTGGGCCGACGATCGAGGCACGGGAGCGCGTCGACCCGATCTCCGCGCCGTTGTGGCTCTTCGCCTGCTGGACGGACTGGAACTTCGGCCTGCCCCGGCCGATCGAGTGGGAGATCTTCCTGATCACCAACCGGGTGTTGATAGAGCCCATGCTCTACCTGGCCTGCACGCCGTACGCGCTCGCTTACACCATCCGGGCGGCCCGGTCCGCGCCCACCGCGCCGGTCGCTCTGGTCCAGACGCGCAGCGCCACGGGCTGGACATACAAGGCGAGCGGAAAGCGTCATCGGGGTCCTCGAGCGGCGAACGAGTGAGGACAACGGGAGCAATCGGAGCGCCGGCATGGTGACCCGACGGATCGTCGAGCTGTTGCTGGAGTGGGCCGCGCGCCGCTGGCCAACCGACGTCCGCGACGACCTGCGCCGCGAATGGGCCGCCGAGCTGCACGTTCTCGCCGAGAGCGGTCGCTGGACGAAGATGGTCGGCTTCGCCATGAGCCTGGCCGTGAGCCGGGCCGGCGCCCCGCTTCTCGACCGTAGCATGATGCATCGGCGGGCCCGCCGTACCGCCGCCGCCCTGCTGCTGGCCCCGCTCGCCTGCGTCGGGATCGTGGTCGTCAGCGCGCTGGCCATGAGTCAGGTCTACAACTTGCTGTCGATGCGAGTGAGCTGGTCGACAGCGGCGCAGTTGCCGCTCTGGTCGACGCTGACCGTCGGCTTCGCGGTGCTGTTGGCGAAGTACACGTCACGGTCGGCCCGGCACACCGCACTGAAGGGCCCGCTGCGCATCGCGCTCGGCGTGGTGCTGCCCGTCGGTGTGGCCGCACTCGGGCTCATGTCCGTCATCAACGGCAATGTCTTCGGCAGCTTCGTACCCGGTCTGCTGCTCTGGTTGGCTGGCCTGACGCTGGCCCTCTGGGCTGCGGCGAGCCTCGTCGCCCGGGGTCGGGTCGGCGTCGCCTGGTTGGTTGGCCTCGTCGGCGCGCTCGTCGCGGCCGACCTGGCCGTGATTCTCTTCGTACTCCAGACCATTCCGGGACCCGGCACCGTTCCGGCCGACGCGATGACACCGGACAGCGTCGACCGGATCTCCGCGCCGTTGTGGCTCCTGGTCTGCTGGACCGACTGGAACTTCGGCCTTCCCCGCCCCACGTCGTGGGAGATCTTCCTGATCACCGACCAGTTGTTGCTGGAGCCGATGTTCTACCTGGCCTGCACGCCGTACGCGTTCGCGTACGCCATCCGGGCGGCCCGGTCGGCGCCCGTCGCGCCGCTGGCCCTCGCGCCGACCCCGGTGTGAACCTCAGTCGGGTACGTCGTCCCACGTCGTACCCGGCTCCAGGTAACCGGCCAGCTGGTTCTCGCGCAACGCGTACGCGATGACCAGCAGGGCGTGCCTGTCCAGCTCGGGCAGCCGGTCCAGTGGAAACCACCGCACGGCCAGCGACTCGTCGTCGTTGACGCGGGCCGTGCCGGCCACCAACCGGCACAGGAACCCCAGGTTGAGGTATTCGCAGCGGTCCCCGTTCGGGTACGTGTGCGGGTGTGACACGGCGCTGGACATCCGCACCGGCGCCACCTCAAGGCCCGTCTCCTCACGCACCTCCCGGACCAGCGCTGTGGCCGGCTGCTCGCCCGGCTCGACGAAACCGCTGATCACCGACCAGCGCCCGTCGTCGGCACGCTGGCCGAGCAGCAGCTCACCGGCGTCGTTGCGGACCACCGCGCTGACGCTCGGCAGCCAGAGCAGGTCGTGGCCGACGTGCTTGCGCAGCCCCACGATGTAGTCCGGTGTCGCCATCCGGCGATCATAGATGTGCCCAGCAGTGATGCTCACCTGCGCATCTTCTGGAGTTCCAGTCCCACGCGTTTCGCCATTTCGGCCCGACGAACGCAATGCATATCTACTGTGGAGATCGTCGGCGACTTGTGCGATCCGGTGGCGGCCGGCCGGTTCGCGGTGCACAGTGATTCCCATGAGCGACAGCGAACGTGGTGGGCAGTTCTACTGGTGCACCCGGCATCACCGGGTCGAGACGGACGCCAACGTGTGTCCGGCGAAGCACGTTCTCGGCCCGTACGACTCGGCAGCCGACGCGGAGAACGCCCTGCAACGAGTGCAGGAGCGAAACGAGGCGTGGGATGCCGAGGACGCTCGTTGGGCCGGGGACGACAGATAGGCGGCGCGGGACGGGCTCGCGCCGAGGTATTCCGTGCTCCGCGAGGACGCACGCGAGAGCACGTCCCCCGAGGAGGGAACCACGATGGCCGAAGCACAGCAGGCCACCAAGCGCCCGGCCGCCCGACGCACCACCGCGAAGAAGACCGCCGCGGCGGAGCGGAACACGGCGGCGAGCCGGACCACCCCCGTGCGCAAGTCCACCGCGGCTGCCGCGAAGGCGCCGGCCCGCAAGGCCGCCGGCGGGGCGGGCCGCGCTCCGGCCAAGAAGACCACCACCGCGGCCACGAAGGCCCCCGCGAAGAAGGCCACCACCAAGACCACCGCCGCGGCCAAGAAGGCCCCCGCGAAGGCCTCGACCACCACCCGCAAGACGACCACCGCCGCCAAGCGGGCCCCGGCGTCCACCGCGCGCAGGACCACCACCGCCGCGAAGAAGACCACCGGTACGACGAAGAAGACGGTGAGCGCGGCGAAGAAGACCACCGCCAGCGCGGCGAAGAAGACCACCGCCGCGGCGAAGGCCCCGGCGCGCAAGACCACCGCCGCGGCGAAGGCTCCGGCGCGCAAGACCACCACCGCGGCGAAGGCATCGGCGCGCAAGACCACCAGCGCGGCGAAGGCCCCGGCGCGGAAGGTGGCGACCAAGGCGTCCGCCGCCAAGAAGACAGCGACGAAGAAGACGGCAGCGGCGAAGAAGACAGCGTCCACCCGCCCCAGCGGCGGCGCGCGCAAGGCTCCGGCCAAGAAGGCCCCCGCTGCGAAGGTGACGGGTACCTCGTCGACCACTGCCCGCAAGGCGGCGGCGAAGAAGGCCCCGGCGAAGAAGACCGTCGCGGCCAAGGCGCCGGCCCGCAAGGTGACCGCCCGTAAGTCTCCGGCCCGCCCGGTCGCCGCCCGAGCCACCGCCCCCAGGGGGGCCCGCAGCGCAGCCCGCAAGGCGACCGGCTGAACGCGGAGCATCCCCTCACCGGGCGGATTTTCGGCCGGTCACCGGAAGCGGATCACCCGTGGCGCTGTCAGGATTGACCCGTGGTCATTCGACGCGTACTCGCGCCCCGCATCGACTTCGGCGCGTTGCGCCGCGAGCTCGGCCTGCCCGAGGAGTTCCCGGCCGACGCCCAGCGTGAAGCCGACAAGGCGGCTGCGGCACCGCCGCAGCCGCCCGTCGACCGCACCGACATCCCGTTCGTCACTGTCGACCCCGCCACCTCGCGGGACCTGGACCAGGCGATGCACCTCAGCCGCCGCCCCGGTGGGGGCTACCGGGTGCGGTACGCGATCGCCGACGTCGCCGCGCACGTCACACCGGGTGGGGCGTTGGAGGCGGAGACCTGGCGGCGGGGGCAGACCATCTACCTGCCCGACGGCAACGTGCCGCTGCACCCGCACACCCTCAGCGAGGGGGCGGCCAGCCTGCTGCCCGACGACGACCGGGCCGCTGTGGTCTGGACCATCGACCTGGACGCCGACGGCGGCACCGTCGCCGTCGAGCTGGAACGCGCACTGGTCCGCAGCCGCGCCAAACTGGACTACACCGGGGTGCAGGCGGCAGCCGAGGCCGGCCGGCTACCCGACCCGATCGCGCTGCTGCCGGAGATCGGCGACCGACTGACCGCCCGTGGGCTGGGCCGGGGCGCCATCAACCTGCCGCTGCCCGAGCAGGATCTGGAGCCCGACGGTGAGGGCTGGCGGCTGGTGCTGCGCGCGCCGGTGCCGATGGAAGAACACAACGCGCAGATCTCCCTGCTGACCGGGATGGCTGCCGCCGACATCATGCTGGCCGGCCGGGTGGGTCTGCTGCGGACGATGCCGGCGCCCAAGCCGGAGGCGGTGCAGCGGCTCCGGGCCGCCGCCGCGCCGCTGGGCGTGCACTGGCCGGACGACGTGGGCCCGGGGCAGGTCATCGCCGGTCTGGACGCCGCCCAGCCGCGCGCCGCCGCGTTCATCGACCAGGCGGCCGAGCTGATGCGCGGTGCCGCGTACACCGCCTTCGACGGGGAGCTGCCGGAGCAGCCGGAACATGGTGGCGTGGCGGCCGCGTACGCCCACGTGACGGCGCCGTTGCGGCGGCTGGCCGACCGGTACGCCACAGAGGTCTGCCTGGCCCTGCACGCGGGCCAGGCGGTGCCCGACTGGGCCCGCGCCGCGTTGCCCCGGCTGCCCGAGGTGATGGCGAGCACCGACCGGGTCGCCTCGGCGGGCGCACGTGGCGCCGTCGAGTTGGCCGAGGCGGCGGTGCTGGAGCACCGGGTGGGGGAGACCTTCGACGCGGCCGTCCTCGACGTCGACGCCCCGCCCAACGGCAAGTCCCGGCCCCGCCCGCCCGGCGGCACCGTCGCGCTGGACGCCCCGCCGGTACGCGCCCGCTGCCTCGGCCAACTGCCGCTCGGCGAACGGGTCCGGGTCCGCCTCGTCACCGCCGACCCGGCGGCCCGTACCGTCCTGTTCGAGCTGGCCTGAGCGGGCCGCCGGCCCGGGCCCGATCCTCGCCCGTGGGCGTGGTCGCCGGCCTTGGCCCGGTCCTCGGCGGCGCTGTCGCTCGCGGCAGCGGGGATTCTCACAGCGCTCGGCGCTGCTGACCGGCCGAGCGGTTTGCGAGGATGAGGGAATGGCATACGACGCGAGCACCCTGCCCGACGTGTCCGGGCTGACTGTCGGCATCATCGGCGGCACCGGCGACCAGGGGCGGGGCCTCGCCTACCGGTTCGCGCGGGCCGGCCAGACGGTACTGATCGGGTCCCGGTCGGCGGAGCGGGCCGCCGAGTCCGCGGCCGAGATCGCCGCCCTGCCCGGGGTGCCGGCCGGCGGCAGCGTCACCGGTGCGGCCAACGACGAGGTGGCCCGACGCAGCGACGTGGTGATCATCGCGGTGCCGTGGGACGGGCACGCCGCCACCGTCGCCGCCCTCGCCGAGCCGCTCGCCGGCCGGATCGTCGTCGACTGCGTCAACCCGCTCGGCTTCGACAAGCAGGGCCCGTACGCGCTGACCGTCGCCGAGGGCAGCGCCGTGCAGCAGGCCGCCGCGCTGCTGCCCGACTCCCGGGTCTGCGCCGCGTTCAACCACGTCAGCGCTCCGCTGCTGGCCGACCCCGAGGTCGACCGGATCGACCTGGACGTGCTGATCTGCACCGAGGACCGCGAGCTGGTCGACATCGTCGGCGCGCTCGCCGCCCGGATCCCCGGCATGCGGGGCATCTTCGCCGGCCGGTTGCGCAACGCCCACCAGATCGAGGCGTTCACCGCCAACCTGATCGCCATCAACAAGCGCTACAAGGCGCACGCCGGCATCCGCGTCACCGACCTCTGACCCGCGAGCGGCGCGATCCACTCCGGTTTCACGAAGACGGGGTGTCCCGGTGCCCGGGACACCCCGCTTTCTGCGCAACCGTGCGGATCACGCCGTGCCCGGTCCTAGAAGGTGTGTTCGGCGGCGGGGAACTCGCCGCCGCGGACCTCGTCGGCGAAACGGCGGGTGGCGTCGGTGAGAGCGCCGGCCAGATCCGCGTACCGCTTGACGAAACGGGGCGCCTTGCCCGTCCGCAGCCCGGCCATGTCCTGCCAGACCAGCACCTGCGCGTCCGTGTCCGGGCCCGCGCCGATGCCCACAGTGGGAATCGGCAGCTCGTGGGTGATCCGCTTGGCCACCTCGCCGGGCACCATCTCCAACACCACGGCGAACGCGCCCGCCTCCGCCACCGCCCGCGCGTCGGCCAGCACCTCGTCGGCGGCGTCGCCGCGACCCTGCACGCGGTAGCCACCCAGGGTGTGCTCGCTCTGCGGGGTGAAGCCGATGTGCGCCATCACCGGGATGCCGGCGCCGACGATCGCGGCGATCTGCGCGGCGTTGCGGCGGCCACCCTCCAACTTCACCGCGTGACAGCCACCCTCCTTCATGAACCGGACAGCGGTGCGCAGCGCCTGGGCCGGGCCCTCCTCGTATGAGCCGAACGGCAGGTCACCGACGACCAGCGCCTGCCGGGTCGCCCGCACCACTGCCCGGACCAGCGGAAGCAGCTCGTCGGCGGTGATCGGCAGGGTGGTCTCGTAGCCGAACACGTTGTTGGCTGCCGAGTCGCCGACCAGCAACACCGGAACGCCGGCCTGGTCGAAGATCGACGCCGTGTACTGGTCGTACGAGGTGAGCATCGGCCAGCGCTCGCCGCGCTCCTTGGCGGCCATCAGGTCGCGGGTGCGGACCCGTCGGGTGGCCGGGCCGCCGTACAACGCGGTCACCTCGTGCGGAGTGGACTCCACCATCTCTGTCTCCCTTCCTCGAGGCCGCCTGCGCGGTCCCCGGGTTCCGTCGCGATCGTCGCACCGCGAGACGGGCTGACGGCAGGGCCCAGTGCAAGATGTCACTCCACCAGCGCGGGGCCGCCCCACCTGGCCACCCGGGACCGCGCCGTGAGGTCACCGCGCGGCGGCGCCGGGCCGCGCCACCGACCCGGCACCCCCAGGGGTACGGCTCAGCCGTGCTCGCGCCACCGGTTGGTGATCGGCAGACGGCGGTCGCGGCCGAACGCCTTCATGGAGATCTTCGTGCCCGGCGCCGACTGCCGTCGCTTGTACTCGGCGGTATCCACCAGCCGCAGCACCTTGTCCACGATCGCCGGGTCGTGACCCGACTCGACCAGCCCGTCGCGGCCGAGGTCGCCGTCGACGTAGCCGATCAGGATCGGGTCCAGGACGTCGTAGTCGGGCAGGCTGTCGCTGTCGAGCTGGCCCGGGCTCAGCTCGGCGCTCGGCGGCTTGCCGATCGAGTTCTCCGGGATCGGGGCTGTCTCACCGCGCCGCGCCGCGTCCCTGTTACGCCACTTCGCGAGCCGCCAGATCAGCGTCTTCCAGACGTCCTTGACCGGGTTGAAACCGCCCACCGAGTCGCCGTACAGGGTGGAGTAGCCGACCGCCAGCTCACTCTTGTTGCCGGTGGTCAGCACCAGGTGGCCCTCCTGGTTCGACAGCGCCATCAGGATCACGCCACGGACCCGGGCCTGCAGGTTCTCCACTGCCACGCCGGACAGCGACAGGTTGGCCAGGAAGCCGTCGACCATCGGCTGGATCGGCTCGACCCGGTAGTCCAGGCCGGTGCGCTTGGCCAGGTCGGCGGCGTCCTCCCGGGAGTGCTCCGAGGAGTGCTGACTGGGCAGCGACACCCCGACCACCCGGTCCGGCCCGAGCGCGTCGACGGCGAGCGCCGCCACCACCGCCGAGTCGATGCCCCCGGAGAGACCGAGCACCACCGACGGGAACCGGTTCTTGTTGACGTAGTCGCGCAGACCCAGCACCAGCGCCTGCCACACCTCGGCCTCGTCGGCCACCGGCTCGATCAGCCCGCCGGTGGCGGCCGGGCCGGACGGCGTGGACGGAATGCCGTCCAGCGTGCTGTGCACGATCCGCATGCCGTCGGCCAGCGTCTCGGTGGTCGGCGCGGCGGCGGCGGCCGGCAACTCGACGTCGTGCACGAGCAGGTGTTCGACGAACTGCGGTGCCCGGGTGAGCAGCTCACCGTCGGCGGTCACGATCATCGAGTCGCCCTCGAAGACCAGCTCGTCCTGGCCGCCCGTCATGTTCACGTACGCGATGGCGGCGCCCGCCTCGGCGGCGCGGCGGCGGACCAGCGGCAGCCGGATGTCGTCCTTGTTCAGCTCGTACGGCGAGCCGTTGATGTTGACGACCAGGCCGACGCCGGCCCTCCGGGCGGCGGCGAACGGACCGCCGGCCTGCCACAGGTCCTCACAGATGGTCAGCGCGACGTCCACGCCGCCGATCCGCACAACTGTCAGCGCGTCACCCGAGACGAAGTACCGGTCCTCGTCGAAGACGCCGTAATTGGGCAGGTGGTGCTTGAAGTAGCGGGCGGCCACGACGCCCCGGTGCAGCAGCGCGGCGGCGTTGCGGGCACCTCGGCCCGGCTCGGCGTCCCCGCTGACCTGCGGCGGGCCGTCGGCGTCCAGGTAGCCGACCACGACCGGCAACTCGCCGAGACCATCGGCGGCCAGGTCGGCGGCCAACCGCTCCACGGCGGCCCGGGACGCGGCGACGAAGGAACGCCGGAAGACGAGATCCTCGACCGGGTACCCGGTCAGCATCATCTCCGGGAAGAGCACCAACTGGGCACCGGCATCGGAGGCCTGGCGAGTCCAGCTGCGGACCAGGTCGGCGTTTCCGGCGAGGTCGCCGACGCTCGGGTTGACCTGGGACAGGGCGAGACGCAGGGTGGGCATGCCTTCATCTTGCCCCAGCCCCCGCGCGACAATCCGTACCCTCGGACGAGATTGCCGCCACCCGCCGCGACGCCGCAGCGGCAGGAACTCGGCCGTCGTGGCGGCGGACGCCGTGGTACGGCGGGGGCACGCGCTCGCCGGGCGGGACACGAAGGGACGGCCGGCGGCAGTTCGCGTAACGTCTGCGTAACCAGGCCCGGGAACACTGGGCGATCAGGTCGGGTGCAGCCCGGCCAAGGCGGACAAAAGAGTGTCGCGAGGGGTTGGGGAAGTGGACCGTCAGCAGGAGTTCGTCCTCCGCACGCTGGAAGAGCGGGACATCCGGTTCGTCCGGCTGTGGTTCACCGACGTTCTGGGCACGCTCAAGAGCGTTTCGGTGGCCCCCGCCGAGCTCGAGGCGGCCTTCGAGGAAGGCATCGGCTTCGACGGCTCGGCGATCGAGGGCTTCGCCCGGGTCTTCGAATCGGACATGGTGGCCATGCCCGACCCGACCACCTTCCAGGTCTTCCCCTTCGAAGGCGGCGTCAGCGGCGAGAGCGCCCGGATGTTCTGCGACATCCTGCTGCCCGACGGCGGGCCGTCCTGGGCAGACCCCCGGCACGTGCTGCGCCGCGCGCTGTCCAAGGCAGCCGAGAAGGGCTTCACCTTCTACACCCACCCCGAGATCGAGTTCTTCCTGCTCGAAAACGGTCCGCAGGACGGCTCGGTGCCCACCCCTGTCGACACCGGCGGCTACTTCGAGCACACCACCCACGCGGTGGCCCGGGACTTCCGCCGTCAGGGCGTACTCGCCCTGGAACGGATCGGCATCTCGGTGGAGTTCAGCCACCACGAGGTCGCGCCCGGCCAGCAGGAGATCGACCTGCGCTACGCCGACGCGCTCACCACCGCCGACAACATCATGACCTTCCGGCACGTGGTCAAGGAGGTCGCGCTCTCCACCGGTGTGCAGGCCAGCTTCATGCCGAAGCCGTTCACCGACCAGCCGGGCAGCGGGATGCACACCCACCTGTCGCTGTTCGAGGGGGAGCGCAACGCCTTCCACGACGGCGGCGACCCGATGAAGCTGTCCAAGGTGGCGAAGTCGTTCATCGCCGGCCTGCTGGTGCACGCCCGGGAGTACACGGCGGTCACCAACCAGTGGGTCAACTCGTACAAGCGGCTCTTCCCGCAGCACCTGCCCGACCGGATCACCGAGAGCCCGGCGTACGTCTGCTGGGGTCACCTCAACCGGTCCGCGCTGGTCCGCGTTCCCGCGTACGGCAAGCCCAACTCGGCCCGCGTCGAGGTCCGCTCGCTGGACTCGGCGGCCAACCCGTACCTCGCCTTCGCGGTGCTGCTCGGCGCCGGCCTGAAGGGCATCGAGGAGGGGTACGAGCTGCCGCCGGGCGCCGAGGACGACGTCTGGTCGCTGACCAGCGCTGAGCGGCGTGCCATGGGCTACGAGGCGCTGCCGGAGAACCTCGCCGAGGCGATCGACGTGATGGCCGGCTCCGAACTGGTCGCCGAGGTGCTCGGCGAGCACGTCTTCGACTTCTTCCTGCGCAACAAGCGGGCCGAGTGGGAGCAGTACCGCCGTGAGGTCACCCCGTACGAGCGGCAGCGCTACCTGGCCCTGTAGACGCAGGGGCTGACGCCGTTGCGCGCTGCCGCTATCGTCTCGATCACCGCGCCGGTACCCCTCCGGGCGGAGAGTCGGGAGGCAAGTCGGTGCTGGAGGATCTGTTCAGCGGTGCCTGGCAGAGCGTCGTGTTCGGGATCGTCGGCGTCGGCCTGATGGCCGCCGGTTTCGGGCTCGTCGACCTGCTCACCCCGGGACGGCTGCGAGACCTGATCTGGGTCGAGCGCAACGCCAACGCGGGGTTGCTGCTCGCCGCCAACCAGCTCGGCATCGCCGGGATCGTCTTCACCGCGATCCTGACCAGCTACAGCGACTTCGGCAAGGGGCTCGCCTCCACAGTGGTCTTCGGCCTGGTCGGGTTGGCGATCATGGCGCTGGCCTTCCTGGTGCTGGACCTGCTCACCCCCGGCAAGCTCGGCGAGGTCATCTGCTCACCCGAGCCGCACCCGGCCGCCCGGGTCAGCGCCGCCACCCACTTCGGGGCCGCGCTGATCGTCTGCGCCTGCATCGCCTGAGGCGGCTTTCCGCGTCGTCGTGTGGGCGGTTCGTCGTGCGGGCGGTTCGTCGTGTGGGCGGTCCGCCGTGCGGGCGGTTCGCTTGCGGTCGTGCGTCCTGGCGGGTGTGCGCCTGCGGTCGTGCGTCCTGGTGGGTGTGCGCCTGCGGGCGGGCGGCTGGCGGCTGTGCGTCTGCGGCTGTGTAGATCTTGGACAGTTTCCGTTATCTCCTGACGGAAACTGTCCAAGATCTCTGGCCGGCGGGGGCGCTCGCGGTCGGTGGGCGGTCGCCGCGGGCGTCGTACCCCGGCCGTAGCGTGCCGGGCATGAACCGCACCGATCGCCTCTACGCGCTGGTCGAGGAGCTGCGGGCGGTGTCACCACGGCCGCGCAGTGCCAGCTGGCTGGCCGCGCGCTTCGAGGTGAGCAGCCGGACGATCGAACGGGACCTCGGCGCGTTGCAGGAGGCCGGGGTGCCGATCTGGGCCGAGCCCGGGCGCACCGGCGGCTACGTCCTCGACCGCGCCCGCACCCTGCCGCCGGTCAACCTGACCGCCGCCGAGGCGGTGGCTATGGCGGTGGCGCTGCACCGGCTCGCCGGCTCCCCGTTCGCCGGGCCGGCCGCCACCGCGCTGCGCAAGCTGGTGGCGGTGCTGCCGGCCGCCGACGCCGCCGAGGCACACCGCCTCGCCGGCCGGGTGCACCTGATCGGCGACGGGCCGGCCACGCCCGTCCCGGCCACCGTCGCCGACGCGGTCGCCGCGCGCCGGGTGCTGCGCATCCGGTACGCCGACCGCGCCGGCGCCGACTCGACCCGTGACGTCGAGCCACTCGGCTACCTCGGCAACTCCCGACACTGGTACCTGGTCGCCTGGTGCCGTCTGCGCGACGAGGTGCGCTGCTTCCGTACGGATCGGATCCGGAGCGTCCGTGCGCTGCCCGACGTGGTGGCCCGGGAGCTACGCCTGACGGATCTCGACATTCCGCACGAGCGGGTCCGCCCGCTGAGCCTGGTCTGAGACGGGCTCGGCTCTGAGAGGGGCTCGGCGCGGCGGCCTGGTCTGAGACCTGTCGGCGGGGCGGCGGGCCATGGTGAGTCTCGTCGCTGGAAACCCCGCCGGGTGATCCGAAAACACCGACAGGACGCTGTCGCCAACGACCCCGAGACTGCTCCAGACGACGGCCGATCGGCCGGCACGGAAATTCTGGAGGCATGAGATGTCCAGGTCCACCACGCCCATCACCTGGTTCGAGATCGGCACCGACCGGCCCGAGGACGCGGAGCGGTTCTACGGAGACCTGTTCGGCTGGACCTTCGAGGAGCAGGGCTCGACCAACGGAGGGTCCTACCGCGTGACCGGGGCCGGCGGCGACACCGGGATCGGCGGGGCGATCCGGGCGACCGACGGGACGTCGCCCAACTACGCGGTGTTCTACGCCGAGGTCGTCGACGTGGCGGAAACCTGCCGACAGGCCGAAGCTGCCGGAGGGCGGGTGCTGGTGCCGGCGCGTACGACTCCGAGCGGTCTCACGTTGGCCCACCTCCTCGACCCGGCCGGCAACCACCTGGGCGTGTTCACGCCCCCGCCCCCGCAGCCCTGACCCCTTCCCGGGCCGCGCTCCTTCCCGGGCCGCGCGTGATCGACTCGGCTTTCATGATGTCGGGGTGTCCGAGCGCGCAGGACACCGCGACTTCACGGAAACCGAGTCGATCAAGCCGGTACAGGCCCGGGCCGGCCCGGGCCCGACAGGTCGGAACGGGCCTGCTGCGGGCGTGGGCCGACCGGGCCTGCCCGGGGGTGTGTCGGGGTCGGACCGGGCCTGCTGTGGGGCGTGTCGAGGTCGGACCGGGCCTTTTGCGGGGTGTGCCGGGGCGGACCGGGCCTGCCCGGGGGTGTGTCGGGGGTGGCCCGGGTCTGCTGTGGGGCGTGTCGAGGGCGGACCGGGCCTGTCCTGGGGGTACCGAGGCCGGCCCCGGCCTGCTGGCGCCTGCCGGGGCCGGGCTCGTCGGACTACTTGCCGGGCGTACCAGCGCCGTGGTGGCCGCCCGGGCCGCGGTGGCCGCCGGGGCCGGGGAAGACGCCGGCCTCAACGGCGGTGGTGATGGCGTCGGCCTGCTCCTGGGTGAGCTTGCCGTCCTTGACCGCCTGGTCCAGGCGCTGCTTGAGCGCGGCCTGCCGGTCCTCGGCGGACGGGCGCTGCGGTCGGTCGGCCGGGCGGTGCTGCTCGCGGATCTTCTCCAGTGCGGCGGTCACCTTGTCGGTGGGAACGCCCAGCTCCTTGGCGAGCGCCTCGGCGAATTCGCCCTGCCGGTCGGCCTTCGCACCCGGGGCCCCGCCGGGCGCCGCGTCGGGCGCGAGGGCGGTGTTGGCGCTCGGTGTCGGCGTGGGAGTGTCGGCGGCGAACGCGATCGTCGGGGCCGCGATCCCGACGCCGAGGACGCCGGCGGTGGCCAGGCCGGCCAGCAGGTGCTTCCTGCGGATGGTGCGGGACATGCTGTCCTCCAGAGGTTCGGTCATCCTGCGCTGTCGTGACCGACTGTGACCGGGCAGTCTGGGCGGAAGCCGTGGCGACCCTGTCAGCGAGCTGACAATCAGGGCCGGGCGGTGGGCGAAATCGGTTGTGTCGTCGCTGGCCGGGGGGTCAGGGTGGACGATTCACCGACGGAAGGACACTGCGGCATGACCGTCGAGATTCGGGAGATTCCACTCGTCGAGCCGGGCTCCGGACCGTACGGCATCACGCCTGGCCCGGACGGCGCGCTGTGGCTGACGTTGGCCCATGCCGGCGGGATCGCCCGGTTGTCGCCTGACGGCGAGGTCCGGACCTACCCGCTGGATCCGGCCGGCGGTCGCCCGTTGATCATCACGGCCGGGCCGGACGGGGCGCTCTGGTTCACCCGCTCGGGAGACGACCGGATCGGTCGGATCACCGTCGACGGTGAGCAGCGCACCGTCGCCCTACCGGCCGGCACCGGGCCAGGCGGCATCGCGGCTGGGCCTGATGGCGCGCTCTGGTACGCCGGGATGACCTCCGACACCATCGGCCGGGTGGAGACCGACGGCACCCACACCGCGTTCCCGCTGCCGGTGACCGGCGGGTTCGCCTCGATGATCACTGCCGGGGCGGACCAGGCTCTCTGGTTCACACTCAACCAGGCGAACGCGATCGGTCGGATCGACCTCGACGGCACTGTCACGCTGCACCCGTTACCCACAGCGAAGGCGGGCCCGGTCGGCATCACCTTGGGCGATGACGGCGTCATCTGGTTCGTGGAGATCGCCGCCGGTCAGCTCGGTCGGATCGACAGGGATGGAGAGATCGTCGAGCTCCCGCTGCCGGACCGGGCGGCCCGCCCGCACGCGATAGTGCCGACCCGGATGGCGGCGTGTGGTTCACCGAGTGGGGTGCCAACCGGATCGGTCACCTCGACCCCGCCGGGCGAATCGAGGGTTACGCCCTACCCACCCCGAACGCCGAACCCCACGGCATCACCCGCACCCCCACGGGCATCTGGGCCGCCCTGGAAATCGGCGCCATAGCCCACCTGACCCACCCACCCGGCGGCGATCATGAAGTTATTGCCGCGACACGCCGTGGCGAGTGACAACAACTTCATGATCAACGGTGCCGGAGGTGGGCGCCCGGGGGCGGGCGGGGGAGCGGAGCCCGGTTAGTGGACTGCGGGGGTTGCGGTGAGGGTGGCGGTGGTGGTGTCGAGGGTGGCGGTGGTGCCCACCGGGACTGTGAGCTGGTTGGGGCCGTGGCCGATGGGGAGGCCGCCGAGGACCGGTACGTCCAGGTCGCCCAGACGTTCGGTGAGCACGTCGACGATTGTGGTGTCCCAGCCGTCGCCGCAGTCGGTGAACTGCCCGACCGCCACCCCGGCCAGTCCGTCCAGTGCGCCGGCCCGGCGCAGGTGGGTGAGCATTCGGTCGACCTTGTACGGGGGCTCCTGTACGTCCTCGATCAACAGCACCGCCCCGGTCAGGTCGGGCAGGTCCGGCGTGCCGATCGACGCGGCGATCATGCACAGGTTGCCGCCGAGCAGGGTGCCGGTGGCGCGACCCGGTACGCGTACGCCGAAGGTCTCCTCGGTGGGGACCGCGGTGATCGACACCGGTTCGGTGGTCATCAGTGCCGCGTGCAGGGACTCGGCGGAACGCAGTGGCGTCCGCTCGTCGCGCCAGGCCGCCCCGGGGCCGTGCACCCCGGCCAGGCGGGCGCCCCGCCAGAGTGCGAACTGCAAAGCGGTGATGTCCGAGAAACCGGCCACCACCTTCGGGTCGCGGCGGACGGCGGCCATGTCGATGGCGTCCACGATCCGCTGGGCGCCGTAACCACCACGGGTGCAGATCACCCCACGCACGTCCGGGTCGGCGAAGGCCGCGTTCAGGTCGGCGGCGCGCAGGTCGTCGGTGCCGGCGAGGTAGCCGTGACGGGCGTACGCGTTGGGCGCCGGCACCGGGCGCAGACCCCAGCCGGTGAGCAGCTCCATGCCCCGGGCCACCCGCTCCGGCGAGGTCGGCCCGGACGGCGACACCAGCAGCACCGTGTCACCCGGGCGCAGCACGGGCGGGCGTACGGCGGCGGTGTCCTCGCTGATCACAACCGCAGAGCCTAATCACCCCGGCGTGGTCGGGACCCGTGCACGGGCGGCGGGAGGCCGCGCAGCCCGTGCCGGGGCGTGGTGCCGTGCGGCGTACCGGCTAGCCTCGACGGGTGGCAACCGCGCTGGTGATCGAGAACGACCCGACGGACGACGCGCGCCGGCTGGGTGAGTGGCTGACCGAGGCTGGGCTGGAGCTGTGGGTGGTACGCCCGCACGCCGGCGACGAACTCCCCGCCGACCTGGAGGGGTACGCGGCGCTGGTGGTGCTCGGCGGCGACCAACAGGCGTACCCGTTGCCGGACGGCTCGCCCGGAGCACAGTGGTTTCCGGCCGTGGAGGGCCTGCTGCGCAAGGCGGTCCGGTACCGGGTGCCGACCCTGGCGGTCTGCCTGGGCGCGCAGTTGCTCGCCACCGCGCACGCGGGGCTGGTGGAGCGCAGCCCGTCCGGGCCGGAGGTCGGCCCCGGCGTGGTCGGCCGGCGCGACGCCGCGGAGAACGACCCGTTGTTCCGGTACGTGCCGTTGATCCCGGACGTGCTCCAGTGGCACGCCGACGAGATCACGGAGCTGCCTCGGGGCGCGACTCTGCTGGCCGCCTCCACCCGCTACCCGCATCAGGCGTTCCGCCTCGGTGACCGGGCCTGGGGGTTGCAGTTCCACATCGAGTGCGACGCCGCGATGATCGCCGACTGGGCCACCGACTCGACCCAACTCGCCGAGCTGGGCTACGACCCGGAGCTTGTGGTCGCGGCCTGCGCCTCGGTGCTGGCCGACGTGGAGGAGGTCTGGCAACCGTTCGCCGCCCGGTTCGCCGCGCTGGCCCTCGGCGAGCTGGACGACAGTACGACGCGGCGCGGCCTGCCGTTGCTCGGGCACTGATGAGCCGGCCGACCAGGGCACCGGGCCGGCTCGCCCGGTACGGCTTCGGCACCGCCGAAGGCGATGGCGGCGCGCGCGCCGCGGACCTGCTCGGCCCGGAAGGGCTGCGGCTGTGGCAGCCGGCCGAGCAGGAGCCGGTCGACGAGGCCGCCGCGGAGCTGCTCGCCGCGCTGTCCCGGGCCGCCGACCCGGACCTGGCGCTGCGCCAACTGCACCGCATCGTGGAGGCCGAGAGCCGCAGCACGGACAGCAGCGCCAGAAGCCGCGCCACGGGCAGCCGCGGCACGGACAGCAGCGCCGGAAGCCGCGCCACGGGCAGCAGCGCCGAGAGCCGCGGCACGGGCGGCAGCGCCGGAAGCCGCGCCACGGGCGGCGGCGCCGGAAGCCGCGCCACGGGCGGCGGCGCCGGAAGCCGCGCCACCGAAGGCGGCACCGAATCGCCGCTTCTCGCGGACGTGCACGCCGATCCCGGGTTACGGCGGCGGCTGATCGCTGTGCTCGGCGCGTCGGCGGCGCTCGGCGATCACCTGGTGGCCCACCCCGAGCACTACCAGGCGCTGCGGACCGCACCGGACGGGCTCGCCCCGACGGCCGAGGGGCGGTTGGAGCCGACCGACGGCGGCAACGCGGTGGCGGCGCTGCGGGTCGCGTACCGCCTGGCGTTGCTGCGGATCGCGGCGGCCGACCTGACCGGCGGTCGCGGCCTGGAGCAGACGATGGCAGCGCTCTCCGCGCTGGCCGACGCGACGCTCTCCGCGGCGTACGAGATCGCTGTCGCGGAGCTGGCGGAGGGGACCGAGCGGCCCCGCCTGGCGGTCGTGGCGATGGGCAAGTGCGGTGGCGGTGAGTTGAACTACGTGTCCGACGTGGACGTCATCTTCGTGGCCGCCGAGGACGCCGACCTGTCCGCCGCGACCCAGGTGGCGACCCGGTTGATCTACATCTGCGGGCTGGTCGCCTGGCCGGTGGACGCCGCGCTGCGCCCCGAGGGCAGCCGCGGCCCGCTGGTGCGGACCCTCGCCAGCCACCTGGCCTACTACCGGCGGTGGGCGCGCACCTGGGAGTTCCAGGCGTTGCTCAAGGCCCGCCCGGCCGCCGGTGACCTGCCGCTGGCCCAGGAGTGGATCGATCAGCTCGCGCCGCTGGTCTGGCGGGCGGCCGAGCGGCCCGAAGCGGTCGAGGACGTCCGCGCCATGCGCCGCCGGATCATCGACCACATTCCGCCGAAGGAGCTGGAACGCGAGATCAAGCGCGGTCCCGGTGGGCTGCGTGACATCGAGTTCGCCGTCCAGTTGCTGCAACTCGTACATGGTCGCGGCGACGAGACGCTGCGTCCGCCCGGCACCATCCCGGCGTTGCGCGCGCTCGTCGCCGGCGGCTACGTCGGGCGGGCCGACGGCGAGGCCCTGCTGCGCGGCTACCGTTTCCTGCGCAGCGTCGAGCACCGGCTGCAACTCCAGGGCCTGCGTCGTACGCACACGGTGCCCGCCGAGCCGGGCGCGCTGCGCTGGCTCGCCGCCGCGCTCGGTTTCACCGCCGCGCCGGGGCGCAGCGCCGTGGAGAGTTTCCGGGCCGAGTGGGTCACGCACGCCACCGAGGTACGCCGACTGCACGCCAAACTGCTCTACCGGCCGCTGTTGGAGTCGGTGGCCCGGGTACCGGCCGACGGGTTGCGGCTCACCCCGGAGGCGGCCAGGAACCGCCTGGAGATCCTCGGCTTCGCCGACCCGGCGGGGGCGTTGCGCCACCTCCAGGCGCTCACCGGCGGGGTGAGCCGCACGGCGGCCATCCAGCGCACATTGCTGCCGGTGCTGCTCAGCGAGTTCGCCGACGCGCCGGAGCCGGACCGGGGGCTGCTCAACTACCGCAAGGTCTCCGACAAGCTGGGCAGCACCCCCTGGTACCTGCGGCTGCTGCGCGACGGCGGCCCGGTCGCCCGCCGGCTGGCCCGGGTCCTCGCGTTGTCCCGGTACGTCGCCGACCTGCTCGCCCGCGACCCGGAGGCGCTGCGGCTGCTGGCCGAGGAGAACGAGCTGGCGCCACGCGCGCCCGAGGTGCTGCGGGAGGGGTTCCTGGCGGCGGCGGCCCGGCACACCGACCCGGTCGAGGCCACCAGCGCGGTGCGCGCGCTGCGACGCCGCGAGCTGGTCCGGGTGGCCTGCGCCGACGTGCTCTGCCGGGCCGGCGCGCTCGCGCCCAGCCCCACCCGGGCGGACGGCGCGAACCGGTCGGCCCCCAAGCTGTCCGACATCACCGCTGTCGGTACGGCGCTCGCCGACGTCACCGACGCCACTCTGGCCGCCGCGCTGCGGGCCGCCCAGGCCAGCCAACCGGCACCACCCGGGCTGCGGTTCGCGGTGATCGGCATGGGCCGGCTCGGCGGGTACGAGTCGAACTACCTCTCCGACGCCGACGTGCTCTTCGTCTACGACCCGCCGCCGGGCACCAGCGAGAGCGCGGCCAGCGCCGCCGCGCACGCCGTCGCCGAGGAGCTGCGTCGACTGCTCGGCGTACCCGCCCCCGACCCGCCGCTGGGCGTCGACGCCGACCTGCGGCCGGAGGGCCGCCAGGGTCCGCTGGTACGCAGCCTCGCCGCGTACGCGCAGTACTACGCGCGCTGGTCGCGGGTGTGGGAGGCGCAGGCACTGCTGCGCGCCCGGTTCGTCTGCGGTGACGCCGACCTGGGCGCCGAGTTCGAGGCGATGATCGAGCCGGTGCGCTACCCGGCCGACGGGCTGACCCGCGAGCAGGTCGTCGAGATCCGGCGAATCAAGGCCCGGGTGGAGACCGAACGGCTGCCCCGTGGCGCCGACCCGGCAACCCACACCAAGTTGGGGCGCGGTGGGCTCGCCGACGTGGAGTGGGCGGTGCAACTCGTTCAGCTCCGGCACGCCGGCGCGATACCGGCGCTGCGCGGCACACGTACCCTCGACGCCCTCGCGGCGGCCGAGCGGGCCGGCCTGATCGACCCGGCGGACGCCGCGGAGATGGCCGCCGGTTGGTCCCTGGCCGCGCAGGTCCGCAACGCGTTGATGCTGGTCCGGGGTCGGGCCGGCGACCAACTGCCCCGGCACGGGGTGGAGTTGGCCGGGGTGGCCCGGCTGCTCGGCCGCGACGACCCGGGGGAGTTCCTGGACGAGTACCTGCGCACCGGCCGCCGCTCCCGGGCCGCTGCCGAACGGGTCCTCGATGCCTGACGCGTCGCCGCGTCCGACCGGGCGGAGCGTCGCGGGTTGGGCGGCGGCGACCGCTGTGGCGGTGCTGCTCGCCGTCGCGTTCCTCCTCGCGCCGCCGATGGGCACCGACCTCGCCGCCCAGGTGGCCCGTGCCGGGTTCACCGAGCGGTACGGGGCCGCGCCGGTCGACTTCGGCTGGTACGGCGGCATCAACCAGTACGGCTACAGCCTCTTCACAGCCCGGTTGGGCGCGCTGATCGGGGTGCGTCCGCTGGGGGCGGTCGCCGCCGTGGTTGGCGCGGCAGCGCTGGGTTGGCTGTTCACCCGCAACCGGGCCCGCCGACCGCTGCTGGCCGGTGTTCTCGGCGCTGTGGTGCTGGTCGGCAACCTGGCGAGCGGGCGGATCACCTTCGCGGTCGGGTTGGCGTTGGGGCTGCTGGCGCTCTGCGCGGTCAGCGCGGAACGCCCGCCGCGCTGGCTCCGGTTGACGCTCGCCGCCGTCTGCGCCGCCCTGGCGACGGCGGCAAGCCCGGTCGCCGGGCTGTTCACCGGGCTGGCCGGCGCGGCGCTGCTGCTGGGCGCCCTGCGCACCGGTGACGGGCCAGGCTGCCCGCTGCCCGGAGGCTGGCGAGCGGAGCGACCACTGGCCGAGGGGTTCGTCCTGGCCGTGGCGCCCGCCGTCACGCTCGCCCCGATGGCGTTCGTCTTCGGCAACGGCGGCACCCAGCCGTACTCCGCCGAGTCGATGCGCATCAACGTCGCGCTCGCGGTGCTGGTGGCGGTCGTGCTGCCGCGTCGCCGCCGGGTACTGCGCGTCGGCGCGGCGCTCACCGTGCTGCTCCTGATCGCCGCGTACTACGTGCCCAGCCCGATCGGTTCCAACGCGCTACGACTGCCGATGCTGTTCGCGCTGCCCGTGCTGGCCGGGTACGCCGCGTTGCCGGGGGCATGGCTGGCCGCGCTGCTCGCCGCGACAGTCTGGTGGCAGTCCCCGGTGATGGTGAGCGACGTGACCCGGGCCGGCGCCCCGGAGAGCGCCGCGAGCTTCTACCAACCGCTCGTCGCCGAACTCGACAGGCGGCAACCGGCCGGGCGGGTCGAGGTGGTGCCGCTACGCGACCACTGGGAGTCCGCGTACCTGCCGCCGACAGTGCCACTGGCCCGGGGCTGGGAACGCCAGGTCGACAGCGACCGCAACGCGCTGTTCTACGACGGAAACCTGAGCGCGCAGACGTACGAGCAGTGGTTACGGCACGAGGCGGTGAGCTACGTGGTGCTCGCCCCGGACGCGCCGGCCGACAGGTGGGGCCGCGACGAGGCAGCGCTGATCCGTGGCGGCCTGCCGTACCTGCGGGAGGTCTGGCGTGACTCCACCTGGCAGATGTACGCCGTGGTCGATCCGAGCCCGCTGGTCGGTGCCCCGGGTCAACTCGTCGCCGCCGACCGCGGCGCGGTCCGGCTGACCGCCACACCCGGGGACGTGCTGGTCCGGGTGCGCTGGTCGCGCTGGCTCACCTTGAACGGCCCGGACGGGTGTCTGCGACAGGGCGCGGACGGGTGGACCGAGGTGCGGGTCCGCGCCGCCGGCGACTACTCGATCTCCAGTGGGTTGGCACCGGCGCGCCACTGCTGACAGTGCCTGCCGTCGGCCTCCCAGCGACGGGCTGGCAGCATGTCCGGCGTGCCTTCCCACCTCGCGCGCTGGACCGGCCTGGCCGGCTCGATGCTGCTCGCGCTCGCCGCTTTCCTCGGCGGCGCGTTTCCCAGCGGCCCCCTGCGCAGCACCCCGGTCAGCATCTGGCAGGGGCCCGACGGTCCGCTGATCCTCGCCGCCTGGTTGGTCGGCACCGGCCTGATGGCGTACGCCTGGTGGGCGCTACGTGACGGAGGACCCTCGACGCGCTGGGCGCTTGTCACAGTCGGGCTCTGGCTGCTGCCGTTGCTGATCGCACCGCCCTTCGGCAGCCGGGACGTGTACGCGTACGCCTGCCAGGGCGCCAGCTTCGTCGGCGGCATCAGCCCGTACGAGCAGGGCGTCTCCGCACTGCCCTGCCCCTGGCTGGACTCGGTCTCGGTCATCTGGCGCGACACCCCGGCGCCGTACGGGCCGCTGTTCGTGCTCATCGCGGGCGCCGTGGTGAAGGCCACCGGTTCGCTGACCGCCAGCATCGTGCTGTTCCGTGCGCTGTCGCTGGTCGGCGTCGTCCTCACCGCGTGGGCCCTGCCGACGCTGGCGCGTCGGGCCGGTGTGCCGGCGAAGCGGGCGGTGTGGCTGGCGTTGGGTTCCCCGCTGGTCGCCGCGCACCTGATCGGTGGCCCCCACAACGACGTGCTGATGCTCGCCGCGCTCGTCGGCGGGCTGGCAGTGGTGGCAGCGCACCCGGGCCGGCGCGGCATGCTGCTGGTCGGCGGGCTGATCCTCGGCATCGCGGTGGCGATCAAGGTGACCGCCGTGGTGGTGGTGCCGTTCGCCGCACTGGCGGCCACCGCGGGGCCGTACCGGATCCGCACGCTGATCCGCGACGGCGGCTGGGTGGTCGGCGGCACCGTCGCCGCCGTGGTCGGCGTGACAGTCGTCGGTGGGCTGGACTTCGGTTGGATCGGCGGGCTGTCCCAGGGTGGCGCCGCCATCGCCTGGACGTCCCCGTCGACGGCCGTGGGGCAGACGGCCGGGTACGTCGCGGCGCTGTTCGGTGGTCACATCGACGCGCTGCCGGTCACCCGCGGGATCGCCGTGGTCGTCCTGGCCGTCCTGCTCGTCTGGGTCTGGTGGCGGGCCCGCACCCGCGACCCGCTGTACCACGCCGGCCTCGCGCTCGCCCTCACCGTCGCGCTCGCCCCCGTGGTGCACCCCTGGTACTGGACCTGGCCGCTGTTCGTGCTGGCCGCCACCGCCCAGCGGACCAGATGGTTCATCGTGGTCGCCCTGGTCGCGTCGTTCCTGGTGCTGCCCGACGGCACCGGGCTGCCCCGCTACACCAAGACGGTCGGGGCGCCGCTGATGACGCTGTTGGTGATCGTGCTGGTCATCCGGTTGGTACGGTCGGCTCGGGCGGCCCGTCAGCCGGTCGCCGCCGACTGAGGGAAGGTGCGCCGGTGACCGCTCCCGGCCCGCCCGCTGGCCCACCGGTTGCCCGCGTCGCCCGGTACGTCGGCCTGGCCGGCGCTGTCCTGCTCGCCGTGGCCGGATACCTCGGCGGGGCACTGCCCGACGCCCCGCTGGGCGTGACACCCGCGTCGATCTGGCGAACCCCGGACGGCCCGGCGACGCTGACCTGCTGGCTGATCGGCACCGTGCTGCTGGTCGGGGCGTGGTGGTCACTGCGCGAGGGTGCGCCGTCGACCCGTTGGGCGTACGTCACCGCCGGGCTGTGGGCGCTACCGCTGCTGGTCGCGCCACCGCTGGGCAGCCGCGACGTCTACTCGTACGCCTGCCAGGGCTGGACGTACGCGCACGGCGTCGACCCGTACGCCGTGGGGGTGGCGGCGGCGGGCTGCCCCTGGCTGGACACTGTGGCGCCGATCTGGCGGGACACCCCGGCACCGTACGGGCCGGTGTTCGTCCTGCTCGCGGCGCTCGCGGTGAGTGTCGGCGGCGGGCTCACCGGCACGCTCGTGACGCTGCGGATCATCGCCGTGGCGGGGCTGCTGCTCGCCGCGCTCTGCGTGCCCGCTCTGGCGCGGGCGGCCGGGGTGCCGGCCCGTCGGGCGGTCTGGCTGCTGCTGGCCTGCCCGCTGGTCGGCGTGCACCTGGTGGGCGGGGCGCACAACGACGCCGTGATGCTCGGGCTGCTGCTGTGCGGGCTGCTGGTCGTGGTCCGTCGACCAGGTCGCCCGGCGGCGCTGCTGCTGGCCGGCGCGCTGCTCGGGCTGGCGGTCACTGTGAAGGCCAGCGCCGTGGTGGTGGTGCCGTTCGCCGTGTTGGCCGCGGTGCACGGCCGGTACACCGTTCGGGCGTTGCTGCGCCACTGTGGTTGGCTGGCCGGAGGGCTGCTCGCCGCGCTGCTGATCACCTCGGCGCTGTCCGGCCTCGGCTTCGGCTGGGTGGGCGGGCTGACCCACAGTGGCGACTCGGAGCAGTGGACGTCACCGCCCACCGCCGTGGGCTTCGTGGTCGACTACGTTGGCGCGCTGTTCGGCCGGGACCCGCAGGCGGTGCCGGTGGTCCGGACGGTGGCGCTGCTGCTGCTCGTCGGGGTGCTGCTGGTGCTCTGGTGGCGGGCCTGGCATGTGCTGCGCGGGCTGAACGAGGCCGCGGCTCCCGAGGCGAGGGGTTCGGGGGCGGGGAGTTCCCTGGTCGCGTCTTCGGAGTTCGCTTGTCCTGAGGTTGGGTGTCCTCCGGCGGCGCGCTCCCGGGTGGCGCTGCACGGCGCGGCGTTGGCGCTGGTCGCCACCGTCGTCCTGTCCCCGGTCTTCCACCCCTGGTACGCGACCTGGCCGCTGGCGCTGCTCGCGCTCACCGCCACCCGGACCACTTGGTTCGTGCTGCCGGCCGGGGCAGCGACCTTTCTGGCCCTGCCCGACGGCACCAACCTGGCCCGCTTCACGAAGGCCCCCGGCGCGGTGGCGATGACCGCCCTGCTCCTGTTCCTGCTCCTTCGGGTCCGGCAGAACGGGCCGAACCGCTCGTCACATCGACGATCCGATGGTCAAGATCGCGCCCGAACATGGTTGTAGTGGCATCGCCGGACGCCGACGCCACTACATCCTGAATCGAGCACGATCTTGGGAGCAGGTCAGGGGCCGGTGACATGCCGGGCGTGGGCGGTCAGCGGTGCGTGTTCCAGGTCGGGCCGAGGGTGGAAGGCCGGGCCATCCGGCGCGTACGGCCGGCGGCAGAGCGGTATCCCGGGGGCGTTACGAAACGGGCCGGGCCGGCTCCGCGATCG
>NZ_JAKKFH010000035.1 GCF_022230925.1 Micromonospora alfalfae | reverse complement strand
AAGTCCCTCTCAAACACGCTCTCAGGGATCGTCAACACCAGTTACCAGGTCGGCTCGGCTCTCGGTCTGGCCGCGATGACGGCGGTCGCCGCGTCCTACGGCGCGGACCGGGTGGGTGAACTGTCGGCTCTCACCGACGGGTACTCGGCCGCCTTCGCCGGCGCCGGTGTCATCGCCCTCGTCGGAGCCATTGTCGCGGCGGTCACCCTGCGGACCCGCGCTGCTGGTCCCCAGCCTGTCGCCGAAGCCGAGACCGCGCAGGTCCGCTGAGCCGAGTGGTGCGGACCCGACATGTCAGAGTCACACCCATCGAGCGGAGATCATCATGACGACCTGGAAGCCACCGTGACGGCAACGAATGCGGTCGGGGCGTGACGAGGCCTGACAAGAGACGCGATCTGGTGCATCTCGCGACAGTGGGCGGCCGGCGGGGCAGCCGGCCGCCCACTGTTCCTCGCGAGCAGCAATGCCAGCCACTGCATCGTCGGCTGGCATCTCGTCGTTTGGGCCGTGCCCGGGGGCAGCGTGCTGGTGCAATTGCGCCGGCTGCCTCAGCCGACGGAATGGCGGAGCTATTGGCTGGCTTGTCACGCCGATCCGAGAGCTGGGGGTTACCGAACGCTAGAGATCAGCCCCGCTTCATGAGCCGGCCAACGGCGGCCATCATCTCGGTGGCCATCTCGTCGGCACGGCCGTCGGCGGCGCCCTCGTGCATGCAGTGCCGGGCGTGCCCGTCGAGCAGTCCAAGGGCCACCTTGTCGAGGGCGGCCTGGATCGCGGAGATCTGGGTGAGCACGTCGATGCAGTAACGGTCGTCGTCGACCATCTTCTCGATGCCCCGGACCTGCCCCTCGACGCGGCGGAGCCGCGCGAGCAGCTGGTCCTTGCTGGCGGTGTATCCGCGGATCGGAGTGGGTGTGGTCATGGAACCCAGGATACCTTACCCCTCGGGGGTATGCTACGGTACCTAGAGAGCCATACCCCCTCTAGGTATCGCGGCGGTCGGCGCCCCAAGTCGAACCGTGAGTCGGCCACTACCCCCAGGGGGTATCCTGTGAGGGCTTTCGAGAGGAGCGTCTGATGACCACCGCTACGTACCAGGTAAACGGCATGACCTGCGGGCACTGCGTCAACTCGGTCAGCACCGAGATCAGCGCCATCGCCGGCGTCCGCGACGTCCAGGTCGACCTCGCCTCCGGGCAGGTCACCGTCGCCAGCGAGGCGCCCCTGGATCCAGCGGCCGTCCGGGCCGCGGTCGACGAGGCCGGCTACGACCTCGTTAACGCCTGACAGTCCCCAACCGAGAGGACCCGAGGTGCCAGTCATGAACACGGCGACGAAGTTGAGCGGTTTCGCGCTCGGCCTCGCGGCGGTGTTCGGCGCGGCGTACGGGGTCGGCCAGCTGGCCGACCCCGTCGCCCCGGCCGCCGAAACCCGCCACGACACCACCGCCGAGCACGGCAGCGCGGGCCATGACCAGGCTGGGACCGAAACCGCGGTGCAAATCCCCGGTGGCCTGCTGGTCTCCGACCGCGGCTACACCCTGACCCCGGTTCCCGCCCCAAGCGGTGAGTTCGCCTTCCGGATCACCGGTCCGGGCGGTCGGACCGTCACCGCCTTCGACGAAGCGCACGACAAGCGGATGCACCTCATCGTCACCCGCCGGGACCTGTCCGGCTTCCGGCACGTGCACCCCGACATGGCCCCCGACGGCACCTGGCAGGTGGCCTCACCCTTCGGGGGCCCCGGAAGTTGGCGCGCCTTCGCCGACTTCACCCCCACCGGTGGCCAGCCACTCACCCTCGGCGTAGACGTCGCCCTACCCGGCGCGTTCACCCCACGTCCGGTACCCACACCCGCACGCACCACCACCGTCGACGGATACACCGTCGCCCTCGACGGTGACCTACTGCCGGGCAAGACCGCGAAGCTGACCCTGACCATCAACCGGAACGGCGCACCGGTCACCGACCTGCAGCCCTACCTCGGCGCGTACGGCCACCTGGTCGCCCTGCGCCAGGGCGATCTGGCCTACCTGCACGTGCACCCCGACGGAGAACCCGGTGACGGGCGCACCCAGCCCGGCCCGCAGGTCACCTTCTACGCCGAGGTTCCCTCGGCCGGCACGTACCGCCTCTACCTCGACTTCCAGCACGCTGGAACCGTACGGACCGTCGAATTCACCCTTGTCGCCGGCACCTCCGCCGAGCCCGGCCCGGCGACGCCGTCGACCCCGAACAGCCCGACCCCAGCCGCCACCGATGGGCACGGCGAACCCGGCCACGGCCACAACTGACCGGAGGTTGCGATGACGTCCACTGCGAAACCCCTGCAGCTCGCCCCGAACCAGATCGACCTGGCCATCGGGGGGATGACCTGCGCCTCCTGCGCCGCCCGGATCGAGAAGAAGCTCAACCGAATGGACGGCGTGTCCGCCACGGTCAACTACGCCACCGAGAAGGCCACCGTCCGGTACGCCGACGAGGTCACCCCAGACGACTTGATCGCCACCGTGGAGAAGACCGGCTACACCGCCGCCCTGCCGCCCCCGCCAGCCTCCGCCGCGACGGCCGAGCCGTCAGAGCCAGTCGATGAACTGCGCGGCCTGCGAACCCGGCTGTGGGTCTCGGTGGCGTTGAGTGTGCCGGTGGTCCTGTTGGCGATGGTGCCAGCCCTGCAGTTCGAGTACTGGCAATGGCTGTCGCTGACCCTCGCCGCCCCGGTCGTGGTCTGGGGTGGTCTGCCGTTCCACCGTGCCGCTTTGATCAACCTGCGGCACGGCGCCGCGACCATGGACACGCTGATCTCGCTGGGCACCCTCGCCGCGTTCGGCTGGTCGCTGTGGGCGCTGTTCCTCGGCGACGCAGGCATGCCGGGCATGACCCATCCGTTCAGCTTCGACATCACCCGTTCCGACGGCGCAGGCAACATCTACCTGGAGGCCGCCGCCGGCGTCACGACATTCCTCCTCACCGGCCGGTACTTCGAGGCCCGCTCCAAGCGCACCGCTGGAGCGGCTCTACGCGCCCTGCTGGAACTCGGCGTGAAGGACGTCGCCGTCCTTCGGGACGGCGCCGAAACTCGCATCCCTATCGACCAGCTCGCGGTCGGGGACCGATTCGTGGTCCGGCCCGGGGAGAAGATCGCCACCGACGGGGTGGTCGACGAGGGCACCTCGGCGGTCGACGTCAGCATGCTGACCGGCGAGTCCGTCCCGGTCGAGATCAGCCCAGGCGACGCCGTGGTCGGCGCCACCGTCAACGCAGGCGGTCGGCTCGTCGTCACTGCCACACGCATCGGGGCAGACACGCAGCTCGCCCAGATGGCGAAGCTCGTCGAGCAGGCGCAGACCGGTAAGGCCGCGGTGCAGCGGCTGGCCGACCGGATCTCCGGCGTCTTCGTCCCCATCGTGATCGCCCTCGCGGTCGGCACGCTCGGCTTCTGGGTCGGCAACGGCAGCGGCTTGGCGGCCGCGTTCACCGCCACGGTCGCCGTACTGATCATCGCCTGCCCCTGCGCCCTCGGGCTGGCTACCCCCACAGCGCTGCTGGTCGGCACCGGCCGCGGCGCCCAGCTCGGCATCCTCATCAAGGGACCCGAGGTGCTCGAGTCCACCCGGCGGGTCGACACGGTCGTGCTGGACAAGACCGGCACCGTGACCACCGGAAAGATGACGCTGGTCGACGTGCTGCCAGCCGACGGCGAGGACGCCGATGACCTGCTTCGGCGCGCCGGAGCGCTGGAGGCCGCCAGCGAACACCCGATCGCCCAAGCGATCGCTACCGGCGCCGCCGCCGCCGGGACGCTACCGACGGTCAAGGACTTCGCCAACGTCGAAGGGCTCGGCGTCACCGGCACCGTCGAGGGCCGCGACCTCATAGTCGGCCGGCTCCGCCTGCTGCGCGAACGTGGCCTGCAAGTATCCGCCGAGGTCGAGCGAGCGGCCAGCGAGGCCGAAACCGCCGGCCGGACAGCCGTGCTGGCCGGCTGGGACGGACAGGCCCGCGGCGTCCTCGCCGTAGCCGACGTGGTCAAACCGACCAGCCGAACCGCAGTCGACCAGCTGCGGGCGCTGGGCCTGAACCCGGTGCTGCTCACCGGCGACAACACCACAGTCGCGAACGCCGTCGCCGCCGAGGTCGGCATCGACCAGGTGATCGCCGAGGTGCTGCCCGCCGACAAGGTCGACGTGGTCAAGCGCCTGCAGGCCGACGGAAAGGTCGTGGCCATGGTCGGCGATGGGATCAACGACGCCGCCGCGCTCGCTCAAGCCGACCTCGGCCTAGCCATGGGTACCGGCACCGACGTGGCCATCGAGGCCTCGGACTTGACACTCGTCCGCGGCGACCTGACCGCCGCCGTGGACGCCATCCGGCTGTCCCGGCAAACCCTGAGGATCATCAAAAGCAACCTGTTCTGGGCCTTCGCCTACAACCTGGCTGCCCTGCCGCTGGCTGCGGCGGGAATGCTCAATCCGATGATCGCCGGCGCAGCGATGGCGTTCTCCTCGGTGTTCGTGGTCGCTAACAGCCTCCGCCTGCGCCGCTTCCACGCCACCAACGTGTAGCGGTGCGCAGGCCGCACGCGAAGGGACCCCTCACGGTCATGACATACGTACTACGAGCAGAGACGCCATCGGTCGAGGTCTACCGACACCTGCGGGTCGCCGCCGGTCTGAGCGCCAAGTCAGCCGCAGCAGCGGCTGCGGGTCTGGACGGCACATGGCACGCCGTCGTCGCCTACCAGGGTGACCAACCGATAGGCATGGGTCGCGTCATCGGTGACGGCGGCACCGCCTTCCAGATCATTGACATGTGCGTGTTGCCCGAGCATCAGGGCCGAGGAGTCGGCAAAAGGATCATGGCTGCCCTGATGAAGCGACTCCTGGATCGCGCGCCTAGCACCGCCTACATCTCACTCATCGCGGACGGTGCCGCGCGCCACCTCTACGCGCAGTACGGCTTCGCGGAGACCGCGCCAGAGTCGGTCGGCATGGCCCGCCGACTCTGACGCCCGCAAGCTGATCCTCGTGGGGGCCGCGTCTCCACTGCCGTTCGACAACACGAGAGCGGTGTCGGCTGAGCCGGTTCTGGGCGGATGGTTCGGACGTCACTCTGCGGCAGCGGGCTTGAGCGCGGTGAGGGTGAGAGTGACCAGGCGCTGGAGCCCGTCGTCCGAGGCCACCGTGCTCGCGGCGGTCAGGGCGTGCAGGCAGAAGGCCACCAGTTCATCGGCCGGAACGTCGACACGAGCCTGACCGACTTCGGCAGCGTCTGTGATCAGCTCCCGCACAAGCGTGTGCAGTCGCGCGTGGGCCTCGGTGGTGTGGTCGCTTTGATGCAGTGCGGCAGCGAGGTCACCACCGTGGCGGTGCTGTGAGAGCCGCGCGTAGGCGACGAGCACGGCGCGCAACCGCGTCGACGGGGTCTCGGCTCGGTCGCGGATGGCGCTGAGGTGATCTAGGTGCTGGGCGAGTTGGCGCTCGTGCCAGGCAAGCAAGATCGCTTCGACGTCCGGGAAGTACTTGTAAAGGGTGGCGCGGCCGATGCCAGTGAGTTCGGCGATCCGGGACATGGTCACGCCGGTCAGCCCGTGACTGGAGACGAGGGTTGCTGCGGCGTCAAGAACGGCGTCGCGCACCGCCGCTCGGTGCGCCTCAATCGTGTCATTCCACAGCCTCGGCACCCTCATATGATACACGCCGCCACGGCGCAAACACTTTGACTTGACAGAGACACAGTGTCTCGTAAAACTTGGACGGTCGTTGCTGGGATCGGTTGGGAGAATCAGATGGCGGGTCAAGCAGGCGGACCGGGGACTCCGACGGGTGTGCCGCGGTGGGTGAAGGTCATCGGCCTGGTTGTAGCGGCCCTGCTGGTCGTGTTCGTCGTCATCCAGGTGAGTGGCGTGGCCGGTGAGCATGGTCCTGGCCGGCACCTGCCCGGCGGGCGGTAAGCGGTGTTGCGGCAACGCTGGCGTAAGGCGGCGTTGACCGCGCACGTGGTTGCCTCGTTGGGGTGGCTTGGCGCGGTCGTCGTCTTCCTGGTCTTGGCTTTGGCGGCGCTGCGCACTGACGACGCGATGGTGACGGCGGCCGGATATATAGCAATGGACTTGTCAGTCCGGTTCGCCATCGTTCCTCTCGCAGTCGCGTCGCTGCTCAGTGGTGTGGTGTCATCGCTGGCGTCGCCCTGGGGGTTGGTGCGTCACTGGTGGGTGCTGATCAAGTTGGCGTTGGTTGCGGTGGCTACGGTGGTGCTGCTGCTCCAGCTAGAGCCGATTGCTGCGCTTGCCGACGGAGGGATGGCCTCCGCGCCTGTAGCGAGCGGGGAGCAGTGGCGTGAGGCAGTCGTTTCGCTGGTCGTGCATGCGACCGGCGGCCTAGTCATTTTGCTCGCGGCGACGGTGTTGGCCGTCTACAAGCCGAGGGGTCTGACGGGATTCGGCCGGGCACCGTCACGGGTAGGGCGTGATGCCCGTCACCGTGAGTGATCTGGTCGGCTGTGATCCTGTGGTGCCCGGTCAGTCAGTACCTCAACGACGTAGGTGTCAATGTCGAGCGCGGCGTCGAATTGGTTGGCCTGAAGCGCGTCGGCGATGGTGCGGTGGCGGCGCTGCGGTTCACGGGCGGTCAGGAGGAGCAGGTGGCGGCCCCGCATGCCGGTCGCCGCAGCTGTCACTGACCGTCCGCGCTGCCCCATCCATTGGGTGGCCGGATGAGCACGCAGCCGAAGCCCGGCATGGCCGCCTTCATCGCCTCGTTCGCCGCCGCACGGCACCTGCTCGATTGGGCCCACCAGAGTGGCAGGCTGATCGAAGGCAAGGTCCTCTACGTCTCGCTGATCGACGGCCTCTTGCGAACCGCGATCACCCTCGACAAGCAGCTCACCGGTGACCCGGACGATCTCGACAGGTACGTGCAGCAGGTGCCCGGCGGGGCACGGTTCACCGAGAAGGCGATCTACGACGAAGCCCCTGCGGCGTGGTCTCATCGACGCGAAGCTGAAGGCAGGGGTCGTCGAGCTGTACGAGCACCGTAACGCCGTGGTGCACCGGTTCCTTCTGACCGGACTGCGATACACCGACCTGGAACCACACCTTGGTCGATACGAGCTGGTATTCCGGCGGACCTACGGCATCGTTGCGGAGCTGGAGGACCGGCAGGTACGCGAGGGCAAGGGTATGACCGTCGAGGGCAACGACCCCGAGGCCATCGCCGCGTCCCTCGCCCACATCGCCGGCAAAGCTCGGCTTCCCGAACGGGGGAATGTAGGCCAAGGATCAACTTGTGCAAAGCCACCAGCGGGTCGGGTAGTCACGCGGTTGTCCTGTCATGACACGCCTTACCCGAGTAACCGAGCAACTCATCCGTCCGCTTGTCCCTGAGGCCCTGCCCGCGAGCCCAAGCCCCGTCCCGATGCCGATGCCAGCGCTACCCGCCTGCGTTTGTCCGCCGGCAATCACCGACGCCTCGGGGCTGCTGCTGTGGATGGCTCTCCCCGCTCGCTGCGACCGGGTAACCGCTCAGCATCTCCTGGACGAGACGGGCTGGGCGCCGGGCCATTGCCTCGACATCCAGATGTGCCAAGGCATGCTCGTCATCACCTCCGCGCAGGACGACCGTTACCGGGTGGGCAGCCGAGGCGAACTACCCTTGCCGGCGAGTGCCCGGCAGATGTGCAGGATCGAGCCCGGCCAGCCTGTACTCCTGGCCGCCTTCATCACGCATGACCTGCTCGTCGTGCATCCCGTCAGCACCGTCGCCCGCCGCCTCAGCAACCTGTACTGCCAGCTGGCAGGAGGCGACAATGACCGCTGACCCTTCCGCTATCGCCGCCGCACACCAGGTCCTGGCCCACCTGGGCGTCACCGTGGCCGACCTCCAAGCCCACCCCGGCGCCCGGGTCGCCCTGCCCACGGTCGCGGAGTACCTGCCGCGCGTTGTCGCCGCAGCCGGGCCTGGAGCGCGCCGCACGTACGGCACCTACTGGGAACGAATGGCCGCTACCTGGCCCGACCGACCGTTGGACGGCGTCGCCGCCAGCGACATCGAGGCCTTGAAACAACTGATGATGACCAGCGCGGTGTCGCGGCGCAACAGCCGCAACGGCAGGCACGCCGGCGAGCACGTCGTCGCCGCCGCCCGCGCCTTCTACGCTCGGGCCATCGCCGTTGGCCTGATCGACGCCTCCGCCAGTCCCGCCCACCGGGTCGCGAAACCCCGCCGTCTGCCCAGCACCCGCCGCGCCCTGACCCCACACGAGCTGCAAGAAATCAATATCGAGGCTCGTACCAGCGGCAATGACGTCATCCTCGACGCACTGGTCCTGCGCCTGCACACCGAAACCGCCTGCCGCCGCGGCGGCGCACTGGCCCTGCGCCTGGTCGACCTGGACACCATCAACGGACTCGTCCGCCTGACCGAGAAAGGCGCCACCATCCGGTGGCAACCGATCACCCTCGACCTCGCCGAACACCTGTACGAGCACGCCCGCGCCCGCGGCGCGGTCCTGCTCACCGACCCACTGCTGCGCAACCGTGCCGGCCAACCGATCACGAGCCGCCGCTACGACCACCTGTGGAAACGCCTCGGCGAGCGCCTGCCGTGGGTCGCCGTGCACGGCGTATCCACACACTGGCTACGCCACACCACGCTCACCTGGGTGGAACGCCACTTCGGCTACGGCATCGCCCGCGCCTACGCCGGCCATACCGACAGCCCCGGATCCTCCACCACCACCTACATCAAAGCTGACTTGCACGACGTGGCCAACGCGCTGTCGGCTATGACCGGCCAACCTCATCCGCTGGCCCGCCTAGCGGACCACGCCGACCGGTGGTCGCAGGCGAGCGGCGCCGTGTCACCGACGACCGAGTAAGGAGCGGGTAGCCGCGTGCGGTGCTCCGGGTGAGGCGGCTCCGGGGGGCACCGCACGCGGCAGGGGCCCCTCGACTGACGCCCTACCCTGGTCGCGGCAGCTGCCCTGTGAGCCGTCCACGCTCGGAGCTATTCGGCGGTTTCCCAGGCCAGCGCGTGGGGTCGTTGCCCGCCGCTGGTCAGGAACTGTCGTGCCGCATGCCGGGCGGTCGCGTTGGTGACGCGGGTGCGTTCGGGCCACGCATCAGGCTGCTTGACTCGCACCGGGCGGGCCAGGGATCGGTTCCACCGCGAGCGACCCTAGAGTGTGCAGGTGGCCGCGCACCGTAGCGATGCTGTCCCGGGTGCCCCGGGACGTGAGATCGCGCGCGAACAGATCGTCCGTCCGCCAGCGTCTTTTCCGCTGCCGCCCACCGGCGTCAACGGCAGGTATCTGCCGTTACTGGACCGCGGGGGGACCGGGTTCGAGGGATTCGGGCTGGAGGCCGTCGAACGGCTGGACGCGCTCCGCGACGCCCGGATCTATGGCGGCTCGGGGGACACCCAGGATGGGATCGACGTGTACGGCACTCGCCACGATGGCACCCGCGCTGTTTATCAAATGCGATGCCGCGACGAGAGACTTACGGCCGCCAAGCTACGCAAAGCCGTTCGGGACTACTTTGATCAGGACGAGCCGCCGTTCGACGCGTGCCACTTCGAGTTGTGCTGGGCCGGCGACGTGAACGACGTCGCCGTGGATAAAGAGTTGGCGGCCCTTCGCGCCGCCTACCCAGGCCGCACAATTTCACTGCGGGACCGACGCAAGTTCACCAGTGATCTGATTCAGCACCGGGACGTTACTCTGCGATGGTTTGGCGAACACGTCGTCGCGGCCGTGTACGGCGCCCACCCTCACGCTCCGACGCTGACCGCGGCCCAGGACACGGACGCATTCCTTCGCGGGCCTCTGGAGGGCATGTACCTGACGCAGCGAGTCAACGCCGCCGAACGCCTGAGGAACACGAGTCCGCGCGAGGCCGCCGCCATGTTGAGGGATATCGCCCAGCGGTTGGCGGCGAAGGGCTTCGCACCACACGCCGCGCAGTACCTTACGGAGGCTCGCTCACTCCTGCTTGCCGCCGGCGACGTGGAAGCCGTATACGAAGAGTGCTTGGTGTCGCTGGAGCACCACATTGACTCTGGCCACGCGTCCTCATCATCCCCGGACCTCAACCTAATGCTGTCGGCCCGCTCCGTCCTGACGGCAGGGCAGCTTCGGGCACCTTTCGCTCGCCACGCCGCCAGCGCACCGTCCAGCCCGTCACCGATATGGGCAGTGACCGATCCACGTATTCAGCGATCCATAGCCCTCTTGGCCCTCGACGCCGCCCTCGACGAGCCGGGCGAGGTGCTGACGAGGGCAGCAGAGGCCACCGAACTGCTCGTCATGTCCGACGGGGGCCCGACTAGCGCAGCAGTCGCCGCACTGCGGAGGCTGGCAGAGATCGCGCTCATCAACGCCGACACCATGGTGCTGGGACGGGTCGTACGGATGGCTCAACAGGTTCTGCCACGCTTGCTGCCCGCGGCCGACGCGGTCGAGGCGGAGGACCGCGTGCGGCTGCGCCTCGCGGTGGCGGATGTGACCGGCCAGTACGACGACCTTGTAACGGAAGCGCGATCAGGAACCATTACCCCGCAGTTGAGCGCGGTCGTGCACGCCCGGTACGCGCGATGGCTGATGTGGCTGAGCAAACCGAACGAGGCCAACGCTCAATGGCTTGAGGCGGTCAAAGGCGCCGGTCTCGCCCAGCTCGGAGAAGACGTTCAGGACTACCTGTGGGCATTGCGGGGGCTGCACGCCAGCTTCGGCAACGGACTCACCTTCGAGGTCATGGAGTACGGGCAGCGCGCAAGGGCCGTCGCCCGCGAAGGCCGGGCGCTCTTCGCGGGCTCCCGAACCGAGACGAACGCACTGCAGCAGTTGCGCGCCTTCCAGCATCCGATCCGCCGCTTTCGCCCGGGGGCCAGAGTCGTTCGCCACGCCCTTCGTCAGCAACTGCTCGAATCATGGGTGCGAGGTGACCTGGCGGGCGAGCAGGAGGCGCACACCAACCTGGCCGACTTCCACATGACCACCTCCGAATTCGCTGAGGCGCTGCGCCACGCCGTAGCAGCCGGCGAGGTCGAGATGGCGATCGCGGCAGCCAGGGAACTCGGTGCAGACGCGGCGGGCTGCCTGAATGATCCGCCGCTGGCCCCATGGGCGATCAGGGCAGCGCTGGCAGCGTTCAGTGTCGTCGCCGATATCGTGCCTGCGGACAGGTCCGGCTCGTATGTACCGTGGATACTCACCCGGCTTGAGGTCGCGCCCGCCTCCGGTTGGACCGACAACGGCATTCGCGAGACCGCCATCGGTGCCCTGTCCAACCTGGCTTTCGCGCTTCGAGGTGACAACATCGCGGAGGTGACGGACGCGCTCACCCCGTACCTCAACCATCTGGTGTCCCAGCTGTCAATGCGTCGAGCGATCAAAGCCATTGCCAGGATGCTGCGGGCGAACCCTGGGCACCCTGCGCCCGCGCAGGCGCTCACCGCCGCCATTCGGGACATGCCAGAACCGGGCCATACCGCGCTCCTGTGGGAAGCCGGGCCCGCCCTGCACCGGTTGAGAGACGTCTTGGAGGTTCAGGCCAGCGACCCCAATCAAACTGTTCGGGCTGGCGCCGTTGAGCTCCTGGCTCGGATGCAGATATCTCACCCCGCTGTGAACGAGCAGGCGGTGCGCGCCGTCGAGGAGGTGCATCAGGCTCCTACCGGCCCTCGCGTCACGACCGATGAGTCCGGTGGGACGACGCACGAATCCAGCGGCTACTTCGGTCATGCCCTGTCAGTGGAGGACCGGGACAGGCTCGCCGACAAGCTCATCGAGATCGCTTCGGACGGTTTCACCGCAGAAGACCACCGCGCGGCGGCCATGATTGCGGTGACAGATCTTGCTCCTGCACTTGACGAAGGCAAGCGGCAGGAGGTTTCCGACAAGGCGTGGCTGTTGATCGGCGGGCTGGCCCCCGGCGATCTGGACCTGGGCATCTTCCGTGGTCGACTTGAGGATGCCGTGTTTGGGGCGGTAGGACAGTTGGCTGTCAGGCAGGACCAGGTCCAACGCGTCCACGCCTTGGCTCTCAGTCGCCTAGCGAAACGGAACGGCGTCCAGGGTCTGCGCCACTTCATCGACATCGATCCTGGCGGCACCGACGCGATCCGTGTCCTCGCGAGGCACGAGAGCCCGGCAGCGCGGCAGATGGCGGCCGTCCTCTGGTCGCGTAATCCGGTGAACCGCAATCTCGGTGCAGACCTCGCGGCTGACGCCTCCTCCGAGGTACGTAGGCAGTTGGCGAATGCGCTTGGCCGGATCGGGCAGTACGACGCCGCTCTGCGGGACCAGTTGGCTGCGCAGATGCAGGCGGACTGCAGCGCCCAGATCCGTCAGATCGTCAAGGAGACGATGATCCTGCAAGCGGACGGCTGATCACCCCGATGCGCGAGTGAGGAATCGACGGCGTCCGGGGAACCAGTGCATGATTTGCGCCTGAGTCCTGGGCGTACAAAGCTCGGCTGGTTGGCCTTGACCGCGACACGTACTCGTCCCTGCCGGCAGCGGCACAGCGCGGGCGTGAGCGACCTGTGCATGCAACGCGTCCGCGACGCTCACTACCCCCGTCAGGCCACCCAGTCGTGCGTTGACGTGCTCCAGCAGCGGCCGTCAGAGCTTCCACGTCCGTCGAGCCTCGCCATCACTGGCGCTTCGGCCAACTGACGTCGAGCACGTAGACGCTCACGTCGAACTGCGGCGCCACCTCCGCGGCCCAGCGCCGCATGTCGTCGAGGAGCTTCTGCTTGTCGGCATACTTCCGCGACCCGGAGGTCCGTTGTTCGGGAGGAAGCCAGTACACGAGGTAGATGCCGTGCCGTTGGCTGGTCGCTGCGAGGTATCGCCGCACGAGCTGATCTTGTAGTGCGGTGGGCACCTCGTCGTTGCTGACCAGCTTCGCCTCGATGATCGCTTCGGCGACTTCAACGGGTGTTGTGTTGGTCGGGGCTCCTGCGGTCAGGTCGATCCGTGTGCCGGAGCCCTTGACCGCGATGCGTTCGACCTGAGGCTCCCGGGTGAGGAGGACGCGGTTTCGGCCGAGTTGGTCGGTCAGGCGGCGTCGCAACCAGTCGGTGATGTCGTCCTCGCTGCCGAGGTTTTTGCCGTTCGGTGACCACAGGTCGCGGAAGCCGTTGTTGCGCGAGATTTCATGCTGCAGGTCGTCGAGGTGGTTCAGCAGGGCGAGGATCAGGTCGCCGGAGTTGCGGATGAGCCGTAGATCCGAGCGGCCGAGCAGGTCGAGCAGGCCGGTCGGGTCGAGATGGGCCTGGGCATTGTCGGCCGCGATCTGGCGGGCCTGACGCAGATGGTGTTGGATGAGCGCCTGTGCTTGCGGCGGCTGCCCGTCGGCCAGCACCTTGAGTTCCGTGGAGAGGCCGCGCATAGCCAGCACTTCGACTGCGGAGTTGCACATGCGGGCTTCCCGCTGCGCCGGGCTGTCGAACGAGCCCTCATCTTCCCGTGTGTCGGTGAACGGCAGCCGACCGAGCAGGAGGCGGGCCAGGTCGGCCAGCCGGTCGTCGTCGACCGTGTCCAGCGGCAGACTCTCAACGAGTTCCAGGAATCCGCCGGGCGGCGTCGACTCGCTCAACAGACGGTCGATCGTGCCGCGGGTGTCGACGTGGGCGAGGTGCCGGTTCGCGGCGCGGGACAGCTGCGAGTCGTCTCCGTTCGCCACCGACCGGGCCGCGACAGCCGCCACGTGCGGGTCATGCTCGATCATGAAGACGAGAATGTCGGCGTTCTGGTCGTCGGGGTAGCGGCGCTGCGGCAGGATGGCGGCCAGGTCGGGCACCAGGTCCTGGGCGAAGTACTTGTAGAGGGGTGTGCGCCGCCATTCGGTGCGGCTGTCGAGCGAAGTTCGCACCGCGGTACGGATTTCGGCCTTCGCCTCGGCGGGCGCGAGGTCGACAAGGTCCCCGAGCAGGTCGATGTCGGCGAAGGCCCAGGCGTTCGCGATGGCGGGCGCCCACCTCGCCCACGTCGTCTGCGGGAGGTCGCCGAGGCGCTCCGGCGCATGGCGGGCTAGCGTCGTCAGCAGGTAGACCCCGGACCAGTCGCGGATGGCATCGAGTCCGATCTCGGCTTTGCCCAACCACAGGTCCGGGTTGGGTGGATGCTCAACGAGGTATTCGAGGCCCCGGTCAAGGACCTCTCGCTGCTCGTCGTTCGTCAGCAGCGACCAGCCCTGGCGAGCGCCGAGGTCGCAGAAGAACAACGGCTCCAACTTGTTGCCCAGCACCAGAGCCATCGGGACGGCGGCCCACGCGGCGAGGTCTTGACGGGCAGCCGAGATGGCCGCTCGGAGTGCGGTAGCGTCGGGCCGGTCCTCGGCTTCCTGCTCGTCGTGTTCTTGCTCGTCTTCTGTTGGGGCAGGCGGGGCAATTAGCCGCTGAAGGCATCGAGCCAGGACGTCGTGGCCGGTGGCTCGTTCCTCGTTGACTGCGTCCGTCAGCCAGTCGATGTCGTCGGCGGTGACGAGACCGAGTTGAAGTAGGACGGTCCATCGGTGTTCGTCGAGTCGCGCCGCGACGGCGAGGGTGAGATGTCGACGCTGGGCGGTGTCTAGTGCCCAGTCCGCGTCGACGCGGATGTGTCCGGTCAGGTCGATGACGAGCTCGGCCAAGGGTCCCAGCACTGCGGGGTCATCGGATGCGGCTACGGCTCGCTGCGCGATCCGAACCGGCACATCGCTGGTCCATCGACGGGCCTCGGCGGATCCATGAGGCTCGCGGCTTGCACGCGCCCATGCGAGAATCTCGGGCAGATCGGCGTTCGGAATCCTGGCCGGGAACTCCCAGAGAAATTTTCGATATGCGCCGATGAAATTGGCACGCCGCGGCCGGGTGAGGAAAGGCAGCAGCCGGGTGGTGGTCAGGTGCTGCGGGTAGAGCCCGTCAAGCAGTCCGGCCCGCAGCTCGTCGTCTGGGTCTGCGTCCGGGGTGAGTTTCAGGCCGTCGAGCAGAGCCGCCCGCTCGGGCGCTGAGCCTAGGTCGGTCACCACAGCGATCGCAGGCCGTCGGACCCACGACGGAAGCCGGTCGTCGAGCGCGATCGCCAGCGCCGCAGGGGCGACCGCCGAGATTCGTCCGGCCAGGGCGAGCCGACAGATCCACCACGCCTCGGAAGGCTGGTCGACCCCGGCCGCCAGCCGGTCGGTGAGCTGCCGTGCCAGGTCGGGGTGGACGACGACCGACAGGTCCAGGGACCACCGCGGCGGCGCCTCCTGCTCCCGCGCGTCCGCGAGCAGCGCGTCCACGACCGCCGCCCGTGCGGCCGGCGGCAGGTCAACTTCGGACTCGACCAAGGCCGCTGCGTTAGCGGGTGCTACGACGTCGGCGAATTCCGGGCGCAGTGCCACAATCCACGCCGCGACCGCGACCATCGAGCGCGGCAACACCCCGTCGGTCAGGCCGAGCAGGGCCGCGACCTGGGACCGCGTGGGCGCCCGGTCCACCACGTACCTAGCGGCGAGGTAGTCAACGTACTCTTGGTGCCGGAAGGCGACGGTGTCCTGCGGCGCGGTGTCGAACAACGCGCTGCCCAGCACCTCCGCGTAGACCTCGCCCGCAACCGTGACGTCGGGGCGGTCGGGCTCCGGCCTAGTCGGTAACTCGGCGACCGCGACGGCGGCCTGACCCGCGCCGGTGCGGAACGCGAACCGGCCGACCCCACCGAACGCAGCGAAGACAGCCAGCCGGCCGGCGGTCCGGCGCCGCACGTCCGCGCCCGTCCGCAACGGCTGCCGAAGATCCTCCCGCTCGGTCAGCAGCCGCTGAACCTCCGACTCCAGGGCATCCACGCGCCGGCCCGGAAGACGACCCGTCTCCTGCCACTGCCGGGCCGCCGCGATGAAATGCAACAGCGAGGCGCTCAACCGGCTCCGGCCCGCCGCAGCCAGCGCATCCAAGAAGCCCTTGTCGATATCGAGGGTGGCGAGCAGGCGACGGGCCGCGTCACGCGTCATCGGCAGCAGGCGCAGTCTCTTGACGTTCTTGGCGCCGTCGACAAATGCACTGGTCCAAGCCGAAGGGCGGCACGCGAGCCGCCACTTGACCCCGTCGGCACCGGGACCGGACATCGCCCGGTTTACCAGCCGGACAAGGGCCGGCTCGGTCAGCAGGGCCTCGTCCAGGGAATCGAGGTAAATCGGTTTCCCGCACGCGATCGCCGCATCGATCGCTCGGCCGATATCGGCGCCCCGGAGCCCGACGAGGTCCACCTCGAGGCCGTCCTCCTGCCGCCGCAGACCATCGAGTAAGACCGACTTTCCGACGCCGCCTGGCGCAAGCAGGACAAAGCTTCCCGGACGTCCGGCCAGGTCCCCGGCTGGCGTGATGCTGGCGGCCGCGCCGACGTCGAGAAAGCCGTCGCCGTCTAGCGGCGTGTGCTCCTCGTCCGCGTCTTGGACGTGGCGTTCGACTGCCCCGATGGTCAACAGTCCCTCCATCTGCTTTTCGCATCCATCTTAGAAAGACGGCTAATGGTGCCTGGACCGAGGAATGGCCTCGGCGGTTACCGCCAGCTGACTTGATCTCGGCGAGGGTGTTCGACCTCAGACATCACCCCTGGTCAGCTGACCAGGCTGGCAATTTCCGGGCATGCAGAGAGATCGGGCACTGTGGCAGCGGTGACCTCCGGAGGCGAACTGGAGGCGCGGCACCGGGCGGAGGCGCGGGCCCGGCCTGCCGAGAGGCTCACTTTGCAAGTGTTGGTCTCGCCGCTCCCCCGGATAGGTGCGATGCGCACGCGTGCTCGGGCAAGCGCGGGCACCCGTAGCCGCCGGCGTCGGGCTGGGCGAGCTCGACCAAGGCTCCCTATCGGGAGAGCAGGGGCGCCAGCAGCGTCAAGCCGATGGTCATCCGGGTCCACAGGAGCGGGGCGAGGGAGTGAACCTCAGCGGCAAGACTGCCCAGACGGTGATGCCGGTGGTGAGGACGGGTCCCAAGGTCGGCCAGCTCCCAGAACGCCTGACCTGAAGGCCGTGACCGCCGCCGTCCGCGCGGTCGCCGCCGAAACCCTACGTCGGCGATGTGTCCGGCTGCCGTCAAGATGCTGGCGACGGCGGTCGCGGTAGTGAACGCATGGCTGGTGGCGAGGAGTACACCCGGGATGAGGTAGGCCGCGCCGGCTGGCCGTAGCCGCTGGTGAGCGCAGCGAGCCACCCGCCTGCAGCGTCGGCGTCGGCTGTCGCAAATGCCCATTGCTGCGGATGGCACAAATGGCACAGCTTTCCTGGATGGCACTGTGCCATCTGTGCCATCGTCGTTTCATGACTCCGATCCCACTGTCCCAATGGGCCGACCAGAACGGCGTTCCGCGCCGTACCGCCTACAACTGGGCCAAGAACGGCAAGCTCAACGTGCCGATCCATCGCACCCTCACCGGCCGCCTGGTCGTGCTCGACGACGACGAGACGCTCGGTGATGCCCATCCGTTCGTGGCCGCCTACGCCGAGGCGCTGAGCCTGCCCGTCGGCGTGCACTCCGGCGACCTGCACCACTCGCCGGTCCTCGAGGCTTGGGGTGCGGACCTGTACGACACCGTCGCCGACGACCTGCGTCCCGTCGTGCTTCAGCTGGCCCTCGCGGCGGCCTGCTCCCGCCCAAAGCGAGACGCGTGGTGGCGGCTGACTGACTGGCTCGGGCGCGTCGAGCTGGTCGACTGGTACACCTCGACCGGTTTCTCCGAGGTATCCGCACTCATCGGTGGGCGGCAGCCGATTACCGACCAGGACAGCTATCTCGACTGGTGGCCGTGTGGCGTCGGCTCGCACGAGTTCTGGCAGGACTTTGACGCCGCTGCGGCGCAGGCCGTCGCCGCCGCCGGGCTTGGCCCGTCCGAGCACAATGACGCCGTCTCGTGGCTCACGGAGTCGGCCCTGACGGACAACATCGCGATCGCCGGGCGCCGGGAGAGCCTGCGTAACCGGCTCGACAGGCTGGCCGGCACCACCACCGACCACGAGCAAATTCCCACCATCCCTGACCGCAGCGACCTGTGGAGCCTACGCGGTATGTACCCCGAGCCGGCCTGGGCCATCGCCCGTCCCCACACCCGACGCACCGCGCAGAGCATCTGCGCCATCGTCGGCTGGGATCCCGAGAGCCCGGCACCGCCCGACGGACACCCGCTGCGCGAAATCGGCTACCGCGCCTGCCTGCACGCCGCCGAAACCGCTCTCGTCCCATACGTGCACGACGCCCACCTACGCGAGATCGACGCCTTCCGTCGCGTCGCCCTCGGCAAGCCTTGGCAACTCATCACGTCATGAGGAAGCTGCGACGGTGGGTGATTCGGTCAGCCACATGGAGAGCAGCACGTCACACTGCGAACCATCGGTCGCAGTGCCGCTGATCGAACTCCGAGGTAGTCAAGTCAGGGTCTGAGTCCAGCCCCGGCCACGCTGGTGTCTCTGTCGGCTATCCGCCACGCTCTGGCGAGCGGCACTTTCTCGTAGTGCGATGATCAGGTGGGGCGAGCGCCAGGGGAGTACCGTCGCGAGTCCGCTGCCCTGCTGGGCACGATCGCCGTCGGTCTGGCCATCAACATCGTGACGGCGCGAACGGACAACTGGCATGGGCCGTGGCGGCTTGTCCTTGACTACGCCTACCTGTGGCTCCCGCTCTGTGTTGTCCTGTGGCTCGGCTGGCGGTACTTCCTGCACCGCCGGACGGCGGTCACGTGGCGGAGCGCGGAAAGCCCGTACCCTGGCCTCGCGCCGTTCACGGTGGAGCGGGCGGGCGTGTTCTTTGGCCGCGACCGCGAGGCAAGCGACGTGCTGCACCGGCTGGAGCGCCCGGGGTCGGCGCCAGCGACGCGGATCGTCGCTATCGTCGGTCCGTCAGGAGTGGGCAAGTCATCGCTGATCCGCGCGGGCGTCATCGCTCGACTACCACGGCGGTGGACTGTGGTGGGTCCGCTTCGCCCGACTGCCGATCCATTCATGAGCCTCGCCGCTGCATTGGCGGCTGGCCCGACCGCTGTGCTGCAGACGGCGCGGCTGTTGCGCGAGGAAGCCGCCGCTCCGGAAGCCCCACTGCAAGTTGTGCCGAGCTTCCTCAGCGTCGCCCGCGGACCCGTGCTGCTTGTTGTCGACCAGGCCGAGGATCTGTACACCCTGACCAACGAGCAAGATCGGGCCCAGTGGTGGAGCCTGCTGACCCGGACGCTGACGATGCTGCCGGAACTGCGCTTGCTGGTGGCGATCCGGCCCGAATTCCGCCGCCGGCTCACCGATCAGCAGGCCGGCTTCGTCACCCGACCGGTAGCCATCGGTCTGCTGGATCCGGGCCGCATCCGACAGGCCATAGCGGGGCCCGCCCGGGCTGCAGGAGTCACGTTCGAGGACGACCTCATCGACCGCATGACCGCCGACGCCACGGTCGGTGACGCGCTTCCCCTGCTCAGCCACCTGCTACAACGTCTGCACTTGCAGTCCAACCGCCAACACATCACGGTGGCCCAATACGAACAGGCCGGCGAGGTGGGCGGCGCCATCGCAGCTCACGCGGAGCAGATCTACGAATCCCTCACCGCGCGCTACCCCCAACACGCCGTCGACTCTGCTCTGCTGCTCGGCGTCGGCTTGGAAGGCAAGGAAGCCGTACGACGGACGATCTGCCGAGCCGACCTCGATACCACCGCCGCCCACATCCTTGAAGAGTTCAGGGCAGCTCGCCTGATCATCGACGTTGACGACGGCACCTGCCTCGAACTGACCCACGACGCACTATTTCGCCAGTGGCACCGACTCGCCGCTCTGATCAACGCCAACGAGGAGCGCCTGCACCGCATCACCCGGCTCGAACACCGCGCGGCAGCATGGCAAGCGGACCCACAGACCGACGACCTCTTACGCGGCCAAACGCTCGCTGATGCCCTCGCGCTGGCAGCCGAGGTGCCTCTCTCCACCGCAGCCCGCCAGCTACTCGACGCCTCTCAAGAAACCGATCACCAGGACCGCGCCCGACAGTCCGAGCGCGTTGCCCAGTTCGCACAACAGGTACGCCGACAGGACCACGAACTGGCCGTGGCGCTCGCCCACACCGCGCTACACGAGTTGCCGCCCACGCCGGCAGCGACGATAACGCGATGGGCCCTGACCGCCACACCGCAAACAGGGCGCCTCTCCATCGGACACACCACCGGCATCACCTCCGCGGTCTGGCTGCCCGACAACCAAGGACTGCGCACCGCCGACAAGGTGGGCCGCGTCTGCACCTGGGACGACACCGGCCGCCTTACCGGGGTCGCCTTCGCCCCTGACTCAGAAGCGTGCGGTCACACCCTGCTCAGTGCCACCGGAACCCTTGCCCTCACCGAGCACGATCGAGGCCTCATGCTGTGGCGCGTCGCGGACGGCCGCAACCTGGGCAGGCGAAGAGGGAGTCTCCTGACATCGTTCGACTCGGTCTCGTGGGGCGGTGACCTGTGCTTCGCGGGAACGTTCGACTACCGAACCGTTGACGTCTATCGCTTGGATGATGACATCCCAGGGTTGGTTACGAGCGTCCCTGCCACAAGTGTTCACGCCACGGCATGGTCTCCTCAAGGTGACCGGCTGGCCATCGCCTCAGATGATTTGCTGCTCGTGATCAGCATCGGCGAGCAGACGTCGGAGATCCTGCGACAGCAGGTAGCGTGGTCAGACCCGGTGTTGTGCTGGGCGCCCGACGGAACCCGCCTCGCGGTCTCAGCAGCTCCGGCGTTCTCAATGCGCCGCTCTGCGAACCTCGCACGGGAACGCCGCACTCTGTGGATCTACGACACCGACACCGGCCAGGCCGCCGAAAGCGCGCCTCCCGGCCTGGCCGAAGCAATGGCGTGGTCGCCCGTCGAGGATGTCATCGCGTACGCAGTGCATCGAACACGACACCAACACCGCGTGGCGCTGATCGACGTCGCGACGGGACGGACAGTCGAGCGGCGGGCACGCCCTCACCAAATAAGCACGATCGCATGGTCCTCCGATGGCAAGCGAATCGGCCTGGGAAGCTCATTCCACCAGGTAGAGCTCTGGGATGTTGTCGGCCGAAGCTTCCGCCGCCTGCCCACCGGTAGCCTGCGGGAAGTGTCATGGTCGCCGGAGCACAAACGAGCCGCCATAAAGCGGACGGGAACGACGCCGGAGATCATCGAAACGGACGAGGCGACGCTGCCGCTGAGGCTCGGAGACGACGACTGCATGTCGATCGCGTACTCGCCGCTAGGTGACCTGGTCGCCACCGCCATGCAAGAACAGGTCACGGTGTGGGACGCGCGATCCGGTGTCCTGCGAGCACAGTGGGGCGCTCGTCCAAGACCAACCCCGAAACACGCAACGACAATGACGCCATTACCGTGGGTTTACGGACTTGCCTGGTCTGGCGACGGCTCACGGCTGGTCGTCCACACGCATTGCTTCTTCGGCAGAACGCGACCCGCCCTCTCAGTGTGGGACGTGGCCAAAGCGCAGCGCCTAGCAGTCCTCGACGGAGGCGAAGAAAGCGCGGGAACGCTCACCTGGTCCCCAGACTCAGGCCTTATAGCGGCGGTCGTCAGCAAACACAACGTGAGCTTATGGCGAGGAGACGACTACACCCTCGCCCATCAATGGCGAATCGAAGGTGACGGCGAGGTAGCGGCCCTGGCCTGGTCGAATGACTCCACCGGACTCGCTGCCGCTGTCGGCAACCAGATCGAGATCTGGAACGTCGTGCAGCAGCACATAAGCATGCGTTGTGTCGGCCACACAAATGCCGTCCGTCAACTCAGCTGGTCACCCGACGGAAACCTGATTGCATCTATCAGCGACGATGACACGCTCTACATTTGGCACACCCAAGACGGGCGGCCCCTCGGCGTGCTCGACACGCCAGACGGGATAGTTCGCATCCTGTCCTGGCAAGACACCCTCATTGTCACCTACAACGACGGCAGGATCCTAAGCTGGGACGTATGCGGTGACCAGGCGAAGCGCTTGGTCGAAGACCGAGAACCGCGAGAGCTGACTGCCGAAGAACGCGAGCGATACGGGCTGCCGTCAGCGTCGACCGACTGAGACTCACCGGGACGCGGGCGGGTCGGCTCCAGCCTATGGCCACGCGTTCAAACCTGCCACTCGATGATAGAGCGAGGCACCAGACAAGCAGCGAACCAATGCGCCCGAACTGATATGTATGGTTGCGGAAGGTAATGAGCGTGCGGGCTTGAGTCAACCCTGGCCGTACCGTAATCTATGAGCATGTGCACCCCGAAATGGTGCTCATATGATGCGTACAAGAGTTCGAATCCCCCCTCGGACACAATTCATTTGCTTCACGGTGTGCGCTGAGATCGACTGCAGCGCACACCGTTTGCGTTTCGGTCTGGTAGGTGAGTCGGAGTCCGAGTTGCCGGTAGACGTCGGGCCCAGCAAGCCCATGCCGGCCACGACCGCAGCCCGTGCGAACCCATCCTCATCTGCCGAAGAGAGTGGCGTCGTACTCCGAGAGGCAGTACCAGAAATCCGCAAAATCCGGCAAGCAATTGTGTGCCGAACTTTCGCTGGACTTCGCGCTGATCGGCCAGCGGGTTTTGTGCAGGTCCAGAACCGCAATGGCGCTCAGCAGCAGAGGCCTGTCGCCTCTCGTACTTGAACGACGTTGCCGACCCTACACTCCTGATCATGGCGGTCGAAGTGGTGCTCGGTGAGGTGACGTGTCCATCCGGGCAGTTGGTGATCATGGACGGTGGTTACCTCGAACTGTGGTCCGGCGACCGGGTGCCGGAGGACGAGGAGCGCCCGGCAACCGACTTCGCGATCGTGGGGCCGGACGCCGAGGCCGCGGCGGACTCCTTTGACCGGCAGGCCGGAACCCGGCTGTACGACATCCCCGCCCACGCCGTCGCCGAGTTCACCGCCACGTTCGACGAACACTGCCGCGAGCATGGGCACGGCGCAAGCCTGCGCGCGTTCAGGCAGCAGGTCCCGCACCGGGAACGCGTCCGGCACGCGGTCGCGGCCCGGGAACCCGGATTTATCGTCATGGGCGTACCGGTGCTGCCGATCGAGGTACCAGCTGATCGCCCGCTGCGTGTCACCGCCGTCCCCGGGGAGTACGGCTGGCAGTCCATGCGGATCGAGTTCAGTGATTCGCCGGTGGCCGACTCGTGGGTATTCGGGGAGTTGGGGGTCGACCACGCGCGGTTCGTCTTCGCCGACGCTGACGCACTGAGCTCGTGGGAGCACGTCAGGCCGTTGGACGGGCTGGCCGACCTGGTCCTCTGGGGTCGCGACCAGGAACAGGTCGCCGCCGAGTTCGGCGCGCCCCCGCTCGGTGACACTGCCGACGGGAAGTACGGGTGGGTAGACCTGCCCATCACGGAGGCATACCAGCGAGGGTTGGCCATCGAGACGCGGAGAAACGAACCCGGCGGACCGAAATTCGCGTTCGACTTCCGCCCGCACTCGCATCACTGGCAGGTGATGGGTCTGGTCAGGGCCTCAGAACACGAGGCCGGCGTGATCCAGGTCGGCGGAGCGGACATCCTGATGGCGATGACCTCAGTCGGTGACGGCTTCTTTCCTGTCCATTTGGACGTGGATGTCGATGGTTTACCAGTCGCCCTGCGCATCGACATTGCCCGCGAGGACTGATCCGGCTTCACAGGCGTTGACTATTCCTCGAGTTCGTACGCGCTGCCGCTGCACGTTCGTCCGGCCTCGCTGCATAACTCTGCGCCACACCTTCGTGGCCACCATGCTCGACGCCGGCGTCAGCCTCCGAGACGTGCAGATCGCCGCCCGCCACGCGGACCCCCGAACCACCATGCGTTACGACCGAGCCCGCAAGAACCTCGACCGCCACCCCAACTACATCCTCGCCGCGTACATGGCCTCCGGGACGGAGCAAACGGTCGCGGCTTTGCCGATGAGGGTGCGTTTGTAGTCAGGGAGAAGACGCCGACCGGTGTGTGGAGAATGTTCGAATGGCAGCTACAGATCGCGGAGCTCGGCCACGTGGTCGCGGGAGATTGTGACCGCCCTGATGATGTCATCGAGTGGACGCAAGATTCGGGCATTAGGGATCGGATCGAAATCCTTAATGAGCATGCCCTCGCCGGCGAACTTCTTCTGATCGAATCCGAACTCGCTGAGCAGGCTCCACCCCGCCTGAACCTCTGCGGTAACGCCGTCCGGTGAGGTGACCCTGAGCCAAGCGCTGCACTGGTCGGCGAAGTGGTACGGCAGCATGAGCGTGCCGCCCCTGGTAGTGCGTAGCCCGTGGAGGTGCGCGATCCACTGCTCCAGCATGTACATGCGGGTGCTATGCGGACCGCCGACGTCGAAGACCACCTCGTCCGGTTCCAGGACACACTCGTGACGGCTGGTGCCGAGCAGCAATATAAAGCGAGCAGGCTCCGATGCGCCGCCGGCCTCGATCGACAGACCGATGTGCCGCGCGGTCGTCAGGTTCGCCTCGCCGCCCATCTACGCGTGGCCCCTCACCGTCGCCCGGTCCGCTCGCTCGTTATGAGCCGAGTCAATCACACAGATCTACCCCGCCTCGGATCACCACCCCGTCGGGAACGCCGATGCCTACCTCACGCCCCGGCGCTGGGTCATAGGCGCCGGGGGTACCGGTCCTTGTCATCGGGACAATTGCGCGGCGAGTCGTCCATAACAGCATCTGCTGGCGCCCGAAGAGCCGGACGGAAAGGATCGCGCCGGCGGTGACCCGCTACAGCACCGTCGAAAGAGGTTCTACCCAGCAGTTCCGCACATGGGGTTCGACCAGCCGCAACGTCTCCTCGGCGTCCGCTTCGGCCAAGAAGACCCGCCTGCTCGACCTAGCCCGCATTGCAGGGACACGGTGGGCGATCGAAGAGTGCTTCCAACAGGCCAAGAACGAGGCCGGCCTCGACGAATACCAGGTCTGCGACTGGCGAGCCTGGGGCACCCACCCCTACCTGCGCCTACACGTTCTCCCAGCTTGCCGACCTGCGCACTCGCTTGGCGGAAGTCGGCAATGAACGCTGATCCGGCCCGGACCGGGGTGCGCGGGCGGCGCCGGTGCTCGTCCCGGCTCAGCCCCACCGGCCGGGAAAGTTGACGGTGAACGGCGAGGTGCCCACCCGGATGGCGGACGCGTCGACCTGCCGGACGTAGTTCGGGTAGCAGCGGTCGGGGTGCAGGCAGAGCCGGACCCGCTGGCCGGGCAGGAGTCGAGCGTCGTACCGGCCGTCCTCGACGTTCTCGTCGACCGCGACGATGTCGCCGGTGTCGGCGTTGTAGACGTAGACGGGGTAGCTGTAGCCGTACACCGGGAGGCCGTTGGCTTGGCCGGAGACGGCGGTGCCGGCGCTCATCCGCTCGTTCGCCACGGTGATGCCGCCTGCGACGACCTTGATCCGGGTCGCCTTGACGCTGTTCGGCGCCCCACCGGACCACTGGGTGGCGTAGACGCTGTTGGCGCCGCCGTTGCCCGGTGGGATGAACGCCAGTGACCACTCGTACGGGCCGAGCCCGCTGAAGGTGTACGAGCCGTCGCCAGGAACCTTCCGGGTGGTCTCATACCAGAACGGATCGTAGGTCGTCAGCGCGACGGTCACCGACACCGGCTGGCCGGTGACCGCGTCGGTGATCGACCCGGTGATCGACCCAGCCCGGTCCAACAGGATGTCGGGCAGCGTGGTGATCCCGGGCCCTGGCGCGACCACCACTGCCTTGGTCCGGTCGCCGGTGCCACCGCTCGGGCCGACCCACTGCGCGCCGTGCCCCACGGCCGAGCCGCCGGCCCAGATGTTGTACCGGTCCGGGTGGAGGCTCCGGAACCGCACCATCCCGTTCTCGTCGGAGATCTCGTTGGCGTCATAGATGTCGGGGAACCGCTTGTCCACCGAGATGGCGATGATTCCCGCATTGGGCACCGGCGCGCCGGTCGCCCGGTCTCGCAGTGTCACGCGTAGTTCGTTACCGGGCGGCTGGACCGGCAGCGTCGCGTGGGTCACCCGCCCGGCGACCGCGTTCGCCTCGACCATCCCACCCTCGTGTACGCCGTCGTTCGCGGCACCGGTGAATCGGTAGTGGCCGGGCGGCACCTCCAGGTCGACGTACCCGTTCGGGAAGGTCCCGGCGGGGTTGGTGCAGATGAGGCCGAGCTCCATCGGGTCCTGCACACAGAAGTTCCGCACCTCGGCGCCGGTGGCCGCGTCGGCCGCGACGAACCGGATCCGGCCGGCCGGAGGAAGCACGTCGTCGACGACCAGCCGGCCACGGGTCGGCACGGTGACAGCTCCCCAGGGGAATCCGAGCCGGCTCGGGTAGTAGCGGGGCCGGAACACGCCGGGCAGTTGGTTGGTGATCCGGTAGCGCCCGGCCGACACCCCGGACACCCGCCACCGGCCAGCCCGGTCCGTGGTGGTCGAGTAGGTCGGATGCTCGGCGCCGGAGTCCGGCGCGAGGGTGACCCTGACCTGGCCAGCCGGTCGGCCGGACCGTTCGGTCAGAGTGCCGCTGACTGTCGCGGTGGCGCTACCGGCCCGTACCGGCGCGACCGTACCCAGCACCGCGTCGACGCCGAGCAGCAACAGTGCGCACAGCGCCGCCAACAGGAGGGTCGCGGGACGTGCTATTCGGCTGTCCATCGTGGTGGCACCTCCGGAATCGGCAAAGCTCGGCTCGCTCGCGCACGTCAGGGCAGCGTAACTTTGGCCATCATCACCTCAAGTCATGTGATGAACACGGACAGCGTCGGTTTTCGAGGCATCTGCAACTCGCTAGCGACGGTCAGGGCGCCGCCAGCCGCTCAGCGTGAGGAGGACTTCGTCGGTACGGGGCTTGTTCCAGACCTGCCGGCCGGTGTAGCGGGGGTTGGTGAGGATGACGCGGACGGTGCTTTTGGACCAGGCGATGCCGCTGCGATGTCGGTTGCGGGCGCGGTCGTGCGCCGAGGGGCAGGGCATCGTGTTCACGATTCCGGCGCTTGCCCGGGTCGCGGCCCGGGCCAGTGCGGAGCCTCCGACCAAGGCGATGTCGCCGTCGCCGGTTGCCCTCAACGTCTCGATCGTGGTGGCCAGATCGGTGGTGGCCAGTCGCGCGCCCGACCAGCCGAGCGGTTCCCGCGTTCGCCAGCGGCCGAAGCCCAACGATCGTCCGCCCGGGGAACATCAGTCCACATGTCACGGTGCGGTGCCGGCCGTTGTGCGTCATGACAAGTCAGGCGTCGATTAGGGGGAAGGTTTGCGATCGTTCACGAAGACGTCGGCACGCCCGTCGCTGAATAGTTTCCCCACCATGTTTTTCCGATTCCCCTGCTACTGCGGGGAATGATTGTAGGAGGGGAAGATGCTCAGACGTCACGTGCTCGGCATCGGGCTTGCCGCACTGCTGGCGGTCTCCGTGGCCGCCGTTGCTTCTCCGGCCAGTGCAGCAGGGTCTGCGATGGCTGCCGGGGCGATCCCCCAGCCGGTGCTCGATGCGGCGGAGGCTCTGGCCGGAGGGCAGGTCGTAGCGGTAACACCTACGTTCAGCCGGAAGCCGACCACTCGTAAACCGGTCGCGGCAGCCGCCGAGAATGTGATCACCTGCACCGCGCGGGCCCAGTATCCACATGCGTCGACCGGCGGCAACGGCATCCCGGGCAGCATCGACGGCAAGGCGGATTCGTGGTGTGACGCGCCAATTCCGTACATCGGTGCTCAGGCCGAGTTGTACCAGTACGTCCCAGGCAGCGGCTTCTACCTGGTGTCGGTCGGAAGCCTGAACTCCGGCCCGGGGAACAAAACGTACACCGGTGTCGCCTTCACGATCTGCCAGAGTGTGCCGAACTACTACGTCACCAAGGGCATCCACACGTACACCGCTCCCGGCGGCTACTACCCACCGTCACTGACGCTGACAACACAGTCGCCCATCGTGCAGGTCACCTGCTGAGGAGGCCGCACGGATCAAACCGGCCGGCCACCGCAGTGCCAGCGGGGGCCGGCCGGGTACGCCCGGCCCCGTCAAGCCTGCCGCAGCCGATCGGCGATCGTCCAGGCGACGGCGGCGGTCAGGATCCGCACGCCGCGGGTCGAGGCGGGACGCAGCCCGATCAGCTCTTGGACGCGCCGTAGGCGATAGTCGAGCGTGCGGGCGTGGACGCCCAGCGCCCGTGCCGTCGCCGGTCGGGACATGTCGTGCAGGTAGTACGCGTCGAGGGTGCGGATCAGGTCCGGACCGGCTTCGAGTCGGGTGACGAGCTCCCGCAGCCAACTGTCCATGTGTGGCGAGTGGGCGGCTCCGAGTTCGACGAACCTGTCCGCGACGCTGTAGAGGTGCTGGGGTCTGCGCTCCGCCGACGTCAATCGGCTGATCTGTCGAGCCTGGTCCAGCACACCGGCCAGCTGGCCCACCGCTCCGAGGGCCGCGCCGGCAGCGCACCCACGGCCGGAGTCCACGGCGACGCCACGGACCAGGTCCAGGGTGCGATCCGCCACCCGACCGTGGACCCCACCGTCGACGAGCCAAGCCGAGGTGGCCGCCGGTGCGTCGACCGATGCCGGCGTGACCAGTACCAACTCCGCCGGCCCGAGCCAGGACATCGGGATCCGCCAGGACGCCAGGGCTGTCGCGACGATGCGTTTCCGCTCCGGGGCGGCCAGGCCCGGCGGGTCGAACCGAACAACCGTCACTAGCCACCGATGCCCGAGACGTACGCCGGCCGCCCGAGCGATGCCCACCGGCGGTGGTTCGTCGGCCAGCAGCGACCGCGCGAGCAACTGGACCTGAGCCGACATCGACCAGGTCTGTGCGACGCCACCAAGGTACCCGTCCAGGTAGGCGCAGCGGGCTCGGTTGCCCTCCCGCCCGAGCCAGTTGGCCATGTGGAGCACGTCCTCGGTGTTAGCCGGAGCAGCGGTCTCCACCACATCGCGCAGCATCAGTGCGGTATGGGTGCTGAGCGCCTGCCGCTGCGACGCCAGCGAGAGCCGATCCTCGCCTCGTCGTCGGCCGACGTCGCCGATGGCCGCCAGGTCGTCCTCGTCGAGCGACGTGTCGTCCCGTACGCGCTCCAGACTCACCCGTCGGATGAAACGCGCGAAGTCGAGCATGTGCGCGAGCTGCTCCGGTGACGGCGACGCGTACTCGGGCACCTCGCGCTGGTAGGTGTTGACGGCGCGCAGGGCATTTACGTCAATCCGCCGCTGGAGCGTCACGATCAGGTCAGGCACGACACCTCCTGTGTGGGACGTCGGACGCCTTTCGATTGATGTTCGCCGATCGTATGGCCTCGCTGAGGGTCGACTTCGGTAAGTATTGCCCGTTCCGGTCGGCCGCTACGGCGATGGCCCGCAGCGTCGGAGAGCCCACCTGCCGCCGTAGCGCGCGGAGTCGATCGCGCAGAGCTGGGATCGGGTCACTCACCGTCACATCAGCAGAGTACTGCCACGGCTCCTCGAGGGCGTCCGATGTTCGGTTGCGTTCGACCGGACCACCTCGGACACGTGGTTCGCGATCGTGACGGCACAGACACACGCCGAGCTTGCTGAGGAGTAAGGATGACGGAGATGCGCGGTGTTGCCGTCGCAATAAGCCGACTTGGTGCGGCTGGCGCGGCATGGTGGCGGCGGCGGAAGCGCCGACAGTGAGCGCGATTGTGGCCGGCGCGGTCGTCGTTCTCGTCGGGGCCTTGTCGCTCGTGGGGTGCTGCGCCAAGGACCGCGCCGCGATCTTGACGATGCCGTCGCCACAAATCTACCCGTAGCGATCGTTCTAGTTGTAGTGAGCGCTACAGGATGCGCCGGCAACCTTCACCCTGGATAGCCCCGGCGCGGAGGTGGTCGTGGCTCGTGGCTGTCACAAAACGGGGTGGAGCTTCGTCGAGTGCGTGTGGTGAGACCAAGGTTGAAAGCCAGGAGTCGGGCATAGGCCGGAACAACGGACGCCGCCCGATCCGAACGACCCCGTGCGTAAGAACCTGCTGCGCCACCCTGGGTCCACCCGCGACCAACCGCACCGACCGCAAACGAGGATCATGACCAAGCTCCGTCATTTCCGACGTCAGGACGCCTCCCCCAGGTCTAGCCGGAGGCTGGCCCTGAGCGCCGTACTCACCCTGGCAATGATCGGGTGCGGGGGACCGCCGAACAAGGACTCCCCGCCGCCGCCCGCCTCAAACACTCCGTCCGCCACCTCCACCTCCACCGCCACCACCGGCACGGCCCTGGCCGAAACCCGCAGCACCATGACCGAGAACCTGAAGGTCGAGGTCGTCGGCCTCAACCGCGTCGAGGGCAGGCACCTCATCGCTCAGATTCGCCTGTCCAACACCGGCACAGAGAAGCGTCTGTCCTGGGCTGGCGAGATGGGCGACCACACGCGCCCGCTTGGCGAGATCAAGTGGGCCTCCGGCATCGGCATCCTTGACGCGCAGGCCCGCACCTGGCTCCTGCCGTACAAACCCGCCGGATCCCCCTGTCTGTGCAGTGGCCTGGACCGCGACGGCCTCGGCCATTTCATCGACCCCGGCCGGTCGATCACCGTCTACGCGGTGCTGCCCGCGCCGTCGGGCAACCCCGCGACGACCGTCGTCGTCACCCCAGTGGGCCCGCCGATGCTCGACGTGCCCATCAGCGACGAAGCTCCGGTCGGTGACTTTCCCGACCCCGATGCCGAACCCGTCACCCCGGTCACCCGCCGCCTCATCCTCCCCTCCGAATCACTGGACAAGTCGGAGGAGACCGCCGACGACGGCAAGGACCTGCAGGTCAACCTCTCCGCCGACGTGCTGTTCGCGGTGGACAAGGCCACCCTCACCCCCAAAGCCAGGTCGGTCATGGCCCGCACGGCGAAGCTCATCGACGCCTCGCCCGCCACGGTGGTGACCGTGGCGGGCCACGCCGACTCCTCCGGCACTGACGCCATCAACGACCCACTCTCGCTGCGCCGCGCCCAGGCTGTACAACACGCCCTGTCCGCGCTGCTGACCAGAGACGGGGTCCGCTTCCAAACCGAGGGGTACGGCTCACGCCGCCCGCTCTACAGCAACGACAGCGACGAGGGAAAACGCCGCAATCGCCGCGTCACGGTGACCTTCCCCAAACCTCAACCCGCTGCCCAGGAACCGGTGGCCACGACCACCACCGGCGCGACCGACCTGACCGGCAGCGCCAGGGCCGACGGTCAGCCCATCGCGATGGAGGTCACCGGCCTGCGCCGGCTACCCGGAGGCCTCGGCCTGCTCACCTACAAGATCACCAATGAGGGCTCGTCCGACGCCTGGTTCAGAGACCTACACCACGCTCAGGACTGGGAGGCGTACAAATACCAGGCCGCCACCAACGTCCGCGTGACCGACCTCGTGGCCCGCCGCCAGTACCTGCCCGGCCGCATCGAGGTCCCCACCGACGACGGCGTGGACTTCTACTGCGCATGCACAGCCGTCTCCGGCGTCCGCATCAGCACCGAGAAGTTCCCACCGGGCCAGACCCGCGAGTTCTGGAACCTCTTCGCCCTGCCCGACACCGCCGCCACCCTCAAGGTCAAGATCGGCCCGTTCCGCGATTTCCAGGTTCCCGTCCAGTAACGGCATCCCGCGCTGCCTGCCACTTCAACCCATCAGGACGATCACCCTGTTGACCATCAGGAAGGACCTCGTGAAATCTCGATACATCCTGTCCGGACTGGTCGCGGCGGTGCTCACCGGCGCTGCGTCCCTGACGCTCGCCGCCTCGAGGTCGCCGGTGGGTGACGGGTAGAGGTACACCGATGACGCCAGCTCGGGAATGCCTTGCTAACGGCGTTCCCGGCGATCTTGGTTAGTAGGGGTCGGCGGGAAGGAAACGATCGGCATCAGCCACGTCATGCTTGCCGTCAGCGTGCGCCACAACGTCACCTCCACGATGACCGACACCACTGCCGAATCTTCCCCTCAGCGCACGGGGCCGGGGTGGCGCAGGCGGTGCATCGTGCTGCGGCTGATCGCCTCCTTGAAGGCGATGGCGGTCCGGCCGGTGAGTACCGCATCGATCGGGGTGTCATCGGCTCGGGTGAACTGGGTGATCCCGTCCCGTCGGCCGAGGCTGATGTTCTGCCAGACGTAGCGGATCCGAAGCGACCGCGGCGTCCGTCCGTCCAGCACGGCCGCGATCGCGTCTGCCACGTACAGACCCATCGGAAGGCCGGTCTGGCAGGACATCCGGGTCTCACCGCCGAATGCGGGTGCCGCCGCGGCGTCACCGATCCCGTACACCTGCGGGTGCGACACCGATCGGCAGGTCTCGTCAACGATCATCCGGCCACGGCCGTCGACGGCGAGACCGGCCCGATCGGCCAGCGCGGACACCCGGAAACCTGCCGTCCATACGACGACCTCCGCGTCGAGATCCCGCCCGTCGTCGAGGCGCAGGCCTGCCGCCGAGACCATCTCGACCTGAACACCCTGGTGGACGCCAATGCCCATCCGGTCGAACGCCCGTCCGAGGTGGCGCCTGGCGGGCGGAGACAGCCAACCACCGACGGCGTCATTCGTCACCAGTTCGATCCGTAGCCCCGGATATGCCTCGGCAAGCTCGGTGGCGGCCTCGATGCCGGTCAGGCCACCGCCGACGACGGTAACGACATCGCCGGCCGAGGCACCGAGCAGATGCGACCGGAGCCGCTGCGCCTGAGCCGCCTCGGCGATCGTGAACGCGTGCTGCCGTACCCCCGGCACGCAGCTGACGTCCGCGCCACTGCCCAGTGCGTACACCAAGGTGTCGTAACCGACCGTGTACGGCTCGGCGTCCAGTCGGACGATCCTGGCGTCGACGTCGATGGCGGTGACCCGGGCCACGACGAGTTTCACGTCGGCACCGTCCAGCATGGTTCGCAGCGGCCGGTCTCGCAGGGCCTGCCCTGCGGCGAGCTGGTGCAACCGGATTCGTTCCACGAATCGGTCGGTGGCGTTGATCAGCGTAACCTCGACGTCGGTGCGGCGCAGCCGGCGGGCGGCGCGCCTGGCGGCGCCGAGGCCCGCGTACCCGGCGCCGAGTACCACCAGGCGGTGAGTCATGGTCGTCTCCTTTGATATGCGCTGGTTGACGGGTGACGGGGCAGATTCGTGACCGTCTTCCAGTGCAGGCGTGATCTTCCACGGCACTGCGGGGTGCTGCGCGATCTGTCAGCCGTGGCATCACCTAGCGTCCTGAACGGTTCTGACACGGATGTCGTGCGTCCACGACCGGGCGAGGAACCGTCGCGCAACGTCGAGGCCTACTCGTTACCTGTCGATCCAGCCGAGCTCAACTGCCTGCTCGCGCATGACGTCTTCCATCACGGGCAGCGTCAGGAACGAGACGGCATACAGAACAACGATGAGACCGATCGGGACAACCCAAGCGCGAGGACGGGTTGCCCAGGTGCGGGGACGGATCTCCAAGGGTCCGACGCCATCCGGTCCAGCGTCGGCACGGCCGGCCCGACGGACCCGAGTCTCCGGAAGCCGGCGGTCGGCTGGCCTCAGCACCCACGACGCGATGGCGCACGTGCCGAACATCAACGGCACCCACCACGACTTGAGACCGTCACCGACTGCCAGATGCGACGCCACGGCACCCGACCACAGGAAGAGAGCGCCCACGTACGCCCATTCCTTGAGCAGCGGGAGCCCGGGCGCGATGATCGCGACGGCCGCGCCAGCCTGCCACGCGCCGAGAATGTAGGCGAAGAAGTGCGGGTACCCCAGGTGGTGCAACTGCACTTCCACCCATTCGATCGTCAGCAGGTTCCACACGGATCCAGCAGCCAACTCGAAAACGATTACAAACGTCGTGGCCCAAAAGGCGATGGCGCGGATCCGGCTCCAGGTCCAGCTGCTTCGTGTGACGGTCGCCAACTTCTCGTCGGTCGCTTCCTGGAACTTTCTGGTCGCTTCAGTTCGCATCTCAGTCGCCTCGTCAAATCGGTCTGATGTGTTGGAAATTGCAGGCTCGCAGTGGCAGTACACAGCCGGGGCCGGAAGCAGCTGTCCACGCCGGCGGTGTAGTCGGTGCCGTCGGGACGGGCCAGGGTTCCGGTCAGGTGCGATCGCCGGGACGGAGGGAACGGTCACGGTCTCACTGCGCTTTTGACCCGCTGGGTGGGGTGTTCGTCTCAGTGGTACGACAACCGGGCGCCTCGGAATGTGAGGCGACGCGCGAACCTCACAGTTCGGGGTGCTGTCTTGTCGAACCAAGTGAGGCAGATGCGACCGAAGGGAGTCGGCGACACCATGACCAGACGAACCGAGCCAGGACACGCCCGACCCGATCCGAGCCTGACTGCGGTCATGAATGAACGGCGTCAGCTGATCAATCTCGCCTACCGGCTCCTCGGCTCCCTGGCCGACGCCGAAGATGCCGTCCAAGAGACCTATGCCCGCTGGTACGCCATGGCCCACCAACAGCAGGAGGCGATCCGATCCCCCGGCGCCTGGTTGACCAAGGTCGCCAGCCGGATCTGCCTCAACCTGCTCTCCTCGGCGCGGGTTAGGCGGGAGACCTACGTGGGCGAATGGCTCCCCGAGCCGCTACCCGAACCCACAGAGTGGATCAGCGGACGGTCCGACGCCACCACCATCGACCCGGCCGACCGCATCACCCTCGACGAGTCGATCAACATGGCCTTCCTCGTCGTACTCGAATCGATGACCCCGGCCGAGCGCGTCGCGTTCATCCTGCACGACGTCTTCCGCTACTCCTTCGCGGAAGTTGGCGACGTTGTCGGCCGTACCCCGGCGGCGTGCCGGCAGTTGGCTTCCTCGGCCCGCCGTCGCGTTGCCGCGGCACAGACCCGCGGGACCTCGACAGCCCCACGCGCCGACATCGTCAGGAATTTCAAACAGGCATGGGAGGCCAAGGACATCAACGCCCTCATCGGCCTCCTCGACCCCAACGCCACGGCGATCGCTGACGGCGGCGGCATTGTCGGCGCCGTGCTCCACCCGATCGAAGGCGCCGAGCAGATCGGCCGCTCCCTGATCCACCTCGAGGGCAGACTTCGGAATCTGACGCTCCTGGAGCGTCTGGTCAACGGCCAACCCGGCCTGATCGCCCAGCAGGACGGCCTCACCGTATCGGTGTACGCCTTCGAGGTGGTAGGCGACCGGATCAAGCGCATCTGGGCGGTACGCCACCCCGACAAGCTCCGGCCGTGGACGGTGGGACGCCCGTAAGGGCTCCCCGCTTCGGCACGGCTCTCAACGACGTCTACCGCAACGTCAACGGCGCGCTGCTGTTCGCCGACAGCGACACCCCCTCACCGGCGTCGTCCTCGACGTCATTCCGGCCTGCGGCCAGGTATGCGGGATCGACGCGTCAGGAATCCCTACAAGCGTTCTCACGTCGACTGAGCACTGAGGAATCCCCATGTTGCGAAAAGTGATGACCTTGCCCAGTGGCAGGATTGCGAAATGGGCAATCGTGGCCATCTGGGTCGCCCTGATGGTGCCGGCCTTCCTGCTGGCCGGCAACCTGGGCGATGTTGAGAAGAACGACAGTTCGGCCTGGCTGCCCAGCAACGCGGAGGCGACCAGGGTCCTCGACCAGGCAAAGAAGTTCCAGCCCGCCGAGACCCTGCCCGCGATCGTGATCTACGACCGGCCCGAGGGCGTCACCTCTGCGGACATGGCCAAGGCCCAAGCCGACGCCGAAGCCTTCCAGGGCATCGAGAAGGTCATGGGGCAGCCACAGGGGCCGTCGAAGTCCCAGGATGGCAAGGCCATCCTGACCGTGGTCCAGGTTGACGACGGTAGTGAGGGCTGGGACGGGGCCCACACGGTGGTCGGCGAAATGACCACGATAGGTCGACAGAGCGCCAATGGTCTTGGGTTCCACGTCACCGGACCGGCCGGCTACGCATCCGACTCAATAACGGCCTTCAGCGGAGGAGGGGCCCTGGGGATGATCACGGCTTTGGTGGTGGTCGTCATCCTGCTGCTCACCTACCGCAGTCCACTGCTGCCAGTGCTGCCGCTCCTGACCGCAGGCGGCGCCCTGGTCGCGGCAGAAGCGGTGATCTACCTGCTGGCAAAGAACGCCGGACTCGTCGTCAACACGCAGACCAGCCTCATCCTGACCGTACTGGTGTTCGGCGCCGCCACCGACTACGCGCTGCTTCTCATCTCGCGGTACCGGGAGGAGTTGCGGCGACACGAGGATCGGCACGAGGCGATGGCTGAGGCCCTGTACCGCTCCAGCCCCGCGATCGTCGCCAGCGCAGCGACGGTCGCTGTCAGTCTGCTGGTGCTGGTGCTGGCCACGCTCAACTCCACACAAGGTCTCGGCCCGGCCTGCGCCATCGGCATACTCATCGGGCTGCTCGCTATGAGCACACTGATGCCGGCCCTCCTGGTCATCTGCGGCCGTTGGATCTTCTGGCCAGCCAAGCCGTCGTACGGTTCGGTCGGGACGGCTAAGGGCAGCATCTGGACGCGGATCGGCACCGCCATCTCCAGCCGGCCGCGAATGGTGTGGGTCGGCACCGCACTCGTCCTCGGCGTGATGACGATCGGAGTGACGGGGCTCAAGGCCGATGGGATCCCGAGCAAGGGCCAGTTCACCAACGAGGCGCAGGCGGTCGTGGGGGAGGAAATCCAGTCCAGGCACTTCCCCGCCGGATCGGGTGACCCTATCTACGTCGTGGCCAAGGCCGCCTCGGCGGAGCAGGTCAGGAGTGCGCTCTCAGGCATCCCGGGGATCGCCGACGTCGCGGCGCCAACGATCAGGGATGGCGACGTGTTCGTGCTCGGGACGCTCAATGACCCTCCCGGCAGCAAGGCCGCGATGCGCACTGTCGAGCAGGCCAGAACCGCGATTCACCAGATCGAGGGTGCGGATGCCCGGCTCGGCGGCAGTACGGCGATAGCACTCGACACGCAACAGGCGGCGGCCCGCGACGCCAAGGTGATCATTCCCGTCGTACTGATCGTGGTCTTTTTCATCCTCGTGCTGCTGCTCCGGGCCATCGTCGCACCGCTGCTGCTCATGGCAACGGTGGTGCTGTCGTTCGGAGCGGCCCTCGGCGTAAGCGCGTTGATGTTCAACCATGTGTTCGACTTCGCCGGGGCGGACGCGAACTTCCCACTCCTGGTGTTCGTGTTCCTGGTCGCCCTCGGGATCGACTACAACATCTTCCTGGTTACCCGCGTGCGGGAAGAGGCGCAGCTGCAGGGAACCCGATACGGCGCGCTGACCGGACTGTCCGCCACCGGCGGTGTGATCACCTCGGCGGGTCTGGTGCTGGCCGGTACCTTCGCGGCGCTGGGATCGCTGCCGTTGGTCTTCGCGGCGCAGCTGGGGTTCGCGGTGGCGTTTGGCGTGCTGCTGGACACCATGATCGTCCGCTCGGTCCTGGTCACCGCGCTGACTCTGGACGTGGGTCGATGGATGTGGTGGCCCAGCAGGCTGTCCAAGCACCACGAGCCCCTGCCGGCGACGGGCGGATCCAACCCCGAACCCGCCCTCGCGGGCGCGGGCGGGTGACATCCGTCCGGCACCGGCCCTCTGGCGTCGGCTGGGAGGTCCGGTTCCGGGGGTGACGCCGCTCGGGAAGCCAGCCGTGCGGTGCGCGGCCGGTAGCCGCAGGAGGCGGACGGCCAGTAGGCCGCGGCAGGGGCGGGCGGCCGCGTGGTCGCCCGCCTCCTGCGGCTGCGTCCGGTGGCATCCGCAAGATCGACGAGGATATGTGACACAAGGTGTCAGGTTTCGGATTGAGGATGGGGTTCATCGGACCGGCGTCGACGGCCCGCGTAGACCGACACCATGGACGGATAGATGGATGAGGAACAGCGTGCGCGAAACTCCAGAAGAGCTCAATGAGCTTCAGGCCCTCCTTGACGACTCCCTCTCCCGCTCCGCCGAGCACCTCCGCTCGATCATCAGCACCGAGCGCACCCTGAACGCTCAGCAGCTCACCCAGGTCCTCGCCGGCATGTGCACTCTCGCCCTGTCCACGGTGACGGCGAAAGGCGAGCCCCGGATCAGCGGTGTGGATGGGCACTTCCTACACGGAAAGTGGCACTTCGGCACAGCGCGCGGTGCCGCCAAGGCCCGCCACCTCGCGGCGCGGTCCGCCGTCAGCGCCGCACACATGCGCGGTGAGGACCTGGGCGTATTCACGCATGGCAAGGTGGAGACCCTCAACCCTCGGGACAGTGAGCCGGCCGCGGACTGGCCGGAACTGTTGGCGTACCTCAAGGATTTCTACGGCGATGACTTCTTCGACTGGGACAACGACGTCGTCTACTACCGGCTGCATCCGCACTGGATGACCGTCTTCGCCCCGGACACCGCGAAGCTCACTGCGGAATCCGAGACCTGAGCCGCAGTACGGCCGTATCGGGGTCGGGCGACGGGCTGACAGATCTAATGCAGCGACCGCTCAGCGCCACCGATGACGGCCTGCCGGGTAGTGGCGTGATCGACGTGTTCGGCACGGGTGGATGGGCCGCTGCGCCCAGGCCATGCCGCGTCGCGAGAGGGTGAACAAAGGTTGACCGCATTCGCACGGGACTTCGCGAGTATGGGACGCGAGACGATTGACGTGGTGGGGGCTCGTACCAACAATTTGCGGGACGTGTCCGTGAGCATTCCCAAGGGGCGGCTCGTCGCCTTCACCGGCGTGAGTGGCAGCGGCAAGACTTCGCTGGCCATCGACACCCTGCACAACGAAGCCCAACTGCGGTATCTGGAGGGGCTTTCGCCGTTCGTACGGCAGTACATAACGCAGCGTAATCGGCCGAAGGTCGACCGTATCCTGGGCCTCGGCGCGACGCTCGCGGTCGACCAGCGCCGTCTGAACCGTAACCCCCGTTCCACGGTTGCGACGATCACCGGCATCGACGGGCACCTTGGGCTGCTGTACTCGCGTCTTCCGGGGATCGGCACAGATTCGGCGGCGGCGGTTGAGGACGGGCATCTGACGACCGCTCACTTCGACCGCAATACACCGGAAGGGAGCTGTGCGGACTGCCACGGGGTGGGTGGGCGCTGGCAGGCGCAGGAGGACCTGGTCATCACCCACCCGGAGCTTCCGCTCTTCGAGGGGGCCTCGCCCTGGTACGCGAAATGGCGCTCGGGGGAACACGCGTTCATACCGGCGCTCGCCGAGAAGCGGGGCGTGGACCTCGGCTGGTCGTGGCAGTCGCTGCCTGAGGAGTTCCGTCACTGCGTGCTCCACGGCACGGGTGACGAGAAGATCGAGGCGACCATCGACATGACGAACAGGAATGAGACGGCCCTGGTGACCTACACCTCGAGCCAGCCGCTGCGGGGCGCGCTCGCCGAGGTGGAGCGGGTGTTCGTGAACGCCCAGACGTCCAGCGCCAAGCAGCGCTACCTGCCGTACATGCGCAAACAGCCCTGCGGCACCTGCGGCGGCAGCGGATACGACCAGGTGGCCCGGTCCGTGCGGCTCGGTGGACTGACCTACCCCAACCTGCTCGAGGTGGAGGTGCGGGAGGTGCGCGACTGGGCGAAACGCGTGGCGGACGAGCTGGACGCCCGGCAGCGTGAGGTGGGTGATCCGCTGCTGCAGGACCTCGGCCGCAGGCTCGGAATCCTTGACCGGCTCGGCCTGGCCCATCTTCAACTGTCCCGGAGCGCAGCGACACTGTCCGGGGGTGAGTTGCAGCGGACCCGGCTCGCCGCGCAGCTCAGCACCGAGCTGAGCGGCATCATCTTCGTCCTGGACGAGCCTGGCACCGGGCTGCATCCGGCGGACAAGGCACACCTGCTCGACATCGCCCTGGAGCTGCGCGAGGCCGGCAACACCGTACTCCTCGTCGAGCACGACCCTGAGCTGATCGCCCGAGTCGACTGGGTGATCGACATGGGGCCCGGCGCGGGCCGATTTGGCGGTGAGGTCCTCGTGTCCGGGCCTCCCGCCGACGTGGCCGCTCATTCCAAGTCACTGACCGGGCGCTATCTGGCCGGCGAGGGGCCGCGGCTGCACCGGGCCCGCCGCCCGGCCGGGGATGACACCGGCTGGGTGGAGCTGCACGGCCTGCGTGCGCACAACGTGTCCGCGAGCCTGGTGAGGTTCCCCGCCGGGCGGCTCACCTGCCTGACCGGCGTGAGCGGCAGCGGAAAGAGCAGCCTCCTCGCCGCGCTCGGGGCGAGCGTGGAGGCCGCCTTGAACGGGACGGCGACCGACACGGTGCGGGAGGTGACCGGCATCGAGGGTTTCAGCTGGGTCGCCGTCGTCGATCAGGAACCGCTCGGGCGGACGCCGCGATCCAACCCGGCTACGTACAGCAAGGCGTTCGACATCGTCCGCAAGCTGTTCGCCGAGACCGACGTGGCGCGCGGGCGCGGGCTCAACGCCTCCTGGTTCAGCTTCAACACCGCGGATGGCGGTCGCTGCGAGAGCTGCACCGGTTATGGTCGCAAGCTGGTCGACATGCACTTTCTGCCGGACGTGTGGGTGGTTTGCGACGCGTGCGAGGGTCGGCGCTACAAGCCGGAGGCGTTGGAGATCACGTACCGGGGGCTGGCCATCGATCAGGTGCTGGAACTCACCGTTGCCGAGGCCGTGGAGCAGTTCTCCGAGCCCCGGCAGCTCGTAGAGACCCTGGGAGCTCTGAACCAGGTGGGGCTCGGCTATCTCCAACTCGGCCAGAGCGCCACAGAGTTGTCCGGCGGCGAGGCGCAGCGGCTGAAGCTGGCGACCGCGATCCAGCGAGGTGCGGCGAGCCGCAAAGCCGGCCTTGTCGTTCTTGACGAGCCCGTCTCGGGCCTGCACCCGTCTGACATTCAGCGCGTGGTGGACGCGCTCGACGTGTTGCTGGACTCGGGCAACACCGTCGTCGTGGCCGAACACGACATCCCCGTCGCCGCATCCGCGGACTGGGTGATCGACCTGGGGCCAGGAGCCGGTCCGGACGGGGGCACGGTGATCGCGGCGGGCACGCCGGAGGCCGTTGCGACAGCGGACACCCCGACTGCCGGCTTCTTCCGGCGGTACGCGGCGGGCCTGCCGCTCCTGGCGGTGCGGGACGGCGCGCGCTGCTGAGGGGTCGGGACGCGCACTACGTCACGGCTGCGCTGTCGCCCGCCTCTCCACATCGACCTGGCATTGGACGCGCTGTGGGCTGCGATCCGGCGCAGGCACGTCAACGTCCCACCCGCCGAATACGAAGCGTTACGCGCGATGACCCAACCCCTGCGCCATCGTCGCGTGTTCGATCATGCGGCCTGGACGGTAAAGGCCAGCGCCGCCGAGCAGATGACCAACATCGCCGTCGCGTTCAGGAACAGGTTGCGGCCGAAATCGTGGGCGCGGACATGCGCCGAGACCGCCACCACGAAGTAGCAGACCAGCGCCGCACACACGAGCACCGCCAACGGCGGAACCCAGATCCCGACGATGAGCCCAGCCGCTGCGGCAGCCTTGAGCGGAGGGAGAAACTTCCAGAAGCGTTCGGGGAACCGGACGTCGATCAAACACTGCCGAATGAAGGCGACCGGCTTTGCGCATAGCACCGCATCGCAGAGCTGGATCACTGCCAACAAGGCCAGCGGCCACCAGGGTTGCACCATCTCGAAGGACTCCTGAGGGTAATGGGTCACAATCAACCACACTGGACGTGATTCGAGCCTCACCATGTCGGACACCGGTGACCCGCCATCGTCTGCGAACCGTGCCCGACTCCTGCTGCCGTGCCAGTCAGCCACCCTGCCTCAGCGGAAAGGCTCAGCCCTCCTTCGTGTCTTGGCTTCTCACGCGCCCGGGCTGTCGTCGGGTAGCGGCAGCGGGTGGGCGTACCCGCCTGCGCCGAGGACGTGCTTGGCCACCGCGTCGGCGCAGGGAGTGCGTGCGCGCCAGTGGAGGTAGCCGTCCGGGCGAATGAGCAACGCGGTACCGGGCTTTGCTCGGTAGGCCCGGCGAAACGTCCCGTCGCGGTCGATGACCACCCGGCCGGAGGACGACGTCGACCGCGCGGGCGTGATCAAGCAGGTGTGCACCTCGTCGGGAAGAGCATCACGGTCGAGGCGGCTGGCGGATGCGTCGCCGATGAGGAGCAGCATCCATTGTGGCCCGCGGAGCAGGTCGAACAGCCGCAGCGGTTGCCCGGTTGCGGCATCGACGAGGTGCGCATCGGGGGCCCGATCGCCGGGTCGGACGCGGCCGCCGGACAGCTCGTCGTCTGCCAGGGGCCCGTCGCGGTAGCCGATGTCGATCTGGGACACACGAGCGGTGAGCCTGCGGTTGATCGAGGGTCGGCTGAGTAGCGGCAGGAGCAGTCGTTGCACGGCGAACCGGACGAGTGGGTTGCGACTGGTGACCACGTCGAGGATGTCGGTGCTCTGCGCCAACGCACGACGGGCGACGGGAAGGCGTTCGGCCGGGTAGGTGTCGAGCAGGGTGTCATCGTGGCCGTTGAGGCAGGCGGCAAGCTTCCATCCCAGGTTGTAGGCGTCCTGGATGCCGGTGTTCATTCCCTGCCCTCCGGTGGGCGGGTGCACGTGCGCGGCGTCGCCGGCGAGCAGGACCCGGCCGCGGCGGTAGTCCTCGACCATGCGGACGTTGACCCGGAAGTTCGACAACCAGGTCGCGTCGGACAGGCGGACCTGCGGGTGGCCGGTGCGTTCGTCCCATAGCCGCTGGAGGGCCTCCAGGGTGGGCTCGAGGTCGTCGCCGGCGGTGATGCTCGCGCCGATCTGCCACTGCCCGGTCTTGGGCAGGCCAGCCAGACCGAGGAACGACCCGTCTGTGCCGAGCCATGCATGTGAGCGAACGGCTCCGTCGACTTCGGGGTGCCAACCGGGAACGGTGACATCACCGAGCAGGTAGCGCTGCGTCTCGTCGGAGGAACCGGCGAACTCGAGCTCGAGTGTGCGGCGCACGATGCTGTGCGCGCCGTCGCAACCGACGAGGTAGCGAACGGTCAAATCCTCCCGGCCGCCGTCCGGTGTGGTGACCACGGCGCGCACCGCGTCGTTACCAGCGGTGAACGACTCGAGGCGAGTGTTGAACCGAATCGCGGAACCGAGTTCGTGCAGCCTCCGTGCGAGCAGCGTGGTGGTGCGCCACTGAGGAATCATCACGATGTTCGGGTACGGCAAATCCGCGCGCGGCTCGGCGAGACCGGCGGGTATCCGCGCAAGGCGCCGGCCATCGCGGTACAGGGTGATGTCCTGGCGCGACTGGCCGTGTCTCAGAACCGCGTCGATAACACCGAGATCGTCAAGCACCTCCAGGCTTCGAGGTTGCAGGCCCTTGCCTCGGGACTGACGAGGCAGTGTGGGCGCGGCCTCTATCAGCACCGCGCGAAATCCACGGCGGGCCAGATCGACCGCGAGAGTGAGCCCGGTCGGGCCGGCCCCGACGATCAGCACATCGACAGCGGGCATTTGTCTCCTCTTTCTAGGCGATGAACCCCGGTAGCAGTCACGATGCTCGGCGCGAGCGCAACAGCGACGGCAAGCACGGCGCCTGCCCGCAGGCGGGGGCACCCGAACGGGACCTCAGACATGGGGAATCAGGTCTGGCAGTAGGTCGAACACGGCACGTCGACTGCCAGCGTCGAGCGGTGGGCGAATGGCGTTCGCTCCGATCAGGACAAGAAGCGGCAGCAGGGCCGCGGCACGCGCCCGGGCCGGGTCGGGCACAGCGCGGTTCCAGAGGGTCTCGAGGAAAGTGAGCCGCGCGCTGTCGACGCGCTCCACCACGCCACGCGCACCGTCGTTCCCGATCGCCCACGCCCGGAGGGCCCGATCCAGCTCGGCGTCGAACAGCTCGTCGAGTCGCGAGGGGAGGGCCCGCAGGGCGTCGACCGGATCGGCGGTCGCGAGCTCGTCTGACAGCCCATGGAGCAGGGTGACCTGTCCATGCTCGATATGAGTCAGCAACGCCGCGTGGTAGTCGGCGACCCCCGTGAAGTGGTGATGGAACGACCCCTTCGTCAGGCCGAGGCGGGCAGCCAGACGGTCGATCCGCACACCCGCCGGTCCCTCGTCGGTCAATACCACGACGCCCTCGCCGAGCCAGAGATCACGTGTTCCCATCAATCGAGCATACCATACGGTATGGTATGCAGATCTTTCGGCAAGGATCCCGATCACCGCCGGAGACAACGCTCATCCGCGAAGACCTGCGCGTAGATCGGATCACCCGCTTTCTTCGAGGAGCGAGTGTTCGGCCCCCACCCCCACGCCGGCACCCTCCGGCTGGCCTTGGACGACGAGGCCGCTTCTACCAGTCGACACAGGAAGCCGAGCGCAGCAGACCGAATGGCCGCTGCTCTCGGCCGGCTTAATGACCTGCGTGGGTGGGCACCAGCTATCACTCGGATCCTTTGAGCGAACTGAGAATCACGCACCCAAGGCAGCGGGGAGGGACACGGTGCCGCGCTCGTAGGGCGTGATGTCGATGCTCGTGACGAGGCCGTCGTGGACGCGGATCCGGATTAATGCGAACGGGTGCCCACCAGGGGCGATCACCGCTCCTGGGTAACCCTCAACGAGGACCGGGGCGGCGGCGGCGATGCGGTCCACGAACGCCCTGGTCTCCTTCGCGACCGCCCAGGCGCCCCGAACGACAGGCGCGGCGCCGTTCGCGAGGAATCCGAGGTCGGCCGTGCGGACGACGTCAGGCGCCAGGAGCGTGACGAGCCGCGCGATGTCGCCGCCACGCGCCGCGGCGAGGAACGCGTCGATGATCTCCATCTGGTGGGCGGACCCCGGCAGGTCGACCGCACGAGCGTCCCTGAGCCGGATCCGCGCTCGACTCGCGAGCTTCTTCGCCGCGGCCACCGTCGTGTCGAGCACGGGCCCGATCTCGTCGAACGGGACGGCGAAGAGGTCATGCAGCACGTAGGCCACCCGCTGCGGGGGAGACAGTTCGTCGAGCACGACCAGCAGCGCCCGGGAGACGTCCTCACGCCGGACGAACGCCTCGTCGGCCGCGAGCTGCTCGCTGGGGATGTCGTCGGCCTTGAGCGGGACCTCGCGCCGGCGATGGCGGGCGCGAAGCTGGTCGAGGCACAGGCGTGCCGTCACCGTGGTGAGCCAGCCCTCGGGGTTGACCAGTTGCGCCGGGTCGGCCGACGTCGCGCGCAGCCAGGCGGCCTGCACCGCGTCTTCGGCATCGTTGCGCGAGCCGACGATGCGATAGGCCAACGACATCAATCGGGCCCTCGAAGCCTCGAAGTGTTCGACGAGTTCCACGTCTGGTCACCTTTCATCCGTGCTGGGCGTCAGAAGGGGCGAGAGACCACAGCCTGATGAACCCGCGCACGTGGAGGCACCTATGAGTTTACCGATTGCTCAATCGCGCCGACGCGCGTCATGATCGCCGTACTGGAGGGCGTCCTGGTCGTCGCGACCGTCCTTTGCGCCCTTGCCAACGCCATCGAGGTGACCGCCAAGGTGATCAGGGCGGACTTCGTGATGCGCAACTGTGCCGAGGTCGGGCTGTCCGCGCGGTGGATCCCCTACCTCGCGGTGGTCGAGGGGGCCGGCGTCGTCGGTCTGGTGCTCGGCTTTCTCGGCGTACATCCCGTCGGATTGGCCGCAGCCGTTGGCCTCGTCCTGTTCTTCGTCGGCGCGATCCTGGCTCACGCCCGCGCGCGGGTGTTCCACAACATCTCGTTTCCCGCGGTCTTCCTCGTCCTCGCCGTCGCCGCCGTGGGGCATTTCGCGTCGACGACCGCCTGATCAACCGCCGATCGGCCTTGGCGGTGCAGGGGCCGAGGGTCCGCGTGTCGGGGTCGCCGATCTGTGCCGCCGGAGGGGATGAGGCGGCTGCACGCCCCCTGCACGTGCCCGAAGGGCGGAGTTCACGCCGATCCTGCGCGACCTCGACCACCCGGCCGGCGAGGAAGATCCTGGCCGGCGAGAACGGCGAGGACGACCACACTCTGGCGCAGGTGCGCGCCGACGACAGCGACGAGCCAAGCGTCTTCGTGCCAGCGAAGAAGATCGGCGTGAGCTCGCCGAGCGTCTCGGCGTCGGCGTCGGCGTCGTCGTCGTCGTCGTCGAGCGCCGGCCCGGGCCTGCCGGTCACCGGCGACGACACCATGCTCTTCGTCGGCGCGGCTGCGATCGCCGTCGCGGTCGGCACGGTGCTGGTTCTCGTCGCACGGCGCCGCCGTGTACGCCTGCAGGCCTGATCGACCGAGATCGCTCCAGCGGCCGAACACCCGCACGCTGTAGCGTCCCCCGCTGTGTCGAGCAAAGCGAAGCGCGCCGAGGCCCCAGCACCACGCTGGAGCCTCAGCGCCGCGACTCCGGCCGCGACAACGCCCTCGACGCGGCGATCGCCGGGTGTTGACGTTCGTGGTCCTCGTCGGCCACTCGAGCCTCTTCGGCTTCGTGTCCGCCACCCCCACACGTCCGGGACAGTGACCTCGCACTGGTCGCGGCGTCGGCCAAGACTTCGGCCAGCTGCGCCACAGTGCTCACCGTCGGCCGCCGTGGAGCAGGCGATGCCATGAGCAGTGAGAAGACTGGCAGCCGGACGGACTCGTGTCTGCGGACCTCTACGGTTCGGACGTTTCCATCGACGACCCGACCTGTACGCCCGAGACACCCTGGCCCCGCCTGCGCCACTCGATCAGAGCGCGTGGGACCCCCGTACGGGAGGCAACCCGCCGCGGGTGCGCCAGGCGGGAGGCCCCGCCCGCCCAACCCCGTGCCGACGGCCAGCATTCTGGCCTTGGCCGGGGGTGTCGTCGCGGCACTGATCGTGCGCCGCCGGATCGCCGTGACCACTGTCGCCCGGGCCCGCAGCCTGTGGGTGCCGGCCCGCTTTGAGCATTGAGTAGCGCCGAGAGCAAGCGTCCCCGTGGGGGCAGCCGAACTCACGGGGACAGACACGCCCGACCGCGAAGTGTCGGCCCGGCCGCTCAGGCCGGGCTGAACTGGATGAGGACCGACGCGGTCGGCAGCTCGTCCGGAGCGGGTGGCGCCTCGGTTCGCCAGGCCAGCCGTACGCGCCACCGGCGGCCCGGCGGAAGGCGGTAGGCGTCGGCGATGCCGCCGGCCGTGCCGCTAGAGAACCCGAGGATGCCCGACTCGAAGACCACCTCGAGCACGTGGCTGCGGTCCCAGCCGGCCGGATCGAAGTCGGCCGGCCCGTCCCAGGTCTCCAGCCGGGTGTCGCTACCCAGCACCACGGTGTCGTCGATGTTCTCGACCACCACGTAGCCCGGCGCCGAGCTGACCCATTGATCGAGCTCGTGCGGTGAGGGTGGAACGTTGCGCCGGTCGTTGCTGTCGCCGATCATCGCGAACAGTCGATAGTCGACATCGACGTACAGCTCGGTGTGCTCGACCAGCGCCGCCATGCTGGCCCCTCCCCGCTCGGTGGACTACGAGGGTAGCGATCTCCCGCCGACCGTGAGTGTCCGCACACTTAGTCGCCCTTGCGTCGGCAGCAGCGAGTATCCCGAGTGCGGTGTGATGGCGATGGTGATTGCAGGCGTAGAGCCAGGCAGGTAGGGCCGCTCGTCGGGCGGTCTCGGATCGGTAGGCCCGGTCGCCGCGACTAAATCGGGTGAGCCACCACTTCTCGGTGCCCCTGGCAGCCCCATCGAGAACCAGATCCGGCCCTGAAACGGCGGGGAGACTGCCATGTGGGCTGGGAGCCTCGCTGCCGCGACGCTGCCGCTACCTTGCAGCTTCGACTCCCGGCCCCTGGCCTGGGCCCCACGCTGACGGCGTCGCAGCCGCTCATGCCGCCGAGAGGTCGCTATTGGGCGACCGCATGCCGTCGGCCCTCGGCGTCTGAACACTTTCCCGCCTGATCGGCAATGTCAGGGTGAAGCACGGACTTTGCCGAGGAGGGCCATGGCTTCGGATGCGGATTTGATAGGCCGGTCGCTGGATGGCGATGTCGACGCCTTCGTAGAGGTGGTCGAGCGTCATGAGGCCGCCGTCGGTGCGTACCTCGTTCGCCGGGCTGGGCGGGATGCGGCTGAGGACCTCCTGGGCGAGGTTTGGGTTGCGGCGTTCGAGTCGCGGCGATCGTACGACCGGTCGTACAACGATGCGCGGCCGTGGCTGTACGGGGTGGCATTGAATCGCTTGCGGCGCTACTGGCGGTCCCGGCCGGCCGAGGACCTGGTGGCGGACGTGCCGGACGTGGCTACTGGATGGGATCCGTGGTTGGCGGTGGACCTCGGCGTGGACGCCCGGGCGGTGCTCCGGTCGGCCCCGACGCGGCTCAAACCCGAAGAGCGGGAGGTCCTGAGGCTCGTCGCCTGGGAGGACCTGACCGCAGCCGACGCCGCGCGGGCCCTCGGCATACCGGCCGGCACCGCGCGGCGGTTGCTGAGCCAGGCCAGGACGGCGTTGCGCGACGCCCCGGGGGTGTCCGCGCTTCTGAAGGACCGCAACAGCGCGAAGGAGAGACACCGATGACCGACGAGCTTGATCTGGTCGGTGCGTTGGGCAGCGCAGAACCACTACGCCCGGAGGCGTATCAGCGGGCGCGGGCGGTGCTGCGGGCGGCTATGGCCGACCCCGGAACCGTGCGGCTGCTGGGCGCGAAATCAGCGGAGGACACGACTATGGAGGCGACTTCAACAATGGAAACGACGACAACCACGCGGGACCACGAATCCAGTCCGGCGCTTCAGCGCCGCCGCAGGATCGGCGTCGCGGGCCGATTGGGCATCGGCGCCGGGGTGGGGGTTGCCGCGGCGGCGGCAGTTGTCGCTGTGGTGCTCAACTCGCCGGCGACCGGGGGAGTGGAGGCCAGCAAGGATTCGCCAGCCGCCACCTCGGGCTCGACCACCGTCGACGGGTCCGCCGAGCGCGCGCCGCTGATGACCCTGGCTGGGTCCATCAAGACGGTCACCCCGTCGACGGGCGACGCGTGGCTGGTGAAGGCGACGCAGGTCCACGGCACCAAGACCATGCAGGTCGTCTACACGCTGTACACCGATGGTCACGCGATCTACACGGGCAACAGCGTGAAGGACATCAAGCGTGCGATCGCCCGTCACCAGGACCAGATGACGGACGGCGGCTACGCTCCGCTCCTCAAGGCGGCCGTCGCCGCGGCGGACAGCAGCCCGGCCGACGGCCGGATCCAGATGCTCAAGGCAGCCAACGATCCGCTGGTGGGCCTCGACCCCGCAGCGCAGAAGGCGGTGTGGGACAAGCAGCAGGCGGATGTCCAGGTGATCATCAAGCAGAAGGGCGGTAACGCCGAGCCGAAGCCGTACAGCCCCCAGGCCGTTCAGCGGCACTTCGACAACGCCCTGTGGACGTACAGCACCCAAGCGCTGTCCGCTGGCGACGGCAACACGCAGGTCCGGGCCGGTGTGCTGCGTCTGCTGTCCACCATCTCCGCGGTCAGCGTCAAGAACTCGACGACCCACGGCAAGGCCACGCTGACGATCACCGCCGGCCCCGAGGTGTTCGGCGGCGAGGGCAGCGAGGTGCTGACCATCGACGCCACGACCGGCATGCTCGTCAAGGACGTCTCCACCGTGCCGGGCCTCCCTCAGGCCTCCACGACGTACGAATCCTCCCGCGTGACGAAGGCCGACCTGTAGGCCGGGAGCTCCCATCCACCAGCATTCGGTAGACGGGCGTCAGGCGCCCGGCGTTCGATGATCCCGGTCGCCGACTACCTGGTGCGATCCCGCCGCAGGCGCCGTGACCAGCGCGTCCTTGGTGGTGACCTCTTCGGAGGTCACCACCACAGCTAGGCTTGTGCGAGCTTCAGAATCGCACTGAGCGTTATCGGCGGTGGGGCAACGGGTCGTGTCGCCCTCGGACACGAACCATTACCGCACGGTGCGCGCTGAGATCGATTGCAGCGCGCACCGTTCGCGTTTCAGGCTGGTAGTTCAGCCGCGCTTGTCTCGCCATCGGCCAGGGGACGGGCCAACTCCGACGGACCCGATAATGCTGTGATCTCTCGGTGCAACTGGAATCGTGACGTGCCAAGCACCGCGTCGATTCCCTCTTCCAAACCGCGAATGCGTCACGGATCGAAGACAGCCGGGCCCCGGCGGGTCCCCAACAGGGTGGCGCTGAGTACGGTCTCCCATAGGGCATCCGGCCTGGGAGCAAAGCGGATACAGGGTGCCGATGTGAGTGCGTTAGGTGATACCGCTCGCTGCGACGAGCGGACGTCAGCCGTTGCCGTGCTGCCGTTCCTGCTCCGCCAGAGCAGCCGCTGCCCTGTCCAGGTCGTAGTGAGGAAACACTGCATGCCGGCCGCGGGTTCACGACCTCCGGCATAGTTTCGCCGTCGCGACGCTGCTGGACGCCTACCGCAACGGCGACGACGTCCAAGCGATGCTGCCGCGCCTGTCGACCTACCTGGGGCACGTCAAGCCGAAAGACACGTACTGGTACCTCTCGGCAGCTCCGGAGCTGCTCGCCCTCGCCGGCGAGCGACTGGAACGCCACCTCGACACCGGAGAAGCCGCATAAGCACCCTCGGTCCCACCCTGCAGTCGTTCTTCACCGACAGGCTGGCCCGGCAGCGTCACGCCAGCAGCCACACGACCGCCGCCTACCGGGACACCTTCAAACTCCTGCTGACCTTCGCTACGGCCACCACCGGCCGGGCACCCTCCAACCTGCAGATAGCCGACCTGGACGCGCCCATGATCAGCGCGTTTCTCGATCACCTGGAAACCGGGCGCGGCAACAGCGCCCGCACCCGCAATGCCCGCCTCGCCGCGATCCGTTCCCTGTTCAGCTACGCGGCTCTGCGCCACCCCGAGGACGCGGCCGTCATCCAGCGCGTGTTGGCGATCCCGACCAAACGTTTCGAGCGTGCGATCGTCACCTACCTCACGGACCCGGAGATCGACGCCCTGCTCGACGCCCCCGACCAAGGGACCTGGACCGGGCGGCGCGACCATGCGCTGCTCGCCCTCGCCATCCAGACCGGTCTGCGCGCGACGGAACTGACGACCCTGAAACTTCACGACACACACCTGGGCACCGGAGCGCACGTCAGCTGCATCGGCAAAGGCCGCAAACAGCGGATCACGCCGCTGACCAAGGACACCGTCACCACGCTGGAGAACTGGCTCAAAGACCGCGGCGGAGTACCCGCCGACCCACTGTTCCCCACCCGCTCGGGCACCGCCATCACCCGGGACGCGCTCGAACGGCGAGTAACCAAGCACGCCGCGACCGCCGCACTGGCCTGCCCGACCCTCGCCGAGAAAAAGATCTCCCCGCATGTCCTGCGCCACTCCGCAGCCATGCGGTTGTTGAACGCCGGAGTCGACACCACCGTCATCGCCCTCTGGCCGGCCACGAAAGCGTTGCCACAACCCAGATCTATATCCACGCCGACCTCGCACTCAAGGAACGCGCGCTGGCCCGAACCACGCCGCTCGGCACTACTCCAGGGCGCTACCAGCCCACCGACACGATCGTCGCCTTCCTGGAGAACTTGTGATTATGCCGACGCCACCCGCTGGCTCGCCGACGAGCCAGCAGGTCGGCTGCACACAGGAATCCTCGATTCAACGAGGGGCTCGTCGACCCGACGATGTCCGGAGCCGAGAGGAGGGTTTTGTCCGCTTCCTCAACTTGCCCGATCCGCATTGATCCGGACCGTGGTTTCACTGCCGGGATACTCGGCGTGAAGGTCGCCGTCGAACAGGCGCCAGCAGAAGTCGTTCATCCGGGCGGCTGCGGGGGCGTGTCTGGCGATGATTTCCGCGACGGGTAGCGGCACGTCCGGTGGGATGTCGCCGGACGCGCATCGCCGCACAAACTGATTGCGGGCGACGGGACCACTGTCGGGCGGCACGGGCACCCCACATGCCGAAGTGACCAGCCAGTTCACCAGCCGCATGGAAGCATAGTCGGCATCGTGACCGGCGTTGCGGGCAGCGAATTCGCGCTCGGCGTCCGACAGGTCGAAGCGTGGTGAGGTGGCGAGCCCGAAGTCGACCAGATAGAGCCGGTCGTCGTCGGCCCGGATGTTGCCGAAGTGTCCGTCCAAGTGCAGCACATCGCGGTGACGCAGGAACGCCACCATGTCGAACAGTTGCCGCTCGACCGCCGCGGCTCTGCCGACCGGGTCGCTCAGCCAGCGAGGCAGCCCGTCGGGGAGAGCCTCGAAAAACAGCACGAGGCTCGCGGTGGCGCCCGCCAGCGCTTCGAACCGGGCACGCACGGCCTGGTTACCACCGAACTGAGCGACGACGGCGTCAATGTCGAGGTGCTCAGCCGCGACCGGCGGGCGGCCCGGCAGCACCCGCCAGTGGTGCAACAGCGGGAACGATTCCGTCTCCCCGGCGAGGACGCCCTCGGTGACGCTCTGGTTTGCGGCCAGCTCGCGCCACGCGCCGAAGCCCGGACCGGCCAGGCGGTACATGCCGTATTGGCAACGGACCGGCAGGTCGAACAGGTTCGCCGTGCTGTGCGGATGATCCAGCTCCCGGTCGGTGATCGGAACCCGCTTGACGAACACGGGCGTGCCATCGACATCGGCGATCGAAGAGCCGCCTCCCACGCCTACACCCACGGGTGACGCGGCCTGCAACAACGCCGACAGTTCACCGTCGGCGCAGGCGGCCAACGACGCCGCGACGCGGTCATGAAGGGAACGGCGGGTAGGGAGCATCGCTGCATCATGCCATCGGGCGACAGCCCTCTTGGTGCAGTGCCGAGCGCCTTCCTGCGGCAGGCGTCGATGATGCGCCGAATGCGACGGTGACGGCGCCGCAAAGGTTGGAAGAGTACTGGTACAGAACGTGACGACTCACTGTCATGCGCGATCCGCGCGTCATCTCACGCCAACGATCCCTCGCCGCTGGCAACGACGGCGGGTTGTCCGGCTCACCCGGCGTCGCAATACCGATGGCCCGGGTGCCTCACGTTCCTGAGCGGGACGAGACTTCTCCGGAGGCCCCATCGGCATAACCGTGAGGTCCGCATAAGTGCGGATGCAGCCGTTCCCCGAGCCGCTTCCACCGCTCCGCGTAGCGCACGACATCGCCGAGCTTGCCTGGACTCGCGCCGACGACATCGTTCAGCGCGGCGAGAAGCACGCGCCGCTCCGGGCGTCGGAAGGCGCGGAATCGCGTGGGTGTCACGAGCGATGCGTCCCCGCCGGATACCTGGCAGGCGAGGCGCAGCACGTCGGTCGTCGTGTCCACGTCAACCAGCGGCCGGCCGAGAACGAGCCGGATCCCGTTGAGCACGGCACGGTTCTCCCGTACGGGGATCTCGGCCGGCTGCGCGCCGTCCACGCACGCGACCGCGAGCTCGCTGAGGATCGCGAGGTCCGCTTCGCCGAGCGGCGTTGAGCTACTGGCCAGGGCCAGATACAGCAGCGTTGCCTCTACGGCGACAGCGTCGCCGAGGCGTAGCAAGGTCACCCGGTCACCGGCTGCGGCGATCAGCTCGTCGTGCGCGGCCAACAGCTCGGCATAGGTGTGCTGGTAGGTCCCATAGGTCGGCAGGTCCAGCAGGTTCAGCGCACCCGAGGCGGCGACGTCCCGCAACTGCTCGTCGGTTGCCGTGCCTCCGCCGGTGAAAACGGCCGCCCGCAGCCGATCCGTCCAGAACTCGGCGGTGTCCGGCACGTCATCAGGGAAGCCGATGAAATAGGCGTTGTGCTGGACATGGTCGCCCACCAGTTCGCGCACCGCCGAGACGACCATGGCTGCCAGGTCCATTGCCGGCGCCGGGGCCAGGGCGCCGATGTGCTCCAGCAGAGCGCGCGACGCCGAAAACCCGACATCGAGCAGCGCCACGTCCAGCTGTCGGGCCAGCGCCGTGCTATCGCCAGCCGCGCCAGTGCTGGCCGGCACGCGCAGGGTCTTCTGGATGATCAGCTTCTCGAGCACGTGGTTCCCCGTTCCGGCCAACTCCGGCAGTTGCCCCTCGGCAGCTGCGGCACAGTGGGTCGCCGGGGACTCGAACCCCGAACCCTTCGATCCAACTAGGAGAAGGAAGCGCACCCATCACCGTGCAAGCGGGGAGCGGACACGCTACTCAGTCGAATGCTCTATCCAGTTGAGCTAGCGACCCAGATGTCGATCATCGCACCGGCCGGTCCGACATGGCTATCCCGTTTCGAGGGGTGCCATCGGACGCGGCGGACATGGGAGTGCCGGAGGAGGTCGAGGTTCGCGCGGCCGTACATCTGTCGCTTCATGGTTTTGATGCGGTTGACATGGCCTTCGACGGGGCCTGAGCTCCAGGGTTGGGTGAGGCGGCGGCGACCGCGTCGCGGTCGCTGGCCACGCCGGCGGCGAAGCCGCGTAGTTCGGGGTATCCGGCAGGCCCCATGGATCCGACCGCCTCGCCGGTTCGAGCCGGCCGTCGGAACGGATCATCTCTGGACAGAGTTATTCGGCTTTTGTCGCTGCGCGTTGCCGTTCAGAAGGCGGCACCCGTCCTAACGGCTGGAACATCAATCCCACCGACAGTGCGTTGAGCAGGGCTCTCTGTTCGGTGACCTCTTCGGCGGACCCGAAGGCGTCAGCGCTGGCGCCTTCCGCGGAGGGGGTAGGGCGGCGTCCACTCATGCCGATGAGTAGATGTTTTTCTTGGCGGGGGCCTGGATACTTTCCGCGCATGTTTGACGGTTTCGAGGACGAGCGGGTCGATGTCGGGGAGGTGGAGCTCCGGGTCCGGTATGCGGGGCACGGGCCTCCGGTCCTGCTCATCCACGGGCATCCGCGTACGGGATCGACGTGGCATCGCGTCGCGCCGCAGCTGGTTGATCGCGGGTTCACCGTCGTCTGTCCCGATATGCGCGGCTACGGGCAGTCCAGCAAGGCGCAGATCCTCGCGGATCACTCGCAGCAGTCCAAGCGAGTGGTTGCCGCGGACATGGTCCAGCTGATGGAGAAACTGGGCCACCCGACGTTCGCAACGGTCGGACATGACCGTGGGTCGTACGTGGCGTTGCGCCAAGCGCTTGATCATCCCGACACTGTCGGTCATCTTGTGATCATTGACGGCGTTCCCATCAGTGAGGCTCTTGCCAGGTGCGATGCGAAGTTCGCCCATGACTGGTACCACTGGTTCTTCTTTGCTCAGCCGGACAAGCCAGAGCGAGCCATCGCCGCCGACCCCGATGCTTGGTACGCCAACAAGGCCCGGTCCGAGAGCATGGGAGCCGCGAATTACCAGGAGTTCCGGCAGGCCATCCACGATGCGGCCACGGTTCGGGCAATGCTGGAGGACTACCGAGCCGGCCTCGGCGTTGACCGAGCGCACGAGGAAGCCGACCGGCGTGACGGTCGTACTGTCCGCTGCCCAACTCTCGTGCTGTGGTCGACCCGGGACGACATGGAAGACCTGTACGGCGACCCGCTAGCCGTCTGGCGCCCGTGGGCCCCCGATCTACGCGGGCACTCAATTGAGTCCGGCCACCACGTCGCCGAGGAGAACCCCGACGACTTGACCGCAGCCCTGCACCGCTTCTTGTCCTGAGCCTCCCGCCCCCACACGGCACCAGCCGGGCCTTATCCAGGGCACACTTCCCGTGGTGTCGAACTGGTCGAGAAGCTCGACGGATCACCATGGTCGCGCAATGTAGCCACGGGTTTCTCCCATGACCAGGTGCGCACATCTGCCGCCGACCGGGCGTCACCCCTCAGCGCTATGCGACGGGCGGGTCGACTGTGCCGAGCGGTAGGCGCGTGCGACCGTTGAGGACATTCCCAGCCGTAGTCTTGCTGACCCAACTTCGACTTGTCGTCACCGCCGACCACCGGCGACATCCTGATCTGCCGCTGGTCGGGCGCCCGCCTCTGCATCCCAGTCAGGAGCGCGCGTCGCCGGCCTTGAGACTCCGCAGCTGTTCGACCTTGCGCTCGGCGTCCCCCCAAGTCCGCTTACCCGCTGATCAATATGACAGTTGACGACACCGCCCGCCGGGGTCGCTCGGTTGAGCACGGCCTCGGCGGGCGGCTCGGGGTTGCGCTGACCTGTGGAGATGCGGTCGGGCGGTGCGGCATGACCTTCCAGTAGAGGTCGAAGTGGTCAGCGGAAGGAACGAGTTCCACGGAGGCGGCCGGACCACGGCAGGCAGGGGCTGCGAAGGCGAACGACGCGTGGTCGATGGCCGGTTCGCCGACCTCAACCCTCACTGCGCGGTACCACGACAAAAATGGGTGGCCTCGCCAGCCCGTCCGGCCCTACCTTGCAATTGGATCTATCTTTCCCATCCACTCACGAGAGGACTTCACTCCGCGTGACGCCGCCTGCCCTTTAGACCTGACACCTTTTCCGTGCATCGGTCGCCGACGTCGCCGTCGGCTCTTTTCCCATGCCTTCCGTCAGGTCTTCAGAGGGATCATGTCTACGCGTCCTCATATCGTTGCGTCCTGGACCCTTCGGCGCACGTACTCTCCGCTGCTCGCGTTCCGCTGCGTCCGCTGCCAATCCGGCCTCGCCAGCACCGGCGACGACACGTCCCGCATCAATGCCAGCGGCGAACTCCTCGACATCCCGCCCCTGGCCACCTACGTTTCCTGCGACCCCACCAGCAGAATCACGGGTCGCGATCGCGTCCCGGTCCGATACCTGGATCCGATCCGTCTGGAGGGCTACTCCGGAAACTCCTCCCGCCGTGGGCCTGATCTGGGGCGACAGGCAAGGTGGCCTTGCCCCGGACTGCATCATGCGGCGGTCCGCGCACGGTCGCTCATGACCGGGCGCGAACGAGGATCAGGGCCGGCCCGATACCGGCGACGAAGGTGAACGGCCGGGTGCGTGCATCCGGTGCGGTTGTTGGACAACCCGACGTGCAGCGACCGGTACGGTCGCGCCTCGCCGACGTCCGCTCATGGCCGATGAGCGTGCCCGGCCGGGTATCCGTGACAGAAACTGAGTGGCAGACGTTGCCAGGAGGCGCGATGCGCCACAGTAGCCCTCGTATTCGCCTATTGCCGTTGCAGCATTAATCCTGCCCTCAGGTTGATCGGGGAGGATGAGCCCAAAAGCATCAACGGGAGGGAGCGGGCCGGCGTGCGAATCATGATCGCCGATGACGAGGCGGCCATCCGTGAGTCGCTGGAGCGGGTGCTTCAGGTCGAGGGCTACGGCACCAGCACCGCCTCCAACGGTCTCGCCGTGCTCGACGGGATCGGTGGCGCGGCGCCGGATCTGCTGATCCTCGACGTGATGATGCCCCGCCTCGGCGGGTTGGAGACCTGCCGGCGGTTGCGGGCGGCGGGTCGAGATCTGCCGGTACTGATGCTGACCGCCCGGGATCAGGTCTCCGACCGGGTCGCGGGGCTGGACGCGGGCGCCGACGACTACCTGCCCAAGCCGTTCGCCACCGAGGAGTTGCTGGCCCGGGTCCGGGCCCTGCTGCGCCGCCGCGCGCCCGGCGACGACGAGTCGCAGATCCTGTCGTTCGCCGACGTTCGGCTCGATCCGGACAGGTTCGAGGCGTGGCGGGGTGGGCGGCCGCTGTATCTGACCCGGACCGAGTTCTCCCTGCTACAGGTCCTCATGCGCAATGCGACCCGGGTGTTGACCCGCGACGCGCTGTTCGAGGCGATCTGGGGCTTCGACATGAGCACCACCGCCAACAACCTTCAGGTGTACGTGAGCTATCTGCGCCGCAAGATGGAGGCCGAGGGTGAGCCGCGATTGATTTACACGCTGCGCGGCTTGGGGTACACGCTGCGGGAGACTCCTCCGTGAGCAGGCCCGCCGGGCGGGTACCGCGCCGGCTGACCCGATGGTGGCGCCAGCGGTCCCTGCGGACCAGGCTGACGGTGATCGCGGCGACGGCCATCGCGGTCAGCGTGTTCGTGGCCTTCCAGGTGGCCAGCGAACTGCTGGACTCGGAGCTGCGGGACAACGCCGAGGATCAGCTACGCGCGGACTCCCGCGTCCTGGCGACGACAGTGGAGCGCACCGGTCTGGCGCAGTTCCAGCTGCCGCCGTATCCCGGATCCGGTCGGCTGGTGCGGGTCATCCTGCCCGACGGTTCGACCCGGACGCCGGCCGGCCAACCCGCGCTGCCCCCCGTCAGTGGGCACGCCGGGCGGGTGGCGCAGGGCGCGTCGGCCGACCTGATGGAGTCGAACGACAACGATGAGGACGGCTACCTCATCTACACGCTGCGGGCGGGCGACGGCGCGGTCCAGGTGGCCCGCAACAGCGACGACAGCCCGATCAACCAGTTCGGACTGGGCATGCTGCTGATCGGACTGCTCTGCGTGGTCGGGGGTGCCCTTGTCGGGCGGACCGTGGCGCGGACCGGGCTGGCGCCGATCGACCGGCTCACTGCCGCCGCGGTTCGTGTCGCGCAGACGCGGGACCTCGACGCCGACATCCCGGACGAGGGCGGCGGGGAGATCCGGCGGCTGATCCGGTCAATCAACGACATGCTCGCCGCGCTCCGGGACTCCCGGCGGGCGCAGCGGCTGCTCGCCGAGGACGCCGCCCACGAACTCAAGACCCCGCTCACCAGCCTGCGCCTCAACGTTGAGCTGCTGATCCGGCTCGATCGGCGCGGCACCCTGGACAGCGCACTGCCGGCGGAGAGCCGGACCCGGCTGCTCAACGATCTCGGCGCCCAGGTGGCCGAGTTGAGCACCCTTGCCGCCGAGCTGACCGACCTGGCGCGCGGCGACGTCAGCGACGAGAGCGCCGAGCTGCTCGATCTCGCGGACGTGGTGGTGGCCGCCGCGGCCCGGGCGCGTTCCCGCGTGCCCGACATCGAGGTCACGCTCGACGTGACCTCCGTGTGGGTCAGCGGGCGTCCCGCTGCGCTCCAGCGGGCGGTGCTCAACCTCATCGACAACGCCAGCAAGTGGTCCCCCGCTGACCAGCCGGTCCAGGTGCGGCTCCGTGCCGAGGGCGCGTCGGCGGTCCTCGAGGTCGACGACGCCGGGCCGGGCATCGACGCCGCCGACGTACCGCGGGTGTTCGACCGGTTCTACCGTGCCGACAGCGCCCGGGCGCTGCCGGGATCAGGTCTGGGGCTGTCGATCGTGCAGCGGGTCGTCGACGCCCACGCCGGCCGGGTCACCGTCGCCCGGTCGGCACGCGGTGGGGCGCTGCTGCGGATCATCCTTCCGGCCGCCGCCCCGCCCGCTCGGATCACGCAGCTCACCGCGGGGGCGGACACGGTGGCTCGCTGACCCGCTGCGGCAGGGCGCCGGGACCGCCACGACGCGCGGTGCCAGGACCCGCCGCAGCGGGCGGCGCAGGACAAGGGCGGCGGACACGGTGACGGCCGCGGGCCATGACAAAGATCCGGGGCGGGCAAGGGCCCGCCCCGGATCTCGACTGTGCCGCCGCGCTCACCGTTGCGGCGCGGGCCCCTCCACGAGCGGCCGTTGATCGTCCGGCTGCTCCACCGGTCGGGACAACCGGCTCGGCCACCACATCCGCCGGCCGATCAGCAGCGTGAGGGCGGGCACCAGGACCGACCGCACCAGCAAGGCGTCGAGCAGCACGCCGAAGGCGACCAGGAACCCGACCTCGATCAGCATCACCAGCGGAAGTGAGGCGAGAACCGCGAACGTGGCCGCTAGGACCAGCCCTGCCGAGGTGATGACGCCACCGGTGGCGGAGAGGGCTTTGAGCATGCCCTCTCTGGTGCCGAGGCGCACAGTCTCCTCCCGGGCCCGGCTGGCCAGGAAAATGTTGTAGTCGATGCCGAGCGCCACCAGGAACAGGAACGCCAGCAGCGGCACCGAATAGTCGACGCCCTCGAACCCGAGGATCGTGTCGAAGACGAACACGCTGCCGCCGAAGGCTGCGGCGAACGAGACGATCACGGTCGCCATCAGGACCAGCGGGGCCACGATCGCGCGCAGCAGTAGCCCGAGGATGATCAGGACGACGGTGAGCACCAGCGGGATCACCAGCTTCTCGTCGCGGGTGGTGGTGACCTCGGTGTCGAGGTTCTCCGCGCTCGGCCCGCCGACGATCGCCTCCGCCCCGTTCACCGCGTGCACGGCGGTACGCACCCGCTTGATCGTGTCGTACTCCGCGGCGGTGTCCGGCGCGTCGGTCGGGAACACGGAGATGTCGGCCCAACCTCCGCTGGTCTGCCCTGGGACGGCCAGGGCCACGCCGCTGGTGCCCTGGACGATGTCGAGCACCCGCTCCTGGTGCGCCGGCCGCGTGAAGATTGTCATCGGCTGGCCGCCGAGCTCCGGGAAGTGCTGGCGGAGGACGGTGAAGCCGGTGACCGACTCCGGCGCGGACAGGAACTGGTCCTGCTCCCGCAGGGCGCCGGTATTGCCCGCCACCCCGATGGCGAGCACGCCGAGGACTCCGAACGAGCCGAGCGTCGCCACCCACCGGCGGCGGCTGATGGTGGTGCCGAGCCGTCCCCACAGCCCCGGCTTCTCCTGAACGGCCGTGTCGAACCGCGGGATGGCCGGCCAGAAGATTCGCCTGCCGAGCACCACGAGCAGCGCCGGGAACAGCGTCAGCATGGCCACCAGCGCGCACAGGATGCCGGCCGCGCCGATCGGGCCCAACCCGCTGGTGCTGTTCAGGTCGGCGACGAGCAGGCAGAGCAGGCCAGCGATCACGGTGGCCGCGGACGCGACGATGGCCGGCGCCGCGCCGCGTAGCGCGTGGACCATCGCGACCCGGACGTTCTCGTGGTGGTGCAGTGTCTCCCGGTACCGGGCGATGAGTAACAGCGCGTAGTCCGTGCCGACGCCGAATACCAGGATCGTCAGCAGCGCCGAGTTCTGGTCGTTGATCACGATGCCGAAGCCCTTGACGAGCAGGTAGACGGTCGCCATCGCGGTCAGTGCGGCCGCGCCCACAGCCATGAGCGGGATGAGCCACAACACCGGGCTGCGGTAGGTGAGGATCAGCAGGAGCGTGACGACGACGACGGTGGTGAGGAAGACCTGCAGGTCGACGCCGTCGAAGACGGCGTCCATGTCGCCGTCGACCGCGGCGGGTCCGGTCACGTCGAGTTCCAGGCCGGCGGGGCGGTCCTTCGCAGCCTCACGCAATGGGCCGACAAGGGTCTCTGGTGCGCCGTAGGTCGTGCTCACGTCGAGGGTGAACATCATCGCCTTGCCGTCGGTGGAGGGTCTCGTCGCTGGGCCCTCGTCGTCCTCGCCGCCGGCCGCGGTCGCCTTCGGCGGGTACCGCTTGGCAAGGGTGTCGTGGTGGCGCTCGACCGACGCGCGGTCGGCGTCGGTCATGCCGCCGGCGCGGTGGTACACGAAGACGAACGTGTTGTCCTCACCGCCGGGGAGGCTGTCCTCCAGCACCGCCACCTTGGTGGACTCGGCGCTGGCCGGCAGCGTGTCCACGGCTCTGTCGGTGGTTACCGAGCTCAACTTCCCGCTCAACGGCACCATGACCGCCGCCAGCGCCACCCACAACCCGATCACCAACCACGGCACCCACCGGCCTGCCAAGCGACCGGCCGGCGCTTCCCCGGGCGGCGCTGCCTTGACTGCCATCACTAGCTTCCTCCATACGGGTCACATCGCTTATCTGATGCCGACTTCGTACCGAGCGAATCTGAGACGACAGTTAATGCGCCGCTCAGGCCGGGTGGCCGAGCCAGATGCCGAGCGCACGCACCAGCGCGGTGGTGTGCAGATCCTGCGCGGTGGGCAAGGCCCGGGCGACGCAGCCGTCGGGCCGGATCAGCTACGCGTCGACGTCCATCCGGTCCGTGCGGGCGGTGACGGCGTTGACCCGTCCGGTCGCTGTCGGCGCCGACGGCACGGCCGCGCAGATCAATCTGTTGCTGAACACGAGCCCGTACTCGAACTCGGCGCTCGACCTGGCCGGTGGCAACCTGCGGGACGTGGCCCACGAGCGCGCCCCGGCTCCGGAGGTGCGCTCGCTCGACGACGAGGCGTGTCGCCGCCGGTCATAGCGCCGTCTGATGGGGCAGGCCGGCGTGGAACCGCAGCAGTCGCACCGTGTGCTCGCCGAGGATCGGGCGAGCGTCCTCGATCAGCTCGTCAAGTTCGGCCGCATGCTTACGGGACGGCCCGTGATAGGTCGTAGCCGCTTGCCGACCGAGCCACGCGCTGAGGTCCGCTCGCGCACTGCCACGCAACCGGTCGTCGGGATCATCGATCAGCCTTAGATTGGTGACCAGCCGTTGCCAGGCGTTCCCCGCGATCAGTAACCGGTACCCCGCGAACCTGACATGCGGCGCGTTGCCCGGACCGAGCAGCGCCTCCAGCATCCCTGGGTCAAGGACGCCGAGGTCCTGGCGCAGGGCCACCACCACCTGGCGGGTCACCGCACCGGACTCGTCGCGCAGCAGCGACACCAGGTCGGCCGACCTGGTCACGCCGAGGCGACGCAACGCCCGGACCGCTTCAACCCGACCACGCGAACGTGGATGCGCCAGCCATCGCCGAACCAGGCCGGCATCCTCGGCGTCACCGGTCTCGCCCAGCCCGGCGATCACCCCCGGCGCCGGTGGCCCCCACCCGGCGGCGAGGCGGCGATAAGACACTGCCGGATCCCCGCCGCTACGGCGCAGCGCGGCCTGAGCGATCGCCCGCACCAGCGGATGCCGATCGGGCAACGCGGCCTCAGCAGCATTCAGATCACCGACCGCGGTCACGGTCTGCAATGCCTCAGCCCGAACCAGCGCCGTACTACTAAGCAGCAACCCACGCAGCTGAGCGGGGTCGGTCGCGACTTCAACGGCGCCTCGGGCGCACAGGATCCGAATCGGCAGGTCGTCGTCTTTCATCGCGGCGGTTGTCAACCGGTGCAAACTCAACAGACCACCGGTCGTCGCGGCGCGGTATGCCGCTCGCCGGGTCCGACGATCCCGCGCTGCCAGCAACGGCTCCAAGCCACTCAACGGCAGGGTCCGCAGGGCACCCTCGACGTGTTCTGCCAACCAGGCGCCCTCACCCCGCCCGCGCAGGGCGAACGCCATTTCCGCGAGCTGGGTCAACGAACCCCGCGATGACGACCACCAAACCTCCACCGCCCCTCTTGCCCGCTGGCGCACCTCAGCCACCCAGTCGACGGTCCGAAGCGCCAGCACCGCAAGCGCCGCCGGGTGTGCGTGATCAGCCAGGTGAGCGACCGCCGCCTCGCGGATCCGCCCGTCGCGGTGGCAGCCGGCCATGACCAGGTGGAGTAGCTCCACCTCACCGTCTGCAAGGTCCGCCGCGAGGCTCCGCGACCAGCGCGGCGCCGACCACCACTGCCCCCGCAGCGCTTCATCCACCGCCAACCACCACCGTGCCTCGGCGGAACCAAGCGCATCCACAGCCACGGCCCGGATACCCGGCTCACCATCGCGAGCCACAGTCATCAACCCGGCCGAGAACTCCGCCGGACTAACGCTTCGATCGAACCCGCCAGCTCCAGCCCGCACCCACTCGACGGTCGGCAGCTCAGGCAGATAGTCAGGTTCAGGCAACTCGTCCGAGCCGCCCGTCAAACTTCGCAGCCGCCCCCGCAAGACCGTCCCCAGCGACATCGCGCCCACCGACGCCTCCGCCCCCACCGCCGATCACCATGATTGCAGCCATTCTGTCGCCCATGAGTCGACCGAGCGACCGCATTCCCTGCGCGTGACAGCGACGCCGCAGCGGCGACCCGGGAACCAACCGCCGGGCATTCAGCAGCGAATCGATGGCCTTCACGCTGGGGAGAATCCTCGCCCTGAGTGCGTGTTTGACAAGGTCGA